>NZ_JBVIZY010000005.1:0-25529 GCF_055591085.1 Streptomyces sp. NPDC041713
GCTGATGCTGGAGACGGGGTTATCAACATATCTGGCGTTGACTTTTGGCACGCTGTTGAGTTCTCAAGGAACGGACGCTTCCTTTGTACTCACCCGCAGAACATTCTCTGGGGCTTTCCTCCGGGCGCTTCCCTTCGGTATTTCGTGTTTCCAACCCTACCAGATCCGTTTTCCGTTCCGTTTCCGGTTCGGATTTCATTTCCGGTGGCCGTTGGAGGGCCTTTGCCTTTCGGCTGATCCGACTTTATCAGAAGTTTTCCGCCGGACTTACCGGCTTCGGATTCCGATTGATCGGGGGTGGCTTCTCGTATCGATGAAATTCGAGAAGCAGGCAGATGTTAACTGCCGCCGCTGGACGCTGTCCAGCTCTAGGCAACTGTTCGAATCTACCTCCCCGCTCCTGCCGTGTCAACGGCTTTTCCGGGGCGAGAAGGAGACTAGCAGGCCTGGAGGGTCGAACGCACATCACGCTGCGAGCGGCACCGACGCACTGCGTTCGTGCTGGTCGACGTCGCCCGTCTCGCCCGCGCGGGCCGCTCTGCCGCCCAGTACGTAGACGTACGCGAGGAACGTCAGCTCGGCGCCGACTCCGATCGCGATGCGGGCCCAGGTGGGGAGGCCCGAGGGGGTGACGAAGCCTTCGATGGCTCCCGAGACGAACAGGACCAGGGCCAGGCCGATGGCCATGCCCAGGGCTGAGCGGCCTTCTTCCGCCAGGGCCGTGCGGCGGGTGCGGGGGCCCGGGTCGATGACCGTCCAGCCGAGCCGCAGGCCCGTACCGGCGGCTACGAAGACGGCCGTCAGCTCCAGGAGGCCGTGTGGCAGGACGAGTCCCAGGAAGGTGTCGAGGCGGCCGGCCGAGGACATCAGGCCGATGCCGACGCCGAGGTTGAGCATGTTCTGGAAGAGGATCCAGATGACCGGGAAGCAGAGGAATGCACCCAGGACCAGGCACATCGCGGCTGCCTGGGCGTTGTTCGTCCAGACCTGGGCGGCGAAGGAGGCCGCCGGGTGGCTGGAGTAGTACGTCTCGTACTCACCGCCCGGACGTGTCATCTCGCGGAGGACGCCGGGAGCGGCGATCGAGGACTGGACCTCGGGGTGGGTGGCGATCCACCAGCCGATGACGGCGGCCAGGACGGTCGAGAGCAGGGCGGTGGGGATCCACCAGCGGCGGGAACGGTAGACCGCCGCCGGGAAACCGCGGGTCAGGAAGTGGGTCACGTCCCGCCACGAGGCGCGGCGCGTGCCCGTCACGGCGCTCCGCGCGCGGGCCACCAGGTGGGTCAGGCGGCCGGTGAGCTGCGGGTCCGGGGAGCTGGACTGGATCAGGGAGAGGTGGGTGGCGGTGCGCTGGTAAAGGGCGACGAGTTCGTCGGCCTCGGCGCCGGTGAGGTGGCGCCGGCGGCGCAGCAGGGCGTCCAGGCGGTCCCATTCGGCCCGGTGGGCGGAGACGAAGACGTCGAGGTCCATCGGATGGCTGCTCCTCGTACTGCGGCGCGGGATTGTTCAGCTTGGCAGACTGGCCACTCCTACGGCAGTGCGGGGAAGGGCGGCGGGCGTGAGTGAGCTTGTGACGGGTGAGGCGGTGGCGCTGGAGCTGCGCCCCGCGAAGCTGCCGAGCCGGTCGCTCGCCGTGCTGATCGACCTGGCCGTGACGTGGACGGTCTATCTCCTGGTGACCCTCGGGGTCCTCGCCTCGACGGCGTCCCTGGACGACGCCGCCATGGCCGCCGTGGCTGTCGCCGGCTTCGTACTGATCCTGGTCGGCGGGCCCATCGCGGTGGAGACGCTCAGCCATGGGCGGTCGCTCGGGAAGCTCGCGTGCGGGCTGCGGGTGGTGCGGGACGACGGGGGGCCGATCCGGTTCCGGCACGCGTTGGTGCGGGGGGCCGTGGGGGTCGTCGAGATCCTGCTGACCTTCGGGGTCGTCGCGTGCATCGCGTCGCTGGTGTCCGCGCGCGGGCGGCGGCTCGGGGACGTGTTCGCGGGGACGCTGGTCGTACGGGAACGGGTGCCCACGGTGCAGGCCGCCTTTGTGCCGCCGCCTCCGCCCTGGCTGGCGGGGCGGTTCAGCGGGCTGGATCTGTCCGGGGTTCCCGAGGGGCTGTGGCTGGCGATCCGGCAGTACCTGTCGCGGATGGGGCAGCTGGATCCGCAGGTGGGCTGGGCCATGGCCGAACGTCTCGCCGGTGATCTGGTGGAGTGCACCGGGGCGCCCGCGCCGTACGGAGTTCCGCCGGCCGCCTACCTGGCCGCCGTCGTGCACGAGCGCCAGGCTCGGGACGCGCGGCGGGCGTTTGGGGGTGGGGGTGTGATTGCGCCCGCGGGGGCTGGGGGTGCGTTTGCGCCCTCGGGGGCTGGGGGTGCGTTGGGCGGGGACGCCGGTCCTGGGACTTCACGCGGTACGGCTGATTCCGGTGGCTCTGCCCACTTCCCCGTCTCCCACGACTCCCCAGGTACTCCAGCCCCTCCCGCCCCATCCGCCCCTCCCGTCTCCCCCGGCCACTCCGCCCAGCCCGGCGCCGCCGACGGCTCCGGTGGCCAGTCCTCGCCTCCGGCCACCGGGTTCGTACCGCCCGCCTGAGCCCTGTGCGGGGGCCTCACGTGAAGGTCGACGGTGGGGTTTCGAGGTGTTCGAGTTCGATGCCGGGGGCCGCGAGGACCACGTCGCCGGTGAGGTGGACGGTGTGCTGTTCGCCGGTGTCCAGGGCTGTGACCTGGTATTCGTCGACGGTTAGGGGTCCGTTGTCAGTGGCGTGTGCTTCGCTTTTCAGCAGGGTCCAGGACTGGTCGAGGGTGCGGGGGGCCAGGACCGGGTCCGTGAAGGCGACCAGGCGGATCCGGGTCGCGGGGGACGCGGGGGTCAGGCGCAGGAGCCGGGCCGTCGCGATGAGGAAGGCGGGGGATGTGCCGGTGAAGGCGTGGGCGGGGGCGTTGTCTTCGGTGGCGTGTGCGCCGGTGGGGTCGGTGCGGACCCAGGTGACGCCGTTGAGGGCGGCTGCGCGCACCTGCCAGTCGCCCGCGCGGAGTTCGAGGCGGATGGGGCGGCCGCGGTCGTCGAGAGCGAGGTCGACGAAGCCGGCTGGGGTGCCTGGGGGGGGTCCTGAGGGGGTGGTCCGTTGGGAGACGTAGCGCCAGCCGGAGGGGCCGGGGGCGCAGTGGAAGTGTTCTTCGCCGAGGGGGGTGTGGTCGTGCGGATCGTGGAGCGAATATCGGCCGCGGGGCATGGGCTCTGTTCCTGGTCCTCGGGTCGGTGGCCGTCTCACGGGGGCCGGGTGGCCGTCTCACCGGAGATGGGTGGCCGTCTCACAGGGGCAGGCCCCCGCCACGGGGGCGAGGGCCTGCTGAAGTGACGCTGAACCGGCGACCGGTCGGCCGACGGCCGCGGTCTCAGTAGCGGTAGTGGTCGGGCTTGTACGGGCCCTCGACCTCGACGCCGATGTAGGCGGCCTGCTCCGGGCGGAGCGTGGTCAGCTTCACGCCGAGCGAGTCGAGGTGGAGGCGGGCGACCTTCTCGTCCAGGTGCTTGGGCAGCACGTACACGTCGGTCGGGTACTCCTCCTGCTTCGTGAACAGCTCGATCTGGGCCAGCGTCTGATCCGCGAAGGAGTTGGACATCACGAACGAGGGGTGGCCCGTCGCGTTGCCCAGGTTCAGCAGGCGGCCCTCCGACAGGACGATGAGGACCTTGCCGTCGGGGTAGGTCCAGGTGTGCACCTGGGGCTTGACCTCGTCCTTGACGATGCCCGGCGTCGCCGCCAGACCCGCCATGTCGATCTCGTTGTCGAAGTGACCGATGTTGCCCACGATCGCCTGGTGCTTCATCTTGGCCATGTCCGCGGCCATGATGATGTCCTTGTTGCCCGTCGTGGTGACGAAGATGTCCGCCTTGTCCACGACCTCGTCGAGCGTCGTGACCTGATAGCCGTCCATCGCCGCCTGCAGCGCGCAGATCGGGTCGACCTCGGTGACGATCACCCGGGCGCCCTGGCCGCGCAGGGACTCGGCGCAGCCCTTGCCCACGTCGCCGTAGCCGCAGACGACGGCGGTCTTGCCGCCGATGAGGACGTCGGTGGCGCGGTTGATGCCGTCGATCAGCGAGTGGCGGCAGCCGTACTTGTTGTCGAACTTCGACTTCGTCACGGCGTCGTTCACGTTGATCGCCGGGAAGAGGAGGGTGCCGTCCCGGTGCATCTCGTAGAGACGGTGGACGCCGGTGGTGGTTTCCTCGGTCACGCCGCGGATCTCCGAGGCCAGCTGGGTCCACTTCTGCGAACCCTCGGTGATCGTGCGGTTCAGCAGCTGCAGGATGACGCGGTGCTCGTCGTTCTCGGCGGTGTCCACCGAGGGGACCTTGCCGGCCTTCTCGTACTCCACGCCCTTGTGCACGAGGAGGGTGGCGTCACCGCCGTCGTCCAGGATCATGTTCGGGCCGCCGGTGGGGGTGTTCGGCCAGGTCAGCGCCTGCTCCGTGCACCACCAGTACTCCTCGAGCGTCTCGCCCTTCCAGGCGAAGACGGGGATGCCCTGCGGGTCCTCCGGCGTGCCGTTCGGGCCGACCGCGATGGCGGCGGCTGCGTGGTCCTGGGTGGAGAAGATGTTGCAGGAGACCCAGCGGACCTCCGCGCCCAGCGCGACCAGGGTCTCGATCAGCACGGCGGTCTGCACCGTCATGTGCAGCGAGCCCATGATGCGGGCGCCGGCGAGCGGCTGAGTGGCGGCGAATTCCCTGCGGATCGCCATCAGGCCGGGCATCTCGTGCTCGGCGAGGGTGATCTCCTTGCGGCCGAAGGTGGCCAGGGAGAGATCGGCGACCTTGAAGTCCTGGCCGTTGATGAGAGTCATGAGTGAGCTGCTCCTCGTGAGTGGAGTCGAGGGTGGACATGGCTGACCTGCGGCGTCGGGCACATGGGTGCACGGACGCGCGCAGCGCAGTCCGTCGGAGGCCCTCTCTCCCTCGGACAGCCCGTGCGGGAACTGCCCGACCGCCATCAGCAGCGACGTCTGGCTCATCCCCAAGCTACACCGATCGGCCCAGTCCGCCCCAGCCCGCCTCCGGGCACCGCATGTCCGGCGGATAGGTCATCAGACCCGGACGTTATGGGACCTTTGCGAGTTTGATCCTGGGCTTATGTGTTGCAGGATGCCTTGAGATCGGGAACATATGCGCGATCTTGTGCGGCAAAGGTGTTAGGAGATCTACGTGACCAGTCCGGCCGATCCCCCCATAGGCGGGGCCAGCAGCGGGCAGCGGAGGCTGAAGCTGCTCGCCGTGACCGCCTGTCCGACCGGTATCGCTCACACGTACATGGCGGCGGAGAAGCTCTCGCAGGCGGCGGAGAGCCTCGGCGTCGACATGAAGGTGGAGACACAGGGTTCCATCGGGGCCGAGAACGTCCTCTCTGACAACGATGTCAGAGAGGCGGACGGCATCATCATCGCAGCCGACAAGGATGTGGACCGCAGCCGGTTCGCCGGCAAGCGCGTGCTGTCCGTCGGGGTGTCCGAGGGCATCAGCCATCCGGAGCGGCTGATCGAGCAGGTGCAGAGCGCGCCCGTGCACGACGGGGGCGGGGCCGGTGGCGGTGCCGGGCAGCCGTCCGGTGGCGGTGCGGGCGGGGGCGGTGGCGGCGGCCGGGAGCGGAGCGTCGCGTACAAGGCGCTGATGAACGGCGTCTCGTACATGATTCCGTTCGTGGTCGTCGGCGGGCTGCTGATCGCCGTCTCGCTGTCGCTCGGCGGGCACACCGACCCCAAGGGCGGGCTCGTCATTCCGGACGACTCGTTCTGGATGCACGTGAACCAGATCGGCACCATCGGGTTCACGCTGATGGTGCCGATCCTGTCGGGTTACATCGCCTACGCGATCGGGGACCGGCCCGCGCTGGTGCCGGGCATGATCGGCGGGTGGATCGCCAACACCGGTGAGCTGTACGACTCCAAGGCGGGCGCGGGCTTCATCGGGGCCATCGTCACCGGCTTCCTGGCCGGATATCTGGTGCTGTGGATCAAGAAGGTCAAGGTCCCCAAGTTCGTCCAGCCGATCATGCCGATCATCGTGATCCCCATCATCGCGACCACGGCGCTCGGGCTGTTCTTCATCTACGTCATCGGCAAGCCCATCTCGTGGGTCTTCGAGCATCTGACGAGCTGGCTCAGCGGGATGACCGGGACCAGCGCGATCCTGCTCGGCGCGATCCTCGGCCTGATGATCGCGTTCGACATGGGCGGTCCGGTCAACAAGACGGCGTTCCTCTTCGGCACCGGGCTCATCGCGACCGGCAACCAGACCGTCATGGGCATGTGCGCCGCCGCCATTCCGGTCATGCCGCTGGGGCAGGGTCTCGCGACGCTGATCCGTAAGCGGCTCTACAACGAGCAGGAACGGGAGACCGGCCTCGCGGCGTTGTTCATGGGCTTCTTCGGGATCTCCGAAGGTGCGATTCCGTTCGCGGCGGCGCGGCCCGCGCAGGTCATTCCCGCCAACATGCTGGGCGGCGCGGTCGCCGGTGCCATCGCGGGCATGGCGGGCGTCAAGGACGCGGTGCCGCACGGTGGGCCCATCGTGGCGGTGCTGAGCGCCGTCGGCGGCGTACCCATGTTCTTCCTGGCGATTGCCGTCGGCTCGGTCGTCACGGCACTCACGACCGTGACGCTGGTCGACCTCAGCGAGCGCAAGCGGCGCGGGGCTCCGCTCGTGGACGCTCCGGGCGGGCCCGAGCCTGTGCTGGCCGGGGTCGGGGCCGGGTCCGGGGCGAGCGCGGGTTCCGCCACGGCGGGCGGTCTTCGCAAGGCGCCGGAAGCGGCGGCTCCCGTACCGGCGGCGGCTCCCGAGCCGAAGCCGAAGCCCGAGCCCGAGCCCGGCACCGAGGCCGAGCCCGAGACCGAGCCCGCCGGTGAGGTCCTCTCCGGTTACCTCACCGAGCGGACCGTCCAGGTCCGGCTCGCCGCGTCCGACAAGGAGGCCGCGATCCGCGAGATGGCCGCGCTGCTCGCCTCCACCGGCAAGGTCAACGACGTGGAGGAGCTGGTGCGGACCGCGCTGCGGCGCGAGGAGCAGGGCACCACCGGGCTCGGCGAGGAGATCGCCATCCCGCACGCCAAGACCGACGCCGTGGACTCGCCGCTCGTCGGGTTCGCCCGGTCGCCCGAGGGCGTCGAGTGGGGTTCGCTCGACGGTACGAAGGCCAAGCTGATCTTCATGATCTCGGTGCCGGAGGCCGCCGCGGGCGACGAGCATCTGCGGATTCTCGCGCTGCTCTCCCGGAAGCTGATGGACCCCGGCTTCCGCGAGCGCCTGGAGACGGCGCCGGACGACGCCGCGATCCTCGACGTGCTGCGCGAGGTGCGGTAGCCGCTCAGCGGTAGCCGGTCAGCAGCCGCCGACCATCGGTGGCCGCCCAGCAGCGGCCGGCCATCGGATACGCGTACGTGGAGGGGCCCCGCACCACACCGGTGCGGGGCCCCTCCACGTACGTACGAAAAGGGCTCAGTGGCCGCCCGGTGCCTTCGCCGGGTTGGTGCCCGCGGCCGCCGCCGTCTCGCTGAAGATGTCCGGCTCCAGGTAGATGACGCGGGCGATCGGGACGGCGGTGCGGATGCGCTCCTCGGCGGCGTTGATCGCCGCGGCGACCTCGGCGGCGGTCTCGTCGTGCCGGACGGCGATCTTCGCGGCGACCAGCAGCTCCTCGGGGCCGAGGTGGAGCGTGCGCATGTGGATGACCTTGGTGACGGTGTCGCCGTCGACCACGGCCTTCTCGATCTTGGCGACCTCCGCGGTGCCCGCGGCCTCGCCGAGCAGCAGCGACTTGGTCTCGGCCGCCAGGATGATCGCGATCAGGATGAGCAGGACACCGATGCAGAGGGTGCCGATGCCGTCCCAGACGCCGTCGCCGGTGGCCAGCGCGAGGCCGACGCCGCCGAGCGCGAGGACGAGGCCGACCAGCGCGCCGAAGTCCTCCAGGAGGACGACCGGCAGCTCGGGGGCCTTGGCGCGGCGGACGAACTGCGCCCAGCTCAGGCTGCCGCGCGTCTCGTTGGACTCCTTGATGGCGGTACGGAAGGAGAAGCCCTCCGCGATGATCGCGAACACCAGGACTCCGACGGGCCAGTACCAGTGCTCCAGCTCGTGCGGGTGCTTGATCTTCTCGTAGCCCTCGTAGATCGCGAACATGCCGCCGACCGTGAAGAGGACGATCGAGACGAGGAAGGCGTAGATGTAGCGCTCGCGGCCGTAGCCGAAGGGGTGTTGCGGGGTCGCCTCGCGCTGGGCCTTCTTGCCGCCGAGGAGCAGCAGTCCCTGGTTGCCGGAGTCGGCGAGGGAGTGGACGCTCTCGGCGAGCATCGACGAGGAACCGCTGAAGATGAACGCGACGAACTTCGCCACCGCGATCGCGAGGTTCGCGCCGAGTGCCGCGACAATCGCCTTTGTTCCGCCTGACGCGCTCATGAGTGCCCGGGGTCCCTTCGCCTTCGTACGTTCTCGGCCGTCGCGGACGGGCCGTGTTTTGCCCGCCCTTTGCGGTGGGTCATTGTTGCAGCACGCGGGGGCGGCGGGGCGTCAGGCCACCACGGTGGCGCGGAATACCGTGCCCGTTCCGGACACTTCGGCCTTTTCGCCCGCGGGGACAAAGGCGGACTCACCGGGCTTCAGGGGCAGTTCGCCCGCGCGGACCGAACCTGCGGTGCAGAGCAGGATCTGCGGGGTCGGGGCGGTGAGGTCGTGTGCGGCGCCACCCTCGGGCAGGACGAGGCGGGAGAGGCGGAACTCGTCGATCGGGGTCGCGTAGACCTCCTCGCCGTCGACGGAGGCCTCGGGGCGCAGGACGCCGGGATCGGTCGCCTCGAAGCGGACGATGCGCAGGAGTTCGGGTACGTCGACGTGCTTCGGCGTCAGGCCGCAGCGCAGCACGTTGTCGGAGTTGGCCATGATCTCGACGCCGAGGCCGTGGAGGTAGGCGTGCGGGACGCCGGCGCCGAGGAACAGGGCCTCGCCGGGCTGCAGTTGGACGTGGTTGAGGAGCATCGCCGCGATGACGCCCGGGTCGCCCGGGTAGTGGTGGGCGATGTCCGCGTACGGCTCGTGGACGCCGCCGAGGCGCCGGGCGGCGGCCGTGACCTCGGTGACCGTCTCGGCCATCTGCTCGGGGTCGGCGCTGAGCACGGCGGTCAGGACCTCGCGCAGGGCTGCCTCTTCGGGCTGGGCGTGCAGCAGGTCGACGTACGGCTTGAGGGAGTCGACGTCGAGGGCCTCCAGGAGGTCCGCGGTCTCGGCGGGGTCCCGGAAGCCGCACAGGCCGGCGAACGGCGTGAGGGCGCAGATCAGTTCGGGCTTGTGGTTGGCGTCCTTGTAGTTGCGGTGCGGGGCGTCGATCGGGACGCCGCGGCGCTCCTCGTCCTCGTACCCCTCCTTCGCCTGGGCGAGGTCGGGGTGGACCTGGAGGGAGAGGGGGGCGCCCGCGGCGAGGAGCTTGAGCAGGAAGGGCAGCCGGGGGCCGAACCTGGCGACGGCCGCCGGGCCGAGTTCGCGCTCCGGGTCCGCGTCGACGACCTCGTTCAGCGCGCCGCGTTCGGTGCGCGAGGGTGCGCCGGGGTGGGCGCCCATCCACATCTCGGCCTGCGGTTCACCGGTCGGCTCGGCGCCGACGAGCTCCGCGATGGCGGTGGTGGAACCCCAGGCGTAGGGGCGGATGGTGTTGCTGAGGCGGTCCACGGAGGGGTGCTCCCTTACGTACGCGAATGCTGAACTGCTGCCGGTGCGGCCGGGGTCATGATGGGTCGCCCGCGGCGAGCGCCAGGTAAACGGCGGCGAAATCGGTGACGGCGATCAGCTCCGCGAGCGCTTCGAGGGCGTCGTCGCTCTCCGGTTCGAGCTCGCTGATCGCGACGTCGTGGCCGTGCGCGAGCTCGCGGGCGGCGGGTGCCGCGGTGAGGCCGCCGGCGTCGGCCGGGGAGTCGCGGAGCAGCACCACGCGCGCGCGGAGGGCCGCCGGGTCCTCGACCCGGTCGCGGAAGAAGTCGTCGGTGGCGTCGCCGCCCGCGGGGTTGCCGGCGAGGAGGGCGCCGTGTGCGGGCAGCGCCTCGGGCAGTTCGGCGGCGAGCGCGGCGTGGCCGGCCAGCTCGGCGAGGGTGGCGGCGAAGCGGCGGCCCGCGCAGGCGGCGGCGGGGCCCTCGGTCCAGATCAGCGGGAGGGCGTCGGCCAGCTCGGCGGCGAGGGTCTTGGCGGGGTTGCTGTAGGTCGCGATGGCCGGACCGCAGCGTTCCGCGACGTGGTCGAGCCGGTCGGCGACCTTCTGCAGGGCGTCGACGGGGGCGGTGATCAGCCCGGTGCGGTCGAGCAGCACGAGGAGCGGGACGAGCAGGGCCCACAGGGTGCCGGGGGCGCCGGGCGCGGACTCGTCCTCGACGCGGCGTGCCTCGTACGTGGCCACGTCGCGGTCGGCGTCGTCACGCGCCCCTTCGTACGCGCCGTAGGGCGAGCAGGCCATGGGGACGGTGAGGCCGTGGCTGCCGTCCACGCTCTCGGCGAGCGGGGTGCGCGCGGGGGTTACCGCGACGACGGTGCAGCCGCGGCGGTAGGCCTGCTCGGCGAGGAGCGAGAGGCCCGGCTCGGTGCCGTCCGGGGTGGCGATGAGCAGCAGGTCGACGGGGCCCACCCAGCCGGGCAGTGCCCAGCGCAGGGCGCCCGCGGCGGGGGCGACGCCGGTCGGGGCGAGGCGGATGACGGGGCAGCCGGTGCCGGCGAGGCCGTCGAGCAGGTCGGCGACGCAGACGGCTGCGGTGCCCGGTCCCGCGATCAGGACGGCCCTGGGGCGTCCGTCGGGCTTGAGTTCCGTGAGCCCGGCCTCCGCGGCGTGCCGGACGGCGGTACGGACGCGGGCGCCCGCCTCCGCCGCGCCGCGCAGCAGTCCGCGGCGGTCGGCGCGGGCCAGTGCCTCCGGAGCGTCCAGCAGCGACTCGTCGAGCATGGGATCGGCCTTTCGATTCGCCGTGCGCGGTTTCCTGCGGGGTGCCGGTCCGGGCCGTTACGCGGGGCGGCGGGCCTCGTCGACCAGGAGGACGGGGATGCCGTCGCGGACCGGGTAGGCGAGGCCGCACTCCTTGGCGTCCGCCGTGCAGATCAGCTCGGTGTCCGTCTCCTTGAGGGGGGCGTGACAGGCCGGGCAGGCGAGGATCTCCAGGAGGCCGGCTTCGAGCGGCATGGGGTGGGTCCCTTCGAGCTGATGTGATGGCGTGGTGGTGCTGGCCCGCGCGCGGTGTCCGCGCCGGTGCCGCTCAGGATGCGGCCTGGTCAGCCTACCTCCGTGCGGGGCGGGGCGCGGGGGTGCGGAGGGGCCTGTTGACGGGCCCCTCCGCGGTGTTCGCGGGGTCGGTCCGGGAGGACCGGCGGGATCGGTCCGGGAGGACCGGTGGGGTCAGCCGCGGATGATCGCCAGGGCCTCGTCGCGCGCCTTGGCCATGGTCGCCTCGTCGCGGGCCTCCACGTTGAGGCGCAGGAGGGGCTCCGTGTTGGACGCGCGGACGTTGAACCACCAGTCGGCGGCGGTCACGGTGAGGCCGTCCAGCTCGTCCAGGGTGACGCCGTCCCGGCTGCCGTACGTCTCCTTGATGGCGGCGAGGCGGGCGGTCTGGTCGTCGACGGTGGAGTTGATCTCGCCGGATCCCGCGTAGCGGTCGTACTGGGCGACGAGACCGGAGAGCGTGCCCTGCTGGCCTCCCAGGGCGGCCAGGACGTGCAGCGCGGCGAGCATGCCCGTGTCCGCGTTCCAGAAGTCCTTGAAGTAGTAGTGCGCGGAGTGCTCGCCGCCGAAGATCGCGCCGGTCCGCGCCATCTCGGCCTTGATGAAGGAGTGGCCCACGCGGGTGCGCACCGGCGTGCCGCCGTTCTCCTTCACGACCTCCGGGACCGACCAGGAGGTGATGAGGTTGTGGATGACCGTGCCCTTGCCGCCGTGCCTGGCCAGCTCGCGGGAGGCGACCAGGGCGGTGATGGCGGACGGCGAGACCGGATCGCCGTTCTCGTCGACCACGAAGCAGCGGTCCGCGTCGCCGTCGAAGGCGACGCCGAGGTCGGCGCCCTCCTCGCGCACCCGCTGCTGCAGGTCGACGATGTTGGCCGGGTCCAGCGGGTTGGCCTCGTGGTTGGGGAAGGTGCCGTCCAGCTCGAAGTACATCGGCACGAGGTCGAGGGGCAGGCCCTCGAAGACGGTGGGGACGGTGTGGCCGCCCATGCCGTTGCCCGCGTCCACGACGACCTTCAGCGGGCGGATCGCGGTGAGGTCGACGAGGCCGCGCAGGTGGGCGGCGTAGTCGGTGAGGGTGTCGCGCCGCGTGAGGGTGCCGGTGGTCGCCGCGGGCTCGGGGGCGCCGGTGCGCAGCCAGCCCTCGACGAGGGCGCGGATCTCGGCGAGGCCGGTGTCCTGGCCGACGGGGGCGGCGCCCGCGCGGCACATCTTGATGCCGTTGTACTGGGCGGGGTTGTGCGACGCCGTGAACATCGCGCCCGGCAGGTCCAGCGCGCCCGAGGCGTAGTACAGCTGGTCCGTCGAGCAGAGTCCGATCTCCGTGACGTCGACGCCGCGCGCGGCCGCACCGCGCGCGAAGGCCCGGGACAGGCCCGGCGACGAGGGGCGCATGTCGTGCCCGACGACGATCGCGTCCGCGGACGTGATCTGTGCGAAGGCCGCCCCGAACAGCTCGGCGAGCGACTCGTCCCACTGGTCCGGGACCACTCCGCGGACGTCGTACGCCTTGACGATCTGGGACAGATCAGCAGTCACGGCCAACCCTCTCTGCAGGTTCTGCGAGTTCAGCGAGTCCATCGAGCACATCGAGTACATCGAGTACATCGAGTACATCGAGTACATCGAGTACATCGAGTACATCGAGCGCATCGAGTACGGAGTGCTCTCCGCGGTCACCCCAAAACTACCCGCTGGCACCGACACCGAGCCGTGGGTGGCCGATCACCGCCCCGGCGGCGCCGCGTACCCACTCCCCCGGCGACACCCCGCGCCCGGTCTCACGGCAGCATCCAGCCGAGCACCGCCGTGCTCTGCCCCACCACGATCAGGCACATCACGAGGAGCAGCCCGAGGCTCCAGGGCAGCACCTTGCGCAGCAGGTCGCCCTCCTTGCCCGCGAGTCCGACGGCGGCGCACGCGATGGTCAGGTTCTGCGGCGAGATCATCTTGCCGAGGACGCCGCCCGAGCTGTTGGCGGCCGCGAGGAGCTCCGGGGAGAGCCCCGACTGCTGGGCCGCCGTCACCTGGAGGGCGCCGAAGAGGGCGTTGGACGAGGTGTCGGAGCCGGACACCGCGACGCCGAACCAGCCCAGCACCGGCGACAAGAAGGCGAGCCCGGCGCCGGCGGCCGCTACGTAGTGCCCGATCGTGGCGGCCTGTCCGGAGAGGTTCATGACGTACGCGAGCGCCAGGACGGAGGTCACGGTGAGGATGGCGTGGCGCAGTTCGTGGACCGTGGCGGCCCATTCCCGTACCGCCACGCGCGCGTGCACCCCGATGACCGCCGCGGTGGCCACGCCGGCGAGCAGCACGAGCGTGCCGCCGGTGGAGACGAGCGGCAGCGCGAAGACGTTGCCGCCGACCGGCTTCCCCGAGGGGTCGCCGACGTTCAGGAAGGGCCAGTCGAAGGTGCGGGTCGCGCGGGCCAGGAAGTCCTTGACGGCGGGGATCTGGGCGACCGAGAAGATGGCGACGATCAGGGCGTACGGGGCGTAGGCGCGCACCACTTCGGGGCGCGGGTCGTCGTGGTCGAGGTCCTCGCTGCGGGCGCTGGTGAGGACGGCGGCGCGGACGGGCTCGGCGGCCGGCCTGCGCGCGTGCGGCACCGCGAGGAGCGCGCCGGCGCCCGCGAGGGCCGCGCCGATGTCGGCGAGCTGCGCGAAGACGTAGTTGGAGGCCGCGAACTGCGCGGCGGCGAAGGCGAGCCCGCAGGCGAGGGCGGGCACCCAGGTCTCGCGCAGGCCGCGCCGCCCGTCCACGAGCGCCACCAGGAGCAGCGGCACGACCAGGGCAAGCAGCGGCGTCTGGCGGCCGACCACCGAGGCGACGGTGTCCAGCGGAAGGTCCGTCACCTGAGCGAGCGTCACCACGGGGGTGGCCATGGCCCCGAAGGCGACGGGCGCGGTGTTGGCGACGAGGGAGACGACCGCGGCGCGCACCGGGTCGAAGCCGAGGGCGACGAGCATGACCGCGCTGATCGCGACGGGCGCCCCGAAGCCGGCGAGCGCCTCCAGGAGCGCGCCGAAGCAGAAGGCCACGACGAGGGCCTGGATGCGGGGGTCGTCGGAGAGCCGTCCGAAGGAGCGGCGCAGGATGTCGAAGTGCCGGGTGCGGACCGTCATGCGGTACACCCACAGGGCGTTGACGACGATCCACAGGATGGGGAAGACGCCGAAGAGCGCGCCCTGTGCGGCGCTGGAGGCGGTCTGGCCGAGCGGCATGCCGTAGGCGAGCCAGGCGACGAGGACGGCGACGGCGAGGCCGATGAGCCCCGCGCGGTGCGCCTTCATGCGGACGGCGCCGAGCAGGACGAGGACGGTCAGGAGGGGCAGGGTCGCGACGAGTGCGGACAGGCCGAGCGAGTCGGCCACGGGCTCCAGTTGCTGCACGAACACGGGCGCCTCCCGGGCGATGGGGTGGCGAAATCGTCATGTCCGCAACAAACGGACGTCAATGCTCCGGACGGAGAAGATCCGGTGAGATCCGGCGAGATCCGTTGGGACCCGGTGAGGGGGCCAGGGCGGGGTGCCCCGAGGGGACGCGTCAGGAGTCCGGCGAGCGCAGCACCCGCAGATGGCCGCGGCGCGCGACCTCCATCGGGTCCGCCGCACGCGCACCGCCGCCGCCGCCGCCGGCCTCGGCCGTGCGCTCCTGCGGGCGGGCCGCCTCGCGCACCGCGTTGGCGAGCGCTTCGAGGTCGTCGCCGGAGGGGCGGGCCGGACCCGACGCGTCGGCGAGCCGGACGACGTCCCAGCCGCGGGGCGCGGTGAGCCGCTCGGAGTGCTCGGCGCACAGGTCGTAGCAGTGGGGTTCGGCGTAGGTGGCGAGGGGGCCGAGGACCGCGGTCGAGTCGGCGTAGACGTACGTCAGCGTCGCGACGGCGGGACGGCCGCAAGCGGTGCGCGAACAGCGACGTACAGGGCTCACGACGTTGGACGGTACCGCACTCTTGAGCGGGCCGCGACGACTCTCCATGAGGTCACTCCACCGTGTCGTGTCCTGGCGCGCGTGCCGCGGTGTGCCGCGGAGACCTCGCTGACCTGCGTGGACACCAGTGGCCCCAAGGGCACACGGTATTGAATCCGGTCACCACATGGCGCGGATCACGTCATTTGGCGCGGGCCCGACGGTCCCGGAGAGATACGGAATCGAGTCCAAGCTCGGCCGGAACGGTCAGGAAGCGACATGTCGCGCACCGCGCGGAAAGGGCGATCTCGGGGACTACGCTGCGTCAGTGATGGACGACCCCGTACAGCCCGCGCCCGCCGACCCGAGGCCCCGCCGCCGCGACCGCCACGGCCGGGGCATGCGTGGCCCCGTGGCGCCGCCGCAGGTCCCGCTCTCCGCGAGCCGCGGCGAGGCCTTCACGGACCTCGTGCAGGACTCGGTGGAGCGCCTGGAGCGGCGCTGGCCCCAGCTCACGGAGATCGAGTTCCTGGTCCTCGAGGTGCCGCCCCCGGCGCGCCCCGACGCGGAGTGGCAGGACGATGTGGTGCCGCTGGGCGGCACGATCACGGCGGCCGAGGGGCGGCCCGCCCGCGTCGTCATCTACCGGCGCCCGGTGGAGATCCGCACCAAGGGGCGCGAGGAGCGCGCGGCGCTGGTGCACGAGGTGGTCGTCGAACAGGTCGCCGAGCTGCTCGGCCTCTCCCCGGAGTCGGTCGACCCGCGCTACGGGGACGAGGAGTAGCCCGCCCGTACCCCGGGCGTCTGCCCGTCCCACCCCGCCCGGGAAGCCTCCGTGCGGCCCTCCTTCTGCCGAGCGGCCCTACTTCCGCCGCGCGGCCCTACTTCTGCAGAACCGACAGGTCCCGCTCGGCCGTCGGCACCGCGACCGTCCCCCGGTCGTCCGGCAGCGTCTGGACGGTGAACATCGGGATGCCCTCGTCGGTCCGCGACAGCATCCGCGACGCGTGGACCGCGCCTCCGGAGACCGGCTCGACGGTGAGGGCGTAGGCGCCCTTGAGGCCGCTCGGCACCGGCGGGTGGTCGATCTCCAGGGTCGTGCCGCCCTTGACCGTGTACGTCTTCGAGGCCGGCGTGCCGCCCTCCGTACCGGCCGACGCCGTGACCTTCACCTGCGCCGACTTGCCCGGCGCGACCAACGACAGGACCGAGCCCTTGGCGCGGTTGTCGGCGACCGTCGCGCGGGTGCCGACCGCCTCCGTCGCCGGGATGAACGCCGTTTCCTGCTTGCTGCCCTTGCCCCGGGTGACCCGCAGCGCCGCCACCACGGGCACCGCCTTGTCGGCCGGCGTCAGGAGCAGCGAGCCGGCCTCGCCCTTGGTGACGTCGTCGAGGTCGACGGCGGCCGTCATGCCGGACTTGACCTGGAGGCTCTCGTGCCCGGCCGGGGTGATCGTGCCGGTCGGCGAGGCCAGCTGGACCTTGAGGTCGGCGTCCTCGGCGCCGGGGGCGTAGGCCACCAGGCGCACCGACGTGGCGTCCTTGGGGATGCCGGGCAGCACCAGGCTGTCGTCGGGGTCGGCGGAGGCGGGCAGCCAGTCGCCGCCCAGCTTGTCGTCGGAGGACTGCACGGCGGCCGCGACCCGTCCGCTGCGCGCGGTCACGTGCATCGTCAGGTTCGTGTACTGCTTGTCGGCGAGCGTGGAGAGCAGCACCGGGACGCTGGAGTGCGGCTGCACCTGGATCGAGTCGCCCACCTGGGAGGTGACCTCGCCGTCGGGGCCGAAGAGCTCCACGTCGACGACGGCGGCGGAGTCGTCCGGGTTGGTCAGGTGGATGTAGTCGCTGCGGCCCTTGGCGGTGCTCGCGCCCGGGAACCAGAAGTCGGTGTCCGGCGCGGTGCAGTTGGTGCCCTGCATGCCGCGGCCGCTGCCCGCGGCGTACGTGGTGGTCTGCTGCACGGTCCAGCCGGGGGCCAGCGCGCCGTCGGCCGTGCCGATCAGGGCGGGCGCCTCCGCGCCGGACTCCTCGCCCGCGACCGGCTCGCCCGGCGCCTTCTGGGTGAGGAACGGCTTGGTCTTCTTGCCGTCGTCCTTGGGCGCGTCCGTCAACGCCTTGGTCACGGGCACCAGTTCCGCGGTGCCCTTGGCCGCGCCGCCGCTCCCCTTCGGGGTGTACGCGGTGTACGAGGTCTCGGCGAGGTCGGAGCCGCTGGGCACCGGGCAGAGCAGGCTGGTGCGTTCGACGGGCTGGTGCGCCGCGCTCTTCGCGGCGTCGTCGCCGGTGCCGCCCCGGCCGCCGAACGCGGCGAATCCGGTGACGGCGCCGAGCGCGACGGCCACGGCGATCAGGGACTGGGTGGGGCGGTTCACTGCTGGCTCCCGTCGGGGCGCTCACTGTCGGTGCCGTGCGGCCGTTCCGGGGGCAGAGGCGGCACCGGGGGCCGCTGCTCGTCGTACGAGGAGTCGTACGGCTGCCCGTACTGCTGGTCGGCGCCGTACTGGTCGGCCCCGTACTGGTCGCCGCCGTACGCCTCGTTCCCGTACGCCTCGTTGGCGTACTGTCCGCCGCCGTACTGCTCGGTGCCGTAGACACCGCCCGCACCGCCGTAGGACGCGTACGGGTCGTACTGGCCGTCCTGGGGGGTGTCCTGCTGGTACCCCTGCTGCTCGTACGTCCCGTCCTGGTGGGTGCCGCTCTGGTAGGAGCCGTCCTGGTAGCCCTGCCCGGCGCCGTACGCGGCCTGTTCGGCGCCCGCGTGGGCGGGGGTCTGCCACGCGTCGTGCGAGGCCGCCTGCTGGTGCGGCACCGCGGCCAGTGCCTCCTCCGAAGGAGGAGGCGGTACGTCCTGGCCCGCCTCCTGGGCGGCCTGCTCGCTCTGCGCGCGCAGCCTGCGCGCCCTGCGGCCCTCGCCCTCGACCGCCTGGGCCGGCACGACGGGCTCCTCGGGGAGGTCGTCGTCGACGTCGCGGCGGCGCCCCGGCAGGGCGAGCACCACGAGGACGACGCCGAGCGCGCCCTGCGCCCACAGCCAGGCCGTGTGCGTCAGCGGGGTGTCGAACGTGACGTCCAGGTGGCCGCCCGCGGCGGGCAGTTCGAAGCCCTGTGCCCAGCCGTCCACGGTGGTGCGGGGCAGCGGGTGGCCGTCGAGGGTCGCCGTCCAGCCCGGGTCGGCCGAGTCGGCGAGCCGCAGGACACGGCCCGCGTCACCGGAGTCGATCTTCGTGTGCAGCTCGACGGGTCCGGCCGCGACGGGCTCCGGGTCGCCGCTCTTCGGCACGACGGCGGCGCGCGAGACCTGCCGGTCCACCCGCCACAGGGCGCTCCCGTCCTCCTGGCTGAGCCGGGTCAGGCCGGGTGTCGCGTCCAGGGTGCGGCCCATCTGGCGGGGCGCCCCGTCCCGTACGAGGACGTAGCGCACCGCGAAGCCGCCGAGCTGGTCGGCCTGGTCGGCGCCGGATCCCGCGACGAGGTGGGCGACGATCCTGTCGAGCCGGTCGTCGTCGGCGGCCGCCGCGGCGAGTTCGGCGTCGCCGAGCCGGCCGCCGGAGCCCCGTACGAGCGTGTAGGCGACCTTCGCGGCCGTGTCGCTGTCGAGGACGAGCGTGCGGGCCTGGTCCTCCGTGCCGCTCTCCTCGGCGACGAACGCGGGCACCTGCACCGGGTCCCGCCGCTCCAGGGGACCGTCGGCGCCGCCGATCATCCATCCGGCGGCGACGAACAGCGGCCCCGCGGCCGCGGCGAAGGCGATGAGCGCGGCCACCGGCTGCCGCCAGCCGAAGCTCTGCTCGGCGACCCGCGCGCGGGCACCGTCCGCGCCGAGCGCGGCGGCGGCCAGGAGCGCGATGCCGTAGGCGAGGGTGGCCGGTCCTGCCCACGTCGAGCCGTTCGACAGGACGGCGAAGACCAGCGACACCAGGGCGGCCGCCCAGGCGGTGTGGACCGCGCGGCGGCGCTCGGTGCGCAGCAGGGCGCCGAGCGCGGCGAGGACGATGCCGACGAGCAGCAGTCCGCGCACGGTGCCGGGGCCGCCGGGGCTCGCGCCGAGCAGGTCGAGGGCGCCGGCCGAGTCGGCGCCGAACTCCAGGCCCGCCTCCCGGAAGAAGCCGAAGGGCAGCAGCGTCAGGGACCAGGGTGCGAGGACGAGCAGCGGGGTGCCGAGCGCGGCGAGGAAGCGCAGGCCGTAGGCGGTGATGTCGCCGCGGCGCAGCACGAGGAGGGCGAGGCCGAGCACCAGGGCGATCGGCCAGACGATGGGCGTGAAGGCCGTGGCGAGGGTCAGCAGCAGCGCGTACGCCCACGTGGCGCGCCAGGTGCCGCGGGTGCCCCGCGCGGTGGCCAGGCCGCTCGCCGCGATGCCCGCGCGCGCGATGAGCGGCAGCAGGACGGCGAGGACGGCGGTGCCGATGCGGCCGCCCGCGAGCGCGCCGGTGGCGGCGGGCAGGAAGGCGTACGCGATCGACGCCCACGCGCGCAGCAGGCGCGAGGTGACCAGCGGGCGGGAGGCGAAGTACGCGGCGAAGCCGGCCAGCGGCACGGAGCCGACGAGCAGCACGGTGACGGCGAGCCCGGTGGAGCCGAGGAACAGGGTGGACAGTCCCGCGACGAGCGCGACGTAGGGCGGCGCGCCCTGGGTGCCGCCGGTGCCGACGGGGTGCCAGCCGTCCAGGTAGCGCGCCCACAGCTCCGCGGAGTCGGCGGGGGCGGGCAGCAGCGCGCCGCCCGCGAGCGCTCCGGTGCCGAGCAGTTGGCGGCAGGCGATGAGCGAGGCGAACAGGAGCACCACGAAGAGCATCGGTCCCGGTTTGCGGGCGATGCGCTTGAGGCGGGCGAACTGTTCGATCTGCAGGAAGTCGGCGTCGTCGCCGCCGGGTCCGGACTCGACGGCTCCGTGCCGCCCGGCGCCCGCGGGGGCTTCGGCGTCGGCGCGGCCCATGAGGCCGCCCGCGGCCTGTTCGACGGTGGCGCGCACGGTGGCGCCGGGCGGGGGGAAGAGCTGGCGCAGCTCACCCGCGTCCAGGGCGGACCGGCCGCGGGTCTTGCGGGCGGCCAGGACGCGTCCTGGCCGCAACAGCGTGGTGAGGAGGCCGGCGATCTCGTCGACGGCCTGTCCGGGCGCCTTGCCGACGAGGTACGCGACGGTGCGCAGCAGGGTGCCGACGACGATCCGGAAGAGGACCCACGGCAGCACGGCCGAGCGGGCGTTGACGAGCAGGGTGTAGGTGGCGCCCGCCTTGTCCACGCGGTGCGGGGAGGTCGCCGTGCGGCCGACGCAGTCGACGGTGCGGCGCTCGCGCGAGGAGGCCTCGGCGTGCCGCACGACGGCTTCGGGGGCGACGAGGACGCGGTGGCCCGCGGTGTGCGCGCGCCAGCACAGGTCGACGTCGTCGCGCATCAGCGGCAGCCTGCGGTCGAATCCGCCGAGCTCTTCGTAGACGTCGCGGCGGATGAGCATGCCGGCGGTGGAGACGGAGAGCACCGGGCGGACGTGGTCGTGCTGGCCCTGGTCCTGCTCGCGGCGGTCGAGGCCGGTCCAGCGGCGGCCGCTGTTGGCGATGGTGACGCCGACCTCCAGGAGCTGCCTGCGGTCGTACCAGCCGCGGAGCTTGGGGCCGACGACGGCGACGTCCTTGCCGAGCTCGTGTTCGTTCTCCACGACGCGCAGCAGTTCGGTGAGGGCGTCGGGGTCGGGCGCGCAGTCGTCGTGCAGCAGCCAGAGCCACTGGACGGGCTCGCCGTGCGGCAGCTCGGGCAGGTCGTACGCGTCGTCGCGCCAGCTGCGGCTCACCGGGTCCCAGCCGCTGGGGCGTTTGAGGTACGGCAGCTCTTCGGGGGTGAGCACCTCGGCGGTGCGGACGGCCTCGTCGACGGCGGTGCCGAAGCCGGAGCGGCGGGCGAGGTGCAGCACGCGGTCGGCGCCGAGGGCCTCGGTGACCAGGCGGGCGGAGTCGTCCGCGCTGCCGGTGTCCGCGGCCACCGCGTTCTGCACGGGGCGCTCCTGGCCGAGGAGCCCGGCCAGGGCGTCGGGCAGCCAGCGGGCGCCGTCGTGGGAGACGAGCACGGCGGTCACGACGTGCCGCGGGAACTCGGGTGCGGCAGCGTCGTGGTGACGGGCTGCCGAATGGCTGTGCACGGACATCGAGGTACGGGCCCCGGTTCGATGGACTGTGGTGGACGCCTGCGCCTGCGGGGGCGCCGGGGCGTCTCGGACGGGGCCCCACACTAACGGCTGGCATGAGGACGGCCCGCCGCCTGTGGATAACCCACGGGTGACGGGCCGTTCGTCGCGCATCGGTTGAGGGAGTTGAGGGAGGTGTGTGCCGAATTGATCGGGCGGCACGTCCCGTCGGGGCCGGGTTCCTTCACGTGCTTCCTTCGTCCTGCCTGCGCGTACCGCCTTCTCGTACGCGGGCGAGAGCGCTCGGCGCTCAGACCGCGGCCTTCTTCAGCCGGCGTCGTTCGCGCTCCGACAGGCCGCCCCAGATGCCGAATCTCTCGTCGTTGGCGAGTGCGTACTCGAGGCATTCCGAACGGACCTCGCAGGCGAGGCAGACCTTCTTGGCCTCGCGCGTGGAGCCGCCCTTCTCGGGGAAGAAGGACTCGGGGTCGGTCTGGGCGCACAGTGCGCGCTCCTGCCAGCCGAGTTCCTCGTCCGCGTCCTCGACCAGCAGTTCCTGAACCAGCTCGGTCATGTGCGCCCCTCGTCTGTCTGTGCGTCCCCGTGGTGCTGCCGCTACCGATTTCGGCTGAACGACACGAGTGAAATTACAAGTGCGCCGATCCGGGCCAGTCAAGCCGAGATCTGCTATTGGGCCCCTTATTCACTCTGCGGAACCAAGGGTATGCGGAAAGTGTTCAAATCGGCATAAACCATGACACCGTCGACGGCCCGTCCGACGCTCAGCCGAACGTTCCCACTCAGCGGACCCCGCGAGGGCTCACTGGGGAGGACGTCGATGTTTGAGAGCCGGTTGCTGCGCCATGTGTCCCCGGAGTCGGGTGCACAAACCTTTCGCCTGACAGAACAACCGGATGAGGTGAACCATGTTCCACATACCGGACATCGAGTTGACACCGAAGGTGTGAGCCGGTCTTCTGGTGGGCATGCTCGCGAACATGGCTCTTTCGATGACCCGCACCAGCGGGTCCATCGGTGCTGCCCACGCGCGTTGTCGCTGTTCCTGCTCCAGCTGTTGAGCCACTCCAGCTGTTGAGCCGCTTTCCCCGCTCCACCCCGTGACGGGCTTTCCACGGTCCCGGTGCCGGTCTCCGCGACCGTTCCCGGCCGCACCGCCCTCCGCGCGCCCCACCCTTCTTCGCGCCACCCCAGCACCCATACGTTGAGGAACCACCGCACGATGAACAGCGACAGCGACCTCCAGATCGCCGGCGACCTCCTCGAGGTCCCGCACCTCCTGCAGCCCGTCCGCGAGCACCCCGCCACCGTGGCCGGGTTCGCCGGTCTCGCCCGCGCCATCGCCGCCGACCGCTCCCAGTGGGAACACCTCGTCGAATACGACGCCACCAGCCGCTGGTACCACCGGCTGCGCACAGTTCCCCAAGCTCTCGGCTCCGCTCGAGCAGGGGAGGCCCCTATCGGCTACGAGGTGTGGCTGCTCTCCTGGGTGCCCGGACAGGGCAGCGGATCGCACGACCACGGGCGCTCGTCCGGCATCCTCACCTTGCTGCGGGGCGAGTTGACCGAGCACACCGAGCGGGGCTCACGGGCGCTCGGCGCGGGCGCGCAGCGCGTCTTCGCGCCCGGGTACGTCCACGAGGTCGTCAACGACTCGCTCGAACCCGCCGTCAGCCTGCACGTCTACTACCCCGGCCTGACCGAGATGCCGATGCACGCCGCCCGGTGCGCCGCCGCGCTCGCCCCCGACACCACCGAGGATCTCGTGACCGCCTGACGCACTGTCGTACCCGCCTGACATGCTGGGGGCCATGCGCATTGTGGTTCTGGCCGGCGGCATCGGCGGCGCCCGTTTCCTCCGCGGGCTCAAGAAGGCCGCGCCCGACGCGGACATCACGGTCATCGGCAACACCGGTGACGACATTCACCTGTTCGGGCTGAAGGTCTGCCCCGACCTCGACACCGTGATGTACACGCTGGGCGGCGGCATCAACGAGGAACAGGGCTGGGGGCGTACGGACGAGACGTTCAAGGTCAAGGAAGAGCTCGCGGCGTACGGCGTCGGCCCCGAGTGGTTCGGGCTCGGCGACCGGGACTTCGCCACGCACATCGTGCGGACGCAGATGCTGGGCGCGGGCTATCCCCTCAGCGCCGTCACGCAGGCGCTGTGCGAGCGGTGGCAGCCCGGCGTGCGGCTCATCCCGATGTCCGACGACCGCGTCGAGACGCACGTCGCGGTCACGGTCGACGGCGAACAGAAGGCCGTGCACTTCCAGGAGTACTGGGTGCGGCTGCGCGCCTCCGTGGACGCGCACGCCGTGGTGCCGGTCGGCGCCGAGCAGGCCAAGCCCGCGCCCGGCGTCCTGGAGGCCATCGCCGAGGCCGACATCGTGCTCTTCCCGCCGTCCAACCCGGTGGTGAGCGTCGGCACGATCCTCGCCGTGCCGGGCATCCGCGAGGCCATCGCCGACGCGGGCGTGCCGGTCGTCGGCCTCTCCCCCATCGTCGGCGACTCCCCCGTACGGGGCATGGCCGACAAGGTGCTCGCCGCCGTGGGCGTGGAGACCAGCGCGGCGGCCGTCGCCGAGCACTACGGCAGCGGGCTGCTCGACGGCTGGCTCGTCGACACGGTCGACGCGGGCGTCGTGGAGCGGGTGGAGAGCGCCGGGATCCGGTGCCGGGCGGTGCCGCTGATGATGACCGACGCCGACGCCACCGCCGAGATGGCCCGTCAGGCCCTCGCCCTCGCCGCGGAGGTACGCGCGTGACCTCGCCGTCCTACCGCGTGTGGGCCGTGCCGGGACTCCCGGAGGTACGGGAGGGCGACGACCTCGCCAAGCTGATCGCGGCCGCCGAGCCGGGGCTCGCCGACGGTGACGTGGTCCTCGTCACCTCCAAGATCGTCAGCAAGGCGGAGGGACGGATCGTCGAGGCGGCCGACCGTGAGGCGGCCATCGACGAGGAGACCGTACGGGTGGTGGCGCGCCGCGGCACGCTGCGCATCGTCGAGAACCGACAGGGTCTCGTGATGGCGGCGGCCGGGGTCGACGCGTCCAACACGCCCGCCGGCACCGTGCTGTTGCTGCCGTCCGACCCCGACGCGTCGGCGCGTGCGGTGCGGGAGGGGTTGCGGGACGCGCTCGGGGTTGACGTCGGCGTCATCGTGACCGACACGTTCGGGCGGCCCTGGCGGGCCGGGCTCACCGACGTCGCCATCGGGGCGGCCGGGGTGCGGGTCCTCGACGACCTGCGGGGCGGGACCGACGCGTACGGCAATCCGCTGAGCGCGACCGTCGTCGCGACCGCGGACGAACTCGCCGCGGCGGGCGACCTCGTGAAGGGCAAGGCCGCGGGGCTGCCGGTGGCGGTGGTCCGCGGGCTGCCGCACGCGGTGGCCGCCGCTCGCGACGAGCCGGACGAGGGGGCCCGTCCGCTGGTGCGCGGTGCGCGCGACGACATGTTCCGGCTCGGTACGTCCGAGGCGGTACGGGAGGCGGTGACGCTGCGGCGTACGGTCCGTGAGTTCACGGACGAGGAGGTCGACGGGGGCGCCGTGCGGCGGGCGGTCGCGGCGGCGGTCACCGCGCCGGCGCCGCACCACACGACGCCGTGGCGGTTCGTGCTCCTGGAGTCCGCCGAGGCGCGGGTGGAGCTGCTCGACGCCATGCGGGACGCGTGGATCGCGGATCTGCGGCGGGACGGCAGGTCGCAGGAGGCCATCGCCAAGCGGGTGCGGCGCGGGGACGTGCTGCGCAGGGCGCCGTATCTGGTGGTGCCGTGCCTGGTGATGGACGGCTCCCACACGTACGGGGACGCGCGGCGGGACGGGGCGGAGCGGGAGATGTTCGTGGTCGCGGCGGGGGCGGGGGTGCAGAATTTCCTGGTCGCGTTGGCTGGGGAGCGGTTGGGCTCCGCGTGGGTTTCGTCGACGATGTTCTGTCGGGATGTGGTGCGGGAGGTTTTGGGACTGCCGGGGGGTTGGGACCCCATGGGGGCGGTTGCGGTCGGCCATCCGGCGGGGGAGCCTGCGGCTCGGGCTGGGCGGGGTGTGGGGGGCTTTGTGGTCGTCCGCTGAGGGTCCCCTGCGGTGGGCTGGGGCGGTCTTTTGCGCAGTTCCCCGCGTCCCTGGGGTGGGCCCTGGGGCGGTTGTCTGGTGCGGGTAGGGGTCGCTTTTTTGCGCAGTTCCCCGCGCCCCTGAGATGTCCCCCTGGTCCGTTGTCTGCTGCGGGCCGGGGGTCGTT
>NZ_JBVIZY010000005.1:25625-177008 GCF_055591085.1 Streptomyces sp. NPDC041713
CGTTCTTTGCGCAGTTCCCCGCGCCCCCTGATCTGTCGCCCCGGTCCGTCGTCTGCTGCGGGCCGCGGGTCGTTCTTTGCGCAGTTCCCCGCGCCCCCTGATCTGTCGCCCCGGTCCGTCGTCTGCTGCGGGCCGCGGGTCGTTCTTTGCGCAGTTCCCCGCGCCCCTGACCACCTGGCCCCGGCCCGTCGTCGTCTGCAGGCCGTGGTCGCTTTTGCGCAGTTCCCCGCGCCCCTGAGATGTCGCCCCGGTCCGTTGTTTGCTGCGGGTCGGGGGGCGTTTTTTGCGCCGTTCCCCGCGCCCCTGATCTGTCCCCGGCGCGCTATTCGCCCGCCACCCTCACCAAGCCGCGGACGGGACCGCCCTCAGGGGCGCGGGGAACTGCGCGAGCAACCAGCGCGCACCCGCAGAAAAACGCCCGCCGGAACCACCCCTAAGGGGCGCGGGGAACTGCGCGGCCAGCCAGTGCGCGCCCGCAGACGAACACCGGTCGGCGTCACCCCCAGGGGTGCGGGGAACTGCGCAACGCACCCGTTAGGCGGCCGCCGCCCCCCTCACCACGCCGCGATATTCGTGCGCCGCATCCGCGGCTCCCGGCGCGGGGGCGTGTGGCCGCTCAGGCAGATGAGGCGGGTCGCCCGGTGACGTTGGCCCGCGTAGGGGGACAGCAGGCGCAGCATCTCCGCGTCGTCCGCCTCGCGGTCGTCCGCGAGCGCGTACCCCACGATGCCCGGCAGGTGGACGTCCCCCACCGTCACGGCGTCCGCCGCCCCATTGCTCCGCTGCACCGTCTCCGCCGAGGTCCACGGGCCGATGCCCGGGATCAGTTCCAGGCGGGCCTGCGCCTCCAGGGGCTCCATGCCCGCCGCCTCCTCGAGCCGTGCCGCCCGCGCCACCGCGCGCAAAATCGTGGACGCCCGCTTGTTGTCCACGCCCGCCCGGTGCCACTCCCAGGAGGGGATCAACGCCCAGGTGCGGGGCGCCGGCATGACGTACAGGTCGGGGCCCGGACTCGGGGCCGGCTCGCCGTACGCGCGGAGCAGCAGGCGCCACGCGCGGTACGCCTCGTCCGTGGTGATCTTCTGTTCCAGGATCGACGGGATCAGTGCCTCCATGACCAGACCCGTACGGGTCAGCCGCAGGCCGGGCCGCCGGCGTTCCGTCACCGCGAGCAGCCGGTGGCGGGGGACGAAGGCGCCCGGGTCGTCCGACGCGCCCAGCAGATCCGGGAGCCGGTCCAGGAACCAGTCCGCGCCCGGCCCCCACGCCTCCGCCTCGACCGTCCCGGAGCGGACGGCGACCCGCAGCGTGCCGGGCCCCTCCGGCGTACGGCTCGCCCGCCAGACGGAGCCGTCGGGGGTCCTGCGGAACGCCGGGTCGGCCGGTCCGCGACGCAGCGCGCCCAGGGTCAGGCCGAGGTCGACGGGGAACGGCGGCTTCCAGGTGCGGGTCCGGGCGGTGGCCGGGTGCGGCGCCGTGTTCTGGTGCGGGAGGGCGCCCTTCGGGACGGCCGTCTCGCCACCGCGCACGGTGGTGCGGGTGGGGCGCGGGGCGAAACGGGACGACATCTTTATGAGGGTAGGCGACGGCCCGCCCGCGCGGGGCACCTACGGGAGGGCCCCTACTGGTCCGACGAGAAGCGGACCGCGCCCGCCGGCAGCGTCGCCCCGCACCAGACCCGTACGCCCTCGCGCAGTTCGTTGTCGGCGCCGACCACCGCGCCGTCGCCGATCACCGCGCCGGTGAGCGCCGCGCGGGCGCCGATCCGCGCGCCCGCGCCGATCAGGGAGTCTGTGATGACCGCGCCCGGTTCGACGACCGCGCCAGCCAGGATCGTGCTGCCGCAGACGCGGGCGCCCTCGCCGATCCGCGCGTTCTCGCCGACGACCGTGCCGCCGGTGAGCTTCGCGTCGGGGGCCACGAGGGCGGTGGGCAGGGTCAGGCTCTCGCCTCGGCGGCCGGGCACCGCAGGGGAGGGCGCGCGGCCGAGGACCAGGTCGGCGGAGCCCCGTACGAACGCCTGCGGGGTGCCCAGGTCCAGCCAGTACGTGGAGTCGACCATGCCCTGCAGGTGGGCGCCGGCGGCGAGGAGGCCGGGGAACGTCTCACGTTCGACGGAGACCGGGCGGCCCGCGGGGATCGTGTCGATGACCGAGCGGCGGAAGACGTACGCGCCCGCGTTGATCTGGTCGGTGACGATCTCCTCGGGGGTCTGCGGCTTCTCCAGGAAGGCCGTGACCCGTCCGGTCGGATCGGTGGGGACGAGGCCGTAGGCGCGCGGGTCGTCGACCTTGGTGAGGTGCAGAGAGACGTCGGCGCCCGACTCCTCGTGGGTGGCGACCAGGGCGCGGATGTCCAGGCCGGTGAGGATGTCGCCGTTGAAGATCAGGACCGGTTCGTCGGGGCCCGAGCGCAGCCGGGACGCCACGTTGCGGAGGGCGCCGCCGGTGCCGAGGGGCTCGGTCTCCGTGACGTACTCGATGTGCAGGCCGAGCGCCGAGCCGTCGCCGAAGTACGGCTCGAAGACCTCGGCGAGGTAGGAGGTGGCGAGGACGATGTGCTCGACGCCCGCGGCGCGGGCCCGCGCCAGCTGATGGGTGAGGAACGGGACGCCGGCCGCCGGCACCATCGGTTTGGGGGTGTGCACCGTGAGCGGCCGAAGCCGGGTTCCCTTGCCGCCGACCAGGAGGATCGCTTCTGTCACCTGTCGTCTCTGCTTCCTGCTGGGGCCGGCCGAACGGGGGTTTCGGCCGGCCAGTGTATGCAGACGGATGTGCAGATCGTGCAGATCGTGCAGATCACGCAGTTCGGACGGTGCGTCGGAGCTCAGCGGCCCCGGGGTTCGGAGCTCAGCGGCCCTGGAGTTTCGCCGAACTCGTCCGGGTCGAACCGAGCTTCTTGTACAGGCGGTTCCCGGGGCACTCGGTGGCGAATCCGTCGCGGTGCCCGGAGATCACGTGGAGCCGGACCTTCTTGCCCTTCTTGTACTTGCCGCCGCCGGACGTCAGGACGGTGGTGCCGCGCGGGTTGGCGCCGAACAGACCGAGCTTCCACGCGGTCAGCTTGGCGACGGCCTTGACGGCCGCCTTCGGCGGTGCGGTGGTGCTGTACGTGCCGAGGACCGCGATGCCCGTGGTGTTGGTGTTGAACCCGAGCGTGTGGGCCCCGAGGACCGGCTTGGCCACACCGCCGGCACGTCCCTCGTAGATGGTCCCGCACTTGTCGATCGCGAAGTTGTAGCCGAAGTCGCGCCAGCCGCTGCTCTTGACGTGGTAGCGGTAGATGCTGCGCAGCACGGACGGCGCCTGTGAGCAGCGGTAGTTGTTGCCGGACGCGCTGTGGTGCACGAAGGCCGCCTTGACGGTCTTGGTGTACGCGAAGTTCTTCTCGCGGAGCCGTTCGTCGGCGCCCCAGCCCTTGCGCGTGACGATGCGCGGCCGCGGGCCGATGTGCGGGCGCACCTTGCCGACCGCCTCCGGGCCGCCGCGGGCGGCGATCAGGTCGTCCTCCGACTGGCGCTTCGTCAGTTCGGGGATGACCGCGGCACCGATCGGCGCGAGGTCGGCGTTGACCGCGGAGGACGCGGCGGACTCGGCGGTCAGCGCGCCGGCGTGTCCCACGTCGAGCTTGGCGCCCTGCGGCGGGGCCTCGTCGCCGGGGTCGACCAGTTCGATCCGCAGGCCTTCGGGGAGCCGGGGCGGTGCGGCCCGGTCCGCGCCCTCGGGCCGTTCGGGCCGTACGCGGATCTCGACGCCGTCGGACGCGCCGACCCACAGCGGCGCGGTGGAGCCGCGGACCGTGCCGGTGCCCCGCTCGGCGGTGTCGAGGTCGGCGGCGTGTTCGTGGTTGTGCGTCTCGACGTGCTGCCAGCCGGACCAGGTGCGGGTGCCGGTCGCACGGGTGCGGACCTGGACGGTGCCGAGCAGTTCGGCGTCGGGGTCGTTCCAGACGACGCCCACCAGGGAGAAGCGGCGCACATCGCGCTGGGTCAGGCCCTGTTCGCTCACCTCGGCCGGGCCGAGCGAGCGGTCGGAGCCGAGCGGGACGAGGGGCAGGGACTGGGTGCTGCCGGGCACCGCCTCCGTGGCGGGGCCGGCGGCCGACGGTGCGCCGGGCGTCGCGGCCCGGGCGCCGGACGCCGGCAGGGTGAGGGGCAGGGCGAGGGCGGCCGCGCACGTGACGCCGATCGAGGAAGCAAGGAATCCACGCATACGACTGATAGTTGGCATATCCGTGCATATCTGTCCATCGGGAAACTGACGGGTCGTCGGCCGAGTGCGGGCGATCCGATCCCTCGCACTCCCCGCCACGCCGGGGCCGGACGCACCGCCCGCGTACCCTTGCGCCCGTGAACGCCAACGACCGCACCCCTGCCGACCTGCTGCGATCCGCGCTCGCCTCGGACCCGGCCCGTCCCCTCGTCACCTTCTACGACGACGCCACCGGCGAACGCGTGGAATTGTCCGTGGCCACCTTCGCCAATTGGGTGGCCAAGACCGCCAATCTGCTCCAGGGCGACCTCGCCGCCGAACCCGGCGACCGGGCCGTGCTGCTGCTCCCCGCGCACTGGCAGACGGCCGTGTGGCTGCTCGCCTGTTCGTCGGTGGGGGTCCTCGCCGACGTGGGGGGCGACCCGGCGTCGGCCGACCTCGTCGTCAGCGGCCCGGACTCGCTGGACGCCGCGCGCGCCTGCTCCGGTGAGCGGGTCGCGCTCGCGCTGCGCCCGCTCGGCGGACGCTTCCCGCAGCCGCCGGCCGGTTTCGCGGACTACGCGGTGGAGGTGCCGGGCCAGGGCGACCGGTTCGCGCCGTACGCGCCCGTCGACCCGGACGAGCCGGCGCTCGCCGTGGACGGCGTGGAGCTGACCGGCGCCGCCCTGGTGGAGCGGGCGGCCGCCGACGCGGAGCGGCTCGGCATCGCGCCCGGCACCCGGATCCTGTCCGGTCTGCCGTACACCACCTGGGAGGGGCTGAGCGCCGGGCTGTACGCGGCGCTCGCGGCGGGCGGCTCCGTGGTGCTCTGCCGCCACCTCGACCGGCTCGCCGAGGACGGCCTCCACAAGCGGATCGAGGACGAGCTGGTGACGGTCACGGCGCGCTGACGCCTCCGGCCGGCCCGTGCCTCTCCTCTCCTCCCCCACTCCTCCTCCCACCCCCTCCGTCCCCTCTTTGTCCCCCGTTCGGCCCACACCGTCCCCGGGCCCGGAGGCCCCCGGCGCCGCGCCGGTCCATGGTCGTAGGAACCGACCACGCACCGACGCAGCCATGAGGGGTGGACGCTCACGTGACCGAGACCGCAGGCACGCCTTCCGGACCGGACGAGCCGCCGGCCCCGGAGGGCGCACCGCCTGAGCCGAAGGCCACGTACGGACCAGGGACCGGCGCGAGCGCCACCGGCGCCGGCGTCGTCCGCCGCAGACGGCGCTGGCTGCGCTACACGGCGCTCGGCGTCGCCGTCCTGGTGCTCGGGGCGGGGGGCGTGGGCTGGGCGGCGTACCAGAAGCTCAACGGGAACATCACCACGGACACCGACGCCGCTGACGAGCTGGCGCGGTTCGAGAAGGAGCGTCCGACGGCGCTGGTGAACGGCGCCCAGAACATCCTGCTGCTCGGCTCCGACACCCGCGCGGGCCCCGGCAACCGCGAGTACGGCCGTGACCCGGGGACCCAGCGCTCGGACACCACGATCCTGCTGCACCTGGCAGCCGACCGGCACAGCGCGACGGCCGTGTCGATCCCGCGCGACCTGATGGTGGACATCCCCGGCTGCCTCCGCCCGGACGGCAGCCGCACCCAGCCCCAATTCGCCCAGTTCAACTGGGCGTTCGAGTTCGGTGGGACGGCCTGCACGATCCGTACGGTGGAGAAGCTCACCCGGATCCGCGTCGACCACCACATGGTCGTGGACTTCGCGGGCTTCAAGGACATGGTCGACGCGGTCGACGGCGTCCAGGTCTGCATCAGGGCGCCGATCGACGACACCGACGCCAAGGTGGCGCTCCCGCCGGGCCTGCGCTCCCTCAACGGCGAGCAGGCGCTCGGCTACGTCCGCGCCCGCAAGAGCCTCGGCAACGGCAGCGACACCGACCGGATGGACCGTCAGCAGCAGTTCCTCGCCGCGCTCGTCAACAAGGTGCAGAGCAACGACGTCCTGCTCAACCCGACCAAGCTCTATCCGGTGCTCGACGCGGCCACGTCCTCGCTGACGACCGACCCCGGCCTCGCCAGTCTGCGGGGCCTGTACGACCTGGTGCGCGGCATGCGCGACATCCCCACGGAACGGGTGCAGTTCCTGACCGTTCCCCGGCAGTCCTACACCTACGACGCCAACCGCGACGAGCTCGTCGAGCCCGCGGCGGACCAGCTCTTCACCCGGCTGCGCACGGACAGCCCGGTCGTGGTGGACCCGCGGCGGACCGAGAGCTCCGGGCCCGGCGAGGCGCGGACCCGCACGGACTCCCCGGCCACGGACCGGCCGTCCGCCTCGGAACAGCCCCCCGCCGAGGAACCGCCCTCCACCGACGAGGACGGCGACGGCTCCGGCGAGGACGGGAGCGACGAGAAGCCCGACGACCCGGCGCCCACGCCGTCCCCCGTTCCGACATTCCGGGGCAACACGGCCGCCGGATCCACCTGTAAGTAAAACGATCCCCAAGGGATGGCGCCGCCCCACAAAGAAATGGGGCGGATTGCCCGGTTGTAGGGGAGTGGAATTTGTCACCGGCGTCGTCCGACGCTGAACTGGGCGGATAGTGTGAGCGATCCGGTGCGCCGGGCCATGACGGCCACGCACCGCTGGAACGACTGACCGAGCGCCTTCTTGAGGGGGTAAGGCGCCGCGTGGCCCCGACGGAGGACGCAAACAACCGTGGACGCGCAAGGCCGTGGGCGGGCGGAGAACATCGATCCCGCAGACCAGTGGGTGCTCAATCCGGACACCGGTGACTACGAACTGCGACTGAGCCCCTCCGCAGGGCAGTCGACCGTGCCGGGCCCCCGTGGCTCGTCGACCCGTGGAAGCGGCCGCGGCCGCACCGAGACGGGCCGTGAGCGCTCCCGTCGCAACGATCCCGGCAAGCGCGACGAGCGCCACGAGGAGCGCCGCGAGGTGCCGGGGCAGCGGCGGCGGCGCGTCAAGGAGCCGGAGCCCGGCTCGGGCGGCGGCCGGCGCAAGCAGAAGCCGCGCAAGTCCAAGGGCAAGAAGGTGCTCGTCTGGACGGGCGGCACGCTGGCGTTCCTGCTCGTCGCGGGGTGTGCCGGCGGCTACCTCTACTACCAGCACCTCAACGACAACATCACGTCGATAGACGACGACGGCGCGGGCACCGGCGGGTTCAGCAAGGACCGGGCCATCAACATCCTGGTGATGGGCACCGACAAGCGCAGCGGCAGCGGCAACAAGGGGTACGGCGACGAGGGCAGCGTCGGTCACGCCGACACGACGATCCTGCTGCACGTCTCCAAGGACCGTACGAACGCGACCGCGTTGAGCATCCCGCGCGACATGATCGTCGACATCCCGAACTGCCCGACGAAGCAGGACGACGGCAGCGTCAAGAACATCGAGGGCACGCAGAACGCCCGCTTCAACGAGAGCCTCGGCCAGTCCGACCGCACGCCGAGCTGCACGATGCGCACCGTCAAGGCGATCACCGGCATCACGCCCGACCACTTCATGGTGGCCGACTTCAACGCGGTCAAGACGCTCTCCAGCGCGGTCGGCGGCGTGGAGGTCTGCCTCGCCAAGGACATCGACGACCCCAAGTCGCATCTGAAGCTGCCCAAGGGCAAGCACACGATCGAGGGCGAGGACGCGCTGGCGTTCGTCCGCACCCGCCACTCGGTGGGCACCGGCGGCGACTTGAGCCGGATCGAGCTGCAGCAGCAGTTCCTCAGCGCGCTGATGCGCAAGCTCAAGTCGAACGACACCCTGACCAGCCCGAAGAAGATGTTCGCACTCGCCGAGGCCGGCACCAAGGCGCTCACCGTCGACTCCAAGATCGCCGACATCATGAAGCTCAAGAGCCTCGGCATGGAGCTCGGCAAGCTCGACGTGAAGAACCTGAGCTTCACCACCGTCCCGGTCGTCGACAACCCCGCCGAGAAGGTCCACACCACGGTGGTGCCCGCCCCGGCCAAGGCGGAGCAGCTCTTCGCGATGATGCGCGCCGACCAGTCGCTGACCGCGGTGAAGAAGAAGCAGAAGAAGGAGAAGGCCGAGGTGGCCGCCCGCCTCAAGGGCCCCAAGGCCGACGCCTCCGAGGTGCGGGTCGACATCTACAACGGCAGCGGCAAGACCGGCGCCGCCCAGACGACGCTCACCTGGCTGCAGAACGACGAGGGCGTGCTCAAGTCCAGCCAGCTGGGGAACGCGCCCTCGAACCTGAAGAAGACGACGCTCGAGTACGCGCCGGACCAGGCGGACCAGGCCCGTCGGCTCGCCGACATCATGGGTCTGCCCGCCGCCGCCCTGAAGCCGGGCAAGAGCGAGAAGAACGCACAGGGTCTGCCGGCCATGAAGCTGACGCTCGGCGGCGACTTCGAGGGCGCGGGGGTGCCCATCGACGCCTCGACGAAGGTGCCGAAGGACATCAAGAAGGTCGAGGCGGACAAGACCGTGTGTGCCAAGTGACCTGAAGCGGTCGTTCTGCATCTAACAGTGCGCCAAGGCGTCGCGGAGCGGCCGCAGTTCGGGAATGGGGCGGGGAGGGGCTGGGGATGAGGCAGAACAGCGTGCGTAAGGAGGGGACACGACGACGTGTCCCGCACGCGAGTGATCACGGCTGGGACGGCGCGCACGAGGACGCGGCAGGCCCCGGCAAGCCCGCGCCGAGCGGCGCCGAGCCCCCTCGGGGCAGCCGCGGCCACCGCCGCGGCCGCGGCGCGGGCGACGGCGGTCGGCCACCGCGCCGCAAGCGCCGGGTCCTGCGCTGGTCGGCGACGATCCTCTCGGTGCTGATACTCGGCACGGCCGGCGCCGGATACCTGTACTACCAGCACCTCAACGACAACCTCGAGACGGACGACCTGAACCTCGGGGAGCACCGGGCGCCCGCGCCCACCCCCAACGCCGCGGGTCAGACCCCCCTCAACATCCTCCTCATCGGCTCGGACGCGCGGGACTCCAAGGCCAACCAGAAGCTGGGCGGGGCCAAGGACACCTTCGGCTCACCGCCGCTCGCGGACGTACAGATGCTGCTGCACCTCTCGGCCGACCGCTCCAACATGTCGGTCGTCAGCATGCCGCGCGACACCCTGCTGCAGATCCCCAAGTGCACCGACCCGGACGACGGCAAGGTCTATCCGCAGACCGGCCCGCGGAACATGACGAACGAGTCCCTGGGACGCGGGGGTCCCGGCTGCACGGTCGCCACCTGGGAGAAGCTCACCAACATCCACATCAACCACTTCATGATGGTGGACTTCTCGGGGGTGGTGTCCATGGCGGACGCCATCGGCGGCGTCCCGGTCTGCGTGGACCGCAACATCCACTCGCGGGACAGCCAGGGCCACGGCTCGGGCCTGAAGCTGAAGAAGGGCACCACCGAGGTCAAGGGCAAGCAGGCCCTGCAGTGGCTGCGTACCCGCTACGGCTTCGAGGGCGGCACCGACATCAGCCGCGCCAAGGCCCAGCACATGTACATGAACGCGCTGGTCCGCAAGCTCCGCGAGAACACCGGCCTGAGCAGCCCCAACCAGCTGCGCAAGCTCGCCGAGGAGGCGACGAGCGCGCTGAAGGTCGACGACGGCCTCGGCACCATCAAGAAGCTGTACGACCTGGGCAACGAGCTCAAGAAGGTCTCGCCGAGCCGTACGACGATGACGACCATGCCGTTCGACTACGCGGGCGCCCGCGTCGTCCCCAAGCCCGGCGACGCGGAGCAGCTCTTCCGGCTGGTCCGCGACGACATCCCGCTGGACGGCAAGGGCGTGAAGAAGCCGGCCAAGGAGAAGGCGTCGGACGATCCCGCGGCCGACGACGACGAGATCGCGGTGCAGGTCCAGAACGGCACCCGGACCGACGCGGAGCCCCCGGTCAGCGGCCGGGCGGCGACGGTGGCGCAGCTCCTCGCGGCCAAGGGCTTCAAGAAGGCGACGCCGGACGCGGCCACCGCGCTGACCGAGGAGCGGACCCTCGTCCGCTATCCCAGCAAGGACCTGGAGGGCGACGCCCAGCGGATCGCCAAGTCGCTCGGTCTGCCGCTGAGTTCGGCGAAGAAGTCGACGGACGTCTCCGGGGTGACCCTGGTCGTCGGCGCCGACTGGCGCGAGGGCGAGCGGCCGCCCAAGCCGAAGAAGAAGGACGACAGCACACCGGACTCCGCGGACGCGCTCAGCGGCTCCGACAAGAAGGCGTGCATGAAGGTCGACCCGAACTTCAGCTGGTAGGCGTACGGGAACGCAGGTGTACGGGAGACGGTCCGGCCCCACCGGTGAGGTGGGGCCGGGCCGTCTCGTCGCGTACCGTCCGGCCCGCGGCCGTCAGGCCTCCTGCGCGGTGCCCAGGACGGCCGGGCGGCGCGAGGCGATGACCCGCTTGGCGAGCGAGCGCGGGCTGGTGAGGAAGCCCCAGCCCCACGACATGTGCATGGTGGCGAGCGCGACCGGGATCTGCAGGCGTGCCTTCAGGGGCAGGCCCTTGCCCGCGGGGACCGAACCGGCGGCTATGGCCGCGAGGTAGCCGCCGGGGACGACGAAGCCCCACGGGGTGAGCGCCGCGCCCACCACGATGCCCGCGGCGATGGCGCAGACCGCGGTCGGCGGCGCGAGGTAGCGGAGGTTGATCGAGCCCTCGTGGTAGCGGGCGACGACGTGCCGCCAGCGGCCGTAGTCCTTGTACTGCTTGGCCAGCGCCTTCACGCTCGGCCGCGGGCGGTACGAGACCTTCAGCTCGGGCGAGAACCAGATCAGGCCGCCGGCCTCACGGATGCGGAAGTTCAGCTCCCAGTCCTGGGCGCGGATGAACTCCTCGTTGTAGCCGCCCTGCCGCTCCAGGGCCTCGCGGCGGAAGACGCCCAGGTAGACCGTCTCGGCCTGCTGGGGTTCGCCGCCGGTGTGGAAGGCGGCGTTGCCCACGCCGATCTTCGAGGTCATGGCGGCGGCGACCGCGTGCTCCCAGTCGTTCTGGCCCTCGGCGTGCATGATGCCGCCGACGTTCATCGCGCCGGTCTCCGCCAGGAGCCGCACGGCGGTGGTGATGTAGCCGGGCGAGAGCGCGGCGTGACCGTCGACGCGCACCACGACGGGGTGCCGGGACGCCTTGATGGCGGCGTTCAGCGCGGCGGGCGTGCGGCCGGACGGATTGGGCACCGTGTGCACCCGCGGGTCCTCCCGGACCAGCTCGGCGGCGATCTCGTCCGTGCGGTCGGTGGAGGGGCCGAGCGCGACGACGACCTCCATCTCGCCCGCGTACTCCTGCTGCAGGATCGCGTGCACGGCCTCACGCAGATGCCGCTCCTCGTTGAGGACGGGCATGATCACGGATACGGCTGGAGGCTGCGCCTCGGACTTCGCGTTCATCACGCGTCACGTTACCGCGAATGGGGGACACGGGTGCGCGCCGTCCGGGTCGCTACCCCGGGCCGCATTTCGTATGGCCTTACCTTTCTCGGGTCGCCCGGCCCGTCTCCCACCCCCAGCCGCCCGTCACCGCGGAGGTGTTCCGCACGTGCCCGCACCGCCCCGCTCCCCCGCCCCCGCGCCGCGCCCGCGCCCACCGGCCCAGCGGGCCCGACGGACGTCCGCGGGGCGGCGGAAACGGCCCCGCTGGGCGATGCGGGTGGCGTGCACCGTCTCGGTGACGGTGCTGGCCGCGGCGGGCATCGGGCACTCGGTCGTCACCAGCCTGGACACGGGCATCAGACGGGTGGACGTCTTCCGGGACATGAAGAACAGGCCCGAGTCGGGCCACGGCATCAACGTGCTGCTCGTCGGCACCGACGGCCGGGACAAGATCACCCCGGAGGAGAAGGCGAAGTACCGGCTCGGCGGCGCGCCCTGCCACTGCACGGACACGATCATGATCGTGCACATCTCGGAGGACCGGGACCGCGCCAGCGTGGTGAGCCTGCCCCGGGACAGCTACGCCGATCTGCCCCCGCACACCGACCGGAACACCGGCCAGAAGCACCGCGAGCACCCCAACAAGATCAACGCGGCGTACGCGGAGGGCGGCCCCAACCTGACCGTGCAGACCGTCGAGCACATGACGAAGGTCAAGATCGACCACTATCTGGAGGTCGACTTCCTGAGCTTCATGAAGACGGTGGACGTGCTCGGCGGGGTGCAGATCTGCACGGCCCGCCCGCTCCGGGACTCGCACACGGGGCTCGACCTGGCGGAGGGCACGCACCAGCTGAACGGCGGCGCGGCGCTCCAGTACGTACGGTCCCGCTACGTCGACGGCGCATCGGACCTGGGCCGCATGCAGCGCCAGCAGCGTTTCCTCGCGGCGCTCATCGCGAAGGCGACGAGCAGCGGGGTCCTGCTGAACCCGGTCAAGTTCCGCGACGTGACGCGGACACTGCTCGGCTCCGTCCGGGCCGACAAGGGCTTCGGCACCGGCGACATGCTGGACCTCGGGCGGGCGATGCGGGGCTTCTCGCCCTCCTCGTCGGAGTTCACGACGGTGCCGCTGGACGCCACGGGGCAGGTGGTGCCCGGCATCGGCTCGACGCTGAAGTGGCACCCGGTGAAGGCGGGCCGGCTCTTCGAGGCGCTGCGCCAGGACCAGCCGCTCGCGGCGCACCGCCCCAAGAGCAAGGCCACGATGGTCGACGTCTCGCCGCAGCAGGTCCGGGTCCAGGTGGAGAACGGCACGGGGGCCCCGGGGCTCGGCAAGAAGGTCGACGCGGCGCTGCGGGCGACCGGCTTCCAGACCACGGGGGCGCCGGCGGACGTGCCGGGCGCGGCGGCCCGCCCCGCCCCGCGGACGGTCATCGCCTTCGACCCGCGCTGGGACCGCTCGGCGAAGTCCCTGGCGACGGCACTCCCGGGCGCGGAACTACGCCCCGTACCGGGCCAGGGCCCCACCCTGAAGGTCATCGCGGGCACGGACTTCAAGGAGGTCCGCAAGGTCCGCGCGGAAGACGCCCAACAGGGAGAATTCGGAGCGATCAGAGGCGACGAGGTGACCTGCGGCTAGCGGGCCCCGTAAGGGGCACGGGGAACGGCGCGAGCAACCACAGGCGCCCCGCACGGAGAACGCACCGGAACCACCCCTAGTCGTCGAACCCCTCAGCCACCCGCGCCTCCCGCAACTCCTTGATCGCCCGGCGCCGCGCCAACCGGTGCGTGCGCCGGATCTGCGCCTCCTGGTAGCGGCGCCGGTCACGGTCCGTCTCGGGCACCACCGGAGGAACCGTACGCGGCTTGCCGTCCGCGTCGACCGCCGCGAAGACGAGGTACGCCGAGCCGACCTGCTGCGCGGGCGTCGACTCGTTCCAGCGCTCGGCGAGGACCCGGACGCCGACCTCCATGGAGCTGCGCCCGGTCCAGTTGACCTGCGCCTTCACATGGACGAGGTCGCCCACCCGCACCGGCTCGAGGAACACCATCTCGTCCATGGACGCGGTGACCGCGGGCCCGCCCGAGTGGCGGCCGGCGACCGCCCCCGCCGCGTCGTCCACGAGTTTCATGATCACGCCACCGTGCACCGTACCGAGGAGGTTGGTGTCGTTGTGGGTCATGATGTGGCTGAGCGTGGTGCGGGAGGCCGATGTCGGCTTGCCCTCGATCGCCCCGCGGGCCTGGGGATTCTCCTCCGGCCGGGACGCCGTCGGACGGGGAGCCTGGTCTGTCATGCCCTCCACCCTATGCCGGGCCCGCGCCCACCCCCTCCCCGCCCGCTTTGCATCAGCTCTGCTACAGCACTGCGTCGAATTCCCGACCGCCCTGTAAGGCGCGGGGTCCGAGACGGCACACTGGGCCACATGAGCGATTGGCCTGACGATCAGGGCGGCGGCCGGGGGTACGGCCGCGGCAGCGGGGACTCCCAGCCCGACGGCGCCCGCGTGATGCGGCATGTGCAGCGCGGCCCGGCGTCCCGTCCGGCCGGTCCGCCGCCGGGCGGGGTGCCGCAGCAGCCGGCGTACGACGACGGGTACGGCGACGGCCGCCCGTACGGCGACGCCCGGGACGACGTCTTCGAGCCGCGCGCCCCGCGCCAGGGCTCGTACGGCCAGAACCCCGACAGCGCGTACGACAGCGGTTACAACACGGGGCAGGTCTACGGCCAGGGCGGCGGCGGCAACGGCGGCGGCCCCGCCTCGGCGACGCGCGCCCCGCGCCCCGCGCCGAACTGGCGCAAGCGGCTCAAGTGGGGCGCGATCACCCTGGTCACGGTGCTGGTCGTGGTCTCCGTCTCCACGTACTTCTGGGCCGACTCCAAGCTCAAGCGCGAGGTCGACCTCTCCAAGGTCATCGAGCGGCCCGAGGGCGGCGCCGGTACGAACTACCTGATCGTGGGCTCCGACAGCCGCGAGGGCATGACCGACGAGGACAAGAAGAAGCTCCACACGGGTTCGGCCGAGGGCAAGCGCACGGACTCGATGATGATCCTGCACGTCGCGGACGACGGCGGGAACACGATGATCTCGCTCCCCCGCGACTCGAACGTCACGATCCCCTCGTTCAAGGGCGCCGAGTCCGGCAAGCTCTACCCGAACCAGGGCCGCCAGACGAAGCTCAACGCCGCGTACGCGGAGGACGGCCCCGAGCTCCTCGTGCGGACCGTCGAGTACAACACCGGCCTGAAGATCGACCACTACGCGGAGATCGGCTTCGGCGGCTTCGCCAAGATCGTGGACGCGGTCGGCGGCGTCGAGATGGACATCCCCAAGGCCTTCAAGGACAAGTGGTCCGGCGCCGACTTCGAGGCGGGCAAGCAGACGCTGAACGGCCAGGAGGCCCTGGCCTTCGTCCGCACCCGGCACGCCTTCTCCAGCGACCTGGACCGGACGAAGAACCAGCAGAAGTTCCTCGCGGCCCTGGCCCACCAGGCGGCGACGCCCGGCACGGTCATGAACCCCTTCAAGCTCTACCCCACCATGGGCGCGGGCCTGGACACCCTGGTCGTCGACAAGGACATGGGCCTGTTCGACGTGGCCTCCATGTTCTGGGCGATGAAGGGCGTGACCGGCGGCGACGGCAAGTCGATGAACATCCCGATCTCGGGCAGCGTCGGCGGCAACCTCGTCTGGGACAAGGCCAAGGTCAAGAAGCTGGTCGAGGAGCTCAACAACGACGACGCGGTGACCGTCGCGGGCAACTGAGGCCGCCGTCCACCGCCGAAGGGCCCCGCCGATCCGTCGGCGGGGCCCTTCCGTGTGCGGCGGGGCCCCTCCGTGTGCGGCGGGGCCCTTCCGTGTGCGGCGGGCCCGTCGGCGGGGGTTACCCCGAACGCTCCGCCCGCCGAGAACCCGCGGCCGCTCCGTGTCACGGTGGTGCGAACTGGCCGCCCCCGCCGACGTCCGGAGCACCCGCCATGGCAGACCTGCAGGAGGACCTCTCCACCACCGCCGAGGCGGGGGAGCTCGACCCGCCCCCCGTCCCGCCCGAAGCCATCCCCGCGCCCGACACCGGGACCCTGCGCGAGCCGGCCACCGAGCCCGTACCCGTACGGGATCCGCTGCCGCTGCGGCATCCGCTTCCCACCCGGGAGCCGCTCCCCGTACGGGAACCCCTCCCCCTACGGGAGCCGCTGCCCGCCCGGGAGACCGAGACGGGCCGCCCCGGACCGGTCCGGTCCGCGGACGCGGCTCATTCGTCTGATTCGTCTGACTCGACTGACTCGACTGGGCGGGCCGATCCGGTCGACCCGGCCGAGCGGGCTCGTGCGCTGCTCGCCGCCCACCCCGTCGCCGACGGCTACAGCGGTCTGCCGTGGGCGCTGCGCCAGCTGTCCTGGCACGACTTCGAGACGGGCGACAGCGGCCTGGAGAGCGACGTGCCGCGGCTGCGCGCGGGACGGGTCGGCGCGCAGTTCCTGTCGGTGCACGTGCCCGAAGGCCCCCGTGCCGACCGGCCCGTCGGCGCGACGCTCGAACAGATCGACTTCGTACGGCACCTCATCGCCGCCCACCCCGAGGGGCTGCGGCTCGCCCGCAACTCCTCGGAGGCGGCCGACGCGCGCAACTGCGGCCGCATCGCCACGCTGATCGGACCGGCCTGCGGGGCCGCGCTCGGCGACTCGCTGGGGGCACTGCGCGCGCTGCACAGCCTCGGCCTGTGCGCGGTGACGCTCTCCGGCACGTCGTGGGCGGGGCCGGGCGGGCTCACCCCGTTCGGCGAAGAGGTCGTCAGGGAGATGAACCGGCTCGGGGTCCTCGCGGACCTGTCCGGCGCGTCCGAGGCGACGGCGCGGCGGGTCCTCGCGGTCTCCAAGGCCCCGGTGATCTTCACCCGCTCCGGGGCGCGCGCCCTGCGCGACCACCCGGCGAACCTCACCGACGAACTGCTGGCGGCGGTGGGCGCCGCCAAGGGGCTGTGCCTGGTGCCACTCTCCGCGGACCGCACGGGACCCTCGGTGCGCGAGGTGGCGGACCACCTGGACCACGTGCGGCGGATCGCCGGGCCTGAGTGCGTCGGCCTCTCGGGGACGTACGACACCACCGAGGCGCGGCCCGACGAGCTCGCCGACACGGCGAGTTACCCCCGGCTGATCGCCGAGCTCGTCGAACGCGGCTGGCCCGACGCGGAGTTGGCGCTGCTCACCTGGGGCAACGTCCAACGCGCCCTGCGTGGCGCGGACTTCACGGCGCGGGCCACGCGGGATCGTCGGGCGCCGTCCACGGCGCGGATGGAGCGTCTGGACGGCTGAGCGGGCCGGTCGGACGTGAGGGGCCGGGTGGTCGGGGTGGGCCGGGCGGTCCTGACGGGGTGGCCGCCTCTTCTCCGGGTCCCCTAGGGGATCTTGCAGAGGCAGAAGGGGTGGCCCGCCCGGTCGGCGTACACGCGGAAGTCGCGCTTGCCGCCGTCGTCGTCCAGGTCCAGCGGCCGGGCGCCGAGGGCGAGCACCTTCTTCTCGGCGGCCTCGATCTCCTCCATGGTGCGTCCCGCGTCGAGGTCCAGGTGGACCTGCTGGGCGTTCGCGTCGGAGCGGGGCCACTCCGGCGGGCGCAGGTCGGTCACCCGCTGGAACGACACCTTGACGCGGCCGGGCAGGACGAGGTCCACCCAGTCGCCGTCGTCCTCGATGGTGCCGCCGATGATCTGCGCGTAGAACTCGGCGAGCCGGCGCGGCTCGGGGCAGTCGAGGACCACGTTGCGCAGTGTGGCGAAGGGGATGGTGGTGTCCTGGGCGTGGGCCTCGGTCATGTCTCGCTCCTTCGACGGGTGGGGGGCGTCGACCGTGGGCCCAGGGGTCGGACTTCGGGCCTCGGGTCGCCCCTAGGGGATCAACAGGCGCACAGGCAGAACGGGTGCCCGGCGGGGTCCGCGTAAACCCGCCAGGACCGGTCGCGGTCGGCGGCGTCGAGGACGGTGGCGCCGAGCGCGAGGATCTCCTTCTCCACGGCGTCCATGCCGTCCATGTCATCCACTGTGAGGTCCAGGTGGAACTGTTGCGAGCCGTCGGGGGACGGCCACGACGGCGGTACGAAGCCGGGGGCCTCCTGGAAGGCCAGGGCTGCGCCCCCTTGGCTCCCTTGGCCTCCGTGGTCCTCGTGGGACTTCAGGTCGTACCAGCCCTCGTCGCCGGGGGTCGGGGTGCCGCCGATGACGGACGCGTAGAACTCGGCGAGGGCGAGGGGGTCGGGGCAGTCCAGGACGACGACGTCGAGTCTGGCGAGGGGCATGGTTCCTGCTTCCGTCAGGAGGATTACCGGTTATGGGCGCTCAGCCGGTAACGGTTACTCCATACTCCCGCCAAAGGGGTAACGTCGCAACCATGAACGACAGAGCGCCCGCGCCGGGAGGGCTCGCGCTGATCCAGGACCTGGTGAACACGCTGAACCTGGAGACGGGGGCGGATTCCCTGGACACGGAGGAAGGGCTGCGGGCGTTCGGGCTCGCGCCGGGTGACGTGGGGGCGCTGCGGGGGGCGCGGGAGCTGCGGGAGGCCCTGCGGGCGGCGTGTCTCGCGCACGCCGGGCATCCGCCGCACCGGCCCGTGCGGGGGCTGACCGAGCTTCTCGCGGCGGGGCCCGTACGGGTACGGGTGGATGCCGCGTCCGGCGCCGCGTCGCTCGCCGCCTCCGACTCCGACTCTGACTCCGCGTCGCTGACGGCGCGGGTGGCGGTCACCGTCGCGGAGGGGCTGGTTGCCGGGACGTGGCTCCGCCTCAAGGCGTGTGAGGCGGTGGACTGTCACTGGGCGTACTACGACCGGAGTCCCGCGGGGCGGGGGCGGTGGTGTGACATGGGGGTTTGTGGGGCGCGGGCCAAGATGCGGGCGTATCGGCTGCGCCGGGCTTGAGCGGATTGGGTTCGGGGTGGTGTCCGGTGCGTTCTCGGTGCGGGTTGTGGGGGTTGCTCGCGCCGTTCCTCGCGCCCCTACGGGGTGCCCCCTGGGCGCCCTTACGGCTGGGCGGTCCTTACGCCTGGGGGCGGCCCATTGCTCGGTAGGTCCAGCCTGCTGTGCGCCACTTCGCCGGGTTCAGGGCGTTGCGGCCGTCCAGGATCAAGGGGGTGGTCGCCGCCGCTGCCAGTTCCGTCGGGTCCAGGTCGCGGAACTCCTGCCACTCCGTGAGGTGCAGGACGACGTCCGCGCCGCGGACCGCGTCCAGGGCCGTGTCCGCGTAACCGAGCGTGGGGAAGAGGCGGCGGGCGTTCGCCATGCCCTTGGGGTCGTACACCGTGACCTGGCCGCCCTGGAGGTGGATCTGGCCGGCGACGTTCAGGGCCGGGGAGTCCCGTACGTCGTCCGAGTCCGGCTTGAACGTCGCGCCGAGCACCGCGACCCGCTTGCCGAGGAACGAGCCGCCGCCCAGCGCCTCCCGCGCCATCTCGACCATCTGGCCGCGCCGCCGCATGTTGATGGAGTCGATCTCGCGCAGGAAGGTGAGGGCCTGGTCGGCGCCGAGTTCGCCGGCCCGCGCCATGAACGCGCGGATGTCCTTCGGCAGACAGCCGCCGCCGAAGCCGATCCCGGCCCGCAGGAACTTCTTGCCGATCCGGTCGTCGTACCCGAGGGCCTCCGCCAGCATCACGACGTCACCGCCCGCCGCCTCGCACACCTCGGCCATGGCGTTGATGAAGGAGATCTTCGTGGCGAGGAAGGAGTTGGCGGAGGTCTTCACCAGCTCGGCCGTCGGGAAGTCCGTGACGACGAACGGGGAGCCTTCGGCGACCGGCGTCGCGTACACCTCGCGCAGCAGCTCCTCCGCGCGCTCGCTGCGCACGCCGACGACGATCCGGTCGGGGTGCAGCGTGTCCTTGACGGCGAAGCCCTCCCGCAGGAACTCCGGGTTCCAGGCCAGCTCGACCTGGTCGCCCGCGGGGGCCAGCTCCGCGAGGCGCGCCGCGAGCCGGTCCGCGCTGCCCACCGGCACGGTGGACTTGCCGACGACCAGGGCCGGCTTGGTGAGGTGCTTGGCGAGGGACTCCAGGGCGCTGTCGACGTAACTCATGTCGCAGGCGTACTCGCCGTGCTTCTGCGGGGTGTTCACGCAGAGGAAGTGGACGTCGCCGAAGTCCGCCGCCTCCGCCCAGTCCATGGTGAAGCGCAGCCGGCCGCTCGCGCCCTCGAAGCCCGCGACGTGCTTGCGGAGCAGCTCCTCCAGACCGGGCTCGTACATGGGGACCTCGCCCCGCGTGAGCATGTCGATCTTCTCGGGCACGACGTCGAGCCCGAGCACCTCGAAGCCGAGCTCGGCCATGGCCGCGGCGTGCGTGGCGCCGAGATAGCCGGTGCCGATCACGGTGATCTTGAGGGCCATGCGGTGCTCCAGAGGGCTGTGGCGTCAGTGCGCAGACGAGCATAGTCCCGCGTGTCCCGGCCTCTCACCGGGCACGATTCCCGCTGTCGCGAAGCTCACGTATCCCTTGCGTGGGGCACACCACTAAAATTTGGGTTACTTAACGGTAATTAGCGTCCTTGGAGCGTGAGAGACCTTGGCCGGATCGGCTGATTTCGACCTGTACCGCCCGTCCGAGGAGCACGACATGCTCCGCGACGCGATCCGTTCGCTGGCCGAGGCGAAGATCGCGCCGTTCGCCGCCGCGGTGGACGAGGAGGCCCGCTTCCCGCAGGAGGCGCACGACGCGCTCGTCGCCAACGACCTGCACGCGGTCCACGTACCGGAGAGCTACGGCGGCGCCGGTGCCGACGCGCTCGCGACGGTCATCGTGATCGAGGAGGTGGCGCGCGTCTGTGCCAGCTCCTCGCTGATCCCGGCCGTCAACAAGCTCGGTTCGCTGCCGGTCATCCTCTCCGGCTCCGAGGAGCTGAAGAAGAAGTACATGTCGGCGCTCGCGGGCGGCGAGGGCATGTTCTCGTACTGCCTCTCCGAGCCGGACGCCGGTTCGGACGCGGCCGGCATGAAGACGAAGGCCGTGCGCGACGGCGACTTCTGGGTGCTCAACGGCGTCAAGCGCTGGATCACCAACGCGGGCGTCTCCGAGTACTACACGGTGATGGCCGTGACGGACCCGGAGAAGCGCTCGAAGGGCATCAGCGCCTTCGTCGTCGAGAAGGGCGACGAGGGCGTCTCCTTCGGCGCCCCGGAGAAGAAGCTCGGCATCAAGGGCTCCCCCACCCGCGAGGTCTACCTCGACAACGTCCGCATCCCCGCCGACCGCATGATCGGCGAGGAGGGCACGGGCTTCGCCACGGCGATGAAGACCCTGGACCACACCCGCATCACCATCGCGGCGCAGGCCCTCGGCATCGCGCAGGGCGCCCTCGACTATGCCAAGGGGTACGTCAAGGAGCGCAAGCAGTTCGGCAAGCCGATCGGCGACTTCCAGGGCATCCAGTTCATGCTCGCCGACATGGCGATGAAGATCGAGGCGGCCCGCCAGCTGACGTACGCGGCGGCGGCCAAGTCGGAGCGCGGCGACAGCGACCTGACCTTCCAGGGCGCGGCCGCCAAGTGCTTCGCGTCGGACGTGGCGATGGAGGTCACGACGGACGCGGTCCAGCTCCTCGGCGGCTACGGCTACACCCGTGACTACCCGGTGGAGCGCATGATGCGCGACGCGAAGATCACGCAGATTTATGAAGGTACGAATCAGGTTCAGCGGATCGTGATGGCACGGAACCTGCCGTAGGCGACGGCGCTTCAGCGGTACGAGACGGTGCCCTCTCCCCTGGCTTCAGGGGGGAGGGCACCGTTTCGTGCCCCGTAAGGGGCGCGGGGAACTGCGCGCTCGGCCACGGCGGGCCCGCGGACGCGTCTGCCTGCGGCGGCCCCCTCGCGGGTGCGGGTCTGTTCCTGGTTGCTGGCGCAGTTCCCCGCGCCCCTTGCAGGGCGCCCCGTCTCAGCCGTCCAGTTGCTCCAGCGTCGCGATCGACGGGCCCCTGTGGGACTGGAGGTCGCGGGACACGTCTTCTGCCGCGCCCAGCACCCGTACCGCGTTCTGCCATGTCAGCTTCGACAGGTCCCGTTTCGACCAGCCTCGGTCGAGGAGTTCCGCGATCAGGTTCGGGTAGCCCGAGACGTCGTCCAGGCCGGACGGCGTGAACGCCGTGCCGTCGTAGTCGCCGCCGATGCCGATGTGGTCGACGCCCGCCACCTCGCGCATGTGGTCGAGGTGGTCGGCGACCGTGGCGGCGGTGGCGATCGGGCGGGGCGTCGACTCCTCGAAGGCCGCGTGGACCTTCATGCCCGCCTCCGAGGTGTCGAGGTGGTGGAGGCCGTTGGCCCGCATGTTCTCGTCGGCGGCCGCCGTCCAGTCGACCGCCGCCTGCAGGACGAACTTCGGTACGAAGGTCACCATCGCCACGCCGCCGTTGGCGGGCAGCCGCTCCAGGACGTCGTCCGGGATGTTGCGCGGGTGGTCGCAGACCGCGCGCGCGGAGGAGTGGGAGAAGATCACCGGGGCCACTGACGTGTCCAGCGCCGCCCGCATCGTCGTCGCCGCGACGTGCGAGAGGTCCACCAGCATGCCCACGCGGTTCATCTCGCGCACGACCTCGTGGCCGAAGGCGGAGAGGCCGCCGACGCCCGGCTCGTCCGTCGCCGAGTCCGCCCACGCGATGTTGTCGTTGTGCGTGAGCGTCATGTAGCGGACGCCCAGCGTGTGCAACGCCCGCAGCGTGGCGAGGGAGTTGTTGATGGAGTGGCCGCCCTCGGCGCCCATCAGGGAGGCGACGCGCCCCTCGGAGCGGGCCTGCTCCATGTCCGCGGCGGTCAGCGCGCGGGCCAGGTCCGCCGGGTAGCGGCTGAGCAACTGCTCGACGCAGTCGATCTGTTCGAGCGTGGCGCTGACCGCCGAGTCGCCGGTCAGGTCGGTGCGCACGTACACCGACCAGAACTGCGCGCCGACGCCGCCCGCCCGCAGCCGGGCGATGTCCGTGTGCAGGCTGCCGGTCTGGTCGGCGGCGATGTCGAGGCGGCCGATGTCGTAACCGGCCTTCTCGCGCAGCGCCCACGGCAGGTCGTTGTGGCCGTCGACGACCGGGAAGTCGGCGAGGAGTGCGCGTGCTTCGTCGAGGGACGTCATGCGATCACGTCCGGAGCGTTCAGGCGATCGAGTCGGGAGTCCATGCGATCACTTTCCCGAACCGAAGCCGAATCCGGAACCCGCGCCCTCGACCTTGGTCCGCAGCCGCTTGCCCTTCTCCGTCGCCTGGTCGTTCAGCTCCTGCTGGAACTCCCGCATACGGGCGAGGAGTTCGGGATCGTGCGCGGCGAGCATGCGGGCCGCGAGCAGGCCCGCGTTGCGCGCGCCGCCCACCGAGACCGTGGCCACCGGGACGCCCGCCGGCATCTGCACGATGGAGAGCAGGCTGTCCATGCCGTCCAGGTACTTCAGCGGGACGGGGACGCCGATCACCGGCAGCGGCGTCACCGACGCCAGCATGCCGGGCAGGTGGGCGGCGCCGCCCGCGCCCGCGATGATCGCCTTGAGGCCGCGGTCCGCGGCCTGCTCGCCGTACGCGATCATCTCGTGCGGCATGCGGTGCGCGGAGACGACGTCGACCTCGAAGGGGATCTCGAACTCGGCGAGCGCCTGCGCGGCCGCCTCCATGACGGGCCAGTCCGAGTCGGACCCCATGACGATGCCAATAACGGGGGAGGTCATTCGGTGATCGTTCCTCGGAGGTAGCCGGCTGCGTGGCGGGCGCGGTCGAGGACCTCGTCCAGATCGTCGCCGTAGGTGTTCACGTGACCGACCTTGCGGCCGGGCTTCACGTCCTTGCCGTACATGTGGATCTTGAGCTGCGGGTCGCGGGCCATGCAGTGCAGGTACGCGGCGTACATGTCGGGGTAATCGCCGCCGAGGACGTTGGCCATCACCGTCCAGGTGGCGCGCGGGCGCGGGTCGCCCAGCGGCAGGTCGAGCACCGCGCGGACGTGGTTGGCGAACTGCGAGGTGATCGCGCCGTCCTGGGTCCAGTGGCCGGAGTTGTGCGGGCGCATCGCCAGTTCGTTGACGAGGATGCGGCCGTCGTGCGTCTCGAAGAGCTCGACGGCGAGGTGGCCGACCACGCCGAGCTCCTTGGCGACGCGCAGCGCGAGCTCCTGCGCCTCGCCTGCCAGGGCCTCGGAGAGACCGGGCGCGGGCGCGATGACCGTGTCGCAGACGCCGTCGACCTGCTGGGACTCGACGACGGGGTAGGCCACGGCCTGGCCGTGCGGGGAGCGGACGACGTTCGCCGCGAGCTCGCGCACGAAGTCGACCTTCTCCTCGGCGAGCACCGGGACACCGGCCCGGAAGGGGTCTTCGGCGTCCTCGACGGAACGGACGAACCACACCCCCTTCCCGTCGTAGCCGCCCCGCACCGTCTTGAGGATCACGGGGAAGCCGTCGCCGCCGTCCACCGCGCCCTCGGCCGCGAAGGCGGCCACGTCGGCCGGGTCCTCCACGATCCGGTGGCGCGGGCAGGGCACGCCGATCTCCGTGAGCTTCTCGCGCATCACGCCCTTGTCCTGGGCGTGCACCAACGCGTCGGGCCCCGGACGGACGGGGATGCCGTCCGCCTCCAGGGCCCTGAGGTGCTCGGTGGGTACGTGTTCGTGATCGAAGGTGATCACGTCGCAGCCCCGCGCGAAGTCACGCAGCGTGTCCAGGTCGCGATAGTCGCCGATGACGACTTCGCCGACGACCTGGGCCGCGGAGTCCTGCGGGGTGTCACTGAGGAGCTTGAATTTCAGGCCGAGGGGGATGCCCGCCTCGTGGGTCATGCGGGCGAGCTGACCGCCGCCGACCATGCCGACTACCGGGAACGTCACACCCCCAGGGTATCGGCCGGTATCCGCCGCCGGACATCGGCCGGATCCGGTGCCCTCCGTGACCCCCGCGTCACAGCGGTGCCACAGTGTCCGGGCGCCCGCGCGCGCCGGGCAGGCCCGCTGGTTAGCATGGCTGGGTCGACACGACCGAATCACCAATCCGTCGGCACGTACACGACCGGGACGCATCGACCGGTACGCATCGACGGGGGCTGGGGCGACGACCATGACGGAACGCGGCGCACTGCGGGTGCGGCTGAACAGCCTCAAGCGCGAGATCGCCAAGTTCGGGGCCGTGGGGGCGGTCGGGACCCTGGTGAACTTCGGCGTCTTCAACCTCGTGCGGCACGTGACGGATCTGCACGTGGTGCGGGCCAGCGTGATCGCGACGGTGGTCGCCATCGCCTTCAACTACGTGGGGTTCCGCTACTTCACGTACCGCGACCGCGACAAGAGCGGCCGCACCAAGGAGCTCACGCTGTTCCTGCTGTTCAGCGTGGTCGGCCTGGTGATCGAGAACGGCGTGCTGTACGCCGCGACGTACTGGTTCGGCTGGGACGGCAAGCTGCAGGCGAACTTCTTCAAGTTCCTCGGCATGGGCATCGCGACGCTCTTCCGCTTCTGGTCCTACCGCACCTGGGTCTTCAAGGCGCTGCCCGCCCGCGAGACCGTCGCGCATGCGGAATCGTTCCTGGAGGAGCCGGAGAAACCGCCGGTCGTACGACGGGCGAGCTGAGCGGCCCCTTCGCCCTCGCTCACCGCACCGTGTGGTCCTCCGGTGCGTCCGGGTCGACGCCCCGGGAGAGCGGCGTACGCGACAGGAAGAGGCCGAAGACCGGCGGCTTGGTCTGCAGCATCTCCAGGCGGCCGCCGTCCGCCTCGGCCAGATCCCGGGCCACCGCGAGGCCGATTCCCGTCGAGTTGCGGCCGCTGATGGTCCGCTCGAAGATCCGCGCGCCGAGGTCGGCGGGAACGCCCGGCCCCTCGTCCGTGACCTCGATGACCGCCTGGTTGCCGGTGACGCGGGTACGCAGGGCGACCGTGCCGCCCCCGTGCATCAGCGAGTTCTCGATCAGCGCGGCGAGCACCTGCGCCACCGCGCCCGGCGTGCCCACCGCCTCCAGGTGCCGCTTGCCCGAGCTGACGATGGCGCGGCCCGCGCTGCGGTAGGCCGGGCGCCACTCCTCCAGTTGCTGCTTGACCACCTCGTCCAGGTCGAAGGCGACGGCCGAACCGGTGCGCGGGTCACGGGAGTTGGTGAGCAGCCGCTCCACGACGTCGGTCAGCCGCTCGACCTGGGCCAGCGCGATCGTGGCCTCCTCCTTCACGGTGTCGAGCTCGTCGGTGACGGTGATCTCCTCGAGGCGCATGGACAGCGCGGTGAGCGGGGTGCGCAGTTGGTGCGAGGCGTCGGCGGCGAGCCGGCGCTCGGCGGTCAGCATGCGGCCGATCCGCTCGGCGGAGGAGTCCAGGACATCGGCGACCCGGTCCAGCTCCGGCACCCCGTACCGCTTGTGGCGGGGGCGCGGGTCGCCGGAGCCGAGGCGCTCCGCGGTCTCGGCGAGGTCGGTGAGGGGGGAGGCGAGACGGTTGGCCTGGCGCACCGCGAGGAGTACGGCGGCGACGATGGCGAGCAGCGCCACGGCGGCGATGATCAGGAGGGTACGGCCGACCTCGCGGGTGACGGCGGCCTTCGGCTCCTGGACGGTGACCTGCTCGCCCTGCTCGCCGGGGCGGGTGACGCTGATGACCTCGCCGGTGGGGCGGGTGCCGATCTCGATGGGCGCGCGGCCCGGGAGCTCGATGCGGGCGTACCGATCGGTGGCGACCTGGTCGCGCAGGATGTCGCCGGTGATCTTCTCCTCGCTGATCAGCCGGCTGTCGACGATGCTGGCGAGGCGCAGCGCCTCGGAGTCCACGCGCTCCTTGGCGCTGCTGCTGATCGTCTTGGTCTCGACGATGACGAGGCTCACGCCGAAGACGGCGATCACGACGAGGACCACGGCGAGGGTGCTGTTGATCAGGCGACGGCGCATGGGGCCAGTCTCTCGCGTGCGCCCCTCCCGGGGCATGGGGAACGGTGCCGGGCCGCGAGGCGTCCCTCAGGGGCGCGGGGAACTGCGCGACCAACCCTCCACAATCCGCAGACGCGTCTGCCTCCGGCGGTTCAACGGCGGCTGCGGGCCGTCCCGGCTAGCTCGCGCAGTTCCCCGCGCCCCCTACGGGGCCCAGCCCCCGCAGGAACTACGCGCCCCGCCGCGAGGCGTCCCTTAGGGGCGCGGGGAACTGCGCGCTCAGCCGTCGGCGGGCCGCAGACGCGTCTGCCTCCGGCGGTTCAACGGCGGCTGCGGGCCGTCCCCGCTCGCTCGCGCAGTTCCCCGCGCCCCTGACGGGGCTCGCCCCCCCCAGAGGCGCGGGGAGTCGTGCGCCGTCCGGGGCTCGGCCCCCCGGAGGGGGTGCCGTTAGCTTTTTTCGAAGCGGAAACCTACGCCCCGTACCGTCGCGATGTACCGGGGGTTCGCCGCGTCGTCGCCGAGTTTTTTGCGGAGCCAGGAGATGTGCATGTCGAGCGTCTTCGTCGACGACCACCACGTCGTGTCCCAGACCTCGCGCATCAGCTGGTCACGGGTGACGACCCGGCCCGCGTCCCGTACGAGCACCCGCAGGAGGTCGAACTCCTTGGCGGTGAGCTGGAGTTCCTCGTCGCCCATCCACGCGCGGTGCGACTCGACGTCGATCCGTACGCCGTGCGTGGCGGGCGCCTCCTTCGGCTCGCTCGCCCCGCGCCGCAGCAGCGCCCGGACCCGGGCGAGCAGCTCGGCGAGGCGGAACGGCTTGGTCACGTAGTCGTCGGCGCCCGCGTCCAGACCGACGACGGTGTCCACCTCGTCGGCGCGCGCGGTCAGGATGAGGATCGGCACCGTGAGCCCGTCGGCGCGCAGCCGGCGGGCCACCTCCAGGCCGTCCATGCCGGGCAGCCCCAGATCGAGCACGACAAGATCGACTCCGCCCTGCAGACCGGCGTCGAGGGCGGTCGGGCCGTCCTCACGCACTTCGACCTCGTAACCCTCCCTGCGCAGGGCGCGAGCCAGTGGCTCCGAGATGGACGCGTCGTCCTCGGCGAGCAGTACACGGGTCATGGAGTGATGGTAGTCCGCACTGGACAGCCCTCGTGAGCTGCTCGCACAGTGGAGGTGCGAGCCTGCGTCCCTGGGATGCGATTCTGAGAAACACCTTGGAATGTGTGCCGTTGGTTGCAGCGACACCTGTGATCCATGTCTCAAGTCCTTCCATATGCATCCCTGCCGTGTCGTATGGTGACCCAACGCCTGATGCACTACTCAAGGACCTTTGGCCCGCTGTGCGCGCCTTAGGTCTCTTTTATGTGCGGGCCGGCTCCGGCCAGCCTTGAAAGGAATGACCTGTGGTCGGGCCCTGAGCGCGAGGATGCGCCAGGGTGTGGATCCCGGAGTCGCCGTCCCTCACCCCTCGACCGGGGTGAATCTCCCCTGGGCGTGGGGTTGGACGCCGCGACAACGGTGCCGACCGCCCCCCACCGGGCGCGCTCACGCTCCTGCCGCGCGTCCCGAACCCACGAGGATCGACCATGGCGTCCAGCCTGACGAAGGACTCCGCCAGTACCCCTGGCAGCGAGAAGACCTTCTTCGGCCACCCCCGCGGACTGGCCACACTCTTCATGACCGAAATGTGGGAGCGCTACAGCTTCTACGGCATGAAGGCCCTGCTCCCGCTCTACCTGATCGCCCCCGGCGGCATGAGCATGAGCGCCACGACGGCGACGGCGATCTACTCCGTCTACATGTCGATGGTCTACCTGCTCGCCATGCCCGGCGGCTGGATGGCGGACCGCTTCTGGGGTCCGCGCAAGACGGTCGTCATCGGCGCCTCCGTCGTGATCCTCGGACACATCACGCTCGCGCTGCCGACCTCGGCCTCCTTCTTCGCCGGCCTGGCGCTCGTCGCCATCGGTTCCGGCCTGCTGAAGGCGAACATCTCCGTGATGGTCGGCCACCTCTACAAGGGCCCGCAGGACCCGCGCCGTGACGGTGGCTTCACGCTCTTCTACATCGGCATCAACCTCGGTGCCTTCCTCGCCCCGCTGTCCATCGGCACGGTCGGCGAGAACGTCAACTGGCACTTCGGCTTCGCGCTCGCCGCGGTCGGCATGGCGCTCGGTCTGGCCCAGTTCATGCTCGGCTCGCGCCACCTGAGCGAGCAGAGCAGCGTGATCTCCCAGCCCGCGACGCCCGAGCAGCGCCGCTCCGCGCTGCGCACCGGCCTGATCTGGCTGATCGTCGCCGCCGCGCTCTACACGCTGATGGGCGTCACCGGCAACTTCGCCGACTGGGCGCTGATGCCGCTGATCATCGCCGGCCTGGTCATCCCGGTCACGGTGCTCGCCCGCATGAAGCGCGACAAGGAGCTCTCGCAGCTGGAGCAGTCGAAGCTGTCCGGCTACATCTGGTTCTTCGTGGTCGCCGCCGTCTTCTGGATGATCTACGACCAGAACGGCTCGACCCTGTCGATCTTCGGCAAGGGCTCGACCACGAACAACCTGCTCGGGTTCGACTTCCCGACCTCCTGGTACCAGTCGCTGAACCCGATCTTCATCATGGCGCTGGCCCCCGTGGTCGCCTCGGCCTGGCTGTGGCTGAACAAGCGGGGCAAGGAGCCGAGCACGGCCGTCAAGTTCGCCTCCAGCCTGACGCTGATCGGCATCTCCTTCGCCGTCTTCCTCATCCCGCTGATCGACACCGCCAACAACGGCGGCCGGGTCAGCCCGATGTGGCTCGTGGCGATCTACTTCATCCAGACCGTCGGCGAGCTCTGCCTCTCCCCGGTCGGCCTCTCGCTCACCACGAAGATGGCGCCGGAGAAGTACAGCGCGCAGATGATGGGTGTCTGGTTCCTCGCGGTCACCGCGGGCGACTCGGTGACGGGTCTGCTGACGTCTCCGCAGCTCGGGGTCGATCTGAACAACTCGGGCGCGGTCGCGGTCGAGGCGATTCTCGCGGTCGTCGCGGGCTTCGGGATCTGGACGTCGCGCAAGAAGGTCAAGGAACTGATGGGCTCGGTCAACTGACCGTTTTCCACCACGTGTGAGGCCTTCCGCCGTGGAAAGGGCCGCTGCTCCGGGTGACGGAGCGGCGGCCCTTTTCGCTGTTACGCCTCCGTTGCGCCTGTTGCTTGTACGTGGCGGCATACGAACAGAGGGCCGTTCGGCCACTCGCGGTGGTGGTGCGGAGCGTTTCTGCGGGTGCGGGGCGGCTGTGGCGTGGAGCATCTGGCCCATGCGTCGTACGTTGCTGTCCTTGGCCCTCTGCGGGGCGCTCCTGTCGTCCAGCGCGGCGGCGGAGGCGACCCCCGAGGTCTCGTCCCGGCCGGCTGCCGGGCCGTCCTCCGCCCCCTCCCCCGGTCAGGTCTTCCGGTACGGGGGACATCCGCGCCAGAACATCACCGTGTACGGGCGGAAGGGGCCCGCGCTGGTGATCCTGCACGGCGGTTACTGGGCGCAGGACACGGACTGGAGCGGGTGGGCGCGGTGGTTCGCGGCGCGCGGGTTCACCGTGTACGACACGGATTACCGGCTGACGTCGGACGCGGTGTGGCCCGCGCAGCGGGACGACGTGCTGGCGGCGCTGCGGTGGGTACGGCGTCACCAGGGCGGTGGGCGTCCGCTCGTCCTCGGCTCGTCGGCGGGCGGGCACCTCGCGCTGCAGGCCGGGGTGTACGGGGCCGGGCGGGACCGGGTGCGGGGGGTCGTGGCCTTCTCCCCCGTGGCGTCGCCGTACCGCGCGTGGCGGGACGGGGCGCGGCTCGGGGCGTCATCGGAGCGGCGGAGGCTGCGGGGGGCCGCGGAGCGGCTTGCGGGGTGTGTGCCGGGGTTGTTGGGGGCGGGGCCGGGGTGTGCGCGGAGGTGGGAGGACATGGGGGTGGCGTCCCACGCGTCTGGGGTGGGGGCGTCCGGGTCGGCTGACGCGCCGTTGTTGCTGGTCCACTCCGTGGGGGACTTTGTGCCGGTGGCTCATTCCGTGGAGGTGGCGGAGGCGGAGAGGGGGGCGGGGGCGGGTTCGGGTTCAGGTCCGGGTGACGTCACCGTTCGGACGGTGGCTGGGGCTGCGCACGGGGGTGCGTTGCTCAAGGGGCGGGGGATGGCGGGGTCGGTCCTGAGCTGGCTCAGAAGGCGGTAGCCCTGCGGTGGGCTTTGGCGGGGCTTTGCGCAGTTCCCCGCGGGTCGCTGTGGGCTGGGGGTCCTCTGCGCAGTTCCCCGCGCCCCTAAGCGTCTGCCCCCGCCGGTCCGCTTTCGAGTGCGGGCCGTGCATGGTTGCTCGCGCAGTTCCCCGCGCCCCTGAACATCTGCCCCGGCCGGTGCGATTTCGGGTGCGGGCCGTGCATGGTTGCTCGCGCAGTTCCCCGCGCCCCTCAGCATCTGCCCGCGCCCGTCCGTTTTCGAGTGCGGGCCGCCCTGGGTTGCTCGCGCAGTTCCCCGCGCCCCTCAGCATCTGCCCCCGCCGGTCCGCCTTCGAGTGCGGGCCGTCCTCGGTTGCTCGCGCAGTTCCCCGCGCCCCTTCGCGTCTGCCGGCGTCCCCTTGTTGTCGGCTGCGGGTTTCGTCTTTGGTTGCTCGCGCAGTTCCTCGCGCCCCTTGCGGGGGCCTCGCTGAGGGGTCTTTAGGGGCGCGGGGAACTGCGCGAACAGCCCCCACGGCGCCGCAGACGCACCACCACGGGCAGCCCCCACGCCCTCGCTTGAACGAAAGGCCTCGCCGAAGTGTCCTCAGGGGCGCGGGGAACTGCGCGAGCAACCACCGCGGCGCCGCAGACGCATCACCACAGGCAGCCCCCGCGCCCCTCAGGGGCGCGGGGAACTGCGCAGGCACAACCTCAGCGCAAGCCGCCACGCCTCGGCAGGAACGTGAAGACCGCCCCGCCCAAAAGGATCACCGTGCCGGCCACCAGACCCAGCGCCCGCAACGCGCCATCATGCTCCGCGCCCGTCTCCGCGAGACCGCCTCCGCCCGAGGCGGAACCGCCACCCGCGGCGGAGCCGCCCGCAGCAGAACCCCCCGTCGCCGTACCCCCGGACGCCCCGCCCGGCTGGGCCTTCGTGTCGATCTCCAAGGAGACCTCACTCTTCGTCGGCGTACACGTCGTCGTCGTGCCCAGCGCCTTCACCGTCAGGACACCCGGCGACAGCGTCGACTTGCCGTCCGCGCCCGGCTTGTACGTGCCGGTCAGGTCGGGAATCGTCATCGGGTCACCGGACTTGATGGGCTCCTTGTTGGTCGGGCCCTCCACATGCACCGTGCCCTTGTCCGCGCCGCCCAGCGCGACCTCCATGGACGGCTTCACCGAGTCCGCCGGGATGTCGGCGGGGCTGTCCATGACGGCCTTCTTGAACTGGACCGTGAGACCGTAACTCCCGCCGTCCTTCTTGGCGTTGATCTGGACCGGAGACGTGGCTTCCTTGTCGCCGATGGGCGTCTTGCACTTGTAGGGGGTCTGCACCTCCTTGCCCGGGAAGTCGGTCTGACCGTCCCCGCCCCCCGTGGTGCCGCCCCCGGAGGTGCCGCCGCCCGAGGTGCCCCCTCCCGTGGTCCCGCCACCGGACGTGCCGCCCGACGTGCCGCCGCCGGAGGCCCCGCCACCGGACGTGCCGCCACCCGTCGAGCCGCCGCCCCCGTCCGTCACCTTGATCGTCGCGCCCGCCTTCACCTGCTCCTCGGGCTTGCACTTCGTGTCCGTCGAGATCGGCTTGCTGACGTTGATGTCGTACGCGTCCGGCGTGAGCGTCACCTCGCCCGGCGCCGTCAGCTTCAGTTTGCCCTTCATGTCCGACAGGAGCATGGGGCTGTTCTTCTTGATGGGCGGATTCGTGCGCTCACCCGCCATCGCGACGTCCCCGGTCTGGCCGCCCGCCACCTTCAGCGTGCCGGTCGGCTTCACCGTGTCCTTGTCGAGGTCGAGCACGTCCGGGTTGTTGGACGCGGCCTGTGTCGTCTTCCAGACGATCTCGACCTCGTCGCCGACCTTCGCCGTGGCGGGCGCGGTGATCTCCACCTTGGTCGTGCCGTGCACGGGCGGCAGACCGGAGATCGACGGAGGTATGCACTCCGTCTTGTAGGCCACTTCGGCGGCCTGTGCGGGGCCCGCGGTCAGCAGGATGCCCGCGCCGCCCAGCAGGAGCGCGACCGAGGTCGCGCCCGCTCTCCGTCGATGCGTGATCACGTGGTTCCTTTCGTCGGACTGTTGTCGGACGGTGCGGAGAGCCGGCCTGCGGGTGCGCCGGGGTCTGTGTCGGGGGTGAACCAGGGCAGCGGGGTCGCCGGGCCACCGGCGGCGGAGCCGCTCGTACCGGATCCGGCGGCACCGGACGACGTGGGTCCGCCCGCCCCCGTTCCCGTATCCGCGTCCGTGCCCCCGAGAGCGTGCGTACGTGTCGTCGGCGCCGCGTGCGCCGCCCGCCGGTCCGCCGCGAGCGCCCCCTGCGGCAGTCTCAACTGCGGCAGCCGGCGGGCGAGTTCGGCCAGGCGGCCCGTGCGGTGCCGGCCCGCCCGCGCGGACCTGCGCCGGTTCGGGCGGAGCCGGTCGACGACCGCCATGCCGATGCGGAAGACGGCCGCGGGCACCACGACGCAGAGCAGGATCCAGAAGACGGTCACGCCCCACGGGCGGCCCACGCCCCACGGCTGTTCGGCGAGGACCTTCCCGCCGAACTTCAGCGAGACCAGGTAGTCGCCGTGCGCGCCCGCCGACAGCTCCACCGGCAGCGTGATCCGCGCCTTCTTGCCCGGCGCGATGGTGCCGCGCCACTGCTGCTCCTCCCACTGCGGCGCGAACACGCCGTGGGAGGTGCCGACTTGGAAGACCGGGTCCTTGACGGGGGCCGAGCCGACGTTGCCGACGGTGAACTCCAGTTTGCGCTGCGCCGGTGCGCCGAACCAGGTCAGGACCCCGCTGGAGCCTTCGAGGCCGGTGTCCGTCAGGACGGAGAGCCGCCCGCCGCCGGCCTGTTCGGGCAGCGCCTTCACGGGGTGGCCCGCTACCTTCAGCACCGCGTCGACCTGTTGGGTGTCGCCCGTCACCGTGGCGACGTGGACCACGCACGGGCAGGGCGCGGGCGGCTCCGCCACGGGGAGCTTCTTGCGGAAGGCGCCGGACTTGTCCGTGGTGACCGCGCGGCCTTCGGAGTTGGCGCAGGAGTTGGTGCCGCCGACGACGCCCTTGTCGGGCTCGGCCTGGCCGCAGACGAGCATCATCAGCAGGGCGTCGGGCCGCCATCCCGTGCCCTTGACGGTGACGGACCCGCCCTTGCCCGCCTGCGACGCGGAGAGCCGCACGGCGGGCTTGTCGTCGGCGGCCGCGGCCCGGGTCTGCGGCAGCAGCAGGAAGCCGAGCACGGCCAGCGCGGCCAACACGGCGAGCACGGCGCCTGCCGCGGGGCCGTCAGCGGGGCCGTCAGCGGGGCCATCAGCGGGGCCGGACCTGTTCTTCCCGTTCACAGTTCTCCTCCAGTCCCCGCTCGGGCCAACTCCTGCGCGCCGTCCTCCTGTTGGTCCTCCGCCTCCCGATGGGCCTCCGGTCCGGGCTCTTCGGGGCGCCGCCGCCGTCTGCGTACGAGAGCGATGACGCCGCCCGCGGCGCCGAGCAGCAGTGCGCCCACGCCCGCCACGGCGCCCCACGGCACGAGGCGGGCCGAGCCCGACGCGGTGTCCCTGGCGCCGCCGGCTGCCGTGGCCGTGAGCTCGACGTCGACCGCGTCGAGCGCCGGGGCGTCCTTCCACGGCTCGGTCAGGGAGACCCGGCGGCCGGGCAGCAACTCGACGGGCAGCGTCCGCGCGGGACGGTCGAGGAGGGTGCCGAACACGCCGTCCACGTGCACCGCGAGCCGCGGGGTCAGCACGGTGTTGCCGCGGTTGACCAGGTCGTACGTGATGCGGTCCGCGTCGGCGTCCAGCTTGACGCGCTCGACGGTGAGCGCGGAGAGCGTCGGCCCGCTCACCCGCAGATGCACCCGCACACCCACCGTGCGCCCGCCGCCGCTCGCGACGATCGCGCCGGGGTGGTCGCCGGGCAGCGCGCCGGCGGGGACGGTCACCGTGAACGGCACCTCGGCGCGGGTCCGCGGCGGCACCGTCACCCGCCGGCGCGCGAAGGCGAGCCAGGCCCCGGTGTCCTTCGGCCTGCCCTTGGCCGGGGTGACGGAGACCGCCCCGGACGCGGTGTTGCCCGCGTCCGCACCCCGCAGCGAGACGGTGCGGGGCTTCGGACCCGGGTTGGTGACGGACAGGGTGTCCTGGAGTACGGAGCCGGGGGTGCCCTCCGCGTAGAAGGCGGGCCGCCCGTCCTTCGCCGGCCGGGTGCCGCCGCCCGCGGAGGGCGCGGCTGTCCACGGCGCGGAGCCGCCACCGTCCGCGTGCGCGGGGACCGCGGCCGCCGCCACCAGGGCGACGGCGCACAGCGCGCCCCGCACGGCCCCGGCCCGCACGGCCGCAGCCCGCGCGGCCGACCTCATCGGCCGCTTCGGCGGAATCGACGGCTCGGGCGGCATCGGCGGCATCGGCGGCTCCTGGTCCTGCGTACGCGGTCGGTCTTCTGCGGTCCGTCCGGGCGCGCTACCGCGTGCGTGCCGCCTGGTTCCTGCGGGTCAGCCAGAGCGCGCCGGCCGCACCGGCGAGCAGCACGGTGCCGCCGAGGGTGCCGAGCGCGACGGCGGAGTCCGCGGGTCCGGTCTGCGGGAGCTCCTCGCCGCCGGAGGGAGCGTTGTTCGAGCCACCGGAGGTGCCGGAGCCGCCGGTCCCGCCCGAACCGCCCGTCGTACCGCCGCTGCCGGAGTCGGAGCCGCCGGAGCCCTTCACGTCGAGTTCGAGGGAGGGCTTGGGGTTGTTGGACGGCGTGCACGTGGTGGTGGTGCCGAGCGCCTTGATGGTGAGGACGCCCGCGGTGAAGGTGACCTTGCCGCTCTTCTTGGGCGTGTACGTCCCCGACAAGTCACTGATCTTGATGGGGGTGTTGGCCGGGATCGCCGCGGAGTTCGGGGCTCCGGAGACCGGCACGGTGCCGCTGTCGGCCCCGCCCACCTTGATCACCGCACTCGGCTTCATCGCGCCCTTGCCGAGCTCCACGGGGCTGGAGGAGACGCCCTTCTGGAAGGACATGGTGAGCTTGTAGCCGCTGCCGCTCTTGACGCTCTTGATGTCGATCGGCGAGACGGCCCCCTTGTTCCCGATGGGCGTCTTGCACTGGTAGTTGACGTCCTGGACGGCGGCCTGCGCGGCGGGGGCGGCCATCAGCACCGCTGAACCGCCGGCCAGGGCGGCGGCAAGCGCGAGCGCGGCCGATTTCTTCGTGTGCGACACCTCGTTGTCCCCTCATGCCGGTCGTGGCGTGCCGCGGTGCGGAGTTACCTGTGTTGCTGACGGCACATCAGATTGGGCGCTCAAGGTACGCCCGGGGCCTTGCCGAGGGAAGACAAAGAACGCGCCGGATCCAGGTGATCCGGCGCGCGTACGAACCGTGGGTAACAGGGGCGGACCCCGAGCGGGAGCCGACCCGAGAGGGAGCCGACCCCGAGCGGGAGCCAGCCCTGAGAGAGAGCCGCCCCCGAGAGGGAGGCGACCCAAGAGGAAGCCGACCCCGAGCAGGAGCCAGCCCCGAGAGGGAGCCGACCCCGAGAGGGGCGGGCCCGAGCGGGCGGACCTAGGCGGGAGCGCCCATCTCCGCCCACACCGTCTTGCCCGGCACCCCGGGGCTCCGGACGACGCCCCAGTCCAGGCAGAGCCGCTGGACGATGAACATGCCGTGGCCGCCGGGCCGGCCCGCGCGGTGCGGGGTGCGGGGCGTGGGCTCGCCCGCACCCCGGTCGGAGACCTCGATGCGCAGCACCTTGCCGTCGCTGGAGAGCCAGAGCTCGTCGGGGCCCTCGGCGTGCAGGCAGGCGTTGGTCACCAGTTCGGAGACGACCAGGAGGACGTCCTCGGCGGCGGCGCGCCGGTCGGCGCCCTCGGCGGGCAGCCAGCCCCACGCCTGGAGCGCCTGGCGGGTGTAGTCCCGGGCGAGCGGGACGATGCCGCTCTCCCCGGTCAGGCTGAGCCTGCGGACCTGGCGGCCCGCAGACGATCCGGAGACCCGGTCCGCGGGAGCGTCCGCGACTGCGGCCTCGGACTCCGGGCCGCGGTCGCCCGGCGAGTAAGGCCGGGTGGTGCTCATCAGCGCTTCACCTCACCGACAAGAGGACTGAGGACTCTGGATGGAAGAGAACTCGGGACGAGTAGGGGACATCGGCTGCTTGCCGTTCTGACGAGTGGCGTGAGGTCCGTTGTCGACGGATCCAGGTCTCTCCTGCCCGGACGAACCGTGAGAACACCCACTTGTTCCACTCGGTCCCCGTGACACCGGTAACGTCATGATCACACAAAGGCAACCGACGCATAACTTTCGCGCGCAACCCCTGCATCATCACTCTCCGCCGCCACCGGTTCACTCACCGAGAGCCTCGTCGAGCGTCGCGTGGACGGAGAAGACGGCCTCGGCACCGGTGATCTCGAAGACCCGGGCGACCACCGGCAGCATCCCGGCCAGGTGCACCCCGCCCCCCGCGGACTCGGCCTTGAGCCGCGCCCCGAGCAGGACATTGAGCCCCGTGGAGTCGCAGAACTCCAGCCGCGAGCAGTCGACGACCAAGCGCGCATAGCCCTCTTCCAGGCACTTCTCCAGCGGCTCGCGCAACACGTCGGCGGTGTGGTGATCCAGCTCACCCGCCGGGGTCACCACGGCACTGGTGCCCGTCTTTCGCACTTCGACCAGAAGCCGGCCCCTGTGCGCGCTGCCGACCGTCCCGCGGTCCATCGTCACTCTCTTCCGACCGTCGTGGCTGTTGATGACGCCCCCGAACACTACGCCCTCACCACGCCCCGCCGGTACCCGAACATCCCCCTGAATTCGGACATTTCACCGCCTAACGCACTTGCGACCGACGCGCGGAAGCGGGTAGGGGTAGTAGAGACAGCAATCGACACGGACGGCTTTGGAGGCGCCGCACACCGCAGTGCACGTATGGGCATCGGCAGCCATATGCCGAGAACGATGGAGGACACCCATGTCACCCCGGCTCGACGAATCGCATACTGACCAGGCGTCGTCGACAATCCCGCCGCAACTCTCCGCGACCACGATCCCGGACCCCGCCGACACGTCCCTGTCGGTTCCGGAGGCCGTGGCGGAGATCCACGATCTTCCCGAGCTCCCGGAGATCCCGCCGTACGACACGGTGGGCCCGGTGGACGCGAGGGCCCTGTCCAAGACCCTTTTCGAGCGCGTCGAGTCGCTGGAAGAAGGCACGCACGAATACGCGTACGTCCGCAACACCCTGGTCGAACTGAACCTCGCCCTGGTGAAGTTCGCGGCCTCCCGGTTCCGCTCCCGCAGCGAGCCGATGGAGGACATCATCCAGGTCGGCACCATCGGCCTGATCAAGGCGATCGACCGCTTCGAGCTCAGCCGCGGCGTGGAGTTCCCCACCTTCGCGATGCCGACGATCGTCGGTGAGATCAAGCGCTTCTTCCGTGACACCAGCTGGTCGGTACGGGTTCCGCGCCGGCTGCAGGAGCTCCGGCTGGACCTCGCCAAGGCGGGCGACGAGCTCGCCCAGCAGTTCGATCGCGCCCCCACGGTGGGCGAGCTCGCCGAGCGCCTGGGCATCTCCAACGACGAGGTCGTCGAGGGGATGGCCGCGTCCAACGCCTACACGGCGAGCTCCCTGGACGCGCAGCCCGAGGAGGACGACTCCGAAGGCGCGCTCGCGGACCGCATCGGCTACGAGGACCACGGCCTCGAAGGCATCGAGTACGTCGAGTCGCTGAAGCCGCTGATCGCCGAACTGCCGCCGCGCGACCGGAAGATCCTCTCGCTGCGCTTCGTCGCCAACATGACGCAGTCCGAGATAGGCGAGGAGCTGGGCATCTCCCAGATGCACGTCTCGCGCCTGCTCTCGCGCACCCTCGTCCGCCTCCGCAAGGGGCTGACGGTCGAGGAGTAACGGCACGCTGCGCTGCGCCTGAACAGCGTGTTGCGTGTGCTTGAACGGCCTTGTGGGGCCCGCCTGTTGAAGGAGGCGGGCCCCACAGTCGTTCCCCTGCCCGACCCGTGCGGGCCTACACCCCAAGCGGTGGGTCTGGGTGCTTACCCCTGTTACGCCAGTGCCGCGTCCACTGCCGCCTCCGCGTGCAGGCGGGTCGTCGGGAAGACCGGCACCGGGCTGTGCTCGGCCCCGATGAGCAGCTCGATCTCCGTGCAGCCGAGGATCACGCCCTCCGCCCCGCGTGCCACGAGGTCGCCGATGACCTGCTGGTAGGCGGCGCGGGAATCCTCGCGCACGACGCCGAGGCACAACTCCTCGTAGATCACGCGGTGTACGACGGCCCGCCCTTCGTCATCCGGTACGAGCACGTCGAGGCCGTGCGCGGCGAGGCGCTCCCGGTAGAAGTCCTGCTCCATGGTGAACGCGGTCCCGAGCAGCCCCACCCGGCGCACGTCCGCGCGCCGCACCGCCTCGGCGGTGGCGTCGGCGAGGTGCAGCAGCGGTACGGAGAGCGCGGCCTGGACCTGGTCGGCGACCTTGTGCATGGTGTTGGTGCAGAGGAGGACGAGGTCGGCTCCGGCCGCCTCGACTCCTTTGGCGGCGGCGGCCAGCACCTCGCCGGCCCGCTCCCACTCCCCCGCCGCCTGCATCCGCTCGATCTCGGCGAAGTCGACGGAGTACAGCACGCAGCGGGCGGAGTGCAGGCCGCCGAGGCGTTCCCGTACGCGTTCGTTGAGCAGCCGGTAGTACTCCGCGCTGGACTCCCAGCTCATGCCGCCGATGAGGCCGATGGTCTTCATGGGGCCAGCATGCCGGGTCCGGGGGGCCGGAGGTCGGGTACAGGGCGCCGGATGTCCGGCGGGCGCACGTTCCAGTTCGCACCAGACGGTCTTGGTGTCGGGTCCCTGGTCCACGCCCCAGCGGAGCGAGACCGCGGCGAGCAGGGCGAGGCCCCGCCCCGTCTCGTCGTCGCCGTCCGCGCGGCGCAGCAGGGGCCAGGCCCGGGGGTCCGGGTCGGTCACGGACACGCGGATCCGCCCGGCGTGCCCGGTCACGCGCACGGTCACGGGGGTGCCTTCGCCGAGGTGCCGGATGACGTTGCTGAGCAGTTCGGTGGCGCACAGGGGCAGGTCGGGGTACGGGCCGTCGTACCCGCGCAGGGCCCGTCGCAGCGCGGGGACCGCCTTCGGGAAGGCGAGCAGGGCCATTTCGAAGCGGGGGTCTCGCATGGGGGTACGCCTTCCGGTGCGCTCTGTGATGTTGCGGTCACACAGTGGCGTGGGGCGGCGTAGCGTGACAGGGGTTCGGGTTGCGCAGGGCAACTGGCAAATGGTGGTGGTGTGTTGTGCCTCCTCGTAAGGATCCCGACGCGTCGGCGAGCGTGCCGGCCTTCTACGGCGCGGAGCTGCGCTTCAAGAGAGAGGCCGCGGGCCTCACCCTCGAAGGGCTGGCCGACGGCAGCTACCGCGGGGTGTCGTTCCTCAGCCAGATCGAGCGCGGTGAGCGGCGCATGCCGGGTGATCTGGCCCGGCACGTCGACGAGAAGCTGTCGACGGACGGGTTTTTCCAGCGCCGTTGCGAAGATGCGCGCCGGGCGCGGCAGGGTGGGCACGCGGAGTACTTCGCGGATGTCGCGGAGATGGAGCGGTATGCGGAGTCCATCGAGGAGTGGGCGCCGATGCTGGTTCCCGGGTTGTTGCAGACGTTCTCTTACGCAGAGGGCGTCGTACGGACGTCGTTGCCCTGGCTGCGCCCGGACACCGTGCAGAGGCAAGTCACCGCACGCATGGAGCGCGCGGAGCTGTGGGAGTCGGAGACGCCTCCGGCCTTCTGGGCGATCCTGCACGAGCCGATGATCCGCAGGCCACTTCTGCCCCCAGGGCGGATGGCGGAACAGCTGGAGCACATCGCCTCGGTGATCCGGTCCGTACAGGGTGTTGTGCAGATCCTCCCGGAAACGGCGGCCGCCCACCCGTTCATGATGGGCATGACCAAGGTCATGACATTCCCGGACGCCCCTCCAGTGGTCTACACGGAGGGGCTGCACAGCGGCCAACTCATCGACTATCCGCGGCTCGTGAAGGACTACCGCAGGTCGTACGATCTGCTCAGGGCCGCCGCACTGCCGCCTGAGGCGTCCCTGGCCATGATCGAGGAAGCGGCTGAGGATTATCGAAATGGCAAGCCACAGCATTGACTTGAGTACCGCGCGCTGGCGCAAGAGCAGCTACAGCAACGGCTCGGGCGGCGACTGCGTCGAGGTCGCCGACGGGGCGCCCGGTGTCGTTCCCGTGCGGGACTCCAAGGTGGTCGGTGGGCCCGCGCTCGTGGTCGGGGTCGGCGCCTGGGTGCCCTTCGTCGGCGCCGTCGTCAGGGGGGAGCTCCCCGTCTGACGGGGCGGCGGGACCCCGCCCTCACACCCTGGCCAGAACCGCCGCCTTCGAGCGGGTCAGGACCACGGCGAGCAGGGCCGCGCCCCAGCCCGCGAGGACGAGGAGCGGGCGCAGCGGGGACGGGTCCGGGCCGCCGGGGGTGACCAGCGCGGCCAGTTGGTCGAGGCAGCGCGTCGGGAGGTAGTCCGCGGCGCGCCGCAACCCCGTGGGGAAGTCGTCGAGCGGGAACCAGAGGCCGCCGAGCAGCGCCAGCGGGAAGAAGACGCCGAGGCAGGTGAACTGCGCGGCCTCGCCGACCGCGACCAGGCCCACGGCCAGGCCCGCCACCACGAAGACGAGGCTGGCGCCCCAGATGACGGCGAGGGCGGCGAGCCAGTCGGCGGCGGGCATCGACACGTCGTTGACCAGCGCGCCGAGGGCGAAGACCACCACGGTCGCGGGCAGCGTGGCGAGCCACGCGGTGAGCGCCTTGGCGCCCAGGTAGGCGCGGCCGGAGAGCGGGGTCAGCAGGATCTGCCGGGCCCAGCCCTCGCCGCGCTCGGCGCCGAGCCGGATGCCCGCGCCGTTGAGCGCGCCGAAGAACGCGCCGGACACCGACATCGAGAGCATGTAGTCGCGGGCGAAGTGCGGGCTGTCGGAGATGGCGTCGGAGGCCACCACGGTGAACATCAGGTAGAAGCCCGCGGAGAACAGCACCGAGAAGGTGAGGAAGTAGCCGCTGCGGATGAGGCACAGGGTGTCCAGCTTCGCGTAACGCAGCACGTCAGCGCGCCTCCTCGTCGAGCAGGGTGGCGACGGCGTCCTCCAGGGAGGCCGAGGTGAGCGTGAGGCGGCGCGGCACGGTGCCCTCCGCGCCGCCGGCCTTGGCGTAGAGCGCGGCGAGCGTCGCGTCGCTGTCGGTGGTGGTCAGGACGTGGGTGCCGTCGTCGCACTCCTCGGCCGTGCGGACCCCGGGCAGGCCGCGCAGCAGGCTGCCGGGCAGCGGCTCGTCCGTACGGAAGGAGATGCGGCTCTCGGTGAAGGCCGAGCGCAGCTCGCCGACGGTGGCGTCCGCGACGATCCGGCCGGCCCTGAGCACCACGACGCGGTCGGCGAACTTCTCCGCCTCGTGCAGGTAGTGGGTGGTGAAAAGCACCGTCGCGCCGTCCCTGGCCCGCTCGTTGAGGATCTCCCAGAAGCGGGCGCGGGCCGCCACGTCGAGGGCGACGGTGGGCTCGTCGAGGAAGAGCAGCTTCGGCAGCCCCGCGAGGGCGAGGCCGAGCCGCAGGCGCTGCCGCTCGCCGCCGGACAGCTGGGTCACCTGGCGGGCGCGCAGTTGGGCGAGGCCGCACTCGTCCAGGACTTCGGCGGCGGTCCGTCGGCCGTACAACTCGGTGACCAGGGTGAGAAGTTCACCGACGCGTACGTTGCGCATCAGGCCGGACTCCTGCAGCATCGCGCCGAGTTCGCCGGCCGCGAGGGCGGGGCCCGGCGGGCCGCCGAGCACCTCGACGGTGCCGGCGCGCGGGCGCAGCAGGCCGAGCATGACGTGGGTCAGCGTCGTCTTGCCCGCGCCGTTGGCGCCGAGCAGCGCCACCCGCTCGCCGCGCCGCACGGCGAGGCTGACCCCGGACAGGGCGTGCACCTCGGATTCCTCGCGGCGCCGGGATCCCTTGCGGCGCCGGACGACGTCGACCTCGCGCACGCGCACCAGCACCTCTGCCGCCGCCATCCTCACCCCTCGCCGCTCGCCCCAATTCCCGACGTAACCGAGCCGCGCCAGAGTAGCAGTAGATCATTTCCGTAAAGGTCCGCGATCGCTTACCGATGACTTTTGTCACCGGTAATTGATGACGCAACATCTGGAATCCTTCGTTGACAGCCGCGCTCCACGCTTCCAATACTTTGGGCACTTGTGCGGAACATTCCTGATTTACGTTCCGCACCGCACCGATAAATGATCCGGGAGGTGAATTCACTTGAAGATCGAGAGCGTGATCGTCGTCGAGCACCGCAGTTCGGCCCTGCAGCCGGGCCTGGTGTCCGCGGCCGACGGCGGCGCCTTCGGTGTCGTGGTGCCCGGGGCGTCCTCCTGCTGCGCAGGCTGTACGTCCACGTCCTGCGGGGCCGTGGTGCGCCCGCTGGCGTGAGAGATGGGGTGCCGGGCGCGTGGGTGTGGCCCGGCACCTCCACCCCGGAAGGAGAGAGGCGATCCGATGATTCCCAAACCCGTCATCATCAATGTGCCCGTCGACGACGTCGACGCCGGAATCGATTTCTACGAGAGTTTCCTCGGGCTCCGGCTCGCCCGCTCGCTCTCGCCGGACCAGATATCCTTCCACGCCCCGGTCTCCAGCGACGGAATACTCCTCACCGTCAACAAGCGGAATTTTCCCGGCGAGGGCGTGACACTGATGTTCGCCGTCGAGGACATCGACGCGGCGCTGGTGTCGTGGAAAGCGGCGGGCGGCACCGTCGTGGCCGGCCCCTATGACCTTCCGCTCCCCCGGAAGATCCGCGACGAGTTCCGCGATCAATTCCGGGACAGCCCCTTCTTCCGCGGCGAGGCGGGCGACTCGATGGGCCGGGGCGCGAGCCTGCACGACGCCGAGGGCAACCGCATGGGGATCGTCGAGCTCAGCGAGTGGGCGCACGCGACGTTCGCCCTCGGCGCGTACGCGCGACCGGTCACCGCGGAGCAGCTGAAGGACCAGTCCATCGCGCTCGCCCGCCGGGTGCCGGCCACCACCGAGATGTTCGACGCCAACGATCCGGCCGACGCGGCCGACGACTGAAGCCGACGTCTGAAGCGGCGCCGGTCAGGAGGGCCCACCGCATGAACGAGGATTCCGGTCTCACCCAGTTCAGCCTCGGCATCAACGCCTACCGCGTCCTGGCGCCCGAGGCGCGGGCGGTGGGCGTGCGCACGCACCAGCTCCGGTTCGACAACCTGGGCGCCGAACCGGCCGGCCCCGCCGGCAGCCGGGTAGCCGAGGAGTTCCTCGCCGCGAGCCGGCTGCGCGCCCACGACCGCGAAGGCGTCCTGTCCGCGTCGGACTACTTCGGCGACGCCATGGTCACCACCCTCGCCCAGCTCGACGACGACCCCGTCGCCGCCCACCAGCGCACCGAACTCCCGGCGTCCGTCGCGGCCACCATGGAGCTCGGCGAGGCCCTGATGCGGCGGCGCAGCGTACGCCGCTACAGCGGGGACCCGATCGCCGCGGCCGAGCTGGCGACCGTGCTGCGCCTGGCCGACGGGCTCACCGCGGAGGCCGACGTGGAGCTGCTGCGCGGCGGCCACGAGACGTTCCGCTTCCGTACGGCGCCCAGCGGGGGCGGGCTGTTCCCGGTGGCCCTGCACGTGGTCGCGCTCGACGTCACCGGCCTGGACCCGGGCCTCTACCGCTACCAGCCGGTGCGCGACGTACTGGTCCGCGAGGACGGCCGGGCCGGCGTCGACCGCGTACTCGACGCCTTCGCCACGCCCGGCACGGCGATCGCCTTCGACACCGCGGCGGCGCTCGTCGTCATGGTGGCGAGCCCCTGGCGGAGCATGCGCAAGTACGGGCCGCGCGGGCTGCGTTTCGTCCTGCACGAGGCCGGTGCCATCGCGCAGAACATGCATCTCGCGGTGACCTCGCTCGGCCTCGGCTCGGCCGACTGCGCCAGCTTCGTCGACGACGAGCTGCACGCGGCGCTCGACATCGACGGGGTGCTGCGGGCGGCCGTGCACGCGGTGGTCCTGGGGAGGCTGGAGTGAAGGGTTACGCCGAGGGCGCCGACCGGGACCTCCTCGTCTATCTGCACATCCCGTTCTGCCGCTCCAAGTGCCACTTCTGCGACTGGGTGACGGAGGTCCCCACCTCCGAGCTGCTGCTCACGGAGACCGACCAGCCGCGCCTGCGGTACATCGACGCCCTCTGCCGTGAACTCATCGAGCGGGGCGCGGCGTTGGGGGCCGCGGGATACCGGCCGACCATCCTGTACTGGGGCGGCGGCACCGCGTCCATCCTCACCCTGGAGGAGATCGCGAAGGTGGGCGCGGCCCTGCACGCCGCGTTCCCGCTCCGCGACGGGCTGCGCGAGGCGACGATCGAGTGCAGCCCCGAGACCCTCGAGCCGGAGAAGCTCGCGGCCTTCCGCGAGGTCGGCTTCACCCGGCTGAGCAGCGGCGTGCAGTCCTTCGACGACGACCGGCTGCGCACCCTGGGCCGCAGCCACGACGCGGACCGGGCCCGCCGCATCGTCCAGGAGGCGTCCGACGCCGGGTTCGAGGACATCAGCATCGACCTGATCTGCGGCTTCCCCGGCCAGCCGCCGTCCGAGACCCGCGACGCCGTGCGCACCGCCCTCGACCTGCCCCTCACCCATGTCGCGCTCTACCCCTACCGGCCCGCGCACGGCACCGTGATGCGCCGCCAACTGGGCCGCGGCAACCGGCACATCGACCGCGACGAACAGAAGCGCGGGTACGCCGTGGGCGCCGAACTGCTGGTCGACGCGGGCTTCCCGGAGTACGCGATGAGCCACTTCGGGACGCCGGACCACCTCTGCCACAGCGACCTCGCCTACTTCCAGCTGCGCTGCGACTGGGCGGGCTTCGGCTCCGGCGCCACCTCGGTGCTCGGCGGCCGCTACCTCGCGCACGCCCGCGGCCGGCTCCTCGACTACAACCGCGACCCGTTCGCCTTCGACGAGGAGTACGACCTGGCCTCGGCCGCCATCGCGCCCCGGCTGCTCTACCAGTCCCTCACCACCCACGAGGGCGCCCGCAGGCAGTGGTGGGAGCGGCGCACCGGGCGCCCCTTCGACGAGGTGATGGACCAGCGCGCCTGCCGCACCCTCCTGGACTTCTTCGCCTCCGTCACCACCGTGGAGCGCGACGAGGACGGGCTGCGGCTGCCTCCCGGCGACATCGCCGACGCCTTCATCGAGCTGCAGTACCTGAACGCGCCCCGGCAGGGGCGCACCGACCTGTCCGTGACTGCCGCCGCACTCATGGGCTGACCCGACCGGGAGGAGAAGTCCGTGTCCACGCGACGCACCAGCCGCACCGTGCGCATCAAGTCCGTGTATTCGGTGGTCCCGCACGACCGCGACACGGTGGAACTGCGCTCCGGCGTATGGAATCCGCAGTCCATCACGCTCGTCGACCACAGCGGCGCGGGCCGCCTCAGCACCCTCGTCAGCGGGCTCGACGGCACCAGGGACCGGGCCGAACTCGCCAAGGAGGCCGGCGTCACCCGGACCGAACTGGAGGCGCTGATCGACCACTTGGACCAGCTGGCCGTCCTGGAGCACGGCCCCTCCAGCGCGCTCGACGCGTTCCTCGACCGCACGGCGAGCGGACGCGTGGAGCAGGCCACGCTGCCCGACGTACGCGTCCTCGGCGGCGCGGCGGCGGCGCGGGTGTCCGGGCTGCTCGGCGCGCACGAGCAGCTCACCGTCGGCGCGCCCGGCGCCCACGCCGAGCAGCTGCGGCTCCTCGACGACTGCCCCCTCGACGTCCTGGAGGACGGCCTGGCCTTCGAACGGTTCGTGGAACACTTCGAGGACTGGCGCGGCAGCCTCCTCGTCCACGTCGCCGACACGGTGCACCCGCTGCGGCTCGCCGTCCTGAACCGCGTCGCGCTCGCGCTCGGCACGCCGTGGATCCAGGCGGCGCTGGACGGCCCGCTGCTCCTGGTCGGCCCGACCTTCGTGCCGGACAGCACGGCGTGCTTCACCTGCTTCGAGACCCGCGTCGTGATGAACCTGCGCGAGGGCGCCGCCTACCAGCGCTACAAGAAGGCCCTGGCCGGTTCCGACGGGCCGGGCGCGGAGCACGGCGACGGCGGCACCGGCGTCCTCTCCTCGCTACTCGCCTCGCACACCGCGCTCGAAGCGCTGAACATGGCGGTCACCGGCATGACCAGCACGGTCGGCAAGGTGCTCGGCGTCTATCTGCCGTCGATGGAGATGGTCTACTCCGAGGTGCTCAGGCTGCCCGGCTGCCCCTCCTGCGGGGCGGTGCCCGAACGCGACGGCACCGAGGTGTACTTCGACGTCAGGCGGTGGGTCGATGCCTGAGCTGCGCACCGCGTCGGGGCTCCGCGTGGTCGAGCCGCCCGACGGCCAGACCCGGCGCCTGCGCCGCCGCATGCACGCGCCGCTGTGCGGGCTCATGCCCCAGCTCGGCTTCCTCACCCGGCCCCGGTACGCTCCCCGCCTCATGGTCTCCGGCGGTGACCTGACCGGCGTGCACGTCCTGCGCGAACAGCCCCGGCCTAAGCTGGGCAGCTACCACATCGGTGGCTACGGCGTGCGCCCGTACGAGTCGCACATCCGCACGCTGGGCGAGGTCGTGGAGCGCTACGCGGGGTACGTGGCCGCCGTCAGTGGGGCGTTCCCGGTCCGGTTCGCCGCCGAGGCGGAGCTCGCCGACGAGCCGCACTTCCCGGTCGGCTCCTATCTCCCTTACACCGACGAGCAGTTGGCGAGCGAGGGCTTCCCCTTCCGGCGCCCGCGCCCCGGGGATCCGCTGGGGTGGAGCCGCTTCACCTGTCTGCGCGACGGCACGGACACCTGGGTGCCGGCCCAGCTGACCACCGTCGGCTATGTGATCCGCGACGCCGAGGGCGAGCCCTGGGTGCAGCCCGCCGTCACCACCGGCACCGCCGCCCACACCGACCCGCACAAGGCGGCCCTCGGCGCGCTCCAGGAGATGGTGCAGATCGACGCGGCCGTCGGCCACTGGTACGGCGGGACCAGGTCGGTGCGGATCCGGCCCGGCGCGCGCTGCGCGGCGCTGTTCCGGCTCGTCGACCGGCACTGCCATCCGCTGGGCGGGCGGCCCGAGTTCCATCTGCTGCCCAGCGCCGACCTGCCCGGCTTCACCGTCGCCTGTCTGATCCGCGAACCGGGTGGCCGGATCCCGGCGGTCGCCGTCGGCCTCGGCGCCGACGTGTCCCTGGAGTCGGCCTTGTACAAGGCGTTCCTGGAGGGTGTGGGGGTGCGGGCGCTGGCGACCTGGACGAGCGTGCAGGACCACGCGACGGGTACCGGAGGCTCCGGCACTGCGGGCGGTGACGAGGCGATCTTCGACCTGGAGAGCAACGTCGTCCTCGCCGCGTCCGCCAAGGGCGCCCGCGTGGTCGAGGCGCGCTACGGCGACTGCGACGAGGCCGGCGCCGACGACCTGCCGCCCGACCCGGTCGCCGCCGCCCCCGAAACCTCCGTACGCGCCCTCGTCCGCGCCTTCCACGACACGGACAAGCGCCTCTACTGCGGCGACCTCACCACCGTCGACGCCGCCGAACTCGGCTTCGTCGTCGCCCGGTTCTGGAGTCCCGATCTGCTCACGCTGCCGCTGCCGAGCGCGCCGACGGCGGCCCATCCCCGGTTCGCGGCGTACGGAGGGTTCCGGCGGCATGCCCCTCATCCGTTCCCCTGAACTGATCATCCGTTCCCCTGAACTGACCGGCGCCATACCGGCCGACACCCGTCCGCTGCTCGCCGCCACCGTGGTGGTCCTCGGCCTCGCGTCGATGACCGTCGCCGCCCATCTGCACACCCGCTGGGCGGGCCTGCGCCGGCTGCCGATGCTCGGCCTGCACCTCGGGGTGTGCGCGCTGACGGTGCTCGGTGGCGCCGCGCTGCTCGGCACCGGCGTCCTGCGTCCGGTACGGGACGCGGGCTGGGCGGGGCTCGCCGCGGGGCTGCTGCTCGGCCCGGCCGTGGGGCACGCGGCCACCGGCGCCGACCGGCGTGTGACCCGGTGGTGGGGGCGGCGCGCCGGGCACTCCGTACGGGACGACCGGCCGGTGGCGCTCCGGTCGGGGCACGCGCGGCCCGCCGGGGTCGCGGCCGGCGGCGCCGCTCCGGCCGGGCGGCGCACCGGGCTCATCGAGGCGCGCAACGACTTCGCGCCGACCTCGGCGGACCTGCGGGTCCGGCTTCCGCTGCTGCTCGCGGTGGCGGCGGCCGAGGAACTCGTCTACCGGGGCGTGCTGTTGGGCCTCGCCCTGCGTGCCGGGCCGGTGGTCGTGGTGGCGGGCGCGGTGCTCGGCGTCCAGCTCGTCTTCGCCGTGTCCCACGTGTTCTTCGGCTGGGGCCAGGTGCTGTCGAAACTGCCGCTGGCCGCGCTGTGCACGGGGGCCGTGCTGCTCACCGGGACGGTGCTGCCCGCCGTGACCGGGCACGCGCTGTTCAACCTGCTGGTCTGGCGCTACCACCGGGCGCGCCCCTCGGCGGCCCGCAGGACGGGCCCATGAGTACGCCGCTGCGCGTCCTCGTCCTGGTCACCGTCGTGATCGTCTACTACTGGCTGGGCAAGGCCGTGCTGTTCCGCGCCGTGCGCCGTCTCGCGGCCGTGACCCGGCTCGGCCCGGCCCGCTGGGGCACCGCCCAGCGGGCGGACGTCTTCGAGCTGGCCGCGGCGGGGGCGAGCCACGTCGTGGTGGTGGCGGCGCTGCTCGCCGTGAGCGGCATCGGCCCCGGCATCCTGGTCGGCGGCCTGGGCCGGCCGGAGCTGCTCGTCCTCGGGGCGCTGCTCGGCGTCGGCGAGCTGGCCATCGGGTCGCTGCTCTGCCGGGGGCTGATCGAGGTGCGGTTGGCGGGGGGTGGGGGGTCTTCGGCTCGTACGAGGGTGGGCTCGGCTCGTACGAGGGTGGGCTCGGCTCGTACGGCTCGTGTGCCCGCGGCTCGTACACCCACCGCTGTGCGGCCGCGGGCCCGCGAGGACCACGGGATGTCCCTGCGCTCCTGGCTGGGGCGTTCGCGCGGCGGATGGATCCGGCACCACCTCACCGCCCTGAAGGTGCTGCCGCTGTGGGCGGCGCTCGGCCTCACCGGGGTCCAAGTCGCCTCCGAGGAACTGGTGTTCCGCGGCATCGCCCTGACCTGGCTGCGCGACGCGGGCCCCGCGGTCGCGCTCACCACCTCCATCGTGCTGTTCGTCGTCATGCAGGCGTTCTTCATGTCCTCCTGGCAGGGCGCGATGTTCCCCGTGGTGGGCGGTGTGGTGATGGGGGTCGTGCACGGCCTGGTGTTCTGGGCGGTGCCGGATGTGGCACCGCTGGTGGTGGCCCACATCGTGTTCTTCGTCTTCGCGGTCATCTAGGTCATCCAGGTCGTCCAGGTCATCCAGATAATCCAACGCCCGGAGCTGGGAGAAGGGGTACATCCGCCATGGAACTGGAGCACGGTCTGTCGTTCCTGCCCGATGCCGAACACCACGGGCTGCCCGCGCCGGAGTACTTCCGGACCCTGCTCGACCTCAGCCGGTACGCCGACGAGGCCGGGCTCAGCCATGTGAAGATCACCGAGCACTATCTGCGCGCGTACGGCGGTTACTGTCCGAGCCCGCTGGCGTTCCTGGCGGGCGTCGCCGCCGTCACCAGGCGGGTGCGGCTGATGACCGGTTGCGTGCTGCCGGTCTTCCACCATCCCCTCCAACTCGCCTCGGAGGCGGCGATGGTGGACGCGCTCAGCGACGGCCGGCTCGACGTCGGGTTCGCGCGGGCCTATCTGCCGTACGAGTTCGAGGCGTTCGAGGTGCCGATGGACGGCAGCCGCGAACGGTTCGTCGCCACGGTGGACGCCGTGCGGCGCCTGTGGACGGAGGAGAAGGTCACGGTCGACACGCCGTTCTTCCGGTTCGCTGGGGCGACGGCGCTGCCCCGGCCGGTGCAGGCCCCGCATCCGCCGACGTGGATAGCGGCGGTCCGCTCCCGGTCGAGTTTCGCCTGGGCGGGCGAGCAGGGCCACGGCCTGCTGGTGACGCCGGCGCTGACTCCGCTGGAGGAGATGGCCGACCACATCGCGGTGTACCGGGAGAGCTTCGACCAGGCCGGACGCGGGTGCGGGGGCGGGCGTTCGCGTGTGCTGGCGAGTCTGCCGTTGTACGTCGGGGCGGACGACCGCGAGGCGTTCGCGACGGCGGATCCGCTGCTCGCGCACTACCTGCGGGTGTGGGCCGAGTCGACCGACGCGTGGACGTCGACGGTGTCCTCGGACTACCGCGGCTATACGGGCATGAGCCGGGCGATCCGTGCGATGACCCCCGAGTCGTTCCGGACGCTGGGCGGGGCGGTGGTGGGGGGCCCGCGCCGGGTGGCGGAGCGCATCGCCCAGATCGCCGAGATCCTCGGCGTGGACGGCTTCTTGTGGCAGGTGGACTTCGGGGCGGTGGGTGGGGTGGTGGCGCGGGCGAGTGTGGAGCGGTTGTGCGCGACCGTATTGCCTGAACTGGCGTCGGGGGCTTGTGGCCCGGCACCGTCGGTGGGCCGGTGACTTCGCTTCTCACCGGGCCCACCCGGTTGTGAGGCCAACGGGCAACTCCGCTCGGGTCATCACGTCTCGCGGCAGGGTACGGACCGGCCCACCGTGGCCGGGGTCCGGAGGTGACCCGTCGCTGGCCCGGCGCCTTCGATTCGTACCGGGGCCGCCCGGGTGTGAGCGGAGTGTGCCGCCTCCGGGCCGGCAGTAAAGGGCGCCCTACGGGCGTCGGCTCCGCCGATTCCGCTCCGCTCCACCCTTGACTCCCGCCCCTCCACCGCACGTTGACTTTTGCCCCGGACGGCCAGGGGTGAGGCGGCGGGCGACGCTGGGATGGGTCATCGGCTTTCGCTGCCGGGCGCGGACCGGCCCATCGCGCGCCGACGCCACAGTGCGAGCTCGGCCAACCGCCCGGCCACGCTGCTCGGGCCATCACCTCTCACCGCCGGGTGCGGCCCGGCCCATCGTGGGCGGAGGCCACGGTGCGAGCTCGGCCCACGGCCGGTGTGGTCGGGTCATCGGCCTTCGCCGCCGGGTGCGGGCCGGCTCATCGTGGTCCGACGCCACGGCGCGGGCTCGGCCCACGGCCGGTCTGGCCGGGTCAACAACTCTCGCCGCCGGGTGCGGACCGGTCCATCGTGGGCGGGGGCCACTGTGCACGCTCGGCCAACCCAGCGGCCTCGCCGCCCGGGCCATCACCTCTCGCGGCCGGGTGCGGACCGGCCCATCGTGAGCGGATGCCAGAGTCTGGGCTGGGCCAGCCATCCGGGCCATCACCTCTCGACGCCGAGTGCGACCCGCCCCATCGTGGGAGGGCGTCAGGATCGCGGCCCGGTCCGCCACGCGGCCACCCCGCTCGGGTCATCGGCTTGCGCGCCCGGGTGCGGTCCGGGGCATCGTGCCTGGCCGTCGCGGTCGAGGCGGTGTCGGTTGCGCGGGCGGGTGCTCGCGGTCGGGCACCTACTTCGGCAAAGTTGCGAATTGAGACGCCGCGCGCCCCCTTGCCAGATCGGATGCGCCCCGGCGACGTAAGCCCGTCCTCTGGCGTCAGGCCCGTCTCCATCCCGTCCCTCCCCCTCGGTCACCTTCTTTGGGAAAGTTGCGAAGCGGATTCTCGCGCGCCCCCCTGCCACACCCCGCGCGCCGCCCGGCGGGTGGTCGATGAGCGGGTTCTGCCCCTCCGCCGCGCCCGGTGGCCCCACTGAACTCATTCGTCCCACATACCTCGTGCGCCGTCAGATCCCGCCGGTCCCACCAACCCCACCTCTCACAGGGCACCCATCCGCCCCATCCCCCTTGGCGGATTGGTTGGTTCCGGGGGCGCCTTGGGGTGTGACAGGGGGGCGTGCGGCATATTCATTCGCAACTTTCCCAAAGTAGGTGCCAGACCCCCAGAGGCCAGCCCCGTGTCCCGGGCAGCGCCTCGAAGGTGACGCCTGCCGACGATGGGCCGGACCGCACCCGGCAGCGCTAGCCGATGACCCGAGCAGCGATGCCGCCGGGGTGGCCGAGCTCGCACTGTGGCGCCCGCGCACGATGAGCCGGGCCGCACCCGGCCGCGCGAGCGGATGACCCGGCCAGACGGGCCGTGGGCCCGAGCTCGCACGGGGGCCCCGCCCACGATGAGCCGGGCCGCACCCGGCAGCGAAACGTGATGACCCAACCCAGCCTCGCCCGCCGCCTCACCCCTGGCCGTCCGGGTCAAAAGTCAACGTGCGGTGGAGGGGCGGGAGTCAAGGGTGGAGCGGAGCGGAATCGGCGGAGCCGACGCCCGAAGGGCGCCCTTTACTTCCGGCCCGGAGGCGCCACACTCCGCAAAACCCGGGCGGCCCCGGTACGAATCGAAGGCACCGGGCCGGCGAAGGGTGACCTCCGGACCGAGCCCCAAACCGTGGCCCCCGCCCACCTTGGGCCGGGCCGCACCCGGCAGCGAAAGAGGATGACCCATCCCAGCGTCGCCCGCCGCCCCCCACACTCCGCTCACATCCGGGCGCCCCCGCCCACCCGCAACGTCACCGCACTCCCCTCAGATCCACCCCAACCGCGCCGCCGCCGCAGCCGCCTCATGCCGATTCCGCGCCCCCGTCTTCGCGATCGCCCGCGACAAATAGTTGCGCACCGTCCCCGGGGACAACGACACGGCCGCCGCTATCTCCGCCACCGTCGCCGACTGCCGCGCCACGCCCAGGACTTCGCACTCCCTCGGCGTAAGGGGACATCGCTCGGTGAGCAACGCCCGTACGGACAGCTCCGGATCGAGCACCCGCTCCCCCGCCATGACCCGCCGGATCACGTCCCACAGCCCCGTCACCGACACGCTCTTCGTGACGAACGCGCACGTCCCGGCCGCCACCGCCCGCCGCAGCTGCGCCACGTCCCCCGCCGTCGTCAGGATGATGCACCGCGCGCACGGGCAGCGTCTGCGCAGGGTCGCCACCGTCTCCAGCGCCTTCTCGGTCCGCTCCAGGTCGACCAGGACCACGTCCGGTGCGCACCGGACCGCCTCGCGCACCACGTCGGCCCTGCCCCCGGTGACCCCCGCGCCGCCGACCAGCCGCAGCCCCGGCTCCTGCTGCAGCAGGCGCGTAAAGGCCTTGCGGTCGAGCGTGTCGTCCTCCGTCACCAGCACGGTGATCTCGCGGTGCCGGGCCCATACGACGTTGTCGGTCTCCACTCCGTGCCTCCCCCGTAAGACATCCTTCCCAGGCTGCCACGCCCTCCCGGCCATACGCCCCACAGGAATCCGGCCAAGGCCGGGCGTCCCAGTCACCCCAGGCCTTCACACGGGGCACAGCCGGCGAACGCCGGAGAGTGGCCGTCCGGACGCGTCAGACCGCCCGCACTCCCCGCTGCCACACCCCGCTCACCAGCGGCACCCCCGGCCGGTAGGCCAGGTGGACGTGGCTCGGGGCGTTCAGGAGGGTCAGGTCGGCCCGGGCGCCCTCGCGGAGTACGCCGATGTCGTCACGCCGCAGCGCCGCCGCGCCGCCCGCCGTCGCCGACCAGATCGCCTCGTCCGGCGTCATGCCCATGTCCCGTACCGCCAGGGCGATGCAGAACGGGACCGAGGACGTGAAGGACGAGCCCGGGTTGCAGTCCGTGGAGAGGGCCACCGTCGCGCCCGCGTCGAGGAGGCGGCGGGCGTCCGGCCACTCGGCGCGGGTGGAGAACTCCGCCCCCGGCAGCAGCGTCGCCACCGTGTTGCCGCTCGCGAGCGCGTCGACGTCCGCGTCCGTGAGGTGCGTGCAGTGGTCCGCCGACGCGGCGTCCAGTTCCACGGCGAGCTGGACGCCGGGACCGTACGAGAGCTGGTTCGCGTGGATGCGGGGGTGCAGGCCCTTCGCCTTGCCCGCCGTCAGGATCGCGCGGGCCTGGTCGCCGTCGAACGCGCCCTTCTCGCAGAAGACGTCGATCCAGCGGGCGTGCGGCGCGCAGGCCTCCAGCATCTCGCCGGTGACGAGGTCGACGTACGCCGCCGGGTCGTCCGCGTAGTCCGGGGAGACGATGTGCGCGCCGAGGAACGTGACCTCCTCCGTGTGGCGGGCCGCGATACGCAGGGCGCGGGACTCGTCCCGCGTCGACAGGCCGTAGCCCGACTTCGTCTCGAAGGTGGTCGTGCCCTGGCGCAGCGCCTCCGCCAGGTAGTGGGTGAGGTTCGCCTCCAGCTCCGCGTCCGTGGCCGCGCGGGTCGCCGCCACGGTCGTACGGATGCCGCCCGCGGAGTAGGCGCGGCCCGACATGCGGGCGTTGAACTCCTGGGTGCGGTCGCCCGCGAAGACCAGGTGGGAGTGGGAGTCGACGAAGCCGGGGACGGCCGCGTGGCCCGCCGCGTCGTGGGTCTCGTCCGCCGCGGGCGCCTTGGCGGCGGGGCCCACCCAGGCGACCTTCTCGCCGTCCAGGACGACGGCCGCGTCCGTCAGGAGGCCGAGGGGGCTTCCGTCGCCCTGGGCGGGGTCGTTGGTGACGAGGCTCGCGATGTTCGTGATCAGGGTGGTGGGCATGGGGTCCTCTGCGGGTTGGCGGGGGTCACCGGCTTCGCCGAGTTCGTCCCCCATCGCCGGACGGGCTGGACGGGGAGGGGAAGGGGGGAGTGCTCAGTCTCTCAGCGCGGCGATCGCCTCCCCCAGCGCCGTCGCGACATCCGGCACCAGCACGTGCGCCCCGTCCCGTACGACATGACGGCCCCCGACCACCGTGTCGCGGACGTCCGCCGCCGTCGCCGCGAAGACCGCCGTCTCGGCGGCGAGGCGCGGCACCGGGCCCGCCGTGCGGACCGAGTCCAGGGCGATGGTCGTCAGGTCCGCGAGCGCGCCCGGCTCGATCGTGCCCGCGTCCGGCCAGCCCAGGGCCGCGTGGCCGTCGGACGTCGCCGCGCGCAGCAGCGCCGCCGCCGTCCAGTGGCCGCGTGTGTGCGAGCGGAGGCGTTCGTTCAGCTCCATCGCCCGCGCCTCTTCGAGGATGTCGATCACCGCGTGGCTGTCGCTGCCCAGGGAGAGCGGGCTGCCCGCGCGCTGCAGGCGGACCGCGGGGCCGATGCCGTCCGCCAGGTCGCGTTCCGTCGTCGGGCACATGCACGTACCCGTGGCGGAGTCGCCGAGGAGCGCGATGTCCTCGTCCGTGAGGTGGGTGTTGTGGACGCCCGTCGTGCGCGCGCCGAGCACGCCGTGGTCCGCGAGCAGCCGCGTCGGCGTAAGCCCGTGGACCGCCTGGCACGCCTCGTTCTCCGCCGTCTGCTCGGAGAGGTGGACGTGGAGGGGGGCCTCGCGGGCCGCCGCCCACTCCGCGACCGTGCCCAACTGCCGCGCGGGGACCGCCCGTACGGAGTGGATCGCCGCGCCGATCCGGGCGTGCGCGCGGTCCTTGAGGGACGAGACGCGCTCCGCCCACCCCTCCGTCGTACCGTCGGAGAAGCGGAGCTGGTGGCGGTCGGGCGCCTTGCCGCGCTCCGCGTCGAGCAGGCCCGACGCCACGTACGCCGTGTCCAGGAGCGTGATGCGCACGCCGGCGTCCGCGGCCGCCTGGATCAGCGCCTCGCCCATCGCGTTGGGGTCGGCGTACGGCGTGCCGCCCGGTGCGTGGTGCAGGTAGTGGAACTCGCCGACCGTGGTGATGCCGGCCAGCGCCATCTCCGCGTACACCGCCCGCGCGAGCGCGTGGTACGTCTCGGGGGTGAGGCGGTCCGCCACCGCGTACATGACCTCGCGCCACGTCCAGAACGTGCCGGAGCCCACCTGGACGGTGGAGCGCAGCGCGCGGTGGAAGGCGTGCGAGTGGGCGTTGGCCAGGCCAGGGAGCGTCAGGCCGCGCAGGACCGTCGCGCCGGGCGGGGGCGCCTCCACCTCCGTGCGGACGGCCGTGATCCGGTCGCCCGCCACGTCGACCGCGACCCCCGGCTCGACGTAGGTGTCGAGCCAGGCGTGCTCCAGCCAGTAGGTCCCCGTCGAGCTCTCCGTCGTCACCTGCACGCCAGCCCTTCCAGTACGTCGGCCAGTGCGGTCACCCCGGCCAGGCAGTCGTCCTCGGCGGCGTACTCGGCCGGGGAGTGCGAGACGCCCGTGGGGTTCCGTACGAACAGCATGGCGGTCGGGATCGACCCGGACAAAATACCCGCGTCGTGTCCGGCGCCCGTGCCGAGGACGGGGAGCGGGCGTTCCGCGCGGGCGCCGAGGATCCGGCCCAGCTCGTCGCGGAGGGCGTCCTCGAAGTCGATGACCGGTGTGAAGGACTCCCGGACCACGTCGAGGTCGACGCCGTGCCGGTCCGCGTACTCGCGGGCCGCCTTCTCGATGCCGGTGACGACCGTGTCGAGGGTGGCCTGGTCGGCGGCCCGTGAGTCCAGCCAGCCGCGGACCAGGGACGGGATCGCGTTGACGCCGTTCGGCTCGACGGAGATCTTGCCGAACGTGGCGACGGCGCCCGCGAGTTCGGCCTCGCGGCGGGCGGCGAGGACGGTCTCCGCGTACGACAGCATCGGGTCGCGGCGGTCCACGAGCCGGGTGGTGCCCGCGTGGTTGGCCTCGCCCCGGAAGTCGAACCGCCAGCGACCGTGCGGCCAGATGGCGGACGCGAGGCCGACGGGGTCGCCGGTGAGGTCGAGCGCGCGGCCCTGTTCGACGTGCAGCTCCACGAACGCGCCGATGCGGGCGAGCCGTTCGGGGTCGGGGCCGATGCCGTACGGGTCGTAACCGGCCGCCTCCATCGCCTGCGGCAGACTCACGCCGTCGCCGTCGCGCAGCTTGTGCGCGGCCTCGACGGTGAGCTGTCCCGCGGTGAGCCGGGAGCCGACGCAGGCCAGGCCGAAGCGGGCGCCCTCCTCGTCGCCGAAGTTGGTGACGGCGAGCGGCCGGGTGAACTCGACGCCACGGGCGCGCAGTTCGTCGAGGGCCGCGAAGGAGGTGACGACGCCGAGCGGGCCGTCGAAGGCGCCGCCGTCGGGGACGGAGTCCAGGTGGGAGCCGGTGACGACGGCGTCCCCCTGGCTCGGGTCGCCGAGCCAGGCCCACTGGTTGCCGTTGCGGTCCAGCTCGTACGTGAGGCCGCGGGCGTCGGCCTGCGCCTTGAACCAGGCGCGGCAGTCGGCGTCGGCGCCGGTCCAGGCGTAGCGCCGGTAGCCGCGGGTGCCGGTGTCCCGGCCGATGGGTTCCAGGTCCCGCCACATGTCCAGGAACGACGGGGGCCGCGCGTCGCTCACGCGCCCTCACCCTCCCGCATGGGAACCCGTACACCCTTGTCGTCCGCCACGGACTCCGCGATGTCGTATCCCGCGTCGACGTGCCGGATGACACCCATGCCGGGGTCGTTGGTGAGGACGCGGCGGATCTTCTCGCCGGCGAGCTTCGTGCCGTCGGCGACCGAGACCTGGCCGGCGTGGATGGAGCGGCCCATGCCGACGCCGCCGCCGTGGTGCAGGGAGACCCAGCTGGCGCCGGAGGCGACGTTGACCATGGCGTTGAGCAGCGGCCAGTCGGCGATCGCGTCGGAGCCGTCGAGCATGGCCTCCGTCTCGCGGTACGGGGAGGCCACCGAGCCGCAGTCCAGGTGGTCGCGGCCGATGGCGAGCGGGGCCTGGAGCTCGCCGGACGCCACCATGTCGTTGAAGCGCTCGCCCGCCTTGTCGCGCTCGCCGTAGCCGAGCCAGCAGATGCGGGCGGGCAGGCCCTGGAAGTGGACGCGCTCGCCGGCCATCTTGATCCAGCGGTGCAGCGACTCGTTCTCCGGGAAGAGTTCGAGGAGCGCCTTGTCCGTCTTGTGGATGTCGGACGCCTCGCCGGAGAGCGCCGCCCAGCGGAAGGGGCCCTTGCCCTCGCAGAAGAGCGGGCGGATGTACGCGGGCACGAAGCCGGGGAAGTCGAACGCCCGTCCGTAACCGGCGAGTTGGGCCTCACCGCGGATCGAGTTGCCGTAGTCGAAGACCTCGGCGCCCGCGTCCATGAAGCCGACCATGGCCTCGACGTGCCGGGCCATGGACTCCCGGGCGCGGGTGGTGAAGCCCGCCGGGTCCTTCGCCGCGTACGTCTGCATGTCGTCGAAGTCGACGCCGACGGGAAGGTAGGAGAGCGGGTCGTGGGCGGAGGTCTGGTCCGTCACGATGTCGATCGGGGCGCCCTCGGCGAGCATCTGCGGGAGCAGGTCGGCGGCGTTGCCGAGCAGGCCGATGGAGAGCGGGCGGCGGGCGTCCCTGGCCTCGACGGCGAGCTGGAGCGCGTGGGCCAGGTTGTCGGCCTTCACGTCCAGGTACTTGTGCTCGATGCGGCGCTCGATGGCGCGCGGGTCGACGTCGATGCAGAGGGCGACGCCGTCGTTCATGGTGACGGCGAGCGGCTGGGCGCCGCCCATGCCACCGAGGCCCGCGGTGAGGGTGATGGTCCCGGCGAGCGTGCCGCCGAACTTCTTCGCGGCGACGGCGGCGAACGTCTCGTACGTGCCCTGGAGGATGCCCTGCGTGCCGATGTAGATCCACGACCCGGCCGTCATCTGGCCGTACATGGTGAGGCCGAGCTGCTCCAGGCGGCGGAACTCCTCCCAGTTCGCCCAGTCGCCGACCAGGTTGGAGTTGGCGATCAGGACGCGGGGGGCCCACTCGTGGGTCTGCATGACGCCGACGGGGCGGCCGGACTGGACGAGCATCGTCTCGTCCTGCTTGAGGGTGCGCAGGGTGCGGACCATGGCGTCGAAGGAGCGCCAGTCGCGGGCCGCCTTGCCGGTGCCGCCGTAGACGACGAGCTTGTCGGGGTGCTCGGCGACCTCGGGGTCGAGGTTGTTCTGCAGCATCCGCAGGGCGGCTTCCTGCTGCCATCCCAGGGCGCTCAGTTCGGTGCCGCGCGGCGCTCGTACGGGGCGGGGTCCTGACATGGCGGTGCCTCCTCTGAACTGTGACCTTGTTATTCACATCCTGGGGTCCTGAATAGAGCTAGTCAATAGCGAACGAATGCGCGAGTACGGCGGCGGGGGCGGGCGGCGGGTGATTGGCTGGCTCAATGGGCACCACCGAAGACCCCCGCGCGCCGGGCGCGACAGAACCCCGAACGTCTCCCGAGGCGGAACCCCGTACACCTCGCGCGGCAGAACCCCGTACACCGGACGCCGTGGAGCCACCGACCGAGGTGCTCGCCCGGGCGGCCGACCGGAGCGCCGCCGCCCGCGCCGACGCCGCCGCCCGCCGCGACCAGGCCGTCCGTGCCGCCGTCGAACAGGGCGTCGTCAGCCCCGCCGCTCCCGTCGTGGGCCTGCTCGACGTCGTCGGGATCCGGGCGAGTGCCGCCGCCCTGCACGCCGCCTTCGAGGCCGTGACCCCGCCGGGCACGCCCGTCCTGCACGCCTTCGCGGTGAAGGCGGCCCCGCTCGTCCCGGTCCTTCGGCTGCTGCGGTCGGCCGGCATCGGCGCGGAGGTGGCGAGCCCCGGGGAGCTGGCCCTGGCGCGGGCCGCCGGGGTGCCGCCCACCCGGACCGTCCTGGACTCGCCCGCCAAGACCCCCGCCGAACTGCGCGAGGCGCTGGCGCTCGGCATCGCCGTGAACGCGGACAACCCGCAGGAGCTCGACCGCATCGACGCGATGGCCCGCTCGGCGGTGACCGGCTCACCCCTCGGCATCCGCGTGAACCCGCAGATCGGCGGCGGGGCGATCGGCGCGCTCTCGACGGCGACGCCCACGTCCAAGTTCGGGGTGCCGCTGCGGGACGAGGACGCCAGGGAGTGGGTGGTCCGGGCCTTCCTGGACCGCCCGTGGCTGACCCGTCTGCACGCGCACTCCGGGTCGCAGGGGATGCCCCTGGAGATGATGGTGCGGGGCGTCGCGGCGACGTACGAACTGGCCGAGGAGATCAACGAACGCGCCGGGCGGCGGCAGATCGACACCATCGACATCGGCGGCGGCCTGCCGGTCAACTTCGGCTCGGAGGAGGAGACCCCGACGCACGCGCAGTACGCGCGGCGCCTCAAGGCGCGGGTGCCGGGGCTGCTCGACGGGCGGTACGGCCTGGTCACGGAGTTCGGCCGCTCGCTGCTCGCCAAGCACGGCACGATCCTCGCGCGCGTGGAGTACGCGAAGCGCGCGGGCGGCAGGCCGATCGCCGTGACGCACGCGGGCGTTCAGGTGGCGACCCGGACCGTGTACATGCCGGCGTCGTGGCCGCTGCGGATCGGGGCGTACGACGGGAAGGGGCGCCCCAAGGGTGGGGCGGCCGTCGGCCAGGACATCGCGGGGCCCGCGTGCTTCGCGGGCGACCTGCTCGCCGAGAACAGGCCGCTGCCGCTGCTGGAGGCGGGGGACCATGTGACGGCGCTGGACACGGGGGCGTATTACTTCGCGCACCACTACTCGTACAACAGCCTTGGCAGGCCCGGGGTTTACGGCTTCGCGGAGCGCGGGGAGGGTGTGCGGTTCGCCGTGGTACGGGAGCCGCAGACGCTGGAGGAGATCGTGAGGGAGGCGGGCGGCGGCCCAGAACGGGACGGCTTGCGCCAGCTGTAACCCTGCCCCCAGGCCGACGTCCACCGCGGGCCGGTGGGGGCCGGTCGCGCAGTTCCCCGCGCCCCTGAACGGCACCTGCGGCCGGGCATCCGCTCGGCGCGGGGTCACGAAGGCCGCTTCAAACCGCGGGCCCGTGGGGGCTTGTCGCGCAGTTCCCCGCGCCCCTGGACGGCACCTGCGGCCCGTCCCACGCTTGGTGCGGGGTCGCGAGGACCACTCAGGGGCGCGGGGAACTGCGCGATCAGCCCCGCACCACCCGCACCCATCCACGCACGCCCGCACCCCACCCACCCCCGAATTCCTCTGAGGTTGCTCAAATCACGCATGGGCGCGAACGCGCCGGGCAGACCCACCCACCAGGACGTGTTCCCGGCCCCAGGGAAGGCTGGCCCCACGTGACCGAACCCCGCACCGCCCCATCGCCCGCCGAACACACACTGCACCGCGCCATCGGCCCCAAGCTGCTGATCCTCTTCGTGATCGGCGACATCCTCGGCACCGGCATCTACGCCACCACCGGCAAGGTGGCCGGCAAGGTCGGCGGCGCGCTGTGGCTGCCGTTCGCCATCGGCTTCGTCGTCGCCGTCCTGACGGCCGCCTCGTACGTCGAACTCGTCGGCAAGTACCCGAAGGCCGCCGGCGCCGCGCTCTACACGCAGAAGGCGTTCAAGACGCCGTTCCTCACCTTCATCATCGCCTTCATGGTGATGTGCTCCGGCCTCTCCTCCGCGAGCGCCGCGGCCCGCGCCTTCAGCGGGGACTACCTCGGCGAGCTCACCGGCGACGCGCTGCCGCCGACCCTCGTCGCCATCACCTTCATCCTGCTGCTCGCCGCCCTGAACATGCGCGGCGTGTCGGAGTCGGTGAAGGCGAACGTCGTCCTCACCCTCGTGGAGCTGACCGGCCTGGTCATCATCCTCGCGATCGGCGCGTACGCGGTCCTGACGGGCGACGGCGAACCGTCCCGCCTCACCGAGTTCGAGACCGGCGACGGCACCGGATTCGCCCTGATGACCGGCGTCCTCGGGGCGACCGCCCTCGGCTTCTTCGCCTTCGTCGGCTTCGAGGACTCCGTGAACATGGCCGAGGAGACCAAGGACCCCGTCCGCACCTTCCCGCGCGCCATCTTCATCGGCGTGGCGGTGACCGGCACGATCTACGTCCTGGTGGCGCTGGTCTCGTCCCTCCTGGTCGACAGCAAGACCCTGGAGGGGTCCAGCGGCCCGCTGCTCGAAGTCGTCAAGGCGGGCGGCGTCGACTTCCCGCACAAACTCTTCGCGCTGATCGCCCTGTTCGCGGTCACCAACTCCGCGCTGATCAACATCATGATGGCCTCGCGGCTCTGCTACGGCATGGCCAACGAACGCATCCTGCCGCGCGCCATGGGCCGCGTCCTGCCCCGCCGCCGCACGCCGATCGTCGGCATCGTCTTCGTCTCGTTGCTCGCGATCGGCCTGGTGTCGACCGGCGAGATCGAGGGCCTCGGCGACACGACGGCGTTCCTGCTGCTGTGCGTGTTCGCGGTGGTCAACGTGGCCGTCCTGGTGCTGCGCCGCGACCCCGTCGAGCACCGGCACTTCCGCGCGCCGACCGTCGTACCCGTACTCGGCGCGATCACCGCCCTGATCCTCGCGAGCCCACTCGCCGACCGCCCCGCCGAGGTCTACGTCCGGGCCGGCGTCCTGATCGCGATCGGCATCGGTCTGTGGGTGGTCAACCAGGTGGTGCTCCGGGCCAGGGGCGAGGAGTAGCGGCAAGGGCCTCCCGCTGGAGGGCAATCGCCTAGGGCAGGTCTCCGCCGCCGCAGAGCCACCGTCTCCGTACGGCGGGGTCACTCCACGAACAGCCCCCGCGCCGCCGCCCCCGCGTCGAACTCCTCCAACCGGGCCTGGGCGTCCGGCAGGTCGTCGCACATCGCCTCCAGCAGGACGCGGCCCAGGAGCATCGGCGCGCACGCCGTGTCGAAGGCGAGGCCGGTGCCGACCGCGGCCGGCAGGAGGAGGTCGGAGTGGGCGGCGACCGGGGCGAACGCGGAGTCGGCGACGGTGACCACCGTCAGTCCCGCGGCCTGCGCGTGGGCGAGCGCGTCCACGACCTCGCGGGGGTGGCGCGGCAGCGCGAAGCAGAGCAGGGTCGTGGCACCCGCCCGCACCGCCGCGTCGACGCGGTCGGCCAGCATCGTGCCGCCCTCGTCGAGCAGGCGCACGTCGGGGTGGACCTTCGCGGCGAAGTACGAGAAGCCGTACGCCTGGGACGCGGCGGCCCGCAGGCCGAGGACGAGCAGGGGGCGGGACGCGGCGAGGAGCCGGCCCGCGCGCTCGACCGGCGCGGGGTCGGCGAGGACCTCCGCCAGATGCCGGAGGTTCTCGATCTCCGCCTCGACCGCCTGCTGGTACTCGTTGGCGGCGGCCGCCCCCGAGCTCTCCGCGGGGGCCACGTCCCGCAGGTGCCTGCGCAGCGCCGGGTAGCCGTCGAAGCCGAGGGCGACGGCGAAGCGGGTGACCGACGGCTGGCTCACCCCGGCGAGTTCGGCCAGCTCCACGCTGGAGAGGAAGGGCGCGTCGGCGGCCCTGCGCACCATGCAGTGCGCGATGCGCCGCTGCGTGGGCGTGAGCCGGTGGCCCTCGAAGAGCACCTGCAGTCGCGCGGCAGGGCTGTCAGTCATGCCGTCCCCCTCAGAAGGTCCGTACCCGCACTCGTTCCGGCGCCGGGCTGCGACCACAGTCCGGTGAACCGGTCGAGCAGCCCGGTCGCCGCCGTCACATCATCCGTCAACGGCCGGTCGGCGAGCTCCGCGTCCAGGACCGCGTCGGCGAGTTCGAAGGCGCGGGCGAGCGGAGTCTCCGGGTCCAGGCGCAGGCCGCGTTCGCGCAACGCCCGGGTGGCCGCGACCAGTTCACAGCCGACCACCAGGCGGTACGCCGCGCAGGCGCGCAGGGTCTGACGGGCGGCGAGGGAGGCGAAGCTGGCCTGTTCCTCGACGCCGCGGGAGAGCACCGCGTGGCCGAGGGAGGCGGGCGCGGAGAGGGCGCGCAGGTCGCCGAGTGCGGCGCCGGCGGCGTACTCGAGGATCATCACGCCCGACGAGGCCGGTTCGCCGTCGGCGAGGAAGGGGCGCAGGCGGGTGAAGGCCGGTTCGTTCAGGGTGGACAGGCGGGAGGTGGAGAGCCGGGCGACCTGGGTGGTGGCGAGCCTGAAGTGGTCGAGCGCCAGGGTGAGTTGGGCGAGGTAGAAGCCGCCGTGGTGGTAGGCGGCCAGGTCCTCGGGGCAGATCAGCGGGTTCTCGGCGGCCGCGTTGATCTCGACGGTGAGGACGTCCTCCAGGGCGGTGGCCGCGTCGTGCGCGGGGCCGTGGATCTGCGGCAGGCAGCGGAACCCGTAGGGGTCCTGGATGCGGCCGAGCGGCGGCGTTGGGCGGTCGGGGGCGCCGAGCAGGTGGCGCATGCGGGCGGCGACCGCGTGCGAGCCGGGGTGGCGGCGCGCCTCGTGGACGGGCAGCGCGTACGCCTCGTACGACCCGTCGACCGCCATCAGGGACAGCGCGGCGACCACCTGGGTGGCGCCGATCAGGCCGCGCAGTTCGTGCAGGGCGAGCGCGGACTGGCCGAGGGTGAGGGCGTTGCTGCTGATCAGGGCGAGGGCGTCGTTGTTGTCGAGGGGCTGGGGCGCGGGCGGCTTCCCGGGGCCCTGCCAGGGGTGTTCGCCGGCGAGGGCGAGGCCCATCTGGGCGAGGGCGGCGATGTCGCCGGTGCCGACCGAGCCGAACTCGTTGACCGTGGGGTAGGCGCCGGCCTCCAGGGCCTCGCAGAGGGCGGTGACGACGCTGGGGCGCAGGCCGGCGCCGCCGGCGAGCAGCTGGTTGGCGCGGACGGCGAGCATCGCGCGGACCTCGCGGGCGGGCAGTTCCTCGCCGATGGCCCCGGCGTGCGAGCGCAGCAGCCGCAGACCGTGGTCGGCGGCCGCCTCGGTGGGCACGTCCTCATTCCGGTTCGCGCCGACGCCGGTGGAGCGGCCGTAGACGCGGCCCCAGGCGGCGATCTCACGGGCGGCGTTCCAGGAGTTCTCGGCGCGCTGCATCCCGTCGGTGGCGGGCACCGGCCTGGCATCGGATTCGGCCAGGCGTACGACGTCTGCGACCATCATTCCCCGGCCGTCGAGGATGACGACCGCTCCCCTGTCGTCGGTCGCCGTGTCCGCGATACGAGACGACTTCACTCGCATTCCCTCCTCTATCGGACGTTCTGTCTTGCCCATCGGCCATTTGTGACCAGGGATTTCTGCCGGAAGCGCCGAGAACTATTGACAACCTATTCAGCCAGCAAGAACTCTGCATGACGATATACAGCCGGGCAAGGGACTCCACATGATCCAGTTCGACACGGTCCACAAACGCTTCCCGAACGGCACCACAGCGGTCCACGACCTCACCCTCGAGATGCCGGAAGGCGGCGTGACCGTCCTCGTCGGATCTTCCGGTTGCGGCAAGACGACGACGCTCCGCATGATCAACCGGATGGTCGACCCGACCTCCGGCACCATCCGCGTCGGCGGCCGCGACGTCCTGGAGCAGGACGCGGCGGAGCTGCGCCGCTCCATCGGCTACGTCATCCAGCAGGCCGGGCTCTTCCCGCACCGCACGGTCCTCGACAACGTCGCCACGGTGCCGCTGCTGCTCGGCTGGGGCCGGCGCAAGGCCCGCGCCCGCGCGGCCGAGCTCCTGGAGACGGTGGGGCTCGCCCCTGACGCGGGCAAGCGGTACCCGCACCAGCTCTCCGGCGGACAGCAGCAGCGGGTCGGCGTGGCCCGCGCGCTCGCCGCGGATCCGCCGGTGCTGCTCATGGACGAGCCGTTCGGCGCGGTCGACCCGGTGGTCCGCACCCAGCTCCAGGACGAACTGCTGCGGCTCCAGCGGGAGTTGAACAAGACCATCGTCTTCGTCACGCACGACATCGACGAGGCGGTGCGGCTCGGGGACCGGATAGCCGTCTTCCGCACGGGCGGACACCTCGTGCAGTGCGCCGAGCCGACGGAGCTGCTCGCCCGCCCGGCGGACGACTTCGTCGCGGACTTCCTGGGCGCGGAGCGGGGCCTGAAGCTGTTGTCCCTGACGACGGTGGGGGACGTCCCCCAGGGGCCGGCCCCCGAGGGCGGGGCGTGGACGCTCCGTCTCGACGCGGCGGGGGCGCCGGTGGCCTGGCGGCACGTGGACGGTGACGCGGCCGACGTCCCCGTACGGGCGCTGCGCGACGCGGACTCGCTCCTCGCCGCGCTGGACGAGTCCCTCGCGTCGCCCGCGGGGCTGGTGGCCCGCGTGGACGTGACGGGGCGCCTGACGGGGGTGTCGTCGCGGGGCGACCTCCACGAGCACGCTGGCGCTGTGCATGAACGGGGGCGTCGGCATTCGGGTGCGGGTTCGGTGGGGGCGGGGCATTCGGGTGCGGGCCCGGTGGGGGCTGGTCGCGCAGTTCCCCGCGCCCCTGAGTCGTCCACCGGGCCCGGCACCGAGGAGTCCCGCCCAGAGGTGCGGGCCGAGGAGGACCCCCTGGGGGCGCGGGGAACTGCGCGACCAGCCGAGAGCGACCCGCACGCGGACGGCGAGGCAAACCCCCCAGGGGCGCGGGGAACTGCGCGGCCGGCCAAGAACGGCCCGCACCCGCCGGACAATCCCCCGCGGCAGACGGACCCGCGCCCGAAGGGTGACGCCGCCCGCACGGACGACGGCACCCACAGCACCGCCCACGTCAAGGACGCACCGTGACCGTCGACTGGTCGTGGATCGGCGACCATACCGATGACCTCACCACCCTCACCCTCTCCCACCTCCAGGCCGCCCTCTCGGCCGTCGCCCTGGGGCTGCTGATATCCCTTCCGCTGGCCGTCCTCGCCCACCGCGTCCGCCCCCTGCGCGGACTCCTCCTCGGGCTCTCCAACGTCCTGTTCACCATCCCGTCCATCGCCGTCTTCGTGCTGCTCCTGCCGGTCAGCGGACTCACCCGTACCACCACCGTCACCGGCCTGACGATCTACACGCTCGTCGTGCTGCTGCGGAACACCGTCGAGGGCCTCGACTCCGTGCCCGCGAGGACCAAGGAAGCCGCCAAGGCCATGGGCACCCGGCCGCTGCGCACCCTGCTCACCGTCGAACTCCCGCTCGCCCTGCCGGTGATCATGGCGGGCGTACGGATCGCGACGGTCATGTCGATCTCACTGGTCTCCGTGGCGACGTACATCGGCGACGGCGGACTCGGCCAGCTCTTCACCGACGGCTTCCAGCGCAACTTCCCCACCCCGGTGATCGTCGGCGTCGTCCTCACGCTGCTCCTCGCGCTCGTCGCGGACGCCCTGCTCGTCACCCTCCAGTACGTCCTGACGCCCTGGACCCGCCGCCGCAGGAGTGCCTGACATGTACGAACTCTTCAAGGACCTCGGCGCCTGGCTGGTCAGCGACGAGCAGTGGACGGGCCCGGACGGCATCGCGCACCGCCTTGCCGAGCACCTGCAGTACTCGCTGCTCGCCACCCTCGTCGCCGCCGCCATCGCGCTGCCGCTCGGCCTGCTCATCGGGCACACGGGGCGTGGCGCCTTCGTCGCCATCAACCTGTCCTCGTTCGGGCGCGCGCTGCCCACCGTCGGCCTCGTCGTACTGGTCTTCCTGGCGAGCGGGCTGTCCATGTGGCCCGTCTACATCGCGCTCGTCGCGCTCGCGGTGCCGGCCATCGTCACCAACACGTACGCGGGCATGACCGCCGTCGACCCCGAGGTGAAGGACGCGGCACGCGGCCAGGGCATGCGCGCCCACCAGGTGCTGTTCCAGGTCGAGTTGCCGCTCGCGCTGCCGCTGATCATGACCGGGCTGCGGCTCGCGCTGATCCAGGTCGTCGCGACGGCCACCATCGCCGCGTACGTCTCCTTCGGCGGGCTCGGCCGGTACGTCTTCGACGGCCTGGCCCAGCGCGACCTGGTCCAGGTGCTCGGCGGGGCCGTGCTCGTCGCGCTCGTCGCCGTCGTACTCGACCTCGCGCTCGCCGCCCTGCAGCGCACCCTCTTCCGCCACCGCCCCGCCCGACAGGCCTAGGAGCACACCAGATGGCCCCCATATCCCGCAGGAACCTCATCGGCGGACTCCTCGCCACCGCCTCCGTCCCCGCGCTCGCCGCCTGCAGCGGCGGCATCACCTCGCTGAACGGCGACGGGTCCGGCGGCGGCGGAGGCGGCTCCAGCAAGGGCGGCGTCACCATCGGCACCGCCAACTTCACCGAGAACCAGGTCCTCGGGTACCTGTACGCCGCCGCCCTGGAGGCGGCCGGCGTGAAGACGAGCGTGCGCCCCAACCTCGGCACCCGCGAGATCCTCATCCCCGCCCTCAAGGGCGGCGACATCGACCTGCTGCCCGAGTACCAGGGCGCGCTCCTGCACTACCTGGACCCCAAGGCGAAGGCCACCGAGGAGGGCGAGATGCAGAACGCCCTCGCGATGCGCCTCCCGCGCGGGCTGCAGATCCTCCCGTACGGGAAGGCCGAGGACTCCGACGCGTTCGTCGTGACCCGCGAGACCGCGAAGGAGTACGGCCTGAAGTCCCTCGCCGATCTGGCGAAGCACAACGGCAAGCTCGTCATCGGCGCCGCCGCCGAGGTGAAGAAGCGCACCGTCGGCGCGGTCGGCCTTAAGGACGTGTACGGCGTCGAGTTCAAGGAGTTCAAGTCGCTCGACTCGTCGGGGCCGCTGGTGAAGGGCGCGCTGCGCAAGGGCGACGTCGACGTGGCGAACCTCTTCACCACCGACACCGACATCGCCGCCGAACACTGGGTCGTCCTCACCGACCCCAAGCACCTCGTCCCCGGCCAGCACGTCGTCCCGCTCGTCGCCGACCGCAAGGCCGACTCGACCGTGCGCAAGGCGCTCGCCCGGCTCGGCGCGCTCCTGACGACCGAGCAGCTCACCGAGCTCAACCGCCTGGTGGACAAGGACAAGAAGGACCCCGAGGACGTCGCGCAGGACTGGGCGGAGCGGCACGGCCTCACGAAGTAACGGCACGGCCTCACGAAGTGACGGCACGGCCTCACGAAGTAGCAGCAGGTAAGTCCCGTACGGAACGAGGGAGTTGACCGGCATGGCGGTAGAGGACCTGGTGGAGCGGCGCTCCATCGACGTCGTCCCCGACGACGAACGGCACGGCACGGCGTTCAGCCAGTTCACGCTCTGGCTCGGCGCCAATCTGCAGATCACCGCGGTCGTCACGGGCGCGCTCGCCGTCGTCTTCGGCGGCGACGTGGTGTGGTCCCTCGTGGGCCTGGTCCTCGGCAACCTGCTGGGCGGCGCGGTGATGGCCCTGCACTCGGCGCAGGGCCCGAAGCTCGGCCTGCCGCAGATGATCCAGTCACGGGCCCAGTTCGGCGTGAAGGGCGCGGTCGTCCCGCTGCTCCTGGTCATCCTCATGTACGTCGGGTTCTTCGCGAGCGGCAGTGTGCTCGCCGGACAGGCCACCGCGGAGCTCACGCACACGAACGACACCACCGGCATCGTGCTCTTCGCCGCGGTCACCGCGGTGATGGCGGCGGTCGGCTACCGCGTCATCCACACCCTCGGCCGGGTGGCGAGCGTGATCTGCGCGCTCGCCTTCGTCTACCTCGGCATCCGGCTCCTGGACCGCGTGGACCTGTCGGCACTGCTGTCCGACGCCCACTTCGACCTGCCGATGTTCCTGCTCGCCGTCTCCCTCTCGGCCTCCTGGCAGCTGGCCTTCGGCCCGTACGTCGCCGACTACTCGCGCTATCTGCCGCGCACCACCTCGGCGAAGGCCACCTTCTGGTGGACCCTGTCGGGCTCGGCGCTCGGCTCGCAGTGGTCGATGACGTTCGGGGTGCTCGTGGCGGCGAGCGCGGGGGACGCCTTCCTCGCCGACCAGGTCGGCTATGTGGTGGGCCTCGGCGGCACCGGCCTGATCGCCTCCTTCCTGTACTTCGTGATCGCGCTCGGCAAGCTGACCATCAACGTGCTCAACACCTACGGCGGCTTCATGTCGATGGTGACGAGCATCAGCGGCTTCCGCGGGCAGCGCGTCCTCGGGCAGCGCGGGCGGGCCGCGTACATCGCGGTGATCATGGTGGCGGGCACGGCGGTCGCGCTGCTCGGCAAGGACAGCTTCCTGACGTCGTTCAAGGACTTCCTGCTGTTCCTGCTGACCTTCTTCACGCCCTGGTCGGCGATCAACCTGGTCGACTACTACCTGATCTCGCGCGAGCGGTACGACATCCCCGCCCTCTTCGACCCGCGCGGCCGCTACGGCGCGTGGCGCTGGGACGCCCTCGTCGTCTACACCGTCGGGGTCCTCGCCCAGCTCCCCTTCCTCGCCACGCACTTCTACACGGGGCCGCTGGTCGAGCCGCTGGACGGCGCCGACGTCTCGTGGATCGTGGGGCTCGTGGTGCCCGCGGTGCTGTACTGGGCGCTCGCCCGCCGGAACCGGCCCGTTCCTGGGGGTGGTGCCCGGACGGAAAGGGGGGTTAGCCCCACCGCGACCGAGGCGCCCGCGCCGTAACGTAACCGGGTATGGAAGCCCGTGACCCCGAACTCAAGAAGGAACTCGACGCCACTCTGCACGCCCGCAGGGAGCTCGGCGAAGAGTACGACGCCGCCTTGGTCGACTCATTCCTGGGGAAGATCGAGCAGCGCCTGGACGGCACGGTCGACCGCCGGATGCGCCGCCACCTCGCCGAGCAGCAGATGGTGGTCGCCCGGGGCGCCCGTTCCCCCGGCAGCCCCGTCGACTCCTGGAGCGAGCGCTTCGGGTTCGGCGTGATCTCGCTGATCCTGGCCATCCCGCTGTCCGCCATCGCCGTGGTCAACGCCGACCTGACCGGGCTCTTCGTCTGCTGGGCCGGCATCTTCGGTGTGAACGCGGTGCACGCCCTGCGCGGCGCCGACCTGGGACGGCGCCGCAGGGAGCGCTCCTCGGAGTGGGACGACTGAGGCCGCACCGCGCCCCGGCGGCTCACGCCTGGCGGGTGGGCAGCACGATCAGCTGACGCAGGTTGACGTGGCGCGGCCGGCTCGTCGCGTACGCGATGAGGTCGGCGACGTCGTCCGCGGCCAGCGAGCCGATCGCGCCGAACATGCCGTCCAGCTGCCCGCTCAGCTCCGAGTTGTCGATGTGCCCGCGCAGCTCGGTCTCGGTGAGGCCCGGCTCGACGTTGGTGACGCGCACGTCCCGCGGGCCGAGTTCGGTGCGCAGCGACTCCGACAGATAGGTCAGCGCGGCCTTCGTCGCCCCGTACACCGCGTAGTGCGGGAAGGCGGTGTGCGCGCCGATCGACGAGATGTTCACCAGGTCGGCCGTCCCGCCCCCGTCGGCCGCGGCGATCAGGTCCGGGGTGAAGGCGCCGATGATCCGCAGCGCGCCCGCCACGTTGGTGTCCAGCATCCGCTGCCACTCGTCGGTGCGGTGGGCGGTCACCGGGTTCGGCAGCATCACGCCCGCCGCGTTCACCACCAGGTCGACGCGTCCGTACGCCGCGTGCACGCGCTCCACGGCGGCGTCCACCGACGCCTGGTCGGTGACGTCGGCGGTGACGGCGAGCGCCCGGCCGCCGTCCGCCTCGATCTTCCCGGCCAGCTCGTCGAGCAGCTCCGCGCGCCGGGCCAGCAGGACGACGCGGGCGCCCCGGGCGGCGAGCAGCCGGGCCGTGGCCTCGCCGATGCCGCTGGCGGCGCCGGTGACGAGGGCGGTGCGGTCCTGCAGGTTCTCGTACGACATGGCTGAACTCCCTGTGCGATCAGTGGGGTCGGTGCGGGGGTCGGTGCCGTCCGGGGCGTTCCCCGGCGGCGAGAACCACTCTGCGCGTCCCGCGCCGGGCTACCCAGGGCTGTGCCTTTCCTGGGTCCGGCAGTACCAGGCTGGAATCCGGCCGCCCCTCTAGGATCGACCGCATGGACGGCGACCTCGGAGACTTCCTGCGCTCACGGCGCGGCCGCATACAGCCCGCGGACGTGGGCCTCACCGCGCACGGGCGGCGCCGCGTGCCGGGCCTGCGCCGCGAAGAGGTCGCGCAGCTGGCGGGCGTCAGCGTGGACTACTACATCCGCCTCGAACAGGGGCGCGGGCCCTCGGTGTCCGACGCGGTGCTCGACGCGATCGCCCGCGTGCTGCGCCTGGACGAGACCGAGCACGCCTATCTGCGCACCGTGGCCCGGCCCCGGCCGCGCGCTCGCCGGCCCCGGGCGCCCGCGCAACGGGTCCGCCCCGGCCTGCGGTTGCTCCTGGACACCATCGACCGCGCGCCGGCGTTCATCTTCGGCCGCCGCATGGACGTACTGGCCTGGAACGCGCTGGCCGACGCGCTCAACGGCTTCTCCGCGCTGTCGCCCGCGGAGCGGAACGTCCCGCGCCAGGTGTTCCTCGAGGGCCCCGGGCGTGACTGCTACCCGGAGTGGGAGGCGGTGGCGGCGGAGACGGTCGCGTATCTGCGCCTGGACGCGGCGCGCTGCCCCTCGGACGCGGAACTCTGCGCCCTGGTGGGCGAGTTGTCCGTCAAGAGCGAGGATTTCCGGCGGCTGTGGGCCGACCACCAGGTGAAGGAGAAGACGCACGGCGTGAAGCGGATGAACCATCCGGTGGTGGGGGAACTGGTCCTCCCCTACGAGACGTTGGCGCTGCCCGGCGATCCCGACCAGCTCATGGTGGTCTACACCCCCGAGCCGGGCTCCCCCAGCGCGGACCGCCTCTCCTTGCTGGCCAGCTGGTCCACCCCAACGGAGCCGTCCCACCCCACCGGCTGACCCGTCCCCTGCGGGCGGGTGGCGGCTGATCGCGCAGTTCCCCGCGCCCCTAAGTGGGCCCCCTGATCGCCCGCTTGAAAGGTGCCGTCAGCCGGAGGTGCCTTGAGGGGCGCGGGGAACTGCGCGACAAGCCCCCACCGGGCCGCGGACGAACAAGAACCACGCGGCAACCCCCACCCGCCCCGCACCCGCCGACCGCAGGTCAGGGTCGCTCACAGGGACCACCGCACCCCCGGTGGAGGAACCCCCCAGGGGGCGGGACGACGGTGGTCCCCGTGAGGGACGTGCGGCCGGGTCAGAGCCGGACGCACGTCCAGACGTACGAGGAGGCCCGGGAGCCGCTCCGGAGTTCCTGACGCCGACAACCACCACTGTGCCGGAGCCGTGTTAAGCGGGTGCTGCGCGCACATGACACCCACGTACCACTTCGGAGAAGCCCCGTACCACTTCGGAGAAGCCCCGCCCCACATCCGCCAAGACCCAGCGTCAGCGCCCCGGCTGCTCCGCCAGGAACGCCAGCAGATCCTGCCGGCTCACGACCCCCGTCGGCTTCCCCTCGACCAGGACGATCGCCGCGTCCGCCGCACCCAGCACCGACATCAGGTCAGCCACCGGCTCCCCGGAGCCGACCTGCGGCAGCGGCGCCGACATGTGCTTCTCCAGCGGGTCGGAGAGCGAGGCCCGCTGCGTGAACAGCGCGTCCAGGAGCTCGCGTTCGACGACCGAGCCGATGACCTCCGCGGCCATCACGTCGGGGTGCCCCGCGCCCGGCTTCACGATCGGCATCTGCGAGACCCCGTACTCCCGGAGCACCTCGATCGCCTCGCCGACCGTCTCCTCGGGGTGCATGTGCACCAGCGAGGGCAGCGCGCCGCCCTCCTTGCGGCGCAGCACGTCGCCGACGTCCGGCTGGTCGCCGTCCTGCTCCAGGAAGCCGTAGTCGTTCATCCACTCGTCGCTGAAGATCTTGCTCATGTAGCCGCGGCCGGAGTCGGGCAGGAGCACCACCACGACGTCTTCCGGGCCGAGCCGCTCGGCGACGCGCAGCGCGGCGACGACGGCCATGCCGCAGGAGCCGCCGACGAGCAGCCCCTCCTCCTTGGCGAGCCGGCGGGTCATCTGGAAGGAGTCCTTGTCGGACACCGCGATGATCTCGTCCGTGACGTTCCGGTCGTACGCCGTCGGCCAGAAGTCCTCACCGACGCCCTCGACGAGGTAGGGCCGCCCGGAGCCGCCCGAGTACACGGACCCCTCCGGGTCGGCGCCGACGATCGTGACGCGCCCCTCGGAGATCTCCTTCAGGTAGTTGCCGGTACCGGAGATCGTGCCGCCGGTCCCGATGCCCGCGACGAAATGGGTGATCTTCCCTTCCGTCTGCTCCCAGAGCTCGGGGCCCGTGGAGTGGTAGTGGGAGAGCGGGTTGTTGGGGTTGCTGTACTGGTCGGGCTTCCAGGCGCCGGGCGTCTCGCGCACGAGGCGGTCGGAGACGTTGTAGTACGAGTCCGGGTGCTCGGGGTCGACGGCGGTCGGGCAGACGACGACGTCGGCGCCGTACGCCCGCAGCACGTTGATCTTGTCGAGGGACACCTTGTCGGGGCAGACGAAGATGCACTTGTAGCCCTTCTGCTGGGCCACGATGGCGAGGCCGACCCCGGTGTTGCCGGAGGTGGGCTCGACGATGGTGCCGCCGGGCTTCAGCTCCCCGCTCTGCTCCGCCGCCTCGATCATGCGCAGCGCGATGCGGTCCTTCACGGATCCGCCGGGGTTGAAGTACTCGACCTTGGCCAGGACGGTCGCCTGGATGCCCGCGGTCACGTTGTTGAGCCTCAACAGCGGGGTGTTGCCGACGAGGCTGATCATCGAGTCGTGGAATTGCACCGTTGTCTCCGGGCTGCGATGTAGTGCGACGAATTTGGTGCGGTCAGCCTAAGGGTCCACCTCATCCGTTCACCTCCACTTGCGATTGGCCGACCGTGCTTACGGGGCAATGAGTGGATGTACGGCCCTTTGGCGCGGTACGGCACGAGGAGGTGGCTGCAGGGCATGTCGAGGGCGAGGGTGGCACGGCGGATCGCGGCGGGCGCGGCGTACGGCGGAGGAGGCATCGGGCTGCTCGGGGCCGCCGCGGTGGGCGTGGTGCTCGCCGAGGTGCAGCTGGCGAAGCGGAACGTGGGCAATGGCGGGCACGCGGATCCGCCGCGCGCGGACGGCCGCTACGGCGGGGCGTTCGCCGACAGCGCCGCGCGGGCCACCGGCCTGGAACCGGTGCGGTTCGCGATGCTCGGGGACTCCACGGCGGCCGGGCAGGGCGTGCACCGGGCCAAGCAGACGCCGGGCGCACTGCTGGCCTCCGGGCTCGCCGCGGTGGCGGAGCGCCCCGTCGACCTGCGGAACGTGGCGCTGCCCGGCGCCCAGTCGGACGACCTCGACCGGCAGGTGACGCTGATCCTCTCCGACCCGTCCTGGGTGCCGGACGTCTGCGTGGTCATGATCGGCGCGAACGACGTGACGCACCGGATGCCGCCGACGCGGTCGGTGCGGCATCTCTCGGCGGCGGTCCGCAGGCTCCGTACGGCGGGGGCGGAGGTGGTCGTCGGCACGTGTCCCGACCTCGGCACGGTGGAGAACGTCTACCAGCCGCTGCGGTGGATGGCCCGGCGCGTCTCGCGCCAGCTGGCCGCGGCGCAGACGATCGGCGTGGTGGAGCAGGGTGGCCGGACGGTGTCGCTCGGGGACCTGCTCGGTCCGGAGTTCGCGGCGAATCCGCGGGAGCTGTTCGGTCCGGACAACTACCACCCCTCCGCGGAGGGGTATGCGACGGCGGCGATGGCGGTGCTGCCCACGTTGTGCGCGGCGCTCGGCGTGTGGCCCGAGGAGGAGCGGCCCGACGTCTCGCGGCGCGAGGGCTTCTTGCCGGTGGCGCGGGCGGCTGCGCAGGCGGCGTCCGAGGGCGGCACGGAGGTCACGGCGGCCATGCCTACGGGCCCCCGGGGTCCGTGGGCCCTCCTCAAACGCCGACGCCGCCGCCGCATCCACGCCCCAGAACCGTCCCCACTCCCCCACTGAGGCCCCGGGGGGGCGGGGGGGTCTTCCCTGCAGGTGGGTGGGGGTTGATCGCGCAGTTCCCCGCGCCCCTGACCAGTCCACCTCGCCCCCTGACGCATCGCTCGGGTCCCCCGTGGCGCTCGCGCAGTTCCCCGCGCCCCTGGGGGGTCCCCGTCGTCGTCCGCCTTCAGGTGCCGGCGGCCGGAGGTACCGTCAAGGGGCGCGGGGAACTGCGCGACAAGCCCCCGCCGGCCCGCAGACGAAAAACAAGGCACACACCCCAGGGGCGCGGGGAACTGCGCGAGCGACCCCCACCGGGCCGCACCAAAAAGCGAGACCCAGTCCGCTCAGGGCCCCGCGGCCTGAGCGCCCGCTTAGAAATGCGGCCCGTCTCACACCCCCCACCCGATGACCCACCCCGTTACGTGCAGGTAACTTCCCAAGGAGTTCCGCCCCGTTCCACCCCGCCGCCCTCTCGCCACAGGAGCACTCGATGCCCGAAGCCGTGATCGTCTCCGCCGCCCGCACCCCGATCGGCCGCGCCTTCAAGGGCTCCCTGAAGGATCTGCGGCCGGACGACCTGACCGCCACGATCATCGAGGCCGCCCTCGCCAAGGTCCCGGAGCTCGACCCGAAGCTCATCGACGACCTGATGCTCGGCTGCGGCCTGCCCGGCGGCGAGCAGGGGCACAACCTGGGCCGGATCGTCGCCGTGCAGATGGGCATGGACCACCTGCCGGGCTGCACCATCACCCGTTACTGTTCCTCCTCGCTGCAGACGAGCCGCATGGCCCTGCACGCCATCAAGGCGGGCGAGGGCGACGTCTTCATCTCCGCCGGCGTGGAGATGGTGTCGCGCAGCAAGAACGGGACCAGCGACCACCCCGACACCCACAACCCCCTCTTCGCCGACGCCGAGGCCCGTACCGCCGCGGTCGCCCAGTCCGAGGGCTCCACCTGGCACGACCCGCGCGAGGACGGCCTGGTCCCGGACGCGTACATCGCGATGGGCCAGACCGCGGAGAACCTCGCCCGCGCCAAGGGCGTCACCCGCAAGGACATGGACGAGTTCGGGGTCAGGTCCCAGAACCTCGCCGAGGAAGCCCTGAAGAACGGCTTCTGGGAGCGCGAGATCACCCCCGTCACCACCCCCGACGGCACCGTCGTCAGCAAGGACGACGGCCCCCGCGCCGGCGTCACGTACGAGGGCGTCCAGGGCCTCAAGCCCGTCTTCCGCCCCGACGGACTCGTCACCGCCGGCAACTGCTGCCCGCTGAACGACGGCGCCGCCGCCCTGGTCATCATGAGCGACACCAAGGCCCGCGAGCTCGGCCTGACCCCGCTCGCCCGCATCGTCTCCACCGGCGTCACCGGCCTCTCCCCCGAGATCATGGGCCTCGGCCCGGTCGAGGCGAGCAGGCAGGCCCTGAAGCGGGCCGGCCTCACCGTCGACGACATCGACCTCTTCGAGATCAACGAGGCCTTCGCCGCCCAGGTGATCCCCTCCTACCGCGACCTGGACATCCCGCTCGACAAGCTCAACGTCAACGGCGGCGCCATCGCGGTCGGCCACCCCTTCGGCATGACCGGCGCCCGCATCACCGGCACGCTCATCAACTCCCTCCAGTTCCACGACAAGCAGTTCGGCCTGGAGACGATGTGCGTCGGCGGCGGCCAGGGCATGGCGATGGTCATCGAGCGCCTCAGCTGAACCGCAACCCCCGATTTCGTTGACACACAGTTCGCAGTGTTGACCCTCAGTCCCTGCATCGCTTCGTGACCCAATCTCCCCCAGGATGTGACCTATCTCCTGGGGGAGATACATATGCCCAGCTCAGCGCGGTTACGGGGGTAAACCCCGGGCCCAAAGACCTGTCCCATTCGTGACGTAATGCACTGACAGGTGGATCGTGCAGGCTTCAAGCTGATGTAGGAAGTCGGGGGTCGACTTGAAACCGGGAGTACGTCAGTGAGCGCCTTGCCTCTTGCCCTGCTGCTCTCCACGGCCGCTGCCACGGCCGTGGGCGCCGCTGCCCTGCACGCGGTGCACGGACTGCGGAAGCAGCTCACCGAGATCACAGCCCTGCACACCGAACTGGCCGAGAGTCGTGCCGCCGTCGGCCCGCACCCCACGGTGCCGGCCGCCCGCACCACGGTGGACACCGACGAGATACGCGCGGCCGTCTCCGAGGCCCTCGCCGAGGAGCGCGAGCGCGAGCTCGCCGAGGCCCGCGCGTTCTGGGCCGCCCAGGAGGCCCGCGAGGGCTCCGACGGGGCCGCGCTGCTCGGCGGGCTGCCCGGCCTGTCCGGCCTGCCCGAGAGCATCGCCGACGAGCTGTTCCTGCCGCGCCAGGCGGACTTCGCCGGCCTGGACGCGGAGAGCCTGGAACCGGTCGTCGAGCCCTTCGCCGACCCGGCGGGCGCCGACGAGTTCGCCGGAGGCACCGCCCAGGACGGCGCCTTCGCGGGAGACTCCCCGGAGCTGGCCGCCGCCCGGCGCCGGCACCCCTCGCACCCGGACTTCGTGCCGGTGCAGACGCCGGCGTCCCCCGACCACGACGGCCACGGCGACCACGAGCGCACGGTCGCCTGCCTGGAGGAGCTGGCCGACGCCCGCACCGCCCTCGCCGACGTCCGCCCGGGCCCGCTCGGCACGCTGGACGTGTACGTCTTCGCGGACGGTACGACGCTGTGCATGACGCCCGGACACCGCGAGACCGCGGAGCTGCTCGCCACCGCGCTGCGTGAGGGCCGCACCCCGTTCCTGCTGGGTGGCTCCGGCATCTCGGGCGCGTACGCGCTGACCTTCGAGTGCGGCACCGAGAACATCTACATCCTGGCCGACCGCGTCATCGCGTCGGTCTGACGGAGTCCGGCCACGCGCGTGGCCGGACCCGCCCCGCCCCACCTCACCCCGCCCCGGGCCGAGGTCCTGGACCGCAGCGTCCTAGACCCCGGCCCTTTTCTGTGCCTCGGCCACGAGGTCCAGCGCCCGCGCGAGGTCCTCGGGTCCGGTCAGGACAAGGGCGAGATCGCACCCCGCGACGGTGATCTGGTCGGCCGCGGCGAACATCCCGGCGTCCGGCATCTCCCGCGGCTCCGCCGCCGGTTCCTCCACGCGCTGCGTCCACAGCGCCAACTCCCTGGCCAGCGCCAGCGCTTCGGCCGCCGCCCCGCGTTGCAGCCGGCTCTGCGGCGCGGCCCGCAGGCGGTCGGCGAATTGGTCCACTGCGGCCGTCAAAGGCGTCGTATCGAGCACCACGCGAGCCTATGTGCCTTTCCGGGACTGTTGCCAACGCCCCGGCGCTCAGGCACGGTGGCGTGAAGGACGGAACACATCGCGACGCGTCCGGAGGCGCCGATGTCCCAAGTCTTCTCCGAGGAGACCCACCGCAACCTGCTCGCCCGTATCCCCCAATGCACCGGTCGTGAAGTGTCCGACTGGCTCCGTGCCGTGGAGGAAGGCCCCTCTCTCTTCCGCTTCGAGGAGAAGGTCAGCTGGCTCCGCGCCGAACACAACCTCGCGTACGGCCACGCGAAGGCGATCATCCACGAGTACGACCTCAGGCGGGCCGCCCGCAAACTGCTCTGACCGCGCTCCCTCACCCACCACACGGCGAAGGGCCCGCGGACCGTTCCCGGTCCGCGGGCCCTTCGGGGTCACTCGTCCTGTGACGACCGACTATCTGGGTCAGTCGTTGCCCGAGAAGATGGCGATCAGGCGCAGGAACTCCATGTAGATCCAGACGAGCGTCATCGTCAGACCGAACGCGGCCAGCCAGGCCTCTTCCTTCGGCGCGCCGTACGCGATGCCGTCCTCGACCTGCTTGAAGTCGAGGGCAAGGAAGCACGCGCCGAGCAGGATGCCGACGATGCCGAAGACGATGCCGAGGCCGCCGGAGCGGAAGCCCAGGCCGTCGCCGCCGCCGAAGACCATGAACAGCAGGTTCACGGCGGTCAGCAGCAGGAAGCCCATCGCCGCGGCCATCACGAAGCCGTAGAAGCGGCGGTTGACGCGGATCCAGCCCGCCTTGTACGCCACGAGGACGCCGATGAAGACGGCCATCGTGCCGAGCACGGCCTGCATGGCCGCGCCGCTCGCGATGCGGTTGTCGACGACGCTGGAGACGACGCCGAGGAAGACGCCCTCCAGCGCGGCGTACGTCAGGATCAGCGCGGGCGAGGCCTTGCGCTTGAACGCCTGGACCAGGCCGAGCACCATCGCGACGAGGCCGGCGCCGATCGCGATGCCGTACGACTTGCTGATGTTGGCGTCGTCCACCGGCAGCAGCGCCCAGGCGAGCGCGGCCGTGACCACGAGCGTGCCGAGCGTGGTGGCGGTGCGCATGACGACGTCGTCCATCGTCATGCGGCCGGCGCCTACGGGTGCCTGGGGGGCGCCGTGCTGCACGTCCTGCTGGGCGTACGGATTCGTGGCGTAGGGGTTGCCCGCGGGGGCCTGCTGGCCTCCGGCGTACGGATTGCCCTGCGCGTACGGATTGCCCTGGTGGGTCTGGGTCGCGCTCGCGGGGCCCCCGGCCTGCGGCTGCCCGCCGAAGCCGGCGTAGCCGTTGTCGCGGCTGAACCCCCGTCGCGAGAAGACCGGGTTACTGCTCCTCATTTCACTCCTCCATGGCCACCGTGCGTGGCTTTGCCTCAAGAGTAATGCGTAGGCAAAAGGATGGACCTAGTGCTTGGGGAGGATCTTTCCCTCTCTGTGACCGAGAACGCACGGGGAGGCCCCCACTGTTCCCGTATCGGAATCGTTCGCCCGCGCGAGTGGCACCAGCGAGATGGCGACCGCCCCGAGGACCGCGGCGACCGCGAAGGTGGTGAAGCCGAGCGAGGCGTCGCCGCCCGTGACGACCGCGCCGCCGAGCCACGGCCCGACGACCGCCCCGGTGCGCCCGACGCCGGTGACCCAGCCGAGCCCCGTGGCGCGCTGCGCGGGCGGATAGACGGAAGGGGCGGCCGCGTACACCATGACCTGCGCCGAGAAGAGCCAGATGCCGGTGACGAAGACGACGCCGTAGGCGACGGCGAGCGGCAGCTGGGCCTTGAGCAGGAAGGCGCCGCAGGCGGTGAGCAGGAACCAGACCGCGGAGACCGGGACGGCGCCGAAGCGGTCGGCGGTGCGCCCGGCGATCAGCATGCCGACGATGCCGCCCGCGTTGATCACCATGAGGAAGGTGACGGAGGAGAAGAGCGAGTAGCCGGAGGCCCGCATGAGCTCGGGCAGCCAGGTGGAGACGCCGTAGACCAGGAGCAGCCCGGCGAAGGAGGCGAGCCACAGCAGCGGGGTCGCCAGGCGCCGCCCCGGCGCGAAGAGCGCGAGGACGGCCGCGAGGCGTCCCCGGGCGCCGGCCTCGGGGGCCCCGGCCGGGGTCGGGGCGGGCAGCAGATAGCGGGCGGCGACCGTCTCCGCGTCACGGGTGCGGCCCTTGGCGAGCAGCACGCCGGGCGACTCGGGCAGCCACCGGAGGACCAGCGGGACGGCGACGAGGGCCGGGACGACGCCGGCCCAGAAGACGACGCGCCAGCCGTGGTCGGGGCCGAGCGCGAGCCCGAGACCCGTCGCCGCCATGCCGCCCGCGTGGTAAGAGGTCATCATCAGGCCGGTGGCGAGCGCGGCCCGGCGCGGCGGCGCGAATTCGGCGACGATCGCGAGCCCGATCGGCATCAGCCCGCCGAGCCCGAGCCCGGAAACGAAGCGCCCGGTGCCGAAGACGGCGACACCCGGCGCGAGCGCGCACAGCGCGGAGCCGAGCGAGAAGACGACGACGCTGCCCGTCACCATCGGCTTGCGCCCCAGCCAGTCGGTGAGGGTGCCGCAGCCGAGGGCGCCGACGAGCATGCCGAAGGTGGTCCAGGAGCCGACGGTGCCCGCGGTGGACGGGGTGAAGCCGAAGTCCTTGTCGTCGATGAGGTGCGGCATGACGGCGCCGTAGATGTTGACGTCCATGCCGTCGAAGAAGACGACGAGCCAGCACAGGGCGATGACGGGCGCGACGGCCCGGAAGGTGCGCTCAGGGGGGTTCACCGGCTCTCCTTCTCGGTCGGTGTCAGGGGGAAGCCGGTGTAGGCCTCCGCGAGGTCGGTCTCGGCCGAGCGGGCGGTGGTGATGCGGTCGAGGCGGGCGAGCTGGATGCGGTCGTCGAAGGGGGTGGCGTCGGGCGCGCGGTGCAGCAGGGTCGTCATCGCGTAGCTGAAGCGCTCGGCCTGCCAGACGCGGCGCAGACAGGTCGCGGAGTACGCGTCGAGGCGGCTCGGATCGCCGGTGTCGCGGTGGTGGACCAGCGCGCGGGCGAAGGTGGTGACGTCGCCGACGGCGAGGTTGAGGCCCTTCGCGCCGGTCGGCGGGACGATGTGCGCGGCGTCCCCGGCGAGGAAGAGCCGGCCGTGCCGCATGGGCTCGTGGACGTAGCTGCGCATGGGGGTGACCGTGGTGGCGGTGAGGGGGCCGCGGCGCAGCGTCCAGGCCGGGTCGTCGGTCTCCAGGCGGCGGTCCAGCTCGTCCCAGATCCGCGGCGCGGCCCAGTCGCGCGGGTCGGTGCCGTCGGGAACCTGGAGGTACGCGCGCGTGACGGTCGGCGAGCGCATGGACAGCAGGGCGAAGCCGCGCTCGTGGCGGGCGTAGACGAGCTCGTCGTGGGAGGGCGCCACGTCGGCGAGGACGCCGAGCCAGGCGAAGGGGTACGTGCGCTCGAAGGTCCGGGAGAGCCCTTCGGGGACGGCCGCGCGGGAGACGCCCCAGAAGCCGTCGCAGCCCACCACGTAGTCGCACATCAGGGTGGACTCGCGGCCCGCGTGTCGGAACCGCACGCGCGGGCTCGTGGTGTCGGCGCCGGTCACCTCCAGCGCCTCCGCCTCGAAGAGCAGCGGTCCGCCCTCCGCCAGCTGCAGCGCGATGAGGTCCTTGCAGACCTCGGTCTGGGCGTAGGCCATGACGGACCTGCCGCCGGTCAGCGCGGGGAAGTCGACGCGGTGTCTGCGGCGGTCGAAGCGGAGTTCGATGCCGTGGTGCGGCAGGCCCTCGCGGTCCATACGGGCGGCCGCGCCCGCCTCGCGCAACACGTCGACGGTGCCCTGCTCCAGGATTCCGGCGCGCTGGCGCCGTTCCACGTACGCGCGGTCCCGGCTCTCCAGGACGACGGATTCGATGCCGGCCCGGTGCAGGAGGCGGGCGAGGAGCAGCCCGGCCGGTCCGGCCCCGATGATCCCGACGGTGGTGCGCATCGCTCGATCCCCTCCCGCGTCCACCCCGCGCACGCCCCGCACTTGTTCGCCTGGTGAACTTTCGTTCATAATGTGTTGCCGGGAGTCTCTGGCTGCGCCTGTGCGCTGTCAACGGTCGTGCGGCATCCGATTTCCCGGCCCGACCGGTCATCCGGTCTTCCCGGCAGCGAGGAGCGCGGCGCCATGTCCGACGAGTCCGTGGAGTCCGTGGAGTCCGTGGAGTCCGTGGAGTCCGTACGTCCCCTGGAGCGCGGGCTCGCCGTGCTGCGGGCCCTCGCCCCCGCGGAGCCCGGCCGGCTGCGCGCCGGTGATCTCGTGCGCGCCACCGGTCTTGCCCGCTCCACGGTCGACCGGGTGGTGGCGACGCTGGCCCACCTCGGCTACGTACGCGTGCGCGGCCAGGAGCTGCACCTCACCCCCCGCCTCATGGAGCTCGGCAACGCCTACCTCGCGGCCAGCGGTCTGACCGGCGAGGTCGCGGCCCGCACCGCCCGGCTCGCGGACGAGCTCGACGAGTCGGTGTCGCTCGCGGTGCCGGACGGCGACGGGGTGCGCTTCGTGACGCAGGCCGCCCGGCGCCGCGCGATGTCGGTGGCGTTCCACATCGGCGACCTGCTGCCCCCCGAACGGTGCGCGCCCGGCGCCCTCTTCGCCCAGGAGTGGGACGAGGCGCGGTGGGCGGCCTGGCGGACCCGCACCGCCGCCGACGACGCCACCGAGGCCGCCGACACCCCCGAGGCCGCCCAGGACGCGAGCGCCGCCTACCCCGCGCTGCCGCCAGGTCCCGCCCCGCACGCCCTCCCCGACCTCGCCGCCCGCGTCGCCCGCTCCCGCGAGACGGGCTGGGCCCTGGACGACCAGCTGATCGAGCCGGGCCTGATCGCGGTCGCGGTCCCGGTGCGCGACGGCGCGGGCCGCATCCGGTACGCCCTGTCGGCGGTGAGCCACACCAGCAGGCACACGGCGGACGGCCTCGCCGACGCGATGCTGCCGCGGCTGCGGGCGGAGGCGGCGCGGCTCGCCCGCCTGTCGGCCGTACGACCGTCGCCGCCCGCCGAGGAGCCGGCCCGCACCCCCGCCCCCGATGCCGTGGCCGCCAAGGCGGACCTCGGTCCGGGCTTCCTGCAGTCCCTGGCCCGGGGGCTCGCGGTGCTGCGCGCCCTGGGCGCGGCGCGCGGCGACGGCCTGCCGCTCACCGCGCTCGCCGCGGCCACCGAGTTGCCGAGAGCCACCGCGCGGCGCTGTCTGCACACCCTGGAGCGGGCCGGGTACGCCGCCCACGACGGCCGCCTGTACCGCCCGCTCCCCCGCATCCTGGAGCTCGGCCACGCCCCGCTGTCCGGGCTCACCTTCGCCGAGATCGCCGAGCCGCACCTGCGCGACCTCACGGACCGGGTGCGCCAGTCCGCCTCGGTCACCGTCCTGGACGGGACCGACATCCGGTACGTGGCGCGGGCCGCGGCGGCGCGCGTCATGAGCGTGCACATCACGGTGGGCACCCGCTTCCCCGCGTACGCCACCGCGATGGGCCGGGTGCTGCTCGCCGGGCTCCCCGGCCCCGAGCGCGCCCGGCTCCTCGCCGCCGCGCCGCCCCGCGCCCTCACCGCGCGCACCGTGACGGAGACCGGCGCCCTCGCCCGGCTCCTCGACCGGGTCGCCGCCGACGGCCACGCCACCGCCGACCAGGAGCTGGAGGAGGGCCTTCGCTCGGTCGCCGTGCCGGTCAGGGACGCGCGGGGGCGGGTGGTCGCGGCGCTGAACGTCGCCCAGCACGCCGGCTCCGGTCCGCTCGCCGAGGCCCGCGACGCGCTGCTGCCCGTACTGCGGGAGACGGCGGCGGCGATCGAGACCGATCTGCACACGGCGGCCCGCTTCAACGCCGTACGGCTGTCCTGAGCGGACGCGAGGACGGGCGGGCGGGGACGGGCGGCGAGGACGAGCGGGCGAGAGGGCGGCAGCTCGGCAAGGGGCATATGCCTGATGGCGCATCAATTCGCGTGCAGGGCAACGGATTTGGCGGCGCCCGAGGGCAGGACAGCGGAAGTGCCCGGAGCCGGACTCGAACCGGCACGCCCCCGAGGGGCAGCGAGGTTTAAGCTCGCCGTGTCTGCATTCCACCATCCGGGCAGGCCATGGGCTCCGCGTCGAGGCTTCGACCCTATCGGGAGGCGTCCCCCGAACAGCGGAAGGTCAGCCCGATGTTGTCTTATTTTATTGACGTCTGAGGGTGCATCAGCCCTCGGCACAGTCCATCGGTACATGCCGGAGGCCTGTCCTCGGGCTCGGCCGGTCTCGTGGGCCTCTGCACGGAATGACGGAATTTAGCCGCCCTGAGGTTCCCGTCGCCGCTGTCACCCGCTTTCCGGATCGGACCCGTCTGTCCCCCTTCCGCATCAGGGACGCGTGTCATCCCCAGGTATGACAGGAGCTCCTCAAGTCCGACTGGAGAGGGCCCCCGGAACCGGATCAGCGGGTGACTCCACGGCGCTGATCGGCCAGGACGATGGAGTACGTCCCCACTCGTCGTCCCGACAGGAGCACCCTCCCGTGACCACCACCCCCTTCGCCACCCGCGCCACCGCCGTGGCGGCCCGCGCCACGGAACTGTCCAAGGTGTACGGACAGGGCGAGACCCAGGTGGTCGCCCTGGACCGGGTCTCCGTCGACTTCGGGCAGGGCGAGTTCACCGCGATCATGGGCCCCTCGGGCTCCGGCAAGTCGACCCTGATGCACTGCGTCGCCGGTCTGGACAGCTTCAGCTCCGGCTCGGTGCGCCTCGGCGAGACCGAGCTGTCGACGCTCAAGGACAAGCAGCTCACCAAGCTCCGCCGGGACAAGATCGGCTTCATCTTCCAGGCGTTCAACCTGCTGCCGACCCTGACCGCCCTGGAGAACATCACGCTCCCCATGGACATCGCGGGCCGCAAGCCCGACAAGCGGTGGGTGGAGCAGGTCATCGAGATGGTCGGCCTCTCCGGCCGCCTCAGCCACCGGCCCACCGAGCTCTCCGGCGGTCAGCAGCAGCGCGTCGCGGTGGCCCGCGCGCTCGCCTCCCAGCCGGAGATCATCTTCGGTGACGAGCCGACCGGAAACCTCGACTCGCGCTCGGGCGCCGAGGTCCTCGGCTTCCTGCGCAACTCGGTGCGGGACCTCGGGCAGACCGTCGTCATGGTCACCCACGACCCGGTGGCCGCCTCGTACGCGGACCGCGTGATCTTCCTCGCCGACGGGCGGGTCGTCGACGAGATGCACGGGCCCACCGCGGACGGGGTGCTCGACCGGATGAAGCACTTTGACGCGAAGGGGCGGACGAGCTAGTTCGCGGCTCGGCTCCGGGTGGCTCTTCCCTGCCGCCGTCGGGGCCCGGCCTTTGTTCGGGACTGCGGGCCCGTCGTGGCTTGTCGCGCAGTTCCCCGCGCCCCTGAGAAGGCACCTCCGGTGCCTTTCTCTCCCCCCTCACCTCACCCTGGACTCACACCCATGTTCCGTACCGCCCTGCGCAACGTGCTCGCGCACAAGGCCAGGCTGTTGATGACCGTGCTCGCCGTCATGCTCGGCGTCGCCTTCGTCTCCGGCACCCTGGTCTTCACCGACACCTTCGGCAACGCCTACAAGAACAAGTCGGCGAAGAGCTTCGACCACGTCTCCGTCGCCATCCAGTCGGACGGCGGCTCCGACGACGAGGCCAAGCAGAAGCCGAAGCTCACCGACTCGCTCCTGAAGAAGGCGCAGGGGCTGCCCGGCGCGGACTCCGCCATCGGGTCCGTCTCCGGCTTCACCGCCCTCGCCGACAAGGACGGCAAGCTGGTCGGCGGCGAGTGGGGCACCACCGGCACCAACTACTACCCGGGCAAGGACGGCAAGGACCCGCGCTACGACTTCGTGCGCGGCGCCGCCCCGAAGTCCGCCGGCGACATCGCCCTGGACAGCCGTACCGCCGAGCGCACCGGCTACAAGGTCGGCGACACCGTCCGCTACTCCACCGACGGCCCGGTGCGGACCGCCAAAGTCAGCGGCGTCTTCGACACCGACGACGGCAGCGTCGTCGCGGGCGGCAGCCTCGCCGTCCTGGACAACGCGACCGCGTTCAAGGCGCTCAACAAGACCGAGTACGACGAGATCGACGTGAAGGCCACCGCGGGCACCTCCGAGTCGGCCCTGAACGCCTCCGTCGAGAAGATCCTGCCCAAGGACATCTCGACGATGACCGGCGGCGAGCTCAAGACCCAGCAGGACGACATGATCGAGCGGCAGACCAGCTCGATGAGCCAGGTCCTGCTGATCTTCGCCGGCATCGCCCTCTTCGTCGGCATCTTCATCATCGCCAACACCTTCACCATGCTGGTCGCCCAGCGCACCAAGGAGCTCGCCCTCATGCGGGCCGTCGGCGCCTCGCGCCGCCAGGTCACCCGTTCCGTGCTCATCGAGGCCTTCGTGGTCGGCCTGATCGCCGCCGTGGCCGGCTTCGGGCTCGGCATCGGCGTCAGCCTCGGCCTGCAGGCCCTGATGAACTCCGGCGGCGCCTCGCTGCCCGACGGGCCGCTGGTCATCGCCCCGACGACGATCGTCGCGGCGCTCCTGATCGGTGTCGTCGTGACCATGCTCGCCGCCTGGCTGCCGGGCCGGCGCGCCGCGAAGATCCCGCCGGTCGCCGCGATGAACAGCGTCCACGCCACGCCGACCGTGCGCGGTCTGGTCGTGCGCAACACCATCGGCTCGCTCATCGTCGCCCTCGGCGCGGTCATGCTGTTCATGGAGGACAACTACGTGATGGCGGGCGGCGCGGGGACCATCCTCGTCGGCGTCATCGTGCTGACCCCGCTGCTCTCCCGGCCGTTCATCGCCGCGTCCGCGCCACTCCTGAAGCCCTTCGGCGTCACCGGCAAGCTGTCCCGCCTGAACTCGGTGCGCAACCCGCGCCGCACCGCGTCCACCGCCGCGGCCCTGATGATCGGTCTGACCCTCATCACCGCGATGACGGTCGTGGCGACCTCCATGGGCAGCGCCATCAACAAGATGGCGGCCGGCTCCCTGAAGGCCGACTACAGCGTCTCCATGGCGAACTTCCAGCCGCTGACCCCCGAGGTCCGCCAGAAGCTCGACAAGATCCCCGACGTGGAGTCGACCACCCCGCTGCGCACCGCGTACGGCGAGGCCGACGGCAGCTACACCAACGTCAACGGCGTCGACCCCAAGACCTTCGGCGACCTGTTGGGCCTCGACATGATCAGCGGCTCGGCGGCCGGCCTCAAGGACGGCACCGCGCTGATCGACACCGACACGGCGAAGGACAAGGGCCTGAAGACGGGCGACACCTTCCCGCTGAAGTTCGAGGACGACGACAAGACCGTCGAGCTGAAGGTCGCGGGCGTCTACGAGAGCAACGAGATGTTCAGCGGCCTCTTCACGCCGACCTCCGTCGTCGACCCGCACGTCACCAAGGTCCTCGACAAGCAGGTCCTGGTGAAGATGGAGGGCGGCGCGTCCGACCGCGCCGAGGACGCCATCGTCGAGGCGCTCGGCGACAACCCGGCCATCACCATCCAGGACAAGGACGCGATCAGCAACGCGGTCGCGGGCGGCATCAACCTGATCCTGAACATGCTGTACGGCCTGCTCGCCATGGCCATCCTCATCGCGGTGCTCGGCGTCATCAACACGCTGGCCATGTCGGTCTTCGAGCGCAAGCACGAGATCGGGATGCTGCGGGCCATCGGCCTGGACCGGGCCAACGTCAAGCAGATGGTGCGGCTCGAAGCGGTCATCATCTCGCTCTTCGGCGCGGTGCTCGGCATCGTCCTCGGCCTCTTCATGGGCTGGGTCGTGGGCGGCAGCATCGCCGAGAAGGTCACCACGTACTCCATGGAGATCCCGGTCGGCCGGATCGCGATCTTCCTGGCCGTCGCGGCGGTGGTCGGCGTCCTCGCGGCGGTGTGGCCGGCGCGGAGCGCTGCGCGGCTGAATCCGTTGATGGCCATCAAGGCGGAGTAGCTCCCGCTGGGGGTAGCAGAGGGAAGGGCCCCGGAAGAGTCATCTCTTCCGGGGCCCTTCGGGGTGCCGTATGTCGCCGCTTCGCGGCTCGTCCTCAAACGCCGGACGGGCTGGGAATCCACCGGGCGGGCTGGGATTCCGTCGCTACGCGGTCCAGTCCCTCGTCCTCAGCGGCAGGCCCGACGCCCCCGTCTCCCTCGTCTTCACCGCCAGGACCTGGTTCACGCCGATGCGGTTGCGTTCGAAGGCGAGGGCGGAGGCGGCCATGTAGAGGCGCCAGATGCGGGCCCTGCCCGGGGAGGTCAGGCGTTGGCCCTCCGGCCAGTGGGCCTCCAGGTTGGCCACCCAGCGGCGCAGGGTGAGGGCGTAGTGCTCGCGGATGGCCTCCACGTCGCGCACCTCGAAGCCGGCCCGTTCCAGGAGCCCGACCGTGCTGCCGACGGGCGCCAGCTCCCCGTCGGGGAAGACGTACGCGTCGATGAACTCGTCCACGCTGTACGCCGACTCGTCCGCCTGCGGGCGGCGCGCGATCTGGTGGTTGAGCAGGCGCCCGCCGGGCTTCAGGAGGGCGTACAGGTCGTGCGCGTACTCCAGGTAGCGCTCGGCGCCGACGTGCTCGGCCATGCCGATGGAGCTGATGGCGTCGTACGGGCCGTCGCGCACGTCGCGGTAGTCCTGGACGCGGATCTCGATGCGGTCGGTCAGGCCCTCCTCGGCGATCCGCTTCCTGGCGTACGCGGCCTGCTCCTGCGAGAGGGTGACGCCGACGACGTTCACGCCGTGCTCGCGGGCCGCGTGGATCGCCATGGAGCCCCAGCCGCAGCCGACGTCGAGCAGGCGCATGCCGGGCTTCAGGGCGAGCTTGCGGGCGACGAGTTCGAGCTTGTCGCGCTGGGCGCTCTCCAGGGTGGCGTCGGGCGACTCCCAGTAGGCGCACGAGTAGACCATCGAGGGGCCGAGGACCAGCTCGTAGAAGTCGTTGCCGACGTCGTAGTGGTGGCTGATGGCCTGCCGGTCGCTGCCCTTGGTGTGGCGGTGCAGGCGGCCGTGTCTGCGCATCTCCTCGGGCGGCGGGGACGGCGGCAGGAAGGGCGCGGAGAGCGCGAACAGTTCGCGCGCGGCGGCCCGGAACGCCGGGTCCCGCAGCGCATCGCGCAGGCTCCGGGCGTCCTCGCCGCGCTCCCAGATGAACTCCGCGAGCAGGTCGAGGGCGGCGAACAGATCGCCGTCGACGTCCAGGTCACCGGCGACCCAGGCGCGGGCCAGGCCCAGTTCGCCCGGTTTCCAGAGCAGGTGGCGCAGGGCGCGGCGGCTGCGTACGACGAGGACGGGGGTGCCCGGCGGGCCCGCCTCCGACCGGTCCCAGGCGCGGATGCGCACCGGCAGGGGAGCTCCGATGAGCTGCTCGGCGATCTTCTTCAGCCGCAGTGCGGCGTCCTGCATGACGCACACCTCCGAATGGTCCCGGAACGGTCCAACACCACGTAAACACCGAAGACCCCCGGGCGCAGTCCCGTCGCCGCGTCACGGAACGGCAAAATAGATGCCCACTCCATCTACTTGCCCGTGGGGCGCGCGGGACGTCCACGCGCCGCCCCGGGCACGCCGAAGGGGGCCGTCCGCACCACGGATGGCGGACGGCCCCCTTCGGGGTGGATCAGTGACGCGAGGTCAGGAGGCCTTGGCCTTCTCCTCGGTCTTCGCCGCGGGCGCCGGCTCGGCGGCGGCCGCGGGCTTCGGGGCGGGCTTGGCCGCCTCGTAGAACTCCTCGCGCGGCGTCTCCATGGCGCCGAGCGAGACGACCTCGCGCTTGAGGAACATGCCGAGGGTCCAGTCGGCGAGGACGCGGATCTTGCGGTTGAACGTCGGCATCGCCATGCCGTGGTACCCGCGGTGCATGTACCAGGCGAGACGGCCCTTGAGCTTGATCTTCATCTTGCCCATGACGATCATCGCGACGCCCTTGTGCAGGCCGAGACCGGCGACCGCACCCTTGTTGGCGTGGCTGTACTCCTTCTGCGGGAAGCCCCGCATGCCGGAGATCACGTTGTCGCCGAGGACCTTCGCCTGACGCAGCGCGTGCTGGGCGTTCGGCGGGCACCAGGCGTTCTCGTTGCCGGCCTTGCGGCCGACGACGTCCGGCACCTGGGCGTTGTCGCCCGCGGCCCAGATGTAGTCCGTGCCCTGCACCTGGAGCGTCGTCTGGGTGTCCACGTGGCCGCGCGGGCCCAGCGGCAGACCGAAGCGGGACAGCGCCGGGTTCGGCTTGACGCCCGCGGTCCACACGATGGTGTTGGAGTCGACCTCGAGGCCGTTGTTCAGGACCACGTGGCCGTCGACGCAGGAGTCCATGCCGGTCTTGAGGTAGACCTCGACGCCGCGGCTCTCCAGGTGCTCCTTGCCGTAGGCGCCCAGCTTCGGGCCCACCTCGGGCAGGATCTTGTCGGCCACGTCGACGAGGACGAACCGCATGTCCTCGCGCTTGACGTTGTTGTAGTACTTGGCCGCGTCGCGGGCCATGTCCTCGACCTCACCGACGGTCTCCGCACCCGCGAAGCCGCCGCCGACGAAGACGAAGGTCAGCGCCTTGCGGCGGACCTCCTCGTCGGTCGTGGAGTCAGCCTTGTCGAGCTGCTCGAGGACGTGGTTGCGCAGGCCGATGGCCTCCTCGATGCCCTTCATGCCGATGCCCTGCTCGGCGAGGCCGGGGATCGGGAAGGTGCGGGAGACCGCGCCCATCGCGATGACCAGGTAGTCGAAAGGCAGCTCGTACGCCTCGCCGACGAGCGGCGCGATCGTGGCGACCTTGCGGTCCTGGTCGATGGTGGTGACCCGGCCGGTGAGGACCTCGGCCCTCGGCAGCACGCGTCGCAGCGGTACGACGACATGCCGGGGCGAGATGTTGCCGGCGGCGGCTTCGGGGAGGAAGGGCTGGTAGGTCATGTACGACCGGGGGTCGACGACCGTGACGGTCGCCTCTCCGAAGCGCATCTTCTTGAGAATGCGCCGAGCTGCGTACAGGCCTACGTACCCACCGCCTACTACGAGGATCCTGGGACGCTCCGTGGTGCTCATGCCATCGAGTATCCACCCGCCCGGCGGGGGTCGCTCGTGCGCCCCTTCACAAGCATGCCCAGGGCCTCTGCTACACTTCGCCGCCCACGTGACGGAGGTCATGGCGTCGCAGGGGAACCAGGGCGTCACACGAGTCGTTGTTCACCCCTTGTGAGCTGCCCGTCCTGGCCGCGCGGCGCGGTGGACCACTGGCCGCGCCCCCTCCCGGCCGTCGCCCCGGAACCTCTGATCCGGAGGCCGTAAGGCCCTTCCACGGACCCTTTCGGGGGTCAAGTGACCCAGAACCTCGTCCATCGGGACCCAATTCCTTGTGAAGAACTTCACGAACTTTCCCGACGGAGTGTCGCCGCGGGGCCCGTCACCCTGTCGCACCAGCACCTGTTGCCCGCCCACCGGGGGTGCGTTCAGATCGAAGTGCGATCACCAACCCCCTCATTGATTGGGAGAGCAGCATGCGCATCCGTACCGCCATCGCCGCAGCGGCCCTGGCCACCGCAGCCACCCTCGGCGCCGCCGGCACCGCCCTCGCCGACGACCACGACGACTACAACGGTCACCACGGCCACAACGAGGCCGAGTTCAGCGGCAACGCCCCGTCCCACGAGTCGGCCGACTGGGGCAACGGCAACTGGAACTCGGTGGCCGCGTTCGGCGACCTGGTGCAGGACTGACGCGTCCCACCGCGTGACGAGCGGGCCCCGGCACCTCTCCAGGTGCCGGGGCCCGCTCGTCGTCGTGCTGGGAACGGCCGTCCTACGCCTCCAGGTCCGGGGCCTGCCTGCGCAGTTCCTCGGCCTCCTCCGCCACCTTGTGTGCGATGCCGTCGAGGATGTCGTGCTCGCTGACGACGACCTCGCGGGCGCCCACCCTGTCCATGATCGCCAGAAGTACGAGGGCGCCGGATGTGATGACGTCGACGCGGCCCGCGTGCATCACCGGGATCGCGGCGCGCTCGTCGTGCGTGGCGTGCGTCAGCCGCTCCACGATCTCCTTGACCCGCTCGTACGGGATCCGGGAGTGGTGGATCGCCTGCGAGTCGTAGGCGTCGAGGTCCAGGGCGATCGCGGCGACCGTGGTCACCGAGCCGGCCAGGCCCACCAGCGTGCGGGCCTCCTTGAGCGGCACCGTCCGCTCGGCGAGGTCGAGGGCCGCCTCGATGTCGGTGCGGATCGCGGCCAGCTGATCGGGCGTCGGAGGATCGGTGACCACGCCGTCCCGTACGAGGTGACGCTCGGTCATCCGCACGCAGCCGACGTCGACCGAGCGGGCGGCCTGCACGTGGTCCGCGCCGACCACGAACTCCGTGGAGCCGCCGCCGATGTCCACGACCAGGTACGGCGTCGCCACGTCGTCCCGGCCGGTCAGCTCCTTGGTCGCGCCGGTGAAGGAGAACTCGGCCTCCTGGTCGCCGGTGATGACCTCCGGCTCGACGCCCAGGACGTCCAGGACGCCGCGCACGAACTCGTCGCGGTTCTCCGCGTCGCGGGAGGCCGAGGTGGCGACGAAGCGGACCCGCTCGGCGCCGTGCTCCTTGATGACGGCGGCGTACTCGCGGCAGGCCGCGAAGGTGCGCTGCAGCGCCTCGGGGGCGAGGCGGCCCGTGCGGTCCACACCCTGGCCGAGGCGGACGATCTGCATCCGGCGGTCGAGGTCGACCAGCGCGCCGGTGGCGGGGTCGGCGTCGGCCACGAGCAGGCGGATCGAGTTCGTGCCGCAGTCGATGGCGGCGACCCTGGTCATGCGCCCTCCCCCTCGGAGGCCGCGCACGGCGTGACGCACGGGCCCTTCGCCCACCACTCGGGCAGCATCGCGAGGGCCTCGTCGCCCAGCGGGTTCACCCCGGGGCCCGCGGCCAGCGAGTGGCCGACCAGGACGTGCAGGCACTTCACCCGGTCCGGCATGCCGCCCGCGCTCGGGAAGCCCTCCAGGACCTCGATGGCGTCACGGCGCGCGAGGTAGTCCTCGTGCGCGGCGCGGTACGCGGCGGCGAGATCCTGATCGGTCGTCAGCCGCTCCGACATCTCCTTCATGACGCCGTTGGCCTCCAGCGTGCCGATCGCGGAGGCGGCCCGGGGGCACGTCAGGTAGTACGTCGTCGGGAAGGGCGTCCCGTCCGGGAGACGCGGCGCCGTCTCGACGACGTCCGGCTGCCCGCAGGGGCAGCGGTGCGCGATGGCCCGGAGCCCGCGCGGCGGGCGGCCGAGCTGCTGCTTGAAGGCCTCGACGTCGGCGTCGGTGGGCTCGGTGCGCTCAGTGGTCGGCGGGGGCGTTTCCATGCCTGTCTTTCCATCGGTCGGTCAGTCGTGGGGACGGTCGGCCTTGTCGACGCCGTCCCAGACGTTGGAGTACCACGGGCGGGCGGCCGCGCCCTGGTCCGGGCGCCGGCTGTGCGCCGCCGCGGGGTCGATCACCGTGAAGCCGGTCTCGCCGGGCATCACGTAGTGCAGCCGGTCGCGGATGCGCTGCTCCGCGTACGCGTCGTCCTGCCAGCGGGCCTTCTCGTCGCGCAGCTTCTCGACGTCCGCGTGGTGCTCGGCCTGCTGCCGGCGCAGGTCGTCGATCTCGGCGCGCTGGGAGACGTACTGCCGCATCGGATAGGCGAGCGCGACGACCAACGAGCAGAGCACCAGGGCGAGAAGGGCGGCGCGGCCGGTGAGCCGGGAGCGGCGGGCCTGGCGCTTGGTCTGGGAGCGGTAGACCCGCTCGGCGGTCTGCTCGCCGAGCAGCCGCAGGCGGGTCGCGGTGGAGAACCGGTCCTTGGTCCCGGCCTTGGCCATGGTTCCGCCTCCCCAGAGCTGCGCGTATACGTGCGTACGTCCCCGCACACGGTACGGGACCGGGTGCGGGGACGTACGTAACTACTGGTCCGCGAAGCGGCTGTGCCTACTGGTCCACGAGGCGGCTGTGCCTACTGGTCCGCGAGCCGGAACCGCGGGAAGGCGCTGCGGCCCGCGTAGACGGCCGCGTCGTCGAGGATCTCCTCGATGCGCAGCAGCTGGTTGTACTTGGCGACGCGCTCGGAGCGGGCCGGGGCGCCGGTCTTGATCTGGCCGCAGTTGGTGGCGACGGCCAGGTCGGCGATGGTGACGTCCTCGGTCTCGCCGGAGCGGTGGGACATCATGCACTTGAAGCCGTTGCGCTGGGCCATCTCGACGGCGTCCAGGGTCTCGGTCAGCGAGCCGATCTGGTTGACCTTGACGAGCAGGGCGTTGGCCGAGTTCTCCTCGATGCCGCGGGCCAGGCGCTCGGGGTTGGTGACGAACAGGTCGTCGCCGACGAGCTGCACCTTGTCGCCGAGCTGCTCGGTGATGGTGTTCCAGCCGGCCCAGTCGTCCTCGAACAGCGGGTCCTCGATGGAGACCAGCGGGTACGAGGCGACGAGCTCCGCGTAGTACTCGGTCATCTCGGCGGCCGAGCGGGACTTGCCCTCGAACTCGTAGGAGCCGTCCTTGTAGAACTCGGAGGCGGCGACGTCGAGCGCCAGCGCGACCTGCTCGCCCGGGACGTAACCGGCCTGCTTGATGGCCTCCAGGATGAGGTCGAGCGCGGCGCGGTTGGAGTCCAGGTTCGGGGCGAAGCCGCCCTCGTCGCCGAGGCCGGTGGACAGGCCCTTCTCCTTCAGCACCTTCTTGAGGGTGTGGTAGACCTCGGTGCCCCAGCGCAGCGCCTCGGAGAACGACTCGGCGCCGATCGGCGCGATCATGAACTCCTGGATGTCGACGTTGGAGTCGGCGTGCGACCCGCCGTTCAGGATGTTCATCATCGGGACGGGCAGCAGGTGCGCGTTCGGACCGCCGAGGTAGCGGAACAGCGGCAGGTCGCTGGCCTCGGAGGCGGCGTGCGCGACGGCGAGCGAGACGCCGAGGATGGCGTTGGCGCCGAGCGAGCCCTTGTTGTCGGTGGCGTCCAGGTCGAACATGGCCTGGTCGATCAGGCGCTGCTCGGTGGCGTCGTAGCCGACGAGCTCCGGGCCGATCTGCTCGATGACGGCGAGGACGGCCTTCTCGACACCCTTGCCCTGGTAACGGTTGGGGTCACCGTCACGGAGTTCGATGGCCTCGAAGGCACCGGTGGAGGCACCGGACGGAACGGCGGCACGACCGGTGCTGCCGTCGTCGAGGCCGACCTCGACCTCGACCGTGGGGTTGCCTCGGGAGTCCAGGATTTCCCGGGCTACGACGACGTCGATGGACGGCACGAGCATCTCCTTCTGGGATGTGACGCGTTTACGCGAGCCGCTTCGGCCCTGCGTCTCCTGAGCCTAACCGGCTCCGGGGCTTCAGCCAGCCGACCGCCCGTCCCGTGGGACGGACAAGAGGCGAAATCCCCGGGAAACAGGACGGAAGACCGCGTTTTACTCGCTGGTAGCGAACACGGCGGGGGCGGACATGGCCCCGCCCCGGTGCGTACGGGGGATACGCGCACCGGGGCGGGGAGCCCGTGGGGACGGGGTGGCCGTGCGTCCGCCGAGGCACGGCCGGGTGGGGTCCGGGAGGGTCAGCTCAGGTGCAGCTGCTGGCCCGGGTAGATGAAGTCGGCGTCGTCGATGATGTCGCCGTTGAGCTTGTAGACCTTCTGCCAGCCACCCTTGACGTGGTGCGACTGGGCGATCTTGGAGAGGGTGTCGCCGGTCTCGACCTTGTACTCGCCGTCACCCTTCTTGACCGTCTTGCCGGTCGGGGTCTCGACGGTCTTCTTGGACTCGGTCTGCGGCGTGGGCTGCGGCTTGGGCGCGGCCTGCTTCTGCTCCGGAGCGGCCTGCTGCCGCGTCTGCTGCGGCTGCGGCTTCTCCTGCTGCTGCGGGGCCTGCTCCTGCTGGCCGCCGCCGCTGCTGGGGGAGGCGCCCGAGAGGCCGACGCCGCAGGACGGCCAGGCACCCTTGCCCTGGCCCGCGAGGACCTTCTCGCCGATCTCGATCTGCTGGGCCTTGGAGGCCTTGTCGGCGGACGGCGCGTACTTGGTGCCGCCGTACGCGGCCCAGGTGGACGGCGAGAACTGCAGACCGCCCTGGAAACCGTTGCCGGTGTTGATGGACCAGTTGCCACCGGACTCGCACTGGGCGACGGCGTCCCACTCGGAGGCGGTGGCGGCGGAGGCCGAGCCGGCCGCCATCAGCGGAGCGGCGACGGCCGCGCCGGTCACACCGACGAGGGTGGCGACGCGCGTGGCCTTGGACGGACGACGGTGCTTGCCCTTGCTGGAAAGCAGCATGAGTTGATCCCCTACACCGACGCCTGCGAGGTGAGCTGTCGGGTTCGGGCCGATGTGGTTGCCCGGTCGCACTCCTTGAGCGCGACTTCACCCCTAGCCGTTCCCGTCCGTCTCGCGGCGCTCAGCCTCTCGGCTGCCCCACCCCTCAACGGACGGACCCGGCACAAACCTTGGGTCCCCCGCTCCTGCCCACGGCGCTCTTGAGCGACGACTGTTCCCGTCCGGCCGTTGGCAGGATTCGGCGTACCGACCGGCGGGGCCCACCAGTGGCGAGCGGTGACGACGGTAATCACGTCTTCCACACAATTTCAAAGACGATCAGGGCTTCTGAGACCCATGTCTCACTCGCGCCAAAGCGGACATACGACGCGAAGGCCCCGCCCGACTCTTCGTCAACTACCGTTACTTTTCGCCCAGATCGAGGCTCTGACCGGGGAGGATGAGGTCCGGGTCGGCGCCGACGGTCTTCTTGTTCTCGGCGTAGAGCTCGTGCCAACCGCCCGCCACGTCGAGGTCGTCGGCGATGAGCGAGAGGTTGTCCCCGGAGCGCACCGTGTACGACCCGTCGGCGATGCCGCCGTCGCGGTCGGCGCCGCGCGAGGCGTGCCGTCCCGGACGGTCGCCGCCGGCCCGCTCGCTCTCGTCGACGCCACCGCGGTGGCGTCCCGCCGAGGCGCCGTCCGAGCCCTCGGCGGGCGCGGTCGACCCCTCGGAGCCGGGCGAAGCGGGGTCCTGCGACCCGGACTTGCCGTCGGCGTCCGCGTCACCCGCGTCGACCTTGCCGTCCTTACCGCCCTTGCCGTCCTTTTCGCCGGACTCGTCGTGATTCTTGTCTCGCGCGTCGTCGGCCGAACCGGGCGTGTCGTCGTCCGCGGACGGTTCGCCGGCGTCCGAGGACGGGTCGGCCCTCTCGCCCTTGTCCGCGTCCGTGCCCTTGTTCTTGTCCGCGGAGTCCTTGGCCGCGTCGTCCGTGCCCTTGGCGTCCTCGGAGTCCTCGGCGCCCTTCGAACCGTCGGCCTTGCCGCTCCCGGTCGAGCCGGTGGAGTCGGGCGCGTCGTCCGGGGTCTGCGGGAGCGGGGCTCCGGGGTCGACGTCGGCCGCGGCGCCGCCGTCGGTGAGACCGGCGATCGGGGCGCAGCTCGGCCAGGCGGCGGTGCCCTTGGCGTCGAGGACCTTCTCGGCGACGGCGATCTGCTGCGACTTGGAGGCCTGGTCGGCGCTGGGCGCGAACTCGAGGCCGCCGTGCGCCTCCCACGTCTCCTGGGAGAGCTGGAGCCCTCCGTAGTAACCGTTGCCCGGATTCGCGCTCCACGCGCCGCCGCTCTCGCACTGGGCGAGCTTGTCCCACGTGGCGGTGTCGGCCGCGCTCGCGCTGGTGGCGGCGAGCAGCGGGATGGCGATGGCTGATCCGGTGACGCCTGCCGCGACGATGAGAGCCGGGGCCTGGCGGGGGCGTCGGTGACGACCATGACCGGAGAGCATGCGGTTGCCTTTCAGGAGACTGCAGCGACAACTGGGGCGCCCGGGGGCGCTCAAGTCGTCGTGAACGTAGTCGCAGTCGAACGCTTGTCACAAGTCGATGCAGCGGAGATCACGTGAACATCACAGTCGTGACGGTCCGTCAGCCCCGGCCCGGGGGCTGTGCGTCCGTGAACTCCACCGGCAGCGTGCGCAGTCCCCGCATGATCAGTCCGCCACGCCACCGCAAATCGGCAGGATCCGCCGCGAGTTGCAGGTCGGGAAGGCGCCGCAGCAGCGTCGCGAGGGCGGTCTGCCCTTCGAGCCGGGCCAGCGGTGCGCCGAGGCAGTAGTGGATGCCGTGGCCGTACCCGAGGTGCTGATTGTCACGGCGGGAGAGGTCCAGGGTGTCGGCCCGGTCGAAGCGGTCGGGGTCGCGGTCCGCGGCGGCGAGGACGACGAGGACGGGGTCGCCGGCGGCGATGTCCTGGCCGCCGATGCGGATCGCCTCCGTCGCGAACCGCCAGGTGGCGAGCTCGACGGGACCGTCGTAGCGCAGCAGTTCCTCGACGCCGGTCTCCAGGAGCCCGGTGTCGCCGTCGGCGAGCGCCTGCTGCAGCCGCGCGCGCTGCTCGGGGTGGGTGAGGAGCGCGTACACGCCGTTGCCGATGAGGTTGACGGTGGTCTCGAAGCCGGCGAAGAGCAGGATGAAGGCCATGGCGGCGGCCTCGTTCTCGGTGAGGTGCTCGCCGTGGTCGGAGGCCTTGATGAGACCGGAGATGAGGTCGTCGCCGGGGTCGAGGCGCTTTCGGTGGATGAGTTCGGCGAGGTAGCCGCGCATCTTCTTCACCGACCGGGCCACCCCGCCGCGCGGCCCGCCGCCGTGCCGGATCATCATGCCCGCCCAGTCACGGAAGTCGTCCTGGTCCTCGCGCGGGACGCCGAGCAGGTCGCAGATGGCGTAGATGGGGAGCGGGAAGGCGAACTCGTGGATGAGGTCGGCCGTGCCACCGGGACCGTCGCCCTTGGCGACGACCGCGTCGATGAGCTGGTCCGTCAGTTCCTGCACCCGGGGCGCGAAGGCAGCCACGCGGCGCGGCGTGAACGCCTTGGAGACGAGCCGGCGCAGCCGGGTGTGGTCCGGCGGGTCGATGTTGAGCAGATGCGTCATCAGCTCGGCCTTGCGCTCACCCGGGATACCGGTCTTGCCCTTGGCGTGGGCGGGCTCGTCGTGGTGCGCCGGGTTCTTGCTGAGCCGCTGGTCGGCGAGGGCCTCCCGGGCGTCCGCGTACCGGGTGACCAGCCAGGCCTCCACGCCGCTCGGCAGGGTGGTGCGGTGCACCGGCGAGTTCTCCCGCAGCCAGGCGTACGCCGGGTACGGATCGGTGGCGAACTCCCAGCTGAAGAGCTCGGGCTGCGGTGAGCCTCCGGCGACGGGGCAGGGGGTGACGGCTGGCGGCTGCTGGTCGTGCATGTGGTCGACGGTATCCGCTCATGCGGGCCTGTCCGACCCTTCCCTTCGTCGCCCGGAGGGCGGCTTCGCGGCGTCTGGTGCGTGCTCTCGGCGTGCCGGGTGCAAGCCCTCGTACTGGATGTACTTGGGCTTACGCCCGGTGCGGCGAGAGTGCGTGCCGGGCGTCGCGGAGCAGAAGGGAAGGGTCGGACAGGCCCTAGGGGGGCGTCGGGCGGAGTGGGCCCTTGAGGCGGCGGGCGGCCGACTCGTCGCCGGCGGTTCGGGCGATGCGGAAGTAGTGGACCGCCAGGTGCTGGTGGACCTGGCCGAGGAGGGCCGCCGCGCCCGGCTCGTCCGCCTCGGCGGCGGCCGTGAGATAGGGGACCGCCTCCGCGTAGGCGACGCGGGTGGCGAGCAGGTGGCCCAGCGCGGCCGCGGCGCGGGTGTCCCCGCGGTCCGCCGCGTCGCGGAAGAATTCTTCGGCGCCCGCCAGGTCCCCCTCGTCGCGGGCGAGCCGGCCGAGCCACAGCAGGGCGTGCACGTCCCCGCTCGCCGCGCGCGGCGTGAGGGCGAGGCGGAAGGCGGCGGCCAGGGCGTCCAGTTCGGCGGTGTCGTGCGGTTCCAGCTCCCGGTACGCGCGGATCCACGCGCTGTCCGGCAGCGGCTCGGTACCGGCGGACCGGGCCGCGTCCGCGACCAGCGACCCGCACGCCCGCCAGGTGCCGGGCCACTCGCCGGGCACGAGCAGTCCGCTCACCCCGTGCCGGAGCGCGGCGGCCCAGGCCAGCGCCGCGTCGAGCTCCTCGTGCCCGGCGTCGTCCGCCTCCCCTGCCTTCCCCGCCGTCCCCGCCCCGGACTCCGTCCCGTACTCCGCCTCGTACTCCTCCTGGAAGCGGGTCAGCAGCTTCGGTGTGACGCCCCGGGTGAGCCCGCACCGCGCGAGGTCGATCGCCGCGCGCACCAGCAGGTGCCCGAGCCGGTGCGGGCCGCCGCGCCGGGCGGACCTGCGCCACTCGTCCCACAGTTCGGGCCCCACCGCCAGGTACTCGGTCACGCCGAGCGTGCCGCGCCACCGCACGGCGTCCACCAGGCGCGGGTCGTCGGCGGCCGCGAGCCGCGCCAGTTCCGCCGCGCTCCACCGGCACGTCAGCTCGACGGTGGCGGCGGCGCTGAGGACGCGCGAGGCCGGGCCCGCGCCGAACCGGTGCGCGTCGTACGCCTCGTCCCGCATCGTCGCGAGCACCAGCACGCCCTCGTGGGTGAGCCGGGCGAGCAGGCCCGCGGTGAGGCCGTGCTCACCGAGGTGGTCCTCCAGGTCGTCGAGCCACACCACGTGACGGGCCGTGGGGGCGCGGTCCGGGATCCTGCCCGGCAGCTCGCGCAGGTCGGTCCCCGGCTGCGGGGCGTGCACCCGGGCGTCGTCCCCGGCGCCGTGCTGCAGCGCGGCCCAGGCCGTCATCGTCTTGCCCGAGAGCGGCTCGCCCGTGACGACGACCAGGCCGCCGTCGGTCACGGCGAGCGTGATCATCGCCGCCAGCTCACGGTGGCAGTCGCGTTCGACGTACGGCGGCAGGCGCTGCTCGAAGCCGAAGCGGCGCGCGGGGCGGACACCGGGGGCGTGCCGGCGCAGCGCGCCGACACGGGGCCAGCCGTCCGCCCCCTGCGGCGCGCCGCCCGCGTAGTTGTTCTGGACACCGATCACCTGACCGCCGGGTCCCGCGGCGCCCGCGCCGAGTTCGACGTGGTCACGGCCGACCCGGGGCGACGTCAGGTGCAGTCCGCCGCTGATGACCCCCGACTGGATCAGGTACTCGACGGCGCTTCGGGACACGCTGTTGTACGGGCCCGGGGGCACGCCGTTGTACGGGACCGGGGGCACCGGGCCGACGGGCGCACCGGGCGGCGGAACGGGCGCCGGTCCACCGGGCGGTGGCGGAACTACGGCTCCGGCGACTCCGATGACCCCGTCGACTCCGGCGGGGGCGGGCGGCGGAACAGGCGGCTCGGCTTGCGCGGCGCCGAAGCGTCCCGCGGGAGCCGGGCGAGGTAGGACAGCGGGGTGCCGCAGGCCTCGCAGAAGGTCGGCTCCCACGCGCGGTGCCCCTGCGGGCAGAGCACGGACCGGCTGACGACCCCGCCCCCGCCGAACTCCGTGACCAGCGCGAGGAGTTCCGCCCGCACCTCGTGCTGCTGCCGCGACGGGGCGGACGCCGCGGCGAACACGTTCCGGTACCAGCGCGCCTCGAACTCCCGGGGATCCGCCCCGGCGCGGGCCAGCTGCCGCGCGGCGACGTCCAGCATCAGGCTCTCCCCCGCCATGACGCCCCCGGCCAGCAGGAACCGCGAGAACCGGGGCCGCGCCTCGACCCACCGCCGCGACCCCATCGCGGCCACCAGGGCGGCGGTCGCCGAAGCCGCCAGCTGCTCCAACTCCGGTTCCACCCGAACCCCCTCCGTAGCCGAACGGCTCCAGGGAGCAACGGTACTAGCGCCGGTCCGCCGCTCCCCCGCCTTCGGCGGCACGCACCGCGTCGCGGTAGGCCCGCGCCGCGACCCGCAGCGCCGCCTCCGGGTCGACGCCCTCGGCCTCGGCCCGCAGGGCCAGCGCGAGGAGTTCGTACCCCACGCCCTCCCCCGTCGGCGCCGTCACCTCGAGTCCCTCCGTGCGCGCCCGGGACGCCAGCTTCGCCGTGAGCGCCAGGCCGGGCTGGCCGAGCGGGACGCCCTCGGTGACCGAGGTGCGCTGCTTCTCCTGCGCCTTCGTGCGCAGCCAGTGGGCCTTGACGTCCTCCGGGGTCCGCGCCGACTCATCGCCGAAGACGTGCGGGTGGCGGTGGATGAGCTTCTCGACGATGCCGCCCGCGACGTCGTCGATGGAGAACGGCGCGTCCTCTTCCCGCGGGCCGCCCTCCTCGGCGATCCGCGCGTGGAAGACGACTTGGAGCAGGACGTCGCCGAGCTCCTCGCGCAGCTCGTCCCGGTCGCCCTCCTCGATCGCCTCGACGAGTTCGTACGCCTCCTCGATCGCGTACTTCGCCAGGCCCTGGTGGGTCTGGCGCGAGGACCAGGGGCACTCCTCGCGGATCCGGTCCATCACCTGGACGAGGTCGAGCAGGCGCGCGCCCGGCAGGTCGTACGAGGCGGGCAGCAGCTCCAGGTCCGGCATGGCGACCCGGCCAGAGCCGGCGAGCCGGGCCAGGCCGTCGGTGAGGGGGCTCTCGCCCTCGGCGGTGGCGAGCACCAGGACCGTGCGCCCGCCCGCGCAGGCGTCGACCAGCTCCTGCGCGGTGGGCGCCGCCTGCTCCACGCGTACGCCCGCCTCGCGCAGATACGGCAGCTGCGGGTGGTCGGCGTCGGCGCACAGCACCGCGTCGGCCGCGTGCAGGGCCTGCCAGGCGGGCCAGGACAGCAGGCCGGGCGCGACGCGGTGGCTGGTGGTCAGCAGGATGACGCGGCCGACGGAGGCGCCGGGGGCATCGGGCGCGTGGGAGGCGTCGGGCTCCTGGGACGCGTGGGGCGCGTGGGAGGCGTCGGGTGCGCCGGCCGGGGGCGGGGTCTCGGTCTCGTTCACCCCTCGAACGTAACCCAGCCCGCCGACACCACCCGGCCGGTCAGGCCCGCTGCTCCTGCTGGGACGCCCCGGTCTCCGAGACCTGCCGCAGCCACGGCGTCTTCGTGTCCGTGCGCTTGTTCTTGTCGACGTCCCACGTGCCGTACCGCGGGTTCAGATCGATGTCGAGCTTCTTGGAGGCGCCGGAGAGCGCCTTCCAGAAGAGCGCCTGGCCCTGCGGCGAGTTCATGTCCGCGCCCAGCTTCCGGGCGAGCTTCTGCGCCTCGATCTCGGTGCGCAGGCTCTCGTCGAGGCGGGCGGGGGCGACGCTGTACTGCTGCAGCCAGCCGCGCTCCAGGGCCTTGCGGCCACCGGCCTGCTGTTCGAGGCCGGTGCGCATGGTCTGGATGTCGCGGCGCGTGACGTCGACGCCGGCGTCGGTGGCCGCGCGGTGCAGCACCTTGTCCAGGACCATGGTGTGCAGCGTGGAGCGGGTGAGGCCGCCGGACTTGGCGATGGCCTGCGCGTACTGCGCGTCGTCGGGGACCGCGGCACGCTGCGCGTCGCGCACCTCGTTCACCCGGCCCTCCAGCTGCGCGACCGTGATGCGGTCGCCGCCGACGACGGCCGCGGCCCCTGGGTGCGCCTCGCTGCCGCAGGCGGTCAGGAGGGGGGCCGCGGCGACGGCGGCCGCGGAGAGGATGAGCGCTGTGCGACGACGGCAGTGCAAGGAAGCCTCCCGTTGGAGATTGTGCGGCGGTGCACAAAGTCTTGCGGTGATCGATGTTAGGCAGTGGCCGTCGTCTCGGCCAGCCATTCGACACCTATTCGACCAACGATTTCCCGGGGGTTGGGGCACCCTCGCCCCGCCGTACGAGCGCCGGCCGCGCACGTGTCCGAAACGGTGGTCTCCGGCGGGGGGGCCTTGCGGCGGGCGGGCGCGTTGCGGCGTGCGGGCGTCACACGGCGTGCCGGACCCAGACGTTCGGCTCGACGTACACGCCGTAGCCGCGCGCCGGTTCGCAGTGCACCGGCACCAGGGCGCCCGGTACATCGACCGGGCCCTCCGCGTCGAAGGGCAGTCCGGTCCACTCGCGCCACTGCGCGGTCGACCCCGACACGGTCATGGAGGCGTGCGCGACCTTGTCGATGACGCCGCCCGCCCGCACGTGCACCCGCAGCCACGGGTCGTAGGGGAGGCCGTCCTCGCGGGTGCGGTACGCGTACTCGTCGATCGGTGCGGTCGGTTCGAGGTGCTTGGCGTTGGGGCGTACGGGCGCGACGACCTCGGTGAAGCCGCGGGCGCGGGCGTTGTCGCGCATGGCCGCGAGCATCCGTCCGGAGAGGCCTTTGCCGCGTGCGGTCTCGTCGACGGTGATCTCGATGGCGCTGACGGTGTCCGCCTGCTTGCCGTGCCGCAGGTCGGAGAAGGCCCACAGCATGACCTGGTCCCAACCGCCGTCGGGCAGGTCGCCGCCGGTGCGGTCGCGCAGGGCGAGCGGGACGCTGAAGGCGCGGGCCAGGACTTTCGCGTCGCCCGCGTCGGTGCCGGTGCCGGTGCCGGTGCCGGTGCCGGTGGGGGCGTCCTCGTCGGTGGCTACCAGGACGTACTCCGGGAGTTCCGCGACGATCCGGCCTATCAGCGACCAGCCGACGGGGTCGTGCAGGATGAACTCCGGCCAGTCCTCGGCCATGCGCCAGGCCGGACCCGCGAGGTCGGGCCGCTCGGCCAGGGTGGTGATCTTCAGGTCCATGGGGCGGACGGTACGGGGTCCGCGGGGCGGGGGGTATCGGGTTTTCCGGCCGCGCGTGCGTCGGGGCTGGGCGCGCAGTTCCCCGCGCCCCTGGACGGCCCCTCCGGGGCCCCGGGTGGGTTGCGGTCGTTGGATTCCGCGCGTGAGTGGGGGCTGATCGCGCCGTTCCCCGCGCCCCTTAAAGGCCCCTCCGGGGCCCCGGGTGGGTTGCGGTCGTTGGATTCCGCGCGTGCGTGGGGGTTGATCGCGCAGTTCCCCGCGCCCCTGAAAGGCCCCTGCGGGGCCCTCGGGGTCGGGCTCAGCGGGCGTGGAAGCGGGGTGGGGCCGTGGTCGGGGTTTGGCTTTGGGGGAGGTTTTGTTCGGGGCAGGTGGTCAACACCCTTTTCATGGCGGTCCGTTCCGCTTCGGTCACCCACACCCCGTACTTCTTCTTCACCGCGACCTGCCCGGCCACGTACACGCAGCGGAACCTCTTGTTCGGCGGCAGCCAGGTCGCCGTGTCGCCGTCGCTCTTGCCGCGGTTCGTGCCGGCGTCGACGGCGAGCAGGTTGAGGGGGTCGTTCGCGAAGGCGATCCGTTTGCTCGGCTCCCAGCGGAACGCGCCCTTCTGCCAGGCGTCCGAGAGCGCCACGAGGTGGTCGATGTCGACCTGGCTGCGGCCCCGACGGAACGTCACGTCCCGGCCGGTGTACGGGTCGGGCGCGAGCGTCCCGGCCGACACCCGGCAGTCGCCGCCCTGGTACCTGACGTCCTTGAGGTCGCGTTTGAGGATGTCGTCGCGGGTCGGGCAGTGGTTGGAGTCGGTGTCGGCCCAGGCCGTGCCGAACCGCTCACGGGCGTAACCGGTCTTGGGCGCACGGCCCTTGACGGTCAGCGCGTCGACGGCGGCGAGCGCGGAGCCCGCCCGCGCGCCGGGCCCCGCGGCGCCCCCCTCCGCCTTGTCCTGGTCCACGCCCTCGCAGCCGGTGAGGAGCGCGGGCACGGCGAGGGTGGCGAGCAGGGCCACGGTGGTACGCCGGTTCACCGGACGACCAGCGTGTCGCCGAGAGCGATCGGCGCGGGCGCCACCACGTCCGTGTGCAGCCCGATGCACATGCCGCGGGCGGTGGTGAGGGTCTTCAGGACCCGGTTGTCCTCGGGCAGGCCGGGCTGGGCCTGGGTGACCATGACGCACCGCTTCACGCGTTGCAGGCCGCGCAGCCGCAGCGGGCCGCCCTCCTGACCACTGTTTCCGCTGCTGCCGCCGATGACGATCTCGCGGCCCACCCAGTCCTCCTCGATCCACGGCTCCTCGGTCTCCACGACGACGTTCTTGCGCAACCGCCGTACGTCGACGGGGTCGGCGTCGCCCAGCAGGTCGGCCAGCGCGCGGAGCGACGCCGTGCCGACGATCGAGACCGGGGAGACGTCCTTGTGGCTCGTCTCGCCCTCCCGGACCAGTTCGACGCCCGCGCCGAAGCGCTCGGGGATCCGCGGGTCGCCGGGGCGCAGCGTGGCGCCGTCCGGTGCGGTGACGACGGGCGACGACGTGCCGTCCCCCTCGTACGTCGCGTAGTGCTCGAGCATCCCGCGCACGCGGCGGAAGCGGGCGTGGTTCTTGCCGCTGCCCAGCTTGCCGTCGGGGTGGCGCAGGGCCCACTCGCGGTCGCCGACGACGCCACGCGGGCCGACGTCGAGCCGCTCGTGCTCCTCGCCCAGCATCGACTTCACCGGAAACCGGCACAAACCCACGACCTTGAGCGTCACGACGCTCTCCCCTCCCCTGGGCGGAATCCCGGCCCCCACGGTACGACGCCGCCGACGCGCTCACGCGGCGGCGTGACGAGGAGCTCGCCCGCACACCATTACCTCAGCGGTAATCGACCGCACCCGCTCTTCCCGGCAGGCTCTGTCCCCTCAGCCGATCCGCTCCGAGTCCCGGGGAGGGACCATGACCGCCACGCACGCCACGCGCACGGCCGACGCCACCCGCGCCGTCGTCCAGGAATTCCTCGCCGCGCGCATGGCCGGTGACACCGCCCGGATGGTGGAGATCTTCGCCGACGACGTCGACTGGCTGCTCGCCGAGAACCCGGCCGTGCCGTGGATCCGCCCCCGCTCCACCGGCGCCGAATGCGCCGCCCAGTCCGCGGAGTTGGCGGAGCACACGGTGGCCGAGGACGCCCGCGCCTCCGTCGACACCTTCCTCGTGGACGGTACGGACGCGGTCCTGATGGGCCACCTCTCCGGCCGCGTCCGCGCCACCGGCAAGACCTTCGAGGGCCCCTTCGCCCTGCACCTGACGGTGGAGAACGGCCGGATCACCCGGCACCACCTCTACGAGAACAGCCTGTCGATCGCGCAGGCGTGCACCGTGGACTGAGCCGATTCACGGAGCCTCGGGCCCTCACTCGTAGCGGGGCAGGCCCTCCGTGGAGATGGTCCACTCGGCGATGGTGACGTCCTCGCCGTAGACGAACTCCTTGCGGGTGGCGTAGCGCGGCCCGTCGGGCGTGGTGTGGATGTCGGAGAGGACCGCCCCCGTGCCGGTGCGGGGATCGAAGATCGCGTACACCGGGATGCCGAGGAGCGGGTAGTCGCGGGTCTTGCCGACCCAGTCGTTCTCGGGGGTCGAGCGCGAGACGATCTCGATGGCGGCGATGAGGGTGCGGGGGTCGACGGAGCCTTCGACGTCGAGGTCGGTCCACGCGAGCACGATCACGTCCGGGTGGCGGAGGATGCCCTCGGGTTCGTGTTCCACATCCGGTGTCCCGGTGTGTGCCAGCAGTTCGTCAGGCATCCGCCGTTCCAGACGGCGGCTGATATGGGCCGCCGTCACCTCGTGCGGGCCCCCTGGCGTCATCATGTCGTGGACGATTCCTTCCTTGGTGATCTCGAATTTTCCGGGAAGGCCGTCCCACGCGTGCTCGACGACCTCACGCATCGCCCGGTACTGGGAGCTGCCGTTCCGCGAGCTGTCCGGGGCGATGGTCATGGCGTGCGCTCCTCGTCTGTGCCCTGGGGCAAGGGTCGTCACGTTCATGCTAGGCGGCGTCCGCCGCCTCGGGTGGGCAGCCGCGGCAGTGGCCCGGCTGCGGTGCGCGGAAGGCGCGGTCGCAGGCTTCGCAGGTCTGGAGCGGGTCGGGCCGCCGTGGCCGCGCGGGCAGCGGTGGCGGCAGCAGCGCGGTGAGGCGGTGGGCCAGCAGGGCGGCCGGGTGTCGCAGGCCCTCGGGGAGGTTCGCGGTCAGGGTGCGGCGTACGGCGTCGGGGGCGGCCCCGCGTTCCAGCCAGGCCGCGGCGCCGGGCGCCAGCCGGCGGACGTCCCGCTCGGCGAGCAGCAGCCGGGGCTCGTGGCGGTACAGGTCCGCGAGGAGCGTGACGGCGGTGCGGTGCCGGTCCAGGTCCGGGGTGGCCGGTTCGGGCAGGTCCACCTCGGAGACGGGTTCCGCGACGGCGCTCCCCGGCGCGGGCGCGGGCCGGGGTGTCGGCGCCGGGTCCGGGGCGGGCGGGGCCGTCCGGGCGTCGGGGTGCGGGCGCGTGTCAGGGTGCGGGTGGGTGCCCGGCTGGTTGTACGAGACCGTCCGGGTCACCACCCGGCCACCGGGCAGCCGCTCCCGCGTACGGGCGAGGTAGCCGTGCCGCTCCAGCTCCCGCAGGGCCCCGGCGATGCGGTGCTCGCTCTCGGGGAAACGGGCGGCGAGGAACTTGATGCCGATGCGGGCCCCGGCCGGCAGCGACTGGATGTGGACGGCGAGCCCGATCGCGAGGAGGGAGAGGCCGCGGTGCTGGGCGAGGTGATTGCCGATGACCGTGTAGCGGGCCGTGTGGCGCGAGTTGATGTGGACGACACCGGATCGGGGGGTGTCGGCCGGTACGGCGGACTGGGCGCACGGGGGCGCGCTAGGCTGGGCGAAAGCCATGGGGAAGCCTTTTCTTCCTCAAGGTCAGGCCCTCGGCCGGGATGCCAGTCCCACCGAGGGCCGTCACACGTCTGCGGTTGTCGCGGCGAGCATATGCCCGCGAACAGCCGCGAGTTCCAGCCCAGTTGGCGAATGTCACCCGCGCGAGTGACGAGCCGCGAACGGCTCCGGGCCGGGTTGGTGGGGAGGTGATTCCCCCAGGTCTTTCAGGCTTTTACGTCGCCGACGACCAGGTCCCAGTGAGCCGGTTCGCGGCGGACCGGGTCGCGGACGTCCGCGACCCGGCGACCAGGCAAGACGCGGAAAGCGGGGCGCCTAGGAGCCCAGGATCGTGGTGAGGAACTCTCCTACCCAGCCGAGCAGTTCGCGGCCGACCAGTGGCTTGCCGCCCACCTTCGCTGTTTTCGGGCGGGGGACGAGGACCTGCTGGGCGGTCACCTTGATGACCGTGCCGGGGTAGAGCCGCTTCAGGCGGAGTTCCTGCGACTCGCGCAGGTCCACGGGGGCGAAGCGGATGTTGTTGCCCTGCAGGACGATCTCGCCGACCTCGCAGGCGCGGGCCAGCATGCGCAGGCCCGCCACCAGGAGGAGGTTCTCCACCGGCTCCGGCAACTTGCCGTAGCGGTCGGTGAGTTCCTCCCGTACCGCCTTGACGTCCTCCTCCGTGGTGGCGGACGCGATGGCGCGGTAGGCCTGCAGGCGCAGCCGCTCGCCGGGCGCGTAGTCGTGCGGGACGTGCGCGTCGACGGGGAGCTCGATCTTGACCTCCAGCGGCGGCTCCTCCTCCACGCCGCCCTCCAGCGACGCGCGGTAGTCGGCCACCGCCTCGCCGACCATGCGGACGTAGAGGTCGAAGCCGACGCCCGCGATGTGGCCGGACTGCTCGCCGCCGAGGAGGTTGCCCGCGCCGCGGATCTCCAGGTCCTTCATCGCCACGTACATGCCCGCGCCCATCTCGGTGTGCTGGGCGATCGTCGCGAGGCGCTCGTGGGCGGTCTCGGTGAGCGGCTTCTCCGGGGGGTAGAGGAAGTACGCGTACCCCCGGTCGCGGCCGCGCCCCACCCGGCCGCGCAGCTGGTGCAGCTGGGAGAGGCCGAAGTTGTCGCCGCGCTCCACGATCAGCGTGTTGGCGTTGGAGATGTCGATGCCGGACTCGACGATCGTCGTCGAGACGAGCACGTCGAACTTCTTCTCCCAGAAGTCCACCACCACCTGCTCCAGGGCCTGTTCGGACATCTGGCCGTGGGCGGTGGCGATCCGCGCCTCGGGGACGATGTCCCGCAGCCGGGCCGCCGCGCGGTCGATGGACTCGACGCGGTTGTGGATGTAGAAGACCTGGCCCTCGCGCAGGAGTTCGCGGCGGACGGCCGCGCCGATCTGCTTCTCCTCGTACGGGCCGACGAAGGTGAGCACCGGGTGGCGCTCCTCGGGCGGCGTGGTGATCGTCGACATCTCGCGGATGCCGGTGACGGCCATTTCGAGCGTACGGGGAATGGGGGTCGCCGACATGGTGAGCACGTCGACGTTGGCGCGGAGCTTCTTCAGCTGCTCCTTGTGCTCGACGCCGAAGCGCTGCTCCTCGTCGACGATGACCAGGCCGAGGTCCTTGAACTTCGTCTCGGAGGAGAACAGGCGGTGGGTGCCGATGACGATGTCGACCGAGCCCTCGCGCAGCCCTTCGAGGGTCGCCTTGGACTCCGTCTCCGTCTGGAAGCGGCTGAGCGCCTTCACGCTGACCGGGAACTGCGAGTACCGCTCGGAGAACGTGCCGAAGTGCTGCTGCACCAGGAGGGTGGTGGGGACCAGGACCGCGACCTGCTTGCCGTCCTGGACCGCCTTGAAGGCGGCGCGGACCGCGATCTCCGTCTTGCCGTAACCGACGTCGCCGCAGATCAGCCGGTCCATCGGGACCGTCTTCTCCATGTCCTCCTTGACCTCGGCGATGGTGGTCAGCTGGTCGGGCGTCTCCACGTACGGGAAGGCGTCCTCCAGCTCGCGCTGCCAGGGCGTGTCGGAGCCGAACGCGTGGCCGGGGGCCGCCATCCGCGCGGAGTACAGCTTGATGAGGTCGGCGGCGATCTCCTTGACCGCCTTCTTCGCCCGCGCCTTCGTCTTCGTCCAGTCGGCGCCGCCGAGCCGGTGCAGGGTGGGGGCCTCGCCGCCCACGTACTTGGTGATCTGCTCCAGCTGGTCGGTGGGGATGTAGAGCCGGTCGCCGGGCTGGCCGCGCTTGGCGGGCGCGTACTCCACGACGAGGTACTCGCGGGTGGCCCCCTGCACGGTGCGCTGCACCATCTCGATGTAGCGGCCCACGCCGTGCTGCTCGTGGACGATGTAGTCGCCGGCCTCCAGGGTCAGCGGGTCGATCGTCTTGCGGCGGCGGGCCGGCATCCGCTGGCCGTCCTTGCCGGCCGCCTTCTGGCCGGACAGGTCGGTCTCGGTGAGCACGGCGAGCTTGAGCGCCGGGTCGACGAAGCCGTAGTCGATGGAGCCGCAGGAGACGTGCACCAGGGAAGGCGTCAGCTCGCCGAGGTCGCCGTCGAGGCGGGCCGCGATGCCCTCGCCGCCGAGCACCTCGACGGTACGGGCGGCGGGGCCGTGGCCCTCGGTGACGTAGACGGTGCGCCAGCCGTCGGCGAGCCAGCCCTTGGTGTCGGCGAGCGCCTTCGCGGTGTCGCCGCGGTAGGTCTCGGTGGCGTGCATGCCGAGCTTGAGGGTGTGGTCGTCCCCCGGCGCGTCGGCGTCCTGTGTCAGGGCCTCGTCGGCGGCGAAGGGCGACACCGACCACCACATCATGCCGAGCTCGCGCGCGTGGTCGCGGACGTCCGCGATGCCCCGGAGCGACGCGGCGTCCACGTCGATGGGCGCCTCGCCGCCGCCCGCCGTCGCCGCCCAGCTGGCCTGCAGGAACTCCTGCGAGGTCGCGACGAGGTCGGCCGCGCGGGTGCGCACCCGCTCCGGGTCGCAGACCACCGCCATGGACCCCTTCGGCAGCACGTCGAGGAGCAGCTCCATGTCGTCCACCAGGACCGGCGCCAGCGACTCCATGCCCTCGACGGCGATGCCCTCGGCGATCTTCCCGAGCAGCTCGCCCAGCTCCGGGTGCTCGTCGGCGAGGGCGGCGGCCTTCTCCCGTACGTCCTCGGTGAGCAGCAGCTCGCGGCAGGGCGGCGCCCACAGGCCGTGCTCGGCGACCTCCAGGGAGCGCTGGTCGGCGACCTTGAAGTAACGGATCTCCTCGATGTCGTCGCCCCAGAACTCCACGCGCAGCGGGTGTTCCTCGGTGGGCGGGAAGACGTCGAGGATGCCGCCGCGCACGGCGAACTCGCCGCGCTTCTCGACCAGCTCGACGCGGGAGTACGCGGCCGCCGCGAGCGCCTCGACGACCTCGTTCAGATCGGCGCTCCGCCCGGTGCGCAGCGCCACCGGCTCCAGGTCGCCGAGCCCCTTGACCTGCGGCTGGAGCACCGAGCGGACCGGCGCCACGATCACCGAGACCGGGCCGGTCTCCGGGTCGTCGGGGCGCGGGTGGGCGAGCCGGCGCAGGACCGCGAGGCGGCGGCCGACCGTGTCGGAGCGGGGCGAGAGCCGCTCGTGCGGCAGCGTCTCCCAGGAGGGGTACTCCGCGATGCCGTCCGGCGGCAGGATCGTGCGCAGCGCCGCGGCGAGGTCCTCGGCCTCCCGGCCCGTGGCCGTCACGGCGAGGACGGTGCGGCCGGACTCACGGGCCAGCGCGGCCACCGCGAAGGGCCGGGCCGCGGGCGGGCCGACCAGGTCGACGTGCATGCGGTGGCCGTCGGTCGCGGCCTTGGCCGCTTCGGCGAGTGCCGCGTCCTTGACGACGGCGTCGAGCAGACCGTGCAGGCTCATGGAGGCTTTTTCCGTCCAGATAAACCGGAGTGGTGGGCGACAACCGGCGTGGGTGGGCAACGCGAACCGCCCGGCACGTCGTACGGGCCGGGGGTCTCCAGCGTACGACTCCGCGCTGATCGGCGCGGCCCGCCCCGAGCACCCCGCACAATGTCCGGAAAATACCTGTCCGAAAATTCCCGGCCCCACCGTGTAAACCGGGCAGGTGTCCGAGGCGTACTGCATTCGAGGACCCCGCGCCGTACGACGTACCTACCGCACGCGCACCGCACGCATCTGGAGACCACTTGACCGACGAGGAGTTCGAGGCGTTCTACGCGCACTCCGTGAGACCGCTGGTCGGGCAGGTGTATCTGATGACGGGCGACCTCCACGAGGCGCAGGACGTGGTCCAGGAGGCCTTCGTGCGCGCCTGGGCCCGCCGCTCCCGCCTGGAGCGGGACGCCGGGCCCGAGGCGTGGATCAGGACCGTCGCGTGGCGCCTCGCGGTGAGCCGGTGGCGGCGGCGCGGGCGGGCCGCGGACGCCTGGCGGCGCCACCACGGGGAGCGGCCGGGCACCGCACCCGAACCGGATCCCGGGACGGTCGCGCTGGTCGCCGCGTTGCGGCGGCTGTCCGAGCGGCAGCGGCGGGTAGCGGTGCTGCACTACGTGTGCGACCTGTCCGTCCAGCAGGTCGCCGCGGAGACCGGGATCGCGGCGGGGACCGTGAAGTCCCATCTGTCCCGTGCCAGGGCGGCCCTCGCGCCGCATCTCGACGACGCGCTCACCCCGGAGGAGCACCGTGACTGAGCCCAGGACCCCGGCCGACGACCGGCTCGCCGGCGCGCTGAAGCGGGCCGCCGACACGGGCGCCCTGGCCGCCGCGCCGGCGCCCGCCGGACAGGTGACCGCGCGCGGCGCCCGCCGCAGGCGCCGCGTCTACGCGGTGACCGCCGCCCTCGCGGTGTGCCTGGTGTCCGGCGGCGCCGCGCTCGCCTCGGTCCAGCTCGGCCGGGGCGGCGCGCCGGTCGGGCCCGCGGTGCCCCCGAGCCCCACGAGGTCGGCCTCGGTGCCGGAGTCCTCCCGCGCCGACGGCTCGCCCTCCCCCCTGACGCGCTCCCCCCAGACACCCGCCACCCGCACGCCCCCGTCCCTCACGCCCACCGGCCGCCTGACCGCCGGGCGGGACGCGCCACCGGCCACGACCCCGCCCCCCTCCGGCCGACCCTCGTCCTCCCGGTCGTCCACCGCCCTCGCGACGACCCCGCCGACGGCCACGCCCACGGACACGGGAGGCTGAGTCCTGGATCCCGGACCCACTGCCCGCACGTCACACCAACCCGCACCCGCACTCTCACTCTCACCAGGAAGCCACCCCATGCCCGGAGCCCACCCCGACGCCACCGCCCCGGAGCGTGCCGACGAGCTCATACCGGGGCGGGACCGGATTCCGTCCGCAGCCGCGGACGGCCCGGCGCCCGCCGACACCGCCCCCACCAGGGCCGACCGGCTCTGGGACCGCGCCCCGCTGCTGCTCGCGGCCGCCCTGTTCGCCGCGTACACGATCGTGTCCGTCGGCCGCTACCGGCGCATGGAGAGCCGCTCCTGGGACCTCGGCATCTTCGAACAGGCCGTCCGCGCCTACGCGCACCTGCAGACGCCGGTGGCCGACCTCAAGGGGCCCGGCGCCAACATCCTCGGCGACCACTTCAGCCCCGTCACCGCCCTCCTCGCCCCCTTCTACCGGCTCTTCCCCTCGCCCATCACGCTGCTCGTCGCGCAGGCGCTGCTCGTCGCCGTCTCCGTCGTGCCCGTCACCCGCGCCGCCACCCGGCTCCTCGGGCGCGCCTCCGGTGCGGCGATCGGTGTCGCGTACGGGCTGTCGTGGGGCGTCCAGCGCGCCGTCGACTTCGACTTCCACGAGATCTGCTTCGCGCTGCCGCTGATCGCCTTCTCCCTGGAGGCGCTGCTGCGCCGGCGGTGGCGGGCCGCCCTCCTCTGGGCGCTGCCGCTCGTCCTCGTCAAGGAGGACCTCGGCATGACGCTCGCGGCCATCGCCGTGGTCGTGGCGATCCGCTGCCGGCGCACCGACCCCAAGGCCCTGCCCTACGCCCTCGGCGTCGCCGCGTTCGGCGCCGTCGCCACCCTCGTCACCCTCACCCTGGTCATCCCGGCCTTCAACTCGGTCGGCGCGTACGACTACTGGGACAAGGTCGGCGACTCCGGCGGCGCCGGGATCCTCGACGGCACCGGCACCAAGCTGCGCACCCTGCTCTGGCTGCTGCTGCCCACCACCGGGCTGCTCGCCCTGCGCTCGCCGCTGCTCCTGATCGCGCTGCCCACCCTCGGCTGGCGTTTCCTCTCCGGCGACGACCACTACTGGGGCACCGACTGGCACTACAGCGCCGTCCTGATGCCGGTCGTCCTGCTCGCCCTCGCCGACGCCGCCCACACCGCGCGCCGCAGCGGCCGAAGCTGGCTGCGCCGGTACGCCGACCGCCTGCCGGCCTGCGTCGCGGCCGCCGCGCTCGCCCTCACCACGGCGCTGCCGCTCGCGGGCGTCACCGAGGCGGCGACGTACGAGAAGAGCGGGCGGATCGCGGCCGTGGACCGGATGCTGGGGCGCATCCCCGACGGGGCCACGGTCGAGGCGAACATCGGCCCGATCAGCCGGCTGACCTCGCGCGCCCGGGTCTTCTGGGTGGGCGCGGCCCGCCCGGTCGTGCCCCGCTACGTCGCCCTGGACGTCCGGGACGGCTGGACCAAGGACCCGGTCAAGTACGCCAACTCCCTGCACCCCGGCACGCGGTACGTCCTGGAGGACACCGCCTACGGGTACGTGCTGCTGCGCCGGGACTGACCCCGCGGGCGGCGCGAACGGCAGCCGGCCCCGGCAGGCGCTGTGCGCGCCCGCCGGGGCCAGGTCCCCCGCACCCCCGTGGCGGTGGCTCTTCGGTGGCGATGGCTCTTCGGTGATGGCTATTCGGTGGCGATGGCGTTGAGGACGTTCATCCGGCCGGCCCGGAAGGCGGGGACCAGCGCCGCGAACAGGCCCACGAACGCCGACCCGACGAAGACCGCGATGATCGTCGGCCAGGGGATCTCCAGGACCTTCAGGCCCTCCAGGGCGAGCAGCTTCTGCGCCGTGGCGCCCCAGCCCATCCCGAGCCCGAGGCCGAGCAGCGCGCCGAAGAGGGCGATGACCACCGACTCCATGCGGATCATGCGGCGCAGCTGGCGGCGCGAGAGGCCGATCGCCCGCATCAGGCCGATCTCCCGGGTGCGCTCCACCACCGACAGGGCCAGGGTGTTCACCACACCGAGGATCGCGACGATGATCGCGAGGCCGAGCAGGCCGTAGACGATGTTCAGGAGCTGGCCGACCTGGTCCTTCAGGGTCTGCTTGAAGTCGGTCTGGTCCATCACCTTGTACTGCGGGTACTTCTCCAGGGACTTCTTCAACGAGGCGTACGCGGCGTCCTGTTGGCCCTTGTCGGCCGAGGCGAACATCATGTCGTTCTGCGGGATGCGGTCGGCGGGGACGTACTTCTCCATCGTCGTGATGTTGAGGTACATCGCCCCCTTGTCGACGGAGGTGTCGTCGGAGGTGACCGCGGCGAGCCGCAGCTTCGCCGTCCTGCCGTGGTCGAAGGCGATCCTCAGCTCGTCGCCGACCTTCAGGCCGTGCTTCTTCGCGAACGCGTCGCCGACCGACATGGCGTTCGGGCCGTAGGCGGCGGACAGTTTGCCCGCGGTGGTCTCGCGGCGCAGGTCGGTGGCGTAGGAGGGGTCGGCGGCGCTCAGGCCGACGTCGTCCACGGTCTTGCCCGCGGGGGTGGTCAGGTCCGCGTCGATCTGCTTGTAGCGGGTGATGTGCGCGATGTGGTCGGCCTTGCCGAGGGCCGCGGCGGCCTTCTCGGTGATGGAGATGCCGGGCTGCGTGGGCTGGACGATGAAGTCGGCGCCGACCGACTTGTCGAGCTCGTCGGTGGCCGAGGCGACCATCGAGGAGCCGACGACGGAGAGGCAGGCGACCAGCGCGAGGCCGATCATCAGGGCCGCGCCGGTGGCGCCGGTGCGGCGCGGGTTGCGCAGCGCGTTGCGCTCGGCCATCCGTCCGACAGGGCCGAACATCCGCAGCAGCACCGCGCTGATGACGCGGACCACGCCGGAGGCGAGGACGGGGCCGATGACGACGAAGCCGACGAGGGTGAGCACGACGCCGCCGCCGAGGAACAGCGAGCCCTCGCTCGCCTTGTCGGCTTGCGACGCGGTGTAGAGGGCGAAGCCGCCGGCGCCGGTGAGGACCAGGCCGAGGACGGCGCGCAGGGCGCTGGAGCGGCCGTCGGCCGGGGTGCCCGCGTCGCGCAGCGCGGCCATCGGCGAGACCTTGCCGGCCCGGCGTGCGGGCAGGTAGGCGGCGACGACGGTGACGACGACGCCGAGGACCATGCCGATCACGGGGGTCGTCCAGGTGACGGTGAGGTCGCCGGTGGACAGTTCCATTCCCATGCCGGACATCAGCTTCATCAGGCCGACGGCGAGACCGATGCCCGCGCCGACGCCGAGGACCGAGCCGAAGACGCCGAGCAGCAGCGCCTCGACGAGCACCGAGCGGTTGACCTGCTTGCGGCTTGAGCCGATGGCCCGCATCAGGCCGATCTCGCGGGTGCGCTGGGCGACCAGCATCGAGAAGGTGTTGATGATGAGGAAGATGCCGACGAGGAAGGCGATCCCGGCGAAGCCGAGCATCGCGTACTTCATGACGTCGAGGAAGCTGCCGACGTCCTTGCGGTTGTCGTCCGCGGCCTCCTTCTGCGTCTTGATGTCGTACGGGGCCTTGCCCAGGGTCTTCGCGACGGCGGCCTGCAGCCGGGTGTCGCTGACGCCCGCGTCGGCGGTGAGGTTGACGTGCGTGAACCGGCCGGTGGCGCCGAGGAGTTCGCGCTGGGCGGTGGCGGTGTCGAAGTAGAAGATGGCGGCGCCGGGGTTGGTCACCTTGAAGGTGGCGATGCCGGAGATCTTCGCGGTGTGGTCGCCGGCGGCGGCGACCGTGCGCAGCTCGTCGCCGATCTTGAGGTCGTGCTTGTCGGCGGTGTCGGCGTCGACCATGATCTCGGTGGGGCCGCGCGGGGCGTGGCCCGAGGTGATGTCCATCGAACGCAGGTCGTTGCGCGTCCAGTTGCCCGCGATGGTCGGGCCGCCGCTGGTCGGGCCCATGTTCTTGTTCTCGTCGTCGACGACGGTCACGCTCTGGCTGCTGATCGCGCCCTCGGCCGCCCGTACACCGTCGGCCTTCTCCGCCCGCTTCACGACGGAGGCGGGCAGGGACTCGGGCTTGCCGCTGCGGGGCGTGTCGCCCGCGTCACCGGCGGACTTGGGGCTGACGGTGACGTCGGCGGAGGTGGCCGCGAAGAGCTTGTCGAAGGTGGTGCTCATGGTGTCGGAGAAGACGAGCGTGCCGCACACGAACGCCACCGACAGGATGACGGCCACTCCGGAGAGCGCCATGCGTCCCTTGTGCGCGAAGAAGTTGCGCATCGAGGTCTTGAGGACGGTCATGACGTGCGCCCCCGGGCGTCGAACGACTTCATGCGGTCGAGGACCTGGTCGGCCGTGGGGTGGTGCATCTCGTCGACGATCCGGCCGTCGGCGAGGTACAGGACGCGGTCCGCGTACGAGGCGGCGACCGGGTCGTGCGTGACCATCACAATGGTCTGGCCGAGGTCGGTCACCGAGCGGCGCAGGAAGCCCAACACCTCCGCTCCGGCACGTGAGTCGAGGTTTCCGGTCGGCTCGTCGCCGAAGATGATCTCGGGCCGGGAGGCGAGCGCGCGGGCCACGGCGACGCGCTGCTGCTGGCCGCCGGAGAGCTCGGTCGGGCGGTGCTTGAGGCGCCCGGCGAGGCCCACGGTCTCCACGACCTGGTCGAGCCAGGCCCGGTCGGGCTTGCGGCCCGCGATGTCCATCGGGAGCGTGATGTTCTCCAGCGCGTTCAGGGTCGGCAGCAGGTTGAACGCCTGGAAGATGAAGCCGATCCGGTCCCGGCGCAGCTTGGTGAGCTTCTTGTCCTTGAGGCCGGTGATCTCGGTCTCGTCCAGGTAGATCTGCCCATTGCTGACGGTGTCGAGGCCCGCGAGGCAGTGCATCAGGGTGGACTTGCCGGAGCCGGAGGGGCCCATGATCGCGGTGAACTGCCCGCGGGCTATGTCCACGTCGATGTGGTCGAGCGCGACGACGCGGGTCTCCCCGGATCCGTACGCCTTGACCACCTGGCGCGCCCGTGCCGCCACGGCCGTGTGTCCTCCAGTGCCCCCGTGCCTGGGTGTTGCCACAGCCGTTGTCACGGTAAGTCTCCTATGTCGGTCATGCGAGGCGTCAGGTGTGCGTGCGCCGCGGGTTTCGGTGGATGCGGCGCTCGCACGGTCCCGTGCGGTGCGCCTTCGGGTCTCAGTCTCGGGCCCGTGAGGGGTCCGGCGCGCTGGTGCTCAGCGCACTCTTCCGGTGGGGTAAACCCCACCCCCGGTGGTGTGGTTGTCCGAGCCGGCCCCGTGCCCGGCTCGTAAAGCCAATCTAAGGACCGTCCGGGCCCGCCTCATCCTCCAGGGGGACGAACGCTCCCCGGTCCGTTGTACGGAGGTACCCCTAGGGGATCTCCACCCGCCGGTGGAGAACGTCTCAGGGTCACCTCCACCCTGCCCTCCACCCGGGACCGGGTGAGAAGGTGACCCGCAGCAACTGGTTGCAGGGGGAAGGGATTTCCGTGGGCACGCAGGACGCGACACCGGGCGCGACACCCGGCGGGATATCCGGGGCGACATCCGGCGCGGCGGCGGGCACCGCGCCGCGCCCGGCGCGCGGCAGGGGCCCGGTCGTCGCGGCGCTGATGCTGGCCATGGCGCTGGCCGCCGTCGACGCCACGATCGTCTCCACCGCGGTCCCGCAGATCGTGGGCGCCCTCGGCGGATTCTCGATCTTCTCCTGGCTGTTCTCCGGCTACCTCCTCGCGGCCACCGTCACCCTGCCCGTCTACGGCAAGCTCTCCGACACCTTCGGCCGCAAGCCCGTCCTCGTCGTGGGCTGCGTCCTGTTCCTGCTCGGCTCCGTGCTCTGCGCGCTCGCCTGGAACATGGAGTCGCTCATCGCCTTCCGCGTCGTCCAGGGCCTCGGCGGCGGCGCCGTCCAGGGCACCGTGCAGACCCTCGCCGCCGACCTCTACCCCCTCAAGGAGCGCCCCAAGATCCAGGCCAAGTTGTCGACGGTGTGGGCGACTTCGTCCGTCGCGGGCCCCGCGCTCGGCGGCTTCATCGCCTCGTACGCGGACTGGCGCTGGATCTTCCTCATCAACCTGCCCATCGGCCTGGTCGCGCTCTGGCTCATCGTGCGCCACCTGCACGAACCCGCCCGCGACGCCGTCCCGCGCGCCCGCGTCGACTGGCCCGGCGCGCTCGCCGTCTTCGCCTGCGGCGGCACCCTCCTGACCGCCCTCGTGCAGGGCGGCGTCGCCTGGGACTGGCTGTCGGCGCCCTCCCTCGGGCTCTTCGCCACCGGGCTCGCCCTGATCGCCGTCGTCGTCCTCGTCGAACGCCGGGCCGCGGACCCGATCATCCCCGGCTGGGTCTGGCGCCGGCCCACCATCGCCGCGGTCAACCTCGCCCTCGGCGCGCTCGGCCTGCTGATGGTCGCACCCACCGTCTTCCTGCCCACGTACGCGCAGTCCGTCCTCGGACTCGCGCCCGTCGCCGCCGGATTCGTGCTCTCCGTGATGACCCTGAGCTGGCCGGTCTCTGCCGCGCTCAGCCAGCACGTCTACCGCAGGATCGGCTTCCGCAACACCGCCGTCACCGGCATCTCGGCGGCCGCGGCATTCCTGTTCACCTTCCCCCTGCTGCCCTACCCCGGCACCGCCTGGCAGCCCGCCCTGCTCATGCTGCTGCTCGGCGCGGCCCTCGGACTCTTCCAACTGCCGCTGATCGTCGGCGTCCAGTCCACCGTCGGCTGGGCCGAACGCGGCACCGCCACCGCCTCCGTGCTGTTCTGCCGCCAGATCGGCCAGACGCTCGGCGCGGCCCTGTTCGGGGCGGTGGCCAACGGCGTTCTGAGCGCACGGCTCGGCGGGTCCGGCTCCCTCGACTCGGTGGCGCGCGCCCTGGACGACCCCGGCGCCGTCACCGACCCGGAACCCCTGCGCCGGGCCGTCGACGCCGCCGTGGACGCGGTGTACCTGGGGGCGGGATGCGCCGCCGTACTGGCCCTGGGCGTCCTGCTCCTCCTGGCGCCGCGACGCTTTCCCGTACTCCAGGAGAAACCCGCACTCCAGGAGAGACAGGACAGGGCGTAACCCGGTCCTGGTCCCCTGGTCGGCCCTGGCCCCCTAGGGGGCCTCCTCCGCCGGCGCGCGGCCCGTCAGCGTGGCGAGGCTGCTGCGTACGTGGTCCATGTGCGCCCGCACCTCGTCCCACCGCTCGCCGTGCTCACGCAGTATCCGCTCCGTCTCACGGACCAGCCGCTCCTCACGCACACCCGCCTGGGCGACCAGCTCCGCGCCCCGCGCCTCCGCGTCCTCCTGCCGGTGCCGCGCGGACTCCTCCGCCTCCGCCAGGGCCCGCTCGGCCTCGGCGAGCCGCGCCTGGGCGGCCGCCACCCGCTCCGCGTCCCGCGCGTCCGACGCCGCCTCGCGCTCCGCGGCCTCCCGCTCGGCCGCCTCCCACCGCTCGGCCTGCTCCTTCTCCTGCTCGGCGAGCAGGCCCTCGCACCGCTGCCGCATCTCCCGCAGCGCGCCGAGCGCCTCGCTCCGCCACGCCTTCACGTCCCGCCGCGCGCCGACCCGGATCTCGTCGGCCGTCGCCCGGTCCGCGAGCAGCCGCTGCCGGGTCCACTCCTCCGCCTCGGCCCCGACCTTCTCGGCGTGCGCGTGCGCGGCCTCCCGCGTCTCCCGCGCCGCGGCGTCGGCCGCCTCCGTCAGCTCCTGCGCCTCGGCCCGCGCGGCCTCCCGCACCGCGCCGGCCTCGGTCTCGGCGAGCGCCAGGATCTGCCGGGCCCGCTCACTGAGGGTGTCGTACGTCTGGGGGGCGAGCCGCGACACCGCGTCCCGCAGATGCTCGGCCTCCACCTCCATGTCCCTGGCCAGGACGGTCAGCCGGGCGGCCCGCTCCCACGCCCCGTCCCGCTCCTGGGAAAGCCCGGCGACGTACGCCTCCACCTGCGCCGGACGGTAGCCGCGCCCCCGCCCGGTGAAGAAGCCGTGCGGCGACGACGGTGCCCCGCTGCTGCTCATCCTTGGATCCCCTCTCCGACGGACCACGCGCGTACTGCACGATTGGCGCACATCTTGATGGATCAAGCGGAAGCGCTCATAACGCGACACTCCGCCCACTCCACCCGGTCAAGGATGCGTCAATTGGCGGCAGAAGTCGGAATCGGGGTGACGTGCGATGCGTCGCACGCCCCGAATGGGCGAGGCGCCCCACCCGGGACACGCGCGAGGCGCCCCGCCCGGACCACGGGTGGGGCGCCTCGGCCGGCACGTACGCCCGCGGGCTACAGCAGCCCGTCCCACATCTGCTCCAGCAGCACCGACCACCAGCTCTCCGGCGACGCGAGCGCCGCCGGGTCGAGCGCGGCCAGCTGGTTCTGGAAGTCGACCGTCCAGCGCCCTGCCTGCTCCTGGTTGAGCCCGAAGCGCAGCCGCCACATCCGGCCCAGCAGCGCCATGCAGCGCGCGAACTCCGGCAGCCCCGTGTTCACGAACTGCGGCGGCACCGGAGCGCCGCCGGGACCCGCCTCCACCGGCACGGCCACGATGTTCGCCGTGCCGTACTGGACGCAGAGCGCACGGCCGAAGTCGCTGCCCATCACCAGGTACGAGCCCGCGTCGGACGCCGGCTGCACCCCGCGCTCCTGCGCCAGCTCCGCCAGCGTCGGCACCGGGCGCCCCGGCTGGGCCTGCGCCCAGAAGAACGGCCCGAAGTCCACGGGCAGCCCCGCCACGACGAGCGTGTGCGCCACGATGTCCGGCACGCCCTGCCGCGACACCGCGCGCTGGTCGAACCGGAAGAGACCGGGCCCGAACGCGGCGGCCAGCTCCTGCGCGACGCCCTCCGGCGGGATCGCCGGGGCCTGCGGCATCGGCTGCAGCGGGGCCCGCACCGGCGCGGACCGCGCCGGGCCGTCCGCGACCTGGTGCAGCTCGCCCTGGTGGGCGAGGAGTTGCTGCATGCCCTGCTGGCGCGAGGCGTGGTCCCTGCCGTACGGGGCGATCGAGGTGATCCGCGCCTGCGGCCAGGTCTCGCGGATCATGCGGGCGCAGTACGCGCCCGGCAGCTCGCAGGACTCCAGCTCCGTGTGGAGTTCGAGCACCTGCTGCGGCGGCACGTTCATGCCGCGCAGCTCGTGCAGGATCTGCCACTCCGGGTGCGGGGTGCCGGGCGCCGAGCGGCGGATCAACTGCTGCTCGGACCCGTCGGCCGCGCGGTAGCGCAGCACGGCCTGGTAGCCGGGACCGACGGTGGGCTGCCCGACGGGCGGCTGCGGGGCGCCGTACGGCGGGGGGCCGGGGGTGCCTTGGGCGCCGGGGGCGGGGGCGCCGGGTGCGCCGGGTGCGGGCTGCTGCATCGCCGCGGGCGGCGGGGGCATGCCGGGTCCGCCGACCGCGGGTCCGGCCAGCATGGTCGCGGCGTGGTGGACGTCGCCGCCGGGGGGCGGGGGGGTGCCGGGGGCGGCAGGTCCTGCGGGGGCGCCGGGCGGGCCGGGGGGCTGGGGTGCACCGGGCGCACCCGGAGCACCCGGAGCACCCGGCGCACCGGGAGTGCCCGGCGGCTTCAGGCCACCGGGGCCGCCCGTGCTCGGGTCGGCCAGCATCGTCGCGGCGTGATGCACACCTCCCGGAGGCGTACCGGGGGCGCCGGGCGGGCCGGGGGGCTGCGGGGCGCCACCGGGGGTGCCCGGGGCGCCGGGAGCACCCGGCGGCTTCAGGCCGCCGGGGCCGCCCATGCTCGGGTCGGCCAGCATCGTCGCGGCGTGATGCACACCGCCCGGAGGCGTACCCGGGGCGTCCGGGGCGGGCGGGGCCGCGGGCGGCTGCCCGTCCGGGCCGAGGGAGGAGACGAGCTGGGTCGGTACGTAACCCCCGGCAGGGGTGCCGGGGGCACCGGGACCGGAAGGCGGCGGCGTCGCCCCGGGGGGCGCACCGGGCACACCGGGCGGCCCGGGAGGCGGCGGAGTACCGCCCCCGCTCGCACGAGGCCCACGGGGCGGACCCTGCGCCTTGCTGGTGGCGGCATCAGCGATGTCCCCGGCACCGGAATGCGGAGGCATCGGCGAACCGGCGGGCGGCTGAGGGGAGTTGGGGGGCGGACCGGCAGGAGCGCCGGTCCCCTGCGGGTAGCCGTACGCATTCGGATCCCCGGCACCCGCGGGCGGCGGCATCGGCGAACCGGCAGGCGGCTGCGCAGAGTTGGGGGGCGGACCGGCAGGCGGCTGCGGGGAATTCCGGGGCGGACCAGCGGGAGCGCCGGGCCCCTGCGGGAAGCCGGCACCCGGAGGCGGCGTCGAACCAGCAGACGCACCAGGACCCTGCGGGTAGCCGTACGCATTCGGGCCCCCGGCGCCCGCGGGCGGCGGCAACGGCGAACCGGCAGGCGGCTGCGCAGAGTTCGGGGGCGGACCGGCAGGAGCGCCGGGCCCCTGCGGGAAGCCAGCACCCGGAGGCGGCGTCGAACCAGCGGGCGCGCCAGGACCCCGCGGGTAGCCGTACGCGTTCGGGTTCCCGACACCCGCAGGTGGCGTCGAACCAGCAGGCGCACCGGTCCCCTGCGGGTAGCCGTACGCGTTCAGATCCCCGGCACCCGGAGGCGGCGGCATCGGCGAACCGGCAGGCGGCTGCGAGGAGTTCGGGGGCGGGCCAGCGGGAACACCGGGCCCCTGCGGGAAGCCAGCCCCCGGAGGCGACGTCGAACCAGCGGGCGCACCAGGACCCTGCGGGTAGCCGTACGCATTCGGACCCCCGGCACCCGGAGGCGGCGGCAGCGGTGAACCCGTGGGCGGCTGCGGCGCGTTGGCCGGCGGGGCGGCGGGCGTACCCGGCGTCGCCGGGCCGGACTGCCCGTCCGCCGAAGGCACCCCCGTACCCGGCGTCGCCGGGCCGGACTGCCCGTCCGCCGAAGGCATCCCCGCACCCGGCCCCGGGTCGTCCAGTGCCGGTGCGAGCGCCGTGCGCGGAAGCTGACTGCCCCCGTGCATCAGCGCCGTCTTGGCGTCCGGCGCCGCACCCGGCGCCGGGGTGTCGTTCTCGTCCAGGCCGGTCAGCGGCGGCGCGAACACCGTCGCGGGCAGCGGCACCGAGTGGTCCTCGCCCCCGTCGGCGTTCGTGTCCGTACCCGCCCACGGCGTCGCCCCGGCGGGCGCACCCGGCGAGGTCGACGGCACGCTGTCGTCACGGTCGGGCTCGTCGGACCCGCCGGCCACCGGCCACGGCGTACCGCCACCAGGAGCGGCGGCCGCACCCGGCACCTGCGAAGCCGAAGCCGGAGCCGGAGCCGGAGTCTGAGCCGGATCCGACCCACCGTCATCCACCGGCCCGTCCCCCACCGGCCCGTCGACCGATGCCTCGACCTCGGCGTCCGGCTCCGTGCCCGACCCCGCCCGCCGATCCGGAATGCCCAGCTTGTCCGCCGCCTCCTGGAGCCACTCCGGAGGAGTCAGCAAAAACGACGTCTGATTGAGGTCGACCCGCTCCGGCGGGGCCACCACCGCGTCCTCCGGCGTCGCGTCCGGCACCCCGTACTCCTCCTCGTACCGGCGGATCACCTCACCCACCGGCAGGCCCGGCCACAGCGTCGCCTCGCCGCTGTCCCGCGCGATGACCAGCCGCTGCGCGCCGCCGTCGGACACCGGACCGTTCTCCCGGTCCTCCGCCCACACCACGAAACCCAGGTCGAACTCCCGGACCCGCACCTCACGGTGCTGATAGCCCGGCACATCGCCGTTGACCCACTCCTCGGCGCGGTCCTGCGCCTGCGCGAACGTCACCATCGCCACATCACTCCCCACCCGAGGACACGGGGACGGCGTGTGCGAAGCCGCCGTCCACCATCAGGTTCGCCACCGTCTCCAGCTCCGGCGGATTGCCCGCCAGCCGGGACAGGAACGCGTCGAAGTCGTCACCGCACGGCAGCAGCAGCCGCCGCACCCGCTCCGCCGGCGGCCACGCGTCCTGGTCGCGCACGTCGTCGTACGCGCAGAACCAGACCGAACCGACCCGGTCGCCCTTGACCTTCACCGCCAGCAGACCGCCCTGCACGAAACCGACACCCAGGTAGTCCTTGGTGAGGTGATCGCGCAGACACTTGTTCACGTACACCAGGTCGTTCACCGCGGCCTCGTCCCGCACCGTGAAGAACGGCTGGTCCACCAGCAGGCCCAACTCCGCGTCCAGCGCGGCACCGACCGGCGCACAGCCGCCCGCCGCCTTCAGGAAGGAGCGGTAGGCGCCCGGCAACCGGTAGCCCAGGTCCTCCTCCACCCCCTGCACCTGCTGCTCCGTCACCGCGACCGTCGTCCTCGGCAGACCGAAGTGCGCCGGACGCGTCTCCTGCAGCGGACGCGTCCCCCGCTTGTCCTGGTCCACCGGCGTCGTCGCGATCCCGCCGTGATGCCGCAGCAGCGCCTTCACCTCGACCGGGACCAGCTCCAGACGACGGCTGCCCGGCACGTGGTGCCACGTCCAGCCGTGCGGCGTCGCCACCGCCGGGATCGTGTCCCACAAGTCGTGACCATCCGCCGCCGACGCCGCGTTCGCCGACACGTAATCCGTCAGACGCAGTTCGTCGACGCCGAAACCCTCCGGCGGCTCCGCGATCTCGGCCGCCGCACGCGCATAGGCGGAGAAGTCCGGATAACCGTGCTCATCCACCCGTACCCCTCTGGGATGGCGCGCGGCACGGACCGGATCCGGGAAGTGCACGACCTGCCCGGCGTACGCCGCGTTCGGCGGCGCGGACTGCTGCCCCAGCCGACCTGTCGTCATGGCGGTTGCCCCCTGCGGCACTGTGGAAGGTTCTGGTTCTGTCGTGTGCACCGAGCCGCGGAACCGGCCCACTCCTGCGCATCTGGTTCCACATCTCGTACTGCGATGCCGACACAGCCTATGCGCAAGGACGACACCGGTCACCGGGCCTCCGGTTCCATGACCACCAGCCACCGGACCGTCACCCTGCGACGAAACCGACGGAAAGCCAGGCGTGTCGCAGTGCCCCAGCTTCCGCACCACCCGCCCCATTTGGCAGGCTGTCCTCCGCGACGCGGGGGCGTGGCACACGCGGTGACGACCGCGAGCAGGGGGAGGGAAGAGCACCAATGCACACAGCACACAGCGGCCTGCCCGGCCACGCGACGTCCACCACGACGGCCGCAACGACAACCGGCACGGCACCCGGCACGACCGACGACACCCGCACCACCGCCCACGGCCCGGCCACCATCCCCACCCCGAACACCGGAGACCCACGCGTCGGCTGGAGCGCCACCGCCGCCCACGCACCCATCCTCCGCCAGCGCCGCGACGGCATCCTGCCCACCGTCGCCGCCGCCCTCTCCGTACGCGGCCAGACCACCCTCACCTGCACCGCGGGCCGCGGCGAAGAACCCCCCACACTCCACCCGCTCGTCCAGGACTTCCTCGACACCCTCACCAGCGGCCAACGCGAACGCTTCACCGGCCGCTGCGCCGAAGCCATCCTCATCTCCCGGCACCTCACGGCCGCCGACGCCGGCCGCTCCAAGCGCGCCGCCCGCAGACCCATGACCAACGGCGAAGCCCGCAAGGCGCTCAAGCACGCCAAACTCACCACCCGCCGCATCCGCGAGGACGGCGACCCCCTGCACGGCGGCTTCGCCCAGCCCTGCCGCTCCTGCACCGCCCTCACGGCCCACTTCGGCGTCCGCGTCGTCGACCCCACGACCACCGAGGCCTGACCGGCCACCGGCCGCCGGATCCCGCAGTCACCGCGGACCCCCACGACCGCCCGAACGACCGAACAAGGGCCACCCCATGCACCCCGAGAACGCCGCCACCACCGCCGCACCGGCCACCGGCACCAGCACCCGCTTCCCCGTCCCCGTCGACGCCGCCCTGCGCGCCGCCGGCTGGCGACCCGGCCACTGGGACATAAAGCAGGCAGAGATCTGGGCCGACGCCCTGCGCCGCCACACCTCACCCGCAGGCCACCGGCACACCGTCTTCCCCGCCGCCGTCGAAGCCTGGGCCGAGTTCGGCGGCCTGCACATCACCCCACAGGGCCCCGGCCGCCAGATCGCGCCCGCCACCGTCCACCTCGACCCCATGTACGGACTCCACCTCGCCCGCACCCTCGGCGACCTCGGCCGCGCCCTCGACACCGAGGTCTGCCCCATCGGCGAAGAACCCGACAACCAGGCGCTCCTCGCCATCGACACCCAAGGCCGCGTCTACAGCCTCGACCACAGCGGCGACTGGTTCCTCGGCGCCCACATCGACCAGGCCCTCGCCACCCTCATCACCGGCGCCCAGCCCACCCGCCTCTCGGCCGGCACCAAACCCGCGTAACAGCTCCCCGCCGGCCCTACGCCGCCGCCGGCAACACCGCCGACACCCGGAAACCCCCACCATCCGTCGGCCCCGACACGAACACCCCGCCAAGCCCCGTGACCCGCTCCTTCATCCCCACCAGACCATTGCCACCACTCGGCAACCGCGCGTCCTGCGACCCACCCGCCTCCGGCGGCGGCTCGTTCTCCACCTGCATCGCGATCTCCGCGCCCCGATACGCCAACCGCACATACGTCTTCGCGCCCGCCGCGTGCTTGTGCACGTTCGTCAACGCCTCCTGCACCACCCGATAAGCGGTCTGCTCCACATCCGCCGAACAGTCACGCGGCTCCCCCTGCACCGACAGATCCACCGCCATGCCCGCCGCACGCGACTGCCCCACCAACTCCTCGAGCTCCGCCAGACACGGACCGTCCTCGTCCACCGCACGCGACGCCGCCGCGGCCGCCGCCGCACCCACCGCCGCCAACGGCAACGGCTCCACGTACTTCGCCCCCTTCGAACCGTCCCCCGTCCGCAACACCCCGAGCATCTCGCGCAACTCCGTCAACGCCTGCCGCCCCATGTCCCCCACCAGCGCCGCGTTGCGCACCGCCTTCTCCGGATCCTTCCGCGCCACCGCCTGCAACGCCGCCGCGTGCACCACCATCAGACTCACCCGGTGCGCCACCACGTCGTGCATCTCCCGGGCGATCCGCGTGCGCTCCTCGTTCCGCGCCCACTCCGCCCGCTCCTCCGCGCGCTCCGCCAGCAACTGCAGCTCCCGCTCCAGACTGTCCGCCCGCTCCCGCATCCCCTCCACGAGACGGCGCCGCGCACCCACGTACAGCCCCAGCAGCACCGGCGGCGCGGTCACCCCGATCGCCGCGGTCACCGCGAAGAACGGGATGAACTCACTGGCGATCGTCGGGCTGCCCTCCGCCATGTCCTGATTGGCCCGCACCAGCGCGACGATCAGCGTGCCCGCCATCGACATGCCGGCCAGCGCGCCCGTGATGCGGCGCGGCAGCTCCGACGCGGCGAGCGTGTAGAGACCGACGACGGTCAGCAGAACGCCCATCTGCGCGGGCGTGATCGCGATCGATATCAGCACCACGGCGACGGGCCAGCGGCGCCGGATCAGCAGGGCCGCGCCCGCGAGCACGCCGAAGACGACGCCCACGGCGGCGGGCAGTCCCGAGTCCCGCGCGAAGGTGACCCCCTCCGCCCCGCACTCCGCCGCGGACACCACGGCGAGCCCCACGTCCAGCGCGGCCCCGCGCCACCTCTCCCACCACCACGGCCCGGTCATGGCCGTGGTGCGGTCGTCCCCCGTCAAGGTCATGCCTTCCAGCGTACGGGCGTTCCGCCCCGGTTTTCCGGTGAGTTTCCGGCTCGGTGATCCAGCACACGCCGTGTTCGACCGGAAGCGAAACCTGCCGGTATCCCTCGAACTGTTGAACCCTTCCCGGTTTCCCGCCGGACGTCCGCATTCCGGACGACGGTCGACCCATGACGGAGATCACGCCCGGCAGGGGCGCGTCCAGGGACAAGTACGAGGACTTCGAGGGGCTGCGGGAGAGGGCGGTCGCGTTACGGCGGGAGGGGCTGAGCCTGCGGCAAATCCGCGACGAGTTGAAGGTCTTCAACAACGACATCCTGAACAGGCTGGTACAGGGCGAGCCGCCGCCCGCCTGGACGAAGCGACCACGCGCGAAGGACGACCTTCGGGAGCGAGCGCGTGAGCTCCGGACTCAGGGCTGGACGTACGACCAGATCCAAGTGGAACTCGGGTGCTCGAAGAGTTCGATCTCGTTGTGGGTACGGGATCTGCCCCGACCGGAGCGTCGGGATCCGTCGGAACAGGCGAAGCTGGCGGCTCGTAAGCGATGGGAGCACGAACTGGCGATGCGGGACGTCGAGCGGCAGCGCGTGAAGGACGGTGCCAGACAGGAGATCGGGAAGCTCTCGGACCGCGAGCTCATGATGGCCGGCGTCGCGCTGTACTGGGCAGAAGGCACGAAGGACAAGGAGTACGCCCGCCGCGAGACCGTCACCTTCGTGAACAGCGATCCTGGCGTCATCCGGCTCTACTTGGCCTGGCTGCGGCTGCTGGGCATCGCACCCGAACGGCTGCGGTACCGACTCATGATCCACATCACAGCGGACACCGAGAGCGCCGAGCGGTACTGGGCCGATGTCGTCGGCGTCGACGTGTCGACGTTCCAGAGGACGACCGTCAAGAAGCACAACCCCAAAACGGTTCGCAAGAACGTGGGTGAGAACTACCGCGGCTGCCTGGTCATCCGCGTCAAACAAGGAGCCGACTTGTACCGTCGCATCGAAGGCTGGTGGTACGGCATAGTAGGTGCTGCCTCCGCGCCCGATCTTCAGAATCGGACATAGCGGTAATCCCGGGTCGTCTAAGGGCAAGACGTCAGATTTTGGTTCTGATCATGGGGGTTCGAGTCCTCCCCCGGGAGCAGCAGAGTTCGGGTCCTGACCGCCAGGTCAGGACCCGCCCTCATTTCCACCCCCCAACGCCCCGGTATCCTGCGGATGTCCACCCCACCAGGCACCCCAAGCCATCCGAAGCCGAAGGGCACCCCCGTGAGCGCCAACCGCCCGGCAGCCGTCGTCGTCCTCGCAGCGGGTGAGGGAACCCGTATGAAGTCGGACCTTCCCAAGGTCCTGCACGAGATCTGTGGCCGTTCCCTCATCGGACACGTCCTGCACGCCGCATCCGCGCTCTCGCCCGAGCAGCTCGTGACCGTCGTCGGTTTCCAGAGCGAGCAGGTGCGCGAGCACCTGGGGGCCATCGCGCCGCAGGTGCGCACCGCCTACCAGGCCGAGCAGAACGGTACGGGGCACGCCGTACGGATCGGCCTGGAGGAGCTGGGCGGCACCGTCGACGGCACCGTGATCGTCGTCTGCGGCGACACCCCGCTGCTGACCGGCGAGACGCTGCGGCAGCTCGCCGAGACCCACGACGGCGACGGGAACGCCGTGACCGTGCTGACCGCCGAGGTGCCGGACGCGACGGGCTACGGCCGCATCGTGCGCGACGGGGCGAACGGCTCGGTGACGGCGATCGTCGAGCACAAGGACGCCACCGAGTCGCAGCGCGCGATCCGTGAGATCAACTCCGGTGTGTTCGCGTTCGACGGGCGGCTGCTCGCCGAGGCGCTCGGCAAGGTGCGTACGGACAACAGTCAGGGCGAGGAGTACCTGACCGATGTCCTGGGGATCCTGCGCGAGGCCGGGCACCGGGTCGGTGCCGCCGTCGCCGGGGACCACGAGGAGATCGCGGGCATCAACAACCGTGTCCAACTGGCGGCCGCGCGCCGCACGTTGAACGACCGGCTGCTGACCGAGGCGATGCTCGCGGGTGTGACCGTGGTGGACCCGGCGTCCACGTGGGTCGACGCGACGGTGACCTTCGAGCGGGACGCGGTGGTGCATCCGGGCACGCAGCTGCACGGGGCCACGCATGTGGGCAAGGGCGCCGAGGTCGGGCCGAACACCCGGCTGACGGACACCCGGGTCGGTGCGGGGGCGCGGGTGGACAATTCCGTCGCGTACAGCGCGGAGGTCGGGGAGCAGGCGAGCGTGGGCCCGTTCGCGTATCTGCGGCCGGGTACCCGGCTTGGGGTGCGCTCCAAGGCGGGTACGTATGTGGAGATGAAGAACGCGACGATCGGTGACGGTTCGAAGGTGCCGCACCTGTCGTACGTGGGGGACGCGACGATCGGTGAGTTCTCCAACATCGGTGCGGCGAGCGTCTTCGTGAACTACGACGGTGAGGCGAAGCACCACACGACGGTGGGGTCCCACTGTCGTACGGGTTCGGACAACATGTTTGTGGCTCCTGTCACGGTGGGGGACGGTGCGTACACCGCTGCCGGGTCCGTGATCACGAAGGATGTGCCGGCGGGTTCGCTGGCCGTGGCGCGGGGCCAGCAGCGGAATATCGAGGGCTGGGTGGCCCGTAAGCGTCCGGGGAGCGCGGCCGCGAAGGCGGCGGAGGCGGCGTCCCGGGAGCCGGCCGGCGAAAGCTGACCGGAAACAGGTGCGCCTGACAGCGCGTACCGTGATAGGTGCACATTCGGCCGACTCGACGCACCGGGACGCGTGAGTACGGCAGCGGGAAGAACTCTCTGAGGAGACAGTGCTGTGACCGGGATCAAGACGACCGGCGAGAAGAAGTTGATGCTCTTCTCCGGCCGCGCCCACCCCGAGTTGGCCGAGGAGGTCGCACACAAGCTGGGTGTCGGCATCGTGCCGACGAAGGCCTTCGATTTCGCCAACGGTGAGATCTACGTCCGCTATCAGGAGTCGGCGCGCGGCGCCGACTGCTTCCTGATCCAGAGCCACACCGCTCCGATCAACAAGTGGATCATGGAGCAGCTGATCATGATCGACGCGCTGAAGCGCGCGTCGGCCCGCTCCATCACCGTCATCGTGCCGTTCTACGGTTACGCGCGGCAGGACAAGAAGCACCGTGGGCGTGAACCGATCTCGGCGCGTCTGATCGCGGATCTGATGGCCACCGCGGGTGCCGACCGCATCCTCACGGTCGATCTGCACACGGACCAGATCCAGGGTTTCTTCGACGGTCCGGTGGACCATCTGTTCGCGCTGCCGATCCTGGCGGACTACGTGGGTGCGAAGGTCGACCGTTCGAAGCTGACCGTGGTGTCGCCGGACGCCGGCCGGGTGCGTGTCGCCGACCGCTGGTGCGACCGGCTGGGCGCTCCGCTGGCGATCGTGCACAAGCGCCGTGACAAGGACGTCGCGAACCAGGTGACCGTCCACGAGGTCGTGGGTGAGGTCAAGGGCCGTGTCTGTGTCCTGGTGGACGACATGATCGACACGGGTGGCACGATCTGTGCCGCCGCGGACGCGCTGTTCGCGCACGGTGCGGAGGACGTCATCGTGACGGCGACGCACGGTGTGCTGTCGGGTCCGGCCGCGGACCGGCTGAAGAACTCCAAGGTGAGCGAGTTCGTGTTCACGGACACTCTGCCGACGCCGGGTGAGCTGGAGCTCGACAAGATCACGGTGCTTTCGATCGCGCCGACGATCGCGAACGCGGTGCGTGAGGTCTTCGAGGACGGTTCGGTGACGAGCCTCTTCGAGGAGCAGTAAAGATCCTTTTGGGTGTGGCCTCCCGGCCGAGTAGACTTCAGAAGTTGCTCGGCGAGGGAGGCCGCACTTTTTTGTGTGGCTGTCCGTTATCGACGCGCTCTTCGTAGCAGGCCAGTCGTATGGCCGGGTAACCCCATCCGACACCTGTTAGTTCGAGGAGTGCACATGGCTGAGGTCAAGCTCAAGGCTGAGACCCGCACCGAGTTCGGCAAGGGCGCCGCCCGCCGCATCCGTCGCGAGGACAAGGTTCCCGGCGTTCTCTACGGTCACGGCGCCGAGCCGGTCCACCTGGCGCTGCCGGGCCACGACCTGCTGATGGCGCTGCGTACGCCGAACGTCCTGATCTCCCTGGACGTGGACGGCAAGACCCAGCTGGCGATCCCGAAGGCCGTGCAGCGTGACGCCCTCCGTCAGGGCATCCTGAAGCACGTCGACCTGCTGCTGGTCCGCAGCGGCGAGAAGGTCACGGTCGAGATCCCCGTGCACACCGAGGGCGAGCTGGCTCCGGGCAGCAACCTGCTCGAGCACGTGCTGAACACGCTGCCGGTCGAGGCCGAGGCGACCCACATCCCGACCGAGGTCACGGTCTCCATCGCGGGCCTGGACGCCGGTGCGTCCATCCTCGCCAAGGACATCCCGCTGCCGTCCGGCTCCACGCTGGCCATCGACGAGGACGCGGTCGTCATCCAGGTCCTGGCCGCGCAGGCCGAGGAGGCCCCGGCCGAGGGTGCCGCCGAGGGTGACGAGGCCGCCGAGGCCTGAGCCTCGCGTCGGATCTGATCGGATCCGGACAGCCGGCAGCCGCCGCTCCCCGTCGGGGGGCGGCGGCTGCCGCGTATGGACTGGACTTGGGCGTATGAAGGAGACATGGACGTGACGACGGATGCCAGCGCTCCCTGGCTGATCGCGGGCCTGGGCAATCCGGGTCCCGAGTACGCGATGAACCGGCACAACGTGGGGTTCATGGTGGCGGATCTGCTGGCCCTGCGGATGGGCGGCAAGTTCAAGCGGGCGGGGAAGGCGCAGGCGCAGGTGGTCGAGGGGCGGATCGGTGCGCCCGGTCCGGCGGGCCGCCGGGTGATCCTGGTCAAGCCCATGTCGTACATGAACGTGTCGGGCGGTCCGGTGACGGCGCTGCGTGATTTCTACAAGGTGCCGACCGAGCAGATCGTCGCGGTCCATGACGAGCTGGACATCGATTACGGCGCGCTGCGGTTGAAGCTGGGCGGTGGCGACAACGGCCACAACGGTCTGAAGTCGATGACGAAGGCGATGGGTCCGGACTACCACCGGGTGCGGTTCGGCATCGGGCGTCCGCCGGGCCGGATGCAGGTGGCGGACTTCGTCCTGAAGGACTTCTCGTCGGCGGAGCGCAAGGAGCTGGACTATTTCGTGGACCGCGCGTCCGACGCGGTGGAGGCGCTGGTCACGGAGGGGTTGGAGCGGGCGCAGAGCGCGTACAACTCCTAGAACGGCGACGGGGCCCCGCACCACCGAAGTGGTGCGGGGCCCCGTCGCGTGGTGCGAGGAGTGGTCAGCCCGTGTTGCGGAGGCCCGCGGCCACGCCGTTGACGGTGAGCAGCAGGGCCCGGCCGAGCAGCGGGTCGGGTTCCTCCCCCGACTCCGCGGCGTCGCGCTGGCGCTTCAGCAGGGCTACCTGGAGGTAGGAGATGGGGTCCAGGTAGGCGTCGCGGATGGCGAAGGTCTGCTGGAGGGCCGGGTGGGAGTCGAGGAGCTGTTCGCCGCCGGTGATGCGCAGGACCTCGCGGACGGTCAGTTCGTGTTCTTCCTCGATGGTGGCGAAGACGTGCCGGAGTTCGTCGGGCACGAGGGTTTCGACGTAGTGCCGGGCGATCCGCAGGTCCGTCTTGGCGAGCGTCATCTCGACGTTGGAGAGGAAGTTGCGGAAGAAGTGCCAGTGCTCGTGCATCTCGTCGAGGACGGTGTCGAGGCCGGCCTCGCGCAGCGCCTTGAGGCCGGAGCCGACGCCGAACCAGCCGGGGACGATCTGCCGGGACTGGGTCCAGCCGAAGACCCACGGGATGGCGCGCAGGCCGTCGAGGGAGACGCCGGAGCCGGGGCGGCGGGAGGGCCGCGAGCCCAGGTGCAGGTCGGCGAGCTGGTCGACCGGGGTGGAGGCGAGGAAGTACGTCGGCAGGTCCGGGTCCTCGACGAGCCTGCGGTACGCGGAGTGCGCGGCGTCGGAGACGACGTCCATGGCGGCGTCCCAGCGGGCGAGGGCCTCGTCGGACTGGCGGGGGGCCGTGTGCAGGGCAGAGGCCTGGAGCGTGGCGGCGACCGTGAGTTCCAGGTTCTCCCTGGCCAGTGACGGCACGAGGTACTTGTCGGAGATGACCTCGCCCTGCTCGGTCACCTTGATCTCGCCCTCCAGGGTGCCCCAGGGCTGGGCGAGGATCGCGTCGTGGGAGGGGCCGCCGCCGCGGCCGACGGTGCCGCCGCGGCCGTGGAAGAGGCGCAGGCGCACGCCGTAGCGGTGGGCGACGTCGCGCAGTCGGCGCTGGGCGCGGTGGATCTCCCACTGGCTGGTGGTGATGCCGCCGAACTTGGAGGAGTCCGAGTAGCCGAGCATGACTTCCTGGACGTCGCCGCGCAGGGCGACCAGGCGCCGGTAGGACGGGTCGGCGAGCATCTCGTCGAGGATGACGTCGGCGGCGCGGAGCTCGTCGGTGGTCTCCAGGAGCGGGACGATGCCGATCTTGGCCCAGCCGGCGTGCAGGTCGATGAGGCCGGCTTCGCGGGCGAGGACGGCGGCGGCGAAGACGTCGTCGGCGCCCTGGCACATCGAGATGATGTACGACTCGATGACTTCGGGGCCGAAGACTTCGAGGGCCTTCTTGACGGTGTGGAAGACGCCGAGGGTCTTCTCGCCAGCGGCGTCGAGCGGTGCCGGGGAGGGGGCGAGCGGGCGCCGGGACCTGAGCTCCTTGGCGAGGAGCTTCTGGCGGTACTCGCGGGGCATGTCGGCGTAGCGCCAGGACTCCTCGCCGAGGCGGTCGAAGAGCTGGCCGAGGGCGTGGTGGTGGGCGTCGGCGTGCTCGCGTACGTCCATGGTGGCGAGCTGGAGGCCGAAGGCGGCGAGCGTGCGGATGGTGCGGTTCATCCGGCCGTCGGCGAAGAGGGCGCCCTTGTGCTCGCGCAGCGAGGTCTGGATGAGGGTGAGGTCGTGCAGCAGCTCGGCGGTGCCGAGGTAGTCGCGGCCCTCCACGTGCGCGGTGCCCTTGGCCAGGCGCTGCTTGGTGTTCTCCAGCTTCTGCCGGATGCAGGTGGCCTTGAGGCGGTAGGGCTCCTCGGCGTTGAGGCGCTTGTAGCGGGGGCTGATCTCGGGCAGCCGCTCCAGGTCGCACTGGAGGGAGGCGCGCAGTTCCTCGGTGGCTCCGGTGTAGCGGATGGAGTTGGAGAGGAAGCCGCGCAGCTCGTCGATCAGGTCGAGCGCGTCGTTGATGCCGTGCTCGTGCTGGAGGATCAGGACGTCCCAGGTGACCTCGGGGGTCACGTTGGGGTTGCCGTCGCGGTCGCCGCCGATCCAGGTGCCGAAGGTGAGGGGGCGGGTGCCTTCGGGCAGCTGGACGCCGACGCGTTCCAGCTCGGCGGTGAGGTCCTCCAGGACGTCGCCGACGGCGCCGGCGTGCAGCTCGTCGAGGTAGTAGATGGCGTTGCGGGCCTCGTCGGCGGGTTCGGGGCGCACCACGCGGAGCTCGTCGGTCTGCCAGACGAGGTCGATGTTCTCGGCCAGTCGGGTGTCGTGGCGGCGCCGGTCGGACTCGATGACCGGGGTTTCCAGGAGCGCGGCGACGCGGCGGAGCTTGTTGAGGACCGAGCGGCGGGCGGCCTCGGTGGGGTGCGCGGTGAAGACGGGGCGCACGTTGAGGTTGCGCACGGTCTGGCGCAGGTGCTCGGGGTCGGCGTCCTTGAGGCGGTCCGCGGTGCGGGAGAGGAGTCCGCCCTCGGCGGCGCGCCGGGTGCGGAGCTCGCGGCCGCGGTGGACCTGCTCGGTGACGTTCGCCAGGTGGAAGTAGGTGGAGAAGGCGCGGACCAGCTTGGCGGCGGTCTCCAGTTCCGTGCCGCCGAGGAGCTTGGCGGCGGCCTCGCCGTCCTCGCGCGTCAGGCGGCGGACCTTTTCGACCAGTTCGAGGAGTTCGGGACCCTCTTGGCGTACGAGGGTCTCGCCGAGCAGGTCGCCGAGGCGGCGGATGTCGGCGCGCAGCTCGGTGCTGGCGTTGCTGGTGGCCTGCTGGCCCCGGTCGTCGGCACTGCTCACAGGTGCGGCTCCTTGCAGTGTTTGAAGCACGTCTGGGAGGGGTCCCCGGTAGGGGTCCGGGGGAGATAGAGAGCGGACCGCGCTGTCCGACCGTCTCCAAGGATAGGTGTCACCTCGGGCACGGAGCTCGCGGCCTCTTGCCGCGGGGCTCCGCACTGCCATACTTACGTCGCCGTAGGTTACGGAACCGTAGGAAACGCGGTATGGCAGCCGTGGCAGGAACCGTGCCCACGCACTGATCCCACCTCAACCCTCGACCCCACAGGGGACGTGCCCATGACGACAAGCTCCGATGCGTACTCCGACACCGATGTGATCGACGACGCTCCGCGGACGACCGGTGACCCCGGCGGCCCGCTGCCTCCCGCGACACTGGGCGGCGAGCAGAAGCGCTCACTCGAACAGCTCGCCCTTCTCCTCTTCATCGTCGTTCCCTTCATCGCCGTGCTGGGGGCCGTGCCGCTGGCCTGGGGCTGGGGGGTGAGCTGGCTGGATCTGGGCCTGCTCGTGTTCATGTACTACCTGGGGTGCCACGGCATCACCATCGGCTTCCACCGTTACTTCACGCACGGCTCCTTCAAGGCGAAGCGGCCGCTGCGGATCGCGCTGGCGGTGGCGGGGTCGATGGCGGTGGAGGGCCCGCTGGTCCGCTGGGTGGCCGACCACCGCAAGCACCACAAGTTCTCGGACGCGGAGGGCGACCCGCACTCCCCGTGGCGGTTCGGCGAGACGGTCCCGGCCCTGATGAAGGGGTTGTGGTGGGCGCACATCGGATGGATGTTCGATGAGGAGCGGACGTCACAGGAGAAGTACGCACCGGACCTGATCAAGGACCCGGCGCTCGTCACGATCTCGCGGCAGTTCCTGTTCTGGACGATCGTGTCGCTGGGCATCCCGCCGCTGGTGGGCGGGCTGGTCACGATGTCGTGGTGGGGCGCGTTCACGGCGTTCTTCTGGGGCTCGCTGGTCCGGGTCGCGCTGCTGCACCACGTGACGTGGTCGATCAACTCGATCTGTCACGCGGTGGGCAAGCGCCCCTTCAAGTCCCGGGACCGTTCGGGCAACGTGTGGTGGCTGGCGGTGCTCTCCTGCGGGGAGTCCTGGCACAACCTCCACCACGCCGACCCGACGTCGGCGCGGCACGGCGTGATGAAGGGCCAGATCGACTCGTCCGCGCGGATCATCCGCTGGTGCGAGCAGCTGGGCTGGGCGTCCGACGTGCGGTGGCCCTCGCAGTCGCGCCTGGACGCGCGGCGCAGGCCCGCGGGGGAGGCCGAGTCCCGGCGCGGGGCGCGCTCGCCCGACGCGGCATGATGGACGACGTGGCGACCGACTCCAGCAATTCCAGCCCTGCCGGCAAAGAGAAGCAGCCCCGGCGTGCCCGCCGGACCCGGATGACGGGTGCCGAGCGCCGGGAGCAGCTGCTGGACATCGGCCGTACGCTCTTCGCCGCCAAGGGGTTCGAGGGCACGTCGGTGGAGGAGATCGCGGCCAAGGCCGGGGTCTCCAAGCCGGTGGTGTACGAGCACTTCGGCGGCAAGGAGGGGCTGTACGCGGTGGTGGTGGACCGCGAGATGCGGGCGCTCCTGGACATGGTGACGGGGGCGCTGACGGCGGGCCACCCGCGCGAGCTCCTCGAACAAGCCGCGTTCGCCCTGCTCGACTACATCGACACGTACACGGACGGTTTCCGCATCCTGGTGCGCGATTCCCCGGTGGCCCAGTCCACCGGCACCTTCGCGTCCCTGATCTCCGACATCGCGACGCAGGTCGAGGACATCCTGGGCCAGGAGTTCAAGGGCCGCGGCTTCGACCAGAAGCTGGCGCCGCTGTACGCGCAGGCGCTGGTCGGCATGGTCGCGCTGACGGGCCAGTGGTGGCTGGACGTCCGCAAGCCGAAGAAGGCGGAGGTGGCGGCCCACCTGGTGAACCTGGCGTGGCACGGCCTCGACGGCCTGGAGCCGAAGCCGCGGCTGATAGGCCACCGGAAGAGCTGACGCCGGTCAGCTCCGGGTGATGGCCTCACCGATGGCGAAGCCCTTGGCGGGGCCGCTCGGGACGACGGCGTCGGTGCCGTACGGGACGCGGTGCTCGTCCTCGTAGCTCTCCTTCTTCGGGTTGGGCGCGGTCAGGACGAGGACCGCGCCGTCCTCGTCGAAGTCGTCGACGATCACATAGACGGGGATGCCGGCGCGGGCGTACTCGCGACGCTTGCGGACGCGGTCGCGCTCGATGTTGCGGGAGCCGGGTGAGACGACCTCGACGACCAGGGCGACTCCGGAGGCGTCGACGCCGAGGTCTTCCTCGTTGGGGATCTCGTCGAGGTCCTCCGGGGCGACGAAGAGGTCGGGGATCCAGGACTTGCGGCCGTGGATGACGTTGATGTCCTGGAACGGCAGGTAATCGCTGCCCGAAAGGTGCCGGTCCAGCGCACGACGGCAACGGTTGATGAGCACGCCGTGACGACGGCGACCGGTGGGCGACACCTCGATGGCTCCCTCGATGATCTCGGCGCGGTAGCCCTCGGGGAGATCCATGGCCTTCCACGCCTGCCACAGGACCTCGTCCAAGTCGGGTACCGGGTTGTTCACCACGGGGGTCACCTCATGTGCGAGAGCGGTCATCGTGCAGCACCTCCTCCATCAGTGTGGGCGCGGGCGCCACTGCGGCACAAGCGACACGGTGACGGTACGGCGCCGAGTGCATCGTCACCCGAAAAGCCCCCGGCGATCACCCGAACGTGCGAGGTCAGGCCAACGGTTCGAGGAATTCGAGGCGGTTGCCGACCGGGTCCTCGGAGTAGAAGCGGCGGTGGCCCGGCAGGTTGTCGTCCCACACGACCTCGGCGCCCCGCGCGGTCAGTCGGTCCGCGTACCCGGCGATGTCCCGGACCCGCAGGCCGGGGTGGGCCTTTCGGGCGGGGTGGAAGTCGTCCTCGACGCCGACGTGCAGGCGGACGTCGCCCGCCTCGAACCAGCAGCCGCCGCGTGCCGCGGGCACCGGCGGCTTCGACACCTCCGTCATGCCGAGCACGTCGACGTAGTAGGCCCGCAGCAGGTCCTCGCTGCCGGGCGGGGCGGCGAGCTGGACGTGGTCAAGGGACGCGAGCATCACGCACCGCCTTCCTTGCGGGCCACCGCGAACACCCGGCGGAAGGGGAAGACGGTGCCGTGGGCGGTCGCCGGGTAGGCCGTGCGCAGGAGGTCGCGGTACTCCGACAGGAACGCCTCCGTGGCGGCGGGGTCGTCGGCCAGGGCGGTCAGGACCGGGCGCAGGCCCGTGCCCTTCACCCAGTCCAGGACCGGGTCCTCGCCGGTCAGCAGGTGCTGGTACGTCGTCTCCCACGCGTCGACCGCGCAGCCGAGGTCCGCGAGCCGCTCCAGGTACTCCCCCGGCGTCAGGACCGCGTCCGCGTGCCGCAGCCGTCCGCCGAGCCGCCCCCGCCACCGCTCGGAGCCGCTCAGTTCCCGCATCAGGACGTGGCTGGGGGCGTCGAAGTTGCCCGGCACCTGGAAGGCGAACGTGCCGCCGCGCGTCAGGGCGTCGATCCAGGCGGCGAACGAGCCGGGGTGGCCCGGCACCCACTGGAGGGTCGCGTTGGACACGATCAGGTCGTACGTTCCCGGGGCCGGTGTCCACCGGGTGGCATCGGCGGGGGCGAAGTCGAGGAGGCCGCCGCCGGCCGTGGGGCCCGCCACCGCCTCGGCCCTGGCCAGCATCTCCGGGGAGTTGTCGAAGCCGGTGATGTGCGCGGTGGGCCAGCGCTCGGCGAGGAGCCGGGTGACGTTGCCGGGGCCGCAGCCGAGGTCGGCGACGCGGGGCGGGCGGCCGGCGGCGGGGAGGTCGGGGACGCGGGCGAGCAGGTCCACGAAGGGCCGGGAGCGGTGGTCGGCGTGGCGCAGGTACTGGTGGGGATCCCAGGTGGCGGCGGCTGCGGATGCGGGCATGGTGGGCCTCCTCGACGACGGCGCGGGGAACGCGGCGGGACGCCGGGGTGACGTGCGGTGCGCGCTCCGAGGGCCATCCTGAACCCGAAGTATCTTGACGTCAAGAGACTTCATGTCGACAGACCCCCTACACTGATCGTCATGGAGGACGAGGTCGATCGGCTGGTCGCAGCGTGGCGCCGGGAGCGCCCGGACCTCGACGTGGAACCACTCGAGGTGCTCAGCCGCGTGAGCAGGCTCGCGCGGCACCTGGACCGTGCCCGAAGGCTCGCCTTCTCGGAGCACAACCTGGAGCCGTGGGAGTTCGACGTCCTGACGTCGCTGCGGCGCGCCGGCGCGCCCTACCAGCTCTCCCCCGGCCAGCTCCTGACCCAGACGCTCGTGACGTCCGGCACGATGACGAATCGCATCGACCGCCTCGCGAAGAAGGGCCTCGTCGAGCGGCTGCCGGACCCCAGCGACCGGCGCGGCGTCCTGGTGCGGCTCACCGCGGAGGGCCGGGACCGCGCGGACCAGGCCCTGGCCGGACTCCTGGAGCAGGAGCGGGCGATCCTCGCCGAGCTCTCCCGCGCTCAGCGCGGCGAACTGGCGGGGCTGCTACGCCAGTTGACCGCCCCGTTCGACAACATCCCCGGCTAGGTCGGCCGGCCCGACGCCCGCGCGCCGGGCCAGCGCCACCGCGGCGAGCGTGGAGTGCACGCCCAGCTTGCCCAGCACGTTCTGCATGTGCGTACGCACCGTGTGCGGGGAGAGGAAGAGACGCTCGGCGACGGCCTTGCGGCCGAGCCCCGCCACCATGCAGCGCAGCACCTCGCGCTCGCGCGGGGTCAGCGACTCCACCAGGCGCTCGGACTCGGTGCGGTGCTTGCGGGCCGCGGTCAGCTCGCGCAGCACGCCGGTGAGCAGGGCGGGCGGCAGGTGGGTCTCGTCGCGCAGCACGCCCCGTATGACCGTCAGGAGCCGGGAGAGCGAGCAGTCCTTGGCGACCCAGCCGGAGGCCCCGGCCTGCAGGGCGAGCGCCGCGCGGCGCGGGTCGTCCTTCTCGGCGAGCACCACGGTGCGCACGGCGGGCTGGCCGGTGCGCACCCCCGCGACCAGCGAGATGCCGTCGACGAGCCCGTCGGCGTTGCCCTCCTGGACGGAGACGGCGGGCCGGGCGGCCAGGACGCTCGCGGCGCTGCCGAGGTCGGCGTCGACGAGCAGCACGTCGTACCTGCGCCCCTCGGCGATCGAGCGCTCCAGGCAGCGCAGTGCGGCGGGACCGCTGCCGGCCGCCGACACCTCGACGTCGGGCTCGGCCGCGAGCGCGGCGGCCAGCGACTCGGCGAAGATGCGGTGGTCGTCGACGACCAGGACTCGAATGCGAACCACAGAAACCCCCTTCCCCGCGCTCCCGGCAGGGAGCTGGGGATACCCCATCATCGGAGAACGGCTGGTGCGGGTACGGCGCCCGGTGCGGGGGTCGACGCGGTGGCCCGGCCGCCGCCGGACGTGACCGCTGCCCCCACGCCGGGCGCTGTACCCGACTGTCTCGCCCCCTGATCAGTGCCGGCCCCCACCGGCACTGCCCTTCAGAGTAGGGCCGCACGCCCGCAGCGGAAGGTGATTTGCAGAACTGATTGGCCGACGCGTTTATGGTGAGCCATATGTTTCGGATGGAGACGGGAGTCGACAAAGAGCGGCTGGGTCTGCTGCGCTCGCGGCTGAGCGAGACGAACACGGCGGCGTCGGCGGAGCTGCGCGCGCTCCGCGGCACCCGCGACGACCAGGAAGTGCCGCTGGCCGTCTGGGCGTTGGACGAGACGGGCGGGCTGGCCGCGGGGATCGCCGCGCACACCTGGGCGCGCTGGCTGCACGTGGACTACCTCTGGGTCGACGACCGGCACCGCGGGGCGGGCCTCGGCTCACGGCTGCTCGCGGAGGCGGAACGGGTGGCCGTCGAGGAGCGCGGCTGCCGCAGCTCCCGGGTGGAGACGTGGGACTTCCAGGCCCCGGGCTTCTACCGGAACCAGGGGTACGAGCTGGTGAGCGTGATCCCCGACTACCCCGAGGGCGTCAAGGAGTTCACGCTCACCAAGCGGCTGGGCTGACCCGCGGGCTCAGGCCGCGAGCCCCACGACCAGGGCGCCGGCGACCGGCGCCGCGTACAGCAGCGGGAACGGGATGTGCGCGTACCAGCGCGCCCGCACCACGGTGACGACGGCCCCGGCGAAGTACAGCACCAGGGCGATCGCCGCCACGGTCCCGACCACCGGCACGAACAGGCCGGCGAGCAGCCCTGCGACGCCCGCGGCCTTGGCGGCGCCGAGCCAGGGCAGCCACCTCATGGGGACGCCGTAGTCGGCCATCGGCTGCACGACCCACTGGGCGCGCAGGAAGACGGAGACGGCGGAGAAGCCCACCATCGCGGCGGCGATCAGGGTGACGACGGTGTGGGTGGTGGACATCTGGGACGCTCCTCTGTCGCGCGGCCGCCGAAGCGGTGCCGCCCTGGCCGGTGCCGTTCTCGGCTGTTCACTGCCATGACGGAGCACACCGCACCGATGTGACCGGTCGGCGGAATCTTTTTCCGCCGGGTTCCGCCGGGTTCCGCCGGGCCCGGTCACCGCCCGCTCACGCCTCCCGGCGCGCCCCCGCCGACGGGGCCGCGGGGAACACCCGCGGCGCCGTGAAGCCCGCCGCGTCGAAGGCCGCGAGGACGGACTTCGTGACCGTCTCCGCGTCGGCCGCCTCCACCAGGACGAGCGCCGAGCCGCCGAAGCCGCCGCCGGTCATCCGGGCGCCGAGCGCGCCCGCCGCGTTCGCGGAGCTCACCACCAGGTCCAGCTCCGGGCAGGAGATGCGCAGGTCGTCGCGGAGCGAGGCGTGTCCCTCGGTGAGGACGGGGCCGGCCGCGCGGACGTCGCCGGCGTCGAGGAGGCCGATGACCCGCTCGACGCGGTGGTCGTCCGAGACAATGTGCCGCACGTACCGCCGGATCCGCTCGTCCGTCAGCCGCTCCAGCGCCGCGGGGAGTTCGTCGTACGGCACGTCCCGCAGGTGGGTCACGCCCAGGATGCGGGCGCCCTCCTCGCAGCCGGCCCGGCGCTCCGCGTACGCCCCGTCGCCCAGCTCGTGCTTGACCCGGGTGTCGACGACGAGCAGCCGCAGGCCGTGCGCGTCGAGGTCGAAGGGGACCTGCCGTATCGCCAGGTCGCGGCAGTCCAGGTGCAGGGCGTGGCCCTCGGTGGCGCACGCGGAGGCCATCTGGTCCATCACGCCGCAGGGCACGCCGACGAAGGCGTTCTCGGCGCGCTGGGCGAGGACCGCGAGACGCGGCCGGTCGAGGCCGAGCCCGTACAGGTCGTTCAGAGCAAGGGCCGTGACGACCTCCAGGGCGGCCGACGAGGACAGGCCCGCCCCGGTGGGCACGGTCGAGGCGAGGTGGATGTCGGCGCCGCCGGACACGTCGTGGCCCGCGTCCCGCAGCGCCCACACCACACCGGCGGGGTAGGCGGCCCAGCCGCCCTGCCCGTACTTCGACAGGGGTTCGAGGGTGTCGACGCGGAGTTCGGCGACGGGGGCGTCGATGTCCGCGGAGTGCAGCCGCAGGACGCCGTCGGTGCGCCGGGCCGCGGCCGCCACCGCGGTGTGCGGCAGGGCGAGCGGCAGCACGAACCCCTCGTTGAAGTCCGTGTACTCGCCGATGAGGTTGACCCGGCCCGGGGCCGACCACACCCCCTGCGCCGGGTACCCGTACAGCTCGGCGAACTTGCCCGCTACGTCCATCGGTTGCCCCTCAGCCCCTCGTTTTTTCTCTCAACGCCGGGCGAACGCCCAGGCGTCGGCGACGATGCCCGCGAGGTCCGCGCGGGTCGGGTTCCAGCCGAGCTTCTCGCGTGCGGTGGCGGCCGATGCGACCAGGACCGCCGGGTCGCCGCCGCGGCGCGGGGCCGTGACCTCCGGGATGGGGTGGCCGGTGACCTCGCGGACGGTCTCGATGACCTCGCGCACGGAGAAGCCGTTGCCGTTGCCGAGGTTGCAGATGAGGTGCTCGCCGGGGGTGGCGGCGTCGACGGCGAGGAGGTGGGCCTCGGCGAGGTCGGCGACGTGGATGTAGTCGCGCACGCAGGTGCCGTCCGGCGTCGGGTAGTCGTCGCCGAAGACGTTGATCGCCTCGCGGCGGCCCTGGGCGACCTGGAGGACGAGCGGGATGAGGTGCGACTCGGGGTCGTGGCGCTCGCCGCAGTCGCCGTACGCGCCCGCGACGTTGAAGTAGCGCAGCGAGACGGCGGCCAGGCCGTGCGCGGCGGCCTCGCCGCTGATCATGTGGTCGACGGCGAGCTTGGAGGCGCCGTACGGAGAGGTCGGCGCGGTCGGGTCGGTCTCCGTGATGGGGGTGCTCACGGGTTCGCCGTACGTGGCGGCGGTGGAGGAGAAGACGAGCCGGCGCACGTCGGCGTCGCGCATGGCGGCGAGCAGCGCCATGGTGCCGCCGACGTTGTTGGCCCAGTACTTCTCGGGCTTCACGACGGACTCGCCGACCTGGGAGAAGGCGGCGAAGTGGAGCACGGCGTCGTACGTGGAGTCCAGCCACTTGGCCGCGTCGCGGATGTCGCCCTCGATGAACGCGGCGCCGGCGGGGACGCCTTCACGGAAGCCCGTCGAGAGGTTGTCGAGCACGGTCACCTCGTGCCCGGCCTCGATCAGATGCTGCGCCACCACACTTCCGACGTAGCCCGCACCACCGGTGACCAGGTACTTACCGCTCATGAACTCGCTACCTCTCGCAGTCGCTGGGCCGCGGCTTCCGGCGGCACGTCGTTGATGAACACGCTCATGCCGGATTCGGAACCCGCGAGGAACTTCAGCTTGCCCGAAGTGCGGCGAATCGTGAAAAGTTCGAGGTGCAGGCCGAAGTCGTCCCGGTTGATCCCGTCATGTCCGTCGAGGCCGGTGAACGGCGCCTGGTGCCAGGCCGCGATGTAGGGGGTGGGGGTCGTGCCCGAGGTGTCGAAGATCCGGTCGAAGCGCCTGAGGAGTTCCAGGTAGATCCGCGGGAACTCCGCGCGCGCCGCTTCGTCGAGGGCGAGCAGGTCGGGGACCCGGCGCTTGGGGTACAGGTGCACCTCGTAGGGCCAGTGCGCCGCGTACGGCACGAAGGCCACCCAGTGCTCGCCCGCCAGGACGACCCGCTCGCCGGCGCTCTCCTTCGCGACGATGTCGTCGAAGAGGTTGGTGCCGGTGGACTCCTTGAACGCGCCGAGCGAGCGCAGCATCAGGTCCGTGCGCGGGGTGACGAAGGGGTAGGCGTAGATCTGGCCGTGCGGGTGGCCGAGGGTCACGCCGATCTCGGCGCCGCGGTTCTCGAAGCAGAACACCTGCGCCACGGAGTCCAGGTGGGCGAGTTCGGCGGTGCGGTCGGTCCAGGCCTCCAGGACGAGTCCGGCCTGCTCGGGGGTGAGGTCGGCGAAGGAGGCCGTGTGGTCGGGGGTGAAGCAGACGACCTCGCAGCGGCCCGCGTCGCCCGCGAGCGAGGGGAAGCGGTTCTCGAAGACCACGACGTCGTACGCGGAGTCGGGGATCTCGCTGAGCCGTTCCCCGGCGGAGGGGCACAGGGGGCACTCGTCGGCCGGCGGGTGGTAGGTGCGGCCCTGGCGGTGCGAGGCGATGGCCACGCTGTCGCCGAGCAGGGGGTCCCGTCGCACCTCCGATGTGGTCGAGACGGGCCCGAGCGGGCGCCGGTCGACGGCGTCGCGCACGGTGTCGTCGCGCACGTCGTAGTAGATGAGCTCACGACCGTCGGCGAGACGGGTCGAGGTCTTCTTCACGTCAGGGGCTCCTCACCACCCACCCAACAGAACCGAACATAACAAATCACAAGCCAACAGCTCCGTCAATGCCCGCACCCCCGGGGGCGGGGCAATGTTTCGACCCGTCAGCTCGATCACAATCAAACAAAGAACACCAACAGAACTGTTCAGTTATTGAAGCAAGGGGCGTAGGTTCCGGTCTGATCCGTTCGCGCAACGAAGCGAGTTCACATGCTGTCCCCGACACAAACCCTGGCCGAGGGGCTTCGGCTGCCCACCAACGGCCTCGACTACGCGATCCTGGCGATCTACTTCGCCGTGGTTCTCGGCATCGGCTTCGCCGCCCGGCGCTCCGTGAAGACCAGCCTCGACTTCTTCCTCTCGGGCCGTTCGCTGCCCGCGTGGGTCACCGGGCTCGCCTTCGTCGCCGCGAACCTGGGCGCCACCGAGATCCTCGGCATGGCCGCGACCGGCGCGCAGTACGGCGTCGCGGTCGTCCACTGGTACTGGATCGGCGCCATCCCGGCCATGGTCTTCCTCGGCCTGGTCATGATGCCCTTCTACTACCGCAGCAAGGTCCGCTCCGTCCCCGAGTTCCTGCTCCAGCGCTTCGACAAGTCGGCGCACCTGCTCAGCTCGGCGCTCTTCGCCTTCGCGGCGATCCTCATCGCGGGCGTGAACCTCTACGCCCTGTCGATCGTCGTCGAGGCGCTGCTCGGCTGGCCGCAGTGGGTGGCGATCGTCGTCGCGGGGCTCTTCGTCCTCGCGTACATCACCATCGGCGGTCTCTCCTCGGCGATCTACAACGAGGTCCTGCAGTTCTTCGTCATCCTCGCCGCGCTGATACCCATCTGCGTCATCGGCCTGAAGAAGGTCGGCGGCTGGGACGGCCTGTCCGGCTCGATCGAGAAGCAGCACGGCGACAACTTCATGACCGCCTGGGGCGGCACCGGCATCGGTGACGCCAACCCGCTCGGCGCCAACTGGCTGACGATCATCCTCGGCCTCGGCTTCGTGCTCTCCTTCGGCTACTGGACGACCAACTTCGCCGAGGTGCAGCGCGCGCTCTCCGCCAAGAACCTGAGCGCCGCCCAGCGCACCCCGCTGATCGCCGCCTTCCCGAAGATCTTCATCGTCTTCGCGGTGATGATCCCGGGCCTGGTCGCCGCCGTCCTCGTCCCGAAGATCGGCACGGCGGGCTCCGACCTGACGTACAACGACGCGATCCCGTACCTGATGCAGGAGTTGCTGCCCAACGGCGTGCTCGGCATCGCGGTCACCGGTCTGCTCGCCGCGTTCATGGCGGGCATGGCGGCGAACGTCTCGTCCTTCAACACCGTGTTCACGTACGACATCTGGGCGAAGTACGTGGTCAAGGACCGTGAGGACGGCTACTACCTGAAGTTCGGCCGGCTCATCACCGCTCTCGGTGTGCTCGCCTCGATCGGCACGGCGTTCATCGCCTCGTCGTTCTCGAACATCATGAGCTACCTGCAGACGCTGTTCTCCTTCTTCAACGTCCCGATGTTCGTGGTCTTCATCATCGGCATGTTCTGGAAGCGGGCGTCGATGAAGTCCGGCGTCTGGGGCCTGCTCGCGGGCACCACCGCCGCGATGGTCAACTACTTCTGGATCTACAAGCAGGGCATCATCGACATCCCGTCCGACCAGGGCGCCAACTTCGTCTCGGCGATGGTCGGCTTCGCCGCCGGCGCCGTCGTGATGGTGGCCGTCACCCTGTTCACCGAGCCCAAGCCGGAGGCCGAACTGGCCGGTCTGGTCTACGGAACGGTCTCGCCGGACCTGGAGGCGGACGGCGTCGAGGCGGGCGACGACGCGTGGTACCGCAGGCCGGCGCTGCTCGGCTGGGGCGCCGTCGTCCTCGCCGCCGCCTGTTACGTGCCGTACTCGTTCTAGCCCCGATCGGAGGACCGAAGACCATGTCTGATCTGCACAAGCACGTCTCCGACCTGGAGGCCAAGTCCGCCACGGCGGCCCGGCTCTTCGACATCAGGCGCATCATCGGCGGCCTGTTCGTCGTCTACGGGATCATCGTGACGATCGCCGGCATCACCGCGTCCGACGCCGACCTGAAGAAGGCCGAGGACATCAACATCAACCTGTGGACGGGGCTCGCCATGCTCGCCCTCGGGCTCTTCTTCCTGGGGTGGCTCTGGCTGCGCCCGATGGTGGTGCCCGCGGCGGGGCCGGAGACGGAGCCGAAGGAGGGGACCGAGTAACCCCTCGCTCGTCCTCCCCGGCCGGGGCCCGGCGTCACCGCGGTGACTCGGGCCCCGGCGCCGTCTCCGGGCCCTCGGGGCCACCGCCGTTGTGCGCGTACGAGGAGAGCGGGCGCTCGGCGCGCTCCAGCAGGCCCGTGCGCGCGGCGAGCGCGGCGGCCTCCAGGCGCGAGCCGACGCCGAGCTTCATCAGGACCCGCTGGACGTGGGTGCGTGCCGTGCTCGGGGCTATCCCCATGCCGGCGGCGATCAGCCGGGTGTCCTCGCCGTCCGCGACCCGGACCAGCACCTCGACCTCGCGGGGCGTGAGCATCTGCAGCAGGCGCTGCCCCTCGTCGTCGGGCTGCGCGGCCGGGTTGAGCAGCTCGCTGAAGGCGCCCTGGAGCAGCTGGGGCGCGACGGCCGCCTCGCCCGCGCGCGCCTTCATGATGGCGCGCTCCACACCCTCGATGCGCTCGTCGTGGCGCACGTACCCACAGGCGCCGGAGGCGAAGGCCGCGGCGATCCCGCGCGGGTTCGGCACCGGACCGAGCACCACCACCTGCACCTGCGGGCGGTCCCGCTTGATCTTCACCACCGGGTCGAACATGCCCGGTTCGGCGGGCGTCGCCGTGCCGAGGAGGCAGACCTCCGGGGCCCTGCTGATGACCAGTTCCGCCGCGCCCGCGGCGGGCGCGGCGGCGGCGAGCACCCGGTGCCCGCGCAGTTTCAGCGCCGAGGCGAGGGCCTCGGCGAGCAGTCGATGATCGTCGACCACCATGAGCCGCACACCCACAGCAACCCCCCACTTCCCCGACTGATCCCCAGATCCACCGGTCGCCCCGCTCTCCCGCTCCCCGTGGACCGCGGGCCCCCCGGCCCACCGTCCCCCGGAAGCTACACGCTTGTTCGACGTTACGCGCCCCCTACCGGCCAGAAGCGGCCCGTAATGCCGAAATCCCTGCCCTTGGGGGGCGCCGGGAAGGACCGGGTGGTACGCGGACGGCGGGGGGGGGGGGGACGCGGGGGGGGGGGGGGGGGGGGGGGGGGGGGGGGGGGAACGCGAGTTTGTGTTTTTTTTTTTTTTTTTCCCCAAG
>NZ_JBVIZY010000005.1:177018-494341 GCF_055591085.1 Streptomyces sp. NPDC041713
ACAAGAAAGGACCCTAAGGGGAAACCGGAGCTTCCTTCGTGTGGGGGGGGAAAGGAATGACGGGGGGGCACGCGGGGTCGCGCCTCCCCCCTCGTTGGGGGGGGGGCCCCCCCCCGCCGCCGTGTGTGAACCCGCTGTCGCCTGCTGCTTCTGCTACTTCGCGACGAAGCCGAGCGCCATGTACTCCTTCTCGTCCTTCGAGAAGGGCTTGCTCAGCAGCTTCTTGCCGAGGAACAAGTGGCCGTTGCCGTAGAGGAGTTCGTTGGACTTCGGCACCATGCCGCTGATCGCGTCGGTGACCGTCTGGGTGCCCGGGGTCTCCAGGAGCTTGGTCTCCTTCATCGTCTTGCCGTCGAGCGAGACGATCTGGGCGCCCTTCTGGTAGCTGTGCGTCTTGTACGCGATGACGTTGCCGCCGTCCATGCGGACCGGGAAGATCTCGCCGTTCTCGCCCGCGACGACGCGGTCGCTGGTCGGCTTGCCGGTGGCCAGCGAGAAGGAGACGATCTCGTTGGTCCGGTTGTAGCTCTCACCGCTGCCGTCGTGCTGCTGCGTCGGGACGTAGAGGCGGTCGTTGCCGACGGCGATCGCCCGGCAGTCGTTGACCATGTTGACGCCGCAGTCGTGGTCGTACTTGCCGTCCTCCAGCGCGATCTTCGTGCGCAGCTTGCCGTGCTCGTCGAGGGAGAAGACGTCGGTCACGCCGGACGCGGTGATCTCGGTGGTGTCCTGGCCGAAGACGACCGGGTTGGTCGAGATGATCTTCGCGTTGTCGACGCCGGGCGCGATCGGGTACGTCCACTTCTCGCTGCCCGTCTTCGGGTCGAGCAGCTGGACCTTCAGCGTCTCGTCGCCGTACGTGCCGCACTTGCGGACCGCGACGAGCTGGTCGCCGCCCGCGTAGCCGACGTCCTCGCACTTGCCGACCTTGGGCTTCCACAGGCTCTTGCCCTTGACGTCCCAGGCGGCGCCGCCGCTGGAGGTGCCGGCGCCCGCGGCGATGGTGGTGCCCGAGATGGTGACTTCCTTGAACGTCGCCTTCATGCCGTTGGTCTCGGCGGACTCGGTCCAGAGCTTCTTACCGGACTTCAGGTCGACCGCGGAGACGTTGCTGCACTGCTCGTAGTCGCCCTTCTTGTTCCGCTTGGCCTCTTCGGTGACGATCGCGGCGATGCCGTCGTCGGTGACCTCGGGCGACATCGCGCAGGCCATGCCGGAGAGCGGGATGGTCCACTTCTTCTCGCCGGTGTCCGGGTCGTAGCCGTTCAGCTCGTTGATGCCCGCCTTGGCGTAGACGTCGTCGGTCAGCACCGAGCCGGTGGCGTTCCAGATCTGGTCCTTGGGGATCTTCGGCTGGGGCAGCTGCATGACCACCTTGGCCGAGGTGCTGGCCGGGGCCTTCTCCTTGGCCGAGCCCTGGCCGGGCAGCCCGCCGCCGCCCTTGCCGTCCTTGCCGCCCTTGCCCTTCTCGCCCTGCGCGGTGGGCTTCTTGGGGTCGTCGTCCTTCGTCGAGGCGTAGAAGACGCCGCCGCCGACGATCAGCGCGATCGCGACGACCGCCGCGATGATGATCGCCGTCTGGCCGCTGATCTTCTTGCCGCCGCCGGAGCCGCCGTCGCCGGGCTGCGGCGGGGTCGGCATGGTGGGCGGCTGCTGGTAACCCTGCTGGTAGCCCTGCTGATACTGCGGGTAGCCCTGCTGGACCTGCGGCTGGGCGGGCTGGGTCGGGTAGGCGTAGCTCTGCGGGGGCGCCGGCGGCTGGGGGGCCGGGGGCGCCTGCGGGTAGCCGTAGTTGGGCTGGCCCGTCGGCTGGCCCGTCGGCTGGCCCGTCGGCTGCGCCGGAGGTGCCGGGGGCGCCGGCGGGGCGGCGGGCGGAGCCGCGGGCGGCGGGGCCTGCGGCGGCTGAGGGGTCTGCGGGTAGCCGTAGCCGGGGCCGGGGGCCTTGCCGAAGCCTCCGGGCGGAGGGTCCTGCGGGGCGCCGAAGCCGCCCTGCGGGGGCTGGTTCGGGGGCTGGGGAGGCTGAGTCATGACGTCGTCTGTTCCTTGGGGACGGGAGCGGTCGAGAGGGGGCTGACGCGAGCGGGGGCGGAGCGGATCACTTGCCGTAGGCGAGCATCAGCTTCGCCTGGCCGGAGGTGCTCATGATGTTGGTGGTGGAGATGTAGAAGCGCCCGTCCACGTAGTCGATGTCCTTCGAGTAGAAGCCGCTCTCGATCTTCGACGTGCCCTGCGGGTGCTGCAGAAGGGTCTCGGGCTTGTGCGAGCCGGAGATCTTGATGGAGACGACGCGGCCGCCGGCGTCGTACGACGGCTTGACGTACGCGATCAGCGCGCCGTCCTCGGTCTTCATCGGGACCATCGCCTCGTCCAGCGGCGACTTGACGCGCCAGGCCTCCTTGCCGGTGGCCAGGCTGATCGCGACGATGTCGTTCGCGCCGCTCTTGGCCTCGGTCGGCAGGTAGAGGTACGAGTTGTCGGCCACCGCGCCCAGGCAGCCGTTCAGCTCACCGTCGAGGAACGAGTAACCGCACTCCGGGGCGAACTTGTCCTTGGAGACGACCTGCGAGCGTGTCGCGTCGCTGTTCGCCTTCAGGACCGTGATGTTCGACCGGTCCTTGTCCTCGTTCTTGAGGTACACGACCGTCGGGCTCACCGAGTAGAGCTTCTCGATGCGCCAGCCCTTGGGGAACTTCTTGGTCCACAGGGCCTTGCCGGTCTTCGGGTCGAGCTGCTGCAGCTCCTCGTGCTGGGTGGGGGTGCTCGCCCCGCACGACAGCGCCATGAGGAGCTTCTCGCCGCCCGCGAACCCGTTGGGGAAGCAGGTGCCCTCGTCCTTCTTCTTCGCGATGTAGAGCTGCTTGCCGTCGCTCATCCGCAGCGCCGTGCCGGACTGTTCGCGGCCGACCATCAGCACGTCGCCGACGAGCGCCAGCTGGCTGGAGAGCGAGGAGTCGAACAGGCCCTGGTTCTTGACCGGCTTGCCCCAGCCCTTGTCACCGGTCTTCAGGTCGACGACCTGGAGCTGGTTGCACTCGGCGCCGGACTGCGAGCCCTCCTTGTACGCCACGACGATCTTCTTGTCGTCGGTGGCCGACTGGGTCGCGGCGCAGATCTTCTCCGGGAACGTGATGGCGTCCCAGGCGATCTTGCCGGTCTTCACGTTGTACGCGAGGAGCTGCTTGTACGCGGCCTTCACCACGATGTCGCCGTCGATCCACATGCCGGGGGCGTCGCCGCCGGAACCGGGGACCTTCGGCGCCTCCTTGTACCAGAGGACCTTCGCCTCGCCGGCCTGGCGACCCGCGTTGAGGTCCTCCTTGCCCTCGTGGCCGTCGCCGCTGCCGTTGCCCGGGTTGACCGGGGCGGACGCGTGCGGCTCGGGGTCCTTGTTCTTGGCCTGGGACTTCTTGCCGCCGCCGCTGTCGTCGTCACCGCCGACGACGGCGTAGGTGACACCGCCCGCGACGAGCAGCGCGGCCACGGCCGCGGCGACGACCAGCACGAGCTTGTTGCGCTTCTTGCCGTCGCCGGGCGGCGTGCCGGGTCCGGGCGGCATGCCGGGCCCGGCCGGGAACTGCGGCTGGGTGGGCGGCTGCTGCGGGTATCCGTACTGCGGCTGGGCGGCGTAGGGCCCCGGCTGGGCCGGCTGCGTCGGCTGGTTGTACGGGCCCGCGGGCGGCGGGGTGGTGGGCGGCGGATTCTGCGGGTAGCCGTAGCCGGGCTGCGGCTGCGGTGGATCCTGCGGAGCTCCGAAGCCGCCGGGCGGCGGCTGGTTGGGCGGCTGAGACATCAGCGCTTCCCCCTTCACTGATTTTCGGCACGCCAAATGGTGCTGAGGGCAGCCTTTCTATCACCCTGGCGCCCTATCACACGGGGCCGGTCCTGTCCCTGTTCCCAAGGGAGAACCGGCCCGTGACGCCTCCGTTATGGGAGCTCCACGGGAGCTCTACGCGTCCTCCGCAAGCTCCAGCCAGCGCATTTCCAACTCCTCGCGCTCACCGATCAGTTCACGGAGCTCGGCGTCCAGTTTGGCCACCTTCTCGAAGTCCGTGGCGTTATCGGCGATTTGCGTGTGCAGCTTGGCCTCCTTGTCGGAGACCTTGTCCAGCTGCCGCTCGATCTTCTGCAGTTCCTTCTTGGCGGCGCGGGCCTCGGCGGCCGACACGGTCTTCACCGCGGCGGACGCCGCGGGCGCCGCCTGCGCCGGGGCGGGCGCGGCCGTCTGCGCCATCCGCTGCCTGCGCTCCAGGTACTCGTCGATGCCGCGCGGCAGCATCCGCATGGTGGCGTCGCCGAGCAGCGCGAACACCTTGTCCGTCGTCCGCTCGACGAAGAACCGGTCGTGGGAGATGACGACCATGGAGCCGGGCCAGCCGTCGAGCACGTCCTCCAGCTGCGTCAGGGTCTCGATGTCCAGGTCGTTGGTGGGCTCGTCCAGGAAGAGGACGTTGGGCTCGTCCATCAGCAGCCGCAGCAGCTGCAGCCTGCGCCGCTCGCCGCCGGAGAGGTCGCCGACCGGCGTCCACTGCTTCTCCTTGTTGAACCCGAAGGTCTCGCAGAGCTGGCCCGCGGTCATCTCCCGGCCCTTGCCGAGGTCGACCCGCTCGCGCACCTGCTGCACGGCTTCGAGCACCCGCAGCGTCGGCTTCAGCTCGGCGACCTCCTGCGACAGATAGGCCAGCTTCACCGTCCTGCCGACGACGACCTTGCCGCCCGCGGGCTGAACGTCGCCGTCGCTGCGGGCGGCGTCCGCCATGGCGCGCAGCAGCGAGGTCTTGCCCGCGCCGTTCACCCCGACCAGGCCGATCCGGTCGCCCGGACCGAGCTGCCAGGTCAGGTGCTCGAGCAGCAGCTTCGGGCCGGCCTGGACGGACACGTCCTCCAGGTCGAAGACGGTCTTGCCGAGCCGCGTCGTCGCGAACTTCATCAGCTCGCTGGTGTCCCGCGGCGGCGGCACGTCGGCGATCAGCTCGTTGGCCGCCTCGATGCGGAACTTCGGCTTGCTGGTGCGGGCCGGGGCGCCGCGCCGCAGCCACGCCAGCTCCTTGCGCATCAGGTTCTGCCGCTTGGTCTCCTCGGTGGCGGCGATGCGCTCACGCTCCGCGCGCGCGAACACGTAGTCGGAGTACCCGCCCTCGTACTCGAAGACGGAACCGCGCTGCACGTCCCACATGCGGGTGCACACCTGGTCCAGGAACCAGCGGTCGTGCGTCACGCAGACGAGCGCCGAGCGGCGCGTGCGCAGATGCTGGGCCAGCCACGCGATGCCCTCGACGTCGAGGTGGTTGGTCGGCTCGTCGAGCACGATCAGGTCCTGCTCGGCGATGAGCAGCTTGGCCAGCGCGATGCGGCGCCGCTCGCCGCCGGAGAGCGGGCCGATGACGGTGTCGAGCCCCTGCGGGAACCCCGGCAGGTCGAGCCCGCCGAACAGCCCGGTCAGCACGTCCCTGATCTTGGCGCTGCCCGCCCACTCGTGGTCGGCGAGGTCGCCGATGACCTCGTGCCGGACGGTGGCGGCCGGGTCCAGGGAGTCGTGCTGCGTCAGCACGCCGAGCCGCAGCCCGCCGTTGTGCGTGACGCGCCCGGTGTCCGCCTCCTCCAGCTTGGCGAGCAGCCGGATCAGGGTGGTCTTCCCGTCGCCGTTGCGCCCCACCACGCCGATCCGGTCGCCCTCGGACACGCCGAGTGAGACGCCGTCGAGCAGGGCACGGGTGCCGTACACCTTGCTGACAGCCTCGACATTGACGAGATTGACGGCCATTTCTCTCCTGACAGGGGGGATCGATCGATCCTCCAGCGTAGTCGCCCGCGGGGACGGGCTCCGGCCCGCTCCGGGGTACGGGGTCGCTCACTCTTTGTGATGACGGGTCGGGAAGCGGCGGATACCGTGGGAGTACAGGCCGAAGAATCCCGTCCATGGGAGGAACCATGACCGCCGAGTCCGTTGGTCAGCACGGGCGCTGGCCGGTGCCGCCGCCGACGGGCTACACCGTGGACGACCTGTTCACGCTGCCCGAGCTCCCGCCGCACACGGAATTGATCGACGGGAGCCTGATCTTCGTGAGTCCGCAGAGCTACCTTCATCTCCTGTCGATCAAGCTCCTGGAACGCGGTCTGGAGCAGACTCTGCCGTCGGAGCTGAAGGTCGTGCGCGAGATGAACGTGGTGATCGACGAGCGCAACGCCCCTGAACCCGATCTCAGCGTCGTCCGAGCGTCCGCGATCACCGATGACCGGCTGAGCCGCTTCCCGGTGAAAGACGTGCTTCTGGCCGTCGAGGTCGTGTCCCCCGAATCGGAATCCCGGGACCGCACGACCAAGCCCCAGAAGTACGCCGCTGCCGGGATCCCGAACTTCTGGCGCGTCGAACAGAGCGGGTCCGGCCGCAGGCCCGTCATCCATGTCTACGAACTCGACCAGGTGACCAACGCGTACGTGCACGTGGGCATCCACCGCGACCAGATCAAGGTCGGCAAGCCCTACGACATCGACATCGACCTCACCGCCATCGACCTGCTCTGACCCGGGCGCTCAGAGCAGGGCCGCTCCCGGTACCGGGGACTCGGCGACGCGGGCGGTGCGGCACGTGCCGGACGTCGTCAGGGCGTCGGCCACCTTGTGGGCGGCGGCGGCGTCGGCGGTGAGGTACGCGGTGGTCGGTCCCGAGCCGGAGACCAGCGCGGCCAGGGCGCCCGCCGCCGTACCGGCCGCGAGGGTGTCGCGCAGCTGCGGGAAGAGGGAGAGCGCGGCGGGCTGCAGGTCGTTGGTGACGCTCGCGGCGAGCGCCTCCGCGTCGCCGGTGCGCAGCGCGTCGAGCAGCGCGGGGGACGCCTCGGGCGCGGGCGCGGAGGGGGTGAGCCGGTCGAACTCGCGGTACACGGCGGGCGTGGAGAGCCCGCCGTCGGCGACGGCGAAGACCCAGTGGAAGGTGCCGCCGACCTCCAGCGGGGTCAGCTTCTCGCCACGGCCGGTGCCGAGCGCGGCGCCGCCGACCAGGCTGAACGGCACGTCGCTGCCCAACTCGGCGCAGATGTCGAGCAGTTCGTCCCGGGACGCCTCGGTCCCCCACAGCGCGTCGCAGGCCACGAGGGCGCCCGCGCCGTCCGCGCTGCCGCCGGCCATGCCGCCCGCGACGGGGATGTCCTTCTTGATGTGCAGGTGCACGGCGGGCTCGACGCCGTGCCGCGCGGCGAGCAGTTCCGCGGCGCGGGCGGCGAGGTTCGTGCGGTCCAGGGGGACCTGGTCGGCGCCGGGGCCCTCGCAGGTGATCCGGAGCGCGTCGGCGGGGGCGACGGTGACCTCGTCGAAGAGGCCGACGGCGAGGAAGACGTTGGCGAGGTCGTGGAAGCCGTCGGGGCGGGCGGCGCCCACCGCCAGCTGGACGTTGACCTTCGCGGGCACCCGTACGGTCACGCTCACGCGGCGGCCTCCTTGTGCTCCGCGATGCGGGCGAACTCCTCGACGGTGAGGGCCTCGCCGCGGGCCTGCGGCGAGACGTCGGCGGCGACGAGGGCGGCCTCGGCGGCGGCCGCGGAGCCGGCCCACCCCGAGAGGGCGGCCCGCAGCGTCTTCCTGCGCTGCGCGAAGGCGGCGTCGACGACGGCGAAGACCTCGCGCTTGGACGCGCTGGTCTTCACCGGCTCGGCGCGCCGCACCAGCGACACGAGGCCGGAGTCGACGTTCGGTGCGGGCCAGAAGACGTTCCGCCCGATGGACCCGGCGCGCTTGACGTCCGCGTACCAGTTGGCCTTCACGGAGGGCACGCCGTAGACCCGCGAGCCGGGCCCGGCGGCGAGCCGGTCGGCGACCTCGGCCTGCACCATCACGAGCGTGCGCTCGATGGTCGGGAAGGTGTCGAGCATGTGCAGCAGGACGGGTACGGCGACGTTGTACGGGAGGTTCGCGACCAGCGCGGTCGGGGCGGGGCCCGGCAGCTCCCCCACGAGCATGGCGTCGCTGTGCACGAGCCCGAAGGAACCGGCCTTCCCGGGCAGCCGTGCCTCGACGGTCGCGGGCAGCGCCCCGGCCAGCACGTCGTCGATCTCCACGGCGGTGACGTGGGCGGCGGTCTCCAGCAGGGCCAGGGTCAGGGACCCGAGGCCCGGGCCGACCTCGACGACGACGTCGTCCGGGCGGACCTCCGCGGTGCGGACGATGCGGCGCACCGTGTTGGCGTCGATGACGAAGTTCTGGCCGCGCTGCTTGGTCGGGCGTACGCCCAGGGCAGCGGCCAGTTCGCGGATGTCGGCGGGGCCGAGGAGGGCGCCGTGCTCAGTGCTCACGGCACAAGGTTACGGGGCCTGGCCCCTGGGCCTCGCGCGGTCCGTCCCCTGGGCGGGGGGCCTCCCCCCGGGGGGGGGTCTTGCGGGCTTTTGGGTGCGGGTTGGGCAGGGCCGCCGCTTCGCGGCGGATGTTCACCCACCCACCCACCCACCCGTTCACCCGGCGACGTGCGGTGGGAGTAGGGGCGGGTGGGTGGGGGCGCCGCGTGTCGGGGTACGCGGGCCCCCGCACACCCGGGCGGCTCGGGTCCCGCATCGCGGCGCGGGGTGATCCGCCCGCTCCTACTTCGACCGTGCGTCGCGGGGTGAACGGGTGGGTGGGAGGGAGGTATCCGCCGCGAAGCGGCGGGCCAGTCCCGGGACACCCGTGCCGGGTGCGGTTCCTACAGGCGGCGGCCGCAGTGGGGCCATGGGCTTGCTCCGCGTTGTACGTAGAGCTTCTTCGCCCGGAACGTCTGTTCCGAGGCCGACGCGTCCTGGGGGCGGCCCGAGCCGCCCAGTGCCTGCCACGTGCGGGTGTCGAACTGGTACAGGCCGCCGTACGTGCCGGACGGGTCCACCGCCGCGGGGCGGCCGCCCGACTCGCAGTGGGCGAGGCCGCCCCAGTTGAGGCCGTCCGCCCCCGCCACCGACGACGGCATCCGCTTCGTGCCCACCTTCACGATCCGCTTCTGCGGCTCCCGCACCACTTCCGTCCGCACCCGCCGCGGCTTCTGCTTCACGCCGTTCACGGACCGCACCGTGTACGTGACCCGCCGCACCCCCGGCCGCCCCGCCTGCGCCACGACCTCCGTGCCGCGCAGCACCGTCGCGTCCTCGGTCTTCTCCACCTCGAAGGGAATCGGCTCCTCACGGACCTCCTTCGTACCGGTGATGCGCATGACCGTCACGGTCTGCCCGTCGCGCGGAAAGCTCTCCGGCGCCACCGACGTCGTGTCCTGGCCCCGCAGCGTCACCCCGGCCTCGGCGACCGCGTCCCGCACGGTCGCCGCGTTCGTGCGGATCGTCCGCTCCCGCCCGTCCGCCATGATCGTGACGGTGCGTTCGGTCAGGACGTCGAGGGCGAGCCCGTCCCGGTCGATGCGCCGGGAGCGCGAGGCCGACAGCTGCGCCCCCTCCGCCCGCACCCCGAGCTGCCGCAGCGCCCCGTCCACGGTCCGCGCCGTGGTCCACACCCTGCGCCGCTGCCCGTCGAGGGTGAGGTGGACGGGTCTGCCGTACCGGACGGCGATCTCGTCGCCGCTGGCGAGCGCCGTCGTCGACCCGGGCGCCACGATGTCGTGCGTACCGACGTCCACGCCCTCGTCGGCGAGGAGTTCACCGACGTCGTCCGCGAAGGTGTGCAGCGTGCGGGGCTTGCCGTCGACGATGAGCTGCACGGCCTTGTCGTTGGCGACGAACGCGGACGTGCCGCCCGCGAGGAACGCGACGACGAGGGCCTGCGGCACCAGCTTGCGCATCGCCTCGGGCGGCCGCATCGCCTCGGACGGCCGCGGTGCCTCGCCCCGCTCCGGCGCCGCGGGAACGGTACGCCCGCCCGCCCTGCGCCGACGCGCGGCCCGCCCCTCCGGCGTGGGCCGCCCGGACTGCCGGGGCAGCCGCCCCCCGACAGCGGCCTCATCCGTGACCCCGTCCGCATCCGCGTCCGGCACGGCGACGGTGACGGCGACCGTCGCGTCGGCGTCGACACCGGCGCCCACGTCGAGAAGGGTGGCCTCGTAAGGCGCCGAGCCCTGGTACGGGCCGCCGCCCCCGTACACCTCGCCCGGCTGCGTCACCTCGCGCCAAGGCGCCTCGTACATCGGCACCTCGTACGTCGGCGCCCCGTATGTCGGCGCCCCGTACGTCGGCGCCCCGTACGCCGGCGCCTCGTATGCCGGCACCGCATACGTGGGCAGCGCGTACGTCGGCTCCGTGTAGACCGCCGACTCACGCGGCGATGGCTCGAAGGGCGGCTCAAAGGGCGGCTCGTACGTCTCGTACCGCGCATTGCTCACGACGACGCTCCAGGGTTCCGTACCGGGCGGACAGAACCTAGCGGAGCCGCCGTCACTCTCCAAAGCAACGCGACTACGCAGTGTCGCCGCATGAACCTGAGCCATGCCGTGGGAGCGGCCGGCGCCGCCCCGTACCGTTATCGGTCAGTAAGCAAACGCGCGTGCCGTGTTCGCCGAGACGGCCGTGGCCATGGCGTCCTCGTCGATGCCCCGTATGTCGGCCATCGCGCGCAATGTGACCGGAATGAGATACGGCGCGTTGGGCCGTCCGCGGTACGGCGCGGGCGTGAGGAACGGCGCGTCCGTCTCGACGAGCACGAGTTCGAGCGGCGCGACGGCCAGCGCGTCCCGCAGGCCCTGGGCGTTCTTGAAGGTGACGTTGCCCGCGAAGGACATGAAGTAGCCGTGTTCCGCGCAGACTCGGGCCATCGCGGCGTCGCCGGAGTAGCAGTGGAAGACGGTGCGCTCGGGGGCGCCCTCCTCCTTCAGGATCCGCAGCACATCCTCGTGCGCCTCGCGATCGTGGATGACCAGCGCCTTGCCGTGCCGCTTGGCGATCTCGATGTGGGCGCGGAAGGACCGCTCCTGCGCGGCCATGCCCTCCGGTCCGGTGCGGAAGTGGTCGAGGCCCGTCTCGCCGACGCCGCGCACCTGCGGAAGCGCCGCGAGCCGGTCGATCTCGGCGAGCGCCGCGTCGAGCGCGGCGTCGCCGCCGGCCTCGCGCGCGCCCTGCCGGGACCAGCCGTCGGGGTCGCCGAGGACGATGCGGGGCGCCTCGTTGGGGTGCAGGGCGACGGTCGCGTGCACGCTGTCGTGCGCGGCGGCGGTCTCGGCCGCCCACCGGGAGCCGCGGACGTCGCAGCCCACCTGCACGACCGTGGTGACGCCCACGGACGCGGCCTTGGCGAGGCCCTCCTCCACCGAGCCCGACTGCATGTCGAGGTGGGTGTGCGAGTCGGCGACCGGGACCCGGAGCGGTTCGGGCAGCGGCGGGGGGACGTCGGCGTTCTTCGAAGGCATGCCTCGATCCTACGAAGCCTCCGGTCCTGCGGGGCCTCCGGTCCTGCGACGCCCCCCGCCCGGTGACCTGCCCCGGCCTCAGTGTGCCTTGCGGTGCTGGAACGGGTGGAGCAGGTCGGAGAGGTGCCAGTGGTGGTCGGACGCGGGCCGCGCCGCGGTGGCGCCCCCGGCGGCGACCACGTCCGCGTCGGCCTCGGGCCCGGCCTGCTTGCCCACGTGCTTCCCGTCGTGCTTGCCGTCGTGCTGGCGCCGCATCATGTCGAGGACCGAGGACACCTGTCCCGCCCGCATGATCCGCACCACGTGGCCACCGCAGTTCGTGCACGTGGGCCGGGTCAGCGGGGAGGGCACGCGCAGGCCGTCCGCCAGATACGTCACGAACGCGTGGCCCGACGCGTCCACGTGGTGCTCTATCTCGTACGCCTGCTCCCAGCCGTGCCCGCACCGCATGCAGGCGAACGCGTACGACTCGTGAACGACGTCGGTCGCCGTGGTGGGGTGGCCGGTGTCTGCGATGTCACTCATGCCAGCTGCTCCTCTTGCCCGAGGGACAAGCACTGCCGGATCCGGGGACGACCCGGGCCGGAAGCGTGGGGACGGGTGCGCCCCTTCAACCAGTGGACGCCTTTCCCGGAGCGAGCGCATCAGACCTGTCGAGCATTGGAGCCGTTTTGGCCTTTCCATAGGAAAGACGCCTGGTGCGCGGCCCGCGCTTTGCCTTTCACGATAGTCCTTTGCCTTCCGATGGGCCGCCCCGATCCGCATTCTTTGCCGCCACGACGGCATCGAAGACCTCGCGTTTGGGAAGCCCCGCGTCGGCGGCCACCGCGGCGATGGCCTCCTTGCGTCGCTCGCCCGCCTCCTCGCGCACCCGCACCCTGCGCACCAGCTCCTCGGGGCCCAGTTCCGCCCCGCTCTTCTCCGGCGCGCCCTCGACGACGACGGTGATCTCTCCGCGTACGCCGTCGGCCGCCCACTCCACGAGCTCCTTCAGGGAGCCGCGCTTGACCTCCTCGTACGTCTTGGTCAGCTCGCGGCAGACCGCGGCCCTGCGCTCCTCGCCGAACGCCTCGGCCATCGCGGCGAGCGTGTCGTCGATGCGGTGCGGGGCCTCGAAGTAGACGAGGGTGCGGCGGTCCTCGGCGACCTCGCGCAGCCGGGAGAGGCGCTCGCCCGCCTTGCGCGGCAGGAACCCCTCGAAGCAGAACCGGTCCACCGGGAGGCCGGAGAGCGCGAGCGCCGTGAGCACGGCGGACGGGCCGGGCACCGCGGTCACCCGTACGTCCCGCTCCACGGCCGCGGCGACGAGCCGGTAGCCGGGGTCGGAGACCGACGGCATGCCGGCGTCGGTCACCAGCAGCACCCGCGCGCCGCCGGCCAGCGCCTCGACCAACTCGGGCGTGCGCGCCGCCTCGTTGCCCTCGAAGTAGGACACGACCCGGCCGCCGACCTGCACCCCCAGCGCCTGGGTGAGCCGGCGCAGCCGCCGGGTGTCCTCGGCCGCCACGACGTCGGCCGCCGCCAGCTCGGCGGCGAGCCGCGGCGGGGCGTCGGCGACATCGCCGATGGGGGTGCCTGCCAGCACCAGGGTTCCGGGGGAATCAGCGCTTCCTGTCACGGATCCATCCTCGCAGGGGCCGGGGGGCGGGACTCGCACAGTCTGGTTCCCTACGATGGCGCGGTGACCAGTACCGCGTCTTCCCCGGACACCCGCGAGGGCCAGGCAGCCGAGGAGCAGCAGCCCTCGTGGCAGCGGCGGCTGCGCCGATTCGGTCATGCGGAGCGCGCCCGAGACGACGTCACGGCCCGTCTCGTCCCCGGGTACGCGGAGCCGAGCCCCCGGCTGTGGCTGGCGCTCGGTCTGTCCGAGCCGTTCGCCGACCGGCTGGTGCGCTGGTCCGGCTGGGCGGGGCCGCTGCTGATCACGCTCGTCGCCGGGATCACCCGGTTTCTGAACCTCGGCAATCCGAAGGCCGTGATATTCGACGAGACGTATTACGCGAAGGACGCCTGGGCGCTCATCCACCGCGGCTTCGAGGTCAACTGGCCGGAGAAGGTCAACGACGACGTCCTGCGGCAGGGCGGCGACATCGCGATCCCGCACGACGCGGCGTACGTGGTGCATCCGCCGGTCGGCAAGTACGTGATCGGCGTCGGCGAGTGGCTGTTCGGTTTTGATCCGTTCGGCTGGCGGTTCATGACGGCGCTGCTCGGCACGCTGTCGGTGCTGATGCTCTGCCGGATCGGGCGGCGGCTGTTCCGCTCCACGTTCCTCGGCTGTCTGGCGGGCGCGCTGCTCGCGGTGGACGGCCTGCACTTCGTGATGAGCCGCACCGCCCTGCTCGACCAGGTCCTGATGTTCTTCGTGCTCGCCGCGTTCGGCTGCTTCCTGATCGACCGGGACAAGGCGCGGGCCCGGCTCGCCGCCGCGTTGCCGGTGGACGCCGACGGCCGGGTGCGGCCCGATGTGCGGGTCGCGCAGACGCTGCGGCTGGGGTGGCGCCCCTGGCGGTGGGCGGCCGGGCTCTGCCTGGGCCTCGCCTTCGGCACCAAGTGGAACGGCCTGTACGTGATGGTCTTCCTCTGTCTGCTGACGGTCCTGTGGGACGTGGGCGCGCGCCGGGTGGCCGGCGCGGTGCGGCCCTACCGTGCGGTCCTGCGCCACGACGTGCTGCCGGCGTTCGTCTCGACGGTGCCGGTGGCGCTCGTCACGTACGTCGTGTCCTGGCTCGGCTGGATCCTCTCGCCGACGGACGGCTCCGGCGGCTACTACCGCAACTGGGCGGTGACGGACGGGAAGGGCGGCAGCTGGACCTGGCTGCCGGACTGGGTGCGCAGCCTGTGGCACTACGAGCACGCCGTCTACGACTTCCATGTGGGCCTGTCCTCGCCGCACACGTACCAGTCGAATCCGTGGAGCTGGATCGTCGACGGCCGGCCCGTCTCGTACTTCTACGAGTCGCCGCTGCCCGGCAAGGACGGCTGCCCCTCGGACACCACGGAGAAGTGCGCCCGCGAGGTCCTCGCGCTCGGCACCCCGCTGCTGTGGTGGGTGGCGGCGCTCGCGCTGGTCTACGTGGTGTGGCGGTGGGCGTTCCGCCGCGACTGGCGGGCGGGCGCGATCCTGTGCGCGGTGCTCGCGGGCTATCTGCCCTGGTTCTTCTACCAGGAGCGGACCATCTTCTACTTCTACGCGGTCGTCTTCGTGCCGTTCCTGTGTCTGGCGGTGGCGATGCTGGTGGGCGCGCTGCTCGGGCCGCCGGGTTCGGGCGAGGGGCGGCGTGTGGCGGGCGCGGCGGCCTCGGGCGTCCTGGTCCTGCTGATCCTGTGGAACTTCATCTATTTCTGGCCCATTTACACCGGGACCGCGATTCCCATCGATTCCTGGCGTTCGCGCATGTGGCTGGATACATGGGTGTAGTCGGATACATCGGTGTAGGGCACACCTTGGACACCGTCGGATAACGACCGTCCCGTACGTACCTCCTCCCCCTTAGGGTTCAGGCGAACGACCTCGCCGGAATGCATTCCCGCGAGGCTCCTGGGGAGGGGGCGCATCGTGCGCAAGGGAATAAAGGTCGCGCTGGTCGGCGGGGTCTTCACCGCGATGGTGGGGACCGCGGGGTACGGCGCGTACAACCTGGTGAACGGCCTGTCGGGTGGCGGCGGTTCGGGGGGAGCCGGCTCCGCCGAGGTCAAGACCGGCCCGGTGTCGAGCGGTGAAGTGCGGGAGACGGCGGCCAAGTTCCTCGCGGCGTGGGCCGACGGCAACGCCGGGGACGCCGCCGGGTACACCGACAACAGCACGGCCGCGGCCACCGCCCTGACCGGCTTCCGCGAGGACGCGCACCTGACGAAGGTGAAGATCACCCCGAAGCGGGCGTCCGGCGACAGCGTGCCGTTCTCGGTGTCGGCGACGGTGTCGTACAAGGGGAAGAGCAAGCCCCTCGCGTACGACTCACGGCTGACCGTGGTCCGCGGCAAGACCACCGGGCGCCCGCTCGTCGACTGGCAGGCCGCGGTGGTCCACCCCTCCCTGCGGCGGGGCGACACCCTCGTGACGGGCGAGGCCACCGCGCCGCCCATCGAGGCGGTGGACCGGGCCGGTGCCGTCCTGCGCAAGAAGGACTACCCCTCGCTGCGCCCGATCCTGGACAGCCTGCGCGCCAAGTACGGCGAGCGCGCGGGCGGCAAGCCGGGCATCGAGCTGTACGTGCAGCACGAGGACCAGGACGCCGGGTCGCGCACCCTGCTCACCCTCACCAAGGGCACCCCGGGCAAGCTGCCCACGACGCTGAGCGCCGGGGCGCAGAAGGCGGCGGAGCGGGCGGTGCTGCGCAGCGACAACTCGTCGGTGGTCGCGGTGAAGCCGAGCACCGGTGAGATCCTCGCGGTCGCCAACAACCGTGACGACGCCTTCAACGCGGCGTTCGAGGGCAAGGTGGCGCCCGGCTCGACGATGAAGATCCTCACCGCGGCGATGCTCATCGACAAGGGCGTCACCAAGGCGAGCGGGCCCGCGCCGTGCCCGCCCACCGCGACCTGGCAGAGCCAGACCATCCACAACCTCAAGGGCATGGCCCCGAACGAGTCCGCGACGCTCTCGGAGAGCTTCGCGCGCTCCTGCAACACCGCGTTCGTGAAGCTCATCGACGAGGACGGCATCACCGACGAGTCGCTGACCGAGGAGGCGCAGAACAACTTCGGCCTCGGCCAGGACAACTGGAAGGCCGGCGTCGTCACCACCGACGGCACGGTCCCGGCCTCCCCGGGCCCCGACCGCGCGACCAACGCCATCGGCCAGGGCGAGGTCCTGATGAACCCGCTCAACATGGCGTCGGTGACGGCGACGGCGATGACGGGCGCCTTCCACCAGCCGGTGATCGTGCCGCGATCCCTGGACGACCGTGAACTGGCCACCGCGCGGGGCCTGCGCGCCTCCACCGTCGCGCAGCTGCGCCAGATGATGCACCGCACCGCGGTCAGCGGCACCGGGGCGCGGGCCATGGCGGGGCTGGGCGGCGACATCGGCGCGAAGACCGGTTCCGCGGAGGTCGACGGGCAGGAGAAGTCGGACAGTTGGTTCACCGGTTACCGGGGTGACGTCGCCGCGGCCGCGATGGCGCAGCGGGGCGGGCACGGCGGTGACGCGGCGGGCCCGATCGTGGCGGCGGTGCTGGGCGCAGGGTAGACGGTCCGCCGGGCCGTCGCCCGGGCGGACGACGAAGTGGTCGGGTGCTTCCCCGTACGCCTCTAAGGTGGCCTTCCGGTGCGGAGCCGGGGGTTCTGGGGAACTGCGGAGGGTTTGTGGGCAAGCGAAGGCGCGCCGCCGAGCGCAAGGGCGTCGGCGGCGTCAGAAACATGAAGGTGCACCCGGGCGTGCTCGGCGGGGCGGCGGCCGTGGTCGTGGTCGGCGTGGGGGCCGCCGCGTTCGCGCTCTCCGGGGGCGCCGGCTCCGACCGGGACGGTGCGAGCGTCGACGAGAAGCAGGTGGCGACGGGCCCGCCGACGGCGGCCGAAGTCCGCACCACCGCGCGGGCGTTCCTCACCGCGTGGGCCGAGGGCGACGTGGCGCGGGCCGCGGCGCTCACCGACGACCGCGCGGCGGCGCTGACGTCCCTGACCTCCTACCGCAAGGACGGCCACCTCACGAAGCCCCGGTTGACGCCGGGCCGGCGGGCGGGGGCCACGGTGCCGTTCAAGGCGGCGGCCACGGTCTCGTACGAGGGAAAGACCAAGCCGCTGTCGTACGCGTCCGAGCTGACCGTCGTGCGCCGCAAGAGCGACGGCAGGACGCTGGTGGGCTGGGAGCCCTCGGTCCTCCACCCGGAGCTGAAGCAGGGCGACCGGCTGGTCACCGGCGAGGCGGGCGACCCGCCGATCAAGGCGGTGGACCGGGACGGCGGCGCGCTGACGGCGGCGAAGTACCCGTCGCTGGGCACGGTGCTGGACGGGCTGCGCGAGAAGTACGGCAAGAAGGCGGGCGGCAAGGCGGGCGTCGAGCTGCGAGTGGTACGGGCGGACGGCGACGGAAAGTCGAAGTCGGCCTCGACGAAGAAGAAGGACGACGCGAAGGCGCTGCCCGACAAGACGCTGCTCACTCTCTCTCCGGGGACGCCGGGCACGCTGAAGACGACGTTCAGCGGGTCGCTGCAGTCGGCCGCGGAGCGCGAGACGGCGAAGCGGCAACGGGCGTCCGTTGTGGTGGTCAAGCCGAGCACCGGCGAGATCCTGGCGGCCGCCAACTCCAATCCGGGCTTCAACACGGCCTTCCAGGGCTCGATCGCGCCCGGCTCCACGATGAAGGTCATCACCTCGTCGCTGCTCCTGGAGAAGAAGCTCGCCGGGGTCGACAAGAAGCACCCGTGCCCGAAGTACGTGACGTACGGGGGCTGGAAGTTCCAGAACGACGACAAGTTCCAGATCAAGGGCGGTACGTTCCGCGCGAGCTTCGCCCGGTCCTGCAACACGGCCTTCATCAGCCAGGCCGAGAAGCTGGAGAACGACTCCCTGACCAAGCAGGCGCAGGAGGTCTTCGGGCTCGGCAGGGACAACTGGTCGATCGGCGTGTCGTCCTTCGACGGCGCGGTGCCGGTGCAGAGCGACGCGCAGATGGCGGCGTCGCTGATCGGGCAGGGCGGGGTGCGGATGAACCCGTTGAACATGGCGTCGGTGGCGGCGACGGTGAAGTCCGGAAGGTTCCGCCAGCCCTACCTGGTCTCGCCGGACATCGACGACCGCGAGCTGGCCACCGCCTCCCGCAGCCTGTCGGGCTCGACGGCGGCGTCGCTGCGGGAGCTCATGCACTACACGGCGGTCGCCGGCACGGCGGTCGAGCCGATGGCGGGGCTCGGTTCCGACATGGGCGCGAAGACCGGCTCCGCGGAGGTCGACGGCCAGAAGAAGCCGAACGGTTGGTTCACGGCGTACCGGGGGGACGTGGCGTCGGCGGCGGTTGTCCAGGAGGGCGGTCATGGGGGTGACTCGGCGGGGCCGGTGGTACGGGCGATGCTGTTGGCCGGAGGCTGAGGGGTCGCGGGCGGCGTCTTCGGTGGCCCGGAGACGTTGAAGGTCACCGGGGCCGCCCGGGGTTTTGCGGAGTGTGGCGCCTCCGGGCCGGCAGTAAAGGGCGCCCTTCGGGCGTCGGCTCCGCCGATTCCGCTCCGCTCCACCCTTGACTCCCGCCCCTCCACCGCGACGTGACCATCGACCCGGACGGCCAGGGGTGAGGCGACGGACGAGGCTGGGTTGGGTCATCACGTTTCGCTGCCGGGTGCGGCCCGGCCCATCGTGCGTCGACGCCCCGGTGCGGGCTCGGCCAGCCGCCCGGCATCGCCGCTCGGGCCATCACCCTTCGCTGCCGGGTGCGGCACGGTCCATCGTGGCCGGGCGCCACGGTGCGAGCTCGGCCAGCCCGGCGGCATCGCCGCTCGGGTCATCACCTCGCGCTGCCGGGTGCGGACCGGCCCATCGTCGGCAGGTGTCACCTTCGAGGCGCTGCCCGGGGACACGGGGCTGGGCTCTGGGGGGTCTGGCACCTACTTTGGGAAAGTTGCGAATGAATATGCCGCACGCCCCCTTTGCCACACCAAAAGCGCCCCCGGAATCAACCAATCCACCAAGGGGGATGGGGCGGATGGGTGCCCCGCGAGAGATGAGGTTGATGGGACCGGCGGGAGTTGATGGGACCGGCGGGATCTGACGGCACACGAGGTATGTGGGACGAATGAGTTCAGTGGGGCCACAGGGCACGGCGGAGAGGCAGAACCCACCCACCGGCCACCCGCCGGACGGCACGCGGGGCGTGACAGGGGGGCGCGCGAAGATCCGATTCGCAACGTTCCCAAAGTAGGTAACCGAGGGGGAGGGACGGGATGGAAGCGGCCCTGCCCTCAGAGGGACAGGCTTACGTCTCCGGGGGGCGCATCCGGTCTGACGAGGGGGCGCACGGCACCTCAATTCGCAACTTCCCCAAAGTAGGTGCCCGACCGCGAGAGCCGATGCCCCGAGCCGGGTGGCCGCGTGGCTGGCCGAGCCGCGTTCCCGATACCCGCCCACGATGGGCTCGTTCGCACCCGGCCGCGAGAGCCGATGCCCCAGGCAGCGACGCCGCGTGAAGGCCCAGCAGCGATCCCGGCCCGCGCCAAGATGGGCCGGTCCGCACCCGGCAGTGAGAGCTGATGGCCCGGGCGGCTGGCCGAGCCCGCACCGGGGCGTCGGCGCACGATGGGCCGGGCCGCACCCGGCAGCGCGAGCTGATGGCCCGAGCGGCGATGCCGCCGGGTTGGCCGAGCTCGCACCGGGGCCTCCGCCCACGATGGGCCGGGCCGCACCCGGCAGTGAAAGGTGATGGCCCGAGCAGAGAGGTCCGCCGCCTCACCCCTGGCCGTCCGGGTCGAAGGTCAAGTCGCGGTGGAGGGGCGGGAGTCAAGGGTGGAGCGGAGCGGAATCGGCGGAGCCGACGCCCGAAGGGCGCCCTTTACTCACGGCCCGGAACCGCCACACTCCGCAAAACCCCGGGCGGCCCCGGTACGAATCGAAGGCACCGGGCCGGCGAAGGGTGACCTCCGGACCTAGCCCCGACCGTAGCCGGGAATCGGAGGCGCCGGGCCGACGGAGACGTCGGTCCCGTCCGCTCTGCGGATACCTGGTCGCGTGCCCCGTACACAGACCGCTAGCGTGCCCGGCATGAGTGACAGCACAACCCCACCACCCACCACCGCCGCCCACCCCCGCTTCGCCGAGGCCCTGCTCCAGCTGGGCCTCGCTGACCTGATCCCCAAGGTCCGCCGCTTCCCGGAGCAGACCCGCACCGCCCAGGAGGCCGCCGCGGCCATCGGCTGCGAGCTCAGCCAGATCTGCAAGTCCCTGATCTTCGCGGCGGACGGCGTCCCGGTCCTGGTCCTGATGGACGGCGCCTCGCGCGTCGACCTCGACCTCGTGCGCCGCGAGCTCGGCGCCGAGAAGGTCACCCGCGCCAGGGCGGACGTCGTCCGCGAGGCCACCGGCTACGCGATCGGCGGCGTACCGCCCTTCGGCCACGCCACCCGCACCCGCGTCCTCGCCGACCGCTCCCTCCTCGGCCACGACGTGGTGTGGGCGGCGGCCGGCACCCCGTACGCCGTCTTCCCGATGGCCCCCGCGACACTGGTCGCCCACGCCGGCGGCACCCTCGTGGACGTGCGCGAGACCGCCGAGTGACCCCGCTGGTCGCGGCCGCGGTGCTGCTCGCCGCCGTCACCCACGCCAGCTGGAACGCGATCGCCCACCACATCACGGACAAGCTGGTCGGCTTCGCCCTCATATCCGGCGGCGGCACGCTGATCGGGCTGCTCCTCGCCCCCTTCGTCCCGCTCCCGGACGCCGCGGCCTGGCCCTACCTGGTCCTCTCCGCGGCCCTGCACGTCGGCTACTACGCCCTGCTCATGACCTCGTTCCGGCTCGGCGACTTCGGCCAGGCCTACCCCATCGCCCGCGGCACGGCGCCCCTCGTCGTCACGGTCCTCGCGGCGCTCTTCGCGGGCGAGGTCCCCGACGGCTGGCAGGCGGCGGGCGTCGCGGTCTCCTCCGCGGGCCTGACCGGGCTCGCCCTGTGGGGCATACGGGGCACGGGCCGCCGCCCCGACTGGACGGCCATCGGCGCGGCCCTCGCGACGGGCGTCTCGATCGCGGGCTACACGGTGGTGGACGGCCTGGGCGTACGGGCCTCCGGCTCCTCCATGGGGTACATCGCGTGGCTGATGGTCCTGGAGGGCATCGCGGTCCCGCTGTACGCCGCGTACCGCTGGCGCGGCGAACTGATCCCGCGCCTGCGCCCGTTCGCGGCGGTGGGTCTGCTCGGCGCGGCGCTCTCGGTCCTGGCGTACGGCCTGGTCCTGTGGGCCCAGACAAGAGCGGACCTGGCCCCGGTCTCGGCGCTCCGGGAGTCCTCGATCATCGTCGGGGCGGCGATCGGCGCGATCTTCTTCAAGGAACGGTTCGGGGCGCCGCGACTGGTGGCGGCGGGGCTGATGGTGGCGGGGATCGGGCTGATGCTGCACGCCGGGTAGCGGAGGCCGTACGGGGGCAGCGGGGACGTCCCCGGCGTCACACCGTCGCGCGCAGCGCCCGTACCAGCGCCTGCGCCCGCGGGTCTGCCGTCACCCCCTTGTTCATGCCGTTCGTGACGTAGCCGAAGGCCAGCCCCGACTCCGGGTCCGCGAAGCCCAGCGCGCCGCCCCGGCCGGGGTGGCCGAAGGAGCCGGGGGACAGGAGCGGGGAGGCGGCGCCGTGCAGCATGTAACCGAGGCCGAAGCGGGTGCCGACGACCAGGACGCGGTCGGGGCCGGCCGACGCCTCGCCGCGCGCCAGCGCCACCGTCTCCGGTGTGAACAGCCCGCGTGCGCCGTCGACTTCACCGATGAGGGCAGCGTAGAAGCGGGCGAGGCCGTCCGCCGTGGCGACGCCGTTGGAGGCGGGCAGCGCGGCCGCCCGGTAGGCGGCGTCGTTCTCGTCCGGCAGCGGGTCGATCGCCGCGAAGGCGCGCCGGGTCAGCGAGGCGGGATCCGCGTACGCCTCAGATACGTTCCGCTTGGGGCGGACCCGCAGGCCGCCCGGCGCCTCGGGCGGCTCGATCCGGCCGAGGCGGCCGACCCGCCCCGCCTCCGCTTCCGGCAGCCCGACCCACAGGTCGAGACCGAGCGGCCGCGCGACCTCGGCGGCGATCCACTCCCCCACGCACCGGCCCGTCACCCGCCGCACCAGCTCACCGGTGAGCCAGCTGTACGTGTGCGCGTGGTAGCCGTGGTCCTCGCCCGGCGTCCAGAACGGGGCCTGCGCGGCGACGACCGCGGCGGCGAGGTCGGGGTCGTACGCCTCGCCGGGCGTCAGCGGCCGGTCCAGGGCGGGGACGCCCGCGCGGTGTGCGAGGACGTGCCGGACCAGGGCCCGTTCCTTGCCGCGCGCCTTGAACTCCCGCCAGTACGCGCCGACCGGCGCGTCCAGGTCCAGCTCCCCGCGCTGGTGCAGCAGGAGCAGCGCGGCGGCCGCGACACCCTTGGTGGCCGAGCGGACGATCTGCGCGGTGCCGGACTCCCACGGCGCATCCCCGGCGGCGGTATCCCCGTCGACGTCCTTGGCGCCGCCCCACAGGTCGACGACCTTGTGGCCGTCGCGGTACACGGAGACGGCGGCGCCGCGTTCGCCGCGCTCGGAGAAGTTCCGTGCGAAGGCGTCCCGGACCGCCTCGTACCCGTCGGCCACCGTGCCGCGTATGAAATCGCCCATGAAAAGGTCAACCCCCGACAACAGCCACCGATTCCCTACCGGCTGACCTTACCGACCTTGGGATCAAAGCCGAAGGGCAGTTCCAGTCGATGCGCACGCATCAGGTCGTCGTCGGCGAGCAGGTCGCCCGTGGCCCCGTCGGCCGCGATGACCCCGTCGCTGAGGATCAGGGCGCGGGGGCAGAGCTCCATGGCGTACGGCAGGTCGTGCGTGACCATGAGGACGGTCACGTCCAACGACCGCAGGATGTCCGCCAGTTCGCGCCGCGACGCGGGGTCGAGGTTGGAGGAGGGCTCGTCCAGGACGAGGATCTCCGGCTCCATGGCGAGCACCGTGGCGACCGCCACCCTGCGCCGCTGCCCGAAGGAGAGGTGGTGCGGCGGCCGGTCCGCGAACTCCGCCATGCCGACCTGCGCCAGGGCCTTCATGACGCGCGCCTCCAGCTCCGGGCCCCGCATCCCGGCGGCCGCGGGACCGAAGGCGACGTCCTCGCGCACGGTCGGCATGAACAGCTGGTCGTCCGGGTCCTGGAACACGATGCCGACCCGGCGCCGGATCTCCGCCATGTGCTGCTTGCCGACCGGCAGCCCGGCCACGGTGACCGTGCCGGCGCCGCCGGTCAGGATGCCGTTGAGGTGCAGCACGAGGGTCGTCTTGCCCGCGCCGTTCGGCCCGAGCAGGGCGACGCGCTCGCCGCGCCCGACGGCGAAGTCGACGCCGAAGAGCGCCTGGTGGCCGTCGGGGTAGGCGAAGGCGAGGCCGGCCACTTCGAGCGAGGGTGCAGAGGTCACAGGGTCCATCCCAACAGGCAGACGAGGAGGGCGGTCAGCGGCAGGGCCAGCGCGTACGTCCACTGCCCCCGGGAGGCGGTCACCTCGTCGATGACCGGCATCGATCCCGCGTAGCCGCGGCTGACCATGGCCAGGTGCACCCGCTCGCCCCTCTCGTACGAGCGGATGAAGAGCGCGCCCGCGGACTTGGCGAGGACGCCCCACTGCCGCACGCCCCGCGCCGCGAAGCCGCGCGACTCGCGGGCGATCTTCATGCGGCGCATCTCGTCGGTGATGACGTCGCCGTAGCGGATCATGAACGAGGCGATCTGGACGAGCAGCGAGGGGAGCCGCAGCCGCTGCAGGCCGAGGAGCAGCGCGCGCAGCTCGGTGGTGGCGGCGAGCAGCACCGAGGCGGCGACGCCGAGGGTGCCCTTGGCGAGGACGTTCCAGGCGCCCCAGAGGCCGTTGACGCTCAACGAGAGGCCGAGCACGTCGACCCGTTCGCCCTGGGCGACGAAGGGCATCAGGACGGCGAACGCCACGAACGGGATCTCGATCAGGAGCCGCTTGAGCAGGAAGCCGGCCGGGACGCGGGCGGCGTACGCGACGACGCCGAGCAGCACCGCGTACAGGCCGAACGCCCACATCGCCTCGCGCGGCGTGGAGACCACGACGATCACGAAGCAGAAGACCGCGGCGAGCTTGGTGTGCGGGGGCAGCGCGTGCACCGGTGAGCGGCCGTGCCGGTAGAGCCGGTGGGCGTGACCCGCACCCATGTCAGGCCTTCTCGGAGGTGACGCTCTCGGGCACGGCGGCCGGCGAGGTGTCGCTCGTACGGCGCCGGCGCAGCGCCCAGAAGATGGTCGAGCCCGCGACGACGGTGACGCCCACGCCGATCACGCCGGCCAGGCCGCCGGAGAGGCGGGCGTCGGCGATGTCCTTGACGCCGTAGTCGGCGAGCGGGGAGTCGGCGGCGGCGTGCTCCTCGGCCTTCTTGTCGATGCCCTTGTCGTGGGCGACCTTCTCCAGGCCGTCGGGGGAGGTCGCGGCGTAGAAGCTGACGAAGCCCGCGAGGACGAGGGAGGCGACGATGCCCGCGATCCACACCGGGCGGGCCGAGCGGGCGGCGGCCGGCGCGGGCTCGGGGGCGGCGGAGGCGGCCGGCGCGTCCACCAGCTCGCCGCCGACCCGCAGCTTCAGCGGCCGGGTCAGGCCCCGCGCCCCGTACACCAGGTCGGGCCGTACGGCGATGACGGCGCCGACGGTGAGCGCGGTGATGGCGGCCTCGCCGATGCCGATGAGGACGTGCACGCCGACCATGGCGGTGGCGACCTTGCCGATGGAGACGTCGGTCGTGCCGCCGAGGGCGTAGATCACGGTGAAGGCGACCGCGGCGGCGGGCACCGAGAGCAGCGCGGCGACGAAGGAGGCCACGGTGATCGAGCGGCGCTTCCTGGGCAGCACCTTCACCAGGCCGCGGAAGACGAGGTAGGCGACGACGGTGGTGACGATCGCCATGTCGGAGATGTTCACGCCGAGCGCGGTCAGACCGCCGTCGGCGAAGAGCACGCCCTGCATGAGCAGGACGACGGAGACGCAGAGCACCCCGGTGAAGGGCCCGACGAGGATCGCCGCGAGCGCGCCGCCGAGGAGGTGTCCGCTGGTCCCGGCCGCGACCGGGAAGTTCAGCATTTGCACCGCGAAGATGAAGGCCGCGACCAGGCCGGCGAGCGGGGCGGTCCGCTCGTCCAGCTCGCGCCGCGCCCCCTTGAGGCTGACGGCCACGGCGCCGGCCGCGACGACCCCGGCGGCCGCGGATACCGGGACATTGATGAACCCGTCGGGGACATGCATGCGCTCGCTCCTGGGCAGGGGCCCTGGACAGGGCAGATCGCTCGTGAACCGTTCAATGATAGGGCCTTGTTGCAAACGGTTTGCAAGAGCACTGCGGTCCCGAATCGGCTACGCCTCGCCGGGAGCGATATGCCGGACATATGGGACATTGGTGAGGAAGGTCCCGGATGACGCGTCCGGCAGGACCGGTCGGACCGGTGGGTACGAGGAGTTCAGTGATGTCCGCAGTCGAGCAGTACGCACGCGCCCACCTCGTCACGGACTCCTCCGAGGGCCACCGCGCCGTCCCCGTCATGCTGCACTACGACCCGGAGGCCGACCCGCACGCGGTGCGGATCGGCCTCCCCGGTGCGCCGCAGCGGGTCTGCGACCGGGCCCTCCTGGAGCAGGGGCTGCGGGCCCCGGTCACCGCCGACGGCGTCCACGTCTGGCCGTGCGGCCGGGTCCAGACGGTCGTGGAGTTCCACGCCCCGGACGGGGTGACGGTCGTCCAGTTCGACGCGTCGGCGCTGATCCGCTTCCTGCGCCGCACCCACGTGGCCGCCACCCCGGTCACCCACTAGGTCACCCGCTAGGTCACCCACTAGGGCGAACCGCTCCGGTCAGACGCGTGCCGGCTCGCGCTCGGTCTCTGCGGACCTCGCGTCCTTCTCCGCATCAGTGCGCAGGCCCTCGCCCTCGACGTCCACGTTCGGCAACGCGCGGTCCAGCCACTTCGGCAGCCACCACGCCTTCTTGCCGAGCAGCGCGAGGACCGCGGGGACCAGCGCCATGCGGACGATGAACGCGTCGAAGAAGACCGCGATGGCGAGGCCGAAGCCGATCATCTTGACCATCTGCTCGGACGAGCCGATGAAGCCCGCGAACACCGCGATCATGATGACCGCCGCCGCCGAGACCACCCGGGCCCCGTGCCGGAAGCCGGTCACGATCGCCTGTCCGGGCCGCTCGCCGTGGACGTACGCCTCCCGCATGCGGGTCACGAGGAACACCTCGTAGTCCATCGCGAGGCCGAAGACGACACCCACCATGAAGATCGGCATCATCGACATGATCGGGCCGGTCTGCTCGACGCCGAAGAGCGACCCGAGCCAGCCCCACTGGAAGACCGCGACGACCGCGCCGAGGGCCGCGAGGACCGAGAGCAGGAAGCCGAGGGCCGCCTTGAGCGGGACCAGGATCGAGCGGAAGACGACGATCAGGAGCAGGAACGCCAGGCCCACGACCAGTGCCAGATAGGGCAGCAGGGCGTCGTTGAGCTTCTGCGAGACGTCGATGTTCATGGCCGTGGTGCCGGTGACCATGATCTCGGCGCCGGTGTCGGACTTGATCTTCGCGCCGGTGTCGCGGATCGAGTGGACCAGGTCCTCGGTCTCGATGCCGCTGGGCTTGGAGGACGGCACGACGCTGATGATCGCGGTGTCGTCGGTCTTGTTGAACTTCGGCTCGGCGACGGCCAGGACGTCGTCCAGCTTGGAGATCCTCTTCTTGACCTCGCTAGCCGCGGCCTTCGGGTCGGCCACACCCTTGAGGTCGTTGACCACCATCAGCGGACCGTTGAAGCCGGGGCCGAAGCCCTCGGAGACCAGGTCGTACGCCTTGCGCTGGGTCGTGGACGTCGGCTGCGCGCCGTCGTCCGGCAGGCCGAGCTCCAGCTGCGAGACCGGCAGCGCCGCGGCGCCGAGGCCCACGATGCCGACGAGCAGCACGGCGACCGGGCGGCGGACCACGAAGCGGGCCCAGCGGGTGCCCATGTTCTGCTTCGGCTCGGCATCCCGGTCGGCGGAGGCGGCCTTCTTCTTGCCGCCACCGAAGAGCCGGCTCTTCTCGCCCATCGGCATGACCCGCTTGCCCGCGTACCCGAGCAGCGCCGGGATGAGGGTGAGCGCGATGAGGACGGCGATGACGACCGTGCCGGCCGCGGCGAAGCCCATCTTGGTGAGCATCGGGATGTTCACCACGGCGAGGCCGACCAGCGCGATGACCACGGTGAGCCCGGCGAAGACGACCGCGGAGCCCGCGGTGCCGACCGCGCGGCCCGCCGCCTCCTCGCGGTCGCGGCCGTCGGCGAGTTCGCCGCGGTAGCGCGAGACGATGAAGAGCGCGTAGTCGATGCCGACCGCGAGGCCGATCATCATGGCGAGCGTCGAGGTGGTGGTGCCGAGGTCGAGCGCGTTGGCGAGGGCGGTGATCGACGAGACGCCGATGCCGACCCCGATCAGCGCCGTGAGCAGCGGCAGACCGGCCGCGATCAGCGAGCCGAAGGTGATGACGAGGACGACCGCCGCGATGGCGATGCCGATGATCTCGGTGGCCCCGGTCTCCGGCATGGCCTGCAGCGCGTCGCCGCCGACCTCGACCGTGAGCCCGGACTCGCGCGCGTCGTCGGTGGTCTTCTCCAGCGCGTCGCGGTCGTCGTCGGTCAGCTCCATCGAGGTGACCTTGTACGAGACGGAGGCGTACGCCGTCGAGCCGTCCTTGCTGACCGTCTTGGCCTCGAACGGGTTGTCCGCGCGGGCCACCTGGTCCGAGCCGGACTTCAGGGCGGCGACGGTCTTGTCGATCTCGGCCTTGTTGGCCTTGTCGGTGACCTTCTGGCCGTCCGGCGCCTTGAAGACGACGCGGGCGCTCGCCCCGTCGGCGCTGGCCTCGGGGGCGCGCTTCTCCAGGAGGTCGAAGGCCTTCTGGGCCTCCGTGCCGGGTATCGAGAAGGAGCTGGAGGCGGCGGTGGGCGCGGACGCGGCGCCGACCCCGGCGAGCGTCAGGAGCGCCACCCATATCAGGGCGACGAAGTGGCGTCGCCGGAAGGCGAGTTTGCCGAGTTTGTAGAGGAAAGTGGCCACGGGGGCGTACTCCCGGTCAGGTCGTGGTGTCCGGATTGGGCAGGGGAGATCAGCCCGACGACGTGAGCGGTCGCGTCAGGAACAAGGGCGGGTCGGGAACAGGGGCGGGTCGGTCAGACGCCGAGGGCGGGGAGGATCACGGCGTCGATGTACGCGGCGAGGAAGGCGCGGTCGACCGGGCGGTCCTCGATGAGGTCCCGGGCCGCGAAGCCGCCGACCATCATGTGGACGACGAATTCGAGCGCCGGATTGTCCGCGGCGACCTCACCGCGCTCCACCGCTCTGCGCAACAGGTCGTTGAGGCCGGTGAGCTCCGGCTCGATGAGCAGGTTCCGCAGCGCCTGGTGGAGTTCGGGGTGGTCGTGGACGGCATGGAACAGACCCCGCATCAGTGCGGCGTCTTTCTCCATCTGGCAGTCGTCCGAGCGGGCCACCATCTCGTTCAGGTCGCCGCGCAGCGTGCCGGTGTCGATGTCCGCGAGGGACGCCGGCTTGTTGTGCCGCAGCGCCTTGGCGATCAGCTCCGGCTTGCTCCCCCACTGGCGGTAGAGGGTGGCCTTGCTGGAGCGGGTGCGGGCGGCGACGGCGTCCATGGTGAGGGCCTCGTAGCCGACCTCACGGAGCAGGTCGAGCACGGCGCCGTACAGCTCGGCCTCGCGCTCGGGGGTGATCCTGGTGCGCCGCGCCGCGGTCGTGCCGGTCACGGTCCCCACCTCCTGCTCGCCACTGCGCCGGTACCGCCTCGGAACGAAACGGTTTCGTACACCACGACTGTACGCCCGCCCCCGAGCGAAACGAAACCGTTTCGTACGTGTGCTGCGTCACGCTCCCGTTCCTCCCGGCGCATGCCGTTTTCACCCTCGGCACGAGTTGCCGCCGCCTGCGGAGCGGAAAAGCATGGTGAGGTGACCGACGCGCGCGACGATGCCCCGGACCATGCCCAGGACGACCGCTCCTACCTGCGTTTCCCGCACCTCAGCGGCGACCGCCTCTGCTTCGCCGCCGAGGACGACCTGTGGGTGGCGCCGCTCACCCCGGAGGGATCCCCGGCCGGCCGGGCCTGGCGGCTCACCGTCGACCGTACGAAGGTGAGCCACCCCCGCTTCTCGCCGGACGGCCGCCACATCGCGTACACGACCTGGCGCAGCCTCGACCCGGAGATCCATCTCGCGCCGGTCGACGGCGGCCCCGCCCGCCGTCTCACCTACTGGGGCAGCACCGACACCCGGGTCTGCGGCTGGACCCCCGACGGCGACATCCTCGCCGTCTCCTCGCACGGTCAGCCCTTCTCGTACTTCTGCTGGGCCTACAGCGTGCCCGTCGACGGCTCCCCCGGCGGCAAGCTGCCCTGGGGTCCGGTCTGGGACATCGCGGTCACCGACTCCCTCACCGATGGCGCCGCCGACGCAGACGCCGACGCCGAGGACCGATGCGAACGCAAGACGCTGCTCCTGACCGGCAAACCGCCGCACGAGCCCGCCGCCTGGAAGCGGTACCGGGGCGGCGCGACGGGCCGGCTGTGGATGCACGGGCGGCAGATCCTCGGCGACCTGGACGGCCATCTGGACTCCCCGATGTTCGTGTCCGGGCGGATCGCCTTCCTCTCCGACCACGAGGGCGTCGGCAACCTCTACTCGTGTCTGCCCGACGGCACCGACCTGCGCCGCCACACCGACCACGACACCTTCTACGCCCGCCACGCGGCGTCCGACGGCACCCGCGTCGTCTACCAGTGCGCGGGCGACATCTGGCTGGTCGACGGCCTCGCCGCGGACTCCGTGCCGCGCCGGCTCGACGTGCGGCTCGGCGGGCCGCGGGCCGGGCGGCGGGTCTACCAGGTGCCGGCCGCCCAGCACGTCGACTCGATCTCCGTGGACACCACGGGCCGGGCGAGCGCCGTCGTCGTGCGCGGCTCCCTCTACTGGCTCACCCACCGGGACGGCCCGGCCCGCACGATCATCGACACCCCGGGCGTACGGGTCCGCCTCCCGGAGATGCTCGGCACCAGCGGGCAGGTCGCGTACGTGACCGACGCCGAGGGCGAGGACGCCGTCGAGGTCTCCTGGCTGCCCCGGGTCAGCGGCGACCGCAGGCCGCGCAGGCTCGCGAGCGGCCGGCTCGGCCGGGTGCAGGAACTCGTCGCCGACCCCGACGGCCGGCGGCTCGCCGTCGCGTCGGACGACGGCCGGCTGCTCCTCATCACGGTGTCCGACGGGGCGGACGGGACTGAGGATGTGGACAGGGCGGGCGGGGCGGACGGGGCGGGGGGCGCCGAGGGCGAGGTCACCGAGCTGATCCGGTCCCTCAACGGGCCCGTGCGCGACCTCGCCTTCTCCCCGGACGGCACCTGGCTGACCTGGTCGCACCCGGGCGTCGGCCGCTCCCTGCGCCAGATCAAGCTGGCCCGCATCGAGGGGCCCGGCTCCCGCGTGGTCGTCGACGTCACCAACGGCCGCTTCGAGGACGAGAACCCCGTCTTCACGCGTGACGGCCGCTATCTCGCCTTCCTCTCCTGGCGCGGCTTCGACCCCGTCTACGACGTACACACCGGCGACCTGTCCTTCCCGCTCGGCTGCCGCCCCTACCTCGTACCGCTGTCGTCGGCGACCCCGTCGCCCTTCGCGCTGCTGCCCGACGGGCGCCCGGCCGCGGGCGGTCTCGACCCGGCCGACGGCGGCGCGGGGTACGGCACCACGACGGTGGAGGTGGAGGGGCTGGAGTCGCGGGTCACGCCGTTCCCGGTCGCCGCGTCGAAGTACTCGGCGCTGCACCCCGTCAGCGGCGGCGGCCTGGTCTGGCTGCGCTGGCCGATCTCCGGAGCGCTCGGCGAGACCTTCGCCAACCCGGCCGACACCTCGGGCCGGCCCACCCTCGAACACTTCAGCATCACCAAGACGAAGAAGTCCCAACTCGTCGACCACCTCGACTGGTTCGCGCTCAGCGGCGACGGCTCACGGCTCGTCGTCGTCGACGAGGGCGACCTGAGCGCCGTGCCCTCCACCGAGGTCGGCGACGGCGACACGACCGTCTGGATCGACCTGCGCCGCATCCTGCACGAGGTCGACCCGGCCGCCGAGTGGCGCCAGGCGTACGAGGAGGCGGGCCGCATCATCCGCGCCTACTTCTGGGACCCGGGGATGTGCGGCATCGACTGGGACGCGGTGCTCGCGCAGTACCGGCCCCTGGTCGAACGGGTCGCGTCCCCGGACGAGTTCGCGGATCTGCTGCGGGAGGTCCTCGGCGAGCTGGGCACCTCCCACGCGTACGTCACGGCCGCCCGCCGCAACGAGGGGCCGCCGCACTACCAGCGGGCCATGGGGCTGCTCGGCGCCAACCTCGTGCACCGGGACGAGGGGTGGATGGTCAAACGGATCCTGCCCGGCGACTCCTCCGACTCCAAGGCGCGCTCGCCGTTGGCCGGCGCGGGCATCCGGGAGGGCGCGGTCCTCACCCACATCGACGGCCGCCCGGTCGACCCGGTGACCGGCCCCTACCCGCTGCTCTCGGCGGCGGGCGGCACCACGGTCGAGCTCACCTTCCGGCCCGCGGAGGGCGACGGCAGGCCCCGCCGGGTCGCGATCGTGCCCCTCATCAACGAGCGGCCGCTGCGCTATCAGGACTGGGTGGCCAAACGCCGGGACGTCGTACGGGAGTTGAGCGGCGGCAAGTGCGGCTACCTGCACATCCCCGACATGGGCGGCTCGGGGTGGGCCCAGTTCAACCGGGACCTGCGCATGGAGGTGGACCGGCCGGCGCTCATCGTGGACGTGCGGGGCAACGCGGGCGGCCACATCAGCGAGCTCGTCATCGAGAAGCTGACCCGCAAGATCCTCGGCTGGGACCTCACGCGCAACGCCGTACCGGTGTCGTACGCCTCGAACGCGCCGCGCGGCCCCGTGGTCGCCCTCGCCGACGAGGCGACGTCCTCGGACGGCGACATGATCACCGCCGCGTTCAAGCTGCTCGGACTCGGCCCGGTCGTCGGCCAGCGCACCTGGGGCGGGGTGGTCGGCATGACCGGGCGGCACCGGCTCGGCGACGGCACGGTGATCACGGTGCCGATGAACGCGGGGTGGTTCGACGCGTACGGGTGGGGCGTGGAGAACCACGGCGTCTCCCCGGACCTGGACATCCTGCGGACGCCGCTGGACTGGGCGGAGGGGCGGCACGCGCAGCTCGACGACGCGGTGCGGTTGGCGCTCGATCTGCTGGAGCAGCGGCCCGCGGCGACGCCGCCGGATCGCTCCGACGTGCCGGATCGGCGGCGGCCTCCGTTGCCGCCTCGGTGAGGGGGCGGCCCCTTCGCCGCGTCTGCGCCTCCTGCGCCGTTGCGTTCACGCGTCGCCGCTTCGCGGCGTTTTACCCGCCCACCCGCCCATCCATCCCGTCCCGTCGGCCCGCACCGGGGCGGGGCCCTCCGCGTCTGCTCCACCTGCGCCGTCACGGCCACGCGTCGCCGCTTCGCGGCGTTTTACCCGCCCACCCGCCCATCCATCCCGTCCGGGCCGCCCGCACCGGGGCGGGCCCCTCCGCGTCTACGCCCCCTGCGCCGTCACAGCCACGCGTCGCCGCTTCGCGGCGTTTTACCCGCCCACCCGCCCTGCATTCGCCTCGCGCGCCCTCTCGTCCGCCGAACCCCCCGCCCCCACGAGCCCCGTCGAGACCCCCGCCAGCCTCGGTTCGAAGCGCTGCATCTCCCTGCGGCCCACCGTGCCGATGATTCCCGGCAGGTAGCCGCGGACGCCCTGCATGCCCCGCAGCCACCACTGCGCGTACACATGGCTGGAGCGGCGTTCGATGCCTGCGACGATCCTGTCCACCGCCGGGCCGAGCGGGTAAGTCTTGTTGGACGGCCACGGCAGCCGCTGGCGCAGCTCCCGCATCACCTCGTCCTGGTCCGCACCCCGCACCATGTCCGTGTCGGTCCAGGACAGATAGCCGACGCCGACCTTGACGCCCTTGTAGCCGACCTCGGCCCGCAGCGCGTGCGCGTACGCCTCCACGCCCGACTTCGACGCGCAGTACGCCGTCATCATCGGCGCCGGCGTGATCGCGGCGAGCGAGGCGATCTGCAGGAGGTAGCCGCGGCTCTCCATCAGGACGGGCAGGAACGCCCGTCCCGTCACCGCGCTGCCGATGAGGTTGACCTCGATGACGCGGCGCCACGCGTCGGGGTCGGACTCCAGGAACGGCCCGCCGCCGGCCACGCCCGCGTTGGCGACGACGATGTCGACCTTGCCGAACCGCTCCTTGACCTCGCCGGCCACCCGCGCCATCGCCGCGTGGTCGGTGACGTCCGCGTACCAGTGGCCGGACTCGGTGTGCAGCCGCTCCGACACCTGCTTCAGCTCGTCCGGCTCCAGGCCGACGAGGGCGACCTTCGCGCCGCGCGCCGACAGCTTGCGCGCGAGGAGTTCACCGACGCCGCGCGCCGCTCCGGTGACGACCGCGACCTGTCCCTCCAGGCTGACCCTGCTCATGCGCCCTCCTTGACCTGTACGTACGTTGCGACGAGTTCGGTGATCCGTGCGGTGACGGCGTCCGGCGCCTCGACGGGCGTCATGTGGCCGACGCCGGCCAGCTCGGTGAGGCCCACGCAGTGCGGCAGCGCGGCGGCGATCCGGCGCGCGTGGACGACGGGGGTGAGCCGGTCGGCCGTGCCGGCGATGACGGCGGTGGGCGCCTGCAACTCCCCCACCGCGACGTCCAGTTGGAGCGCTTCGAGCACGCCCGACCAGCCGTGCCGCACGATCCGGGGGCAGGCGTGCACGATCCGCGCGCACGCGTCGACCTTCTCCGGCGCCGCGCCGGGGCCCATCGTCGCGTACTTGAGGATCCGCCGGGCCACCGGCGTGACGGGCCCGAGCGGCGCGCGCGAGCCGAGCACCGACCGGGTGATCCGGGTCCGCACCCGCCCGGCGCGCAGCAGTGGCACCACCGTCGCCTCGGCGACCAGCGCCGAACTGCCCGTGCTGCACAGCAGTACGGCCGCGGTGCGCTCCCGCACCGCCTCCCGCCCACTGGCCGCCATGATCGTCATGCCGCCCATCGAGTGGCCGACGAGCACCACCTTCTCGCCCGGCGCGAGCGTCGCCGCGAGCACCGCCTCCAGGTCGTCGGCGAGCGCGTCGGTGCTGTACCCGTCGGCCCCCGACGGGGCGGCGCTGCGCCCGTGCCCGCGCTGGTCGTACGCGATGACGCGGTGGTCGAGCGCGAGCGCGCGGATCTGCGCCGCCCAGAAGGCGGTCGAGCAGGTCCAGCCGTGGATGAGCAGCACCGCGGGCGCGCCCTCGGGGCCGTGCACCTCGACGTGGACGCGGGAGCCGTCGGCGGAGACGGCGGTCAGTTCGCGTACGGCGACGGGCGGCGCGTAGGGGCCGCTCATCGCGTGGGTCAGGCGGCTCATGCCCCGGCCTCGACCTTCTCCGTACCGGACTTCTTCTGCGCGCCGGAGCCGGCTACGGCCTCCAACGGCTTCGGGGGCCGCAGCACCTCGTACTCGGAGAGGTCGACGCGGCGGGTGGCCGCCCGGAACTCGGTGGTCGTGCCGGGCCACACCGTCGTGTTGACCCCGTTCTCGTCGAGGTACCAGCTGTTGCAGCCGCCGGTGTTCCACACGGTCCGCTTCATCCGCTCCTGGACGCGGGCGTTCCAGGCGGTGACGGCGGCGGGGCGGGCGGCGAGCGCGGCGCGCCCCCCGAGCACGTCCAACTGCCGCAGATAGTCGGCCATGTAGTTCAGCTGGGACTCGATCATCAGGATCATCGAGGAGTTGCCGAGCCCGGTGTTCGGGCCGATGATCGTCATCCAGTTGGGGAAGCCGGCCGCGGTCGCGCCGCGCAGCGCGTTCATGCCGTCCTTCCAGGTCTCCATGAGGGAGAGCCCCTCGTCGCCGACGACCCGGTCGGCGATCGGCATGTCCGTCACGTGGAACCCGGTGCCGAAGATGATCGCGTCGACCTCGGTCTCGGTGCCGTCGGCGGCGACCACGGTGCTGCCCCGCACCTCGGTCAGACCGCTCGCGACGACGTCGACGTTGGGCTTGGCGAGCGCCGGATAGTAGGTGTTGGAGAGCAGGATGCGCTTGCAGCCGATGCGGTACGTGGGCGTCAGCTTCTCCCGCAGCGCCGGGTCCTTGATCGCCCGGTACATGTTCCGCTTGGCGATCCTCTCGACCAAGCCGAGCTCGTTGGGCCGCTTGGTGAACGCCTGGACCTGCAGCTCCCGGATGCCCCACAGGAGGCCGCGCCGGGCCTGGGTGGTGAACGGCAGCTGCCGGTGCAGCCAGCGCTCGGCGCCGGTGATGGCGCGGTCGGCGCGCGGCATCACCCACGGGGGCGTGCGCTGGAAGAGGGTGAGCCGGTCGACCTTCTTCTGTATCTCGGGGACGATCTGGATCGCCGACGCGCCGGTGCCGATCATCGCGACGCGCTTGCCGCGCAGGTCGTAGTCGTGGTCCCAGCGGGCGGAGTGGAAGACCTTGCCGGGGAAGGTGTCGATGCCGGGGATGTCCGGGGTCTTGGGGTCGGAGAGCGGCCCGGTGGCGGAGACGACGACGTCGGCGGTGAGGATGCCCCGGCTGGTCTCGATCTCCCAGTGCAGCCGTTCGGCGTCCCAGCGCATCAGCTTCACCTCGGTGTCGAGGCGCAGGTGCGGGCGCAGCCGGAAGGTGTCGGCGACGTGCTCCAGGTACTCGCGGATGCGCTCCTGGCCGGAGAAGGTGCGCGGCCAGTCCGGGTTGGGCGCGAAGGAGAAGGAGTACAGATGGGAGGGGACGTCGCAGGCGCAGCCGGGGTAGCTGTTGTCCCGCCAGGTGCCGCCCACCGCGCCGGCCCGCTCCAGGACGACGAAGTCGGTGACGCCCTCGCGGCGCAGCCGCACGGCGGCCCCGAGGCCGCCGAAGCCGGATCCGATCACCGCCACTCGTACGTGCTCGTGCTCGCGCCCCTGCTCAGGGCTCCGCTCGCGCTCGGCCATGCCGCCGCCTCCCGAAGTACACGACTCTGCCAGTAACCACTGGCGCAATGGGGAGCGTAGAACACCCGCGTACTGATGGGTAGGGGTCGGCCGGCGAAACTTACCGGCGGTACGACATAGGCTTCCCCCGTGGCAGAGCAACCGGAAGGCGCAGGCGACGTACGCGAGTACCGCATGGCGGAGCTGGCCAAGGAGGCCGGCATCACCGTGCGCACCGTGCGCTTCTACCGCGAGCGCGGACTGATCCCGCCGCCGCGCCGCGAGGGCCGCATCGCCTGGTACGACGAGCACCACCTGGCCCGACTGCGCACCATCGCCGCCCTCCTGGAGCGCGGCCACACCCTGAACGGCATCGCCGAACTCGCCGACGCCTTCGACAAGGGCCGCGACGTCGGCGAACTCCTCGGCCTCGGCGAGCCGACCGAGGAACAGCCCGTCCGCCTCACCCCGGAGGAGCTCGCCGACCACTTCGCGGGCGAGGTCACCCCGGAGAACCTCGTCGCCGCCCTCGACCTGGGCTACCTCGGCACCGACGGCGACGAGCTGGTGCACATCAGCCGCCGCCTCCTGGACGCCTCATCCACGTTGGTGCGCAAGGGAGTTCCGCTCGCCGCGGTCCTGGAGGCCGGCCAGCGGGTCCGCGAACACGCCGACGCGCTCGCGGAGTTGTTCACCACCGTGCTGCGCGAACACGTCCCCGCGACGGCCGAGCTGGACATCGAGGAGCTCCGCCCGGTCGCCAAGGCCGTGGTGGAGGCGGAGCTGTCGATGGCGCTGGACCGCCGCGTCAAGAAGGCGTGAGCCGCGCAAGGGCTTACGGAGGGGCTTGCGGACGGATCAGCGCGGCAGCCACCAACGGGCCTTGTAGATACCGCCGTTGACGTACTTGTACGAGCTCTCGGGGCGGTGGACGCTCACCGTCGTGGTCCACCAGGTCTCCTCCAGACCGCTCTCCGGCACGGTGGTCAGGACCTGCCCGGTGCGCGGGTCGTCGCCGACCGTCTTCACCGACTTCCGCGAGATGGTCTCGTGCCCGGCGAAGTCCTGCCGGAAGGTCCCGTCGCGCATGTCGTACTGGAACACCGCGGCGCTCGTCGTCACCCACAGCCGCCCCGGCCGCCCCGCCACCGGGAAGAGGTCGTGCCCGCCCGGCGTCTTCCCCGGCGTACCGACCGGCAGCCCCACCACGGAGCGCCGGACCAGCTCGGGCCGCCCGGCCGCGCCGCCCACCTCGTACGACACCAACTCGTCGTCGCCGAGGGCCCACAGCACCCCGCGCCCGTCGTCCCAGTGCAGCCCGTGCGCGCCCTTGAGCTCCGCCTCCGTGTACCGCGCGGACCGCGGGCCCCGCGACGCCGCGTACAGCCGGACCCGCGCGCCCGTGCTGCACGCGACGGCCACATCGCCGTCGGGCAGCAGCTCGGCGGTGTGCGGATTGAACAGATCGTCCCCCGGCCCGATCGCCGTGCCCCAGTACCGCCGGCCCGTCGGGTACTCGACGACGGCCACGAACCCGAAGGACGCCGTGGTCAGCACGTACGGGCGCTTGCGGCGCAGCCGCACCCTCGCCTCGCACGGGTAGCGCCAGCTCTCCTCCGGGAGCAGGTCCCGGTAGCGCGGGTCGCCGAGCGGCGAGAACTGCCACCGCACCGCGGACGGGTCGGCCGCCGGGTCCCAGACGCGGCGCCGCGGATCGAGCAGGAGGAGCCGCCGGCTCGCCTGCTCGGTCAGCAGAACGGGCGGCGTACCCCAGGGGACACCACCGCCACCGCCACCGCCGCCCGCGCCACCACCCAGGCCGCCGCCACCCGCGCCCCCGCGATCCGCTCCGTACGCCCCGTACGCCCCGTACGCCCCGGCGACGGGCAGCGCCGTCGCGATCCCCGCACCCGCGGCACCGAGCAGCATCGCGCGCCTCGACGGCATGGCAGACATGAAGTCCCCCCGAACCCTAGGGAGTTGGACATGACGCGACCGCAATCTGCCATGCCTTCGGGGCCCGGGACAGCCCTCTGCCGGACTTTATGACCGTGCGCCGCATCCGCCACGGACGCCGCGCACGACAGGGGCCGTCAGAGGTCGTAGACCACCGTCACGGGCGCATGGTCGCTCCACCGCTCGCCATGGCTCGCGGCCCGCTCCACGTACGCCTTCACCGCGCGCTCGGCGAGCCCCGCCGTCGCGACCTGGTAGTCGATGCGCCAGCCCGTGTCGTTGTCGAAGGCGCGCCCGCGGTAGGACCACCACGAGTAGGGGCCCTCGACGCCCGGGTGCTGCTGTCGCACGACGTCCTCGTACTCCGCGAAGACCTCGTCCAGCCAGGCGCGCTCCTCGGGCAGGAAGCCGGAGTTCTTCTTGTTGCCCTTCCAGTTCTTGAGGTCGGCCTCCTGGTGGGCGATGTTCCAGTCGCCGCAGACGACGACGTGCCGCCCCTCGGCGGCGGCCCGCGCCTTGAGCTCCTTGAGGTACACGAGGAACTCGGCCATGAACCGGACCTTCTCGTCCTGCCGCTCGGTGCCGACCTCACCGGAAGGCAGATACAGGCTGGCCACGGTGACGCCCGGCAGATCGGCCTCGATGTACCGGCCGCTGCCGTCGAACTCCTGCGACCCGAAGCCGACCTGCACCCGGTCCGGCTCACGCCGCGTGTACAGCGAGACGCCGGCCCGGCCCTTGGCGGCGGCGGGCGCGTGCAGCACGTGCCAGCCCTCGGGCGCGCGCACCTCGTCCGGCAGCTGGTGCGCATCGGCGCGCACCTCCTGCAGACAGAGCACGTCGGCGGAGGTGTCGGCGAGCCACTCCACGAAGCCCTTCTTGGCGGCGGCGCGCAGGCCGTTCACATTCACGGAGGTCACAGTGAGCATCCGGGCACGATACCGGCACACTGGATGACCGAGCCCCCACCCGTATCGCATAGAAGTACGATGGAGCGCATGACTATCCAAGCCCGTGAGGCCACCACCCCCGTCGAGCTGCGCACCATCACCTTCGCGCACCCCGACGCGGTCCGGCTCAACGACCGTGTCCAGCTCGAATACGCCGAGCGGTACGGCGACGAGGGCGATGTCACACCCCTGGACCCGACCATGTTCGAACCGCCGCGCGGCCGCTACCTCATCGCGTACGACGAGCACGGCACCGCCCTGGCGACGGGCGGCTGGCGCAGCATGGACGAGGACGGCGAGGGCTACCGGGACGGCGACGCCGAGCTGAAGCGGATGTACGTCACCCCCGAGGCGCGCGGTCTCGGCCTCGCCCGGCGGATCCTCGCGGAGCTGGAGGCGGACGCGAGAGCGGCGGGCCGCGTCCGCATGGTCCTGGAGACGGGCACCAAGCAGCCCGAGGCGATAGCCCTCTACACCTCCAGCGGCTACACCCCCGCCCCGGCGAAGTTCGGCCACTACCGCTTCGACGACCTGAGCCGCTGCTACGCGAAGCAGCTCTGACCTCCGACCGGCGCCCCGTCGGCCCTTTACTCGCCCGCGCCCCGCGCCTACCCGCCCCGTACCGCCGAGCGCAGGTCGAACTCCGCCAGGGCGCCGCCGCCCGGCGGATTGCTGAAGCGCAGGCCCGCCCCCAGGACCTGCGCCTGGCCCTGCGCGATCGTCAGGCCGAGCCCGAGGCCGACCCCCTTCTCCCCGCACCCGCTCCGGAACCGCTGCGGCCCACCGGAGAGCAGGGACTCCGGAAAGCCGCCCCCGGAGTCCCGCACCCGCACCACACCGCCGTCGACCTCGACGACCACCGGCGCCGCCCCGTGCCGCAGCGCGTTGCTGACGAGGTTGGCGATCACCCGCTCCACGCGGCGCGGGTCCGTGACCACCTCCACGTCCCGCACGACATCGACCGTCACCCCGGAGGCACCGGCCGCACCGGACGCCCCGGCCGCACCGGACGCCGCCGACCGCCGCACCAGCGCCCCCAGTTCACGGCGCTCGGCCGCGACCTGCTCCCCCGCCCCGTCGAGCCGGGCCACCTCGATGACGTCGTCGACCAGCTCCCGCAGCCGCTGCGCGGACTCCCGCACCAGCTCCGAGGGGCGCCCCGGCGGCAGCAGCCCGGCCGCCGTGACCATGCCGGCCACCGGCGTGCGCAGCTCGTGCGCGATGTTCGCCGTCACCTCGCGCTCGGCCTGAAGCCGCGCAGCGAGCGCGTCGGCCATGGTGTTCACCGCGGCCGCGAGCCGGGTGATCTCGTCCTTGCCGCGCAACGGCAGCCGCGCCGTCAGATCGCCCTCCGCTATGCGCGTCGCGGCCCCCGCCTTCGCCCGCAGCCGCCGCCCCAGCCGGGTCGCGACGACCAGCCCCGCCACACAGGCCAGCGCCGTCCCGAACCCGCCGGAGATCCACAGCACCCGGTCCACGTCCCGCACCGTCTCCGCTTCCCTGTCGTAGGGGCGCTTCAGCGCGACGACCTCCTTGCCGTACTTGCTGGCCGCCCAGAGCTGCGGCACCCGCCCCGACCGGTCCAGGTAGACGCCCCAGTTCCCGTTCGCCACGGCGCCCGCGAGCGGCCCCGGCAGATCGGGCGGGTCGACCAGGGTGCGGTCCCCGTCGATCCCAGCGGCGTGGTCCTGCACGGCGGTCTGCAGCCGGTCGCCGATCTGGGTGCGCGCACCCGCGTACTGCGCCTCGACGGTGCGGTGGTGGACGAGGAGTCCCATCACGACGGACACCAGCGCCGCGGTGCCCGCGATGGCGATACCGATCTTGGTGCGCAGACCCATGCCGATCCCCCCGCTCACACGTCCGGGACGGACAGGCGGATCCCCTGGAACTGCACGTTCACCGCGGCGGCCGGCAGCTCCTCGGGTTCCTTCGGTTCGACGGCGGCCCGCCGGTAGTACGCCACGTGCTCCTGCCGTTCGAGACTGCTGAGCGTCAGCGTCGCGTCGTACGGCTTCTTCGCGCACCCGGGCAGACACCAGGCGCCGCTCAGCTTCCCGGTGGCGTGCGCGGTCGGCCCGCCCCAGTCCCGCCAGCTCAACTCGGTGAGCGCCACGTACTCGGTGAGCGCCACGGACGCGGGCTGCTGCAGCGGCTGCGCCATCGCGTCGGCGAGATAGACGGGCCCGGCCACCCGCGAGGGCAGCAGCGCCGGTCCCTCCACCCGCAGCCCCCGGGGCTCGGCGCACCCGGCCACCAGCAGGGCGGCAAGTGCGGTGCCACACATGGCGGCACCCCTCAAAGGGGACAACATGGGTCAAATGTATCCGTAGCGCGGCAATCCACACCCGGGGGCGACCGAAGGGGGGCCGCGACGGCGCGGGAGGGGCGCAACGCAAAGATCCCGCCCAGTTCGATGAACTGGACGGGATCTCATGTGCAGTGGACCTGTGGGGATTTGAACCCCAGACCCCCTCGATGCGAACGAGGTGCGCTACCAGACTGCGCCACAGGCCCTTGCAACGAGTGAAACTCTAGCATCCCGATCGGGGTGCTCGGAAATCCGGTCCTGGCTGGTCAGCATGGGGGGATCAGCCGGGGGGACCGCACGGCGCCTCACTCGTTGGCCGCGCGCGGCCGTTCGCCGTCCTCGTACTGGTCGAAGAGCGGCGTGCGGCCGCGCTCGCGGGCCCGTCGCGCGGACGCGGCCCGGCGCCGGTCGCTGCGGCCGCCGCCGGCGTCCGCGCCCTCCGCGCCGTCGATGTCGCCCGCCGGCTCGGCCGGCAGCTCACGCTCGGCCGCGCGCTCGGCGGAGCCCTCCGCGGTACTGGAGCGCGCCGCGCTCCAGGTGTCGGGCGAGCTCAGGTCGACGCTGCCGGTGGCGCGCGGGGCGACCGGCGCGGTCACGTACGTCGGCAGCGGCACCGGGACCGGGTCCCAGCTGTCGCCGCGTCCGGGGCCGCGCTGCCGCTCGCGCTGCTGGTCGACCCACTCGGCGTGGTCGGTCTGCTCGACGAGGGCGCGGCGGTCGGCGGCGAGCGCGGACAGACCGGTCTCCGTCTCGGGCGCGGGGCCCTCGTCCGCCGTCTCGTCCGCCGTCTGCTCCGCACCCGCGGGCCTGCGCCGGGGCTGCCGCTCGCGCAGCCGCTGCGCGGCGACCTCGGCCCTGCGCCGGTCCATCGTGTACGTGAAGCGGCGCCGCTCCTGCCCGCGCAGATAGACGATGTACGCGCTCAACAGCACCGCGGGCGCGGCGGGCGCCCACAGGAAGGCGAGCCCGCCGACCCCGGCGACGATCGCGCCGACCGTGAAGGCGAGGAAGAGGAGGACCGTCGTCCGGCGGCGCCGCGCGAGGACCTTGGAGCGCCGGGCGCGCGCGGCGGCCTCGGCCGACGCGGCACGCTGGGCGGGCGTCGCCGCCCGGCCCGCAGCCTTGGACGAACCGGTGGCCGGCCCCGTGGTCGAGGCCTGGACCGAAGCCTTAGCCGAGGACTTGGCCTGGGACTTGGCCAAGGACGCGGCCGACACCCTGGCCCGGGCGGCCGGGGCGGGTTCGCGCTCGCGTTCGGGTTCGTGCTCACGTTCGGGCGCCCGGTCCGCCCGGAGCTCCGTCCCGGTCGCGGGCGCGACGAAGGACCGGACGTCCACCGAGCCGGTGACGCCGTCCGGGTCGTCGCGCGACTCCCCGTCCTCGGGAGAGCGCGCTTGCAGGTCCTTGGCGTATCGGCGCTCCATGCCCGCCCGTCCGGACAGCAGCCGGATGGCGGTGCTGAAGCGTTCCGTCGGACGGGCTTCGTTCAGCTCGTCCTGCCTACGGAGCCACATCGGCACCAAGTAGGCGGCCCAGGCCCCGACGATGACTGCGTAGATGAGGCCGCTGCTGCTCACGCTCACACGGTAGAGGGGTTTCCGTGAGGCCATCTGCCAATTGAGCCGGTGTGTCGCACGATCCGGCTGATATCTCGAACTTTTTTTGCGACTGATGCGATCAACAGGCCGCCGTCGGTGTGAAATTAATGCCTGAGACAAGACTCATACGCGCCTCAGGCGGTCGATCGCCGACCAATTTCGAACACACATTTCATTTATGGCGGCCGGGAGGGGTTCTAGGCCGTGTTCCGAGGTCGCGCCTGGTGCCAGCGGCGCAACAACCCTTCCGGTACCTCTTCGGTCGTCAGCGCGAAGACGAGATGATCGCGCCAGGCGCCGTCGATGTGGAGATAGCGGGGCCGGAGCCCTTCCTCGCGGAATCCGAGTTTCTCCACGACCCGTCGGCTCGGCGCGTTCTCGGGGCGAATGCAGACCTCGATACGGTGCAGCCCGACCGAGCGGAAGCAGTGGTCGACGGCGAGGGCGACGGCGGTCGGCATGACCCCGCGGCCCGCGACGGACTCGTCGACCCAGTACCCCACGTGGCCCGAGCACATCGAGCCCCAGGTGATCCCGGCGACCGTCAACTGCCCGACGAGCCGCCCCTGGTACTCGATGACGAACGGCAGCATCCGGCCCGCGCCCGCCTCCGCCCGCAGATGGCGGACCATCTGACGGTACGTGGGGCGGTGCACGATGGGGCCGCTCGGCGTGGGCGGCGGGATCGTGGCCTCCCAGGGGCGCAGCCAGTCGCGGTTGCGCCGGTTGACCTCGCGCCAGGCCCGCTGGTCGCGCATCTTTATGGGACGCAGGACGACGTCACCGTCCGTCAGCTCCACGGGCCAGGAAGGGCTGTTCAGCTCGCACCCCCCGGCGGAGGGCTGGGGTGGTCGCCGCCGCGCAGCTGGTCGACGGCGTGCCGCAGCAGCGGCTCCAGGACGGCGAGACCGTCCCGTACGCCACCGGTGGAACCCGGCAGGTTCACGATGAGCGTGCCGCCCGCGACCCCGGCGAGCCCGCGCGAGAGGACGGCCGTGGGCACCTTGTCCCTGCCGTACGCGCGGATCGCCTCGCCGATGCCCGGCACCTCGTGGTCGATGACGCGGCGGGTGACGTCGGGGGTGCGGTCGGTGGGCGAGATGCCGGTGCCGCCGGTGGTCAGGATGACGTCGTAGCCGGCGGCGACGCCCGCGCGCAGCGCCGCCTCGACGGGGTCGCCGTCCGGGACGACCTGCGGCCCCTCGACGGCGAAGCCGAGGGCGGTCAGGCCCTCGGCGAGGATCGGGCCGCCCTTGTCGGCGTAGACGCCCGCGGCGGCGCGATTGGAGGCGGTCACGACGAGGGCGCGGTAGGGCGCGGGCCCGGCGCCGGCGGCCGTGGTGGCGCGGTCCTGGCTCATGCCTGCTCCCCTTCGCGCGTCCAGTGTCCCGACTTGCCGCCGGTCTTCTCCTCGACGCGTACGTCGGTGATGACGGCGCCCTTGTCGACGGCCTTGACCATGTCGACGACGGTGAGGGCCGCGACGCTCACCGCGGTGAGGGCCTCCATCTCGACGCCCGTGCGGTCGGTGGTCTTCACCGTGGCGAGGATCTCGACGGCGTCGTCCGCCACGGAGAGGTCGAGCTTCACTCCGGAGACGGCCAGCGGGTGGCAGAGCGGGATGAGGTCGGGGGTGCGTTTGGCGCCCATGATCCCGGCGATCCGCGCGGTGGCCAGGGCGTCGCCCTTGGGCACGCCCTCGCCGCGCAGCAGTTCGATCACGCGCGGCGAGACCCGTACGCGGCCGCTGGCGCGGGCCGTCCGGGCGGTCACGTCCTTGGCGGACACGTCGACCATGCGGGCCGCGCCCGCCTCGTCGATGTGGGTCAGTCGCTGCTGCTCAGGGGCTCCGGGGGTGTCCCCCCGGGAAATCGCGGTCATGTGCTGGGCGCTCCCGGTCCGGGCCCCGCGCGGTGCGGCGCGCGGGCCTGTTGTGCGCGACACGGTACCCCGCGGCCGGCCTGTTCAGCCGAGCAGGACCACCTCGACATCCGCGCCGGGCTCCACCGACGTGGTGTCCTCGGGGACGACGATCAGCGCGTCGGCGTGCGCGAGGGCGGCGATCAGATGCGAGCCGGTGCCCCCGACCGGCGTCACCCGCCGCGCCTGCGCGTCGTACCGCCCCCGCAGGAACTGACGGCGGCCGGCGGGCGAGCTCAGCGCCTTGTCCACCAGCAGCTCCGCGCGGGTGGCGGGCCGCTGGACCTCGGGCAGGCCCATCAGGGTGCGGATCGCGGGGCGCACGAAGAGCTCGAAGGAGACGTACGAGGAGACGGGGTTGCCCGGCAGCGCGAGCAGCGGGGTGTGGTCGGGGCCGATGGCGCCGAAGCCCTGCGGCTTGCCCGGCTGCATGGCGAGCTTGCGGAACTCCACGCCGCTGCCCGCCCCGATGCCGCCCTCGGCGTCCGGGTCGCCGATGGAGCTCAGGGCCTCCTTGACGACGTCGTACGCGCCGACGCTGACGCCTCCGGTGGTGACGATGAGGTCGGCGCGGATCAGCTGGTCCTCGATGGTGGAGCGCAGCGTCTCGGCGTCGTCGGCGACGGCTCCCACGCGGTAGGCGATGGCCCCGGCGTCGCGGGCGGCGGCGGTCAGGGCGAAGCTGTTGGAGTCGTAGATCTGGCCCTCGGCCAACTGCTCGCCGGGCTGGATCAGTTCGCTGCCGGTGGACATGACGACCACGCGCGGGCGGGGGCGGACCTTCACGGTGGCGCGGCCGATGGCGGCGAGCAGGGCGATCTGCGGGGGTCCCAGGACGGTGCCCGCGGTCAGGGCGCGGTCGCCGCTCTGCACGTCGCTGCCGCGCGCGCGGACGTGCGCGCGGGCCTCGGCGGGGCGGTGCACGGCGACCTCGCCGGACGCTCCCTCGGGCGCGGCGCTGTGCGCGCGCATGCCGGAGACGGGGCCTTCGCCGAGGCCCCCGTCGGTCCACTCCACGGGGACGACGGCCTCGGCGCCGGGGGGCAGCGGGGCGCCGGTCATGATGCGGGCGGCCTGGCCCGCGCCGACGGTGGGCTGCCGGCCCGCGCCCGCGGCCACGTCGCCGATGACGGTGAGGACGGCGGGGAACTCCTCGCTGGCGCCCGCCACATCGGCGACCCGGACCGCGTACCCGTCCATGGAGCTGTTGTCGAAGGGCGGCAGCGAGACGGGCACCGTGACGTCCTCGACCAGGACGCAGCCCTGGGCGTCGAGGAGTTGGAGCTCGATGGGTTCGAGCGGGCGGACGGTCTCGAGGATGTCGTCCAGATGCTCTTCCACCGACCAGAACGGCTGCCGGTCGGTGGTCGGTGTCGTCGTGCTGCTGCTCAAAGTGCTACATCTCCTCGGTGACGTAACGGCGAAGCCAGGCCTTGAAGTCCGGGCCCAGATCTTCACGTTCGCACGCGAGTCTGACAATGGCACGCAGATAGTCGCCGCGGTCGCCGGTGTCATAGCGGCGGCCCTTGAAGACCACGCCGTGCACCGGGCCGCCGACCTTCTCGTCGGCCGCGAGCTGCTGGAGGGCGTCGGTGAGCTGGATCTCGCCGCCGCGGCCCGGCTCGGTCTTGCGCAGTATGTCGAAGATGTGGGGGTCGAGGACGTACCTGCCGATGATCGCGTAGTTCGACGGGGCGTCGGCGGCGTCGGGCTTCTCGACCAGGTCGGTGACCTTGACGACGTCGCCGTCCTCGGTGGCGTCGACCGCCGCGCAGCCGTACAGGTGGATCTGCTCGGGTTCCACCTCCATCAGCGCGATGACGCTGCCGCCGTGCCGCTCCTGGACCTCGACCATGCGGGCGAGGAGGGGGTCGCGGGGGTCGATGAGGTCGTCGCCGAGGAGGACGGCGAACGGCTCGTGCCCGACGTGCGGTGCGGCGCACAGGACGGCATGACCGAGTCCCCTGGGGTCGCCCTGGCGCACGTAGTGCATCGTCGCGAGGTCGCTGGACTCCTGGACCTTGGCGAGGCGGGCCTCGTCGCCCTTCTTCAGGAGGGCCGACTCCAGCTCGTAGTTGCGGTCGAAGTGGTCCTCCAGGGGGCGCTTGTTGCGACCCGTGATCATGAGGACGTCATCGAGGCCCGCGGACACGGCCTCCTCGACCACGTACTGGATCGCCGGCTTGTCGACGACCGGCAGCATCTCCTTGGGGGTCGCCTTGGTGGCGGGCAGGAAGCGTGTGCCCAGGCCCGCCGCGGGGATGACCGCCTTGGTGATCCGGGGGTGGGGGGGTTGAGACTCAGTCATGCGGCCACCATATCCGGTGCGTATGTGCGGAATCTGTGGGTCCAGATAATTCGGCGGCATATGTGCTGATCAGTGAGGAAAAGGGAGATCTTCATGAACGGAACCAGCGGTACCGAGCCCGAGGGCCAGCCAACCAAGCGCACGTTGCGGCGCGACTTCCTCGCGGTGAGAAGCGGGTTGACTGGGGATGACGCGCAGAAGGCGGCCGCGGTTCTCGCCGAGCGCGCACTGGAACTCCCCGAGCTCGCCGACGCGCACACCGTCGCGGCGTACGTCTCCGTGGGCGGCGAGCCCGGCACCCGCGCCCTGCTCGACGCCCTCCACGCGCGCGGGACCCGTGTCCTGCTTCCGGCGCTGCTCCCCGACAACGACCTGGACTGGGGCGGGTACGAGGGGCCTGGCTCGCTGGCCCGCGTACAACACCCCGGGAAGATGGCGCTGTTGGAGCCCTCCGGGGGGCGGCTCGGGCCCGACGCCGTCCTGACGGCGGACGCCGTGCTGCTGCCGGGGCTCGCCGTCGACACGCGCGGCATGCGGCTCGGGCGTGGCGGCGGCAGTTACGACCGGGTCCTCGCCCGGCTGGAGCGCGCGGACGCCGATCCGGCGCTGGTGGTGCTCCTGTACGACTCCGAAGTGGTCGCCCACCTCCCCGCGGAGGCGCACGACCGGCCGGTGCACGCCGTGGTGACGCCCTCGGGAGTGCGGCGATTTCGCTGAGGGGGCCGACCCGGAGCGGCCGGGCCCGAGGGAGGCGAAAGGGCCCTCCACGCGCGCGTGGAGGGCCCTTTCAGGTGGTGTCGTGGGTGGCCGTCAGGGCCGCAGCACCAGCGTGTCGCTCGTGCTGCCGTCGACCGCCTCCTTGCCGAAGGCCCATGGCAGCAGTTCGCCCTTGGCCCACTTGTCCGTCTGGTCGGTGTAGTGGGCGTTGTACGCGTGTCCCGACGCGCCGGTGAGGTTGATCCACTTGGACTTGTCGAGGTCCTTGAGGTTGACCACCATCCGCATGGAGGGCACCCAGATCACTCCGTAGCCGCCCGCGGCGTTCCAGCCGGTCGCGTTGACCGCGGCCTCGCCGCCGCCGAGGTTCCACGGGCCGCGGTTCAGGACGAACTGCAGCCAGCCGGGGCCGTCGGTGCCGAGCGTCTGGTTCTTCAGCGTGAGCCGGTGCAGACGGCCCCAGCTCCAGGTGTCGACGTCCTTGCCCAGCTTGGCCGTCAGGTCCCAGCGCGCGTCCTCCAGGGCCCGCTTGAACAGCTGATCGCGGTTCTTGGTCTCCGCGTCCGTGCGGGTGGCGGGCGCCTTCCACCAGTCGTTGGTCCGGTCGTCGATGATCCTGCGGACCACCTCGTAGTAGCGGTCGCCGCCGTCGGGCTGGGCCGAGTCCGCGTCGCGCTCACCGCACTCGCGCACCTTCTCGCCCTCGTCGGCCGGGCCGGTGTTACCGGCCGGCTCCACGTTCAGGCACTGCCCCTTGACGCGCAGCTCCTTGGGGAGCTTGTTGCCGAAGGCCAGCTTGAGGATGTTGCGCCAGACGGAGTTGAAGTACGCGGCGGCCGCCGAGTCGGCGTCCTGCGTGTAGTCCCAGCCCTCCAGGAGCTTCTGCGCCTCGCGGACGTACTTGTCCTTGACGTCGATCTTCAGCAGCTTGGGCACGAGCAGCTTGGCGATCTCGCTGCTGTTGTCCATCTGCATGAGGCGCATGTCCTCGGTGGAGATCTTGCCGCCGTTCTTGATCTTCGACTGGATGAGGTCGTCGATCCGCTGGCTGCGCGCCCCGTAGCCCCAGTCCGAGGTGAGCTTGTACGGGTACTTGTCCTCGTCGACCACGGCCTGGTTGGCGGTGACGATGTAGCCGCGCTTGGGGTTGTACTCGTAGGGCAGCGCGTCCTGCGGGATGTAACCGGTCCAGCGGTACCGCGGGTCCCAGCCCGGCGCCGGGAGCGAGCCGTCGCCCTTGCCGCGGGTGGGGATCCTGCCGGGCGCCTGGTAGCCGATGTTGCCCTTGGTGTCGGCGTAGATCAGGTTCTGCGAGGGCACCTCGAAGGAGGCGGCCGCCTTGCGGAACTCCGTGAAGTTCTTCGCCCGGTTGAGCCGGAAGACGGCGTCCATGGACTTGCCGGGGGAGAGCGCGGTCCAGCGCAGCGCCACTCCGTAGCCGTCGCCCCGGTCGGGCGCGGCGCTGTCGACGCCGGCCTTCTTGCCGACCTTGACCAGTTCGTCGTCGCGGTCGGAGATGAGCGGGCCGTTGTTGGTCTCGCGGACCGTGATCTTCTTCGACGCGCCGCCGGCGACCTTGATGGTCTCCTCGCGCGTGGTGAACGGCTTCACCTTCTCGCCGTACTGGTACCCGTCCCCGGTGAACTTCTCCAGGTAGAGGTCCGTGACGTCGGCGCCGAGGTTCGTCATGCCCCAGGCGATGTCCTGGTTGTGGCCGATGACCACGCCCGGCATGCCGGAGAAGGTGTAACCGGAGACGTCGTAGCCGCACTTGTCGGAGACCGCGCGGCAGTGCAGGCCCATCTGGTACCAGACGGAGGGCAGCTGCGGGGCCAGGTGCGGGTCGTTGGCGAGGAGCGGCTTGCCGGTGATCGTGTGCTTGCCGGAGACGACCCAGGAGTTCGAGCCGATGCCGTTGCCGTTCGGGCCGAGGATGGCCGGGACCTCGTCCAGGGCGTCGGAGAGGCCGGAGAGCTGCGAGTTCATCCCGGAGGGTGCCTGGGTGCCGCCGGCGACGCCGGAGCCCGCCGTGCCGCTGCTGGTGCCCGTTCCCGTCCCGTTCCCGGACTGGGTGTCGGTTCCCGTGCCGGTGCCAGTACCGGTACCCGTACCGCTGCCCGTGCCCGTGCCCGTTCCGGAGCCCGTCCCCGTGCCCGTACCGGTACCCACGCCGGATTCGGTGCCCTCGGGGTCGTACTCCTTGGTGGCGGCGCTGTAGGCGCCCTCCTGGACGATCGGCTTGTTCCGCTTGTACGGGTACTCGGGGTACAGGTCCTTGATCTGCGACGGGCCGAGGCGGCTCGTCATCAGGGAGCGGTCGATCTCGTCCTGCATGTTGCCGCGCAGGTCCCAGGCCATGGCCTTGAGCCACGCCACGGAGTCGACGGGCGTCCACGCCTGCGGCGCGTAGTCGTTCTCGAAGCCGAGCGCCGCGTACTCGACGGAGATGTCCTTGCCGTCCTTGCCGTCGAGGTAGGCGTTGACTCCCTTGGCGTACGCCTGGAGGTACTTCTTCGTCTCCGGCGAGAGCTTGGAGTCGTACTCCTTCTGCGCCACCCGGTGCCAGCCGAGCGTGCGCAGGAACTCATCGGTCTTGACCTGGCTCTTGCCGAACATCTCGGAGAGCCGCCCGGAGGTCATGTGGCGACGGACGTCCATCTCCCAGAAGCGGTCCTGCGCCTGGACGTAGCCCTGCGCCATGAACAGGTCGGCGTCGGAGTCGGCGTAGATCTGCGGGATTCCGTTTCCGTCCCGCTTCACGTCGACGTTGCCGTCCAGGCCGTCGAGCTTGATCGACCCCTTGGTCTGCGGGAAGGAGGCGCGCACGGTGCTGACGCTCCAGTACGCGCCGAAGCCGATGCCTCCGACGATGGCCAGGACCAGGACGATCACGACGAGTCGGGCTCGGCGCCCCTTCTTCTTGCCGGACTTATGACCGGAAGAGGCGGTGGTGTTGGAGGGCATCGCTGTCCTTGCTGTCCTTACGCGAGCGGCAGGGCGGGCTGTGCTGTCGACTTGGGCGGCTCTGGGAGCGCTGGAGCAACCATAGGCGCAGGGCGTTGCGGCTCCGGACGCGGAGTCAGGAACCCGGCCCTCCTGAGATCGAATAGTCATTCGACCGCGTCAAGAAAGCGTTAACAATTAGGTAAGGTAACGAAGTACCAGGATCCGCAGGATCCACGGAGGAAGGAACGGCCCCTGACTGTCCATCACCTCAACCAGCTCCTGCTCGTCTGCTCGCTCGTCCTGCTCGTCGCGGTGGCGGCGGTCCGCGTCTCGTCGCGCAGCGGGCTCCCCAGCCTGCTCCTCTACCTGGGCATCGGCGTCGCCATGGGCCAGGACGGCGTCGGCGACGTCCACTTCGACAATGCCGAACTGACCCAGGTCATCGGCTATGCCGCGCTGGTCGTGATCCTCGCCGAGGGCGGCCTCGGGACGAAGTGGAAAGAGATCAAACCCGCCCTGCCCGCCGCTGCCGTCCTGTCGACGGTGGGCGTCGCGGTGAGCGTCGGCGTCACGGCCGCGGGCGCCCACTACCTCGTCGGGCTCGAATGGCGCCAGGCGCTGATCATCGGCGCGGTGGTCTCGTCCACGGACGCGGCGGCGGTCTTCTCGGTGCTGCGCAAGGTGCCGCTCCCCTCGCGCATCACGGGCGTCCTGGAGGCGGAGTCGGGGTTCAACGACGCCCCCGTGGTGATCCTGGTGGTGGCGTTCTCCACGGTGGGCCCGGTCGACGACTGGTACGTACTGCTCGGCGAGATCGCCCTGGAGCTGGCGATCGGCGCCGCGTTCGGCCTCGCGGTCGGCTGGCTCGGCGCGTACGGCCTGCGGCACGTGGCGCTGCCCGCCTCCGGCCTCTACCCCATCGCCGTCATGGCGATCGCCGTCACCGCCTACGCCGCGGGCGCCATGGCGCACGGCAGTGGCTTCCTCGCCGTCTACCTGGCCGCGATGGTGCTGGGCAACGCCCGGCTGCCGCACTGGCCCGCCACCCGCGGCTTCGCCGAGGGGCTCGGCTGGATCGCCCAGATCGGGATGTTCGTCCTGCTCGGCCTGCTGGTCACCCCGCACGACCTGCTCGACGACACCTGGCCCGCGGTCCTCATCGGCCTGGTCCTGACCGTGGTGGCGCGCCCCCTGGAGGTCGTGCTCAGCCTGCTGCCGTTCCGCATGCCCTGGCAGGAGAAGGCGCTGCTGTCCTGGGCCGGCCTGCGCGGCGCCGTGCCCATCATCCTGGCGACGATCCCGATGGTCAGCGACGTCGAGGACAGCCAGCGGATCTTCAACATCGTGTTCGTCCTGGTCGTCGTCTACACCCTCATCCAGGGCCCCACGCTGCCCTGGCTGGCCAGGAAGCTGCGGCTGGGCGACTCCTCCGAAGCCGCCGACCTGGGCGTGGAGTCCGCTCCCCTGGAGCGGCTGCAGGGGCACCTGCTGTCGGTGGCCATCCCCAAGGGCTCGCGCATGCACGGCGTGGAGGTCGGCGAGCTGCGGCTGCCCCCGGGCTCGGCGGTCACGCTGGTCGTGCGGGACGGCGAATCGTTCGTCCCGCTTCCGACCACGGTGCTGCGGCGCGGCGACGAGCTGCTCGTGGTGGCGACGGACCCGGTGCGGGACGCCGCCGAGAAGCGGCTGCGCGCGGTCGGCCACGGCGGCAAGCTGGCCAGTTGGCTGGGAACCGACGGAGAAAAGCACCAATCGTAGGTGGCGGGGGTCTCATCGGCTGCGATCACACGGCCAAATGGGACCCTCCCCTGTACGATGAAGGCACCTGATCGAACCAACTCTGCCTGAAGCAGAGCTGGCGCGACCGTATGGCGGCCGGTGACGCCCTCGCAGTGGGCCCCGGCATCTACCGCAGTTCCGCGCAAGAGGACAGCTCTCGGCACCGTCTCCCGCACAACGGGAGGACGCGCTACCAGGCGGCAGAAAGGCACGGGCCGTGGCATCCACGGTCACCGAATCCCGCCCCGGCTACGGACAGCTGCTGCGCACCCCGCGCGCCTGGACGTTCCTGCTGCCCGGCTTCGCGGCGCGCCAGCCGTTCGCGATGCTGACCATCTCCATCGTCCTGCTCGTGCAGCACACCACCGGCTCGTACGGTGCCGCCGGCGCCGTCTCGGCCGTCACCGGCGTCTCCATGGCGCTCTTCGCGCCCTTCAGCGGCAAGCTCGCCGACCGCTTCGGCCAGCGCGCCGTGCTGCTGCCCGGCGTCCTCGTGCACTCCGCGTCCGTGGTCACCCTGACGGTCCTCGCGCTCTCCGACGCGCCCCTGTGGGCGCTCTTCGTGGCCGCCGTGCCCGCGGGCGCCTCCACGCCGCAGATCGGCCCCATGGTGCGGGCCCGCTGGGGCGTCAGGCTCCAGGACTCCCCGCTGGCCACCACCGCGGCCGCCTTCGAGTCGGTCACCGACGAGCTGACCTTCGTCCTCGGCCCGCTGGTGGCGACCGCGCTGTGCACCACCGTCGCCCCCTCCGCCGGTCTCCTCACCGAGGCCGGGCTCACGCTGGTCGGCGGTCTGCTCTTCGCCGCGCAGAAGAGCACCCAGCCCAAGCCGTCCGCGCACCACGACGGGCACGCGCGCGTGGAGCACGTTTCCGCACTGCGCGTCCCCGGCATCCGCGTCCTGATCGCCACGTTCCTCGGCATCGGCGCCGTCTTCGGCGGCATGCAGGTCTCGCTGGCCGCCTTCACGGAGTCCATCGGCGAGCCCGGCCTGAACGGCGTCCTGTACGGCACGTTCGCGGCGGGCAACATGCTCTCCGGAGTCGTCTGCGGCGCCATCGCCTGGAAGGTCTCCCCGCAGCGGCGCCTGCTCGTCGGCTACACGGCGCTGACCCTGATGGCCGCCGGCCTGTGGGCCGCGCACTCCGTGCCGCTGCTCGCCGGCCTCGGCCTGCTGGTCGGCGTCTGCATCGCGCCCGCGCTGATCACCGGCTACACCCTGGTCGACAAGCTGGTCGCGCCGACCGGCCGCACGGAGGCCTTCACCTGGCTGACCGGTGCGGTCGCGCTGGGTCAGGCGGCGGCCGTCACGGTCGCCGGACAGCTGGAGGACCGCCTCTGGGACGGGGCCGGATTCCTGGTCCCGCTGGGCGGTACGGCACTGGCCCTCGCGGTCCTCGTGTCCCTCCGTTCGCGGCTCGTCCCCAAGGCCTCGGGCCGCACCGTCGCGCGTGGCGTCGGTCACCGCGTGCCGGTGACGGTGGACTGATCCCGCGGAATAGGTCACTATGGAGCGTCGTTAGCACTCATCGAGTGAGAGTGCCAGGAGGAAGCAAGTGCCGACGTACCAGTACCAGTGCACCGAGTGCGGCGAAGGCCTCGAGGCGGTGCAGAAGTTCACCGATGACGCCCTGACGGAGTGCCCCAACTGCAACGGACGCCTCAAGAAGGTGTTCTCGGCAGTCGGCATCGTCTTCAAGGGCTCCGGCTTCTACCGCAACGACAGCCGCGGCTCGTCGTCGAGCAGCACGCCGTCGACCTCGTCGTCGAAGTCCGCCTCGTCCTCCTCCTCGGCGGACTCGAAGGCCACTTCGACCTCCTCGTCCTCGGATTCCAAGTCCTCCGGCTCCTCCTCGTCGACGTCCACGTCGTCGAGCTCGGCCGCCTAGGACTCACCGCACGCTCCTTCGTGCGACCCCGCCGTCCTGTGACGGCGGGGTCGTCGGCGTTCCCCGCCCCGGCCGGCCCCGCCCCGGTTACTGTGCGGCCATGGTGAACACGGCGAACCCCGCGCGGGCCGAGATCGGCGTGATCGGCGGCTCCGGCTTCTACGCCTTCCTCGACGACGTGACCGAGATCCAGGTCGACACGCCCTACGGAGCCCCGAGCGACTCCCTCTTCCTCGGGGAGCTCGCGGGCCGGTCCGTTGCCTTCCTGCCCCGCCACGGCCGCGGCCACCATCTGCCGCCGCACCGCATCAACTACCGCGCCAACCTCTGGGCGTTGCGCTCGCTCGGCGTACGGCAGGTGCTCGGACCCTGCGCGGTCGGCGGGCTGCGGCCCGAGTTCGGGCCCGGCACGCTGCTCGTGCCCGACCAGCTCGTGGACCGCACCCAGGCGCGCGCCCAGACGTACTTCGACGGGGTGCCGCTGCCCGACGGGAGCGTCCCCGACGTCGTGCACGTCTCGCTCGCCGACCCCTACTGCCCCGCCGGGCGTGCGGCCGCGCTGCGTGCGGCACGCGGCCGTGACTGGCAGCCGGTGGACGGCGGGACGCTCGTCGTGGTCGAGGGGCCACGGTTCTCGACCCGGGCGGAGTCGCGCTGGTACGCGGCGCAGGGCTGGTCGGTGGTGGGCATGACCGGCCACCCCGAGGCGGCGCTCGCCCGCGAACTGGAGCTCTGCTACACGTCGTTGACGCTGGTCACGGACCTGGACGCGGGCGCGGACACCGGTGAGGGCGTCTCGCACGACGAGGTGCTCCGGGTGTTCGCCGCCAACGTGGACCGGCTGCGGGGCGTCCTGTTCGACGCGGTGGCGGGGCTTCCGGCGGAGGAGGAGCGGCGGGGCTGCCTGTGCGCCGGGGCGCTGGGCGGGATGGATCCGGGGATTCCGCTGCCTTGAGGGTTTCTGCGGGGGGGGGCTGAGGCCCCCGGCTGCGGGGCCTGGCTGAGGGCCCTGGCTGAGGGCCCTGGCTGAGGGAGCGGGGAGGCCGCGAGGGGTGTGGAACTTCCCCTTCGGGTGAGGCGGTTGTCCACAACCGGTGGGTAGTCCACGGGCGTCAGCGGGAATCGGTGCGGGCCCGCATCGTGGGAGCGCAAGCCCAGTTCCTCGCACCGCAGGCGGTGGTCGTCGTGACGCTCGTTCCTCCTCAGACCCGGCCGGCAGACGGCTGCCCGGTCCCTCCTTTCCCTCCCGTGCGAGTGCGCGGCGGGCAGCCGCGGCTGCGCCGGCTGCTGCGGCACAGACGGCAGGCCCTGGCGGTGGGGCTGGCGATGACCGCCGCGGCCCTCGCGGTCGGCACGCCTCGGTCGTCGGCGCCGGACCCCGCACAGCAGGCGGCGGCCGCGGCGGAACCGGTGCGGGAGCGAGGGGCGGCCGGGGTCGCCTCCGGGGGTCTCGCGGGGCGGGCGACGGTGACCGCTCCGGTACGGATCGCTGACGCGGACGCCGTGCGCCTGTTGCGCCCCGGCGACCGGGTCGACGTGATCGCGGCCGACGGTTCGCCCGGCGGTGGTGCGGAGCCGCGCGTGGTGGCGGCGGACGCGCGGGTGGCCGCGGTGCCCGAGCCTGCCGAGGGCCCCGCCGAGAGCGGCGCGCTGGTGGTCCTCTCCGTGCCGGGCCCGACCGCGGCACGGCTCGCCGGAACCGCGGCCACGACCCGGCTGGCGGTGACCCTGCGATGAATGACCTGGCGATGAACGCCCCCGCGATGAACTCGAACGTTCACGATCGCACTGACCACCTGTCAAGTAATCCGTTGGGGAAGTCCAATTGGACAGGTCGGCCCGGGTCTGACGTAGGTTGCGAAGTTGTTTGTTCCGCAACCCGCACATGCAACGAAAGGCCTCGTGGTGAGCGAGAAGAAGGAACCGGGCGTCTGGGACGGCTTCAAGGCCTTCCTGATGCGTGGCAACGTCGTCGACCTGGCGGTGGCGGTGGTCATCGGCGCCGCGTTCACGAACATCGTGAACTCGGTGGTCAAGGGTGTCATCAACCCGCTCGTCGGCGCCTTCGGGACAAAAGACCTCGATCACTACCACTCGTGCCTGAAGTCGCCCTGTGGGATGAACGCCGCGGGCGAGGCCACCGGCATCCCGATCATGTGGGGTTCCGTGCTCAGCGCGGTCCTGAGCTTCCTGATCACCGCGGCCGTCGTGTACTTCCTGATGGTGCTGCCCATGGCCAAGTATCTGGCGCGGGTGGCGGCCAGGCGTGCCGAGAAGGAGGGCACCAAGGAGGTCATGGAGATCACCGAGCTGGAGGTGCTCAAGGAGATCCGCGACGCCCTCGTGGCGCAGCGCGACACGGGTCACCGCGAGGAGTAGCGCGGCGAGCCGACCGGGGGGCGGCGCGGCGAGGGGCTCTGGAGGCGGCTCGGCGCCGGGCGCGGGCTCAGAGGTGGTGGGGCGGCTTCTCGTCGAGGAAGCGCGCGAGGTCGGCGGCGCTGTCACGGCCGGTCTCGGCCCGCTCGCCCCACCCTCGGTCCGTGTCGTCCGAAGACTGCTGCGACAGCGGGTCGTCGAAGATCAGCGCGTTCCCCGGCTGCTTCTTCGGGTCCTTGGGGGTCTTCGGCGTTTCCGGATCTCGCGGTTCGGGGGCGGGGGCGGGGCTCATGCGTCCAGGGTACGCCGGGAGCGGGGACGGCTTCCGCGAGCTGCCGCCGTCAGACGGCCTTGAGGCCCTGAGCTGCGAAGATCTCCTTGGCCTCGGTCACCTGCGCCGGGGTGGGCGAGGGGGTGTCGCGGAGCGTGAAGTCCTTGCCGAGCGCGTCCCACTTCGCCTCGCCCAGCTTGTGGAAGGGCAGCACGTCGACGCGCGAGACGTTGCCGAGCGAGGCGGCGAAGCGGGCGACGCCCTCGATGTTCGCCGGGTCGTCGGTCAGTCCGGGGACGAGGACGAAGCGCACCCAGGCCTCCTTGCCGAGGCCGGCCAGCCGGTGGGCGAAGTCGAGGGTGGGCCGCAGAGGGCGCCCGGTGACGTGCTGGTACGTGACGGGGTCCCAGGACTTGATGTCGAGCAGGACCAGGTCGACGTCGCGGAGCAGCGCGTCGGTGGCGCGTGCGCCGAGGAAGCCGGACGTGTCGAGCGCGGTGTGCAGGCCCAGTTCGTGCTTGAGGCGGTGCAGGAGTTCGCCGGTGAACACGGGCTGCAGGAGGGGTTCGCCGCCGCTGACGGTGGCTCCTCCCCCGGCGGCGGCGATGAACCGGGTGTACTTGGCGGCCTCGGCGATCACGTCGTCGGCCGTGGTCCGCTTGCCGTCGCGCATCCGCCAGGTGTCGGGGTTGTGGCAGTACAGACAGGACAGCGGGCACCCGGCGAGGAACGTGACGAAGCGTGTCCCCGGTCCGTCCACACCGGTGGACAGGTCCCAGGAGTGGACCGAGCCGGTGACGGGGCGGTGGGTGGCGGCCGCCGCGGGGGTGGCCGCGTCCTCGTCGCCGCCGCGGGGGCGTACGGGGATGTCGGTACCGAGCAGAACAGCCATGACGGAACTCCCGGACTACTGGCTGGGCGTGGTGTGCGCGGCGCCCGGGGCCGGGGTGAGGGCCCGGCCCCGGGGCCGCGGATCGGGGGCGGCCCCCTGGTGGGGGCCGGGGGCTCAGAGGGAGCCGTGGAAGGTGCGGTTGATGACGTCGAGCTGCTGGTCACGGGTGAGCCGGATGAAGTTCACCGCGTATCCGGAGACCCGGATGGTCAGCTGCGGGTAGTTCTCCGGGTGCGCCATGGCGTCCTGCAGCGTCGCCTTGTCCAGCACGTTGACGTTCATGTGGAAGCCGTCGCTCGCCATGAAGCCGTCCAGGACGCCGGCGAGGTTCGCGATCCGCTCCTCGGGGGTGCGGCCGAGCGCGTCCGGCGTGATGGTGTTGGTCAGCGAGATGCCGTCCTCGGCGTCGTCGTAGTCGAGCTTGGCGACCGACATCGCGGAGGCGATGTAGCCGTGCTCGTCGCGGCCGTTCATCGGGTTGGCCCCGGGGGCGAACGGCTCGCCCGCGCGGCGGCCGTCGGGGGTGTTGCCGGTCTTCTTGCCGTAGACGACGTTCGAGGTGATGGTCAGCACCGACTGGGTGTGCACCGCGTCGCGGTAGGTCGGGTGCTTGCGGACCTTCTCCATGAAGTCGTGCACGATGCGGCGGGCGATCTCGTCGGCGCGGTCGTCGTTGTTGCCGTAGGCGGGGTAGTCGCCCTCGATCTCGTAGTCGACGGCGAGACCCGTCTCGTCGCGGATCACCTTCACCTTGGCGTGCTTGATCGCCGAGAGGGAGTCGGCGGCGACCGAGAGGCCCGCGATGCCGCACGCCATGGTGCGCAGGATCTCCTGGTCGTGCAGCGCCATCTCGATGCGCTCGTAGGCGTACTTGTCGTGCATGTAGTGGATGACGTTGAGGGCGTGGACGTACGTCTTGGCGAGCCAGTCGAGCATCCGGTCGTAGCCGCGCACGACCTCCGCGTAGTCCAGGTACTCGCCCTCGATGGGGGTGAAGCCCTCGACGATGGTCTTGCCGGACTTCTCGTCGCGGCCGCCGTTGATCGCGTAGAGGAGGGCCTTGGCGACGTTGACGCGGGCGCCGAAGAACTGCATCTGCTTGCCGACGGCCATCGCCGAGACGCAGCAGGCGATGGCGGTGTCGTCGCCGTACTTGGGCCGCATCAGCTCGTCGGACTCGAACTGGATGGCCGAGGTGTCGATGGCGACCTTGGCGGCGAACTCCTTGAAGCCCCGCGGCAGTCGCTGCGACCAGAAGACCGTCAGGTTCGGTTCGGGTGCCGGCCCGAGGTTGTAGAGGGTCTGCAGGGCGCGGAAGGTGGTGCGCGAGACGAGCGGGCGGCCGTCCTCGCCGATGCCGGCCATCGACCAGGTGACCCAGGTGGGGTCGCCGGAGAAGCCCTCGTTGTACTCGGGGGTGCGCAGGAAGCGGACGATGCGGAGCTTGATGACGAAGTCGTCGATGAACTCCTGGGCCTCGGCCTCGGTGAGGCGGCCCGCCTCGATGTCGCGCTGCAGGTAGATGTCGAGGAAGTTGTCGATGCGGCCGATCGACATGGCCGCGCCGTTCTGCTCCTTCACCGCGGCGAGGTAGGCGAAGTACAGCCACTGGATGGCCTCGCGGCCGGTGGTGGCGGGCTGTGCGATGTCGTAGCCGTACGACAGCGCCATGGCCTTCAGTTCCTTGAGGGCCTTGATCTGCTCGGAGATCTCCTCGCGGCCGCGGATGACGTCCTCGGTCGCCCACTGTTCGCCGAGGGCGGCCTTGTCCGCCTCCTTCGTGGCGATCAGGCGGTCGACGCCGTAGAGGGCGACGCGGCGGTAGTCGCCGATGATGCGGCCACGGCCGTAGGCGTCGGGCAGGCCGGTGATGATGCCGGACGAGCGGCAGGCGCGGATCTCGGGCGTGTAGGCGTCGAAGACACCTTCGTTGTGGGTCTTGCGCAGGTGGGTGTAGACGTCCCTGACCTCGGAGTCGGCCTCGTAGCCGTAGGCGTTGAGTGCGCCTTCGACCATGCGCCAGCCGCCGTTGGGCATGATGGCGCGCTTGAGCGGGGCGTCGGTCTGCAGGCCGACGATCAGGTCCCGGTGGTCGGCGGCGGTGCCGTCGACGTAGCCCGGCTTGAAGGCGTCGATGCGCGAGGGGGTCTTCACGTCCACGTCGTGGATGCCGCGCTCGATCTCCGTGGGGAACATCGCGAGGAGCTTCTGCCAGACCTGGGTGGTGCGTTCGGTCGGGCCGGCGAGGAAGGAGTCGTCCCCTTCGTACGGGGCGTAGTTCTGCTGCACGAAGTCGCGGACGTCGATGGCGTCCCGCCACAGACCGCCCTTGAAGCCTTCCCAGGCCTCGCCGTTCACTGTCGTTTCCGCAGGAGTGGCAGTCATGACCCGCACCTTCCGTATCGCTTCTTCGCTACGCCTCCATTCCACTCCTGTTCACCCGGCCAAAGGGGCCGCAATGGTCCTCGTTCGGGGGACGGAGGTCCCTTTCCGCCGCGGGTAAATGCGAGTGCACCCATGCTGACCTGGCCTTTCCTTCGGGACTTTGGACCCAAGTTCGCTTGTGAACACATTCACAAGAATTTCCCCGAAATCCCGTGGTACGCGCCGGAAGGGTCGAAGGCACCGCACGAAACGACAAAAAGAGGACGGGCCGAGTGCTCCCACACCCGGCCCGCCCGGACCGTGCCGCTCACGCCTCCCGGGGCGTCAGCTCGGCGACTCCGCGCCCTTGCGGGCGTAGCACCACCAGGTGACCGCGATGCAGCTGACGTAGAAGGCCACGAAACCCCACATCGCGCTGGTGACCGCGAAGTTGGCGAACATCGCCGGGATGAAGAAGAAGCCGTACGCGGCGATGGCGGAGGTGAAGCCGGTGACGGCGCCCGCCTCCATCTCCGACTGCTTCAGCGCCTTCGTGTACTCGGGCGTGCCCTCGGTCAGGCCCTTCAGGTGCTGGTTGCGGAAGATCACCGGGATCTGGCGGAACGTGGAGCCGTTACCGATGCCCGAGAAGAAGAACGCACACAGGAAGCAGGCGAAGAAGCCCCAGAAGTTGCCGTTGTCGCCGCCGGAGGGCAGGAAGTTGATCACGCCGATGATCGAGAGCGCCATGCCGACGAACGAGATGATGGTGACCCGCGCGCCGCCGATCTTGTCCGCGATCCAGCCGCCGGCCCAGCGAGCCAGCGCGCCCACGGCCGGGCCCATCCAGGCGTAGGTGGCCGCGGAGTAGGCCGCGTCGATCGGGGTGAACGTGGTCTTGATGAGCATCGGCAGGGCCGCGGCGAAGCCGATGAAGGAGCCGAAGGTGCCGACGTAGAGCCAGGTCATCAGCCAGTTGTGCTTGCGCTTGAAGATGATCTTCTGCTGGCTGAAGGGGGTGGAGGCGACTTTGAGGTCGTTCTGGCCGAACCAGGCAACGGCGGCCAGGATCACCAGGACCGGCACCCACAGGAACGCGGCGTTCTGCAGCCAGACCGGCGTGCCGTCGGCCTTGTGCTGGGCGGAGCCGACCGCGATGACCGAGCTGGTGATGACGATCGGGGTGAGCAGCTGGACCACGGAGACGCCGAGGTTGCCGAGACCGCCGTTGATGCCGGTGGCGTTGCCCTTGTCCTTCTTCGGGAAGAAGAAGCCGATGTTGGCCAGGGACGAGGCGAAGTTGGCGCCGCCGATGCCGCACAGGGCCGCGATGGCGATCATCACGCCGTACGAGGTGTCGGGGTTCTGGACCGCGATGCCGAGCCAGATCAGCGGGACGACCAGGACGATCGTGGAGAGCGCGGTGAACCGGCGCTGGCCGATCATCGGGCCGAGGAAGGTGTAGAGGATGCGGGCCGTGCCGCCGGTCAGGCCCGGTACCGCCGTCAGCCAGAACAGCTGGGAGGTGGAGAAGCCGAAGCCGACGTCCTTGAGGTTGGTCGCGGTGACCGACCAGACCTGCCAGACCACGAAGGCGACGAGGAGGGCGGGCACCGCGATCCACAGGTTGCGCGCGGCGACCCTGCGGCCGGTGGACTTCCAGAAGAGTTCGTTCTCCGGCTCCCAGTCGGTGATGGTCTTGCCGGGCCGGTACTGCGCGGGGTCGTACGAGGTGCCCGTCGGCGCGGTCCGCGTCGCTTGGGCGGCAGGCGATCTCATGTTGGTTCCCAGTTCGCTCAGGGTCCCGACCTTGCTCCGGGGCCTGACACCTCCACGATCACGCGCGCGGGCTCACGGCAGCAGAGGCGTACGGCACGTCCTGAGCAGGCCAAAGAGGGGGAAGGTGCCGGGACTTCAGGCCCCGCCCCTGAAGGGTCGACGCCACCCCGAGCCCGGTGCCGCCCCGGAGGCTCGCTGTCCGGGCGCCGCACCCTGGTTGGCGGTGAGCGGGGGTGGTACGCCTACCTCATGACCTCTGAGCCCCCTGCGTCCTCCGAGCCTTCTCAGGCTTCTCAGCCCGCTCCCGCGGCAACCTCCGCCTCCAACCTCTCGACCCCGCGCCCACCCCACGACCCCCACACCCCCGCCCCCGGCTCCCTCACCGACGTCGCCGGGCTCCGGGTCGGGCATGCCACGTGGGCCGGGGGCGGGCGGCTCACCGGGACCACCGTGGTCCTCGCGCCCGAGGGCGGTGCCGTCGCCGCCGTGGACGTGCGCGGGGGCGGGCCCGGCACCCGGGAGACGGACGCCCTGGACCCGCGCAATCTGGTGCAGCGCGTCGAGGCCGTCGTCCTCACCGGCGGCAGCGCGTACGGCCTGGACGCCGCGTCCGGGGTGATGGGGTGGCTGGAGGAGCGGCACCGGGGCGTGCGGGTCGGCCCGGAGCCGTCCCACGTCGTCCCCGTCGTCCCGGCCGCCTGCGTCTTCGACCTGGGACGGGGCGGCGACTTCGGGGCGCGGCCCGACGCGGGGGCCGGCCGGGCGGCGGTCGAGGCGGCCGCGCGCAAGGCGGAGTTCGGCCCCGTCGAGGAGGGCAACGTCGGCGCGGGCACCGGGGCGGTGGTCGGCAGGTTCAAGGGCGGTGTCGGCAGCGCGAGCGTCCGCCTCGACTCGGGGATCACGGTCGCCGCGCTGGTCGTGGCGAACGCCGCGGGCTCGGGGGTCGATCCGGAGACGGGCGTGCTGTACGGGAGGTACTTCGCGGGGCGGCGGGTGGCCTACCCCGCGCCCGAGGTCCACGCGGAGGCGACGCGGCGCCTCGACGAGGCCGCGGCGGAGAACGGGGCGCCCCCGTTGAACACCACGCTGGCCGTCGTCGCCACGGACGCCGAACTCACCAAGGCCCAGGCGCAGAAGCTGGCCGGCACCTCGCACGACGGCATGGCGCGCGCGGTGCGGCCCGTCCACCTCCTCAACGACGGCGACACGGTCTTCGCCCTCGCCACCGGGGCGCACGCCCTGCCCGTCGAACGCCCCCTCGCCCTCAACGAGATCCTGGCCGCGGGCGCGGACATGGTGACGGCGGCGATCGTGCGGGCGATGCTCGCGGCCGAGTCCGTGCGGACACCGGGCGGCACCTTCCCCGCGTACCGCGACCTCTACGCATACGAAGCCGAGGGGGCGGTGCGATAAAAGCTGCAATACGGGCAAACCACCTTCACACGACGCCCGTTGAGGCTCCGTGAGGCCCCCGCAATGTGCCCACACTCACACCGTGCCGCGGGAACCTCTGACCCGCACAGGTCGCTCTTTACTCGTACTGGATCAGAACACGTACTTGGAGCAGCCCGTGACAAGGTCGGTCATAGTCAACCCCCGGCGCCGTGCCCTGCTGGCCGCCACCGCGCTCGCCGCCGTGGGCGCGCTGACCCTGTCGGCCTGCGGGGGTGACGCGGACGCCAAGGACGACAAGCAGGGCGGGACTTCGGCCGCCAAGGGCGCGGACATCACCATCTCGTCGAAGGACGGCGCCACCGACGCCTCGATCAACGCCACCGGCGTCAAGGTCACCGGCGGCAAGCTGACGAGCGTGAAGATGACGTCCGTGACGTCCGGCGCCGCGGTCGAGGGCACCATCTCCGGCGACGGCACCAGCTGGAAGCCCAAGTCCCAGCTGGAGCGCGGCACGAAGTACAAGGTGACCGCCGACGCCAAGGACGCCAAGGGCAACGCGGCGACGGAGAACGCGACGTTCACGACGGTCTCCTCGGCCAACAGCTTCATCGGCACCTACACGCCGGACGGCGGCGCGACCGTCGGTGTCGGCATGCCGGTCTCCTTCACCTTCGACAAGGCGATCACGGAGAAGAAGGACGTCCAGTCGCACATCACGGTGACGTCGAGCAGCGGCCAGCAGGTCGTCGGCCACTGGTTCGGCAACCAGCGCCTGGACTTCCGCCCGGAGGAGTACTGGAAGGCCGGCTCCAAGGTCACGATGAAGATCAACCTGGACGGCGTGAAGGGCGCGAACGGCGCCACCGGCGTGCAGAACAAGACGGTCACCTTCACGGTGGGCCGGGCGCAGGTCTCCACCGTCGACGTCCAGGCCAAGAAGATGACGGTCGAGCGGGACGGCAAGGTCATCAAGACCGTCCCGATCTCCGCGGGCAGCCCGTCGAACCCGACGTACAACGGCAAGATGGTCATCTCGGAGAAGTTCACCCAGACCCGGATGAACGGTGACACGGTCGGCTTCGGCGGCGAGTACGACATCAAGGATGTGCCGCACGCGATGCGCCTGTCCTCGTCGGGCACGTTCATCCACGGCAACTACTGGGGTTCGCCCTCGATCTTCGGCAGCGCCAACACCAGCCACGGCTGCGTCGGCCTGCAGGACGCGCGGGGTGCGGGCGACCCGAACACCCAGGGCGCCTGGTTCTTCAGCAACTCCCTGATCGGCGACGTCGTGACGGTCAAGGGCTCGCCCGACAAGACCATCGCCCCGGACAACGGCCTCAACGGCTGGAACATGTCCTGGAGCGAGTGGACGGCGGGCAGCGCGAGCTGACGCGAGCCGCCTGCGACATCGGCGGGCACGCCCGGGACACGGGCAGGCACGCCTGTGACCTGGGCGGAAACGCCTCGGTGGCGTCCCCCAACTGAGCGAGCCACGCGGGAACTTCCCGCGTGGCTCGCGCGTTTTCCCGTTCCCGGGCATGATGTCCGACCCAGGGGCTACGGTATGCACTCACCAGGTGACATGTAGCAACGCCGGGAGAAGCCTTGAGCGTTCCGTACGACACCGCGTACGAGCCACCCGAGTCGCCCGAACCACACTCCCCGGAGGAACACCTCGAGCGACTCCTCGGCCGTGCGATGAACTCCTTCGACCTGCCGGACGAGGTCGTCGCGCGCCTCGACTCGGCGCTCGCGTACGACAGTTCGCTGCACTCGGCGCACCACAGTTCGGGCCTGCACCGCGAGACGTACCGACACACCTGGCTGCTCGCGGACGCGTCGGTGCTCACGCTCTGGGAGCTGGTCCACAACACGGCGCCGGGCGGCCCGCCGAGGCACGAGATCTACACCGACGAGGAGGAGGCGGGCGTCGCCACGTCGCGGCTGCCGCTGCCGCCCGATCCGCCGGTGTGCGGCCGGCCGGTCGTGCTCCACCTCCCGGCCGACCCCGAACCCCGGCACACGTACGTGCCGGACGGCTCGGCGGACCACGCCCGCCGGCTGCTGCGCCGCGCCGAGAACCCCGACGCGGACCGGCCGGGCACGAGCGTCGAACGGCTGCTGCGTACCGCGTTCGCGCACCAGATCACGCAGGCCTTCGGCCGCCCCTGCCTGGCCGGCGAGATCCGGATGTGCTTCTCGCTCTACGAGCACGCGTTCCTGCTCTTCGACGGCGGCGAGACCAGCCTGTGGGAGGTCGAACACACCCTCACGCCCGACGGACGGCACAGGTGCGAGGTGTACGACACGGAGGCGGCGGCCCGCGCCGCGATGGAGCGCAGGGCGCGCGACTGGGCCCAAGAGCGGGGACGGGAACGGGAGCGGGAACGGAGCCAGGGGCAAGGGCGGGGGCAGCGGCGGGCGGCGGAGGCGTAAGGGTCGGCCGCGGAACCCGGTGGGACCGGGAAGGCCGGCTGGACCGGCACGCCCCGTCGCGTCACACCCCCGTGGCGTCGCGCCCCCGTGGCGTCAGGCGCGCCCGCGGCCCTCGCCGAACTGCCGTACCAGACCGGCGAAGGCGTCCCGCTCGTCCGCCGTGAGCTCCACGGTCTCCGCGCGCGGCGGCCCCTGCTGGACCGGCAGCGCGTGGAGCGGCTGCGCCTGGCCCCACCCCTCCACGTCGAGACGCTCGAACCGGTCGAACCGGTCGAACCGGTCGAACCGCTCGAATCCGCCCGGACGGCCGGGCCGCTCCCTGCGCATCACCCGCACCAGGCCGACGGCCCAGACCACGGTCGCCACGGCGAGCACGGCCACGCCTATCTGCTGAATGGTCGATACATCCTGGAGCATGCGGCCCAGTAGACAACAGGGGCGGTGGCTTACGACAGGGGGTAATAGGACTTAGGTCCCGAAGTGACGCAAGTCGCACACTCCGGATTCCCGAGTTCCGCACCCGCTTGGGCCTCTTGAGGCCTCTTGAGGCCCAGGGCACATCGATCGCTCGGCCATAGGTCAGGCCGTCGTCGATCAGGCCGTCGTCGATCAGGCCGTCACGGACTCCCGCTTGCCGTCGGACGCCTCCCCGAGCGGGGCGCCACTCGCCGACTCCGCGCCCTCGCCCGCGCCCTCGCCCGCACCCTCGCCCGAAGGGGCCGTCTTCCTGGCCCCCTTGAGCAGCACGACCACACCCGTCGAGACACCGACACCCGCGGCGACGGCGACCAGGTACAGCAGCGGTTGGCCGATCAGCGGGACCACGAAGACGCCGCCGTGCGGGGCGCGCAGCGTGCAGCCGAACGCCATCGACAGGGCGCCGGTGACCGCGCCGCCCGCCATGGACGCCGGGATGACGCGCAGCGGGTCGGCCGCCGCGAACGGAATCGCGCCCTCCGTGATGAAGGAGGCGCCGAGGAACCAGGCCGCCTTGCCGTTCTCCCGTTCGGTCTTGGTGAAGAGGCGGCCGCGGACCGTCGTGGCGAGCGCCATGGCGAGCGGCGGGACCATGCCGGCCGCCATCGCCGCGGCCATCACCTTCAGAGAGCCGTCGGTCGGGTGGGTGAGGCCGCCGACCGCGAAGGCGTAGGCCACCTTGTTGAGCGGGCCGCCGAGGTCGAAGCACATCATCAGGCCGAGGATCACGCCGAGGATGATCGCGTTGGCCCCGGTGAGCCCCTCCAGCCAGTCGGTCAGCGCGCTCTGCAGGGACGCGATGGGCTTGCCGACGACGAGGAACATCAGGAAGCCGACCACCGCCGAGGAGATCAGCGGGATCACCACCACCGGCATGATGCCGCGCAGCACGGCCGGGATGCGGACGCGTTGGATCCCCATGACGACGGCGCCCGCGAGCAGACCCGCGGCGAGACCGCCGAGGAAGCCGGCGTCGATGGTGACGGCGACCGAACCGCCGACGAAACCGGGCACGAGGCCCGGCCGGTCGGCCATCCCGTACGCGATGTAGCCGGCAAGGACCGGGACCAGGAAGGCGAAGGCGAGCCCGCCGATCTGGAAGAGCAGCGCGGCCCAGCTGGTGTGGTCCGTCCAGATGAAGTGTTCGGCGACGGACGGCGCCTTGTCGATCTTCCAGCCGCCGATGGCGAAGCCGAGGGCGATGAGCAGGCCGCCGGCGGCGACGAACGGCACCATGTAACTGACGCCGGACATCAGCCACTTGCGCAGCTTGGTGCCGTAGCCGTCGTCGGCGTCACCGGCGTTGTCGACGGGGGCCGTTCCGGTGGGGGCGGTCGTCTCGCCGCGTGCCGCCTTCTCCCGTACCTCCGCGATGAGTTCGGCGGGACGGTTGATGCCGGCCTTCACGCCCACGTCGACGGTGGGCTTGCCCGCGAAGCGGGGCTTGTCGCGTACGGGGACGTCGTGGGCGAAGATCACCGCGTCCGCGGCGGCGATGACCGCCGGGTCGAGGCGGGTGAAGCCGGCCGAGCCCTGCGTCTCGACCGTCAGCTCGACGCCAGCCTCGCGGGCGGCGTTCTCGAGCGACTCGGCGGCCATGTAGGTGTGCGCGATGCCGGTGGGGCAGGAGGTGACGGCGACGATACGGAAGGGGGGCGCGGGGGCGCCGAGTTCCTCGGCGCCGGGCTCCACCGCGCCGGGCGCCTCCGCGTCGGGGGCGTCGCCGGAGCCGTCCTCGTCCCGCCCGGCGCCGGGGCTCGCCTCGCCCCGGATCAGCGCGGCCGCCTCCTGAGCCGTGGGCGCCGACCGCAGCGCCCCGGTGAACTCCGCGTCCATCAACTGCCGTGCCAGCGAGGAGAGGATCGTCAGGTGGGCGTCGTCCGCGCCCGCCGGGGCCGCGATCAGGAAGATCAGGTCGGCGGGGCCGTCCGGCGCGCCGAAGTCGATGCCGCGGGTGGAGCGCCCGAAGGCGAGGGTCGGCTCGGTGACGTGAGTGCTGCGGCAGTGCGGGATGCCGATGCCGCCGTCCAGGCCGGTCGGCATCTGCGCCTCGCGGGCCGCCACGTCGGCGAGGAACCCGTCCAGGTCGCTGACGCGCCCGAGGGCCACCATGCGCTCGGCGAGCGAACGCGCCGCGGCTTCCTTGGTTTCGGCGGACAGGTCGAGTTCGAGGTCGACCAGGTCCGCGGTGATCATCTCGGTCATCGCGGGCTCCTTCGCACGCGTATCGCCCGGGGGGCGGGGGCTGGGGCGGGGGTTTGGGGGAGGACGGTGGCAGGCGGCAGGACAGAGAGTTCGGCAACGGACCGCGGGGACGCCCTCACGAGACGGGTTCCGTCAGCGCGCGATCCCGCGGAACCTCGGCCGTCACGGCGACCGCACCCGGGACGAGGTCCGCCGGCGCCGGCATCGCGCTGCCCGGCAGCTGGACGGCGCCTCCATGCGCCACAGCTAAGGCGGACCCGAGCGGCCCCGCTGACTCCAGCGGAACCTCGGCCGTCACCGCGACCGCACCCGGCGCAGAGTCCGCCGGCGTCGACATCGCGCTGCCGGGCAGCTGGACGGCGCCTCCATGCGCCACAGCTAAGGCGGACCCGAGCGGCCCCGCTGACTCCAGCGGAACCTCGACCGTCACCGCGACCGCACCCGGCGCAATATCCGCCGGCGGCGGCATCGCGCTCGCCGACAGCTGCGCCGCGGCGGTCCCGTGCGCCCCGGCCGAGGCGAACCCGAGCGGTCCCGGTGACCGCAAGGAACACGGCAGCGGACCGTACCCGCGTCGGCGCCCTCACGAGACCGGTTCCCTCAGTGCGCGGTCCAGCGGGACCTCCGCCGTCACCGTGACCGCACCCGGCAGCAGGTCCGCCGGCGTCGGCATCGCGCTGCCCGGTAGTTGGACTGCGGCGGCTCCGTGTGCCACCGCTGAGGCGAGCGCCAGCGGACCGGTGCCGCCTGCGATCAGGAAGCCGGCCAGGGAGGAGTCGCCGGCGCCGACGTTGCTGCGTACGGCGTCGACGGGCGCGCTCGCGAAGTGGGCGCCCGCCTCGTCGACCAGAAGCTGACCGTCGGCGCCGAGGCTGGCGAGGACCGCGCGGGCGCCGAGGCCCCGCAGCTCCTCCGCGGCCTTCACCGCGTCGCCGACCGTGGCGAGCGGGCGGCCGACGGCACCGGCGAGCTCCTCGGCGTTGGGCTTCACCACGTCGGGGCGTTCGGCGAGCGCGGCGAGCAGCGCGGGGCCCGAGGTGTCGAGGGCGATCCGGGCGCCGGCCGCGTGCGCGCGGGCCACCAGCTCCGCGTACCAGGACGGCCGCAGGCCGCGCGGGAGGCTGCCGCAGCAGGCGATCCAGTCCGCGCCCGCCGACCGCTCACCGACCGTGGCGAGCAGCAACTCCCGCTCACCGTCGGACAGTTCCGGGCCCGGCGCGTTGATCTTCGTCAGCGTGCCGTCCGGCTCCGCGACCGCGATGTTGGAACGGGTCTGCCCGGCCACCGGCACCGGGGCGACCTCGATGCCCTGCTCGTCGAGGAGTTGGGCGACGAGCGCGCCGGGGGCGCCGCCCAGCGGAAGGACGGCGACCGTCCGCACTTGCGCCGCTGCGACGGCCCGCGAGACGTTGACGCCCTTGCCGCCCGGGTCCATCCGGTCACTGGTGGCGCGGACGACCTCGCCCCGATCGAGCGCGGGCACCTCGTAGGTGCGGTCGAGGGAGGGGTTGGGGGTGACGGTGAGGATCATGCGGGTACCGCTGCTGCTTCCTTGCTCGGGCGTGGGGTCGTACTCGTACTCGGGGTTGTGCCATTGCTCGTACTCGTACGCGTACTCATGCGCGTACGACCTCCGTGCCCGCCGCCTCGATGGCGGCCGCCTCGTCCTCACCGAGGCCCGTGTCGGTGATCAGCAGGTCCACGTCTGTGAGGTCGCCGAAGCGGGCGAAGTGTTCCTGGCCGTGCTTGGCGGAGTCGGCGAGCAGCACGACGCGGCGGGCCGCCGCGACCGCCGCCCGCTTCACGGCGGCCTCGGCGAGGTCGGGGGTGGTGAGGCCACCCTGCGCCGAGTAACCGTTGGCGGCCAGGAAGAGGACGTCCGCGCGGATCTCCCCGTACGCCCGCAGCGCCCACGCGTCGACCGCGGCGCGCGTGCGCTGCCGGACGCGGCCGCCGATGAGGTGGAGCTGGATGCCGGGGTGGTCGGCGAGGCGCGCGGCGGTGGGCAGGCCGTGGGTGACGACCGTGAGCGTCGACGCCAGCGGCAGTGCCGCCGCGAGCCGCGCGACGGTCGAGCCCGCGTCGAGGATGACGCTGCCCTCGGCGGGCAGCTCGGCGAGGGCGGCGCGGGCGATGCGGTCCTTCTCGTCGGCGGCGGTGCCCTCGCGCTCGGCGAGGTCCGGTTCGAAGTCGAGCCGCCCGGCCGGTATGGCCCCGCCGTGCACGCGGCGCACGAGTCCGGCCCGGTCGAGGGCCTTCAGGTCGCGCCGGATGGTCTCGGCGGTGACCCGGAACTCCTCGGCCAGCGACAGCACGTCGACCCGCCCGCCGTCACGCGCCAGGCGCAGGATCTCCTGCTGCCGCTCCGGTGCGTACATGTCCGTTTGCCTCCGCCGAATGTCCGAGCATGTGGTTTCACTCGCAGAGTACGGGTGAGGTACGGGAAAGTAAACGGGTTCGGACCCTCATCGGACACAAACGGACTTTCGTACGGTGGGCGTGGGCCCCCTTGGACCTACCCGAGGTCGACGTAAGTCCCCTCGCACGGGGAGGGTCGTAGCGTCGGCCCTGCAGCCCTGCAGCCCTGCAGCCCTACGGCCCTACGGCCACCGGAACCCGTCAAGCGCACCGAGGCACCGCTCCGCCAGCGCCGCCGGACCCCCCGCGCCCCGCGCCGGTTCCTCCCCCGCCGCCCAGCTCTCCACCGCGACCCGCACGGCCGCACTCGCGACGCCCGCCGCCAGCCGCAGCGCCATCCCCGCCTCCTCCGACCCGGACAGCTCGACCCCGCCCACCCGTTCCGCCCCTGTCGCGTGTTCCGCCCCTGCCACCCGTTCCGCGAGGACCGCAAGAAGCGTCTGCTCCGAGGCGTGGCAGGCGTCCGCCCAGACCGAGCGGAGCGCCGCGCTCCGCTCCGACATGCGCAGCAACGACCGGACCCAGTCGAGGGACTCCACCGCCGCCGCGTCCCCGGCACCCAGCGCGTCGGCCACCGCGTGCCGCAGCGCGTCCGGGACCGGCAGGTCCGCGGGCGCCCGGCGCACCGCCTCGGCCCACTGCTGCGCGCCCGCGGCGAAGAGCGGGGCGACCGACTCCTCCTTGGTGGCGAAGTAGCGGTAGAAGGTGCGCGGCGCGACGCCGGCCGCGCGGGCGATGTCCTCGGCGCGGGTGGCCCGCAGCCCGTCCGCGACGAAGAGCGCCGCGGCGGTGCGGGCGATGTCCAGGCGGGTCTCGTTCTTGCGGCGCTCCGTCAGCGAACTTGCAGGCATGCCTGGCAGGTTATGCCAGCGTCCGCTACCGGGCGGTCGACGTCACGTAATGCCCGTATGACAGAATCTGCCACCGTCAGGCGCGGGACGGGTGTCAGCGGCCCTCCCAACTGGACGGTGCTCTCGCGACGGGGTGGTGCTTCCCTTGTGGGGCAGTGCTCTCGCGGCGGAACGGTGCTCCCCTAGCGGGACGGCGCTCTCCTTGCAGAGCGGTGCTCTCGCGACGGGACGGCGCTCTCTAACGAGGCGGCGCTCCCCAGCAGAGCAGCGCTCTCGCAACAGGACGGCGCTCCCCCAAGGGGACGGCGCTCTCCCCGCGGAGCACTGCTCTCGCAACGGGACGACGCTCCCCCAGCAGAGCACTGCTCTCGCAACGGGACGGTGCTCCCCCAGCGGGACAGCGCCCTCCGAGCAGAGCAGCGCTCTCCCAGCGGAACAGCGCTCCCCCCGCTGGACGCAGTCGGCCCCTCACCGGGCAGGCGGCGGCCACGAGGACGCGAAGGTTCGCACGCCCCCAGCGGCGCGCGCACCCCGCACGCCCCCGCGGCGGAGCCCCCGTACCCACCCACCCGCGCGCACGGTGCGAGCAAGAGGTGGCAACAGCGGTGCGTCGTCGGCAGTTCCTTCTCCACACGGCCGGTCTCGCCGGCGTCACCGCGCTCGGTGCCGGCGGACTCAGCGGCTGTTCCGCCGAGACCGACAGCCCGCTCAAGGTGCTCGTGGCCAGCTACGACAAGAGCGTGGGTTCCTCGATCGGCGACCAGTGGGGCAGTCTGACCGCCGCCTTCAAGAAGGTCCACCCGGACATCGGGGTCAGCGTCGAACGCGTCCCGTTCGCCGAGCTCGACCGGACCCTGGCCCGGCGCGTGCGGGACGGTGACGCGCCCGACATCGCCCAGTCCAACTTCTTCGCCCCGTACGCCGAACAGGACAAGCTGTACGGCGCGTCCGATCTCTTCGACGTCCGTACCGAGGGCGACTTCATCCGCTCGTACGCGGAGGCGGGCATGGTCGACCGTGTCCAGTACGGCCTGCCCTTCCTCGCCAGCACCCCGCGCCTCTTCTACAACAAGGACCTCTTCAAGCGCGCCCGCGTCACCGCGCCCCGCTCCTGGGCCGAACTGCGCGACGCCGCGCGGGCGTTGAAGACAGCTGGCGTGCCCACCCCCTACGGGCTGCAGCTGGGCCCCGAGGCCGCCGAGGACGAGGCGCTCGCCTGGCTGCTGGCCGACGGCGGCGGCTACGCGGGGCTCACCGGCTACGACTTCGCCACCCCCGGCAACATCGCCACCCTGACCTGGCTCCGCGACAACCTGGTCCGGCCCGGTCTGGCGGGCGCCGACCCGAAGTCGCTGACGAGGACGGACGCGTACGCCCAGTTCCTGCGCGGGAAGATCGGCATGATGATCGCCCACCCGGTCCTGATGGGCGCCGCCGACAAGGCCGGATTCCCGTACGCGCACGCCCCGTTCCCCGAGAAGAACGGGGGCGCCGCGCCGCCGGTGGGTCTCAACGACTGGCTGATGGCGTTCCGGCAGAACGGGCGGCGCGAGCAGTGCGGCGCGTTCCTCGGTTTCCTCTACGGCCGCAAGTCCGCGCTGGAGTACGGCGGCAGCCGAACCGCGCTGCCGGTGACGAGTTCGGCGGCCCAGGCGCTGCGCGAGAATCCCAAGCAGCGGCCGATGCGGGAGTTCATCGACCAGATGCCGCAGGCGCGGTTCCAGCCGACGAACCTCGGCTCGTGGCCGAAGGTCAGGAGCGCCGTCCGCCGGCACATCGGCGAGGCGGTGGCCAAGGACGGCGACCCGAGGGCCGTCCTGGAGGCCCTGGACACGACGGCGACCCGGGCGGAGCTCTGAGGCTCCCCACCGGATCGCGGCCGATCCACCGACTGCCCCTGACCGTCGAACCCCGAACCCCGAACCCCGAGCCCCGGGCTCAGGAGGTCAACGCGGGCTCCTTCTCGGGCAGTTCGCCCGGCGAGACCTCCTCGCCGGCCCCGCCCTCGACATGCTGCCGCGGCTTCGCGGGCAGCGCGAACATCAGCAGGAAGATGAAGACGAGGACGCCGGTCACCCACCACAGGGCGTTCTGGAAGCCGTCCACGAACTCGGCCGGGATCCGGTACGGCGCGACCCGCTCGTCGATCACTCCGAAGAAGGCGACCGACACCAGGCCGAGGCCGAGCGCGTTGCCCATCTGCTGCACGGTGTTGATGAGACCGGAGGCCGAACCGGCGTGCTCCTGCGGTACGTCGGAGAGGACCGCGTCGGTGATCGGGGCGACGATCAGGCCCATGCCGACACCCATCACCACGAGGGGCAGCGCCATCTGCCAGGGCGCGATGTCCGCCCCGTACCGGCCGGCCTCCCAGATGTAGATGAGCACGCCGGCCGCCATCGTCAGCGCGCCGGCCTGCAGCACCTTGCGTCCGAAGCGGGGCACGAGCTTCTGCACGGAGAGGCCGGCCGCGGCCGAGACCGCGATCGAGAACGGCACCCCGGTCAGACCGGCGCGCAGCGCGGTCCAGCCGAGGCCGACCTGCATGTAGAGGGTCCAGACCAGGAAGAAGATGCCGAGCGCGACACCGAAGACGGTCTGCACCGCGATGCCCGCCGCGAAGCTCTTCACCTTGAACAGGGAGAGTTCCACGAGCGGCGAGCCGTCCTTCGCGGCCTTCCGCTTCTCGTACGCGACGAGGGCGCCGAAGACGACGAAGGCGCCGCCCATCATGACGTGACCCCACACCGGCCAGTCCAGCTCGCGGCCGCGGGTGAGCGGGTAGAGCAGCATCAGCAGGCCGAGCGTGACCAGGACGACGCCGACCAGGTCGAGCTTGAGGGCCCGCGGCGCCTTGGACTCGGTGATGAACTTCCGGCCGAGGAGCACGCCCGCGACGCCCACCGGCAGGTTGATGAGGAAGATCGGCCGCCACTCCAGGCCGAAGATGTTCCACTCGGTGAGCAGCGCGCCGAGCAGCGGTCCGGAGACCGCGCCGAGGCCGACGACCATGCCGAAGAGGCCGAAGACCTTGCCGCGCTCGTGCGCGGGGAAGGTGGCGTGCACGATCGAGAGGACCTGCGGCACCATCAGCGCGGCCATCCCGCCCTGGAGGATGCGCGACGCGACCAGCATCTCCGGGTTGGCCGCGAAGCCGCAGAGCGCGGACGCGACGGTGAATCCGGTGATGCCTATGAGGAAGAGCCGCTTGCGGCCGTGGATGTCGCCGAGCCGTCCGCCGGTGATGAGGCCGGCGGCGAAGGCGAGCGCGTACCCCGCGGTGATCCACTGGATCTGGCTGAACGAGGCGCCCGTGTCCTGCTTGATGGACGGGATGGCGATGTTGACGATCGTGACGTCGACCAGGTCCATGAAGGCGGCGGTCATCACGATGGCCAGCGCGAACCAGCGCCGCCGGTCGCCGGCGGCCACCGGCGTCCCGGGTACGGAAGTGGTGCTAGGTGAAGTCATGCCCGCCAGGCTAGAGGCCATATAGGCCAGCTCGTGACCTATATCTCCGGCATCCTGGACGCATGACGACGACGGACGGTACGGCGGCCGGCACCGACACCCCGGCCCGGCTCTTCCAGCTCCTCTCGCTCCTGCAGACCCCCCGTGAGTGGCCCGGCGCCGAGCTCTCCGAGCGGCTCGCGGTCAGCAGGCGCACGGTGCGGCGCGACATCGACCGGCTGCGCGACCTCGGCTATCCGGTGCGGGCCAGCCAGGGCGCGGCCGGTGGCTACCGCCTGGTGGCGGGCAAGGCCATGCCGCCGCTGGTCCTGGACGACGAGGAGGCGGTGGCCATCGCGGTCGGCCTGCGGGCCGGGGCGGGCCACGCGGTGGAGGGCGTGGAGGAGGCGTCGGTACGGGCGCTCGCCAAGCTGGAACAGGTGCTGCCCGCGAGGCTGCGCCACCGGGTCTCCGCGCTGCAGATCGCCACGACGCCGCTGACCAGCGGGGACGGGGCGAGCATCGCACCGGAGACGCTGACCGTGATGGCGTCGGCGGCGGCCGGGCACGAGCGGCTGCGGTTCGCCTACCGGTCGGGCGACGGCACGCAGTCGCGCCGCCTCACCGAGCCGTACCGGCTGGTGTCGACGGGGCGGCGCTGGTACCTGGTGGCATACGACATCGACCGCGAGGACTGGCGGACCTTCCGGGTGGACCGGGTGAGCGAGCCCTTCGCGACGGGCGCGCGGTTCGCGCCGCGGGAGCTGCCGAAGGGGGACGCCGCGGAGTTCATCCGGGACGCGATGTGGCGCGGGCGGCAGACGCACGACCTGGACGTCACCTTCGCGGCGCCCGCGGCGTTCGTCATCGCACGGCTGCCCTCGGCGCTGGGCCCGGTGGAACCGCTGGACGAGCACAGCTGCCGGCTGCGCTGCACGGCGTCGGACTCCGTGGAGTGGCTGGCGCTCCGCCTGGCCGTCATGGACTGCGACTTCACGGTGCACGGGCCAAGGGAGCTGAAGGACTGCATCGCGGACATGACCACCCGCCTGACCCGCTCACTCGGTGAAAAAGGGCGGGCGGGCGGGTAAAACGCGCGAAGCGCGACGCACTCGCTAAACGGCCTACCAGGACGTGGCAGACAGACCCCCCGGCGCCGGGGTCCCGACACCGGGGCAGGAGGAGTGACCGCACAAGGCCGGCCGCCTAGGCCGCCGCGTCGAACCCCGTGTCCCGCGCCAACTTCTTCAGCTCGAGCAGCGCGTGCTTCTCTATCTGGCGGATCCGCTCACGGGTCAGGCCGTGCTCCTTGCCGACCTCCGTCAGCGTCCGCTCGCGGCCGTCCTCGATGCCGTACCGCATCTTGATGATGGAGGCCGTGCGCTGGTCGAGGCGGCCGAGGAGGCCGTCGAGCTCCTCGCTGCGCAGCAGCGACAGGACGGACTGCTCGGGCGAGACGGCGGAGGTGTCCTCCAGGAGGTCGCCGAACTGGGTGTCGCCGTCGTCGTCCACGCCCATGTTCAGCGAGACCGGGTCGCGCGCCCAGTCCAGGACGTCCGTGACGCGCTCGGGCGTCGAGGACAGCTCCGCGGCGATCTCCGCGGGCTCCGGGTCCCGGCCGTTCTCCCTGTTGAACTCGCGCTGCACGCGGCGGATCCGGCCCAGCTCCTCGACCAGGTGGACGGGGAGGCGGATGGTGCGGGACTGGTCGGCGATGGAGCGGGTGATGGCCTGGCGGATCCACCAGGTGGCATAGGTGGAGAACTTGAAGCCCTTGGCGTAGTCGAACTTCTCGACCGCGCGCACCAGGCCGGCGTTGCCCTCCTGGATCAGGTCCAGCAGGGGCAGGCCGCTGCGCGGATAGCGGCGGGCGACCGCGACGACCAGACGGAGGTTCGACCGGATGAAGACGTCCTTGGCCCGCTCGCCGTCGGCGACCAGCGCCTCCAGCTCCTCGCGGTCCGCGGTCACCTTGCTGTCCTCGACCTCGCCGGCCAGGATCTTCCCCGCGTACACCCCCGCCTCGATGACCTGGGAGAGCTCCACTTCCTTGGCTGCGTCCAACAGTGGCGTACGCGCGATCTCGTCGAGGTACATGCCGACCAGGTCGCGGTCGGCGATCTCCCCGCCTACGGCGCGAACACTGCGTGCCGCGTCGGTCTCGCCGGAGGCGGACTTACGACGGGCGACGGCACGGGTTGCCATGCGTGCTCCCTTGCGATCTATGGGGTTCCTGGTCGGCCCACTGGTGGGGCCTCTGTGGTGGATGGCACACCCTCGGGTGCCCGGCATCCGATGGAAACAACGACTGGAATCAGGACAGAATTCCCAAGCCGCGCATCTTTTTTCCTGACGGTGCAGTACCCTGTGGCGCCACATGGGAGGCCAGATGCCGTCGGACAGCACGGAGGTGCAGGTCAGGCCGGGCGATGAGGCCGACCTCGAAGCCCTGACGGACCTCTACAACCACTACGTGCGTGAGACGGCCGTCACCTTCGACACCGTCGTCTTCCGTCCGGAAGAGCGCCGCCCTTGGCTGCTCTCCCACCCCAAAGACGGCCCGCACCGTCTCTTGGTTGCTCAGGGGCCGGATTCCGGTCTCCGCCCCTCTCGGGTGCTCGGTTACGCGACGAGTAGTCCTCTCCGTCCGAAGTCCGCGTACGCCACCTCCGTGGAGGTCAGCGTGTACTGCGCCCCCGACGCCGCGGGCCGGGGCATCGGCACCCTCCTCTACCGGGCCCTTTTCGACGCCCTGGCGGGCGAGGACCTGCACCGCGCGTACGCGGGCATCGCCCTGCCGAACGAGGCCTCGGTCCGCCTGCACGAGCGCTTCGGCTTCCGGCACATCGGCACGTACGGGGAAGTGGGCAGGAAGTTCGGGCGGTACTGGGACGTCGCCTGGTACGAGCGGCCGCTCGGTCCGGGGACCTAGGTCGTGCGCCCCGTCAGGATGCCGGTTTCTCGGACCCGCGCCCGATACGTGCGACCGCCCGGGGCGCCTACCGTCCCCGCATGACCGACACCACAGGCACCCTCGACGAAGCTCTGCAGCGGCTGCACACCTCCGGGCCCGAGCGGCTGGGGCGGCTCACCAACCACGCGCCGATGGCCGTCGAGGCGCTCGCCGCGCGCGGGCAGGGCGGCGCCGTCCACCGGTGGCTCGATCTCTACGCCCCGAAGCTGGAGGACTTCCCCGCCTCGCTCGAGCCGGTCACCGACGCCGGCTGGCGGGCCGCGCTGGGTGATCCGCGCCGGGCCGCGGACTGGATCGCGTACTTCCGCCGGAAGCTGGCGGCGGAGCCGTGGCGTGACGTGCTCGCCACGTGGTGGCCCCGGCTGCTGCCCGGTCTGTACGGGGGGTCCACGCATCCGGTGATTCGGGTGGGGCACGCGGTGCGGGCCCTGGGGGCGGGTGGCCCGGAGCGGGACGGGGGTGGTCCGGCGCGGGGTGACATCGCCGAGCCGCGGCTCGCCGAGCTCGCGCATGGGCTCGGCTACTGGGCCGCCCGGCACCGGCCGCTCGGCGCCCTCACCCCGTTGCCGGGGGCCCTCAGCGCGGCCGACGCGCTGGAGGCGGTGCCGCCCATCGCCGAACGCGCGGCCGGCAGCTTTCCCGAGCGGCTCGGCCGGGTGAACGCGCTGCCGCGGTGGGGCTCCGCGGTGACGGACCCCGAGGAGGCGCGGCGGCTGCTCACCGAGCTCGTCCGGGCGGCCACGCACCGGTACGCCACGCACGGTCATGGCGAGGAGACGATGCTGGTGCACGCGGCGACGGCGCCCAACGCCGTGCTCCGCGTGCTTCCCGCGTTGCCGCGCGGGTTGTGGGTGCCGAGCCTGCGGGCGGCTTGGACGGCGTCGGCTGCCGTCACCGCCATGTACGCGCCGGATGAGGCCGTCGCGTACGAGCCCTCTGGTGACCTCGTCGCCGAGGAGGTCTTCGAGCGGGCGCTCGCCCATGGGGACGAGCACGTGATCAAGTTCGCGGACACGGCGTTGGACGTGGGGGATCAGTGGGCGCTGGGGGCGGCCCTGCGGGCGGTCGAGCTCAGCGTGCCGCTCCGCTGAGGGTGGCGGTTCTTCGTCTGGGGGGTGGTGTGGGGCTGGTCGCGCAGTTCCCCGCGCCCCTGGCGCGCCCGAGTTGCCCGGCGAGTTCATCCCCCTGCCCCACCAGGTGGTTTTTCGTCTGCGGGCCGTGTGGGGCTGGGCGCGCAGTTCCCCGCGCCCCTTAGCGGCACCACAGCGCCCGGCGAGGTCATCCGGCCCTCGCGAGCCCTCAGCCGAACTGCACCGATCTCTTCGCCAAGCCCATCCAAAAGCCGTCGATCACGCTGTGCTGGGTGGTCAGGTCGCCCGTCGCGGCCGCCGCGCCGAGGGTGACGAAGAGGGGGGCGAAGTGTTCCGTGCGCGGGTGGGCCAGGTGGCCCGCCGGGGACGTGTGGCCGAAGTCGAGGAGGGCGTCGACGTCGCCCGACTCCAGGGCCTCGTGGCCCCACGCGTCGAACTCCGCCGACCAGGCGGGGACGCCGCCCTGCCGCAGCGCGGCCAAGTTGTGCGTGAAGAAGCCGCTGCCCACGATCAGCACGCCCTCGTCCCGCAGCGGGGCCAGCCTGCGGCCGATGTCCATGAGGCGGCGCGGGTCGAGGGTCGGCAGCGACATCTGGAGCACCGGGACGTCCGCGTCCGGGTACATCTCCACCAGCGGGACGTACGCGCCATGGTCGAGCCCGCGGTCCGGCATGTCCTGTACGGGCGTGCCGGGCGCGCGCAGCAACTTCCGTACGGAGGCGGCGAGTCCGGGCGCGCCGGGCGCCGCGTACGTCACCTCGTAGTAGCGCTCGGGAAAGCCCCAGAAGTCGTACACGAGGGGCAGCGTCTCGGTGGCGGACAGCGCGAGGGGGGCCTCCTCCCAGTGGGCGGAGACCATCAGGATCGCGCGGGGCCGCGGCAGCCGCGCCGACCAGGCGGCCAGTTCGCCGGGCCACACCGGGTCGTCGGCGAGCGGCGGGGCCCCGTGGCTGAGGTACAGGGCAGGCATGCGGGTCATCGCGCACCTCATCCTCTGGCGTGAAGTCTCGCGTGGAGACCTGCGGGCGTTACCTGCTTACTTGAAGTCTCAAGCAGCTTCACGGGCAACCGTACGCCTGGTTTGTTCAATGTTCAAGGACAGGCCTCGTACAGTGGGGTACATGGATACGGCAGCGACCTCTTCCCCGGCCGACGAGCCGCGCTGGCTGAACGGCGACGAGCAGCGCGTCTGGCGGGCCTACCTCCAGGCGACCACGCTTCTCGACGACGCCCTCGACCGGCAGTTGCAGCGCGACGCGGGCATGCCGCACATGTACTACGGCATATTGGTCCAGTTGTCCGACGCCTCCCGGCGGCGGCTTCGGATGACCGAACTGGCCAAGATCATGAAGATCACCCGGTCCCGTCTCTCGCACGCGGTCGCCCGCCTGGAGAAGAGCGGCTGGGTCCGGCGCGAGGACTGCCCCTCGGACAAGCGCGGCCAGCTGGCGATCCTCACCGACGAGGGGTTCGAGGTGCTGCGCAGGACCGCGCCCGGCCACGTCACCGCCGTCCGCCGGGCCCTCTTCGACCGGCTCACCCCGGAACAGCAGAAGTCCCTCGGCGAGATCATGACGATCGTCGCCGAGGGACTTCAGCCGAAGGAGGCCGGGGCGGACCTCCCCTGGCTCCGCTAGGTGCTGTTCACGAACCGGGTCAGTGCGCCAGCACCGGCACCTTCACCTCGTCCTCGACGCCGTCCTGCGACGAGGCCGAGGCGTTGCCGCCCTGGGCGCCGGTGGTGATGAACGTCGCGGCGATCAGCGCGGAGACCGCGAGGATGCCGACCGCCCACCAGATGGCGCTGGTGTAGCCCTCGACCATGGCCTGCGCCTGGAGGAGCCGGGGGTTGGAGGCGGCCAGGGACGCGTGGTCCGTGAGGTACGCGGTGGTCGCCGACGCGGCGATGGTGTTCAGCAGGGCCGTGCCGATGGCGCCGCCGACCTGCTGCGAGGTGTTGACCATCGCGGAGGCGACACCCGCGTCACGGGCCTGGACGCCGTGCGTGGCCAGGGACATCGCCGGCATGAACGCCGTACCCATGCCCAGGCCCAGCATCAGCTGCGCGGGCAGGATCAGACCGGCGTACGAGGTGCCGATCTCCAGCTGCGTCAGGAGCAGCATGCCGAGGGCGGCGAGCAGGAAGCCCGGGGCCATCAGGAGCCGCGGCGGGACGCGGGTCATCAGGCGGGCGCCGATCTGCGTGGAGCCCGTGATCATGCCGACGATCATCGGCAGGAAGGCGAAGCCGGTCTTGACCGGCGAGAAGCCCTTGACGATCTGCAGGTAGTACGTGAGGAACAGGAACAGGCCGAACATCGCGATGACCGCGAGACCGAGCGACAGGTAGACGCCGCCGCGGTTGCGCTCGGTCAGGACGCGCAGCGGCAGCAGCGGCGACTTGACCTTGGCCTCGGTGAGGACGAACGCGGCGAGCAGCACGGCCGACGCGACGAACATGGTGATGGTCACGGAGTCCGACCAGCCGGCGGACTCGGCGCGGGTGAAGCCGTAGACCAGCGAGACCAGGCCGAGGGTGGAGAGGACGACGCCGGGGATGTCGAGCGGCGAGCGGTTGCGGCCGCCGGCCGGCTCACGGATGACGAAGTACGCGCCCAGGGCGGCGATCACCGCGAACGGGATGTTCACGAAGAAGGTCCAGCGCCAGTTCAGGTACTCGGTGAGGAAGCCGCCGAGGATCAGGCCGACGGCGCCGCCGCCACCGGCGATCGCGCCGTAGATGCCGAAGGCCTTGGCGCGCTCCTTGGCGTCGGTGAACATCACCGCGAGCAGCGAGAGGGCGGCGGGCGCGAGCAGCGCGCCGAAGACGCCCTGCAGGGCGCGGGCGCCCAGCATCATGGCCTCGCCGGTCGCGGCGCCGCCGAGCGCGGAGGCCGCGGCGAAGCCGATGAGGCCGGTCACGAAGGTGCGCTTGCGGCCCCACAGGTCGGCGATGCGGCCGCCGAAGAGCAGCAGACCGCCGAAGGCGAGCGCATAGGCCGTGATGACCCACTGGCGGTTGCCGTCGGATATGCCGAGATCCTGCTGGGCGGAGGGCAGCGCGATGTTCACGATGGTCGCGTCGAGCACGACCATCAGCTGCGCGAGAGCGATGAAGACGAGCGCTCTCCAGCGGTTGGCGTCGGGCCCGGTGCCGGGCTTGAGGGCGGTTTCGGACATGGGAGTAGCCACCTAGCGGTACGGAGTGGTGAAGAACGAACGACGTACGGGATGAAGCGGGTGAGAGGCGGGATCGGGCGGGTCAGTCCTGCCGGAGGCCCCGCAGGGTCGCCGCCTCCCCCGGGAGGTCGGAGCGGGCGGGCGCCATCAGGCCGTCGAGGAACAGCTGCAGATGGCGGTGGATGAAACGGTCCATGCTCGGGCAGGCCGTGCCGGGCAGGGGCCGGGTGAGCTGGGAGAGGGCGACCATCAGGTCTCCGACGGCGATGTCGGTGCGCAGCTGCCCGGCCGCGCGGGCCCGCTCCATGAGGTCTTCGATGGACCGCTCCAACTGTTCGCGGGCATCGAGGAGTTCGGGGTGGAAGGGGTCGAATTCGGGCGAGAGGATCGGGCACATGGCGCCGATCCGCTCCTCGGCCGCGGCGTGCACGAAGGTGCGCAGCGCGCCGTACGCGGCGCCCTCGTCGGCATCCGCCGTGGCGATGCCCTGTTCGGCGAGGGCCGTGACGCGCTCCATCACCGTGCGGACGACCTGGCGGACCAGTTCGCCGCGGTCGGCGAAGTGACGGTAGACCGTGGCGTTGCCGACGCCGGCCCGGCGCGCGACCTCGTCGAGGGGTACGTCGGCTCCGTACTCCACGAACATCTCGCGCGCCGCGGCGACGATCCGCTCCCGGTTGCGCAGGGCGTCGGCCCGCGGGCGGGTGGCGCGGCGCTGCGGCTCGGTGGCGGTGTCCACGGCTGCTCCTCGGTCGGTGGGTCTTCGTCCGGGGCCCCGCTGGGCCCCGGCTCCGGCGATCCGGGGAGTGCTTCCCCGTTTCGCGCGGACACAGGTCTAAACGGGGAGACAGTCCCCGGATATTTCCCGTCACCCACCTGGATCCATGTGGTCTGCGTCACACCTGCTCCGGCGAGAAACCCACGATCGGTCGCACCCAGCGAGCGCACGCGCACCCCCCGGCAGAGGGTGATCGGACAGGGTGCAGCCAGGACCGGCGGCTGCCGCGGAGCGGAAGGCCACGCATGCAGCAGCCGACCTGGCGACACATACGCAGCGCCGCCCTCGCCTCCCTCTCGGCCTTCGCCCTCGCGCTCACCACGTCGGCGAGCACCGGCCGCCTGATGGAGAAGTCGCCCAGCGCGGCAGGACCGGTCGCCCTGACCCGCGGCGCCACGCTCGCCCCCTGCATGATCAGCGGCGCGATGGGCGTGCAGATGTCGGAGGGCGTGCCCACATCGCCCGGCTACGCCCGCTCCACCGGCACCGTCCGGGCCCTGAACCTCATGATCGACTTCTCCGACGCACAGGGCGAGGGCAGCGCCCTCGACCGGCTCGCGGAGTTCTTCCCGCAGACGTCGAAGTGGTTCAAAACCAGTTCGTACGGGCGCCTCGACTACCGCCCCGAAGCCCCGATCAAGCACTGGCTGCGGATGCCCAAGAGCTTCGCGAAGTACGGCATAGAGCGCGGCGCCCCCTTCGACCCCGGCTACCGCACGCTCGTCGAGGACATCGTGGCGACCGCCGACCCGGACGTGGACTTCCGCTCGTACGACCTCGTGAACATATTGATCACCCCGAACGCGGGCCCCTCCGCCCTCGACACCGTCCTGTCGGTGACCTTCGCGGGCAACCACGAGGCTCCCGTCGCGGACGGCGTCCCCGTCTCCAACGCGTCGTTCGTCTACAGCCGCCAGGACGACGGCTCGGGCAGCTACGGCGAGACGGGATACCGCGTCCTGCCGCACGAGAACGGCCACGTCTTCGGCCTGCCCGACCTCTACACCCAGGAGGGCGGCGGCGCGGCGGGGCACTGGGACATCATGAGCGAGGACTGGGGGGCCAACAACGACCTGGTGGCCTGGCACAAGTGGAAGCTGGGCTGGCTCGACGACGACCAGGTCAGCTGCGCCGCGAGCTCCGGCACCACCGAGCACGTGCTGTCCCCGCTGTCCCGCACCGGCGGCACGAAGCTGGCGTTCGCCCCGCTGGACGAGAAGGCGGGGTTCGCGATCGAGGCCCGCACCGAGGGCGGCAACGACGAGGCGGTGTGCAAGCCGGGCGTCCTGGTCTACCGGGTGGACGCGGAGGTCGACACCGGCCACGGCCCGATCACGGTCTCGGACTCCAAGCCCGACAGCGGCGGCTGCACGCACCGCCCCAACGTGCACGCGGAGCTGTCCGACGCGACCTACGGCGTCGGCGAGACCTTCACCGACCGCAAGACGGGGATCCGGGTGACGGTGGCGGGCGTGAACGACGACGGCGATTACCGCGTGCACGTCACGCGGCCGTAGCGTCCGCCCGGACGTGCGCCCCCGGCACGGTCTGGCGCACCTGACGCAGGAACGCCGCGTTGCTCGGGGTCTTCGCGAGCTGTTCGAGCAGCGCCTCCAGGGAGCCTTGCCCGTCCCGGCCGCGCAGGGCCCGGCGCAGCCCGCGCATGGCGGTCAACTCCTCGCCGGGCACGAGCAGTTCCTCGCGGCGGGTGCCGGAAGGGGTGACGTCGACGGCGGGGAAGACGCGGCGCTGTGCGATGGAGCGGTCGAGCCACAGCTCCATGTTGCCGGTGCTCTTCAGCTCCTCGAAGTAGTAGTCGTCGGCGCGTGATCCGGTCTCCACGAGCGCCGTCGCGAGCAGGGTGAGGGAGCCGCCCTCCTCGGCGAGCCGGGCGGCGCCGAAGAGCCGCTTGGGCCCCTGCACGGCCGAGGCGTCGACGCCGCCGCTGAGGGTGCGGCCGCCGCTGGAGGCCGCGTTGTTGTACGCGCGGCACAGCCGCGTCAGCGAGTCGAAGAGCATGACGACGTCCCGCCCGTCCTCGACCATGCGCCGGGCGCGCTCGACGGCGAGTTCGGCGAGGGCGATGTGTTCCTTGGCGGGCCGGTCGAAGGTGGAGGCGAGCACCTCGCCGCGGACCGAGCGCCGCATGTCGGTGACCTCCTCGGGCCGTTCGTCGAGGAGGACGACCATGAGGTGGCACTCGGGGTGGTTGCGGGCGACGGCGGCGGCGATCTGCTGGAGCAGCACGGTCTTGCCGGTGTGCGGCGGGGCGACGATCAGCCCGCGCTGCCCCTTGCCGAGGGGCGCGACGAGATCGACGAGCCGCCCGGCGACGGGCCCGCCGGGCAGCTCCAGGTGGAGCCGTTCGCGGGGATGCAGCGGGGTGAGGTCCGCGAAGCGGGGCCGGCCGCGCAGGGCGCCGACCGCCCGCCCGTTGACCCGCTCGGCCCCGGCGAGCACGCGCGGCCGCCCGCAGACGCCTTCGACGAAGTCGCCGGTGCGCAGCCCGAGTTGCCGGATGACGGCGGCGGGTACCTGCACGTCATGGGCTCGGGGCAGGCAGTCGGCTCCCCGGAGGAACCCCCGCCCGTCGCGCCCGACGTCGAGAACTCCCGTACAGGCGACGGAAGTTACAGATTCAGTGATGGTCATGAGAGGTGTGCCCTTTCGCGGACAGGCGGGCCCGGCGCGGGGCGGCACATGACCACGCCCCGCAACAACGGACGAAAAGAGAACTGCGTTTCAACAGCAGAGGAAAAAGGACCGAAGCGATGGTCCGAAAGACCCCGACAGAGGCCGGGAGGTACGGGCGCCCGAGACGGGGCGTACACACGTACCACTCGCAAGGTAACACAGGGACCCGCAGAAGACCCCCGCCCTTACCCGCCGACAACGACCCACCAAATCGGTAAGTTAGGTTAGGCTCACCTAACAAGTTGGGAGAGGCACCATGCCCGAGCACATACCGAACGCGTCACCCACCGACGAGTTCGCCGGGCGCACGGCGCTGGTGACCGGCGCGGGCCAGGGCATAGGCGCGGCGGTCGCCGCCGCCCTGGCGGCACGGGGCGCACACGTCATCGCCACCGACCGCGAAGCGCCCGGCATCGACGAACTCGCCCACGCCACAAGCGAGTCGACCGGCACGGTCACGCCCCGAGTCATGGACGTAACCGAGGCGACCACCGTGACCAACACCGTCACCGACATCGTCCGCGCCCACGGCGCCCTGGACCTATTGGTGAACGTGGCGGGCATCCTCCGCAGCTCCCCCGCGCTCGAACTGACCGACGCCGACTGGGCCGACACCTTCGCGGTGAACGCCACCGGCGTCTTCCACACCTCCCGCGCGGCCGCGGCACACATGACGGCACGCGGCTCCGGCTGCATCATCACCGTGGGCTCCAACGCCGCGGGCATCCCCCGCACGGGCATGGCCGCGTACGCCGCGTCCAAAGCGGCGGCGACGGCCTTCACCAAGTGCCTCGGCCTGGAGATCGCCCGCACCGGTGTGCGCTGCAACGTCGTGGCCCCCGGCACCACGGACACCGCGATGCAGCGCGCCCTCTGGCCCGACGCCACGTCCCCCGAGCCCCCGCCCGGCGTCCTGGACGGCGACCTCATGACGTACCGCACGGGCATCCCCCTGGGCCGCATAGCCACCCCCCAGGACATAGCCGAAGCGGTCCTGTTCCTGGCGTCGGACCGCGCCCGCCACATCACACTCCAGGAGCTGTACGTGGACGGCGGAGCAACCCTGCGCTGAAAAAAGCAGAGCCGCCCCACGGCCCGGCACCCGCGTACGAGACGGGAGGGGACGTGGGGGTATGTGCGCACGGAGCACCGAGCGCACGGTGGCCTCGTTGTCCACGAGGCGTGGCGAGCAGTGGATAGCGAGTACGCACATACCCCCGCGGCCCCGCACCCAAAAACGAACCCAAGGCACAACGGCCGCACCCGCCCCCAGAGGCAAACGCCACCCACACCACTCCGCACCGCACCGCACCGCACCGCACCGCACCGCACCGCACCCAGACCTACACCCGAACCCCTGTCCCCCACCCAAGAATTGGAGCCCCCGTGCCGACCGCACCCGAGGTCGCCCCACCCGCCAAGACCCCCGAGCACCCGCACCCGCACCCGCACCCCCACCCCGTGGCAGGCGCAGCCACCGCACTCCTGGCCGCCTACACCCCGACCGCCCACTTCCTCGGCACCCCCACCCGCACCCTGCTCACCACCGGCGTACACGCCCACGTCCCGCACGACGAGAGACCGTTGCCGCACCGCGTCACCGCCACCCTGACCGCCGCACACCGCGCCGGAGTCGCGGACCCGTACGTCATCGGCGCGATCCCCTTCGACCCCACCGCCCCCGCCGCCCTCACCGTCCCCGAAACGTCGCACACCGCGCCCCCACTCGCCGCGGACCCCTTGATCGCCCTGCCGACGGAGACACCGGACGCGACCGGCTGGCGCATCCGCCCGGTCCCCGCCCCGGAGGAGTACCGCGCGGGCGTGGCCGCCGCGGTGGACCGCATGTGGCGCGGCGACTTCAGCAAGGTCGTCCTCGCCCGCACCCTCGAACTCACCGCGCCCGCCCCGCTCGACCTCCCCGCGATGCTCCAGCGCCTGGCCCGCCGCGACCCGGCCGGCTACGTCTTCGCGCTGCCCACGGCCCCGGGCCGCACCCTCATCGGCGCCAGCCCCGAGCTCCTCGTCTCGCGCCGCGGCCACACGATCGTGGCGAACCCGCTCGCCGGCTCGGCACCCCGCAGCGCCGACCTCGCCGAGGACGTGCGCAGGGCGGCCGCCCTCCTGGAGTCGGCCAAGGACCTGCACGAGCACGCGGTCGTGGTGGACGGCGTGCACCAGGCGCTGGCCGCCCACTGCACGGAGCTGACCGTGCCGGCCCGCCCCACCCTCGTCCGCACCGCGACGATGTGGCACCTGTCGACGACGGTGACCGGCACGCTCACCGACCCGGCCGTGTCCGCGCTGGAACTGGCCTGCGCCCTGCACCCCACCCCCGCGGTGTGCGGCACGCCGACGGCGACCGCGCGGGAGGTGATCCGCGCGACGGAACCGTTCGACCGCGGCTTCTTCACGGGTGTCGTCGGCTGGGGCGACGCGCAGGGGGACGGCGAGTGGGTGGTGACGATCCGCTGCGCGGAGGCCGGGGAGCGGAGTCTGCGGCTGTACGCGGGCGCGGGCGTGGTCGCCGCGTCGGACCCGGCGGCGGAGACGGCGGAGACGGGCGCGAAGTTCCGTACGTTCCTGAACGCGGTGGGAGCGACCCTGTGAACGCGTACACCCCCAAAAAGCTCACCCACCCCCAGGCCCCCACTCACCCCGAAGCCCCCACCTGGCCCGAGGAGTTCGCGTCCCGTTACCGCGCCGCGGGCTGGTGGCGCGGCGAGACCTTCGGCGAGATGCTGCGCGAGCGCGCGGCCGACCACCCCGACCGCGTGGCGATCGTGGACCCGGCGGGCCCGGCGCCACGCCGCTGGACCTACGCCGAGCTCGACGACCGGGCCGACCGCCTGGCGGCGGGCCTGCTGGCCCGAGGCATCGCCAAGGGCGACAAGGTGGTCGTCCAACTGCCCAACATCGCCGAGTTCTTCGAGACCGTCTTCGCCCTGTTCCGCATCGGGGCGCTCCCGGTCTTCGCGCTGCCCGCGCACCGCGAGACGGAGATCCGCTACTTCTGCGCGTTCACGGAGGCCGCGGCGTACGTCATCCCACAGGAACTCGGCGGCTTCGACTACCGGGGGCTCGCGGCGAAGCTCGTGGACGAAGTCCCCACGCTGCGGCACGTGTTCGTGGCCGACGGCGACCCGGGACCGTTCGAGGCGCTGTCGGACGTCACCGCCGAACCGGCCCCCATCACGGATCCCCCCGCCCCCTTTGACCTGGCGTTCCTCCAGCTCTCCGGCGGCAGCACGGGCGTACCGAAACTGATCCCGCGCACCCACGACGACTACCTCTACTCGGTGCGCGGCTCGAACGAGATCTGCGGGGTCGACGAGGACAGCGTCTACCTCGTGGCCCTGCCCGCCGGGCACAACTTCCCGCTGTCGTCGCCGGGTTCGCTGGGCGTGCTGTACGCGGGCGCCCGCGTCGTGCTCTGCCCGCGGCCGGGCCCCGAGGCCGCCTTCCCCCTCATCGAGGCCGAGGGCGTCACCCTCACGGGCCTGGTCCCGCCGCTCGCCCTGCTCTGGACGGAGGCGGCGCCCACCACCCCGTACGACCTGAGCAGCCTGGAGGTCCTCCTGGTGGGCGGCGCGAAGTTCAGCGAGGAGGCGGCGCGCCGGGTGAAGCCGGCGCTGGGCTGCACGCTGCAGCAGGTCTTCGGCATGGCGGAGGGCCTGGTCAACTACACGCGCCTGGACGACGACACGGAGACGATCGTCACCACGCAGGGCCGCCCGATCTCGCCGGACGACGAGATCCGCGTCGTCGACGACGAGGACAACGACGTGCCGACGGGCGGGACGGGCCATCTGCTCACCCGCGGCCCGTACACGATCCGCGGCTACTGGAAGGCGCCCGAGCACAACGCGCGTTCCTTCACGGCGGACGGCTTCTACCGTACGGGCGATGTCGTACGCCGTACCGGGACCGGCCATCTCGTCGTCGAGGGACGGGCCAAGGACCAGATCAACCGGGGCGGCGAGAAGATCGCGGCCGAGGAGGTGGAGAACCACCTCCTCGCCCACCCGTCCGTGCACGACGCCAACGTGGTCGCCGAGCCCGACCCGTACCTGGGCGAGCGGACGTGCGCGTACGTGATCCTGCGCGCGGACGCGGCGCCGCTGAAGCCGGTCGCGGTCAAGAAGTTCGTACGCGAACGGGGCCTGGCCTCCTACAAGGTGCCGGACCGGGTGGAGTTCGTGACGGCGTTCCCGCAGACGGGGGTCGGCAAGATCTCGAAGAAGGACCTGCGCGCGGCGTCGGCCCGCACCCCCGCGTCCGCCGCGCCTCCCCCGTCCACCCCGTCCCCGTACTCCTCCCCCTCCTCCCCCGCCCCATCGGCCTGACCGGAACGGAACACCCCACCACCATGGCCCTGCCCGCCATCACGCCCTATCCGATGCCGTCGGCCGACGCGCTGCCGGCGAACCGCGTCGACTGGACGGTCGACCCGTCCCGCGCCGTCCTCCTCGTACACGATCTGCAGAACTACTTCCTCTCCGCGTACGACCGGACGGCCTCCCCCGTACCCGAACTCCTCGCCAATGTGGCGGAGTTGAAGCGGTCGGCGGCCCAACTCGGCGTGCCGGTCCTGCACACCGCACAGCCGGGCGGCCAGACCCCCGCCGAGCGCGGACTCCAGCAGGACTTCTGGGGTTCCGGGCTGCCCGACGACGCGCACGCGGCGGCCATCGCGGCCGAGATCGGCCCGACGCCCGCCGAGACGGTCCTCACCAAGTGGAAGTACAGCGGCTTCGTCCGCACGGACCTGCTGGAGCGGATGCGCGAACAGGGCCGCGACCAGCTGGTCGTCACCGGCGTCTACGCCCACATCGGCGTGCTGATGACGGCGTGCGACGCGTGGATGCAGGACATCGAGGCGTTCGTCGTGGCCGACGCGGTGGCGGACTTCTCGGCGGACGACCACGCGATGGCGCTGCGCTGGGCGGCGGGGAAGTGCGCGGTGGTGACGACGACGGGGGCGGTGTTCGGGGCGGGGATGTAGGGCCAGGGCGTAGGGCGGGGCGCACGCCGGGGGGCGGTCGACATCCGCCCTCCCTCGACAGACCCCACGCGGTCAGCCCCCGCAGGCGCCCGACACTCGCCCCGCCCGAATTCCGGCGCCGGAGCCCGCGGCGTCGAGGGCGTCGGTCAGCGCGTCGAGCCGGGCGCGCAGATCCCTGACCTCCGCCAGCGAAAGCCCCGTGGCCTCGGCGATGGCGCGGGGCACGGCCCGCGCCTTCTCGCGGAGCGCGACCCCGTCATCGGTGAGCCGGACGGTCACGGACCGCTCGTCCTCCGGGCTCCGCCGCCGCTCCACGTGGCCGGCCGCCTCCAGGCGCTTGAGCAGCGGCGAGAGCGTGCCGGAGTCGAGCCGCAGCCGCTCCCCGATCTTCTTGACGGGGAGCTCGCCGTGCTCCCAGAGCACGAGCATCACCAGGTACTGCGGGTAGGTGAGCCCCAGATCCTTCAGCGCGGTGCGGTAGACGCCGTTGAAGGCGCGGGTGGCCGCGTGCAGCGAGAAGCAGATCTGCTCGTCGAGCCGCAGAAAGTCCTGCTCGTCCCGTACGCCGCCCCTGTCGCCCATGTCGTCCCTGCCTGACCCGGCCTGTGCCTTCTCCATGCGGCCAGGCTACCTCGACGCCCCATTGAGTTGTGCACAACTGAATTGCGTGCTCTACTTCTCGTACGCAACACACACCGACGTACGCAGCACAGAACGAGGAGAGGGACACCATGGACGCGCTGTACACCGCCGTGGCCACCGCCAACGGGCGCGAGGGCCGTGCCGTCAGCTCCGACGGCCAGATCGACCTGCGACTCGGCTTCCCCGTGGCCCTGGGCGGCGACGGCCAGGGCACCAACCCCGAGCAGCTCTTCGCCGCCGGGTACGCCGCGTGCTTCGCGAGCGCGATGGGCAACGTCGCCCGTCAGGAGAAGATCGACGTCACGGACGTGTCGGTGACCGCCGAGGTCAGCATCGGCAAGGACACCGACGGCGGCTTCGGCCTCGCCGTGGTCATGCGGGCCGAGCTCCCGGACCACCTGCAGGGCCCCGCGGGCGAGGAGCTCCTGCGCAAGACGCACGCGTTCTGCCCCTACTCGAAGGCGACCCGCGGCAACATCCCGGTGGAGCTCGTCATCGAATAGCGGGCGTCACGGGTCACGGAGTCACGGAGTACGGGGTCACGGGCGCGAGCCCGCGGGTCACGACGCCTCGCTCAGCGCCAGGCCCGACCCGGCCCCGAGCCCCGGCCCGGCGCCCTCGTCCGGAGCGACGCGCCAGACGCGGGCCAGCTCGGAGAGCGGTACGCCGAGCACCTCGCTGAGACGGACGACGGTGCCGAAGGCCGGCGTGGGCAGCCGGCCGGTCTCGATCTTGCGGAGGGTCTCCGGCGAGATCCCGGCCGCGAGGGCCACGTCGACGGGGCTGCGCCCGGCCCGGGCGGCACGCAGCGCGGCCCCGAGGCGTCGGCCCGCCTCGATCTGTTCGGGGGCGAGCGGGTGGCGAACCATGCGGACAGGGTAGGGGCGCCCGTGTTCGACCGGCAACCGCCCAGCCCCCCGACACTCCCTGGTATAAATATACCGGCCAGCAGCCGACCAAGCATGGCCGGACGCCACCTCGGGGAACAGAGGACCGCAGTGATCGAACACAAGTCGCCCAGGGACATCGAGCGCATGCACGTGACCGGCCGGTTCGTCGGCCAGGTCCTGGAGGAGCTCGGCGACCTCGCCGCGGTGGGGGTCGACCTGATGGACCTGGAGCACCACGCGCGCCGCCGCATCGAGGAGCGCGGCGCGGTGTCCTGCTACTGGGACTACGCCCCGTCGTTCGGCAAGGGCCCCTTCCGCAACGTGGTGTGCCTGTCGGTCAACGACGCGGTGCTGCACGGCCTGCCGCACCCGTACAAGCTGCGCGACGGCGATGTGCTGACCATGGACATGGCCGTGACCATCGACGGCTGGTCGGCGGACTCGGCCCACACCGTCATCGTCGGCACGCCGGCGGCGGAGGACGTCCGGCTGATCGAGGCGACGGAGGTCGCCCTGGACTCCGCGATCCGGGTCGCCCGCCCCGGCAACCGCATCGGCGACATCTCGGCGGCGATCGGCGCGGTGGCCGCGGAGTACGGCTACCGGGTCAACCTGGAGTTCGGCGGCCACGGCATCGGCCGCACCATGCACGAGGACCTGCACATCCCCAACGACGGCCGCCCCGACCGGGGTTGGAAGCTCCGGGCGGGCCTCACGATCGCGATCGAGCCCTGGTTCGCCCGCGGCACGGACAAGATCGTGTACGACCCGGACGGCTGGACCATCCGCTCCGCCGACGGCTCCCGCACCGCCCACTCGGAGCACACGGTCGCAGTCACGGAGGACGCCCCGCTGATCCTGACGACCCGCCCGCGCCGCCTCGCGGAGGAACAGGCAACGACCACCGCCCCCAACTCCCGTACACCGTCGTCCTGAAGCACGACAATGACGGGGCCCGCGCGAGGACCGTACGAGGGACGTACGGGCCGTGTGGGGAGAGGACTGGGGACGAAGTGACTGGGAACGAGCGCCCGTCGGACGTGTCGGACAGGCTGAACACCGGGATCGCCCACAACGCGCGGGTGTGGAACTACTGGATCGGCGGCAAGGACCACTACGAGGTCGACCAGCAGGTCGGTGACCAGGTCGCCACGATGTTCCCGGTGATCCGGGACGTCGCGCGGGCGGACCGCGAGTTCCTCGGCCGCGCGGTCCGCTTCCTGACCGCGGAGCGCGGGGTGCGCCAGTTCCTGGACATCGGCACGGGGCTGCCGACCCTGGACAACACCCATGAGATAGCGCAGCGGGTCGCCCCGGAGTCCCGCATCGTCTACGTCGACAACGACCCCATCGTCCTCGTCCACGCCCGCAGTCTGCTGGTCGGCACCCCGCAGGGGGCGACGGACTACATCGACGCCGACATCCGCCGCCCGGACGACGTCATCGCGAGCGCCTCGTCGACGCTGGACCTCGAACGCCCCGTGGCGGTCATGCTGTTGGGCATCCTCAACTTCGTCACGGACACGGACGAGGCACGGGAGATCGTGCGCCGCTTCATGGCCGCGGTCCCGTCCGGCAGCTTCCTCGTCCTGACCCATCCGACCACGGACGCCGACCTCGACGGCGAGGGCAACGTGGAGGCCATGCGCTTCTGGAACGAGAACGCAACCCCGCCGATCACCGCCCGCACCCGCACGGAGATCGCCGCGTTCTTCGAGGGCCTGGACCTCCTGACGCCGGGCCTGGTCTCCTGCGCACACTGGCGCCCCGACGACGGTGCCGCCCCGACGCTCCCCCAGTTCGGGGCCGTGGCGAGGAAACCCTGAGGCCCGCGAGGACCCCTAGTCCCGGTCGTCGTCGAAGTCCGCGGGGTCCTGCCCGTAGGAATCGTCGTCCGCGGGCAGCGGCGGGAGCACCATGTCCCGCTGCAGGGGCCCCGGGTCCTGCTGGCGCTGGTAGCGGTGCATGCGGACCCGCAGGTGCATCTTCCGCTCCTGCACCCTCAGCCGGCGCCGCTCCCGCCGTCCGGCGTCGTCGTCGTCCAACTCCTGGATGAGGCGCCGGTTCTCGAAGTAGTCACGCTCCTGGCCGGCCACGTCCTCCCCGGGCGAGGGGGCGTCCTCGTGGTCACCGTCGTCATCCGAGTGGGCTGTCATACGGCTCACAGTAGTGGCTGCCCCCCAAGCCCACATGTGGTGTCCGCCACTGCGGCCGTGCCGCGGTGGCGGCCGCGTGGGCCGCCACCGCCGGGGTCAGACGACAAGGCGTCCCGCGGCGGACTCCCGCGCGGAGCGTGACCTGCGCAGGTCACGGGTGACCACGGCCTTCTGCAGCCAGCGGTCGGTGCCGTCGTACCGTGCCGTGAACGCCCGACGGCCGTGCACGGCAAGGTAGTTGTCGACGACCAGCAGGTTGCCCGCTTCGACCACCACGTCCTGCTGCGCGCGCTCCAGCTCCGTCACCAGCTCCTTGAGCGCCCGCTCCGCCTCGGCGTCACCGTCGACGCAGCGCATGAAGAACGGGTCGATGCGCAGGTACGGGGATTCCGCGGCGCCGAAGAGCACGGCGACCGGCTTGGGGTCGTCCCGCATCGCACGCACCCGCAGCAGCCCGGGGTCGTTGGGCCGCTGGACGGCGAGCTGACGCAGGTGCTCGTCGTCGGGCAGGATGTAGAACCGCTGCTCGGACAGCACCTGCCGGGCGTCCGCCGACAGCTCCACGTCCCGGACCGAGGCCAGGGTCGTCGGCACCCGGTCGTGGTTGCGGACACCGAAGAGGGCCAGATAGTCACAGCGGTAGGGGTGGAACGCGTCCTCGGTGTGCCATTCGAGGAGCACATCGCTGCCGTGCCCGCTCTGCTCGCCCTCCTCGCCGGCGATGGGCAGCACGTTCTGGATCAGCCGCCCGGACTGCAGGGTGGGCCAGCTGAACACTTCGCCGAGGCACTCGCCCATCAGCGCGAGGAAGAGTTCCTCCCTGCGGGTGCGGCCCGCGGCGGCGGCCTCGGCCCAGTTGCGGGGCGTCGGGCCGACGGCGTCGTCGTCGACGCCGAAGCCGCGCAGCATGAAGGCGGCGGCCGCGTCGTTGCGCCGGAACTCCTCCAGGAACCGGCGCAGTCCGGCCGGTACCCGCGCCACCAGCTCCCAGGCATTGTCGTAGAACGCCGGGTCGCCCGGATCGTTCCGTGCCACGTTCGGTTCGTCGAGCAACTGGTGCAGGGAGGATATTTCCTCGGTGGACAGGTCGTAGCACAGAATGCCGTGGTACTGACTCATTTACGTCTCGTTTCTGGTCTCGTGCGCGCCCACGCCACAACTACTTTTCCGCTGTGTCGTCTTCCGTGGCCCACCACGCGATGTGACGGTCGAGGGGGGCAATCGGCATGACCGCCTTGAACATGTCGTTCGGCACATTGGCCAGTCGCGCGTCGTACGGTTTGCCGACCGCGGCGAAAGCGCGCTGGATTCCCACGCGCTGCCTGTCGATCGCTTTCGCCTGCCGCTCGAACGTGCTGCAGGGTTGCACCAGGAAATAGGTCCGCTGATCGCCGTACGTGTACCGGGGCGAGGTCTCCGGATAGCAGGGGGCGAAGGACACGACGAAGAACAGTTCGCCCTCGATCATCGCGTACCAGCGTTCGTCGGGCCGCGGATCGTCGGGGATGTAGACGCTGACGAACATCTCGTCGAGCGTGGTGTAGAAGCACCGCGTCAGTTCCACCAGGGCGTCCAGCGTGCTGCCGAGCGACGGGTCCTCGAAGGTGAGGATCATGCCGTCGCGGGAGAGCTCGGCGGCGGTGCGGAAGAATTCCGCTATGGCCTCCCGGTGCTCCTTCAGCTCACTTCTGACGTCGGCGGTCTTGATGGTGATTCCGGGGCCCATCTTCGACGGCTTGGCGAAGGGGCAGTACGTCTTCTGGGTGATCTCCTCGAAGCTCATGCGGAAGTCTCCACCTTCACTGATGCACGAACAGGTGTCGTGGCCCGGCAGCCGATGACGTAGAACCACCAGCTGGCGACGACGATCGCGATCAGGACGTAGAACATGACGACCGGTGCGAAGTGCTGGAGGAGGAAACCGCAGAGGATCGGGCCGAGGGAAATGCCGATGTGAATGAGGTTCTGTGCGCCGAAATAACTGCCGCGCAGCTTCTCGGGCGCGATGGAGTCGATGAAGGTGAACTCGGCGGGCACCACGATGACCTCGCCGAGACTGAAGATCGCCACGGCGACGACGAGGACGACGGCGTTCGTGGAGAGCGACATCGCGAGCAGCCCGACGACGAAGGCGGCGGTGCCGATGGTCAGCCACCTGAGCAGGGTGTCCTGCTTGAGCCGGCTGCCGAGGACGTACTGGGAGGTGATGACCACCACGGCGTTGGCGGCCGAGATGTAGGCGACCAGCTCGTAGGCGGTGGCGCGGTCCTCGACCATGATCAGGTACTGCGACATGAAGGTCAGCAGCGGCCCGTACGCCACGATGCTGAGAATGCCGCCGATGGTGAAGTACGCGAGGCGGCGGTCCGTCCCCATCACCTTGAGGACCTGGCGGAACTTGGGGGTCTCCTCCTCGCTCTCCTCTTCGACCCGCTCGAGGACCGGTTCTTCGGCCGGCTCCTCCACCGCGGAATGCGGCTTCTCGCCGACAGCGGTCAGGAACCGGCCGCGGAAGAGAATGAGGGGCAGCAGAGAAGCACCGATGATGCCGACGCTGAGGACGAACGGTCCGCCGGATCCGACCGCGACCGCGGCGACGCCCAGGAAAGGACCCACCGCCGCGCCGATGTTCTGCAGCGAATACCGCAGCGAGAACACCTTGGTGCGATTCTCCGGCGGGACCAGATCGGAGAGCAGGGCGCTGCCCGCGACCCCCATGGTCGAGGAGGCGACATTGGTGAGCAGCAGCACGGCCGTGACCGTGAACGGATCGTGGATCACCGTCAGGCTGAGATAGAGCAGGATGATCACGATGTCGAGGACGATGACCAGGTTGATCTTCGTGACCCGGTCCGCGAGATAGCCGCCGTACACGCTCGCGATCGTGCCGACGAGTACGCTGCCACCGATCACATAGCCGATGGTCGAACCGTTCATGCCCACCGTGTCGTACAGGTAGATGGGCATGTAGGCGAGGATCGCGAAGAAACTCAGGCTTCTCGCGGCGTTGCAGGCCAGCAAGACCTTCATCGCGAACGGAAGTTCGCGGACCATTGTCAGAAAGTTCTTCATTCTTTTCCTGCCGCGATCGATTCGAGCGTACCGATGAGGGACTCCTTGAGCGCACTGATCTGGTGGTCGTCGAACACCTCGGGGTGGTATCCGACGGTGATGTCGAGTTCCCGGCCCGGAATCACCGTGATGCTGAGCGGGTAATGCGGGAGCCCCCTCGTGTCCTGCGGGTCCTGCGCCTGTTCCCGCACCCGCAGCCCGTCGGCGCCGGTCTCCTCCAGGGTTCCTGCGGGGTAGTTCTGGAAGACGTAACAGGCGTCGAACAGTTCGCCCGCGCCCACCAGCCGCTGGATCTCGGAGAGTTCGAGGGAGCGGTGGGGCAACGTCTCCAGCTGCGCCTCGTGCACCCGGGCCACGGTGTCGCCGACCGGTTCGCCCGGACGGCGGCTCACCCGCAGCGGCACGGTGTTGAGCAGGAGCCCGACCATGGACTCGATGCCGTCCAGGTCCACGGGCCGTTCGGAGACGGTGTTGCCGAACACCACGTCGTCGCGCCCGGTGAGCCGGCCGATCGCGACACCCCACGCGGTCTGGACGGCCGAGCTGAGCGTCACCCCGGCCTGCGCGCACCGCAGTTGCAATGCCTCGGTCAGCTCCGCCGGGACCGTGACACCCGTGGCGCGCAGCGCGACGTCCGCCGCCGGCTTGGCCGCACAGACCCGGGTCGGCCCGTCGACACCCGCCAGATACTCCCGCCACGCCGCCACCGCGGCCTCGCGGTCCCACGCCGCGAGCCACGCCAAGTAGTCGCGGAAGAGCGGCGCCTTCGGCAGTTCCTCACCGCGGTACAGGGCGAAGAACTCCTGCCACACCAGCAGCGTCGACCATCCGTCGAGCAGCATGTGGTGGTCGCTGACGAGCAGCCGGTGCCGCTCGGCGCCCAGGCGCAGCAGGGTGAAGCGCATCAGCGGGGCCACCGCCAGGTCGAAGCGCAGGCCCAGGTCCGCGGCGAGGATCTCCCCCTCCGCGTGCTCCTGCTCCGCGGGGGTGCGCCCGGACAGATCGTGCACGGTCCACGGCACCTCCACCCGGTCGCACACCACCTGCAGGGGGGCCTGCAGGCCGCGGTGGATGAACGCGGCGCGCAGGTTGTCGTGCCGCATGAGGAGCGCGTGCGCGGTCCGCCGCAGCCGCTCGGCGTCCAGCGGCCCGTCCAGGTCGAACACGGTCTGGCTCTGGTACGGATCGGGGCCCTCACCGGTGACGGCGGTGTGCAGCAGGAGGCCCTGCTGCAGGGGGGCGAGCGGCAGGATGTCGCTGAGGCCGGGGTAGTCGCTCTCCAGCTGGTTGACGGCCGGCTGCCTGACGTCGACGAGCGGGACGTCCGACGGGGTCAGTCCGCCGAGCTCCGGGTGGTCCGCGAGGTCGGCCAGCGCGCCCAGGAAGAGCGTCCACCGGTCGGCGAGCGCGCCCACGGCGGCCTCCGTGAACCGGGTGGCGTCCCAGTGCCACACGGTCTCCAGGGCCGTGCCGTCCGCGTCCGGCCGGACATCGACGCGCAGGGCGTGGCCCGTGCCGCCGTCGTCCCCGGCCCCCGGCACGCCGTCGCCGTCGCCGTCACCGGCCGCACCGGCGGGCAGCAGCCTCAGGCCCACCTGGGAAGCCCCGTACGCCGACAACCGCCGCGCGGCCTCCGGGTCGGCGAGCAGCGCCGGATAGCCGCGGCCGCCGTCCGGCACCGCCCGCACCTGCTCCTTGACCCGCTTCAGGACGCGCGCCAGGTACGGCGGCTCGGCCAGGGCCTTGGCCAGGTCCGGGGCGCCCGGGTTGAGACGTACCGGATGCGCGGCCGGCCGCGTCGCCGTGGCCACGTCCAGCCGCAACCAGGCCCCGGCCTGCGGGAGATACGTGCGCCGCCACTCGATGAGCACGGGCGCGAGCGCGGCCAGTGCGATGTGCTCGGGGGCGCAGCGGTAGAGGTGCGGCAGACCGGTGAGCAGCTGCTCGGCGTCCCGGCCGGCCACGCGCCGGGTGAGGCGGCCCCGGCTCGCAGGCGGGGCCTCGGACACCGGGTACGCGGGGTCGGGCGTCCCGAGGATCTTCTCCCAGGCGTCGACGTCCACGGCCGCGCCGTCCTCCGCGGGGCGCGCCTCGGCGTTCTGCGCGGCGCGGGCCACCAGCGCCTCGACCGTCTGGTCGTGGAACACGTCGCGGGGAGTGAGCAGGAAGCCCTCCGCGCGTGCCCTGCTGACGAGTTGGATGGACCGGATGCTGTCGCCGCCGAGGTCGAAGAAGCGGACGTCGGCGCCGGCCTCCGCCAGGCCGAGCACGTCGGCGAAGAGCGCCGCCATCGTCTTCTCCCGCGGTGTGGCCGGCGGCCGTCCCGCCCGGGACCCGAAGTCGGGCGCGGGCAACTGCCGCAGGTCCAGCTTGCCGTTGGGCGTCAGCGGCAGCGCGTCCAGGACGACGACGGCGGCGGGCACCATGTGGGCCGGCAGCCGGTGTGCCGCGTGGCGGCGCAGTTCGGTGGCGAGGCCGTGCTGCTCGCTGCTCGCGTCGTGCGCCGGGGAGACCACGTAACCGACGAGCTGCTGATGGCCCGGGGTGTCCTCGCGGACGACGACGGCGGACTGTGCCACCTGCGCGTGGTCCTTCAACACGGCGTCGATCTCGCCGAGTTCGATGCGCATCCCGCGGATCTTGACCTGGTCGTCGGCGCGGCCGACGAAGTCCACCACCCCGCTCTCCCCGTGCACGCGCCAGCGCGCCAGGTCGCCGGTGCGGTACATCCGCGCGCCCGCGGGCCCGAACGGGCAGGCCACGAACCGCTCGGCGGTCAGGGCCGGCCTGCCGAGATAGCCGCGGGCCAGACCCGCGCCGCTGATGTACAGCTCACCGGTGACGCCGGGCGGCACCGGACGCAGCGCGGCGTCGAGGATGTACACACTGGTGTTGCTCAGCGGGCGGCCCACCGGCACCGTCGCGTCCTCGAAGCCGTCCGGGCCGCTGCCGCACTCCCAGTACAGGGTGTCGACGGTGGCCTCGGTCGGCCCGTACGCGTTGATCATCCGGCGGCCCGGCGCCCAGGCGGCGGCCAGGGCGGGCAGGCAGGCCTCGCCGGCGACCATCACGTTGCCGCAGTCCGCGAGCGCGTCCTCGGCCATGCCGCCGAGGATGGTGGGCGAGAAGGTGATGTGCGTCGGCCGGTACCTGGCCATGACCTCGCGCTGCCGGTCGGCGGAGAGCAGGTCGTCGGGCGAGGTGAGCACGACGGTCGCGCCGGCCAGCAGCGTGCAGCACAGCTCGCAGAAGGTCGGGTCGAAGTTGATCGAGGAGAACTGCAGGAACCGCGAGCCCTCCGCCAGGCGGAACCGCTCCAGGTAGCTGTGGGCGAGGTTGGGGATGCCGCGGTGCGTGACCGCGACGCCCTTGGGGCGCCCGGTGGAGCCGGAGGTGTAGATGACGTACGCCAGGTCGTCGAGGCGCAGCTCCGCGCGGCGGTCCGCGTCCGTCGGCGCGTCCGTGCGGCAGCGCGCCACCTCGTCCAGCGCGGCGAGGTCGTCGAACTCCAGGCGCGGCACCCGCCGCGCCTCCTCGGGCAGCTTGGCGACGACGTCGCTCGTGGTCAGGAGCATGCGCGGCGCGCTGTCCGCGACCATGAAGGCCAGCCGGTCCGGCGGGTAGTCCGGGTCGAGCGGCAGATACACGCCGCCCGCCTTGAGGATGCCGAGCAGCGCGGGCAGCAGCTCGGGGCGGCGCCGCATCGCGAGTCCGACCACGTCGTCGCGGCCGACGCCGCGGGCGATCAGCCAGTGCGCGATCCGGTTCGACCGGCGGTCGAGGTCGGCGAAGGTCAGCTCGGTGTCCTCGTGGACGAGCGCGACGGCGTCGGGGGTACGGGCCACCTGCTCGGCCAGCAGCTGCGGGTAGGTCGCCCCGGACAGCTCCAGGCCGGTGTCGTTCCACTCCCGCAGGATCCGGTGCTCCTCGGCGGGGCCGAGGACGTCGACGGCGGCCAGCGGGCGGTCCGGGTCGTCGGCCACCGACCGCAGCACCCGCAGCAGCCGTTCGGTCAGGGTCTCGGCGGTGGAGCGGTCGAAGAGGTCGGTCGCGTACTCGATCTCGGCGCCGAGCCCGTCGGGGCGTCCGTCCGCGTCGAACCGCTCGGTCAGCTCGAAGGTCAGGTCGAACTTCGACGTGCGGGTCGGCACCACCTCGTGCGCGGCCGTCAGCCCGTCGAGGCGCCACTGCGGGGCCACGTTGTTCTGCAGGACCAGCAGGACCTGGAAGAGCGGGTGGTGGCTGGTGCCGCGGGCCGGGTTGAGGACCTCGACGAGGTGCTCGAACGGCAGGTCCTGGTGCTCGTACGCGGCCAGGTTGGAGGTCCTGACCCGGGCCAGCAGGTCGGTGAAGGCCGGGTCGCCGGAGGTGTCGGTGCGCAGCACCAGGGTGTTGACGAAGTAGCCGACGTTGTCGTCGACGGCGCGGTCGCCGCGCCCGGCGAGGACGCTGCCCAGCGGGATGTCGGTGCCCGCCCCGAGCTTGGTCAGCAGGGTCGCGAGGGCCGCCTGGAGGACCATGAACAGGCTGACGCCCTCGCGCCGGGCCAGCTCCGCGAGACGGTCCGCCAGCTCCGCGGGCACCTCGAAGGGCACCACGTCACCGCGGTACGTGGCCGTGGCGGGGCGCGGGCGGTCGGTGGGCAGCTCCAACAGCTCGGGGGCGCCCGCGAGTTGGGCGCGCCAGTAGGCCACCTGCCTCGCCATGAGGCTGTCCGCGTCGTCGGCCGAGCCGAGGAGTTCGCGCTGCCACAGCGTGTAGTCGGCGTACTGGACGGTCAGGGGCGGCGCCGTGGGGGCCGTGCCCGCGCGGTGGGCCGCGTACGCGTCGCAGAGGTCGCGCACCAGCGGGGCCAGCGACGCGCCGTCGCTGGCGATGTGGTGGACGCACAGCAGCAGCACGTGTTCACCGGCGCCGGTGCGGAACAGGTCCACGCGTACCGGGATGTCGGTGGTGAGGTCGAAGAGGTGCCCCGCCGCGATGTCGAGGGCGGCGGGCAGCTCCTGGTCCGTGATCTCGTGCACGGAGAGGTCGGCGGCGGCCGCCACCGCGGGATCCGACGCGTCCACCACGACCTGTTCGGCGCCGGCGGGCCCGTCCGCGAACCGGGTGCGCAGGCTCTCGTGCCGCCGCAGCAGATGGGCGAGGGCCTCGCGCAGCGCCGCCGGGTCGAGCTCCCCGGTCAGCCGTACCGCGACGGGCAGGTTGTAGGTGGCGCTCGGGCCTTCCATCCGGTGCAGGAAGTACAGGCCGCGCTGGGCGTACGACAGCGGCAGCGTGGCGCCGCGGTCCATCGCGCGCAGGGCGGGCCGTGCCTGCTCGGCGTCGGTGAGCCGCAGCGCGAGGGCCGCGGGGGTGGGCTCGTCGAAGACGGTACGGATCGGGATCTCGACGCCCAGTTCGGCCCGGACGCGGGAGACAAGACGGGTGGCCAGGAGCGAGTTGCCGCCGAGGTCGAAGAAGCCGGAGTCGGCGCCGACGCCGTCCAGTCCCAGCACCTCGCCGAACAGCGCGGCGAGCGCCCGCTCCTGCGGGGTGGCGGGGGCGCGGCCCGCGGCGGCGGTGGAGAAGTCCACCGGCGGCAGGGCCTTGCGGTCGACTTTGCCGGCCGGGGTCAGCGGGAAGCGGTCGAGCACGCCGATGCCGGCGGGCACCATGTACGCCGGGAGCCAGGCGCCGAGGGCGTGGCGCAGCTCGTCCGCCGTAGGGGCGTGGCCGGCCGCCGGTACGACGTACCCGGTCAGGCGGGCCGGGCCGGGGCCGTCCTCGCGCATCACCACGCGCGCCTGGGCGACCTGCGGGAGCCGGCGCAGCGCCGCCTCGATCTCGCCGAGCTCGACGCGGTAGCCGCGAATCTTCACCTGCTCGTCGACGCGGCCGACGAAGTCGACGGTGCCGTCGGCGCGTTGGCGTACCAGGTCTCCGGTGCGGTACATCCGGCTCCCTGCGCCGCCGAACGGGCAGGCCACGAACCGTTCCGCGGTGAGGGCGCCGCGCCCGTGGTAGCCGCGGGCCAGGCCGTCACCGGAGAGGTACAGCTCGCCCGTCTCGCCGTGCGCCACCGGCGCCAGACGGTCGTCGAGGACGTGGACCCCGGTCTTCCACAGCGGGGTCCCGACGGCGACGGGTTCCCCGGCGACCACCGGGGCGAGGAGCGACCAGATGGTGGTCTCGGTCGGGCCGTAGAGGTTCCACACCGCCGCCGTACCCGTGGCGAGGAAATCGGCGAGATCCTGCGGCAGCGCCTCGCCGCCGCACAACAGGCGCGCCGTGCCGGACAGTTCGGAGGGCCGCCAGCCCGCCTCCCGCAGCAGCTGCCACAGCGCCGGGGTGCCCTGCACCAGCGTGGGCCCGGCCTCGGCCAGGTACCGGCGCAGCGCCACCCCGTCCACGGCGGTCTCACGCGGCACCAGATGCACCACGGCGCCGTTCACCAGCGGCAGGTACAGCTCAAGCCCTGCGATGTCGAAGGAGATCGAGGTGGTGGAGAACACCACGTCACCGGAGTGCACCTGGAACCGGTCCGAGAGGCAGTCCAGGAAGTTCGTCAGGGAACGGTGCGTGACGACGACGCCCTTGGGTCGGCCCGTCGAACCCGAGGTGTAGATGGTGTAGGCGCCGCGGTCCGGCTCGTATGCGGTACTGGCGCCGGTGCCGGTATCGGTACCCGTACCGGTATCGGCACCGGCACGGTCGTCCGGAGCCGGGTCCCGTACGTCCTCCGCCCGGCCGTCCAGGTACAGGACCGCGCCCGCCCCCGCCACGAGCGGGCCGTCGAGCGCGGCCGCCGTGTCCTCGCTGGTGAGCAGCGCGCGCGGCGCGGCGTCGGCCACCATGTACGCGAGCCGGTCCGGCGGGTAGTTGGGGTCAAGGGGCAGATACATCGCCCCGGCCTTGAGCGTGCCGAGGAGCGCGGCGACCAGGTCGGGGGAGGTCGGCAGGAGCACCCCGACGACGTCCTCCGGGCCGACCCCGCGCGCGCGGAGCCGGCGCGCCACCCGCTCGGCCCGCGCGTCGAGCTCGCCGTACGTCACGACGGCGTCCCCGGCGATCAGGGCGGGCGCGTGCGGGGCGCGCGCGGCCCGCTCCTCGAACCGGGCGACGAGACCGGTCGCCGGTGCCGCTCCCCTGGCGTCGGCGTCCGAGCGCCGCACTTGCGTGGTCATGAAGCCACTTCCCCCGACGTGACGCCCCGGCGCGCGGGCGCCAGGTCCGTCCAGTTCCGCTCGATGTGCTCGGCGCAGGCCGCCCGCGGCCCGGGGCCGAAGACGGTGTTCCAGCCGGCCGGCACCTCGGCGAAGTCCGGCCACAGGGAGTACTCGCCGGCGGTGTTGCGCAGCACGAGGTACACGCCGGCGGCGTCCTCGAACGGGTTGGTGGCTGTACTGTCCATGCCGCTCAGTTCTCGCCCAGGTAGTCGATGGTGCGGGCCGCGAGGTAGGAGGCCTCCTCGATGCAGAGCCGCTGGCCGTAGAACTCGGAGTCCAGGACCTCCGCCGTCAGCTCGCCCTTGATGACCGAACGCCAGTCGTCCAGCGTGTAGTTGTCCTTGGCGAGCAGCATGAGCAGGTCGACGTCCGCGGGCTCGGGACGGTACGAGGCCAGCGCCTGCGAGGTGTTGATGAAGGAGGTGTAGAGGCGGCGGCAGAACGCCTCGGCCCGGTCGTCGAAGCCCAGGCCGGTGCCGAACATCGCGGCGGCCGAGTTGCGCAGCGCCACCTCCAGGTCGGCGTTCTCCGGCGTCATCCCGGGGAACTGCTCCGTCGTCCCCGACATGCGCAGGACACCCTCGTAGAAGTCCACGAGCAGCTCGTCGTCGGACATCACACTGGCCGGGTTCAGTTCGAGGTAGCCGTCGACCACGACCGTCCGGCCGATGCTGAGCCCGCGGTCGGCGGCCATGCGGCCGAGTTCCACGCAGATCGCGCCGCCGGCGCAGGAGCCGAAGAGGTGGAACTCGTCCTCGCCGAACTCGTCCTGCAGCACGTCCGCGTAGAGCTCGGCCAGGCCCTGGATGTCGTCCGGCACGCCCGAGGCGCCCTCGACAAGGAGGGGCGACTGCAGCCCGTAGCAGGCGCGGTCCGTGCCCAGCTCCCGGATCAGCCGGCCGTAGCCGTCAACCATGCCGTGCCCGGCGTGGACGAAGACGATCGGCGTGCGCGAGCCCTGGTTGCTCATCCGGATCAGCGCGTGCTCGGCGTTGGCGGCCTGCGGCTGCGCCTTCTCCGCGCTCAGCGCGGCGATGGACTGGAACCGCATCAGGTCGCCCATGTTGAGCTGCCAGCCGAGGCGCTGGTTGATCTGCTCGATGGTCGCGAGGGCCGTCAGCGAGTCGCCGCCGGCCTGGAAGAAGTTGTCGTGCACGCTCACGTCGTGCTTGAGCGTGGTGCTCCAGATGTCCAGGAGTATGTGTCGCACCAGGCTCGGTTCCACCGGGCCGGCCGACGGGTCGGCGGCCGTCTCCGTCGCGTTCATGTGCGGTGTCCTTTTCGGAAGTCTCGCGGGGCGGTTGACTGGGACGGGCCCTAGGCCAGTACGGGTCCGGGGCCGATCCGGTGCGACAGGCTGCGCCGCCCGTCCAGATGGACGTAGACCCGGTGGAGCCAGCGGTCCCTGCCGTCGTAGCGCGGGGTGAACTCGGTGCGGCCGTGCACCACGAGGCGGTTGTCGAGAAAGGCCATGTCACCCGGGCGCAGCACCAGCTTCGACGCCACCTCGGTCAGCGCGTCGCCGAGCCTGCCCAGCGCCGCGGCGGCCTCCTCGTCGGTGGCCCGGGTCGCGTTGAAGTCGACCTGGATGTCCGGGTCGTCGGAGGAGCCGTTCAGGACGCGGTGCGCGACGGTCGCGTCGCCCGAGCGGAACGACGGCGGCGCCTCGGTGACGAATCGCGGCTGGCGCAGCACCGCGAGGTCGGCGTCGTCGAGCAGCACCCGCGCCCTGCGGATCGAGGAGAACGAGGTGCCCGCCGTGCCCTCGTGGTCGCTGCGCAGGCACAGCAGCCCGATGAGGTCCGGCCGGTGCGGGTGGAAGGCGTTCTCGTTGTGCAGTTCGAGCTCGACGGAACCGGCGTTGCTCTGCGAGTCGGCCAGCGCCGGGACCGGCACGACGTTGTGCACCAGCGCGCCGTGCTTCTCGTTGCGGAAGGCGAACACGTCGCCGAGCTGCTGGCCGATGAGCATCGCCGTCGCGGCCGGGACGGTGGCCCTGCGCTCCACCGAGTCCGGCACCGACGGGGTGTCGGGCAGCGTCTGTGCGTCGATGGGGAGGTTCCCGATCAGCAGGGTGCCGCCGAGGCCGGGCTCGGTACGGAAGGTGCGCAGGGCCTCCAGCAGCCGGACCGGGAGGCGGCAGCTGTGCTGCCGTACGCGCGCCAGCCATCGGGGATCGTCGACCGGACCGACGGCCGGAGACCGGCGCAGCTCCTCCGCCAGGGCCTGCACCTCGGTGCGCTCCCGGTCGGTCAGGGTCAGGCTCGACTGGTCGATGTCCTCGGGGGTTCGGTGATCCAACACGTGCAAGGGCATGTCTGGTCCTTTGGCGTTTCCGCAGCCTCGCTGCGACACGTCGCGCCGCGTTCGTGCGCGGGCTCTGGCCGTCACGGTCCGCCGTGGCGGCCTACTCGTTGCGTACGGCGGTCATCTCGTGCTCGATGAGGTCGCGCAGCGCCCGGGGAAAGCGGAGGAACTCCCAGTGGTCGCCCTCCAGGACGTGCAGCGTGGCATCGGCGCACTCGTCCCAGCCGGGCCAGACCTCGGCCCGGGGCACGACGGCGTCATCCGTCCAGGCGATCACCGAGACGGGGACGTCCCTGCTGGGGAGCGCCTCCGCCCGGTAGCCGCGCTGCAGCCGCACGTCGGCGAGCAGCGTGTCCGCCGCCATCTCGACGAACTCAGCCGGCAGTTGGTAGCCGAGCGCGGTGCTGCGTTCCTCGATCTCGGCGGCCATGTCGACCTCGTCCAGGTCGACGAAGTTCAGCTTGCCGTAGAGCCCCCGGTGCGGGGCGCCCCACCCGGAGGCGAAGATCCGCCGGGGAGCCGGCAGGCCCTGCTTCTCCAGATGGGCCGCGGTCTGCAGCAGGAACGGCACGGCACCGCAGTGCCCGATCAGCGCGTACGGCCGGTCGAGCCGGTCGGCGATCTCCGCCACCAGGCCCTCGGCGAACTCCTGGTGGCTGATGACGTTCTCCTCGCCGAACCGGTTCTCGCGGCCCGGCGGCTGCACGGCGCAGAACCGGCCGGCGCCGAGCTCCCGCGGCCACGCCTTGAACGACGAGGCCCCGGTGCCCGCGTACGGCACGCCGAAGACCAGGTAGTCCCCGTCGTCCGGCACGGGCTGCAGGGTCCAGCGGGTCATGACGGTCATGCCGCGGTCACCCCGACGGGCACGCTCTTGTACTCCAGCATGAAGTTCGACCGGAGCCGGACCGTCGGGCCTGCCGGGACCAGCCTGCCGGGCCGCTCGCGCAGGCCCTGGAGCAGGGCGGCGAGCGCGGTGCGGCCCATGGCGGCGCCGATGCAGTGGTGCGGCCCGCTGGCGAAGCCGACGTGGCGGTTGGGCGTACGGCCGAGGTCGAACCGGTCCGGGTCGGGGAACTGGTCCTCGTCGCGGTTGGCGGACGCCGTCCACAGCGTGACCGAGTCGCCCTCGGCCAGCTCGACGCCCCGCACCACGACCGGTTTGGTGGTCTGCCGCTGCACGTACGAGGCGGTGGACGTCCAGCGGACGAACTCCTCCAGGCCGGTGCCGATCAGCTTGGGGTCCGCCCGCAGCCGCTCCCACTCGGCCGGGTCGTCCATCAGCGCGAGCAGACCGCCGCTGGCGCTGTGCTGGGTCGTCTCGTTGCCGCCGATGGCCAGGTTCATCAGGTTGAACAGGAGCGAGTCCTCGTCGAGTTCACGCTCCCCCGGCTCCGGCTTGAGCAGGATGCTCACCGCGTCGTCGCCCGGGTTGACCCGGCGGTCGGCGATCAGGTCGAGGAAGAAGTCGAAGATGTCCGCCTGGGCGGTCGCGAGCCGCAGCCCCTCGTGGTCGATGCCGAGGCTGTGCTCGTGGTCCCGGTAGCCGATCATGGTCTGGGTGAGGCGCAGCAGGTGCAGCGCGTCGGCGTGGCCGATGCCCAGCTGGGCCATCAGACCGCCGGCCGGCAGCTCGCGGGCCACGTCGGCGGCGAAGTCGCCGCCGCCGTCGGCCCACACCTTGTCCAGCGCGACGGCGACCCGCTCGCGGACCGTCTCCGTGACCCGCTCGATCATCTTCGCGGAGAACACCCGGTGCATGCGGCGGCGCAGCTGCCGGTGGCGCTGCGCGTCGGAGGTGACGAGCATGCGCCCGGACGCGGTGTCGACCTCGTTGCGGAACGAGCCGCCGATGACGGTGCCGTGCTCCGAGCTGAACGTCTCGGTGTCCCGGAAGGCCATCAGCACGTCGTCGAACTTGGTCAGGGCCCAGAACCCGCCCTCGGGGGTGGGGTTCCAGTGGACCGGGGCCTCCTTGCGCAGCCGCGCCCACAGCTCGTGGGGGTCGCCGGTGACGAAGGCCTCGGTGTCGTTGAGGTCGATGTCGGGGGCCGGACTCAGCATCTGCGTCATTCGCCCTGTCCCTTGCTCTGCGCCGCGTCGACGGCGAGCGCCATGTCGGAGAGCACGGTGCTGCCGAGCACGTCCTGCAGGCTGATGCCCTTGGCCTGGTCGCGGCTGATGCGGCGGCTCATGCGGAAGGCCAGCATCGAGTTGCCGCCGAGCTCGAAGAAGTCGTCGTTGACGCTGATCCGCTCGGTGCCGAGCAGCTCCTCCCAGACCTCGGTGAGGTAGCGCTCGCTGTCCGTGCGCGGGGCCACGTAGTCGCTGCGGCGCCGGTCCCGGTCGGCCAGGAGCGCGAGGAGCGCCGCCGTGTCGCGCTTGCCGTGCGGGGTCGACTGGATCTCCGGCACCTGGACGAACTCGGAGGGCACCTGGTAGTCGGGGATGGTCGCCTCGGCGTACGCGCGCACCTCGGGCATGGTGGTCCTGCCCTGCGGCACGACGAACGCGACGAGCCGCTTGTCCTGGCCCTCGCCCTGCGGCAGTACGGCGGCGTCGAGGACGCCGGAGCAGGCCAGGAGCGAACGCTCCACCTCGCGCGGCTCGACCCGGTAGCCGCGGATCTTCACCTGGTCGTCGTTGCGGCCGAGGTAGTCGAGGACGCCGTCGGGGCGCTCGCTGACCAGGTCGCCGGTGGCGTACATGACGGATCCGGGGGTGCCGAACGGGTCGGGCAGGAACCGCTCCGCCGTACGGGCGGGATCGTGCAGGTAGCCGCGGGTCACGCCGGCTCCGCCGATGTGCAGCTCGCCCGGCGTGCCCTTGGGCACCGGCTGCAACCGCGCGTCGAGGACGTGGAGTTGGACGCCGGCGAGTCCGGCGCCGATGGGCACGCTCGTCGCGTCCGGCGCGACCTCGGCGATGGTGTACGCGGTCGCCGCGGTGGTGCCCTCGGTGGGCCCGTACAGATTGACGAGCTGGCCCTTGAACTTGCTGGCGAGCACGTCGCGGCAGGCGGCGGGGCGGACGACGTCGCCGCCGGTCTGCAGCACGCGGAGCGAGGAGAAGACGTCGGCGTCCTCGGCCGCGATGTGGTTGAAGGCCATGGTCGGCGAGAGCAGCGCGGTGATGCGGCGGCGGCGCAGCTCGCGGCCCGGGTCGCCCTTCACCAGGTCGGGCACCGAGGGCATCATCACGATCTCGGCGCCGAACCAGAACGAGCTCCACAGCTCCCAGTGGAAGGTGTCGAAGGAGATGTTGGCGATCTGGGCCACCCGGTCGGCGGGGCTGAGCTCGGGCAGCAGCGGGTTCACCGCGAAGTGCACCAGGTTGTGGTGCTCGACCACGACGCCCTTGGGGGTGCCGGTGGAGCCGGAGGTGAACAGCACGCACGCCGCGTCCTGCGTCGCGGGCTCGGGCAGGCCCGCCGAGGACGCGCCGGCGGCGCGCTCGGCGTCGTACTCCCAGACCAGGGTGGGCACGTCGGCGCCGAGCTGTTCCCGCTCGCCCGGCCCGATCAGGGTGACGCGGCCGTCGGCGGCGCGGAGCATGAGCTCGCGGCGGGCCTTGGGGTAGCGCAGGTCCACGGCCACGTAGGCCGCGCCGGCCCGCAGGACGCCGAGGATGTTGATGACGAGGTCGACGTCGCGCTCGCGGTGGATGCCCACCCGGTCCTCGCGGCGCACCCCCTCGGCGATGAGCCGGTGGGCCAACTCGGCCGACGCGCGGTCGAGTTCGGCGTAGGTGAGACGGCGGCCCGAGTCGTCCGACACGGCCGGGGAGTCGCCGTGCTCGGCGGCCGACCGGGCGAAGAGCTCGGTGAGGGTGAGAGGGGCGGCCGGGGCAGTCCGGTCAGCTGTCTTCACGGTGTGCGCGTTCCTCCTCATGCGGGGATACCGTCTGCGATGACCTGAAGCAGGTCCGCTGGTGCCGATCGGTGGGTGAAGTCGTCGCCCGTCAGCAGGACTTGGCGCACGTTTCCGTACGCCTCCCACTCGTCCATCTCCTCGGGACGCATGTGGGTGTCACCGGTCCAGGAGACGGTGGTGACGTCCAGGGGGGTGCTGTCCGGGCCCGGGGGCTGGTAGCCGCAGGTCAGTTCGATGTCCGCGCGCAGCACCATGATGGACAGTTCGAGCAGTTCGGACGGGGGCGTGGGCTCGCCGCGCTGCTCGCAGCCGTACCGCAGCTCCGCCATGTACTCCTCGTCCGTGGTCTGAGGCGTGAACGGGCCGGAGCGGCCGCCGCCGAAGTAGCCGCCGCGGTGCGGGGCCAGACAGGAGGAGGCGAAGAGCTGGACGGGCAACGGGCCGCCGCGGGAGGCGAGTTCGACCGCGAGGCCGTAGCTCAGGCGCGCCCCGAAGCAGTGCCCGAAGAAGGCGAAGGGCTTGTCCAGGTACGGCTGCAGCGCGTCGGCCGCGTCCTTGACGAACTCCTCCATGGACGTGTGCGCCGGCGAGGTGATCCGGTTCTCACGGCCCGGGAGCTGTACGGGGCAGATCTCGATGTCGTCGATCCGGGTGGGCCAGCCGGCATAGGCGGAAGCGCCCATTCCGGCCACCGGGAAGCAGAACACCCGGGCCCGCGCGTCGGGGTCGGTATTGCGGACGAGCCATTTGCGGCCGCCCTCGCGGGTGCTCAACTCTGCACCCGGCCCACACCGGCCGGGCGCGCGTCCACCCAATTCCGGGAAATCCATTCCAAGCAACTTGTCTTATCGCCGCGGTGCCCGGTCTCGCTCCAACCGGTGGGCACGGAAAGTCCGGCGGGCCAAATGCTGTGCCGCCCTTGCTCACTGCGCACGGTCAGCCATGCGGCGCTCTCCGCCGCATCCAAGGAGGTTTCGCTCATCATTGCTCCGGTCGGGATAAAGGTGGGTGAGCTCGAGGATGGTGGCCCTGCCTGGTGGAGCCCGGAAATCCAAACTAGAACCCGCCGTTGACGGGCACCGGCACCTCATGAGGCAGAACGGAGGCAACTAGGGGGCGCCCGACTTACCCCCTTTTGTTGGGCGGTGCGGCGTCGGTGGCGGCGTCGGCCACCGCACCGGCACTCGGCTGCCGCTTTCCCCCTCGCTCCGGAATGAATGAGTCCGGCTGAAGGGGAATCCCGGCGATCGTCGGGGCGCGCACGCGGGCAGGCTTCGCCTACCCGGTGATCGGCCGATCAGTCGGCCGGACTTCCGGGTTCGGTCCGGAATTCACACTCTTTTGTGGCCGACGACGGGGAAATGCGTCATCCCTGCGATGAAAATCGACCGCAGATGCTGCGTCTCCCCCACGACCTCGATCGAACTGAACCGCTGGAGCAGTTCCTCGAAGAAAATGCGCAGGGTCATCCGGGCCAGCGGTGCGCCGATGCAGAAGTGCGGTCCGAAGCCGAAGGCGACCTGGCGTTTGGCGCCGTCGCGCGTGATGTCGAACGTGTGCGGGTCGGGGAACCGGGAGGCGTCGCGGTTGGCCGATCCGATCCACGCGACGACCGCCCCGCCGGCCGGCACCGTGCCCCCGGCGATCTCGACGTCCTGCACCGCGTACCGCATGAAGTTGCACGCGGACGACGTCCAGCGCAGCCCCTCCTCGACGAGGTTGGGCACCAGGGAGAGGTCGGCCGCCGCCTTCGCGTACTGCTCGGGGTGGTCGATGAGCGCCTGCACCGTGCCCGAAATGGTGTACGGAGTCGTGATATTGGCGCCCAGGAGGATGCTGTATCCGTCGAGGGCGATCTCCTCGTCGGTCAGCGGGGCGTCTCCCGCGCGGACGCTCATCAGGTGGTCGAGCAGGCTGCCGTTCTCCTCGTCGGCCCCCTCCGACCTGCGCCGCTTGACCCACTGGGTCACGTAGTCGACGAGCTCGTGGTGGGAGATGGCCAGCGTCGCCGCTTCGCTGCCGAGCTTGAAGTGCGGGTCCGAGGGGGCCATCACCATCGAGGTCAGCTGGACGAGTTCGTCCCAGTCCTTCTCCGGGATGCCCAGGAGCGGGCCCGTGACGATCGCCGGCAGGCGTTGTACCTGTTCGCCCAGGTCGAAGGGGGTGCCGTCGAGAGCGGGTTCGAGGAAGCGTACGACCGCGCGCCGGATGCCGTCCTCCCAGGACCTCACCGCCCGCGCGGTGAGCTTGGGGGCGATCGGCCTGCGGACCTCGGTGTGCCGGGGCGGGTCGGTGGAGGTCAGGAGCACGCCCGCCGCCACGTCGTCCTGTCCCAGATGGGTGATCACCGTGCCGCGCTCGGAGGTGAACTCCCGGTGGTCGCCAAGGACGCGGCAGACGTCGTCGTAGCGGGTCACCGACCAGAACTCCCGGCCGTCCGGCAGGGTCTGGTGGTGCAGCGGCGCCCTCTCCCGCATCACGTCCCAGATCAGGTGCGGGTCGCCCGAGGTGAAGAGGTCCAGGTCGAGGAGATCGACGGCGTCCAGGTCGATGTCGCGGCCGGCGCCCGGCGTCAGCCTCATGCCAGCGCCTTCGCCCGCTCGATCAGCTCGGCGACCCGAGCCGGCGTCTGCGCGAGATAGAAATCGCGCACGGACAGCTGGACGCCGTACTCCTGCGACAGCCGTTCGAGGATCCGGATACCGATGAGTGAATTGCCGCCGATCTCGAAGAAGTTGTCGTTCACCTCGACTTCGTGATCCTCGATGAATTCTCCCCACAGCTTTGCGATTTCCTGCGCCAGCGGCGACGATTCCATTGCCTGTATTTCCTTCCGTGGCCGACTCACTGCCATTGCAGTCGTCAGGGAGATGTGCGTCGCCCGCCGGAGGGATCAATTCCCGAGAAGGACCGAGCAGGCCGCTGCGTCCGGCGTTATCCGCCAGAGGCGGTCGCGACGCACGTTGAATGATCGGGGAAACCGAGCGCGAGAATGATCGCGCTTCGAGATACCAGGCAAGGTGTTGCCCCGCTGACACGACAGTACGCAGAGCGACGACCGTTGTCCAGGGTGTTGATAAAGCCAGGTGGCCGCCGGTAAGTTGGGCGACCTCAGTGACCTGCCGCCTCGCAGACAGAGGCAAAGACGTCGCCTTTCGGGGGAAAATGCGACGGAGTGCGCATTCGCGATGGTTTTGCCTTCAATGGCAAGGGACACACCAGCGAGGACCTTTGAATTCGTCACAGAACCACGACGAGTGCACGAGAGCGGTGGACCAGCAGGCGTCGCCGAGTCTCGGGTCTGTACTCAAAGCAGCACGCAGGCGCATCGGCGTCACCCAGAGTCAGCTCGCCGACCTGTCGTCCGTGAGCGTCCGGGCGATTCGCGATCTCGAACTCGATCTCACCCAGAACCCGCGCCGGGAGACCCTCAGGCTGCTGCTCGACGGCCTGCGGCTGACCGGCGCCCAGCGGGCCAGAGTCGAGGAAGCGGCCGCGGGGCCGTTCCCTCGCGGGATGCTGGACTCCCTGGCCCCGCCGCCCGCCGCGCTCGGACCGATCATCGGCCGCGAGCGCGACATCGAGGCCCTCACGGACCTCATCGAGCTCGGCGGACACCGGCTGATCCGTGTGGTCGGCATGGCCGGTGTCGGCAAGTCCCGGCTCATCCAGGAGGTCGCCGGGGCCATGCACGCCTCCGCCCAGATGCCGGTGGTCTGGGTCGAACCCGACGCGGGACCGGCGGGCAAGCCCGCGGATCCCGTGCGGGACCGCATCACCGCCCTGCTGGGCGGCGATCCCGAACTCGACTATCTGGCAACGGCCTTCGGCACCAACGACGTGCTGCTCGTGCTGCACGACGTGACCGTGGGCCCCGGCCCGGAGGCGGCGCTGCGCCGCCTGCTCGAACAGTGCCGGGGGCTGCACGTCCTGTGCGAGGCCCGGGAGGGCTCGCAGTGGGGCGCGGGCACCGATCATCCCGTCTTCCCGCTGGCCGTGTCGGAGCGGCCGGTCAGCATCGCGGGACGGGAGCCGGCCTCGGCCGTCAGCCCCGCCCTGCAGCTGATGCTCTCGCGCCGCAGCTCCCTGGAGCGCGAGGCGCTGGCCGACAGCCGCACCGCGGCCGCCCTGGCCGGCATCTGCCACAGCCTCGACGGCATCCCGCAGGCGATCGAGGCCGCCGCAGCCTGGCTGCTCCTGTACGAGCCGGCCCAGCTCCTGGACCTGGCGCGGCGCGACCCGTTCAAGCTCGCCACCTCGCCCGGCAACGACTCGGGCGATCTGCGGGCGGCGCTGGAGCGTTCCGTCAACGCGCTCGACCCGCGGGACGCCGACATCCTGCACCGGCTCGCCACCCAGCCGCACCCCTGGACCATGGCCCAGGCCTTCGCCTGCCTGGGGCACGTCGGGGACTCGGCGCTCAGCGCGATCCATCTGCTGTGCACCCGGGGCCTGGTGCGCCCGTCCGGCTGGGACGCCGGCGGCACCCCCAGGTTCACCGTCCTCAACCTGGTCCGCCCGCTGCTGGCCGAGCGGACCGCGCCGACGGTCCCCGCCGTGGTGGCCGCGTCCACCGCATGAACCGGAGCCCGTGTCCGGGCCTTCGCTCGTCCACCCTCACGGGCGGACGACGAGGCCGGGATACGGGCTCCTGTGGTTCTTCGGGTCTTATGACTCTCGGGGTCGAGTGCGGCAATTCCTCAGTCGACGGTCAGGCCCGCCTCCACCGGAGTCGCGTCGTCCAGCGGCCGCAGGAAGCGGCGCTCGTAGCGCTTGACGCAGCCGGTGGCGCGGGCCAGTTCGAAGGCCGCCCGGCACTCCGGGTCCTCGAAGCTGGCGTTGCGGTACACCTCGTACGCGGCGAGGCTCGGGAACGAGAAGAGCGCGTAGGCGATGTCGCTGTCCCCCTCGCTCGGCAGGAAGTAGCCGTGGTGGACGCCGCCGAGGCGGTTGACGAGCCGCACCCACCGGCGGCCGTACTCCTCGAAGTCCTCCAGCTTGTCGGTGTCGATCTCGTACTTCAGGTGCACGGTGATCACGTCTGTGCGGTCTCCTTGACCTTCTCGATGTCCTCGGCCATGTACCGGGCCAGGCTCTCCGCCTGCTCGAACAGATAGAAGTGTCCACCGGGCAGCGTGTGGAACCGTACGGGCCGGGTGCAGTACGACTGCCAGTCGTCGATCAGCTCGGGCTCGGACAGCTCGTCCTCCACCCCCATGAAGACCGACATCGGCACCGAGACGGGCGGCCCCGCCGCGTACTCATAGGTGTCCACCAGGTGCAGGTCGCCGCGCAGGATGCCGACCATCCAGTCCGCCATGTCGGGGTCGTCCAGCATCTCCTCCGGAGTGCCGCCCAGCCGCCGCATGAAGTCGAGGAGCCGCTCCGAAGGCCACAGGTCGCGCCGCTCCGAGAAGTACTCGCTGGCCAGTTGGGGCGCCGGCATCGCCGACACCCCGAACCAGACCGGCGGTTGGGCGGAGCGCTCCAGTTCACGGATGAGTTCGTATCCGATCAGGGCGCCCATGCTGTGCCCGAACACCGCGTAGGGGCCGCTCACTTCGTCCAGGATGGCGGGCGCGAGCAGCTTGACGGCCTCCGCCGCGTCCTGGCAGTGCGTCTGGTCGGAGGCCGTGCCGCGGGCGGGCAGGTCGACGGCGCGCAGCCGCCAGCCGGGCGGGAAGGCCCGGGCCAGCGGCATGAAGCCGACCGCGGAACCGCCCGCGTGATGAAGGAAGTAGCAGGTCAGTTCCTCGGCCGTCCCGTCGGACGACGACGCGGGACGCTTCCGGAGATCTCTGAACATCGTTGTCTCGCCTATCTCATGGGGCCCGTCCACGTCGACGGTGCCATGGCGGGGCGCCCCGGTCGAGACCGGGGCCCCCGCGCTGTCAGAGGGACGCCCGGTTGACCGCGGAGGCGACGGCGCGCACGGCCGCCCCGGCCTCGTCGGCGTGGCGGCCGACGCCCCAGACGCTCTCGCCGCCGATCTCGCACTCGGCGTAGACGACCACCGAGGAGTCGTCGCCGGGGGGCTGGACGCTGAGGGACCGCGCCACGACGTCCGTCCCGGCACCCCGCAGCGCCTCGGCGAACGTCTCGCCGCAGTCGGCGCGGAAGGTGCGGGCCGCTCCGTCCAGCTCCACCTCGACCACGCCGGCCGCCGCCCCGGTCACCCGCAGCCGGGCGCCCTCCGTCAGGAACTCCCGGGTGAACAGCTCCCACACCTGCGCGGACCCGACCTCGGCGGCGCTGGCCTCGCTGTAGCTCTGGACCAGGCGGGAGAACTCCACCTGGAGGCGGCGCGGCAGGTCGAAGCCGCGCTCCGTCTTGAGCAGGTACGCGACTCCGCCCTTGCCCGACTGGCTGTTGACGCGGATGATCGCCTCGTAGGAGCGTCCCGCGTCCTTCGGGTCGATCGGCAGGTAGGGAACGCCCCACGGGACCTCGCCGACGGGCGTGCCGGCGCGCTGGGCCGCCTGCTCCATCCAGTCGAAGCCCTTCTTGATCGCGTCCTGGTGGGACCCGGAGAAGGCCGTGTACACCAGGTCGCCCGCGTACGGGTGGCGGGGGTGGACCGGCAGCTGGGTGCACTCCTCGGCGACCCGCCGGATCGTCTCGACGTCCGAGAAGTCGATCATCGGGTCGACGCCCTGGGAGAAGAGGTTCAGGCCGAGGGTCAGCAGGTCCACGTTGCCGGTGCGCTCGCCGTTGCCGAACAGGCAGCCCTCCACCCGGTCGGCCCCGGCCAGGAGCGCGAGTTCGGCGGCGGCCACCCCGGTGCCGCGGTCGTTGTGCGGGTGCACGGAGAGGCTGATGTGCTCGCGGCGGCTCAGGTTGCGGTCCATCCACTCGACCTGGTCGGCGAACTCGTTGGGCAGGGTGCACTCGACGGTCGCCGGCAGGTTGATGATGATCGGGCGGCCCTTGGCGGGCTGCCAGACGTCCATCACGGCCTCGCAGATCTCCAGCGCGTAGTCGGCCTCGGTCGCGGTGAACGACTCCGGCGAGTACTCGAACAGGAGCTCTCCGCCGACGTGTTGCTGGGCGAGCTTGGTGATGAGCCGGACCGCCTGCACCGTCAGGTCGAGGATCCCCTCGCGGTCCGCGCCGAACACCACCTCGCGCTGCAGCGGCGAGACCGAGTTGTACAGGTGGACGATGGCGCGCGGGGCGCCCCGTACCGACTCGAAGGTGCGCTCGATCAGTTCGGTCCGTGCCTGCACGATGACCTGGATCGTCACGTCGTGCGGGATGAGGTCCTGCTCGATCAGCTCGCGCACGAAGTCGAAGTCGACCTGGCTCGCCGACGGGAAGCCGACCTCGATCTCCTTGTAGCCCATGGCGACGAGCTGCCGGAACAGCCGGTGCTTGCGCGCCAGGTCCATGGGCTCGGGCAGAGCCTGGTTGCCGTCGCGGAGGTCCACCGAGCACCACAGGGGCGCCGTGCGGAGCTTGCGCGTCGGCCACCGGCGGTCCGGCAGGTCCGGGGCGCCGAAGGGCTTGTAGCGGTGCACCGGCATGCCGCTGGGCTGCTGCACGGTGCCGGTCAGGGAGGTGGCGGCCTCGGTGGCGGGCCGTCCTGCAAGTGTGCTTGACATTGTCGGTCCTCTGCCCGAATCGGAAAGAAATGTCTGTGCATTGAGGGGTGTCGCCCGGGATGCCGGCCTGGGGCGCGTCGCGGGCGCCCGGCCTGGTGTGTGTCGCGAGTTGCTCGCCATGCACGACGAAGCTCGACCTTAAAAGGGCCGGGGCCCGGGGATCGGCAGCACCAGGGGCGACCGGGCGGCGACTTCCCCGCCGGGGCCGCCGGTCGGGCCCCGCGGCGGGCCTCGGGCATGTCCTCGGGCATCAGGAGACGGCGGCCGCGGTGTGGTCCGGCGGCACGTCGCGCAGGCGGCGCAGCGGCGAGAAGAGTACCCAGAGGCCGCCGAGGCTCGCGCCGACGACGCCGACCCACAGCGTGGGGCGCAGCCCGATCCAGGTGGCGAGCGCGCCTCCGACGAGCGCGCCCAGCGGGATGGTCCCCCAGACGATCCACCGCACCGCGGCGTTCATCCGGCCGAGCAGCTCCGGCGGACAAAGCTGCTGCCGGTAGGTGACCTGCGCGGTGTTGTACACGATGGCGCCGAAGGTGAAGGCGAACCAGCCGATCCCGAAGAAGACGACCCGCCAGCCGTTGTACGCCAGCGGGACGAGGTAGGAGGGGACGCCGCAGGCGAGCGGCGCCAGCCAGATGATCCGGGCGGAGCCGACCCGCCGGGCGAGGCGGCCCGCGAGCAGTCCGCCCAGGACGCCGCCGACGGGTCCGAGGGCGAGCAGCAGACCGGCCTGGCTGGAGGAGAGCCCCAGTTCGCGGACGAGGAAGGGGATCTCCATCGCCGACGCCATGTGGGAGAAGAGGTTCACCGTGGCGGTGCAGGCGACGATGCGGCGCAGCACGGGGTGCCGGACCACGAAGCCGAGGCCTTCGCTCATCTGCTCGCGGAAGGTCGTCCGCGGCCCGTCCGGGCGGGCCGGCTTCGGCTCCGGGGTCCTGATCAGGAACAGCGAGACGGCGGACACGAGGAACGACATCGCGTCGGCGACCAGCGCCCTGGCCCCGCCGATGGCCGCGACGAGCACGCCCGCCACCGTGGGCCCGAGCGTGGCGGCGGCCGAACTGGTGGTGCCCAGCTTGCCGTTGGCGTCGATCAGCTGTTCCTTGGCGACGAGAGCCGGCACATAGCTCTGGTACGCGACATCGAAGAACACCGTCAGGGAGCCCGTGACGAGCGCCACCGCACACAGGTGCGTCAGCGTGAGCGTGTCCAGGTACCAGGCCACCGGCACCGTCGCGATGACCGCCGCGCGCACCAGGTCGCACCACATCATCAGCCGGTGCCTGGCGACCCGGTCGACCACGACGCCCGCCGGCAGCGCGACGAGCAGGAAGGCCAGCGTGCCGAGCGCGGTGAGCAGGCCGACCTCGAAGTTGGAGGCGTCAAGGGCGGTGATGGCGAGGAACGGCAGCACGAACGGCGTGATCATCGAGCCGACTTCGCTGACCGTCTGGCCGCTCCACAGCAGCATGAAGTCGCGGTGGCGCAGCAGGGAGGGGCGTGCGGTCTCGGCGGCGGGTTCGGCCTCGGTCACGGCATCAGTCCGATGGGTCGTAGGGGCTCGGCGACGGCGGCGGCGAGCAGGGTGGTGTACCGCGCGGCGAGCCGCCGCGCGGTGGTCTCCTCGAAGAGGTCCGCGCTGTACTCCAGGCGTCCCCGGCAGTCCGCGCCGTCCTGGACGAGCGAGAGGGACAGGTCGACCTTGGCGGTCCGGGTGTCGCCGAACTCCCTGGTCACCCGGCAGCCTTCGAGCCGCAGTCCGGGCGCCGCCACCCGCTGGAGGCTGAACATCAGCTGGAACAGCGGATTGGCGCCGGGGTCCCGCGCCGGGTTCAGCTCCTCCACCAGGAGTTCGAACGGCATCGCCTGGTGGGCCAGGGCCGCCCGGCTCTCGTCGCGGGCCCGCAGCACCAGGTCGCGGAAGCTCATCCGGTCCGGCACGTCGAACCGCTGCACGACCGTGTTGCCGTACATGCCGATCAGCGCGAACTGGCTCTCCCGGGTCCGCAGCGCCACGGGCGCGCCCACGACGACCTCCGGGGTGCCGCTCTCCTCCCGTACCAGCGCGACGAACGCGGCCAGCATCACGACGTACGGCGTGGTGCCGCAGGCCCGCGCCAGCCGCCCCGCACCGGCGACGGTTTCGGACCCGAGCGTGACCGGCACATGGCCGCCCTCGAAGCTCCACACCGCGGGGCGCGGATGGTCGGAGGGGATGCTCGCCAGCGGCGGTACGCCGGCGAGGTGCTTGGTCCAGTGCTCCCGCGCCCGGTCCAGGGCGGCCCCCGCGACCTGGTCCGCCTGCCACCGGGCGAAGTCCGCGTACTGCTCGGTCAGCTCGGGCGGTTCGGGGACGCGGCCCGCCGCGAACGCCCCGTACAGGAGCGAGAGTTCGCCCTCCAGGACGGTGAGCGACCAGCCGTCGCACGCGATGTGGTGGAGCGTCAGGCAGAGCAGGTGCCGGTCGGGCGCGACGGTGAGGAGCAGCGGCCGCAGCACCTCACCGGCCGCCAGGTCGAAGGGCCGCCGCGCCTCGGCGGCGGCGAGCCGCTCCGCCTCGGCCGCCGGGTCCTCGTGCCCGGTCAGGTCGGCGTGCGGCAGGCGGACCGGCTCCGCGGGCCCGATGACCTGGCGCACGACGCCGCGGGACATCCGGTAGCCGGTCCGCAGCACCTCGTGCCGCCGGACCAGCTCGGTCAGGGCCGCTTCGAGGGCCGGGGCGTCCGGCTCCCCGTCGATCCGGTGGACGACGGGGACGGAGTAGGCCGGGCTGTCCGGGTGGAGCCGGTCGATGATCCACAGCCGCTTCTGCGCGTACGAGACCGGAGGGTCACCGGTCACGGGACACCTCGGCCGGCGCCGCGCCGGACAGCCCGGCGGACACCTCGGCCGCGAGCCGCTCGATCGTCGGGTCGTAGACGTACGCGCCCAGCTCCACCTGCACCCCGAAGCGGGCGTTGACCCGGGACAGCAGCCGCATCGCGAGCAGGGAGTGGCCGCCGAGCGCGAAGAAGTCGTCGGTGACGCCGACCGAGGGCAGCCCGATCAGCTCGGCGGCGATCGCCGCGAGCTCCCGCTCCAGGTCGGTGCGGGGGGCCACCGCGCCCGTGTCCTCGCCGTCCACCGGCACCGGCGGCAGCGCGGCCCGGTCCACCTTGCCGGTCGTCGTCAGCGGCAGCGCGGGCAACACCGCGAAGGCGGACGGGATCATCCACTCCGGCAGCGTCGCGGCCAGGAACTCCCGCAGGCCGGTGGGCGTCCGGCCGGGCTCGGCGGGGGACACATGGGCCACCAGCCGCGCCTCGCCCGAGGAGCGGTCGGCGACCACGGCGACCTCGCGGACCTCCGGGTGCCGGCCGAGGACCGCCTCCACCTCGCCCGGCTCGACCCGGAAGCCGCGGATCTTCACCTGGTCGTCGATCCGCCCCAGGTAGTCGAGCCGCCCGTCCGGCAGGACCCGTACCAGGTCCCCCGTGCGGTACATCCGGGCGCCGGGCTCCTTCGCGTACGGGTCCGGCAGGAAGCGCTCCTCGGTCAGGTCGGGCCGTCCCGCGTACCCCTGGGCCACACCCGGGCCGCCGATGTACAGCTCGCCCGTCTCCCCGGCGGCGACCGGCTCCCGGTCCTCGCCGAGCACATAGCAGTCGGTGTTCGCGATGGGCAGGCCGATCGGCACCGAGCGGGCGTCCTCGGGCAGCTCGGTCAGCTCGCCGCAGACCGCGTAGGTGGTGGCCTCCGCCGGACCGTAGCCGTTCACCAGGCGGGCGGGGCGTACGGCGGGGTCCGCGGCGAGCAGGCGGCGCACGGCCGCGACGCTCAGCGCGTCGCCGCCGACCATCAGCGTGTGCAGTCCGGCGAAGGTGTCCGGCCGGTCCGCCATCACGGTGGTGAAGAGCGCGGAGGTCAGGAACATGGTGGTGATCCGGTGCTCCGCGAGCGCCGCGGCCAGCGCGACCGGCGAGAGGACCGTCGCGGTGGGGATCACGACGACCGTGCCGCCGTTCAGGAGCGCCCCCCACACCTCGAAGGTGAAGACGTCGAAGGAGGAGTTGGACACCTGGGCGATGCGCTGGTGGGGGCCGAACTCCAGGTAGTCGGTGTCGCGGACCAGCCGCAGCACCGAGCGGTGCTCGATGACGACGCCCTTGGGGCGGCCGGTGGATCCCGAGGTGAACAGGATGAACGCGGGGTCGCGGGGCCCGGTCGCGGCCTGCGGCGGACCGGCCGGGTCCTGCCGGAGACCGGCCTCGCGCAGCTCATCGGCGGTGACCGTCACGGCCGCCTCCGCGGTCGCCAGCATGTACTCCTTGCGCTCCGCCGGGTACTCCGGGTTGATCGGCACATAGGCGCCGCCCGCCTTGATGATGGCGAGCACCGCGGTGACCAGCTCGTGGCCCCGCTCCAGGAGCACGCCCACCCGGGACCCCTCCCGCACGCCCCGCTCGCGCAGCAGCCCGGCGAGCCGGTCGGAGCGGGCGTCGAGTTCCGCGTACGAGAGGGTGTGGGCGCCGTCCACGACGGCGGGCGCGTCCGGTCCCGCCTTGACCTGGGCCGCGAAGACCGCGGGTATGGACGTGTCGGCCGGGTAGGGGGTCACGGCCCCGCGCAGGATGCTCACTTGCTCTTCTCCAGTTCGCTGTCGAGGGACTCGGCGTGGGTGGTGGCGCGTTCGCGCAGCTCGTCGTCGTACCGGATGCGGCCGCCCGGACCGGCGAGGCGGGGCGCGGCGACGGCGGCCCTGCGGATCATCGTGACGCTGTTCTGCCGGAGTTTGTGCGACTCCAGGAGGTTCAGGACCTCCAGCTCGCCGGGCCTGGCCCGCTGCAGTCCGGCCAGATAGCGCAGGATCGCCTCGCCCTCCGGATACGTCATCAGGTAGTGCAGGACCACCACACCGCCGGCCGGGTTGATCCGGTCGAGGAAGTGGTCCAGGAAGTACAGGCAGTCCCACGCGTCGACCCAGGCGAAGTCGATCGGCTCGAAGTCCTCGGGCAGCGCGGCGTCGGCCTCGCGCAGCGGCGCGTCCACGAAGGTGACCGCTCCGGTGAGCCCCAGTTCGTCGAGGACGCCCTCGACCTGCCCGGCCGAGGACTCCGGGATCGACCGGTCGTCCACGGCCACGAACCGCGGCCGGTAGGGCTCCAGGTACGACGCGGGGGCGGCGAGCGCGGGCTCGGCGCGCAGCCAGTCGTCGTCCAGCGGGGTCCCGGCGCGCAGATACGGGCGGGTCTTGGCGGCGAGCTGCCGGGACTCCTCGGCGGCCTGCTCCTGGGCCTCGGCCAGGGCGGCCGCGAGGAACGGGGTGGTGTAGCCGGAGCCGACCTCCAGGACCCGGCGGGGCCGCGTCATCCGGATCAGCCCGGCCAGGAAGGGGGCGACGGCCTCGGTGCCCATGCCGGGCACCCGCAGGCGGGCGACGGCCCGCGCGAAGGCGGGGCTGTCGAGGGTCGTGCCGGTCCGCTCAGCCATGGGGGTGCTCCGCTGCGTTCAGGTCGGCGATCCGTTCCAGGCCCTTCATGACGGTCTCGGGCGGCAGCCCGAAGTCGATCAGGCAGGCGATCTCGTCCACGCCGATCCCGCGCAGCCGCTCCACCGCGCGCGCCGCGGTGGTCGGCGAGCCCAGCAGCCCGCAGTCGTCGACGTAGCGGTCGAAGGAGCGCTGCACGATGAACTCCACGTCGGCCTCGTGCAGTTTGGCGGGGTCGATGCGGCGCCTGCCGTCGAACCCCGAGCCGAGGAGCAGTCCGAGCGAGCCGTGCAGATAGCGCAGCAGCGGTTCGCGCACCAGCTCCCGTACGTGGTCCGCGTCGTCGTCCAGATAGGTGTGCACCATCAGGACCACGTGCCGGCCGCCCGCCGCGCGGTACTCGGCGATCTTGTGCGCGAGGTCGTCCAGGTCCTGGCCGAGGAGATGGGTCAGGACGCCCGCGCCCATGGCACCGGCGGCCCGGAAGGTCTCCACGCTGCCCGAGCTGGTGATCCAGGTCGGCAGTTCCGGCTGGACGGGCCGGGGGTGGACGGACACCTCGCGCTCGGTGCCCGCCCCGTCCGGGAAGGCGAGCGACGCGCCCCGCCAGAGCTCCTGGACCTGGCGCACCTGGTCGGCCATCAGCCGGCGGCGGTCGGCGTACGCCTCCGGGCGCAGCGCGAAGTCGGCGGCGTGCCAGCCGGACGCGAAGGAGATCCCGACGCGGCCGCCGGAGAGGTTGTCGACGACGGACCACTCCTCGGCGATGCGCAGCGGGTGGTGCAGGGGCGCCACGACGCTGCCCGCCCGGATCGCCACGCGCTCGGTGACGGCGGCGACGGCCGCCCCGGTGACGGCCGGGTTCGGGTACAGGCCGCCGAAGGGGTGGAAGTGCCGCTCCGGCGTCCATACGGCGGCGAGGCCGTGCGTGTCCGCGAACCGGGCGCCGTCGAGCAGGAGTTGGTACCGGGGTCCGGCGAACTCCTCGCTGTCGCTGGCGAAGTAGAAGAGGCTGAAGTCCATGCCGGGCCGTTGCGCGGCCGGGGTACGGGCCGGGGCGGGGGGTTCAGGCGAGTGCGCCATCGTTGACCTCACTGACGATGCGGCGGAGCGCGCCGCGGTCCACCTTGCCGTTGGCGTTGCGGGGCAGGGAGTCGAGATGTTCGAAGCGGCGCGGCACCAGGTGGAGCGGCAGCGTCGCGCGCAGCGCGCGGATCAGCTCCATCCGTCCGGTGCCGCGCCCGGTGTAGCAGGCCACCAGATCGGTGACGCCGTCCTGGCCGACGCCGAGCACCACGGCCTCCGTCACCGCGTCCAGGCGCCGCAGCGCGGCCTCCACCTCGCTGGGCTCGACGCGGTAGCCGCGGATCTTCACCTGGTCGTCGAGCCGGCCCCGGTGGACCAGCTGCCCGTCCTCGACCCGCACGCGGTCGCCGGTGCGGAAGTACCCGTCGGCCGTGAACCGGCCCTCGTCGTCGCGCGGGTCCAGATAGCCGTCGAACCGCTGGGGCCCGCGCACCCACAGCTCGCCCGTCTCCGGGGCGACCCGGTGTTCCAGGCCCGGGTAGATCCGGCCGATGGGGACGGTGCCGTTGGAGGTCGCCGGCCAGCGCGCGGGATCGCCGGGGAGCCGGAACTCGGCGCAGGCGACGGTGAGTTCGGTCGGGCCGTAGAGGTTGTCGAGGGTCGCGTCCGGGGCCACGGCGTGCCAGGCCCGCGCCTGGTCCAGGGTGAGCTGTTCGCCGCAGAAGACGCTGTGGCGCAGGGCCGAGGGGCGTCCCGCGGCGAGCTGCCCGAATCCCGCGCTCACCGAGACGGCCGAGGGCACCGAGAACCAGTGGGTCAGCTCCCGGCCGCTCAGGTAGTCGACCGGGGCGAACAGCTCGGTCCGTGACGGCACCACGAGCGTCGCCCCGCCGCCCCAGGTGACGAACAGGTCGTACACCGACAGGTCGAAGGTCAGCTCGAAGGTGTGCGACATGCGGCAGCCGGGGCCGACGCCGTAGCGCGCGATGTTGTGCGCCACGAACGGCAGCGCCTGCCGGTGCCGGATCGGGATGCCCTTGGGCCGGCCGGTCGTGCCGGAGGTGAAGAGCAGATACGCGGGACGGTCCGCATCCGGCGCGTACGGCGTGAGCCGCCCCTCCGGCGCCGCCGCCCGGATCCCGTCGTCGTCGAGCCGCAGGACGGGGCGCCCGCCCGCCCATTCGGTCCCGCCACGCGCGACGGCGGCCGCCTCCGCCACGACCACGTCGACGTCGGCCGCCGCGCAGATGCCCCGATTCCGCGGAGCCGGGTAGTCCGGGCCCAGGGGCACGACCGCGGCGCCGAGCCGCAGCGCCGCGAGGTAGCCCGTGTACGCGACGAGGCTGCGGGCGGCGAGCAGGCCGACGCGCTCCACCGTGCCGTGCTCGGCCGCGATCTTCTCCGCGACCGCCTCGGCGCCCCGCAGCAGCTCGCGGTAGCTCACCGCACCGCTGTCCGGGAACTCGACGGCGGGGGCGTCCGGCAGCCGTGCGGCGGTGGCCGCGACCACCTCGTACAGGCTCCGGGTCATGCGCCGCTCCGCAGGAACTCCGCCTGGCGCCGCACGGTCGGATGCTGGAAGAGGTCGGTGGCGCGCAGCTCGCCCGGCGTGAGCTCGTTCAGCTGCTCCCAGAGCAGGAGCAGCAGCAGCGAGTTGCCGCCGGCGTCGAAGAAGCCGACGTCCAGGGGTATCTCGGTCTCGTCGTAGCCCAGGGTCTCGGCCCAGGCCGTCCGCACCGGGCCGATCAGCTCGTCCGCGTCGCTCACGTCATGCCTCCTGTCGCCGGCCGGCGCCGGTCAGCGCTGAAATCCTGGTGTCCGGGGCCGCGGTCACCGCGGCGAGCAGCCCCTCGTACCGCTCGGCGGCCCGGGCGACGGTCGCGGCGTCGAAGAGGTCCCCGTCGTACTCCCAGATGAGCTCGATCGCCTGGGTCGTGGCCTGGCCCCGCTGCCCGATCGACTGCTCGGCGCGGGGGATCGCGATGATGTTGAGGTCGAACTTGGCGCTCTTGTTGCTGACGCCGGGCACGACCTCGATCTCCAGGCCCGGGATCCGCACGGCGCGCGTCGGCGAGTCGTGGAAGGCGAACAGCACCTCGCACAGCGCCTGGCGGCCCGCCACCCGGGGCGGCCGCAGCGCCGCCACCACCCGGTCGAAGGGCAGCTCCTGGTTCTCCAGGGCGCCGAAGGTCGTCCTGCGCACCCGGCCGAGCAGTTCACGGAACGTCGGGTCGCCGCGCACGTCGGCACGGAGCGCCACGGTGTTGACCAGCATGCCGAACATGCCGTCGACCTCGGGCCGGGTGCGGGCCGCCATCCCGGTGGCGACGCAGAAGTCGTCCTGCCCCGACCAGCCCGCGAGCAGCACCTCGAACGCGGCGAGCATCACCGTGAACAGCGGCACCCGCTCCCGCGCGGCGAGCGCGCGCACCGCGTCGGCCAGCTCGCCCGGCACCGTGAAGCGCGGCGCGTCACCGGTGAACCGGCGCACCGGGGTGCGGGGCCGGTCGGTGGGCAGGTCGAGGAAGTAGGGCACGCCGTCGAGCTGCTCGCGCCAGTACGCGAGCTGCTTGTCGGCGGCCGGTCCTTCCAGCCAGGACCGCTGCCAGACCGCGTAGTCGGCGAACTGGATCTCGGGTTCGGGCAGCGGCGAGGGCTCGCCCGCGGCGTACGCCTGGTAGAGCACGCACAGTTCGTCGACGAAGAGGTTGAACGCCCAGCCGTCGTGGACGAGATGGTGCTCCTGGTGCAGCAGCACGTGCCGGTCGTCGGCGGTCCGCAGCAGCCGCCAGTGCACCAGCGGCAGCCGGTCCACCGGGATCTGCTCGGCGACCGCGGCCCGGATGACATCGGCCTCGGCGGCCGCGTCGGGCCCGCGCAGGTCCTGGACCGGCAGCTCCACCTCGTACGGCGGGTGCACCACCTGGACCGGGCCGTCGGGGCTGTCGGAGAACGTCGTGCGGTAGGCCTCGTGCCGCCGCACCACCTCGGTGAGGGCGGCGGCCAGGGGCGCGGCGTCCAGCTTCCCGGTGAACACGATCTTCGCCTGGAACTGGTAGGCGAGCATGCCGGGCCGCAGCTGCTGCATGAACCAGAGCCGTTCCTGCGCGCTCGACAGCGGCAGGGGCGTGGTCCCGTCGCGCGGCACCGGACGGATCTCGGTCATGTCGTTCATGCGTGCTCCTTCGTCACTGCTGACGGGTCCTCGGCGAGCGCGGCCCAGTCGACCGCCGCACCCGCCACCCACAGCCGGCCGGTGGCGGCGAGCAGCAGCTCCCACTCCGTACGGCTCTCCAGACGGCCCGGCAGGGTCTGCACGACCGAGGTGAGGGCGTTCGACGGGCGGTCCGGGTGCCCGAGGGCGAGCCGGTTGAGCGCCTGGCCGGGGCCGAGCTCGATGAGCTGCGGGTCCGGCAGCCGCCAGATCTCGGCGAGCTCGTCCGAGAAGCGCAGCGTCCGGGAGAGCTGACCGGCCCAGAAGGCCGGGCTCGTCGCCTCCGCGTCGCGCAGCCAGGTCCCGGTCACGTTCGAGAGCAGCGGGATATGCGGCGGGGCCAGCGGCACGGCGGCGAGCAGCTCCTCCAGGGGCCCGGCCAGCGCCCGCGTCATCGCCGAGTGGTAGGCGTGCGCGGTCGCGAGCCGCTGGGAGGGCAGCCCCGCCCCGGTCAGCCGCCCGACGGCCGCGTCGACCGCGTCGGCCGGGCCGGAGAGGACCGTCTGCTGCGGGCCGTTGAGCGCGGCGAGCGACAGCGGCCCGGGGAGCAGCCCGTCCAGGGGCCCGGCCAGGTCCTCCGGTGCGGCCGCGACGGCGAGCATCGCGCCCGGCGGCAGCTCGTCGACGAGCCGTGCCCGCCCGGTGACCAGGCCGAGGGCGTGCTCGACGGGGAACACCCCGGCCAGGCACGCGGCCGTGTACTCGCCGACGCTGTAGCCGGCGAGCGCGGCGGGCGCGGCGCCGAGCGCCGTGAGGGCGCGGGCCAGGGAGTACTGGAGCGCGAACATCAGCGGTTGCGCCACGACCGTGCGGTGGATCTCCCGCGGCGCCGTGTGCCGGTCGAAGCCGTCCGCCGGAGCGGGGCTTTCGGGGAGCTCGGGTTCGGGCGGGAAGAGGACGGGGTGCAGGTCCAGGCCGTGCTCGTCCGCGAGCACCCGGAAGCAGCGGTCGAGCTCTTCCCGGAACACCGGCAGGCACCGGTACAGGCCGGCGCCGAGCCCCGGGTACTGGTCACCGACCCCGGAGAACAGGTACACCCGGGAGGCGTCACCGCCCTGTCCGCCGGTGGCCACGCGCCGGATGTCCCGCTTGCGCAGCCACCGCGCGGCGGTGCCCGGCGAGTCGGCGAGGACGGCGCGCCGTGCCGTGCCGGGCTCCGCCGGGGGCGCGGGCACCGCGGGCAGCCGCGCGAAGTCCGCGTCGTCCATCGCGTCGAGACGGTCGGCGAGGTCGTCCGTGGCCCGCTCCAGCAGCTCCGCGGTCGGCGCGCACAGCGTGAGCAGCCGCGGAGGCGCGGGGGGTGGTGTGGGCGCGGGTACTGGTGCGGATACCGGCGCTGGTTGCGGCGAGGGTTCGCGTACGGTCACGGCGCCACCGCCGCCCGTACGGATTCCGGCCAGTTCGCCGGGTCCAGACCGTGCCGGCACAGGAACGCGTAGGCGAAACGCTCCAGGCCGAACCCGGCGCACCCGGTGAAGACCGGCTCGCCCGTCTCCCCGGCGATCCCGAAGGACCGGCCGAAGAACTGCTCGTGGTAGTTGAACGAGCCCACGGAGACGTCGCGTTCGCCGTCGAGGGGCAGCCGCAGCTCGTACTTCAGCTCAAGCAGCCGCTGCGACCAGGCGCGCGCCGCGGTCGTGTCGTTGAGGAAGAACGGGTCGCCCGCCACCTCGCACCGCCCGCCCAGGCCGAGCGCGTCCACCAGCTCGTACGCCCGCTCCATGAGCCTGCCGCGCGCGTCGAGGACGAACTCCGGCGTCCCGAGGAAGACGATCTCGCGGATCGTGAAGTCCCACAGCCGCTCCAGGGAGCGCCGGTACCGGGACTCGTTGCGGAACGACTTCCCGCGCGCGGTCACCACCATCGACGGCTGCGGCAGCGGGCCGTCCGCGAACTGGTGGTAGGTGTGGAAGCACATGGTGGGCGGCAGACAGTGGTCGTGGCCGCCGCTGTGCGCGGTGAGCGCCGCCTGCAGAGAGCCGCCGGACGCGAGGTCGTCGAGGAAGCCGCGGTAGCTGTCGACGTCGCCGTGCAGCCGCGTCACGGTCATCACCATCTGCGGGAACGACTCGAAGTAGCCGGTGCGGCGCAACGCGTCGGCGGTGATCAGTGTCGGGTAGCGGAACTCCTTGGCGCCGAACTCCTCGGCGACCAGGGCGCGGAGCAGCGAGTCCAGGTGGTCCATCAGCGACAGGACCGGCTCGCCGACGCCGATCTGGCCCGCGCCCGCCTCGACGGCCGCGCCGCGCGCCACCAGCTCGTCGTACACGTCCTTGGCCGGCCCGGTGTCGGCGGCACGCCAGACCACCTTGGGCTCCAGGAAACGCTGCCCGAGCAGGTCGTTCGCGGTCACCAGGTTGAGCTTGCGGGCGAGCTCGGCCGGGTCGGCCGGGGCGCCGCCCTCGGGGCCGTCGAGTGCCACGTCCACGGCGGTGATGTCGCCGGACGCGTCCGAGCGGACCAGGGAGAAGCCGGTGATCGTGTCCGAGACGAAGTAGACGCGCTGGGCCAGTTCCTGGGCGAGTTCACCGGGCAGCGCCGGTTCCAGGGCGAGCCGGATGGTCGTCACCGCGGCTCACCCCCCGAAACCGCCCCGCCCGAAGCCGGTCCACCGGAAGCCGCTCCACCCGACACGGCCCCGCCCGACAACGCCCCGCTCACGCCGAGCAGTTCGGCGAGGATGCCGCGCTGCACGGAATTGGACCCGGCGTAGATCGGCCCGGCGAGCGCGTCGCGCAGTTCGCGCTCCAGCCCGTACTCCTCCAAATAGCCCCGGGCGCCGTGCAGTTCGACGGTGGCCCGCGCCGTCTCGACCAGGCCCTCGCTGATGAAGATCTTGGCCATGGTGGCTTCCTGGAGGGCGAGGCGGCCCTGCCGCTTCAGCCAGCCGACCCGGTAGAGCAGCATCCGGGCCAGTTCGAGACGGATCTTCATGTCCGCGATGGGGTGCGACACGGCCTGGAAGGACCCGAGCGTCCGGCCGAACTGGCGGCGGGTGTTGGCCTGCCGCACCGAGGTCTCCAGGAGCCGCTCCATGGCGCCCACGTGCGGGGCGAACATGAAGGAACGCTCCCACTCGATGGTCGAGGTGAAGACCGGGTAGCCGGCGCCCTCGTGGCCGAGCAGGTTCGCCGCCGGCACGGGCGTCCCGTCGAACTCGACGACGCCCATCGGGGTGGTCCGCAGCCCCATCTTCGGCATCTCGCGCTTCTTCACCACGCCGGGCATGTCGGCGGTGACCAGGAAGGCCGACAGCTGGTCCTGGCGGCCGGGGCCCGTGCCGGTGCGGGCGATCGTGACGTAGACGTCCGCCACCGGGCCGTTGCTGATGAAGCACTTGGTGCCGTGCAGCCGGTAGCCGTCGCCGTCGCGCTCCGCCGTGGTGGTCATGGCGAGGATGTCGGAGCCCGCCTCCGGCTCCGACAGCGCGTGCGCGCCGACCAGCGAGCCGTCGCACAGGCCGGGCAGGAAGCGGCGCTTCTGCTCGTCCGTACCGTGCAGCAGCAGGTAGATCACGCAGCCCCAGAGGTGGTTGTTCACCGCGAACACAAGGCCGTTGTCGGGGCAGGCGTAGCCCAGCGCCTCCAGCGCCATCATCGTGGTCAGCGGGTCGAACCCGCGGCCGCCGTACTCCTCGGGCACCGGCCAGCCCAGCACGCCGAACTCGGCGCACCGCCGCCAGTCCTCCCGGGGGAAGCGGGCGCCGCGGTCGGCCTCGGCCGCGTCACGGCCGAGCTCTGCCCGGGCGAACGCGATGATCTCCCGGCGCAGCCGCAGCTGCTCGGGCGTCGGCTCGACGATCACGCGCCGCCTCCGGCGAGGGCCTTCTTGCGCTCCACGAACTCCGATATCGCCGTGATGGAACGGAAGTTGGTGAAGGCGAGGTCCTCACCGGCGACGGCCAGGCCGTAGGTCCGCTCGACCCACATCACCAGCTGCACCGCGAAGAGCGAGTTCACCAGACCCGAGGCGAACAGGTCCTCGTCGTCGTCCACCTCGACGCCGTGCACGTGCTGGGCGAGGAACTCCCGGATCAGGACCTTGTCGTCCTCGGTCGTTACATCAGCCATGGGTCACTCTCCCGACTCGTAGGAATGGAAGCCCTGTCCGGTCTTGCGCCCGTGGAGACCCGCGTCGACCAGCCGGGTGAGCAGGGGGCAGGGGCGGTACTTGGGGTCGCCGAAGTTGTCGTACAGGACCTTCAGGGACAGCAGGACGGTGTCGAGACCGATGAGGTCCGCGGTCTCAAGCGGCCCCATGGCGTGCCCGAAGCACTCCTTGAACAGCCGGTCGACGTCCGCCGCCGTGGAGACGCCTTCGTGGAGGAGGAAGACCGCCTCGTTGATGGTGAGCATCGCGACGCGGTTCGTCACGAAGCCCGAGGAGTCCTCCACCAGGACGTGCCCCTTGCCGACCCCGTCGAGCAGCGCCCGGGTCCGCGCGATCGTGGCGTCCGACGTGTGGTGGCCGCGGATCAGCTCGACGGTGGGCTTGAGGTGCGCCGGGTTCATGAAGTGCATGCCGATCACGTGCTCAGGCCGGCCGGTGAGCCCGGCGACCCGCGTGATGGGGATCGCGGAGGTGTTGACGCCGAAGGGCACACCGGGGCGGCACAGGGCGTCGAGCTCGGCGTAGAGGGGACGCTTGACGTCCCAGTCCTCGGTGACGTTCTCGACCAGGAAGTCCACGTCCCCCAGCCGCTTGAGGTCCACGGTGAAGTCGATCCGCCCGGTCACCTCCAGCGGATCCCGTACGGGCGCCCCGGGGCGGACCAGCGGAGCGAACCGTACGTTCCGCGCGATCTCGTCCCGTGCGGACGCCAGGGCGGCCTCCGTCACGTCCACCAGCACGACCTCGTGCCCGTGTTCCGCGAACAGCTCGGCCACGCCGCGCCCCATCGTCCCGGCGCCCACCACCCCTATGCGGTCCACCCGTTGCTCCCCCTCATGTCGTCGGTCACGTATGTCGTCGGTCACGCCGTTGGTTGTGTCGTCGATGTCATGTCGTCGGTGTCGGCATGGATGCGCGGAGGGTGCGCAGGAGATCGTCGCGCCCCTGGCCTCCGCGGAAGTAGAAGTGGCCCCCGGCCGCGACCGTGAGCTCTGTCGTGGCGCTGGTGTGCCGCGCCCAGCCCGCCCGCCAGGGCGCGTACGCCTCCTCGCGGCCGGCGAGGACGGTGACCGGCCGGTCGAGCGGCGGCTCGGACCTCCCCGGGACGTACCGCTCCAGAAGGGCGTAGTCGGCCCGGAAGCACGCGAGCGCGTGCGCCCGCAGGTCGGCGTCGGCCCGCAGATGGTCCATGGGTTCGCCCGTGCCGCGCTCGATCGCGTCGAGCAGTTCGTCGTCCGACAGCCCGTCGACGGGCCGCGCGACGGGCGGCAACGGGGGTGCGGGGCAGGAGGAGACGATGAGCCGTTGCGGCAACTCGCTGTTTCGCGCCTGGAGTTCACGTGTGACCTCAAGGGCGATGAGTGCGCCCAGGCTGTGCCCGAAGAAGAGGAACGGCCGGCGAGCGTGCCGTGCGTCCCCCGGCCCTCCGTCGGGATTCCCGAAGTCGACGGCCGAGACGAGGGCGTCCACCAGGGCGTCCATCCGCGTGTGCGCCGGCTCGGCCTGGCGGGTGGTCCTTCCGGGCAGGTGCACGCCCCGGACCTCGACCCCCGGCAGGTCGTCGGACCAGCGGACGTACTCGCCCGGCAGCCCGCCCGCGTGCGGGAAGCAGTAGAGGACGGCGACGGCGTCCGGACGGCGGTGCCGGCGGACGGTCCACCGCGTCACGGCATACGGCCGTGGCCGGGGGCGAGCCTCGCCTCGATCAGCGCGGCGAACTCCGCGGCCGTGGGAGCCGTGATCAGCTCCTTGGGCGCGAGCTCCACCGGGTACGCCTCGCGGATCCTGGCCACGAGGCGGGTCGCGATGAGGGAGTCGCCGCCGAGGTCGAAGAAGCTCTCGTCGGGCTCCACCTCGGGGAGATCGAGGATCTCGGCGAAGTACTTCGCGATGAGGTCGTACGTGACCTCGCGGGTGGGCGCGGATGCCGGGGGCGCGAAGGGTGTGGCGGGTGCGGTGGGTGTACCGGGTGCGGTGGGTGGGGCGGCTGCGGCGGGCCGGTGGTGCCGTTCCACCGTGAACAGCCGGCGCTCGAAGGGGTACGTGGGCAGCGCGACCTTGCGGGGCCGCCGTCCCTGGTGCAGGGCCGCCCAGTCGACGGCGGCACCGGTCAGCCAGCGCCGCCCGAAGTCGACGGGATCGCTCTGCGCCCCCTCGTCCTCCTTGCCCTCCCCGGCCACTCCGCCCGACGGCCAGACCGCTTTGGGGGCGGTGGCGAGCCGCTCGGGGTCCTCGCCGGTCAGCACACGTACGGCGTCCGCGGCATCACGTACCACCGCGATCCGCCGGTACGGGAGCTCCCGCCGCCCGGTCTGCAGCGTCCAGGCCACATCGGCGAGTACGGTGCCGGGCTCGGCCCGCAGCCGCTCCGCGAGCCGGTCGGTGACGGCGTCCAGAGCCGCGGGGGACTTCGCCGAGAGCGGCAGCACGTACGGGCCGCGCGCGCTCGGCGCCTCATTCGACTCCGCTTCCGCGGGGGGCTGCTCTTCCGCGGGGGGCTGTTCCAGGACCACGTGGGCGTTCGTACCGCCCACGCTGAAGGAGCTCACCCCGGCCCGGCGCGGCACGCCCTCCGGCCGCCAGTCCTCGGCGCGGGCGACCACGCGGAACGGGCTGTTCTCGAAATCGATCTCCGGATTGGGCTCGGTGAAGTGCAGGCTGGGCGGGATGACCCCGTGCTTGAGCGCGAGGACCGTCTTGATGAGGCCGGCCACGCCGGCGGCGGCGTCGGTGTGCCCGACGTTGGTCTTGACGGAACCGATCCCGCAGTAGCCGAGGCGCGGGTTGCCGCGGTCGTCGCCGCTGTCACCGTCATGACCGCTCTCGCTCTCGCTGCCGCGGCGGAAGGCTCGGGTCAGGGCGGCGATCTCGACCGGGTCGCCGAGGCGGGTGCCGGTGCCGTGGGTCTCCACGTAGGTGCAGGATTCGGGCGCCACGCCCGCCACCCGCTGGGCGCGCTCGATGACCGCGGCCTGGCCGGCGACGCCCGGGGCGGTGAAGCCCATGCGGTCGGCGCCGTCGTTGTTGACCGCAGTCCCGAGGATCACGGCGTCGACGCGGTCACCGTCGGCCTGCGCGTCCGCGAACCGTTTCAGCACCACGACGCCGACACCGTCACCGCCGACAAGCCCGGTCGCGGCGGCGTCGAAGGCCCGCAGCACGCCGTCCGGGGCCTGGATGCCGACCTCGTCGGTGCCGCCGACTCCGGACGGCAACCGCACGGTGACGCCACCGGCGAGTGCCAGGTCGCAGTCGCCGGTCAACAGCCCCTGGACGGCGGCGTGCACGGCGACCAACGAGGTGGCGCAGGCGGCCTGCACGGTCATCGTCGGGCCGGTCAGACCGAGCCGGTGGGCCACCCTGCTGCACAGGAAGTCGGGCCCGTTGGCGACGCGTATCTCCCAGTCGGAGGCGGCCGACGCGGCCGACGCCGAGGGGCGCTCGGCCCGGTCCGCCTTGAGCAGCTGCGCGTACGCGTTCTCGCCGCTGCCCCCGTACACGCCGACCGCTCCGGTGACCCGCTGCGGATCCTGGCCTGCGTCTTCGAGCGCGGCCAAGGCGCTCTCCAGGAAAATTCGAGCCTGTGGATTGATGATGCGGGCCTCGCGTGGCGAAATACCGAAGTAATCGGCGTCGAACCACTCCGGATCGTCGATGAGCCCCCGCGCCGCGACACCGTCGGGACCACTGATTCGAGTGATCGAATCCTTGCCGTCGAGCAGATTCCGCCAGAACGCCTCTGGGCCGTCCGCGTTGGGAAACTTGCAGGTCATACCTATGACCGCGATCCGTCTGTCCACCGTAATCACGGGGCCCCGCCTCTGTTCGGTGTTCGGCTCGGCGAGCTTAACCAGCGCCCTGACGGGTCACAAGGGTTGACTCGACGCACGGGAGGGAGTAGGCGGGGGCGCCGGTGCGACGGGGCCGGAAATCACCGCTGAAAGCGGCGACTTACGGCTCCGAAAGCACGGGCTTGGGCCAACTCCGGGCAATTACAGGGTGGTTAAGAACGATCCGAGATGGACGGACGGTTGGATCCGAGACGGACGGTTGGAGGGGACGACGCGGAACCGTCATCGCGAGATCCCCTCCACCCCACAAACCGGATGCCGCCGCTGCGGGGGCGGCGTACGTTGTGCGGGTGATGCGAGCCCACTCCGTGACGGCCCACTCGACGACGGCCGCCTCGTCGACGGCCCTCTCGGCGACAGCCCCCTCCGCGACGGTCCACCGCGTCACGGACCGCCGCCCGGACCTGGGCGAGGAGCGGCGCGCACGCCTGCCCGCAGGGGCCGGCAGCGGGGCCTGCACGCCCAGGGACTTCGACCCAGCGCGACTGCCGACGCCCGGAGGCCGCCACAGCGGGGAGCCCAGCCTCTGGCTGGCGCGGGTGGGCACGTCCCAACTCGACCTGGCGGTACTCGACTTCCGGGAACGGGAGCGGGCACGGGCCTTCCGACGCGAACGGGACCGTTCGCTGTACGAAGTGGCTCACGTGGCGCTGCGACAGCTGCTGGGCGCGGAGCTGGACGTCGATCCGGCCGGGGTCCGCCTGGCGAGAGCGGACTGCCCAGGCTGCGGCGGCCCCCACGGACGCCCGATCGTGGACCCGCGACACCACCCACCGGACCTGCACTTCTCCCTCTCGCACGCGGCAGACACGGCACTCATCGCGCTCGCCGGCCGCCCGGTAGGGGTGGACGTGGAGGAGCTGCCGTCACGGGAGCTGGTGGCGGAGGTCGCCACGGCCCTGCACCCCCAGGAGTCCACCGAGCTGGCCGCCCTGCCGCCGTCGGCCCGTCCGGCGGCGTTCGCGCGCTGCTGGACGCGGAAGGAGGCGGTGCTCAAGGGAACGGGCGAGGGCCTGGCCGCCGGAGCGGCGACGCTACGGGTGGGCACGGGCGCCCACCCACGCCCGGTGCCGGGCTGGCACGTCACGGACATCCCCGCCCCACCGGGCTTCGCGGCAGCGGTGGCGGTGTCAGCCCCGGAGTCGGCGTCGGCGTCGGCGTCGATCACGGCGACGACGACACAAGGGGCCGGGCCCGACACACCCCGCCACCCCTCGGCCCCCTGACCAGGCCGGGGGCCGGAGGGGCCAGGAACGGCCACCCGCTATACTGTCGGCGGTATCGCAGACCGCAGCGCCTGCTCACCACAGACCGGCCGGAAACGGCACGGCCTGGACCGCCTTCGTAGCTCAGGGGATAGAGCACCGCTCTCCTAAAGCGGGTGTCGCAGGTTCGAATCCTGCCGGGGGCACAAGATCAGAACAGGAAGGCCCAGGTCACGGAGGGAAAATCTCCGGTCCTGGGCCTTACTCGTGCGCACCCCCCGGGCGATGACAGGTCAGGTCGCCGCCCCGCCCTCACGCCAGTACGGGCTGGTCAGGATCGCGTTCTGCCGCCGTACGGCCGCACAGGTGGCAGATGTAGCTGCCCGCAGCACTGTGCGCCGTCGGAGCCGGTGGTCCGGGGTGCTGCGAGCAGACCGGGCCGCCCGTCAGAGAACGGAGATTGTCGCGAGGCGGGGACCAGGCCTCACCCTCTCCGCCCGCAGCCTCAGGCCGCGACGCCGGCCTCGGAGAGCTCCTCTGCGCTCGCCCGAAAGCTGTCGAACCCACCCGCGATCACCCCGTCGAAGAACTTGCTGATCTCCACTCGGCTCATGAGCCGTCGGGGATGTCGAGGTCGGTGCGGCCGTTCGCGAACGTGCCTCCGCAGGTGCGAAAGGGAGCTGAGGGGTGGGCGGGTCAGCCCGCCAGACGCGCGGCCATCCGGGCGGCACGGAGCGCGCGCCGGATCCGCTCGCCCTCCTCGCAGTCCGCCCAGTCGTGGCAGGGGCCGCACCCGTCGAGGTGCGACAGGAGGCGTTGGTACGTCTCCCGCTCTCGACGCTCCTCGGCCGTCCGCGCCTTCAGCACTGCTCTGCCTCCTCGCCGGCGTCGCGGCCGATGCGGCTGAGGGCCTCCACCGCCAGGGGCTCGCACAGGTCGTCCTCGTAGCGAGGCGCCACCACCCAGTGCGTGCCGGGCGGTTCAGTGCGGGACAGTCGCGGCACACCAAGAAAGGTGTCCGCCCCCAGCCACGGCGCCACGTCCTCGTGCCGCCAAGTCCCCCTGCGACGTGGCCTGGTCAGGGCGTAGTACGTGCCGCCCATGGTGCGGCCGTCGTAGATCACCGGACCGTCCAGGCTCTGCGCGAGCCGGACCGCGATCACCTGCGGGTCGGTGGAGCGCACCGCGCTGCGCACGAGGCGCTCGGGGAGACGAACCGCCTCGAACCTGCGGCCACACGGGAGCAGGGCCACACCGGTATCCGCCCACTCCCGCCAGGCCTGCGCAGGCTCCTGCTGGGCGCGGGCCAGCCAGTCCGCGACCACTGATGTCTGTCTCGGGGTGGTCATGGGAATGCCTCCGCGGGAAGTCGTGGGCCGCCCCCGCCCTTGAATGCGGCCATGACCAGGACCGTAGGGGCGCGGCAAGAGCCGTTGTCGATCGATTGCGCGCGATTGCATTTAACGACTCATCAGTTGCGCGGGTTGTTCAGCCGAGGTCCAAGGACGCCCGCGCGCGGCCGATCAAGCGACGTGCCATCGGCCCGCGTTCAGCCGATTCCGCAAGCCAGTCCCACGCCCGCTCGTACAGCCGGATGTCTTCCTCGGCAGTGAGCCAGAGCTCCTCGGTGATGGTCTCGACGACGACCTGACGGCGGTCGTAAATCCAGAAGGCGTGCGGAGCCGTACGCCTCAGCTGCGTTCCGAACGGCAGGATCCCCAGGTCCACACGCGGCATGCCCACCACGTTGTACAGGCGGTCGAGCTGCTCGGCCATCACCGACTTGAGGCACGAGCGGTGGTAGAGCGCCGCCTCACACACGAGGAACCGAAACTCCTTCCCCGGCTCGTACAAGGCCTCTTGCCGCCGCATCCGATGCGCGACGGCCTGCTCTGTCGTGGCAGGGATCTCGCGGAACTCCGCGTTGGAATCGAAAATCACAGACGCGTAGTCGCGCGTCTGGAACAGGCCCGGGATACGCGAGACCTCCAACGCCCGGATCAGCCTGGTCGCCTCCGTCTCCCGGATCGCGAGCTTCTGCCGCTCGGCGTGGCCGCCCGCGAGCTGCCTGCGCCACGACCGGTGCTTCAACTCCACGCCCGCGCGCAGTCCCTGCAATTCCGGTTCGACATCCGGCCGCCCCGTGGCCGCCGCCCACGCAGTGACATCCCCAGCACTCGCGGACTGCCGGCCGTTCTGGATTCGGCTCACCTTCGACGGCTGCCACCCCAGCTCGGCCGCAAGGTCCTTTCCCTCCATGCCCGCCTCGGCGCGTAGCTCACTGAGCCGCGCACCGAGGATCTGCCGGGCCTCTCGGAAGTCACTCACACAGTGGAACGTACCCCGCGCTGAAAATCGCTGGTGGGTACGGCGTAGTGCCATGCCGTATCGCGAGCCTGGCAGGCGGCGAGGACCTCGGCGGGGTCCTCGGTGACGTACACGCCGAGGGTGGTGTCGTCCTCGTCGAATGCGAAGCGGGCAAGGGTCTTGGAGTCGAAGAGCCAGAAGTCGAATCCCGGCAGGCGAAGTTCCTGCGCTCGCGAGCGCGTGAGGTTACGGATGTCCTCACCGGCGGCGACGTTGCCCAGGCCGGCGGCGAGGAGGAACTCCTGCCCCTGTGTGGCCGGTTCGTCGACGAGGCGTACTCGCTCGAACCGCTTGCCCTGAGCGGTCTGCGTACGTACATTCTCGCGCCAGGCATTCTCAGGCTCGGCGTTGATGTCCGCGCCCGCAGTCCAGCGCGCCCACTTGGCACTGTTGCGGTCGGAAGCGTAACCGCGGCGGGTCTCCAGCCTCCATGCGGTGTGCCGGAACTCCTGGAACAGGTGGGTCACCTCGGAGAAGGGGACCAGATCCGGAGTCGTGGTTCGCGGCGCGTATCGGGTGAGCAACGAGCGAGGCACTCGGACGAACGACTCGGACGGCTTCAAGTCGCGCAGCTGCACGAGGTGCTCGGGATCGGTTTCGACGTCGCCCTGGACGAGGATCTCCTCCGTCTCCGGGATGTCGTACAAGGTGGGGCAGTCGCCTTCATCGCTGGTGGTGCCGATGAACCGCAGAGTCATGTCGTCCTCCGTCAGCGAGGGTGGGCGTCCAGCATGCGCCGGGATCGCGCACTGGGGCGGGGGCATTGCGCAGGATTGCAGATCGGGTCAGGGCCCGGTTGATTGCGAGCAATCGGGCGACGAAGGAGCTGCGTGCGCAGGGCGTCACGGCTCTCTACGGTGCGGGCGGCTTCGAACCCGGCCCCGCCTGGCTCCGATGCACCCAGAGGTACGCCTGCGCGCTGGCGCTCACGGCCGTCATATCCGGCGATACGCTCAGATCCTCATCGTGGCGGGGGCACGATGCCGTTCGGCATGGGCGCCCCGCCGTCAGACGTGGAGGGGTGCCACTAATGGTGGACGTCAACGTGCGGCCGGACATCGACGCCGCAGCAGCGAAGCTCAAGAGCGCGGTCGGGTCGAAGCGCGAGATTCAGAAGTTGCCCGAGGTGCTGTGGGAGGGCGAGACCGTCGAGATGCTCGCTCCCGGTCTCTACGGCAAGGGAAACGGCCTGGTGGTGATGACCGACCAGCGCCTTGTCTTCCTGAAGCACGGCGTCATGTCGCAGCAGGTGGAAGACTTTCCGTACAGCCGGATCAGCTCCGTGCAGTGGACGGGCGGGATGCTGATGGGCACGCTGGCGGTGTTCTCGTCGGGCAACAAGGCCGAGATCAAGCAGATGCCGAAGGACGCGGGCAAGGCGCTGGCGGATGCGCTGCGTGCCCGGCTCGCCGGTGGTGCCGCTGGGGCGCAGGCCGCCGCCACGGCACCGGGTGCTCCCGCGCCCGCTGGCGGGGACATCGCGTCACGTCTCGCCACCCTGGATCAGCTCCGGGCCGCCGGGGCGATCACGGACGAGGAGTACCGGGACCGCCGGGAGAAGATCCTGGACAGCCTGTAGGGCTCGGGCCCGCCGGGCCCCCGGCCAGTGTTGTTGGCTGGGGGCCCGGCTCCGTCAGGTCCCTGAGTGGAATCCGCGACGACCCTTCATACGGCGAACCTTCAGCTGTGGGAGCGTCGCGATTCCCTTACGGCATGGGCACCGCTGATCGAGGCCGTAAGCCACAGCAGGGCCGAGGCGATGGCGATCTGGCTCTCCACGTGGGCCGCGGTGGTCGCCGCTATGTAGACGGCGGCTCCTACGACGACTCCGACGGAGATCGAGGTCGCGTCACGCCACGGTGGCACCGCTGCATTCCGCCCCACGAACAGCCGGATCGCGATGGACAGGAAGACGGCGATACAGGCGCTGTACAGAACCCACATGTTTCAAGAACCCCAGCTTCTACTTGCAGTAACCGCCAGAATACTCACCGGGCAGGAAGAGTCCCGCGGCGAACTTGATCTTGATGCAGCGCTTGTTGGCCTTGGCGCTCATCGCCACCTTGGTGATGGCCGCGGCATGGGCGCTCACATAGCCGTTCAGGCCCGGCGGCAGGGCCCAACTGCCCATGGCCACCAGTGCCCCATTGTTGGCGATCTTCTTCGTCTCGCTCTTCTTGAAGTAGGCGGTGCCGGTCACGATGCCCCAGGTGAACTTGGGGTCCGCGACCACCGGGAACGCTGTCTTGTCGTTGGTCTCCACGGTCTGGACGATGTCGTTGCCGTCGAGCTTGTAACGGGTGGGCACGGCATCGCCGTTGGCGTCCTTGGCCCAAGGCGCGTCGATCGTGGCCACGGGGAGCTGGACGCCTTCGCTGACCTCACGGGTCACCTCGAAGCCGCCCTGCCCGTCTTCGGTGATCTCCGCGTCCTGCGGGAGGTTGAGCCGGAAACGGTGAGACTCGGGAGCTCTGCCGTCCTTGAGTGTGACCAAGGTGCGGGCACCACCGTCCTTGGTCGGCTGCACGGCGATGTCGGTGGCAGCGGCGGCACCGGGATAGACCACGGTGCCCGCACCGGCCTTGACGCCCTCCACGCCTTCGGCGCCCGGCAGAGTAAGACCGAACGAAGAACCGCTGTCATCGGCGGCATGGATGGCTCCATTCGCCTTGTCCGGCGCGGTGACCGTGAGGGCGACGTTGTCCATGGCGGTCGTCGCCTTGGCGGGCGTGCCCGGGGCCGCCGTGGACACAGCGATGTCGGACGTTCCCGTGGCGGACTCAACGACAGCTGCCGCCTTCGCCACGTCCGCCGGGCGCGGGGTGGCGGTGTCGGCGGTGGCCGGAATCGCGGAAGCGAAGAGCGCTGCCCCGGCAGTGGCGGATACAGCGGCCATGGAGAGCCTGCTGAACTGGCGGCGGTGAGTGCTGTTCTGCACGCGCCGTACTCCTTTGAACGTGCTTTTCAGGCATAGCTCACACCTGTGCCCCTGTAGGGGCGAGCGGTGCCAGCCGGGCCTTGCGGTCAAGATCAACTTGATCATGCACAGAAGGGGCAAGCTGTGGCGGAAGCCATAATTCCGCCTCAGTTTTTCCTCAAATCTAAGGAGTTGGCCTTCTTAACCTTCTGATCACAGCTTTTAGTTCCAGGTAACCTGCGATGCTCAAGATCGATCACAGGGTGACCCTGCACGGCACCATCGATCCGGCATACCTCCCGTTGCGCCACCTCTCCGGTCGGCGGGCGATAAGGTCCGCCATGGAGTGGATATCCCCCGTCAGTACGGCACTTGGCGCGGCCATCGGAGTCGGGTCGACGTTGATCACCGATCGGCTCCGCTGGCGCAGGGAGCGCGCCGGGCAGAGCCTCGACGTGCGCAGGCAGCTCTACGCCGAGTACACCGCCGCGCTCTCCCGCACGCGAACGGCGCTCAACGAGTGCATGCACGCCCACATTTCCGCGGAGGAGCGCCCACAGCGGGTACGAGAACTGTTCCTGGCGCCCGGCGCGTACGAGCTACGGCACCAGTTGGCCATCACCGCGCCGCACGAGGTCGTCGCGGCCGCGCGTACCGCGTTCGTGGTCCTGCGGGACACGAGAGATCTGCTCATGGACGGCTCCACGGTCGACAGTCCCGCTTATCGGGAGCTCGAGGACAGGTTCGACGCGGCAGTGGTCGCGCTCCGCATCGTCATGCGCCGAGATCTTGGTGTCACTGACCACCCGAGCAGTGGGGCGTACCCATAAGTGCCCCACCACCAGGCCGTGTTGCCCCCCCCCAGGGCCCCGCCCTCAGACCCGCACCCGCACCCCATACCGCGTCCGCATCCGGTGGAGTTCCCACAGGGCCACCGCCGTGACCGAGATCGGGCCGCCCAGGACCGCGCACCACTGGGCCGCCGGCGGCCCGTGGGGGAGGCCGCCGTCCAGGGCGAGGCTGCTGAGCATCAGTTCCCAGACGAGTACGACGGTCAGCGCGGCCGGCAGGGCCGCGTGGACGTTGGACGTGTTGAAGGCGTAGCGGGCCGCGTACGCCGAGGAGAACAGCATGAACGGCAGCAGCCAGATCAGGCCGATGAGCAGGGCGAGGGCGATGAGGCCGTTGATCAGCGTGCCGTAGTTCTGCTTCAGGATGAGCGCGCTGCCCGCCAGGACGAGGACCACGCCCACCAGGATCCCGACGTACCAGCCCACCGCCTTCAGCGGCGCCCGCAGCCGGGAGCGGAGCACGGGGCGGTGCTCGGCGGGGGCGTAGCGGATGAAGCCCATCACCACCAGCGGGCCGGTGATGATGAGCAGGATCGGAGCCATGATCAGCTTGACCACGCCGTCGTTGGCGACACCGCTCCAGCCGTCGTCCGCACCGTAGGCGTAGATGAGGTAGAGCGACGCGGCGGTGCCCACCAGCGCGCGCCACAGCTGCACCTTCGACACCAGCGGGTCCGGGATGTGACCGGCACCCGGCTGGTTGAAGATCGCCTCCGCCCGCCGGCGGGCCGAGCGGATCACCGGGATCAGCGGCGATACGAAGAGGAAACCGCAGCCCGAGCGCCGTCGGCGGACCGGCTGCGGCGGCAGCGGGTACGGGTGGGGGTGCGGGTGGGTGTAGGGGTACGGGTTCGGGGGCGGGGGCGCGTACGGGTGCGGGGCGCCCTGCGGCGGGATGTTCGGAGGCGGCGCGCCGCCCCCCTGCGGTGGTGTGCCGCCACCCTGCGGTGGCGTGTTCCGCGGTGACCAGCCCTGATATCCCCCGTGAGCCACTGTTCCCCTGCCTTCCCGCGGCCTTCCCGCGACGCCTTTCGAGCGCGCGCAGTTTACTGGCCTGAATCCGACGGGTGTCACCTCTACGCGGCGGACGTGGGGAACCCGTGACCGGTGAGGGGCAGTTGCTCCTGTATGGCCCCCCTGGGTGAGGTGTCGAAAACGTGTGGGACAGGAGGGCAGCGGCGGCAATCCGTGGGGTGTGGACGCTCCCGTTCCGTTCCTTGGGGACGGGCCGGGGAACCGGCCCGGCAGTGTGGTGCACTGTGACGAGCCGGCGAACAAGTTCACCGAGAACCTCACCCGGTGACCGGTGACCCGGTGACCCGGTGACCCGGTGAGGGTGAGTGAGCGCATGACCACCGACTGATCCAATGCACGAAGAGGGGGACGGACCGGCCCGGACCGGCCGGCCCGCCCCCCTCCGCACGTCTAGGGAGAAATCCTCATGGGCTTTCTGTACTTGACCTTCTTCGCCGCGTTCCTCTACCTGGTGCCCGTGGCCCTGCTGTGCAGGAAGGTCGCGATCAGGACAACGGCGAAGATGGGCTGGACCATGGCTTCCCTGCTGATCGGCTTCCCCGTCGTCCTGCTGGTCATCGGCGGCATGGTGGACGCCAAGGGCGCCGCCTCGTAGACGGGCCTCGTAAAGGGGCCTCGCCCACCAGTCCGTCCGCTCAGTCGCTCAGCCGAGGTCCTCGCCGTACACCCGGTCGACCGTCATCGTCATCAGCACCCGGCGGTCGGCCACCATCGCCGCACGGTACTCGTCCCAGTCCGGGTGCTCCCCCGCCGCCGTCCGGTAGTAGGTCACCAGGGCCTCGACCTCGGGGCCGTGCGGGTCGGTGCCCGGGCCCGTGAGGGTCGCGATGCCCTCGGCGGTGGCCCAGGAGCGGCCGTCGGGGCCGGTGACCTCCAGCGTGGCACGCGGGTCCCGGCGCAGGTTCGCCGTCTTGGCCCGGCCCTCGGTCATCGACACGTGGAGGAGCCCCGTCTCCGCGTCGTAGAAGGGCATGACGGGTGACAGCTGCGGGCGGCCGTCCGACTTGATCGTGGCGAGGACACCGAGCCGGCTCTCCGCGAGCAGCGCGTACGGGTCGAACGCCGGCCGGGCGGGAGCGCCTGAAGTGCCGGGCGTACCAGGTGTGTTCGTCATGTGCGGGGCCTCCGAGAACAGGGCGGGCGTACGGACAGGGCGGGCCAGGTGGGTGGTACGACGTCCCCACCCCCCGGACGGCAGAGGCACCGCACGTCGTACGTCCCATCATCAGCAAGCCCCCACGGACCCACCGCATTCCCCCCTCCCCCACCCCCCTTAAGCTGCCCGCCACACCGAACCCATCCGCGAGCCCCGGGGGACCATGACCAACGCCACGGAAACGGCCGCCGGGCAGACGCCACCGCCACCGCCACCTCCCCCGCACCCTTCGCCCGCGTCCCCCTCCCCCCTCCGCACTCCCGTCTTCCGGCGCTTCCTCCTCGCCCAGCTCGTCTCCGCCACCGGATCCGCCATGGCCCCGCTCGCCCTCGCGTACGCGGTGATCGGCGCGGGTGGCGGGGCCGGGGCGCTCGGGGTCGTGCTGGCCACCAACACCGTGCCGACCGTCGTCTTCCTGCTGGTCGGCGGTGTCCTCGCGGACCGGGTCTCCCGTAGCCGGCTGCTCTTCCGCGGCAATCTGCTCGCCGCGACCGCGCAGGGCGCCCTCACCCTGGTCGTGGCCGGCGGGCACGCGGGCACCGGCTCGATCGCCGCCTGCGGCTTCGTCTCGGGCGTCGCGGTGGCCCTCACCGCGCCCGCCGCGCAGGGCGTCGTCGCCCAGCTCGTCGCGCCGGGACAGTTGCAGCAGGCCAACGCCCTGCTCCGGCTGCCCACCAACGCCGTCAAGGTGGTCGGGCCCGTCGTCGGCGGCATGGTCGTCGCGGTCAGCGGCCCCGCATGGGCGCTCGGCTTCGACGCGGTCACCTTCGCCGTCGCGGCGCTGCTCCTGCTCGGGCTGCGGCTCGGCGCCCCGGCGGGCAGGGGCAGCGTGCTCGCCGATCTCAGGGCGGGTTGGGCGGGGTTCCGGTCGCGGACCTGGCTGTGGACGTACACCGCCGCGGGCACGGTGCTCGTCGCGGCCTGGCTCGCGGGGTACCAGCTGCTGGGGCCCGTCGTCGCCGAGGAGCGGTACGCGGGGGCCCGCACCTGGGGGTTCGTCCAGGGCGCGTTCTCGCTGGGGCTCCTCGCGGGGACGGTCGTCTGTCTGCGGTGGAAACCGCACCGGCTCCTCACCGTCGCCGTCGTCGCCGGCGCGGGGCTCGCGGTGCCGCTCGCGGGCCTCGCGCTCGGCCTTCCGCTGCCCTGGCTGCTGCTCGCCGCCGCGGCCGCCGGCGTCACCCTGGACATCGCGGTCGTCACTTGGGCTACCGCCTTCCAACAGCACGTGCCGGAGGCGGAGTTGGGGAGGATGAGCTCCTTCAATCAGGTCGGCGAGCGGCTCGCGATCCCGCTCGGCTATCTCCTCGTCGCCCTCGCCTCGTCCGCCTTCGCCGACCGGTCGGTCCTGCTGGTCTGTGCGGGCGTCATCGTGGCCGCCACTCTGCTCAACCTCTGCGTACGCGACGTACACCGGATCCGGCGGCTGACGTGACCCAGGGGGGCGCCCGCGGCAGCCGTAAACCTCAAGTCCCCGCCTCCGTAACCCCGTTGATGCCATGGCGCTATCACCAGATGGCATCGGCTCAAACGCGCCCCGCCCTCCCGATACTCGTCCCGACCGGAGGCCGCACCCGCAGGCCCCCGCCCGGAAGGGACACACCCCCATGAACCGAACCAGAACCAGCCTCGCCGCCACCCTCGGCGCGACCGCGCTCCTGGCCTCCCTGGCCGCCGCCCCCACGGCGTTCGCGGCACCGGCACCGGCGCACGAGTCGGTGCAGCCGGCGTCCGCCCCCGCCGTGTCCGGGTACACCGGATCCGCCGAGGACAAGGCCGCCACCCGGCAGTTCTTCGACGCCGTCATGAAGTCGGCGCTGAAGCAGCAGGCCGCGAAGCCCGGCATCCAGGTCGTCACCGTCCGGTACAGCACGAGCCGGGCGCCCAGCTTCCGCAGCCAGATAGCCCAGAGCACGCAGATCTGGAACTCCTCGGTCAGCAACGTGAAGCTCCAGGAGTCGTCCTCGGGCGCCAACTTCGAGTACCGCGAGGGCAACGACTCGCGCGGCTCGTACGCCTCCACGGACGGGCACGGCCGGGGTTACATCTTCCTCGACTACCGGCAGAACCAGCAGTACAACTCCACCCGCGTGACGGCCCACGAGACCGGCCACGTCCTCGGTCTGCCCGACCACTACTCGGGCCCCTGCAGCGAGCTGATGTCGGGCGGCGGCCCCGGCACGTCCTGCACCAACCCGTACCCGAACGCGCAGGAGCGGCAGCGCGTCAACGCCCTCTGGGCCAACGGGATCGCGGCCCTCCAGAACAAGGGCGTACTGACGAAGGTCCGCTGACCGCAGTCGAGGGCCCGCTGACCGCCGTCAAGGTCCGCTGACCCCGGCCGGCCCCGCCGACTCCCCTCGGCGGTCTGTTACGTGACGCAAACAGCCTCCGGGGAACTCCCGCGCTGTTACGCACCGCAAACAGCCTCGGGGCCAACCCGGCCGCGCACGGCGCGCTCTCCCCCGGCATGGGTACACATGCTCAGGGGAACAGGGCGCGCCGTCGCGGCCGGCGACGGTTCGTGGACTATCCGCGCTCCGGCCGCCGCGGCGTCCGCCGCTGGCTCCCGTCGTGGCGCCAACTGCTGGGCTCCGCCGCGCTGTTCGTCGTCATCGTCGCCGGGCTCTTCGTCTGCGTGTACATCAGCGTGGACATCCCCGACGCCAACGCGTCGGCCCGCCGCGAGGCCAACGTCTACTACTGGTCCGACGGCACCCAGATGGTGAGCACCGGCGAGGTCAACCGGCAGAACGTGGAGCTCGACCAGATCGCCCCGGCCGCCGTGCATGCCGTGATCGCCGCCGAGAACGAGACGTTCTACCGGGACTCCGGGGTGTCCCCCAAGGGGTTCGCCCGCGCCGCCGTCAACATGGTGCGCGGCCGGGAGACGCAGGGCGGCTCCACCATCACCCAGCAGTACGTGAAGAACACCTACCTCTCGCAGGACCAGACGGTCACCCGGAAGGTCAAGGAGTTCGTCATCGCGCTGAAGCTGGACCGCGGCACGAGCAAGGACGAGATCCTCAAGGGCTATCTGAACACCAGCTGGTTCGGGCGCGGCGCCTACGGCATCGAAGCCGCCGCCCACGCCTACTACGGCATCCCCGCAGCCCGGCTCGACCCCAGCCAAGGGGCGTTCCTCGCCGCGATGCTGAAGGGCGCCGAGCAGTACGACCCGGCGGGCGGCGCCGCCAACCACCGGCGGGCCCGGGAGCGCTGGGCGTGGATCCTGGACCGGCAGGTCGGGGTCGGCCTGATGACGAAGAAGGAGCGGGCCGGGTACCGCACCTTCCCCGAGCCGCGCAGCCGCTCGCGCTCCACCAGCCTCGGCGGACAGACCGGCTACCTCGTCGACATCGCGAGCCGGTACGTCAAGGAGCACACCGGACTCACCGACGAGGAGCTCGCCCGCGGCGGTTACGAGATCCACACCACCTTCGACCGGCACAAGGTGCGCCGCCTGGAGCGTGCCGTGCGCCGCGTCCTGGACCGTGACACCGACCCGAAGAAGCGGGCCGCCGACCGGTACCTGCAGGCCGGCGCCGCCTCCGTGCGGCCCTCCGACGGGGCGATCGTGGCGCTGTACGGCGGGCCTGACGCCACCGAGCACTTCACCAACAACGCCGACACCGCAGGGGTGCCCGCCGGTTCGGCCTTCAAGCCGTTCGTGCTGGCCGCCGCGCTGCAGTACGGGGTGCCCGTGCACGACGAGCCGCTCACCGAGGCGGCCGGACACCCGGCCCGCGCCCCCGACCTGCGCCCGAGCCGGCTCGCCGACGCGCACTACGCGGCCGACGGCGCCCTGCGCCAGGACCGTGGCGCCCCCGACCCCGACCGCCCCAAGCTCGGCCGGGCCCTGCTCTCCGGCGGCAACGCCACCTACGTACGCCTCGGCAAGGACGTCGGCCGGGACAAGGTCCGCCGCACGGCCGTCGACGCGGGCATGCTGCGCCGCAGCATGGGCCGCCTGGAGCCGACCTTTTCCATCGGCACGTCGACGCCCAGCGCGATTCGCATGGCCACCGCGTACGCGACGTTCGCGAGCGCCGGGATCCGGCACGACCCGTACTCGGTGACCGAGGTCGTCAAGGACGGCGAGGAGCTGCCCGGCCTGGAGCGGCCCGCGTCCCGGCGGGCGCTCGACGGGGACGTGGCCCGGCAGGTCACCGACGCGCTGCGGGCCGGCGGACGGGGCCTCGGGCCGGGGGTCGCGGCGGGCCGCACCGGTGACCAGGACCGGCTCAGGTCGGCCTGGTTCGCGGGGTACACCGAGGACCTGTCGACGGCGGTGACGCTGTTCCGGGTGCGTCCCGAAGTGCCCCGGCTGCTGCCGATGTCGGGCGTCGGCGGCCCGACGTCCCGGCACGGGAGCGTGCTGCCGCCGCGGATCTGGAAGGAGTACGCGCGGGGGGCCGGCCGCTGACGCGGGGTCGCGCGAGGGCGGGCCTTTGACGCGGGGCGCACGAGGGGGGCGGGCCGTTGACCTTGCCCCTGGGGCAGACTCCATCGTCTGCGTCACCGGGCCGCACGGCCCGGTGACGGAGGATGATCCCGTGAGCGAGACACCAGCAGGGCCGGTGCGGGCCGGCGGCGAGCTGCTCTCCATCGGCGAGTTCGCCACCCGCGCCCGGCTCTCCCCCAAGGCGCTGCGGCTGTACGACCGGCTGGGTCTGCTGCCGCCCGCCCACGTCGACGAGGTCAACGGCTACCGCTACTACCGGCCGGACCAGGTCGAACGTGCCCGCACGGTCGCGCTGCTGCGCCGCCTCGACATGCCGCTCGCGGCGGTCGCGGAGGTGGTGGCGCTGGACGGGGAGCGGGCGGCGCGCTCGCTCGAGCGGTACTGGGCCGGGATCGAGGAGCGCTTCGCGGAACAGCGGACGCTCGCGCGGTACCTCCGTGGCCGACTGTCGGGAAGGAACACCGAGTTGTACGCGACATTCGAGATGCGCGTCGTGGACGTGCCGGAGCGGTACGTCCTCAGCGAGACCAGGCACGTGCGGGGCGATGAGCTGTCCGCGTGGATCGGCGCGTCCGCCGAACGTCTGGAGCGGGCCGCCGCCGAGGAGTGCGGGGGCATCGCCGCCCCGCACTTCGTCGTCTACCACGCGGAGGTGACCGAGGAGAGCGACGGGCCCGCCGAGTCCTGCGTGCCCGTCGTCGACGTGGCGGCCGCCCGCGCGTGGGCGGAACGGCAGGGCAGGGCCCAGGACGTCCGGGTGCGCAAGGAGCCCGCGCACCGGCTCGCCTGCACCAGGATCACCAAGGCGCAGGTCTCCTATCCGCAGATCATCGCGGCGTTCGACGCCGTGGAGGCGTGGATCGCCGAGCAGGGGCTCACCGTGACGGGACCCTGCCGCGAGGTGTACTTCGCGGACTGGACGCGGACGGGGCCCGAGGACGAGGTGTGCGACGTGGCGTTCCCGGTGTCGGGGGAGGTCTCGGCCTAGGGGCGGCGTCCTCCCCGTACCGACGTATCCCCCTGCCTCCGCCTGCTTCCCCCTGCCTCCCCTTGCAGCCCAGGAGCTTTTGTCCGTCTCCGCACCTATCCTGAGGAAGCATGGAGGGGGCTGCGGAAGCTGGGGACGGGGGCGTCAACTCTCCGATGGACCATTCGAGTTGGCGGGTACGGCTGCGCCGGTGGGCGGCCTCGGGCAGCGGTGACGTGCTCGGCGCCGGCGTCCTGTTCGGCGCCGATCGCGTCCTCACCTGCGCCCATGTGATCCGCGACCCGGCGACGGGGCTGCGGCCCGACCGCGTCCAGGTCGAGTTCCCGCTGCTGCAGGGCCTGGAGCGCACCCCGTGGCGGACCGCGACCGTGGCGGCCGGGCACTGGGCGCCGCCCTTCGGCAAGGCGCAGGGCGACCTCGCGGTGCTCGTCCTGGACTCCCCCGCGCCGCTCCCCTCGCCCGTCACGCTGCACCGCACGCTCGACTACCGGGGCGCCACCGTCCTCATCGACGGCTTCCCCGAGCACCGGTCGGGCGGCCAGTGGCTCACCGGGGTCTGCCGGGGGCCCGGCGGCGAGGGCGACGAGCGGGTGCAGATCGACCTCACCGGAGCGGGCGCCGAGGCCGGCGGGGCGGCGCGGCTGCGGGGCGGGTTCAGCGGGGCAGGGGTGCGCGAGGAGGGCACGGACCGGCTGCTCGGCGTCCTGGTGCAGGCCGACGAGCGGGGCGAGCACGGGTACATGATCCCGGCGGCCACCGTCGCCAAGTACTTCCGGCGGTTCGCCGAGCGGTACGTGAGCGGGCCGCACGCCATCCCCGGCCACCGCGTCGTCTCGGCGGACGCGGCCCGCACGGCCCGCCCGCACGGCCTGCAGCGCACCGTCACCCGCTGGCTGAACGGCGAGGCGGACGCGTGGGACACCGAGGTGCTCTTCGTCGCCGAGGACGACGACCGGGCCCGCCAGGCCCTGTACGTCGTCCTGAACATGGCCGACCGCGAACAGTCCCCCCAACTCGCGGTGCGGCCGGTCGAGCACGGGGCGGGCGGCGACTCGCTGCTGTCCCGGGCCGGCATCGCGCCCCGGGTCGGCTCCATCGGCCTCGTCCTCGACCTGGAGGGCGTCGCCCTCGACGACCCGGGACGGCCGGAGCTGCGCGAGGCGCTCGCCGTCCTGCGGCACGAACTGCGGCACGCGGCCCGCCCGCACACCGCGCCGCGGCGACGCCCGGCCGTCGCCGTGCTCTACGCCGACCGGTCGGCCACCGAACCCGCCGACGCGGCCCGCGTGCTGGCCGAACTGGCCGACGGCGGCGCTCGGTTGCTCCTCGTGGTCCGCTCCAGCACGCACGGCTTCACCTACGCGCTCGCCGAGCGGCTGCTGCCCGCCGAGCGCGCCGCGCAGTGGCTGCAGCGGATCGGCGCGCGCGTGGATGTCCTCGCCGACACCGAACGGCGCGCCCGGCACCTGTTCCACCGGGTGGAGCCGCACGTCGTCGACCCGCCGACCGCCACGGCGTACGCGGCCCGTGCCGCGCTGTGGACCGTACAGCTCAGCGGCGAACTGCGGCCGCCGTCGGAGCGGGGCGGACCCCGCTTCCTGGAGAAGCTCTCGTACGCCGAACAGGCCGTGGAAACCTACCTGTTGCGGGCCGAGCGCGCCGAGGGCGAGCTGCGCGGCGTGCTCGACGCGCATCTGCGGCTGCGGGGGCTGCTCCGCGACCATCTGGCCCGCCTCGCCCGGCGGGGCCTCGCCGAGCACCCGGACGCGGTGGGCCCGTACCGCGAGGCGCAGCGGCTCCTGATGGCGGGCCCCTGCCCCCTGCCCGACGCCGAGCGGGCCGTCGCGGCGTTCACCCGGGTGGTACGGCGCCTGACCGACGCGGGCGGTGACTCGTGAGCCCAGCCAAACCCTGCCCCCACCCCGGCTGTTCGGGCTCCGTCACCCCCACCGGGTACTGCCTGGCGAGCGGCGAACGCGTGGACGCCGACACCGGCCTGCACTCCGCGGCGGTGGCCCCGGACACCGTGGTCCCGGCGGTCCCCCGGCCATCCCGATCCGAGGACCGCGAGTCCTCCGAGCTCTGGGTCGTCGAGGCGGCGGGCGTCGGTCCGGCGGCGCGGGACGCCCGCGTCGTACTGCCGGGCGAGCACCCCGACCCCACCGTGCTGCCCGAGATCACCCTCCTGGACCGGGCGGACACCGCCGGGCCCGCGCCGGACGGGGGGCTTCCGTTGCCGGCCGGCACGCTGCTCGCCGGCCAGTACCGTCTGGTGCGGCCGCTCGGGTACGGCGGAATGGGCGAGGTCTGCCTCGCGCACGACACCAAGGTCGACGACCGCGCCGTCGCCGTGAAGATGCTCCACGCCGACCTCGCGACCACCTCGTACGGCCTCCTGGAAGGCGAGCGGCGCGAGCTGGTCGAGCTGAACCACGACGGGTTCATCCGGGTCTTCAACTACGGGCACCACGACGGCGTCGGCGACTTCCTCGTCCTGCAGTACGTCGACGGGCTCAACCTCGAAGAGGTGCGGGCCCGCGCCCGCGAGCGCCCCGACGAGTTCGGCGGGGAACGCTTCCTGGAGTTCGTGCTCGCGTACGGCGTGCGGATCCTCGCCGCGCTCGCGCATCTGCACGCCCCCGAACGCGGCAAGGTGTACGGCGACCTGAAGCCGCCCAACGTCATGCACGACGGGTCCACCACCAAGCTCGTCGACGTCGGCAGCGTGCGCCGCGCGGGCGCGCCCGGCCTCACCACCGACCTCTACCGGGCGCCGACCGTCGGCGCCCGCGGCGAATCGGCGCCGCAGGACGACCTGTTCAGCCTCGGCGAGACCCTGCGCACCCTGTGCGGCATCGGCGGGACCCGCCACGACCTCGCCGGGCTCGCCGCCCTCGACCCGCTGGACGACCCGGCCACCGGCCACCGCGGCCTCGGCCCGGTCTCCCTCGCCCGGGTCCTGCGCCGCGCCACCCGCACCCGGCGCGAGGACCGCTTCGCCACCGCCCGCGAGATGGACGACCAACTGCGCGGCGTCTTCCGCGAACTGCGCTCGCTGCGCACCGGCGCGGAGACCTTCGAGCCCTCCCCCCTCTTCCTGCAGTCCGCGCACGCCCTGGACGCCGGACTCGGCGCCCCACCCGAGGTGTCCCGCTGGGCGGCCCCGACGTCGGCGCCCCACCACCCCGCGCCCGCACCGGCCGAGGTGGCGGGGCGGCTGCCGGTGCCACGCCCCGACCCCGACGACGACCACCACCGCGAGCTCAGCAGGCTCAGCGACGACGACCCCGAGGCGCTGCTCCAGCACACCGGCGACTGGCGCGGCTCCCCCGAGGTGCACCTGCTGCGGTGCAGGCTGCGGCTGCGGGTGCCGCGCCCGGGCCCCGACGACGGTCCGCTCACCGGTGCCGAGACCGCGCTCGCGCTGGCCGAGGACGCCATCGGGCCCGCCGCGGCCCCGTACGACTGGCGGCTCGACTGGCACCGCGGGCTGCTCGCGCTCGCCCGCTCCCGGGTGGCCGAGGCGCGCGGCCACTTCGACCGGGTCTACGGCGCGATCCCCGGCGAGTACGCGCCCAAGCTGGCCCTCGGCTACTGCGCGGAGCGGCTGGGGCGCGGGCACGAGGCGCTGACCTTCTACGAGGCGGTGCGGCTGCGCAACCCCTCGCTGGGCAGCGCCGCGTTCGGGGCCGCGCGGGCCCGGCTCGCGCTGGGCGGGCCCGCCGCCCTCACCGACGCCATCGCCGCGCTCGACGCGGTGCCGCAGCACTCACGGCACCGCACCGCCGCCCGTACGGCCGCCGTGCGCGTCCGCGTCGACCATGCGCGGGACGCGGCCGGACTCGGCGCGGCGGTACGGGCGTTGGCCCAGCTGTTCTCCGCGCACGGGCTGACCGACGCGCAGGCGCGGGTGCGGATGAAGGCGGAGGTGTGGGGCGCGGCGCACCGGCTCCTCGGCGGGGCGGCCGGGCCCCCGCCGGCGGACGGCGCGGCGGCGCCCCGCATGATGACCGCCGCCGAGCTGCGCGCCGTCGCCGCGCACGCCGATCCGCTGCTCGCCTTCCCGGCGGACGAGCGGGCGCTGCGCACCGACCTGTCCCGCTTCTACCGGGGCCTCGCCCACCAGGCGGCCCGCGACGCACCGGCCGCGCCCGACGACGACGGCGCGCCGCCCCTCGCCGAAGTCCTCCTGGACCGCGCCTACGCGGTGCGTCCCCTCGGACTCCGGCACTCCCGATTCGGCAAGGACACGCCATGGCTGGGCACGAAGATCAGGAACTGGCCGCCTCGGTCACCCTCGAGGTGAACCAGGTGCTCGAGCTCCCCCGTCCTACCGGTGCCCGGGAGACGGCCCGGATGTACGCGGTGGTCACGGTCACCGTCCGCAGGACGGCCGGGGCGGCACGGGAACCGGCACCGGCTCTGGGTCCGGCTTCGGGTCCGGCTCTGGGTTCGGCTCCGGCGGAGGTGGCGGGCGCCGGGGCGGGCGGTGCGCGGCTCGCCGAGGTGTTGCTCATCGATCACTCCTCGTCGATGGTCATGCCGCCGAGCCGGCTCGTCGCCGCCCGTGCCGCCGCCGTCGGCGCGCTGGCCCGTATCCCGGACGGCTCGTTGTTCGCCCTGGTGGCCGGTGGCGACAGGGCCGCCATGATCTACCCCCGGCGGCCCCAACTCGCCGTCGCGCACGCCGAGTCCAGGGCCGCCGCCGAGGCGGCCCTGCGCGACTGCACGCCGGGGGGCGGCACCGCGATGGGTACCTGGCTGGAGCGTGCCCGGCACCTCTTCCGCGATCTGCCCGGCGCGGGGGCCGGTGCCGGTGCCGGTGCCGGTGCGGGCGCGGGCGTCGCGGCCGACCGTCTCGTACGCCACGCCCTGCTGCTCACCGACGGCAAGAACGAACCCGGCTACGAGACCCGCGCGGAGCTGCGCGAGCGCGTCGAACAGTGCGCGCACGCCTTCACCTGTGACGTCGTCGGCATCGGTGACGCCTGGGAGACCGAGGAACTCCTGCTGATCGCAGGTGCGTTGGGCGGGCGCGCCCGCGCCGTCGACGATCTGACCCGGCTGCCCGGCGAGGTGGCCGCGCTCGCCGGGCGCGCCGCCGACCGTGACGTCACCGGGCTGCGCCTGCGGCTGACCCACCGCGCGGGGGTGCGCCCGTACTCCTTCGAGCAGGTCCACCCGACGCGGGCCGTGCTCGAACCCGACCACGTCGACCTGTCCGGCGTGCGGACGGGGGCGGGCGGGCCCGTCCAGGAGTACGGGCTCGGTCCGTGCGGGGACGAGGCCCGCGCCTATCTGCTCTGCGTCGGCGCGCCCTACGACCCCGCCCAGCTCGGCAAGGAGCTCCTGCTCACCGAGGTGGAACTGGTGGCCGACGGGTCCGGCGCGCCCCTTGAACTCCCCACCCCTCAGCCCGTGTTGATGCGCTGGACCGACGACCCCGACCTGTACAGCAGGCTCGACCCGCAGGTCGCGCACTACCGGCACGAGGAAGAGCTGCACCGCACCTTCGAGGAGGCCTGCGCGGAGCTGAAGCGCGGCGGGCGCGCCGCGGCCGAGACCCTGCTCGGCACCGCCTGGCGGCTCGCCACCGAGGCGGGCGACACGGCCATGCAGGCCCACCTGCGCCGCCTCGTCCGCGTCCGCGATGCGGCGCGGGGCACCGTGGAACTGCGCGACCACATAGCCCGGTTCGACGTGGAGGCGGCCCGCATCCAGTCGAGCATGACGGTCCTACCGGGCGGCACCGGGCCGGGGGGCGGCACCGGGCCGGGGGGCGGCACCGGGCCGAGGGGCGGCACCGGGCCGAGGGGCGGCGCCCTATGACGGACCCCCGCCCCGCCCCCGGACAGCGCCCCGCCGCCACCCCGCACGGCGGGCTACGCCGGCCCACCCGGCCCACACCACCCACCGACCACACCCCCACCCGCGGCCCCCTGCCCGGCGACGGCACCCCACCACCCGGCGGCAACCGCCACCGCCACCACGCCCCCAGACAGCTCCCCACCACCCCCCACGACGGGTCACGCCCACCCCACCGGACCCGCACCGCCAGCCACCGGCCCGGCGTCCCCGCCCCCAGCGCCCCACCCGGCGGCACCCCATGACCAACCCCCACCCCACCCCCCGGCAGCTCGTCGCCCTCACCCTGCGCGTCCTGCGTCAGTACCTCTGGCCCGCCCCGCTCGCCCCCCGCCTCCGCAACCGTCGTTACCTCCGCGAGCGGCTGATCTCATTACCCCTACTCACCGTTGTCGCCGCCGCCGCGTTCGGGTGGGCGTACGCCGACATCCGTACCGACTCGACCGCGCTGCGCGACAGCTTCGCCCCCGCACTCGTCGGGCTCGCCGAGGCCGAGACCTCGTTGCGCATCGCCGACCGCGAGGCCGGCGAGAGTCTGGACGCCGGGGAGGCGGTGCAGCTCAGCGGGTTGAGCAAGCGGTACAGCACGCGCACCACACGGGCCGTGCAGCGCCTCAACCAGGTCGCCCGCAGCGGCGCCCTGACCACCGCCGAACGCCAGGAGCTCGACGTCGTCTCCGGCCTCGTCGTGGACTACGGCACCTGGATCACCTTCGCGCAGAACAACGTCGCCGACCCCACCCTGCGCAACGCCGGCCTCTCCTACGCCCGCAGCATGCTCTGCCCGGAACCGGAACCGGGACCGGCCTCCACGACGGCGGACGGCGGTTACCCACCCTGCGATACCGGCACCGGCACCGGAACCGGCTCCCGCTCCCGTTCCGACGCCACCGCCGTCGTCGACCGCATCTCCGCCCTGGAGGACCACCTGCGCGACCGCCTCACCGACCGCGCCGCGCTCGGCGCCCCGGTGATCGCCGCGGCCGTCGTCGCCGCGCTCGCCCTCGTCCTGCTCGTCCGCGGGCTCTGGCACACCCACCTGTTCCTGCGCCGCCGGCTGCGCCTGCACCTCAGCCTGCCGCTCCTGGTGGCCGCGCTGCCGCTGCTCGGCGTGCCGTTCCTGACCGTCGACGCCGTGCTCGCCCACCGGGCACAGCAACGGGTGGTGGCCGTCGCGGGCGACCTCGTCGGCAGGACGTCACCGGCGATCGAGTCGGCGGCCGAGGAGCGCCCCTTCGCCGCCCGGCCCCGTCTCCTGATCGCGTCCCTCGACGCCCGCGCCCGCCACGAGCTGGCCGCAGGCCGCCTCGCCTCGCTGGACGGGGCCGCGCCGTGGGTGACGCCCGCCGGGCTCCTCGGCGCCGCCCTGACCGGCGCCACCCTGCACGCCTACCGCCGCGAGTACGTCCTCGTCTCCCGCTCGGGAGCCGCCGTATGACGGCCCGGACGCGTACCTCACGCAGCCCACACACCCCCCGCACCCCCCGTGCCCCCCGCACCGCACTCGCCGTGGTCCGGGCGCTCCTCGCGGCCTGTCTGCTCGCCGTCACCGCGGGCGCCTGCGGAGGCGGGCGGCCCGAGACGCTCGTGGTGCTCGGCCCCTGGACGGGCCCCGAGGGCGAGGCCTTCGAGTCGATGCTGCACCGGCTCGACGACGGCACCGGCAAGACGTACACCTACCAGGGCACGCGTTCCCTGCGCGAGACGCTCGTCGCCCAGCTGGAGGCGGGCGACCCGCCGGACGTGGCGATCCTCAACAGCGTCGGCGAGCTCACCGAGTACGCGCGGGCCGGCCGCCTCACCCCGCTCGGTCGCGCCGCCACCGGCCGCGCCTATCCGCCCTGGAGCCTGCCGCTCTCCGTGAACGGTCAGCGCCGCACCTACTGGGTGCCGTTGAAGGTCGACCTCAAGAGTCTGGTGTGGAGCAAGGAGGGGCGCTCGGCCGGCGCCCCCGACTGGTGCGTGGGCCTCGCCTCGCAGGCCACCTCCGGCTGGCCCGGCACCGACTGGGTCGAGGACATCCTGCTCCACCAGGCGGGCCCCACCGCGTACACGGAGTGGGCCACCGGGCGGCTCAGCTGGCACGACCGGCGGGTGCGCAGGGCGTGGACGACGTGGGCCGCGCTGCTCGGCGACCGCTCCAAGGCGTCGATCGACCGCTCGCTGACCACGAGTTACGTGGGAACGCCCGACCCGGCGAAGGGCGGCGGCCCGCGCGGTCTGCTCCGCTCCCTGACGCCCGGCTGCACGCACGAGCACCAGAGCGCGTTCATCCGCTACGTGTACGCGGGCGAGCCGGTCCGCGTCGACCCGGCGGCGGGCTTCCTGCGTGGCCGCTCCACCTACGACGGCGCCTACGAGGTCGCGGGCGACATGGCCGCCGTGTTCAGCCGCGATCCGGCGGCGCGCGACCTCGTGGACCGGCTGTCGTCGCCGCGGGCGCGCACGCTGTGGCGGGACCGGGCGAAGCCGGAGCTGCGGCCGCTGTTCCCCGACGCGAGCGACCCGCAGCCCGCCGACCCCACGGGCCGGCGCATCGCGCACATCCTCACCGGCCGGGCGCGCACGCTCTGCTTCGACGCGTCGGACGTGATGGCACCGGGCGTGCGCGACGCGTTCCACCGGGCCGTCCTGCAGTACTTCAGGGACCCGGCGGGCGACCGGCTCGACGCGCTCCTCGACCAGCTGGAGACCGTGCGCGCCCAGGCCGCCGCGGACGCGGGGCCCGGACGTCCGCCGGCCTCGGGGATCTGCGCGCCGCCGGGCGGCTGACCGGCCCGCCGGACGGGCCGCGCCCGGTCAGCGGCGCATCTCCTCCGGGCACGGCGTGCCGCGGGGCAGCTGGTAGGGCGAGCCGAGCCGGTAGGTGCCGGCCTTCGGGGCGAGCAGCTCGACCCACTCGTCGCCGTTGTGGTCCTCCTCGGCCTCCAGCAGACAGCCGTTGACGTTGGCGTACTCCTTGGGCCGCCGCTCGTCCGTCTCGCGCTGCCGCTTCGAGGCGTCCGTCTCGCGGGGCTGCTCGACGCCCTTGCCCTTGGCGTCGACGACGCTCAGCCACGGCGAGTACGGGATGCGGATGAGGACGCGGCCGGGCTTCTGCACGCGGACGGTCATCTCGCCCTGCTCGGCGCGTTCCACCACGGCGTGCGGCTCGGCCATCGGCGTCGGGTCGGTGACCTCGTACAGCTTCCAGTTGGAGTCGACCCACACCTGCCGCAGATACGGCAGGCCGTCCGAGATGAGCTGCGTCTCGCGCTTGCCGCCGTCCCCGTCGGGCTCGCCCTTGGGGACCGCCACGTAGTGCACGGCCCAGCGCCGCAGCCACTCGTGGTAGTTCGCGGAGTTGAGGGTGTCGTCGTAGAAGAGCGGGTTGCGCTCCATGTCGGCCTGCCGGTTCCAGCCGCGGGCCAGCTGTACGTACGTGGGGAGCGCGGACGCCTCGCGGTGGCTGCGGGCCGGCACCACCTCGACGCGGCCCTTGGCGGCGCCCCGCTCCTTCAGCTCGTGCACCAGTGGCGCGACCTCACGTGTCCAGGAGGCGTCCGACCTGGTGTGCACGATGTCGTCGACGGCCTTGAACCCGATCCACCCGGTGAAGCCGGCGAACGCCAGGACGATCACGTACCACTTGCGGGACTTCGGCACGGCGTAGGGCAGCGCGGCGAGCAGCGCGACGCCCGCGAAGGACATCGCGAGGCGCGAGATGTTGGAGCCGATCTGCGAGCTGATCAGCCAGACGCCGAGCACGAACGCCCCGTACACGGCCGTCGTGATCCGCACCGTCTTCCACTGCCGCGGCACCGCGTAGTAGACGAGGAGGGCGCAGATCAGCGGCAGCGACGCGGAGCCGAACGACATCGGCTGGGTGCCGGAGAACGGGAACAGCAACGCGGACAGGCCGACGACGACGGCGGGCGCGAGGCCCAGCGCGTAGGCGCCCGGGTAGCGCTTGCTGAGGAACAGCGCGACGGCGACGAGCCCGACGAAGAGCCCGGCCACCGGGCTGCCCATCGTCGCGAGCGCCGCGAACGGCGCGGCGACCAGCGCCTTCGCCCACCGCTTGTAGCGCCAGCGGTGCGGCCAGCAGAAGACGGCGGCGACCGCCATCAGCGCGAACATCTGGCCGAGGCCGTAGGTCACACGCCCCGACACCGCGTTGCACAGCAGCGCGAAGACACCGGCGGCGGTCGGCCACAGCAGCCGCTGCACGGCGCGGCTGCGCATCAGGATCATGGTGAGCAGCGCGGCGGAGACGGTCCCCGCGATCATCATCGTGGTCCGCACGCCGAGCACCGACATCAGGTACGGCGAGATGACGCTGTACGACACCGGGTGCATGCCGCCGTACCAGCCGAGGTTGTACGCGGAGGCGGGGTGGCGTCCGACGAACTCGGCCCAGGCGTCCTGCGCGGCGAGGTCACCGCCGCTGTTGGCGAAGACGAAGAACCAGACGATGTGCAGCACCGCGGCGACGACGGTCGTGATCGTCACGGGGTGGCGTGCGAAGCGCCGCTGCCACGGCTCGACCGGTCCCGTCTCGGAGGTGCGGCGCTGGGCCGGCAGCTTTATTCGCGCAGCGCCGCGGCCACCCCCGCCCGTCTCAGGCGCGGCGGCGTCGTCTTCGGCGCGCGTCGGCTCCGCTGTGGCCACTGGAGGTTCTCCCCGTGTCGTCCGTGTTTCCGGAGTGCCCCGGGTCCGTGCCGACGAGAGTTCGTCCCGGAACACTCGTCCTCCGCCCCGGCGTACTACCCCCCGAGTTTGTGACGCTAGCACGCAGCCGCGAGGGGCGGCCCCGGGTGGGGCCTCCCCTCGCGGTCGCGCGCCAGGTCTTCGCGGGTGTCCTTCGAGGGTCAGCCGACGCGGGTCAGCTTGGCGCCGAGCCCCGGCTCGCTCAGGCTCTTCTGCAGCGCGACCGGCACCTCGACGGCGTCGCCCTTGCCCTTGCCGTCACCGACGTGCAGGACGCCGACCACGGTGCCGGCCTTCGCGGTGTGCGGGACGGTCCTGCCCTTCTCCTCGTCGAGCATCAGCTTGACGGTGAGGCCGGACCAGCCCACCGCGGAGACGTCCTTGGTGGCGACGACGGGGGTCGTGCCGCCCAGGCCGTCGTCGACCTGGCCGACGACGGTCCCCTTCTTCACGACGGTCTTGGCGGTCAGCGCACCCTGCCCGGCCTCGATGAGCTTGCGGGTGACCCCGGTGACCTCGTCGATGTTGGCGACGCCGTTCTTGCCGTACTGGCCGAGGGCGGCGCCGATGATCGTCTGCTTCTTGCCGCCGACCTGCTTCTCCGCGGCGAAGAGGATGTTGCCGCCGGCCGCGGTGGTGGTGCCGGTCTTGATGCCGACGGCGATGCTCGGGACGAGGCCGAAGAAGTTCCGCTGCTTGTCGCCGTTGAGGTCGACGTAGCTGGGCTGCCGGGAGATCTCGTTGAAGACGGGGTTCTCCATCGCGGCACGGCCGAGCTTCACGAGGTCCTCGGCGGTCGAGACGGTGGTCTTGTCCAGGCCGCTGGGGTCCGTGTAGTGGGTGTTCTTCATGCCCAGTTCCTTGGCCGTCTTGTTCATCTTCGCGACGAACGCGTCCTCGGAGTCGCTCTTGGTGTCCCAGCGGGCGAGGAGCTTGGCGACGTTGTTCGCCGACGGGAGCATGACCGCCTGGAGGGCCTCGTACTGACGGATCTTCTGGCCCTCGGTGACCTTGACGACGGACTCGTTGGCCGGCTTGCCGGTCTCGTAGTGCTTCTGCGCGGCGGCGTCGACGGGGATCTCCGGCCCCTTCTGGCCCGGCTTCATCGGGTGGTCGCGCAGGATCAGGTAGACCGTCATGACCTTCGCGATGCTCGCGATCGGCACGGGCTTCTGGTCACCGGACGTACCGAAGGTGCCGATGCCGTTGACGTCCATCGCGGCCTGGCCCTGGCCCGGCCACGGGATGGACGGCTTGCCGCCGTCGAACGAGACGCTCTCCTCGGCGGTGAGCTTCAGGGTCGGCGACGGCAGCGGCCGCACGGCCTGTACGACCGCAAAGACGACGATCAGGAGCAGCACCAGCGGCGTCCAGATCTTGACCCGGCGCACGGCGGTGCGGACGGGCGTCTCGGGCGGCGGCGGGGTGTTGGTCAGCTCGGCGAGCAGGTCGATGGGCGGCTTGGGCGGCAGCGGCTGCTGGGTGGTGCGTTCCACTGGCGGGGGCGCCTGGGGGGTGGCGGCCGGGGCGGGGGTCGTCGTGCCCGCGGCACCTGCGGCGCCGGTGGCTGCGGCTGCTCCCGTGGCCTTGGGGGTGGCCTTAGGTGCCGGCTTCGGCTCCTCGGCGGGGGTGGCCCTCGGGGTGCCCTTGGGGGCGGTCTTGGGGGCCGTCCTGGGGGTGGCCGTCTTCGCGGACGGCTCGTCGAGCGGCTTCAGGGCGACGAACTTGCTGGTCCGCTCGGCGTCGCTCTCCGGCGCACCGGTTCCCTTCGCCGCCGCACCCTTTGCAGAGTCCTTTGCGGTGCCCTTTGCACTCTCGCCTTCGGCGCTCTTCTGGTCGCCGATCTTGAGCATGGTGGTGGGCTGGTCGACGTCCTTGCCGGGCTGCTTGACCGGGCCCTTGGCGGCGTCCTTCGCGGGCAGCGCCTTGAAGACCGCGGTGGCCTGGTCGACGCCGGTGGACCGGGACTTGGTCTTGGCGTCGTCGGTGGACTTGGCGTCGTCGGCCGGGGTCTCGTCCTCGGCCGGGGTCACGTCGGCCGGAGTCTCCTCGGCCGGGGCGTCGTCCTTCACGGGGCCCTTGGCGGCGTCCTTCGGGGGCAGCGCCTTGAAGACCGCGGTCGCCTTGTCGCCGCCGGGGGACTTGGCGTCGTCGGTGGACTTGGCGTCGTCGTCGGCCGGGGTCTCGCCCTTGGCCGGCGACTCGTCCTCGGCGTCGTCCGCCGCAGAAGCGTCACTGCCCGGGGCCTCGGCTGCCGCCTCGTCCTCCGGCTCGTCCGAGGTCGCGACCCACGCCGCCACCACGTCCCGCAGCCGCGCGTCGCCGTTCGCCTCCCCCTTGGGGGCGGCCTCACCCTTGGCCTCCGACGCGGACTTCACGTCGCCCTCGTCCGCCCCGGACTCCGGCTCCGCGTCCTCGCCGGAACCGGTCGCCTCCTCGGCGACGTCCTTCGTCGAGAAGACCGCGGTAGCGGTGTCCTCCCGCACCTGCGGCGTCTCGCGGGTCATCGCGAGGCGCGGGTCCCGTTCCTCCGGCGCCGACTCGGAAGAGTCCGCCGTAGTCGGGTTCCCCGACGACTTCCGCTGCTTCGACCTGTCGGGGGTCTCGCCCGCCACCGATGCCTCCTCGTACGCCATGCCGTATGCCGATGCTGAATGCTTGCCGTGTGCTGGCCGTGCGCCAAATCCGGCCGGACCCCACTGTCCGAACCGTGTACCAGTGTCCTGTGTGAGGGCTTAACCCCCGTGGTAGACGAGAACGACATACCTACTGGTTCCCGTACATCCCGCCCACGCGCTCTCGACAGACCAATGTGAGAGGGGTCACCCTGTCATTCATCCACGCGGGGAGGCATGGATGGGCAGGAGCCGCAGAACAATTCCGGAGGAGCTTCTGCTGCTCGCTTTGGACCCGGCCACGGGTACCACGGCGCAGCCGCAGTCGCTCGACCTCGGTCTGGCCGGAGCACAGCTAGTGGAGCTGGCGCTGGCCGGACGGATAGCCCCTGACGGGGATCGTATCGCCGTGGTGATGCCACGGCCGACCGGAGATCCGACTCTGGACTCCGCACTGGAACTGCTGCGCAGGCGCGGCAGCCCGGTCCGGGCGGTCCACTGGATCGGCGGGCCCCGACTGGGGCTGCGCCAGATTTACCTCGCGCACCTGGAGCGGTGCGGCATGGTGCATGCCGTGTCGGGCCAGATGTGCGGAGTACTGCCGACGACTCGCTACCAGGCGACGGACACGGCGATCAGCAGGGACATCAGGTCCCGGCTCGACAGTGCGATCCGCACCGGTGTACCGCCGGACCCGCGGACCGCGGCGCTCGCCGCGCTGGCCCACGCGGTCGGTCTCGGCAAGCACCTCTACCCCGGGAACGAGGGGCGTTCATCGCGCTCCCGGCTCCGGGATCTCATCAGGCACGACCCGATGGGCGGCCTCGTGGCGCACGCCGTGATGGACGTCCAGAACGGCGTCGCGGCCCAGCCGCGCCGCAGCGCCGCACCGGCGGGCCCGCCCGGGCCGGGCGGTGGCAGGCAGCCGGCCAGGGCGACAGCGGACCCCGGCGGGGTGCCACTGCAGCCGCGCCGCGGATCCATGGCACGCGCGGTCGCGCACTGATCCAGGTACCGCACCACCCGCGCGCGACCGATCGGCAGCACACCGCTCAGCACCACCGCACCATCCGCTCAGCACCACCGCATCACCCGCACCACCCGCATCACTCGCACCAACCGCACCAGCGCCGCGCCGCAGTCCCCCAGACCCGGTTCGGGAGCCGCTGGGCCGCGCGGGGCGGGGTGCCGGACCGTCCGGACGACGACACCCCGGCATTTCCGTCCCGCGCGGCCGCTCGCGACCGGGCGCCGCAGGGCAGGGCCGTACCCCCACGCACCCGTCCTCACGTCCGCATATCCGCTGTTTCCCAGCGGTGCCGGCCTCGTTGGTGGCACTCTGCTGAGCAGTAGATACGCAAAACAGAGGCAGGCAAGCCGGAGGTGCACGTCCCGTGGCGTCCAATGTCAATCCCACTGTCAGGCGACGCCGGTTGGGCCAGGAGCTCCGTCGGCTCCGCGAGCTCAAGGGCATGACGGCCGAGGAGGTCGCCGAGCGGCTGCTCGTCTCCCAGTCGAAGATCAGCCGCCTCGAGAACGGCCGCCGCTCCATCAGCCAGCGCGACGTCCGCGACCTGTGCGGTGTCTACGAGGTCGAGGACCACCGCGTCGTCGACTCCCTGATGCAGATGGCCAAGGACTCCCGCCAGCAGGGCTGGTGGCACTCCTTCGGCGACATCCCCTACAGCGTGTACATCGGCCTGGAGACCGACGCGGCGTCGCTGCGCGTGTACGACCCGCAGGTCGTGCCCGGCCTGCTGCAGACCCGCGCGTACGCGGAGGCGCTGGTCACCGGCGCGCTCCCGGAGACCACGCCGACCGACATCGAGAAGCGCGTCCAGGTGCGCATGCGGCGGCAGGACCGCATCGCGGCGCCGGACAACCCGCTGCGCCTGTGGACCGTGCTCGACGAGTCGGCGCTGCGCCGCGTCGTCGGCTCCCGGCACCTCATGCGCGACCAGCTGGAACACCTCGTCGAGCAGTCCCAACTGCCGCACGTGACCGTCCAGGTGATCCCCTTCGAGATGGGCGCGCACCCCGGCCTCAACGGTCAGTACGCGATCCTGGAGTTCCCCGACGCCGCCGACTCCAGCGTGGTCTACATCGAGGGCGTCACCAGCGACCTGTATCTGGAGAAGGCGAACGACGTCCAGCAGTACAGCGTCATGTACGAGCATCTGCGGGCCCAGGCGTTGAACGTGGACCAGTCCCGACAGCTCATCGCCGAGATCTCGAAGGACTACGCCCGCTGATACACGCGGGAATTCCGGGGATTTCCGGGGTCCCCGAGTGAAAGTGCCGCACGGTACACCCTCGCCATGTCGGGGCGGAAGACCCCCCTGGTATATGCCATCCGGTCGAGTGAACGACCCCTTCACGCCACGATGTTGGCGAGTAGCGTCATTCACGCCATCGAGCAAGAGCGTTGGCGCGAGCCGCAGCGATGCGGTGTCAGCTACTCGTCGACTGGAAAGACCGGAGCAGAACATGGCAATTCAGCAGGGTGCCTCGCACACGTGGGTCAAGTCCTCGTACTCCACCGGCAACGGCGCGTGCGTCGAGGTCAAGTCGCCCCTCGCGCAGGGCATTTCCGTGCGCGACTCGAAGGTGGCCGAGGGCCCGGTCCTCGCCTTCCCCGCCGCGTCGTGGAACGCGTTCGTCAGCGAGGTGAGCAGGGGGGCTGCCGACCTCGCGTGAGACTGCCACGGACCCCGCACGAACAACCGCACAGGCACCACCGTATGAGCCCTCTCGACTGGCCCGCCGTCCCGGCCGAGGGGGCTCGGCTTTACCCCCCGCCGACCACCCGCCGCCCCTACCCCCTCACCCCTCGCCCCGGGGACGTCAGCGCAGCTGATCGACGTACGTGTCCGTCCCCGGCACGGTCGGAATGAACGGCGCCACCAGCTCCACCCGCCCGAGCCCCGACTCCGCCACCGCCTCCCCGCGCCCGGCGAAGTGCTCCTCCCAGCACTCCCGCGGGTCCGCCTGCAGGAACCAGAGCAGGGTCAGCCGGGTGTCCACGCCCTCGACCTGCTTCACGTACGTCATCCGGTCCCCCGGCAGCGGCGTCGGACGGAACAGCGTGACCATGGCGGCGGGCGACCCCGCGAGCGCCCGCGGCAGGTGCCGGGCCACCAGCCACTCCAGCAACTGGGCGCGCTGCTCGGGCCCTTCGGCGTCGATGACCTCAAGGACCAGGCCCCGATACGGGTGGTCGAGCGCGTGGAAGTCGCGCGGGCCCGCCGCGCCGTCGCGGTAGACGGTCGCCTCGTGGTCCTGGAAGGCGGTGAAGACGTGGGTGCGGTCGCGGTAGACGCGGCCGTCGCGGTTGAGCCGCCGGTTGATGCCGACGGTCCACTTCATGTGGTCGTCGTAGCGCCCTTGCGTCACCCAGTACGTGGAGAGGTAGCACCCGGCGGTGACCGGCTCGGCGACGGCGGACTTCTCCGGGGCGCGCAGGAGCTGGAGTTCGCGCGTGGCCACCCAGCGGCGCCCCGCGTACATCCAGGGCATGGCCATCGCGCCGGCGTAGTAGTGGTCGTCCTCGTACCAGCGGTTGTACGCGTACTCGTGGCCCGGGTGCGGTTCGACCATGGTGATCAGGGCGTGCCCGGGGTGGACGCCGTAGGGCCCGACGGCGGCCAGCTCGGCGTAGACGTCGCTGCGGGTGTCCTCGCTCATGCTCGGCTCCTGCCTCCCTCTTCCTTCCTCCGGTGGTCGCCCATACTCTGACGCCCCGTCAGCAAAACTGCCAGAGCCGGGAGGCGCCCCATGCCGTCGTCGCTCCTTCAGGGAAAGACCGTCGTCGTCTCGGGCGTCGGCGCCGGGCTCGGCAACCAGGTCGCGGCGGCCGTGGTGCGCGACGGCGGGAACGCCGTGCTCGGGGCGCGCACGGAGGCGAACCTCGCCAAGACCGCCGCCGAGATCGACCCCGAGGGCGCCCGCACCGCCTTCCGGGTCACCGACATCACCGACGAGCGGCAGTGCGAGGCCCTCGCGGCGCTGGCCGGGGAACGCTTCGGCGGGATCGACGCGGTGGTCCATGTCGCCGCGTGGGACAGCTACTTCGGCGGCCTGGAGGACGCGGACTTCGCCACCTGGGCCCAGGTCATCGACGTCAACCTCCTCGGCTCCCTGCGCATGACGCGGGCCTGCCTGCCCGCACTCAGGGAGCGCACCGGCGGCTCGGTGGTGTTCATCGGGACCCAGTCGGCGATCGCGGCGCCCTCGCAGGTGCGCCAGGCGGCGTACGGGGCGTCGAAGGGGGCGCTGACGTCGGCGATGTACGCGCTGGCGCAGGAGCTGGGGCCGGACCGGATCCGGGTCAACACCGTGCTGCCGGGCTGGATGTGGGGCCCGCCGGTCGAGGCGTACGTCCAGTTCACCGCGCACACCGAGGGCGTACCGGAGGACGAGGTGCGGGACCGCCTCGCGGCGCGCATGGCCCTGCCCGATCTGGCCACGGACGGGGACGTGGCGGATGCGGCGGTGTTCCTGGCGTCGGACCGGGCGCGGTCGATCACGGGGCAGTCGCTGCTGGTCAACGCGGGGGAGATCATGCGGTAACGCTTCGCTGTGATGGGGCGGTTCTTGTTCGGCTGCGGGTTGTGGGTGGCTGAGCGCGCCGTTCCCCGCGCCCCTTACGGGGCGCTTTTTTGTGCCCGGGGCTGACCATGTATGTGAACCTAGGTCAGCAAAGCGAACGATTTTACTTCCTCTTGACCTTGCGGACGGTTGTCGGCACACCGCGCCCGAACCCACGATGAGCGGGCACTTCTGGGCCGCTCTCGTCCCCATCGGCCCGTTCACCAGGCGGACCCCTGGAGGGCCATATGAACAGTCTCGACTGGGCCGTGCTCATCGGCTACTTCGGCGTCATGGTCGCGATCGGCCTGTGGTCCCACAAGCGGGTCGACAACGTCTCCGACTTCTTCACCGCCGGCGGCAAGATGCCCTGGTGGCTGTCCGGCATCTCGCACCACATGTCCGGCTACAGCGCGGTGATGTTCACCGGATACGCGGGAATCGCCTACACCTACGGCGTGACGTCCTTCGTCACCTGGTCCTTCCCCATCGCGCTCGGCATCGCCATCGGCGCGCGCCTCTTCGCCCCCCGCATCAACCGGCTGCGCTCACGACTGCACGTCGCCTCGCCCCTGGAGTACCTGAAGAACCGCTACAACCTGCAGACCCAGCAGGCGCTCGCCTGGTCGGGGATGCTGCTCAAGATCGTGGACGTGGGCGCCAAGTGGGCGGCGATCGCGACCCTGTTGTCGGTCTTCACCGGCGTCTCCCTCAACCAGGGCATTCTCGTCACCGGCGTGATCACGGCGTTCTACTGCACCATCGGCGGGCTGTGGGCCGACGCGCTGACCGAGCTCGGCCAGTTCGTCATCCAACTCCTCGCCGGAGTCGCCATGTTCGTGGCGGTCGTCGGCAGGCTCGGGCCGCACGGCGGCTTCTTCGGCGTGTGGGACGAGCCGGCGCTCGCGGGCCACGGCAAGCCGCTGGTCGGCCCGTACGGCACGGTCTTCCTGCTCGCGTTCCTCTTCATCAAGCTCTTCGAGTACAACGGCGGCATGCTCAACCAGGCGCAGCGGTACATGGCGACCGCCGACGCCAAGGAGGCGGCGCGCTCCGCGAAGCTCTCCGCGGCGCTGTGGCTGGTCTGGCCGGTCGTCCTCTTCTTCCCCATGTGGATGTCGCCGCTGCTCGTCGACGCGAAGAAGCCGGACGGCTCGGACGCGTACGCCCTGATGACCGAACAGCTGCTGCCGCACGGGCTGTTGGGCCTGGTCGTCGTCGGCTTCTTCTCGCACACCATGGCCATGTGCTCCTCCGACGCCAACGCCATCGCCGCGGTCTTCACCCGGGACGTGGCGCCCGCGATGTCCGCGCGGGCCCGGGGCTGGGACGAGCGCGGGGGGCTGCTCGCCGCCCGCCTCACCACGGTGATCTTCCTGGGGCTCTCCATGGCGGTCGCCACGCAGGTGGACTCCCCCACGTTCAAGGACATCATCACGGTGGTCATCAAGTGGGTCGCCGGGCTGATGGGGCCGATCGCGATCCCGATGATGCTGGGTCTGCTGCGTACGTTCCGCAAGTCCGGGCCGACGGCGGCGCTGACCAGTTGGGCGGTCGGGCTCTTCGCCTTCTACCTGGTCAACTATCCGATCGACGACGCGGTCGCTGGCGGGGTCGCCCTCCAGTACCAGGTGTCGATCCCGCTGGCGGTCTCGCTCGTCCTCTTCGTGGTCATCGGCTACGTGAAGCCCGAGGACACGCCGGAGCGGGATGCGCTCATCGAGCGGATCAACACGGATGGCGACGGCTCGGGGGGAGCCGTTGTGCCCACTCCTGCGGAGCCTTGGGACGACGTGGCACCGTCCCCGTCGAAGGACTGACGTAAGGAACGCTGCGGCTTGTCGTGGGCTGAGCGCGCCGTTCCCCGCGCCCCTACGGGGCGCGGCCGACCGGAGTGCCCCGTAAGGGGCGCGAGGAACTGCGCGAGCGGCCAAAGACAAGCCGCGGCCGCATCTGCGGGGAACTCGGCAGACGCGACCGCGGCCCTTCGCGGGCTGAGCGCGCCGTTCCCCGCGCCCCTGCGGGGCACGGCCGGCCGGAGTGCCCCGTCAGGGGCGCGGGGAACTGCGCGAGCGGCCAAAGACAAGCCGCGGCCGCATCTGCGGGGAACTCGGCAGACGCGACCGCGGCTCTTCGCGGGCTGAGCGCGCCGTTCCCCGCGCCCCTTACGGGCGCGGCCGACCGGAGTGCCCCGTCAGGGGCGCGGGGAACTGCGCGAGCAACCAAAGACAAGCCGCAGACGCATCTACGGGGGACCCGGCAGACGCGACCGCGGCTCTTCGCGGGGCTACCCCCGGGGGTAGCGGGTCAGCCAGCCCGGGGAGGGGAGGCCGGGGCCGTGCAGGGCGGGGCCCTGGGTCATTTCCATGGCGAAGTCGTCCGCGAGTTCGAGGATCGTGGGGCGGCCCTCCAGCTCCGTGAGCCACCCCGGCGGCAACGCGGTCTCCCCGTGCAACGCCCCCAGCAGGGCCCCGCACAACGCACCACACGCGGCCGACGCCCCACCGTGGTTGACGGCGAGCCGCAGCCCGTGCCGGATGTCCTCGCCGACCAGGGCGCAGTACACGGCGACGGCCAGCGCGCCCTCCGCCGTCCCCTCGTCCGCGTCGAGCTCCGCGACCCGCGCCGGGGTCGGCATGCCCTGCCGTACGGCGCCCAGCGCGTGCCGGAGCGCGTCGGTGACGGGCTGGTGGCCGGGGCGGGCGGCCAGCAGGGCCAGGCACCGCTGGATCGCCCCGTCCAGCGACTCCCCGCGGGCAAGCCCGTGCACGATCACGGCGTGCGCCCCGGCCGCCAGATACGCGGTGGGGTGGCCGTGGGTCTGGACGGCACACTCGACAGCGAGCTGCAGCACGAGCTGCGGCTCCCAGCCGACGAGCAGCCCGAAGGGCGCGGACCTGACGGCCGCCTCGGGGCCGCTCTCGTCCGGGTTCTTGGGGGTGTCCAGGGTGCCCATGACCGTGTTGCCGAGCCCGAGCAGACAGGCGCGGGCCGGACCGCGCCGCGCGTACAGCCACTCCTCGCGGGCCAGCCAGCCGTCCTCCGCGCGCCGCTCGTCGGGCCCCCAGTCGCTCTGGGTGGCGGCCCAGCGGCGGTAGGCGCGGAACAGATCGGTCGGCGGGTGCCAGGCGCCGGTGTCGCGGCGCACCTGGGCGCGGATGAGCCCGTCGACGGTGAAGAGGGTGAGCTGGGTGGCGGCGGTGACGGCGCCGCGCCTGCCGTACGCGGGGGCCGGCTCGGCGAGGCCCTCGGCGCCGTGGGCCTCACGTATCGCGTCGAGGGTGAGGCCGTCGACGGGCGCGCCCAGGGCGTCGCCGACGGCGGCGCCGAGGAGGGTGCCGCGCACCCGGCTGCGGAAGTCCTGCTGCTCGGCGCGGCCCCAGACGCCGGTGGCTGCTGCGGTCCCCACGCGGGCCTCCCTCCGTGCAGTGACGTCCTCGACGTGCGGTGACGTCCTCGACGCGCCTCGACCGGTTGCGACTTTGCAGCACTGTAATCGACCGCGAACGATCGATTCAGTCGCCAAGTGGAATGCGAAGAGTCGCCCGCGAGGCGGCTTTTGAACGACGTTCACCGGAGCTTCGCAGTTGCTACGGAATCCGCCATTCCGCGGACCGGGGAAGGCCGCCGACCACCGGGAACGCGAAGTACCCGCGAACACCGCCGAGTTCGCACCACCCACCGGCGAACCCCGCCACCCCCGAGGTGAACAGCGGGCGTCACCCGTCAAACGTCCGGATCACGTAACGGAGTTCATGGTGCAGACAACCATCGTCCATGAGCGCCTGTCTCCCCCTACGTCACAGACGTTCCCGACAGGAGGACCCGTGCCCCGCCGCACACTCATCAGCGCCGTCGCCGTCGTCGCGCTGACCGCACCTCTCGCCGTCTCCGTCACCGCCGGAACCGCGGCCGCGGCCCCGCGGCCGCCCCGCACCCCGGTCACCGACTTCGACCACGACGGATACGCCGACCTCGCCGTCGCCGCGCCGCACGGCACCGTCGACGGCGTCGAGGGCGCGGGCTACCTCTCCATCGTGTACGGCACCGCCTCCGGACCCGGCACCGAGCGCCACCAGCGCATCAGCCGCGCCACCGAGGGCGTCCCCGGCGAGCTCCGGGGCACGTTCGCCTTCGGGTACCAGACGGTCCCCGCCGACCTCGACGCCGACGGCTACACCGACCTGCTCGTGACCGGCGGCGACGACAGCGGCAACAAGGCGACCGTCCTGTGGGGCTCGGCCTCCGGCCTGACCGGCGCGGACACCCTCCTGCCGCACGAGAACTCCGAGTTCGCCACCGGCGACTTCAACGGCGACGGCAAGCGCGACCTGGTCGTCAACGACGTACCGAGCGACGACCCCGACGTCTCCGGGATGACCATCCAGTACGGCCCGCTCACCCGCGCCGGAAAGCCCGCGTCCAAGGACAGCGTCGTCACGAGCGACGGGCCCACCGGACTGCGCTCCTTCATCACCGGCGACCTGACCGGCGACGGCGTCGACGACATCGTCACCACGCACGGCTTCGAGGAGATGACGCACGACGCCCGCTTCTTCAAGGGCGGCCGCGGCGGTGTCAGCCACAGCTCCAGCACGCTCGGCACGGCCTACAGCGGCACCGTCGGCGACGTCGACGGCGACGGGTACGGCGACCTGATCACCCGCGACATCGGCAGCGTCACCGAGGTCATCGACTCCGCCCCGGGCAGCATCACGATCCAGTACGGCAGCCCGGCCGGGCCGACCGACGCGCGCAAGAAGGTCATCACCCAGGCCACCGCGGGCGTCCCCGGGGCCAGTGAGGACGACGACGCGTTCGGCGCCTCCCTCGCCGCGGCCGACGTGGACGGCGACGGCAGGGCCGAGGTCGCCGTCGGCGTGCCCGGCGAGAGCCTCGACGCGAGCACCGGCACCGGTGCGGTCGTCCTGCTCAAGGGCGCGTCCAAGGCCGCGGGCGGCATGACGGGCAAGGGCGCCGTCGCCTACAACCAGACCACCCCCGGAGTGCCGGGCGTCGCCGAGGCCGGCGACGACTTCGGCCGCCAGGTGCTCCTCACCGACCTGAACAAGGACGGCCGCGCGGACCTGACCGCCGCGGCCCCCGGCGAGGACGGCACCTTCACCGACTCGGGCGCCCTGTGGAACCTCTACGGCTCCACGGGCGGCCTGACCACCACCGGCGCGGGCACGCTCGCCCCGGCGAAGCTCGGCGACCCCGAGAAGGGCGCCAAGTTCGGTCACCGGCTCGCCGGCTGACCACCGCACCACCCCGCAACCGCACCACCACTCGACCACCTGACCACCTGACCCGCGTCGGTCACGTGGCCCACCGGCCACGTGACCACGTGACCACACGACACGATCTCTCTGGAGGATCAGTGCGCCGCTCTCTCATCACCGCCGTGGCCGTCGCCTCGCTCACGGCGCCGCTCGCCCTCGCCACCGCGGGGACCGCCTCCGCCGCGCCCACGCCGCCGAAGGCCCCGATCACCGACTTCAACCACGACGGCTACGCCGACCTCGCCATAGCGGCCCCGGGCAACTACGACAACGATGTCCCGGGCAGCGTCTCGGTCGTCTACGGCTCGGCCAACGGCCCGGACAAGGCGCACGCCGTCACCATCAGCCGCGCCACCGCCGGCGTACCCGGCTCCGCGGCCGACGGCGGCCACTTCGGCAACCAGACGGCCGCCGCCGACCTCGACGGCGACGGCTACACCGACCTCGTGGTCAACGGCGGCAAGAAGGCCGTCGTCCTGTGGGGCTCCGCCCAGGGCCTCTCCGGCACGGGCAGCGTCGAGCTGGACTCGAACGGCGCGCACGTCACCGCCGGCGACTTCAACGGCGACGGCAAGCGGGACCTGGTCACGGCCGAGTACCCGGAGCCCGAGGACCCGATGGACAACGACGACGCGGGCATGACCATCGCGTACGGCCCGTTCAAGCGGGACGGCAAGGCCGCGAGCAGCCAGCAGGTCGTCACCAGCCAGACGTTCGGCCCCGGCGACTTCGTCGCGGGCGACGTGAGCGGTGACGGCATCGACGACATCGTCTCCAGCCACGGCTTCGAGGAGATGGCGTACAAGAGCCAGCTCTGGAAGGGCGGCAAGGACGGCGTGGCCACCACCTCGCAGAAGCTCGTGCCCTCCGTCGGCGGCGCGGTCGCGGACATCGACGGCGACGGCTACGGCGACTTCGTCACCCGCGACATCGGCGACAACTTCGAGGACATGCCCTCCCAGAAGGGCGCGATCATCGTCCGCTACGGCGCGGCCTCCGGCCTCTCGGACCGCACCACGAAGATCAACCAGGACAGCGCGGGCGTGCCCGGCGCCGGTGAGGCGGGCGACGAGTTCGGCTCCGCCATCAGCGCGGGAGACGTGAACGGCGACGGCTTCGCCGACGTGGCCGTCGGCGTCCCCGGCGAGGACATCGAGACCACCGCCGACGCCGGCAGCGTCGTCCTGCTCAAGGGCTCCCGCACCGGCCTGACCGGCACCGGCTCGCAGGCCTTCGACCAGTCCAAGCCCGGTGTCCCCGGCGCCTCCGAGAAGGGCGACAAGTTCGGCGGCGCGGTCCTGCTGTCCGACCCGAACAAGGACGGCAAGGCCGACCTGACGGTGGCCGCGGCCGACGAGGACGGCGACGTCGCGAACACCGGTGCGGTCTGGCACCTGCGCGGCTCCGCGGCCGGCCTCACCACCACCGGCATCGACTCGTTCGGCCCGGCGGCGATCGGCGCCCCGGCGACGGCCGGCGTCCGCTTCGGTGCCGGCCTGACCGGCTGACCTGCGCGTCACCCGGACAACCCGAGTAACCCGTAGGGCCTGAGCAACCGGTAGAACCCGCAGAACCCGTAGGGCCCTCAGAACCAGTCGGCGCCCGCGAGCGAACCTGCTCGCGGGCGCCGTCGTGTGCGCGGTGCTCGGCTCAGGGCTCGAGCACCGGCAGCAGCTCCGGCAGATGGCCGTCCGACGCGGCGGCGGCCCGCTGCCGCTCCTGCGGCACCTCCCCGTACAGCGTGGTCCGCGGCCTGGCCGGGCGGCCCGCCGCCTCCGCGATGGCGACGAGGTCCTCGATCGAGCGGTACGAGCCGTAACTGGAGCCGGCCATCCGGGAGATGGTCTCCTCCATCAGCGTGCCGCCGAGGTCGTTCGCGCCGGACCGCAGCATCTCCGCGGCGCCCTCCTGGCCCAGCTTCACCCAGCTGGTCTGGATGTTGGGGATGTGCGGGTGCAGCAGGACGCGCGCCATCGCCGTCACCGCGCGGTTGTCGCGGGTGGTCGGGCCCGGCCGGGCGATGCCCGCGAGGTAGACGGGCGCGTTGGTGTGGATGAAGGGGAGCGTCACGAACTCCGTGAAGCCGCCGGTCTCCTGCTGGATGGCGGCCAGGGTGCGGAAGTGGCCGAGCCAGTGCCGGGGCTGGTCCACGTGCCCGTACATCATCGTCGAGCTGGAGCGGATGCCCAGCTCGTGCGCGGTCTTGACCACCTCGATCCAGGTGGCCGTCGGCAGCTTGCCCTTGGTGAGGATCCAGCGGACCTCGTCGTCGAGGATCTCGGCGGCCGTGCCCGGGATCGAGCCGAGGCCCGCCTCCTTGGCCGCGCTCAGCCACTCCCGGATGGAGAGGCCGGTCCTGGTCGCGCCGTTGACGACCTCCATCGGCGAGAAGGCGTGCACGTGCATGCCCGGCACCCGCTCCTTCACCGCGCGGGCGATGTCGAAGTACGCGGTGCCCGGCAGATCAGGGTGGATGCCGCCCTGCATGCAGACCTCGACCGCGCCGACGTCCCAGGCCTGCGCGGCCCGGTCGGCGACCTGGTCCAGGGAGAGCGTGTAGGCGTCCGCGTCGGTCCTGCGCTGGGCGAAGGCGCAGAAGCGGCAGCCGGTGTAACAGACGTTGGTGAAGTTGATGTTGCGGGTGACGATGTACGTGACGTCGTCGCCGTTGACCGTCTTGCGGATGTCGTCGGCGACGGAGCACAGCGCGTCGAGCGCGGGCCCGTCGGCGTGCAGCAGGGCGAGGGCCTCGTCGTCGGTGAGCTTCGTCGGGTCGTCGGCGGCCTGCCTGAGCGCGGCCCGTACGTCGCCGTCGATGCGGGACGGCACCATGCCGGGCGCGGCCTGCTCGCGCAGCGCCTCCCAGTCCCCGTACACCTCGTCGAAGTCGTCGCGCCGGTCGCCGGTGCGGCCCTCGGTGTCGATGGTGCGGTGCAGGTCGGTGCGGCCGGAGGCGGCGACGTACCCCTCGTCGGGCTCCTGCCAGGGGTGGCCCTCGACCGTGGCGTCGGGCCGGGCGAGGCCGGTCTCAGGGTCGGCGAGCGCGCGCACGTGCGGCAGCAGGCGCGGGTCGAGCCAGGGCTCGCCGCGCCGCACGAACTCCGGGTAGACGCAGAGCCGTTCGGCGAGCCGGAAGCCCGCGGCGGCGGACCGCTCGGCGAGCTCGTCCAGCCGGGGCCAGGGCTTCTCGGGGTTGACGTGGTCGATGGTGACCGGCGAGACGCCACCCCAGTCGTCGATGCCGGCGCCGATGAGCCGCTCGTACTCGCCGGCGATCAGGTTCGGCGGCGCCTGCAGATTGCCGGCCGGGCCCATGATGTGCCGGGCGACGGCGATGGTGGCGACCAGGTCGTCGATCTCGGCGTCGGGCATGCCGCGCATCGCCGTGTCCGGCTTGGCGCGGAAGTTCTGGATGATCAGTTCCTGGATGCCGTGGTACGACCGCGCGACGCGGCGCAGCGCGAACAGCGCGTCGGCCCGCTCCTCGTACGTCTCGCCGATGCCGATGAGCAGCCCGCTGGTGAACGGCACGGACGAGCGGCCCGCGTCCTCCAACACCCGCAGCCGCACGGCCGGTTCCTTGTCGGGCGAGCCGTGATGCGGCTGCCCCGGCTCCGACCACAGCCGCGTCGCCGTCGTCTCCAGCATCATGCCCATGCTGGGCGCGACGGGCTTGAGCCGCTGGAAGTCCGTCCAGCTCATGACGCCCGGGTTGAGGTGCGGGAGCAGCCCGGTCTCCTCCAGGATGCGGATGGAGATGGCGCGGACGTAGGCGAGGGTGTCGTCGTACCCCTCGGCCTCCAGCCATGCGCGGGCCTCGGGCCAGCGGTCCTCCGGCTTGTCGCCGAGGGTGATGAGGGCTTCCTTGCAGCCCATCGCGGCGCCGCGCCGCGCGACGTCGAGGACCTCGTCCGGGGACATGAACATGCCGTGGCCCTCGCGCCGCAGCTTGCCGGGCACGGTCACGAAGGTGCAGTAGTGGCATTTGTCACGGCAGAGCCGGGTGAGCGGGATGAACACGCTCTTCGAGTACGTGATGACGCCCGGCCGGCCCGCCGCGGCGAGCCCCGCGTCGCGCACCCGCGCCGCGGACGCCGTGAGGTCGTCGAGGTCCGCGCCGCGCGCCTGCAGCAGGACGGCGGCCTCGGCCACGTCGAGCGCGACGCCGTCCCGCGCCCTTCTGAGCGCGCGCCGCATGGCGTTGGCGGTGGGTGGACCGGCGGGCGGTCCGGCGGGTCGTCCGGCCTCCGGGGGCTGCGCGCTGTTGGTCATGTCTCCGAGCATACGAGCGAGAACACCTGCCTCCTACGGAACCTTCCACCTGCACGAACCTGCCCGTACGCACGGGTCACCCGGGCCGTGCCCGCAGGTCAGCCGGGGGCGTGCCCGCAGGTGACTGCGGCGTCCCGCCCGAGGTCACGCGTTCAGGTACCGCCGAGGTCACCCGTCCAGGTACCGCCCGAGCCCGTCGAGGGCCCCGCACACCTCCTTCTCCCCGCCCGGCGGCAGCTGCACGATCACCTCGTCCACGCCCAGCTCCCGGTAGTGGGCGAGCTTGCCGGGGTCCGGCTCGACGGCCGTCACCGCCACATACAGGTCGCCCTCCGCACGCCCGGCCCGCGCCCACGCGGACCGCAGCACCGGCAGCGCGTCGCGCAGCCCCCGGCCGCCGACCGGCATCCACCCGTCCGCGTACTCCGCGATGTGCGCGAACAGCCCCGGCCCCGCGGCCCCGCCGACGAGCGTGCGCGGCCCGAACAGCGGCCCCTTGGCGAGCCGCGTGCGGGGCGCCCGCCGCGGCTTCGGATACGTCTCGCTCGCCCGCACCGACCCGAACTCGCCCTCGTACGGCATCGGGTGGTCCGCCCACAGCGCCCGCATCACCGCCATCCGGTCCCGCACGACCGCCCGGCGCCGGGGCCACGGGACGCCGTGGTCCTCGGCCTCCTCGCGGTTCCAGCCGTAGCCGATGCCGAGGCTGACCCGGCCGCCGGACAGGTGGTCGAGGGTGGCGATCTGCTTGGCCAGGTCGATGGGGTCGTGCTGGGCGACCAGCGCGATGTTCGTGCCGAGCACGAGCCGCTCGGTGACCACGGCGGCCTGGGCGAGGGCGATGAACGGGCTGAGCATGCGGGCGCATTCGGGCGGCAGGTCACCGCCCGGGTAGGGGGTCTCGCGCGGGAGGGGGATGTGGGTGTGCTCGGGGAGGTGGAGCCCGGCGAAACCGCGCCGCTCCAGTTCCTGGGCGAGGCGTACCGGGGTGATCGTCTCGTCGGTCATGTAGAGCGTCGCGGAGATGCGCACGATTCAATCCTCCGAGCGTGTCCGAGGGTCGGCCGTCGGGCGGTCGCGGTCCGGGCCGGGGAGCCCGGAGCCTCTTCCTATCCCCGGAAAGTCGGTTGGTCCATGCCCGTGCGCTCATTAGCCTGGCGCCGGTGGACGAACGGAAGCGGAACCGGTGAACCGGTGAACCGACGGAAGCAGAACCGGTGAACAGACGGAAGCAGAAGAAGCTGACCCGGCGGCTGGTGTGGGCGGCGGCAGTCGGCGACACGTACACCGTGCGCCGCGTGCTGCGCACCGGCGTCGACCCGGAGCTCCCCGACGCGGACGGCACGACGGCCCTGTACGCCGCGTCGGTGCACGGCGCCGCGTCCACGGTGCGGGCCCTGCTGCGGGCGGGCGCCCGCCCCGACACCGAGAGCACCGGCCTCACGGACGGCACCCCGCTGTGCGGCGCCGCCGCGTGGGGCCATCTCGCCGCGGTCCGCGAACTCCTCGCCCACGGCGCCGACCCCAACCTCCGCGAGGACCACGGCACGGGCAGCACGCCGCTGCGCTGGGCACGCCAGGGTGCCGGGGGTCCGTATCCGGAGACGGAGGCGGCGCTGGTGGCGGCGGGGGTGCGATAGGGCAGTCGGTACGCCCCCGCTCACCCGGCCCGTACCCCCTCTGCGAGACTCCTGCCGGGCGAGCGACGCGAGTCGCTCCGGGGGCGGGGAGACACGGTGCGGGAAACGCGCAGAGCACAGGGCACGCGAAGAGCACGGAGAACGGTGACGGCGTGGGCCGGGACCATGGCGCTGGTGCTGGCGGGCACCCTGCTGACGACCGGCTGCATGGCCCGGCTCGTGCGGTGCGGCCCGGAGGGCGACACCCCGGCCGGCCTCTCCGCCGCCGATCTGGTGGGCAGTTGGCGCGGCAACCCCCTGGGCACCCTGCGCCTCGCGGCCGACGGCACCTTCACCGCTGAGGACTGGCCGGTCCTCGACGACTTCGAGAAGATCAGCACGACGACCAGGGGCATCTCGGGCAAGGGCACCTGGACCGTGGAGCGCGGGATGGGCGACGACAAGGACGACCGCGACCTCGACCTGCAATTCGACTTCGCGGGCGAGTATCCCGACGGCCTGCTCAACGGGTACGACATCGCGGGCGAGAAGGACTCCTTGCGGGTCTACACCTACTCCGGCGACCCCGACCTCTGCGAGTTCCACACCCTGACGCCCGCCTGAACCGGCCGCCGCGCCACCGCGTGCCCCCGCAGACACCCGTCCATCGGGGGTAAGTCCGTCAATCGCCTTCCCTTGGCGCACCGTTCACGGCTCAATACCAGGGTTGCACGCACCACCCATGTCAGCACCGACACCCTGGGAGCCGCAGCATGTGCGAGGACCTCCACCCGCGACACGCGGGACTGAACCGGCGCGGACTGTTCGTGACGGGAGCCGCCGCCGCGCTTACGTTGGGAACCGTGAGCTTCGCCGAAGGCGCCGAGGGGCGCGGCCCCGCGCGGGGCGGGGCGCCGGGCACCAAGGAGACGAGAACGGTGCGCGGCACGCTGCCCACCGGCTCCCCCGACTACGTGTACCTGCCGGTCGAAGTACCGCGCGGAGTGCGGGAGTTGCACGTCTCGTACACCTACCAGAAGCCGGCCGTGCCGCCCGGCACCCAGGGCAACGCCCTCGACATCGGCGTCTTCGACGAGCGCGGCACGGAGCTCGGGGGCGAGGGGTTCCGCGGCTGGTCCGGCGGCGCCCGCACCGAGTTCTTCGTCCGCGCCGACGACGCGACGCCCGGCTACATTCCCGGCCCGGTCCGCGCGGGCACCTGGCACATCGCCCTCGGCCCGTACACGGTGGCCCCCGACGGCCTCCCCTACGAGGTGACGATCACCCTCACCTACGGGGAGCCCGGCCGGACCCCGAAGCCGGTCTACCCGCCCGAGCGCGCGAAGGGCCGCGGCCGCGCCTGGTACCGCGGGGACTGCCACCTCCACTCCGTCCACTCCGACGGCAAACGCACCCTCGCCGAGATCGCCGCCCTCGCCCGCGCGGCGGGCCTGGACTTCATCAACAGCTCCGAGCACAACACCCATGCGGCGCACGCCCACTGGGCCGAGCACGCGGGCGGCGACCTCCTGATCATGCTCGGCGAGGAGGTGACGACCCGCAACGGCCACGTGGTCGCCCTCGGCACGGACCCCGGCACGTTCGTCGACTGGCGCTACCGGGCCCGCGACAACCGCTTCGGCAAGTACGCCCGTAAGGTCCGCGAGGCGGGCGGCCTGGTCGTCCCCGCCCACCCGCACGCCACCTGCGTCGGCTGCAACTGGAAGTTCGGCTTCGGCGAGGCCGACGTCATCGAGGCGTGGAACGGCCCCTACACCCCCGACGACGAGATCGCCCTCGCCGACTGGGACAGCACGCTCGTCGCCTCCGTGCGCGGCGGCCGCCGCTGGATCCCGGCGATGGGCAACAGCGACGCGCACCGCGACCCCGACCCCGTCGGCGGCCCGCAGACCGTGGTCCTCGCCGACGACCTGACCCGCGAGGCCATCCAGGAGGGCCTGCGCCGCGGCCACTCCTACGTCGCCGAGTCGAAGTCCGTCGAGCTCGCCTTCTCGGCGGCGGGCGGCCGCGGCCACCACGCGGGCATCGGCGAACGCCTCGACGTCGACCGCGACGCCCCGGTGACGGTCCGCCTGGCCGTCAAGGGCGCCCCCGGCTGCACGGCCCGCTTCGTCACCGACCAGGGCGTCCTGTACACGAGCCCGCCCCTGCCGGACTCGGGCACGGGCACGGTCGAATGGCGCACGACGGCGTCCTACGCGGCGTACGTCCGGGCGGAAGTCCGCCACCCCGCGACCACACCCCCACTCCCCGGCGCCCTGACGGCCTTCACGAACCCGATCTTCCTGGGCGACTGATCCGAGCCACCCCTACCCCGGAAGCCTGAGCGTCCGCGCGAAGTCGTCCAGCGGTTCCATCACCGCGGCGATCAACTCCGGATCGTCGTGGTGCCCGCGGAGCTGCACGTCGGGGAGACCGGCCGGGGTGTGCCAGTGGTACGACACCGAGGTCATCATGAGGGAGCTGTCGGCGGGGTAGGACCGCGTGACCCGGACCCCGTCCGCGCCCAGGTGGGGAGAGGCGAACGGAACGCTGCCGCTCCGCTGCTGCCACGCGGGGATCTCCGGGTGCGGCACCGTGAGCGCGGCGGGTCCCTCGCAGGAGGCCGCGTCAGGGGCATCGCAGTGAAGACGGGTGGCGTGCACCACCAGCGGCATATAGGTCAGCGGAACGGGGTGGTAGATGAACGCCTCGTCGGCCTGGAGCGTGTCCCGGAGCGTGACGATCATCCGCTCGTAGAAGCTCTTGTGGAACCGGCGGAGTTTACGGGTGAGTTCGACGCCCTGAATCATGGCCAGACCGGTCAAGTGCGGATCGAGCCACTCCTTGAAGGTCTTCTTGTCGATCCGGAGGTAGAGATAACCCCACAGGCCGGGGTCGGCATCCGTGTCGACGTGGAGCGGGGCACCGAGGTCGGCGCTCCACAGAATGCCGTCGGACATGAGCGGTCTCTTTCGTCGGGTCGTGGACAGGCGAGGGGGGGGCGGCGCTCAGGCGTAACTCCAGCGGAAAGTGCCCATGACGGCGTCGAACAGCTCCACGAGCATGTCGTGGAAGGCGGGATCCGAGCCGGGCGCGATCAGCGCGCTGAAGGAGAAGGCGAGGTACTGGTCAGGCGTGCTCTCCGGGATCGGTACGAAGTACTCGACCTGGCGGTGAGCGATGTCGACGTCCTGGGCGGGGTCCGCGGGTACATCCCGCTCCGAGCGCAGGGCCGCGGTGTCGTCCAGTTCTCGCATCTCGGCACCGGAGGTGACGGAGGCGAGCGCCGCAAGGACGGCTTCCGGGCCGCTCCCCGCCCTGACCCCCGGAATCTCGATCGGTTCGGAGGCCACGATCGAGACGGGCAGCGCGACGCCGTGGAGGCGTTCGGTGGGCAGGTAGAGGGTCATGCCGCCCTTGGCTCCGGCCCGCCGTACGACCTTCTTCATCTCCTGGAGGAGCTTCAACCGGGCCTTGGGAATGTCGTCCTTGGGAAAACCGGCCGGGAGTTGCCCGACCGCCTTGCGGACGATGCGGTCCATCGCCTCCTGGGTGCCGGTGCGCAGCGGAATCACGTCCCAGCCGGGCGGCGGCACCAGGTTGAAGCCGTTCGGGGTCCGGCGTTGCTCAACGGTGGTCATCGCGCCCCCGTGCCACTTCCACGGCGTACACAGCGCCTACGAAGAGCGCCCACGCCGGGGCGGCGATCATGCCCGGCCAGAAGCCGAAGAAGAGCGAGGGCAGAAAGAAGCCGCCGCCCATCGCCAGATCCCGGGTGAGGTAGGGCGGACGGTCCGCATGGCGGGGGTACTTCGCGAACACCCAGACGTAATGCAGGAGGCAGCCGACGATCCCGGCCTCATAGACATGGAGCACGTCGTTCATCAGGGACTTCGGCACCAGGATCATGATTCCCAGCACCGGCAGGAACAGCGGCATGCCGATGAGCAGCGTCAGCCGGAGCCGCCGGTTGGGGCCGGTGCCGATTCCGGTGCGGCCGGCTTCGGCCTCGGCAATGCGTCGCGCCGAGTACAGGTCCATGGTCTTCCTCACCAGTGGGTGTCGGGGGCGGGCTTCAGGGTGTTGTCCTTCCAGTCCGAGTACGCCGCGTTGTACGGCTTCTCACCGCTTCCGAACTTCTCCTGGGTCAAGCTTGTCAGGTCACTCTTCCCCAGCGCCTTGTCCACGACGTCCATCCCCATGCCGGTCCAGGCGACGCCGAGGCCCGCTTGATAGGACCTGTACGCCTTGTCCGCGGCGGCCCCGGCGGCTTCCGGGAAAGCGGCCTTGTTCGCCTTCAGGAGCTTCCCCATACCGGCCATCTCCTTGTCGCCGAGGTGGCCAATCGTCGACCAGGGGCTGACTCGCAGCGGGTTCTTGGCGACCAGGCCGACATTCTGGGAGATGGACTTGCGTATCGCGTTACGGGCCACTCCGACGGCCTGCCGCCCCGGCCCTTGCGGCAATTTGGTCATCAAGCGGCCCGTGTCGTCCAGGATGCCCTTCACCCCGCTGAGCCCTCGGCTCAGGCCGGCGGTCCGGGCGGTCTGAGCGGCACCCACGGTGGCCTTGGCGCCGCTGGCGAGCTTCGCGGCGGCCCCGAGGCCGCCCACGACGAGCAGCCCGCCCACGACGTCGAAGATGACATCCGTCCAGGTGGCGTCGCCGGACGCCACCAGCAGAAGTCTCAGTCCGATCGTGAGCACCGCGATGCCGAGGACGAGAAGGTTCAGGCCGGGAATGAGGAGCGCGAGAAAGCCTGCCGCGGTCGCGATCCAGCCGAGAACATCGATGAACGCCTTGATCAGGTCCGCGTTGTCGTGGACCCAGCCCTTGATGTCGTCCCACCACGAGTCCTCGATCACGTCGTCGATCTCGTCGCGGATCTCGCTCGTGTAGTGGTTGGCGCGGGTGTCCCGGTCACTGGTGACGGTGTGCAGGCGGGTGCGGTACGGCTGAAGGGGGTCGTCGACGGGACTGGTGCCGCCGGGGGACGCGTCCGGGGCGTCCTTGTCGTGCGAGCCGGACTTCTTGGCCTTGTCGGCCTCGACCTCGTCCTGCTTCTCCTTGGCCTGGCGCAGGATCTTGTCCGCGTCGCTCTGGAAGTCCTCCAGTTCGTCGGACCACTTGGTCAGATGACCGTGCACCCGCTCATACCGCCCGGCCACCTCCCGCATGTGCTTCTCCAGCGTCGAGGACTCCTCGCGCAGGGACGTCACATACTTGCCCTTGAGCGTTTCGTCGTCGCTGATCGCCTTGAGGTTCTTCGCCTGGTCCCGGAGCTTCTTGGCCACCGAGATCATGTGCTTGACCTCGTCACGGATCTCCTCCGGATCACCGGGAACGGGATCGGAGTCGCACAGCGGCTGCCAGTCCACCGGACGGCGCTTGGATGTCGGTGTCATGGCGTCACTTCTTCTGCTGCTTCTTGCCCGTCTTGGCCAGCTTCTCGTCGAGGTCCTCGAACGCCTTCTTGCTGCCGGTCACGAGCTTGCCGACCGATTCGATGGACTCGACGAGCTTGGTGCGGTAGTCGTCCCAGTTGTCGACGAAGTCCTCCATGGCCCCGGCGACGGAACCGGAGCCCCAGTGCTCTTTCATGTCGTCCCGGCGGTTCTCGATGTCCTCGAAAGTCTTCTTGAGCTGGCCGAGCTTGCGCTCGCAGTCCGCGAGGAAGTCATAGTCGACCGTCAGGTCCGGGTCACCCATGCCGTTCCGTTCCCCCTCTTCGATCCCCCTGTGGCCTACGCCGTCAGGCAAAGTTCTGACCAAGACGACTGACGCTAACGGTGGGGGTGTCGGTTTCGCCAGAGCGAACTTCCGCACGAGGGCTGCAAAGCGGGACATACGGAACGGATGCGGCTACCGCGCCCTCACCCCGGCCAGACGATCGACTGGAGTTCGCTGTAGGCGTGCAGGGCGTATGAGCCGACGTCGCGGCCGACCCCGCTCTTCTTGAAGCCGCCGAACGGGGCCTCCATGTTCCGGCCGATCGTGTTCACGCCGACGCCGCCCGCGCGCAGTCGACCGGCCACCCGGAAGGCGCGGGCGACGTCGCCGGAGAAGACGTAGTCGATGAGCCCGTAGTCGCTGTCGTCGGCGAGGGCTACCGCGGTGTCCTCGGCGTCCTCGGGGCCGTCCGCGTCGAAGGGGACCACGACGACCACCGGGCCAAAGATCTCCTCGCGGACCACCCGCATGTCGGGGGTGCAGTCGGCGAGGAGCGTCGGGGCGACGTAGAAGCCCCGGGTGAGCGCGGGCCGTTCGCCGCCCGCGACGAGCCGGGCGCCCTCCTTGCGGCCGGCCTCGACGTACCCCTCGATCCGGTCGCGGTGGGCGGCCGAGATCACCGGCCCGACGACCGTGCCCTCGGTGGCCGGATCACCGACCTTGGCCTTGAGATGACCGGCGTATGTCGCGAGGCGCTCGACGAGCCTGTCGTAGATGCCCCGTTGGGCGATGACGCGGGTCGGCGCCGTACAGATCTGGCCGCTGTAGAAGGAGAACGTCGTGCCGATGCCCGCCACCGCCGCGGCGAGCCCGTCCTCGCCGACGTCGTCGAAGACGATCGCCGCGCCCTTGCCGCCCAGCTCCATCAGCTGCCGCTTCATCGTGCGGCCGCACACCTCGCCGATGCGCTGCCCGACGGCCGTCGAACCGGTGAAGCTCACCATGTCGACGTCCGGCGCGGCGACCGCCGCCTCGCCGACGGCCGGGTCCGCCCCGGAGACGACGTTCACCACGCCGGGCGGCACCCCCGCCTCCTCCAGCGCCGCCGCCATCCCGTACACCGACAGCGGGTCCTGCGGGGCAGGCTTCACGACGACCGTGTTGCCCATCGCGAGGGCGGGCGCCACCTTGCCGGCGGGGTTCGCCCAGGGGTTGTTGTACGAGGTGACGCAGGTGACCACGCCGACGGGCCGGCGCACGGCGAGCGCCCCCATGACCCCCGCCCGCCCCATCGGCCCGGCATCGTTGATCTGCGGCGGGATGGCCTCCTCGACCGGCTCCAGGGCCCCCTTCGCGTACCGCTGGAAGCGCGCCACCGCGACCGCGACCTGCATGCCGCGCGCCGTGCCGGTCGTCGCGCCGCTCTCGGCGCGGGCCAGCGCGGTGTACGTGTCCGCGTCGCGCCGCAGCACGGCAGCGGCGCGCTCCAGGATCGCCGCCCGCTCCTCCGGCCTGGTGCGCGACCAGCCCGCGAAGGCCGCGCGGGCCGCCGCGGCCGCCGCGTGCACCTGCGCGCCGCTCGCCTCGGGCGCGAGGCCGACGACCTCCTCGGTGGCGGGGTTCACGACCTCGTAGTGCCCGTGGTCGGGCTCGGTCCACTCGCCGCCGATGAACAGCCGCCGGGCGCGCGGCGCCCCCGCCCCGTTACCGCTCACTTGGTGCTCACCGTCCTGGTGTCGCGCCCGGAGCGCAGCACCTTGCCCGGCACGGCGCCGGTCACCACGTCGCCGCGGATCGCCTCCACGCCGTTGACCCACACCGCCTCGACGCCGATCGCCTTGGAGTCCAGGCGCGGGCTGTCGCCGGGCAGGTCGTGCACGAGGGTCGCCTTGCCCGCGTCGATCCGCTCCGGGTCGAACAGCACCAGGTCGGCGTGGAACCCCTCGACGATCCGCCCCCGCTCGCGCAGCCCGAAGAGCCGCGCCGGATCGTCGGTGAGCATCTTCACGGCCTGTTCGAGCCCGACCAGCTTCCGCCCGCGCAGACAGTCACCGATGAACCGCGTCGTGTACGGGGCGCCGCACATGCGGTCCAGATGCGCGCCCGCGTCCGAGCCGCCCAGCATGACGTCCTCGTGCTGCCAGGTCTCGGCGCGCAGCGCCCAGGAGTCCGGGTCGTTGTCGGTCGGCATGGGCCACAGGACGGTGCGCAGCTCGTCATGGGCGCAGATCTCCACGAGGCAGTGGAAGGGCTCCTGCCCCCGCTCGGCCGCGATGTCCCCGACCACCCGCCCGGTGAGGCCCTCGTTCGCCTCGGAGTACGTGTCCCCGATGACGTACCGGTCGAACCGGGCGAGCCGCCGGAAGACGCCCGCCTCCTTGCTGCTCGCGTGCGCCAGCATCTCGGCGCGCACGCCGGGGTCGCGCAGCTTCGCGATCCGCTCGGGCACGGGCAGTCCCAGTACCTCACCCCACCCCGGGATGAGGTTGAGCGCGCAGAACGTGCCGAGCGACATGTTCATGGGGGTGAGGATCGGCATGGTCAGCGCGACGATCCGACCGCCCGCCTTGCGGGCGCGCTCACTCGGCACGAGCTGGCGCGGCACGCGTTCGGGGACGGCGGCGTCGATGGTGAGCACGTTCCAGTTGAGGGGCCGCCCCGCGGCCGCGCTCATCTCCACGAGCAGATCGATCTCGTCGTCGCCGAACTGGTCGAGACACCCGGCGACGATCGCCTCCAGCTGCGTTCCCTCGTGCTCGGCGACGGCCCGGCTGAGCGCGAGCAGCTCGGCGGGGCGGGCGTGCCGGGACGCGACGGGCTGCCCGTCGCCGTCGGAGTGGGTGGAGGACTGGGTGGTGGAGAGCCCCCAGGCCCCGGCGTCCATGGCCTCGTGGAAGAGCCGCACCATCGCGTCGAGCTGCGCACCGGACGGCTGCCCTCCGACGGCGTCGGCGCCCATGACGTACCGGCGCAGCGCGCAGTGCCCGACCATGAATCCGGCGTTGACGGCGATCCGCCCGTCGAGGGCGTCGAGATACTCCCCGAACGAACTCCACGTCCAGGGCGCGCCCTCCTCCAGGGCGACCAGCGACATCCCCTCGACCTTCGACATCATCCGCCGCGTGTAGTCGGCGTCACCGGGCCGCTCCGGGTGGAGCGGCGCGAGCGTGAACCCACAGTTGCCACCGGCGACGGTGGTCACGCCGTGGTTGAGGGAGGGCGTGGCGTACGGGTCCCAGAAGAGCTGGGCGTCGTAGTGCGTATGCGGATCGACGAACCCGGGAGCGAGGACTCGCCCCTGGGCGTTCTCCTCCCCCCGCGCCTCCTCGGTGACGGCACCGGGCTCACCGATGACGGCGATCCGCCCGTCCCTGATCCCGACGTCGGCGACATAGGCGGGGGCGCCGGTCCCGTCGACGACGGTGACGCCCTTGATGAGGTGATCAAGCATGACGGGGAGGTCCCCTTCCGAGGGTTGGGGGGTGGACATTTCAGCCCGTCCGGGGGGATTTTTCAGCCCGCCCGGGGGTGGATTCTTCAGCCCGTCCGGCGTTTGAGGACGAGCCCGGAGGGCGATGAACGGCCCACCGGCGGGCGGAGATACGAGCCACCGGTGGGGCGGACCCTTCAGCTTGCCCGGGGGACCCTTCAGCCCGTCCGGGGGCGGACCCTTCAGCCCGCCCGGGGGGATTCTTCAGCCCGTCCGGAGGTGGATTCTTCAGCCCGTCCGGCGTTTGAGGACGAGCCCGGAGGGCGACGAACGGCCCACCGGCGGGCGGAGATACGAGCCACCGTGGGGGCGAACCTTTCAGCCCGTCCGGCGCTTGAGGACGAGCCCGGAGGGCGACGATCAGGGGGCCCGGGGGCAGCGCCCCCGCGACGGCACCCCCGTGACACCGCCCCCGTACGACCGCCCCCCGCCCGGCAAGGGCCCCGGCCTCCATCCGGGAGAGGAGGCCGGGGAGTCAAGAGGTCCAAGCCCGGCGGGCTACGCCCCCGCCCGGAACCGCGAGGTCCGATGCACAGGATCCGTATCGATCTTGGGAATCACATGCTCCCCGATCAATTTGATCGTGTTCTTCGTGTCCTCGGGCGAGATCCCGATCGGCAGCCCGAAGCTGAGCTGATCCGCCCCCGCCTGCTCCCACCGCTTGCACTGCGTGAGCACCTCGTCCGGGTCGCCGCAGATCATCAGCTCCTCGGCGATGAGCAGCTCGATGATCTCCGCGCTGTACTCGGGGAGCAGCTCGGGCCACTCGGGGATGCCCTCGGGCCGCGGGAACGTGTCGTGGTAGCGGAAGAGCAGCGACTGCAGGTAGTTGAGCCCGCCGCCGACGGCGATCTCGACGGCCTTCTCGTGCGTCTCCGCGCAGATCGCCGTGGACGTCACCATGACGTTGTCGTTGACGAAGTCGCCGATCGCCTCGGCCTCCTTGACGGCGGACTTGTAGGACTCGACGACCCACTCCATGTCGGAGACCTTCTGCACGCTGAACCCGAGGACGCCGAGCCCCTTCTTGCCGGCCATGGCGTACGAGGACGGGGACCCGGCGGCGTACCACATCGCGGGGTGCGACTTCCCGTACGGCTTGGGCAGGATCTTGCGGGGCGGCAGCGACCAGTGCTTGCCCTGGAACCCCACGTACTCGTCCTGCAGCCACATCTTGGGGAACTCGGCGATGGTCTCTTCCCATATCTCCTTGGTGTGGTTCATGTCCGTGATGCCCGGCATGAAGCCGAGGATCTCGTGCGAACCGGCACCGCGCCCCGTGCCGAACTCGAAGCGCCCCTCGGAGAGATGGTCGAGCATGGCGACCTTCTCGGCGACCTTCACCGGGTGGTTGACCGGGGCGAGCGGGTTGAAGATGCCGGAGCCCAGGTGGATGCGGTCGGTCGCGTGCGCGAGGTATCCGAGGTAGACGTCGTTGGCGGAGAGGTGGGAGTACTCCTCCAGGAAGTGGTGCTCGGAGGCCCACGCGTACTTGAAGCCCGACTTGTCCGCCTGGATGACGTACTCGGTCTCCTCGATGAGCGCCTTGTGCTCCGCTTCGGGGTCGACCTTGGCCCGCTGGGCGGGCACGTATCCCTGTACAAAGAGACCGAATTCCAAGGAGGTTCACCGTCCTCGTGAGGTTCTGACGGTTTCTGACGCCCCGTCAGATTGCGATGCGTCGACTGTTTCACCGGGAGGTCGGGGCGTCAATACCTGATACTGCGTCAGCTGACGCACCGGGCCGCGGTTCTCGGTCGGGCCGCGGTTCTCGGCCGAGCCCCCGCGCCGCCCTCACACGATGCTGACGCCCGCCAGCCACCCTCCGTCGATGACGAACGGCTGGCCCGTGATGTACGCGGAGTCGTCCCCGGTCAGGAAGAGCGCGAGCGCGGCGACCTCCTGGGGCCGTCCGATCCGTCCGAGCGGCACCAGCTTCTTGTACAGCTCCGCGACCGCCTCGCTCGCCGCCTGCGGGTCGGCGTCCGGGTCGAGCTGGGCGGGGTTGGTCATGGGGGTGTCGACGGCGCCGGGGCACACGGCGTTGACGCGGACGTTCCGCCCGGCGAGCTCCACCGCGGCGACCCGGGTGAGGCCGAGGATGGCGTGCTTCGTCGCGGCGTACGCGCCGACGAAGGCCATGCCCGTGAGGGCCGTGTAGGAGGCGGTGTTCACGATCGTGCCGCCGCCGGCCGCGGCGATCTCGGGGGCGACGGTGCGGATGCCGAGGAAGCAGCCGATCTGGTTGACCTGGATGATCTGCTGGAACTCTTCCAGGGGGGTGCTGACCAGTTCGTTGAAGCGGAGGATGCCCGCGTTGTTGACGAGGCCGTCCACCTTGCCGAAGGCGTCCTTCGTGGTGGTTACGGCTGACCGCCACTGCTCTTCGTCGCCCACGTCCAGGTGGACGTAGCGCGCGCTCTTCTCTCCCAACTCCTGGGCGAGCGCCTCTCCTTGCTCGTCCAGCACATCGGCGACGACGACCTTCGCGCCCTCCTCGACGAAGAGGCGCGCCTCCTGCTCGCCCTGCCCGCGTGCCGCGCCGGTCACGATGACGACGCGGCCGTCCAGCTTGCCCATGGGTGCTCCTTTGCCCTGGTGAGGGGGAGGTCGTGGCGCTGTCGGTGGTTTCCGTAGTTCTCAGTGGTTCCGTAGTTCTCAGCGGTTTCCGTAGTTCTCAGTGGTTGAGGTGCGGGGCTACGTCCGCGGCGAACGCGGCCATCTGGTCGGTGAGTTCGGTACGGCTGCGGCTGCGGAACCGCACCTGGATCTGGTCGACGCCCATCGCCCCGTACTCCCGCAGGGACTCGGCGAGTGCGTCGGGTTTGCCGGTGAGGGTGCGGCGGCCCACGGACCAGGCGGGCTCGCCGACGTAGAGAGCCTCGGTGATGGCCCCGACGACGATCCGTCCGGTGATGCCCGCGTCCTCCCTGAGCCGGCGGAGGCGGGCGATCTGGGCGGGGAGCTTGTCGCGCGGGTCACCCTGCGGGAGCCAGCCGTCGGCGCGGGTCGCGGCGCGGCGGACGGCGGCGGGTGAGGAGCCGCCGACCCAGAGGGGGACGTGCGGTTGGGCGGGGCGGGGGAGCTGGCCGAGGTCGCTGAAGTCGTAGTGGTCGCCGTGGTGTTCGGGGTACTCGTCCGGGCCGAGCGCCGCCTTGAGCGCGTCGACGGTCTCGTCGAGGAGGGGGCCGCGCCGCTCGAAGTCGACGCCGAGGGCCTCGAACTCCTCCTGTACGTGTCCGGCGCCGACCCCGAGGATCAGCCGGCCGCCGCTGAGGTGGTCGAGGGTCGCGTACTGCTTGGCGGAGAGGAGGGGGTGGCGCAGGCCGACGATGGCGACGTGGCTCAGGAGGCGGACGTGCTGGGTGGCGGCGGCGAGGAAGGCGAGGGCGGCGACGGGGTCGTACCAGGTGGTGCTCATCGCGTCGGCGAGGCGGCGGGGGATGGCGACGTGGTCGCAGCTCGCGATGTAGGCGAAGCCGGTGCGGTCGGCGGTGCGGGCGATTTCCAGGAGGTCTTCGGGGGTGGCGCGGGCCTCCCAGGGCTCGGCGTAGAGGGAACTCTGGGACTGGACGGGAAGCTGCATCCCATAGACGACCCGCCCCACCGGAAAGCTCATGGCTGCCCTACTCCCTGTGTATGGGTGTGTGAACGTGGACCTGACGGCACGTCACATGCTGGTACCTGACGGTGCGTCAGGCAAGGGTTGGGGGCGGGCGTCTACGCGAGGTCCGTGTCGGGGCGCGGGGGTGCGTCTTGGGCCGGGGTCCTGCGCCTGGGGTTCGTCTGTGGGTTCGGGGCCGCGGGGGTATGTCCGTACTCGCCATCCACTGTTCGCCACGCCTCGCGGACAGTTTTGCTACAGCGTGCTCGGTGCTCCGTGCGGACATACCCCCACGTCCCCTCCCGTCTCGTATGCGGGTGCCGGGTGGTGGGTGCGTCGCGTCCCACCAGCCACCGCCTCCCGCCCCCTCTGCGGGCTGCTGCGCCCCGTGACGCCGCGGTGGGAGTGCCGGCGGACAGACGTCCGCCTCCATGTGCGCCCCCTGCGCGCGGATGTACCAGCAGCGAGCACACGCAGGGTGCATCTGGCCTCCGTGGATGGCTCAAAGAGTTCGACGACTGGAATGACCCCTTCCCTGCGGTGCCCCGCTCCGGGATGATCGGAGCGCAACATGGCGCAACTCTCCGGACGCAGGAGGCGGTCATGGCACTACTTCTCATCGGGCTCGACCCGGACACCGGCGGAGGCAACTGCCCGGCAGTGTGGGTGGACCAGCCCGACGGCCCCGGTACAGAACCCGAGTTGGTCATCCAGGGATGGCTGGCTGACGCCGCCACACTGGAGCGTTGTGCGAGCGACAGCCCGAAACCCGACACCGAGGCCGTCATCCGCGTTCCCGCGCGAATGGTGGCGCAGATCAGGGAGGCATGCGACGTTGTCGAACGTTCCCGGCTTTGACGAACTCCTCGACAGCGCCCAACACCGGGCCCTGCATTTGGAGATGCGCGACAGCTACGGGGTGAGCGAGGAGGCGGACACCGTCGCCGCTTGGCGCGCCACCGGGCAAGTACCGGCTTTCGAATCGGACTTCTGGCGCCCCTGGGTCGAGCTGGTACAGCGCACAGTCGCCCGTGGCGTCGAGGTACGCCGTGCCCGTGTGGTGTCAGAACCTGTTACGGAGTACATCCGTTTCGAGCATGCGATCACCGGCGCGAATCTGTTCGCCGGAGAGCAGGTGCGCTGGCTGCCCCGCGCGAAGGCGTCGCATCTATTGCTGCCGGGCAACGATTTCTGGCTGATCGACGAACGCATCATCCGCTTCAACGTATTCACCGGTGACGGCCTGGCAATCGAGCCGCAGGTCAGCACCGACCAGGCTGTGATCAAGCAGTGCGCGGACGCCTTCGAGACTGTCTGGGAACTAGGGGTCGACCACTCCCGGTTCTCCGTCTGAAGCGGCCGCACTCCGCGCAGCCATGACGAGTACGCCTTCCTCGGCCGCGCAGGCGGCCCGCGCCCAGGTCGCCGCACGCCTGGTCGACGTGCGTAAGAGCGCCGGCCTCAAGGCGACCCAGGTCGCGGCCGCCTGCGGCTGGCACAAGTCGAAGGTGTCGCGGCTGGAGAACGCGCGGACGCTGCCCACGGACGCGGACATCCGCGCCTGGTGCGCCGCCTGCCGCACGCCCGGCGTCGTGGACGAGTTGATCGCCCGGACACGGGACGCGGATCTGCTGTACGTGGAGTGGAAGCGGCTGCACCGCACCGGCATCCGCCACATGCAGGAGAGCGCTGTGCCGCTGTACGAGCAGACGCGGCTGTTTCGCGTGTACTGCTCCAACGTCGCCCCCGGCCTGTCCCAGGTGCACGGTTACGCCGAAGCTCTCCTGGCGACGATCAGCAACTTCCAGGGCACCCCCAACGACGCCCCGGAAGCGGCCACCGCACGCCTGGAGCGGTCCCGCGTCATCTACGAGCCCCAGCACCGCTTCGTGTTCCTCATCGAGCAGGCCGTGCTGGCCTACCGGTTCGGGACGCCGTCCGTGATGGCCGGGCAGCTCGGTTACCTGCTGGAAATCATGTCTCTGCCGTCCGTCGCGTTCGGCATCATCCCGCAGAACGCGGAGCGGGCCATGTGGCCGCTGGAGACGTTCATGATCTTCGACACCAGCCGTGTGCAGGTCGAGACGCTCACGGCGGAGATCAACATCAAGGACCCCGACGAGATCCAGGTCTACGCGCGCGCCTTCGACCGGCTGCGGCAGATGGCAGTCTTCGGCCCTGCGGCCCGCGCTCTGGTGACCGCACAACTCACCGCCCTTGGTTGACCCTGCCGCGCAACTTCGCGCAACTTCCTGGCACCCCCCCTTCGGCCATCTCTAGCGTCATTGCTGTCTCCACGCTCGCCACGACGACGGAGCGCGAACGACTCAGCCCTGACCGACATCGGGAGGCCCCGCATGAGATCCCCCGCTCCGAGTTCCGCGCGCCTCGATGGTGAGCCGGTGAACCCGGCTTACGTCGACAACGCCGTCCACCGCGCCGAAGGCCTCGCCGTCGCCGACCCCGCCGGTCCGCTCGCCGAGGAGGTCGCCGCCGAGCTGACCTCCTACCTGCCACCGCTGCTCACCCGGGCCGAGAGCCGTCTCGTCGCCATGGGCGGCAGCACTCCGGCCGCGCTGCGCGCCCGCGACGTCCTGGCGGGCTCCATCCGCCACGGCCGGGCCGTCTACGAGGACCAGCAGGCGGCCGCCTTCACCCATCCCGTCGCCCGCCTGTACCTGCTGGCAGGCGCGTGCCGGCTGCTGAAGAACGCGGTCGTGCCCCGGTGGTGAACGGCCGGGAGCGCTGCCGCGTCCGCCGCCCGAACCGCTCGCGTCCGGTCGAGGCCCTCATCGCCACGGGACTCATCGCGCTGGTGATCGTGTCGTTCAGTACCGCCCTGTACGCGGTGCTGTCCCGCTCGTGAGCCCTTCACCGATCCGGAGATGCACCTGTGAGTACGCCCACCGGCCCCGTGCCCGGGCCGGATCCGCCGGGAAGCCCAGCCCCTCACCACAGCGCGCACGCACCCCCACCCCGACACGAAAGGCCACACGCCATGGGTAAGCACCAGGGACAGCCGTCCGACAAGCCGTGGACACCACCGCCGACGCCCCCGTCCCCGGACGGCAGCGGCCCGAAGAAGTAGGGGGCGGGCCCGTGGACCACCGTCACATCGCCGCGCAAGAGCTCGAGGTCATGGGTGCCTTCAGGTCCCCGTGGCTGCGGCGCGCCTTTCACGCCGTGGACCGGGAGGCGTTCGCGCCCGCCCGTTTCTGGAGCCCTGTCGCCGGCAGCGAGGGCCTGTACCCGGTCATCGACCGCGACCTGGACGAGGACGTCTGGCGGCGCACCGTGTGGGGTACTCACGCCTCGCTGGTCACCCAGATGAACGACGGGGCCACTCGCGTCGAGGACGGGCCCGCGCGCGGGGACTTCTCCTCATCGATCTCCGCCCTGGACATCGCCTTCGAGAAACTCCATCGACTCGACCTCGCGCCCGATCACCGGGTGCTGCACCTGGGCACCGCGTCGGGTTACGACGCGGCGCTGCTGTGCGAGCGTGTCGGCCCCGGCCGTCTGACCACGCTCGAATACGACGGCGCGCTCTCCGCGTGGGGGCGGCAGAACCTTCACGCGGCCGGGTACGCGCCCACGGCGGTGTGCGGGGACGGCCTGGAGGGGTGGGAGCCGACCGCCCCCTACGACAGGATCATCGCGACGGCCTCCGTGCGCCGCATTCCCGACGCCTGGCGCCAGCAAGCCGCCGAAGGCGCCCTCATCGTCACGCCGTACACCACCGCGTACGGCAGCGGCGGCGCGCTGTTGAAGCTCACCGTCGACGCCGGGGGCGTCGCCACGGGGCGTTTCGTGGGCTCCGCCTTCTACATGCTCGCCCGCTCCCACCGCCCCACCCGCCACCTCGACCCGCCCGCCGCATGCACCAGGACCAGTTCCCGCATCGACCCCGCGGAGCTGCTGGGCGGCACCTGGGGGCAGGACTTCATCCTCGGCCTGACCCTCCCGGACATCAGCCTGACCAAACGGGGAGACGGTAAGAGGCGGCAGGTCCAGTTCTGGGACGCCACCGGTACCGACGTCACCATCGTCAACTACCACCGATGGTGGAAACCGGACGCGGTGACCGTCTACGGGCCGCGCAACCTGTGGGAGGAAGTAGTCGGCGCCTATTCCCGGTGGAGGCACGCCGGGGGGCCGCACTACACGCGCTACGGCCTCACCGTCGATGACACCGGCACCCGACTGTGGCTCGACGAGCCCGCCCACGGCGTAGGCCCCGGCACCTCCTGACGACACCCGCGCCGGCCCCCGCCCCTACCCCCGCCCTACGTCGCGGGGCAAACGGGTGGGTGGGTGGGGAGCATCCGCCGCGGAGCGGCGGGCCTGTTTGCACCCGCAGGGGCAGCGGAGGGCCCCGCCCCCACCCGAACCCCACATCGCAGGGCAAGCGCATCCGGCTACCCGAGCCGCACGCCGCGGGGAACTCACCCACCGCCCCCCGCAGGGAAACGCAGGGCCTCACCCCTCACCGCCCAAGGCCCCCGGCCAGCTCACGGCACCCACAACCCCTCCCCCGTAAGCCCCAGAAGCCCCACCGCGTTGCCGCGCACGATCCGTTCCACCACGTCCGGCGCCAGGTGGCCCATCTGGTCCTCGCCCACCTGTCGGGACTTCGGCCAGGTGGAGTCGGAGTGCGGGTAGTCCGTCTCGTACAGGACGTTCCCCACCCCGATGGAGTCGAGGTTCTTCAGGCCGAACGCGTCGTCGAAGAAGCAGCCGAAGACGTGCTCGGTGAAGAGTTCGGACGGTGGCCGGGTGACCTTGTCCGCGACGCCGCCCCAGCCGCGGTTCTCCTCCCAGACGACGTCCGCGCGCTCCAGGATGTACGGGATCCAGCCGATCTGGCCCTCCGCGTACATGATCCGCAGATTGGGGAAGCGTTCGAACTTGCCGCTCATCAGCCAGTCCACCATCGAGAAGCAGCAGTTGGCGAAGGTGATGGTGGAGCCGACGGCCGGCGGTGCGTCCGCCGACGTGGACGGCATCTTGCTGGACGAGCCGATGTGCATGGCGACGACCGTGCCGGTCTCGTCGCAGGCGCGCAGGAAGGGGTCCCACGCGTCGGTGTGGATGGAGGGCAGTCCGAGGTGCGGCGGAATCTCGGAGAAGGCGACCGCCCGTACCCCGCGCGCGGCGTTGCGCCGTACCTCCGCCGCGGCGAGCTCGGCGTCCCAGAGCGGGATGAGGGTGAGCGGTATGAGGCGGCCGTGCGCCTCGGGCCCGCACCACTCCTCCACCATCCAGTCGTTGTACGCCTGCACGCAGAGCAGCGCGAGCTCGCGGTCCTTGGCCTCGGTGAACGTCTGGCCGCAGAAGCGCGGGAAGGTCGGGAAGCAGAGGGCGGACTGGACGTGGTTGACGTCCATGTCGGCGAGCCGCTCCGGCACGTCGAACGAGCCGGGCCGCATCTGCTCGTACGTGATGACCTCGAGTTTGATCTCGTCCCTGTCGTAGCCGACCGCCGTGTCGAGGCGGGTGAGCGGGCGGTGCAGGTCCTCGTAGACCCACCAGTCCCCGATGGGTCCGTCCTCGCCCTGCTCGCCCATGACGGGCGCGAACTTGCCGCCCAGGAAGGACATTTCGCGCAGCGGGGCGCGGACGATCCGGGGGCCGCGGTCCCGGTACCTGGACGGGAGGCGGTCCTGCCAGACATGAGGGGGTTCGACCGTGTGGTCGTCCACCGAGATGATCTTCGGGAAGCTCTCCGGGCCCGCCGGGGCCGCCGGGCTCTGGGTGGTCGGCGTCGTCTGCGTGGTCTCCATACGGCTCACGGTAGCGTCGATCTGACGGGTCGTCAGCTACTCGTACGGGAATCGGCGCCCGCCACATCGCCGCCACCCCTCGGCCACCCGGGCGCCCCCATGGCGGGAAAGCGATCCGGAACGTCGTGCGAGGACCCTGTGAGAGCCGTCTCGCACGGCTGACGCATCCGCCATGAACAAGGCAAACTGGCGGCTAGCAAGAACCGAGCACGGTTTACGGAGCACCACCGCGGGCGGGCAGACCCGCGACCGGCAGGATTGGGAACAGCAGGGCGGCAGGGGGAGCGATGGTCGATGTACCGCGAGTACCGGAGCAGCGGCGTCCGGCCTCGGGGAACCTCCCCGAGGAGCGGACCGAGGGGCATCCCCCCGAGGTCCGGACGCCGCGCTTCAGCGTGCTCGGACCGGTGCGCGCCTGGCACGGCCCGGATCAGCTCAACACCGGCTCCCCGCAGCAGCGGGCGCTGCTCGCCGCCCTCCTGCTGCGGGACGGCCGCACGGCCACGGCATCGGAGCTGATCGACGCCCTGTGGGGCGACGAGCCGCCGTCGCAGGCCCTGGCGGCGGTACGGACGTACGCCTCCCGGCTCCGCAAGGTGCTGCCCCCGGGAGTCCTCGTCAGCGAGTCCGGCGGCTATGCGATCCAGGCCGGCGACGGCGCCCTGGACCTCGCCGAGGCGGAGGACCTCTGGACCGCCGCCGAGAAGGCCCGCGGCGTCGGCGACCTGTGCCGGGCGCGCTCCCTGGTGAACGAGGCCCTCGACCTGTGGGACGGCGAGCCGCTGGCCAACGTCCCGGGCCCCTACGCCGACACGCAGCGCACCCGCCTCGACGAATGGCGCCTCCAACTCGTCGAGACCCGGCTCGACATGGACCTGGAACAGGGCTGCCACGCCGAGGCGGTCTCGGAGCTGACCGCCCTGACGGCGGCCCACCCGCTCCGCGAGCGGCTGCGCGAACTGCTCATGCTCGCGCTGTACCGCAGCGGGCGCCAGGCGGAGGCCCTCGCCGTGTACGCGGACACGCGCCGGCTGCTCGCCGACGAACTCGGCGTCGACCCGCGGCCCGGACTCAAGGAGCTCCAGCAGCGCATCCTGCAGGCCGACCCCGGCCTCGCGGAGCCCTCGGCGCCCGCCCAGGAACCGACGTCGGCGGCGGTACGTCCGGCCCAACTCCCGGCCACGGTCCCGGACTTCACCGGACGGGCCTCGTTCGTCGACGAGCTCAGCGACATCCTGTCCGCCGCCGAAGGGCGCGTCATGGCGGTCTCCGCGCTCGCGGGCATCGGCGGCGTCGGCAAGACCACCCTCGCCGTGCACGTCGCCCACGCGGCGCGCACCCACTTCCCCGACGGCCAGCTGTACGTGGACCTGCAGGGCGCGGGGGCGCGGGCGGCGGAACCGGAGACGGTCCTCGGCGCCTTCCTGCGCGCCCTCGGCACGGCGGACTCCGCGATCCCGGACTCCCTGGAGGAGCGGGCGGCCCTGTACCGCTCGGTGCTCGACGGCCGCCGGGTCCTGGTCCTGCTGGACAACGCACGGGACGCGGCGCAGGTCAGGCCGTTGCTGCCGGGCATGGAGGGCTGCGCGGCCCTCGTCACGAGCCGCGTCCGCATGGTCGACCTGGCGGGCGCGCACCTGGTGGACCTGGACGTGATGTCCCCCGAGGAGGCCCTCCTCCTCTTCACCCGCATCGTCGGCGAGGAGCGGGTCACCTCCGAGCGGGAGGCGGCGCTCGACGTGGTGGCGGCGTGCGGGTTCCTGCCGCTGGCCATCCGGATCGCGGCGTCCCGGCTCGCGTCGCGCCGCACCTGGACGGTCTCCACGCTCGCGGCGAAGCTCGCGGACGAGCGGCGCCGACTGGACGAGCTGCAGGCGGGCGACCTGGCGGTGAAGGCGACGTTCGAGCTGGGCTACGGCCAGCTGGAGCCGGCCCAGGCCCGCGCCTTCCGCCTCCTCGGCCTCGCGGACGGCCCCGACCTCTCCCTCGCCGCGGCCGCGGCGGTCCTCGACCTCCCCCTGGAGGAGACCGAGGACCTCCTGGAGTCCCTGGTCGACACGTCCCTGGTCGAATCGGCGGCCCCGGGCCGCTACCGCTACCACGATCTCGTACGCCTCTACGCCCGCGCCTGCGCCGAACGCGACGAACAGCCCCCCACGGAGCGGGACGCGGCGATGTCGCGCCTGCTGGACTTCTATCTGGCGTCTGCGGCGCGGGTGTACGCGATCGAGCGGCCGGGCGACCGCACGGTGGACCACCTGGAGACCACCCGCCACGCGGGCCAGGACTTCACGGACGACACGAGGGCCCTGGACTGGCTGCACTCCGAGGCGGCGTGCATCTTGGCCTGCGTGCAGCAGTCGCTGGGGGCGGGGACGCTCCGCCGGGCGGTGGACCTGCTCCTCGCGTCCAAGGACCTGGCGGAGTCGGGGGCGAGCTCGCTCCGCTACGAGGCGGCGACGTGCGCGGCGCGGGATGCGGCGGCGGCGCTGGGGGATACGCGTGCGGAGGGGCGGGCGCGGGTCAGCCTCGCGCAGGTCGTCATGCGGATCGGAGGTCACTTCGACGTGGCCGCCGGCGAGCTGGAACGCGCCGCCGAGCTGGCCGCCCGCTCCCAGGACCCCTGGACCAGCGGGAACGCGCCGAACGAACAGGGCATCGCGGCCGCTTGCATGAAGCAGTACGAGGCGAGCGAGAGCTATTTCCTCAAGGCGATCGAGTCCTTCCGCGCCGACGGCAACCGCCCGGGCGAGGCGAGCGCGCTGTGCAACCTCTCCCGGGTGCTCGTCTCCGTGGAGCGTACGGGCAAGGCCATCGAGATCGCCGAGCAGGGAGTGCACATCTACGACGAGCTCGGGCTCACCCTCCGGCTGGCCAACGCGAAGTACGCCCTGGGCATCGGCCTGAGCCACTCCGGCCGCCACCCGGAGGCCCTGGACCAGCTCACGGACGCGCTGCGGATGTTCGTGGAGAACCGCCAACGGCTGTGGGAGGGAACCTCGCACTACCGGATCGCCCAGGTGCACCTCCAGGCCCGGCGCCCCGCACAGGCGGCGATCCACGCGGAGCAGGCCCTCGCCACGGGGTGCATCGGCGGTGACTGGATGCGGGCCAACGTCCTGACGCTGCTCGGACGCTCCCTGGACAGCCTGGCGCAGCTCGACCGCGCCCAGGCCTGCTGGCGGGAAGCGCTGGCCCTTCACGAACGCGCCGGGGCCGTGGAGGCCGACGAGGTCCGTGCGCTTCTCCACCCCGTGGCAGCGGCCTGACACCCGGCGCGCCGACGTTCATCGAACGTTTATGGGCGGCTGCCACTCTCTACTCATCGATCCGTCGCGTCGGGGGGCAGACGGGTCGCGCGGGGCCTCACGGAATAAGGTGAGCGGCCCTGAAACGCTCGTTCGGCGATCCTCGGGGGAGTTGCCGAACGGGCGTTTCGCCCCAGACCTGTCGATTCCGCAGGAGTTGCCACCATGAGCGAAGCCCAGAAGGACATCAGCGTCAAGCGCGACGGCCACATGCCCGCCCCGCCGAAGGACGGAACGGCCACGCCGATGGGCGACGGCCACATGCCCAGCCCGCCGCAGGACGGCGCCATCACCCAGGCCGACGGCCACATGCCCACCCCGCCGACCGACGGGGTCTGAGACTTTCATCCGACGGGGGTCGGCCGCGGCGGCGCGGAGGGGAAGCCGCCGCGGCCGACGCATGTCCGCGTCCGGAGGCCCCGGGAAGCCGGACGTGCGCGCGATCCGGGTAAGTGAAGAGGGACGAGAGACACGCCCGCCCCTTCAAGGGCTCGAACATCCGGCCGCCTCGTCGGTAAGTTCGCTCGACGTCACAAGTCCGCGTCCCGCCAGAGGAGTTGCACATGTCCCGCGCCAAGAAGTACCTCGTCACCGCCGCCATCGCGGTGGCCGCCGCCGCCGGAACCACGGCCCCCGCACTCGCCGACAGCCACGCCCCGGCCCCGCCCGCCGACAGCCACACCCCGTTCGTCGCCCAGGACGGCCACCTGCCGACCCCGCCCCAGGGCGAGGGCCACATAGCGGCGCCCCTGCACAGCTGACGCCGCACGCCGCGCACGGCACGAGGTCGCGGCAACCATGAGGTCACCCCGTGACGGGGCCGGGCCACCGCTCGGCCCCGTCACGGCCATGCGAGAGTCGGACCCATGACCCCTTCCATACCGACGCACCGAAGACACCTCACCACCACCGCCCTCCTCCTCTGCGCCGCCCTCGCCCTCACCGCATGCGGCAGCGAGAAGGCCGGCCCCTCGGACGCGGCGGCCCCACCACCCGCGACCACCCCCACCAGCCCCACCAGCCCCGCATCCGCCGCCCCCGGCCCCTCCCCCTACGTGGAACCCGGCGTCGTCGACGGCGCTCCGCACGAGGGCGAGAACAACGCCTACCGGCGCCCCGGTGAGATGTCCCCCGCCGACCTGAAGGCCGCGCAGACCGAGGCGGCGCGTATCGAGGCCGTGCTGAAGCGGCTGTGGAAGCGGAAGAAGTGGGACCCCGACAGCGTGCGCAACGCGCTCACCGAGGAGTTGGGGTACGAGGAGCGCCGGACGACCGGCGGGGGCAAGCTGCTCGGCGGGGAGCTCGAGGTCCAGGCGATGTACGAGCGGTACGAGAACGGCGAGTCCGTCACCCCCGAAGGCGCCCGGATCGGCCTCTACGTGGGAGACCACGGCTGCGTCACCGCGTTCGTCCAGAAGACCAACTACGAGGCGTCGGCCAACGGCCGCTTCCCGGAGACCGGTTGCCTCTCACCGCCCGTCGGACACTGAGACGGACCGTACGCCAACGCCCCCCGTCCCCGTATATCCGTGGACACCTCACCCCTCCCCACCCCATAGTCCCCCCATGACCTCCCGCGTGCGCCACCTCACGATCGACTCCCACGACGCCTACCGCCAGGGGACCTTCTGGGCCGAGGTCCTCGGCGGCAAGTTCGGCGACGACGACTTTCCCGGTGACCCGGAGGCCACCGTCGAGGCCGACGGCGTGACCCTCCTCTTCGTGACCGTGCCGGAGACGAAGACGCTCAAGAACCGGCTGCACATCGACCTCCAGCCGCAGGACCGCACCCGCGACGAGGAGGTCGAACGGCTCCTCGCCCTGGGCGCGAAGCTGCACGAGGACCACCGCAGGCCCGACGGCCTCGGCTGGGTCAGCCTCACCGACCTGGAGGGCAACGAGTTCTGCGTCGAGCGCAGCGCCGACGAGCGCGCCGCCACCGAGGGTCCTACCGGGTGAGGCCGCCCCGCAGCTCCCCCTTGACCACCTTCCCGCTCGCGTTCCTCGGCAGCTCCCCCACGAACTCCACCGACCTCGGCACCTTGTAGTTCGCCATCTCGCGGCGCGACCACGCGATCAGGTCGTCCGCCGTCGCCACCGCCCCCGGGCGCCGCACCACGTACGCCTTGCCCACCTCGCCGAGCCGCGGATCCGGCACCCCGATCACCGCGACGTCCGCTACGTCCGGGTGGACGCCCAGGAGTTGCTCTATCTCCGCCGGATAGGCGTTGAAGCCGCCGACGATGAACATGTCCTTGATCCGGTCCGTGATGCGCAGGTTGCCCTCCGCGTCGAGGACGCCCACGTCGCCCGTGCGCAGCCAGCCGTCCGGCGACAGGCACGCCTTCGTGGCGGCCGGGTCCTCGAAGTAGCCCCGCATGACGTTGTGTCCGCGCACCACGACCTCGCCCGGGTGGCCCGGCGCCAGGGGCTCGCCCTCGGCCGTCACCACCCGTACCTCCGTGTCGGCGATGGCGCGGCCCGACGTCGCCGCGACGACCTCGACCGGGTCGCCGCGGCGGCACATCGTGACGATGCCGCTCGCCTCGGAGAGGCCGTACGCCGTCAGGACGGTGGCGATGCGCAGCTCCGCGCGCAGCCGCTCCACCAGTTGCAGCGGCACCACCGCCGCACCGGTCACCACGAGCCGCAGCGCGGACAGGTCGTGCTGGTCGCGGGCCGGGTGGTCGAGGATCGACTGGTGCAGGGTGGGCGGGCCCGGCAGGACGGAGACGCGTTCGGCGGCCACGTTCGCGAGGACGGTGTCCACGTTGAAGACCGGCTGCGGGATCATCGTCGCGCCGCGCATCAGGCAGGCGATGATCCCGGCCTTGTAGCCGAAGGTGTGGAAGAACGGGTTCACGATCAGATAGCGGTCGCCCTCGCGCAGGCCCGCCAGGTCACTCCACACGTCGTAGCAGCGCAGCGTCTGCGCGTGGGTGATGACGGCGCCCTTGGGGCGGCCGGTCGTGCCGGAGGTGAAGACGATGTCCGAGGGCGCCGCTCCGTCGACCGCGTCCGCCCTGGTGCGGACCGCCGACGCGGCCACGCCGTCGCCGCCCGCGAGGAACTCCTTCCAGGTGCGGAAGGAGCGCGGGGCGTCGTCGGAGAAGACCACCGCCTGCTCCAGGTGCGGCAGGCCCGGCAGCGGTCCTTCGCCGGGGCCCTCGGCCGCCGCGCGGCGCAGCGAGGCGACGTACGACGTGCCGAGGAACGTGCCGGTGACGAAGAGGACCTTGGCGCGGCTGCGGGCCAGGACGTACGCCGCCTCGGAGCCCTTGAAGCGGGTGTTGAGGGGGACGAGGACCGCGCCGGCGGTGACCGCGCCGAGTGCGGAGACGATCCAGTCGAGGGTGTTGGGCGCCCAGACGGCCACGCGGTCGCCGGGTTCGACGCCGGACGCCATGCACGCGGCCGCGGCCCGCTCCACGCGCGCGCCCAGTTCCTCGTACGAGACGCGGGTGCGGCCCTCGACGACCGCCTCGCGCGGGCCGTACCGCTCGGTGGCCGCCCGCACAAGTCCCGGGATGCTGCCCCACTCCAGGTCGCCGCGCATCGCAAGCCCCTCCCGACGTGTAGCTGACTACCCGTCAGATTAACGGTAGCCTGACGGCCTGTCAGCAGACCGCGCACGGCGGTGATATGGCCCGCTCTCCCGGAGGTGCCGCTGCCCATGGCTTCACTCAAGGACGCTACAGCGATCGTCGGGATCGGCCAGACCCCGTTCGCGAAACGACTGCCGCAGAGCGAGAAGGAACTGGCCTGCCGCGCCATCCTCGCGGCTCTCGACGACGCCGGCATCGCCCCGTCGGAGGTCGACGCCTTCGCCTCGTACACGATGGAGGAGACCGACGAGGTCGAGGTCGCCAAGGCCATCGGCGCGGGCGACGTCACCTTCTTCAGCAAGGTCGGCTACGGCGGCGGCGGTTCCTGCGCGACCGTCGCGCACCTCGCCTCCGCCATCGCCACCGGCCAGGCGCACGTCGGCATCGCCTGGCGCTCGCGCAAGCGCGGCAGCGGCCCGCGGCCCTGGAAGAACACCACCGTCCAGCTGCCCACCCCCGGCCAGTGGACGCGGCCCTTCGGCCTCCTGCGGCCCGCCGACGAGATCGGCATGCTGACCCGCCGCTACATGCACGAGTACGGCGCGACCCGCGACCACCTCTTCAACGTCGCCCTCGCCTGCCGCAACCGCGCCAACCAGAACCCGGCCGCGATGATGTACGAACGCCCGCTCACCCGCGACATGTATATGACCTCCCGCTGGATCAGCGAGCCGCTCTGCCTCTTCGACAACTGCCTGGAGACAGATGGGGCGTTGGCGTGCGTGCTCGTCTCCGCCGAGCGCGCGCGGGACTGCCGGCAGCGGCCCGTGTACGTGCACTCCGTGGCGCAGGGGCTGCCCTCGCAGCACCACGGCATGGTCAATTACTGGAACGAGGACCCGCTCTCCGGGCCCGCCTGGACCGCCGCCCGACACCTGTGGAAACAGGCGGACTTCGGGCCGCAGGACGTGGACGTCGCGCAGATCTACGACGCGTTCACGCCGCTCATACCGCTCTCCCTGGAGGGTTACGGCTTCTGCGGGCGCGGCGAGGGCGGCGCCTTCACGGAGGGCGGTGCGCTGGAGAGCGGCGGGCGGTTGCCGATCAACACCGGGGGCGGCGGGCTCAGCGAGGCGTACGTGCACGGCTTCAACCTCATCAACGAGGGCGTGAAGCAGCTGCGGGGCACGTCCACGGCGCAGGTGCCGAACGCGTCGACCTGCCTGGTGACGGCGGGCGAGGGGGTCCCGACGTCGGCGATCCTGCTCCGGTCCCCCTGAGGGGCGCGGGGAACACGCGACCGGCCACCGAGAGACCCGCGCCCGCTCACTCCCGTACCCCCGCATCCCCACTCCTCCACACCCCCGCACCCGGCAAGGGACACCCACATGGCAGACGCGACACCGGCAGAGACTGAGACCCTCCTGACCCCCACCGTCGACGACGACGGCGCCCCCTTCTGGACGTACGCCGCCCGAGGCGAACTCCGCGTGCAGGCCTGCGCGGAAGCGCCCTGCGGCGAACTCCGCTTCCCGCCCCGCCCCTGCTGCCCGCACTGCGGGTCCTTCGACAGCGAGTGGCGCAGGATGAGCGGCCGGGGCCGCATCTGGTCCTACGTCTTCCCGCACCCGCCCCTGCTGCCCGCCTACGCCGAGCAGGCCCCGTACAACGCGATCGTCGTCGAACTGGCCGACGCGCCCCGCATCCGCCTCGTCGGCAACCTCGTCGCGGCGCCCGACGCCGCCCTGAACTCCGTGCCCCCGGAACGCCTGCGCATCGGCGCGAAGGTGCAGGTCGTCTTCGCGGACGTCGGCGGGACCGTGGTGCCGCGCTGGGTCCTGGAGCGGCCGTGACGGCGGCGCGGCCGCCCGGGCCCGGCCTGCGCACGGCGGTCGACAAGGACACGGGCGTCGCGGTCCTCACCCTGGACCGCCCCGAACGCCACAACGCGATCGACCTGGAGACGGCCGCCCAACTGGCCGCCGCATGGCGGGAGTTCCGCTTCGACGACGCCGTACGGGCGGTGGTCGTCACGGGCGCGGGCGAGGCGGCGTTCTGCACGGGCATCGACCGCGACACGGACGTGCCGCAGCCGAACTCCCCGTACACGATCGACGATCCGCTCATCGCGATCGGCCCCAAGGCGAATGACTGCTGGAAACCGGTGATCGCTGCCGTCAACGGCATGGCGTGCGGCGGCGCCTTCTACCTCATCGGCGAGGCCGAGTTCGTGGTGGCGGACGAACGCGCCACGTTCTTCGACCCGCACACCACGTACGGCATGGTCAGCGCGTACGAGGCGATCCACATGGCGCAGCGCATGCCGTACGGCGAGGTGGCGAGGATGGCGCTGATGGGCACGGCGGAGCGGGTCTCGGCGCGGCGGGCGTACGAGACGGGCCTGGTCTCCGAGCTGACGCCGCCCGGCGCCGCGCTGGACGCGGCGCTGCGGGCGGCCGCCACGATCGCCTCGTATCCGACGGAGGCGGTGCAGGGCACGGTGCGGGCCCTCTGGTCGGCGCGGGAGGCGGCGCGCGGCCAGGCGCTGGCGCACGCGCCGCACCTGATCACGCTGGGCAACCTGCCGCCGGAGCGGCAGGCGGAACTGTTCGCGGGGCGGCGGGGTGGTGGGGGGTTCCGTACGCGGTAGGGGGGCTCCCCTCGTCGCGCGGTGGTCGCCCGTCCGTGGCCCCGCTGGCCCCGCTGGTCCCCCCGGGGGGCGGTCCGGCCACGTGGCGTGGGCCACGCACCCGGCGTAGCGTCGGTTGCGCGAGACGCGTACGGCCCCTTCGGCCGGTGCGCACACGAGGAGGCCCGTCATGGTCCGCAACGTCCTCGGGTCGGTCCTCGCTCTCGTAGGAGCGACGGCCGCCGTATGGAGCCCCTTCCGAGCCTGGTACGACGGCCGTCACGGGCGTGACTTCCGCATCGGGGACCTGTTCTCCGGCGGTGGGGTCACCGACGCGGGGGCGGAACTCTTCGGTTCGCTCTTCCTCCCGTTCGCCGTCGCGGCGCTGCTGACGCTGGCGGGACTGCTGCTGAGGTCGCGGCTGCTGGTGGCGGTGGCGGGAGTGCTGGTGCTCGGCTTCACGGTGCTGTGGATGGTCCGCCAGGGCCAGGCGGAGGGCAGCCTGTCCGTCGCGGGCGACGGCTCGGGGCTGGGTCAGGGAGTGCTGGGGGCGTTCGGGGGCGGGGTACTGCTTCTGCTGGGCGCGGCGGTGATGTCCGGGCGGGGGCGGCGCGGGCGGAGGGCGTCGCGGGCCCCCTCCGGGGAGGACACGGCTCCGGGCCCATACGCGGACGACCCCACGCAGGCGCCGCACACCGGGACACCGGGCCGGGCCCCCTACACGGACGACCCCACGCAGGCGCCGCACGCCGGGGCACCGGGCCGGGCCCCCTACGCGGACGACCCCACGCAGGCGCCGCACACCGGGACACCGGGCCGGGCCCCCTACGCGGACGACCCCACGCAGGCGCCGCACCCCGGGGAGCCGGGCCGGGCCCCTTACGACGACGATTCCACCCGCACGATGTACGTGGACGATTCCGCGGGAGCGCCGTACGGGGACGATCCCGCGCAGGCGCCGTATCCGGACGACGGGGCGCGGACGCCGCCCGGCGACGAGGCGCGGCCGACCCAGTACCCGTATCCGGAGCCGTACGAGGACCCGTACACGGACCCCTACGCGGAGCCGCCGGAACGGTCGCGGCAGGAACCGCAACCCGGGCCAGACCCGGATCACCCCCGGACGGCAGGGCCCAGGCACCCGGAGGAGCCGCCCGCCCCCACGCCTCCGCCCTGGCAGCCGCCGCCGGGCCGGTAAGGCCACCGCCCGCCTCCGGGCTCCAGGCCCGCCGCTCCGCGGCGGATATATCCCACCCACCCACCCGTTTACCCCGCGACACAGGGCGGGAGTAGGGGCGGGTGGGTGTACCCCGTGCCGTAGGCGCAGGGGCGGGCGGGTGGGGGTATCCCGCGACGCAGGGCGGGCAGCGGCGGGTGGGTGTAACCCGCGCCGTGGGCTCAGGGGGGGGCGGGTGGGTGGTGTTCCCCGCCACGCGCCGTGGGCTCAGGGGCGGGTGGGTGGGTGTATCCCGCGATGCAAGGCGGGCAGCGGCGGGTGGGTGCACCCCGCGCCGCAGGCGCAGGGGCGAGTGGGTGGGTGTATCCCGCGATGCAAGGCGGGCAGCGGCGGGTGGGTGCACCCCGCGCCGCAGGCGCAGGGGCGAGTGGGTGGGGGTATCCCGCCACGCGCCGTGGCGCGGGTGGGTGGTGTTCCCCGCCACGCGCCGTGGGCTCAGGGACAGGTGGGTGCGTGTACCCCGCGCCGTAGGCGCAGGGGCGGGTGGGTGGGTGTGTCCCGTCGTGCCGTGGTCGCAGGTGACGGTGAGTGGGTGCGCCACTCACAACGTGCTGTGGGCGCAGGGGCGGGGGCGGTGCGTCCCGCGACGGGCCGTCGGCCCAGGGGCAGGGAGCTCCCCCACCGGGCCGCACCCGCAAACGCTCGGAAGGGGACGTGGGGGTATGTGCGCACGGAGCACCGAGCCAGCAATAGCAATGTTGTCCGCGAGGCGTGGCGAACAGTGGATGGCGAGTACGCACATACCCCCGCGGCCCCGCACCCACAAACGACCCCAGGCGCGGACCCCAGCCCAAAACACACCCGCACCCAGCCACCGCCCACCCCACGACACGGGTAAACGGGCGGGCGGGTGGGTGGGTGGGACCACAAACCACAGCCCCCCGGCCTACCCCCGCGCAGTCCCCGTCCCCCTCTCCGCGTCCAACGCATAAACACACCGATCCTTGCTGCACGCGTACACCACGCCATCCCGCACCACGGGCGCCCCCGTGATCTCGCCGCCCGTCGCCAGCTTCCAGCGCAGGCGGCCGTCGTCCGCCTTCAGGGTGTAGAGGAGGTGGTCCGTGGAGCCGAAGTGGATGCGGCGGTCGGCGACGACCGGCGTGCCGACGACCTCGCCGCCCGCCTGGAAGCGCCACTTCGGCGTGCCCGTGACCGCGTCGAGGGTGTAGAGCCCCTTGCCGCTGCCCACGTGCACGTGCCCGTCCGCGACGAGGACCGGTTCGATCGAGGAGCGGGACTCCGTGGCGATGCGCCACCGGTCGCGGCCGTCCGTCGCGTCGAGCGCGTACACCGTGCCGAGGTAGTCGGCGAGGTAGACACCGCCGCCCGTCACCGCGGGCCCGGGCGCGAACGCGGGCGGGCAGAGGAACGCGGCCGGCGCCTCGAAGTGCCAGCGCACGTGCCCGCCCGCCACGTCGATGGCGAGGACCCGCGACCCCGCGGCCACGTACACGTAACCGTCCTGCGCCTGCGCGAGCCGCACCGGCACGCCCCCGCAGGACGCCGCGTCGCCGACCGGGTAGGACCAGCGTTCCTCACCCGTACGGGCCTCCAGGGCGCGCAGCCGGGCGCCCTTCCACACGTACACCGTGCCGTCGTGGACGACCGGTCCGGCCTCGGGCGTCTCGAAGTCGGTCTGGGCGCCGGTGATCTCCCAGAGCTTCTCGCCGTTGGCCGCCTCCCAGGCCTGGACGCCGCCGCCGCGCGTGCCGGTGACGACGGTGCCGCGGTCGGCCTGCAGGGAGTACACCCAGGCGTCGGTCGGCAGCCGCCAGAGGTCGGATCCCTCGGCGCCGTCGAGGGCGTAGAGCGTGGGGCCGTCGGAGGCGTGGATGCGGCCGTCGGCCACCGCCATGGACCAGGCGACGTCCCGCGTCTTGAAGCTGCGCCGGCCGGTGGCGACGTCCAGGGCGTGTACCTCGAAGGACGTCACGTAGACGAGGTTCCCCGCGACGGCGGGGGTGCCCCAGACGTCGTTGGACATCCGGAAGCGCCAGGGCCGCCACGAGGTGGGCGCGGCGTCGGGCGCCGGGGCCGGCGCGGGCACACCGGCGGCCGGGTCGGTGCCGTTGGCGCCGGCCCGGTGCGGGGTGGAGCGGGACCAGGACGCGGCGAGCCCGGCGGCACCGGGCGGAACGCTCGCGCGGGCCGCTCCGGCGGAGACGCGCGGCCCGGGCCCGATCGGCACCTTCGCCCCGGCGAGCCGCACCGGCCCGGCGTCCGGCGTCACCGCGAACGGCGGCTGGGACGGCGCGGGCGGCGGCTGCTGCGGGAGCGGCGGCGCGGTGACGGGCGCGGCGGGCGCGGGCGCGGCGGCGCCCCGGCCGGCGCTGCGCGCGGCGGAGGCGGCGACCCGGGCGGGCGGCCGGCCCCCGCGGCGGGCCTCGATGAGGGCGACGGCCCGCTCGGGGAGCCACGCGGACGCCGTCCCGCTGTCGTCGTTGTCGGCGCTCTCGGAGGCGAAGAGGTGCGGGGCGAGCTGCGCCTGGAGGTCGGCGGGGGTGGGCCGCAGCGCGGCCTCCATCTGCATGCAGGACTCGATGAGGGGCCGCAGCTCGTCGGGCAGGCCCGCCAGGTCGGGGCCCTCGCGGAGCAGCATGAAGACGGTCTCGACGGGGTTGGCGCCGTGGAACGGCGCGTGCCCGGTGGCGGCGAAGACGAGGGTGGAGCCGAGCGAGAAGACGTCGCTGGCGCCGGTGACGCTGCGCGAGTCCTTCGCCTGCTCGGGTGACATGTACGCGGGCGTGCCGACGGCGACGTTGGTCATGGTCAGCCGGGTGTTGGAGACGCCGGACGCGATGCCGAAGTCGATGACGCGCGGCCCGTCCTCGACGACGAGGACGTTGGAGGGCTTGAGGTCGCGGTGGACCAGGCCCGCGCCGTGGATGGACTCCAGGGCCTCGGCCACGCCCGCCGCGAGCCAGCGCACCGCCTGGGTGGGCAGCGGCCCGTGTTCATTCACTATTTCCTCGAGGGAGGGCGCCGGCACGTACGCCGTGGCGAGCCAGGGCACGGCGGCCCGCGGGTCGGCGTCCACCACCGCGGCCGTGTAGAAGCCGGACACGGCGCGGGCGGCCTCGACCTCGCGCGTGAAGCGGACACGGAACAGCTGGTCCTCGGCGAGCTCGGTCCGCACCGTCTTGATCGCCACGCGCCGCCCCGACGCGGAGCGCGCGAGATAGACCAGACCCATGCCACCGGCACCAAGTCGGCCGAGGACCTCGAACGGCCCGATCCGCCTCGGATCGTGCTGCGTCAGCTGATCCACCACTTGCCTTGCCACCTCCCCGTACGCGGCCGTCGAAGAGGACGGCCCCGTGCAGCGTCTCACCACCGAGCCGCTACGGCGGCACGCACCCTGATTCTTCCTGTCCGAGGCGGCCGTTGCGAACCCGGGGCGGGATCGGGGTGTCTGGGGACAAAACCCCACCCTCAGTCCTGGAGGACCGCGAACGTCGCCCCCTGATTGTCGGTGAGCACCGCGATCCTGCCGTACGGGGTGTCGGCGGGCGCCCTGCGGATCCGGCCGCCGAGCCGGGGCACCGCGGCGGCCACGGCGTCCGTGTCGGTGACGGCGAAGTAGACGAGGAAGTGCGGGGGCATCCGCACCTCGGAGGCGGTGTCGGTGAGCAGGGCGCGGCCGCCGACGGCCGTGTCGGGGCCGGGCTCGGTGCCCGCGGGCGACCAGGCGCGGAACTCCTCGCCGTCGGGGTCCAGGTCGAAGCCGCGGTAGCCGAGCACACCCTCGTAGAACGGGTCGACCAGCTGTTTGTCCCGTGAGTACACCTCGGTCCAGCAGTACGAGCCGGGCCGCTGCCGCCGTCCGAAGCCGGGGTGCGTGCCGCCCTGCCAGAGGCCGAAGACGGCGCCTTCGGGGTCGGCGGCCAGGGCCATCGTGCCGTAGGGGCCGACCGGCAGCGGCTCCCTGATCATCGAGCCGCCGGCGGCCCTGATCCGCTCGCCGAGGGCGGCGGCGTCGGGCGTGGCCAGGTACACCGTCCACACGGTGGGCATGCGGCCGTCGGCCTTGGGGGCGAGCGCGGCGACGGGGTTCCCGTCGGCGTACGCCTGGGCGTAGTGCCCGTACTCCGGTCCAGCGCCCTCGTCGAAGGTCCACCCGAAGAGCTCACCGTAGAACCGCTTGCCGCCCGCGACGTCGGGGAGCATCGCGTCGACCCAGCAGGGCACGCCCTCCGCGTATCCGTCCGCTGTGTCCTGCTCTGCGTAGTCCATGCCGTCAAGCTAACGGCCGGCCGACGGCTTCGCAGCGCGTATATTCGAACATCTGCCCGATTCCGACGGGACGCCCCTTCCGCCGCGCCCACGCGCCCCAACCCCATTTGCACTCGGCCGAATCGCGCTCCGATCACCCCTCGGTAAGCTGACGGCATGACAGGACAGGTACGTACCGTCGACGGCCGCGTGGCCGGTCGGCGCGGTCAGGCGACGCGTCAGAAGCTGCTCGACTGCCTCAGCGAGATGCTCAGCTCCTCGCCCTACCGGGACGTCAAAGTCATCGACGTCGCCCGGAAGGCGGGGACTTCACCCGCGACCTTCTACCAGTACTTCCCGGACGTCGAGGGCGCCGTCCTGGAGATCGCGGAGCAAATGGCCGCGGAGGGCGCCGAATTGACCCAGTTGCTCGACGGGCGCTCATGGGTCGGCAAGGCGGGCTGGCAGACCTCGCAGGATCTCGTCGAGGGATTCCTCGACTTCTGGCGCAAGAACGACGCGATCCTCCGGGTCGTCGACCTCGGTGCGGCCGAGGGCGACAAGCGCTTCTACAAGATCCGGATGAAGATCCTCAACTCGGTCAACAACTCCCTTACGGACTCCGTCAAGGAGCTCCAGGACAAGGGCAAGGTCGACAAGGACGTCAGCCCCGCGGCCATGGCAGGCTCCCTGGTCGCGATGCTCGCGGCGGTCGCCTCGCATCAGCGCGGCTTCCAGACGTGGGGCGTCAAGCAGGCCGAACTGAAGCCGAATCTGGCGCAGTTGGTGCATTTGGGCGTAACCGGCAAGAAGCCGACGAAGTAGCCCTGACGGGCACACCCCGCACCTCTTTCTCCCCTCCCCTTTCTCCCTCTCCCCAAGTCCTGTCAGCCCGACGGCGGATCACTCCGGTGATCCGCCGCTCTGGTCTGTGGCGCACCCTTCCTGTACGCGCCGCTCCAGCCGGAACAGCCGTATCTCCCGGTCGACGCGGGCCTGGTACGCGGCATACGGCGGCCAGAACGCCAGCGCCGCCGCCCAGACCGCCTCCCGTTCCGCCCCGGTGAGCAGCCGCGCCCGCACCGGTACGTCGGCGCCGCGCCAGCTGATCTCCGCGTCCGGGTGGGCGAGCAGATTGGCGGTCCACGCGGGGTGGCCGGGCCGCCCGAAGTTGGACCCGATCAGCACCCAGGTCCCCGCCTCCTCCTCGGGCATGCACGCCAACGGCGTACGCCGCGGCAGCCCGCTCTTCGCGCCCCGCGCGGTGAGGATGACGCCGGGCAGCATCCGCGCGCTGAGCAGCACCCGGCCGCGGGTGAGCCGGTGCACGGTGCGGTCCATCGCGGGGATGAAGTGCGGGGCGATCCTGCCGAAGGCGCGGGTGGCGGAGACCTTCTGCACGAGCCGCAGTCCGGGCGGCATCAGACGGCCTTTCCGAGGGAGGCGGGCCCGGGACCCGGATCGGGGTCGAGGTCGAGCTCGGAGGGGACGGGGCCGGAGGGGACGGAACCAGGGGGAACGGGGACGGAACCAGGGGGAGCGGGGACGGAGCCAGGGGAGACCGGGACGGTGTTGGCGCCCCCGCCCTCCGCGAACAGATCGGCCCGTTCCGCAGCCCGCGCCCGCAGCCGGTGCACCGGGCCGAAGAGCAGCTCGTCACTCGACGCACGCTTGAAGTACAGGTGGGCCTCGTGCTCCCAGGTGAAGCCGATCCCGCCGTGCAGCTGCACCCCCTCCGACGCGGCCGTCCGCAACGCGTCGAGGGCCTGCGCGAGCGCGAGCCCCCCGGCCCGTTCGGCGCCCTGCCCGCCGAACCCGGCGGCCTCCGCGCCCGCCGCCCACGCCGCGTAGTAGGCGGCGGACCGCGCCGCCTGCACCTGTACGTACACGTCGGCGAGCCGGTGCTTCACCGCCTGGAAGGAGCCGATCGCGCGCCCGAACTGCTCGCGCTGGCGTACATACGCGACGGTGCTCTCCAGCGCCCGGTCGGCGGCGCCGACGGCCTCGGCGGCGACGACCGTGGCCGCGACGTCCCCCACGGCGGCGAGCGCGGCCGGCACGTCGGCGTCGTCGTCGCCCAGCAACTCCGCCTCGACGTCGCGCAGTTCGACCCTCGCCTGGGTGCGGGTCTCGTCCAGCGCGGTTTGCCGGGCCCGTGACATGCCGTGCGCGTCCTCCCGCACGAGGAAGAGGAGCGTACGGGACCGGGCGAAGCCGCCCGCGTGCGCGGCGACCACGAGCAGCCCCGCGCTGTGCCCGTCGATGACCTGCTCGGCCTGCCCGTACAGCCGCCACACCCCGTCGGCGGACCGGTGCGCCTGCACACCGCCCGCGCGGCCGCCGCCCGCCCAGTCGCCGCGGTTGTCCCCGACGAGGCCGAGTGCCGTGGCGAGCCCGGTGCCGGGGACGGCGAGGGCGGCGGTCAGCTGGCCGGCGGCGATGCGGGGCAGCAGCTCGGCGCGCTGCCCTTCGGTGCCGAGGGCGAGGATGAGCGGGGCGGCGAGGACGGCGGTGGCGAAGAGCGGTGTGGGAGCGAGCGCCCTCCCCAATTCCTCGCAACCCAGGGACAGTTCCGCTGTCGTGCAGCCGACACCCCCGTACGCCTCGGGGATCGCGAGGCCGGGCAGGCCGAGCTGGTCGGCGAGGGCGGTCCACAGCCCGGCGTCGTGGCCGGCGGGGGTGCGGGCGGCCGCCTTGACCTCGTCGGGGCCGCACCGTTTGGTGATCACTTCGCGCAGGGTGCGGCGGATCTCGCCCTGTTCCGCACTGAAGGCGGCGTCCATCGGCAGGCTCCTCCCCCGGGCGCGACGGCCCGGACCCAGATCTGACGGGCCGTCATATTAGAACCGCGCACCCCATAAGCACAGACCGAGGACACCACCCGCACAACCGACGCCCACCCCGAGCGCGACAACACCCCACCCCTCTCACTTACCTGATGTACCGTCAGATCCATGCCTGTAGATACCCGTTCCACACCCCGCAAGGTCGCCGTCGTCGGTGTCGCCCTCTCGGACTGCGGCCGGGTCGACGAGGCCACGCCCTACACGCTGCACGCCCAGGCGGCCCGGCGCGCGCTGGCCGACTCCGGGCTCGGGCGCGACGTCATCGACGGCATCGCTTCGGCGGGCCTCGGCACCCTGGCGCCGGTCGAGGTCGCCGAGTACCTCGGCCTCAGCCCCCGCTGGGTGGACTCCACCTCGGTCGGCGGCGCCACCTGGGAGGTCATGGCGGCGCACGCGGCGGACGCGATAGCGGCCGGGCGGGCCAACGCCGTGCTGCTCGTCTACGGCTCGACCGCCCGCGCGGACATCAAGGCGGGGCGCCGCACGTCGAACCTCTCCTTCGGCGCGCGGGGCCCCCTCCAGTTCGAGGTCCCCTACGGGCACTCCCTGATCGCCAAGTACGCGATGGCGGCCCGTCGCCACATGCACGAGTACGGCACGACGCTGGAGCAGCTCGCCTCGGTGGCCGTGCAGGCCCGCGCGAACGCCGCCACGAACCCGGACGCGATGTTCCGCACCCCCATCACGGTCGACGAGGTCCTGGCCGGCCCGATGATCGCGGACCCGTTCACCAAACTGCACTGCTGCATACGGTCCGACGGCGGCTGCGCGGTCCTGCTCGCGGCCGAGGAGTACGTACGGGACTGCGCGTCCGATCCGGTATGGATACTCGGCGCGGGCGAGCACGTCTCGCACACGACGATGTCGGAGTGGGAGGACTTCACGGTCTCCCCGGCGGCGGTCAGCGGCCGCCTCGCCTTCGAGCGGGCAGGGGTGCGCCCCGCGGACATCGACATCGCCGAGATCTACGACGCCTTCACGTACATGACGCTGGTGACCCTGGAGGACCTGGGCTTCTGCGCGAAGGGCGAGGGCGGCGCCTTCGTGGAGAAGGGCCGTCTGCTGCGGACCGGCGACCTGCCGACGAACACGGACGGCGGCGGCCTCTCCGCCCAACACCCGGGCATGCGCGGCCTGTTCCTCCTCGTGGAGGCGGTACGCCAACTCCGCGGCCAGGCGGGCGACGGCCAGGTCCGCCGCCCCGACGGCTCGCTGCCCGAACTGGCCGTGGCCTCCGGGACGGGCGGCTGGTTCTGCTCGTCGGGGACGGTGGTGCTGGGACGGGGATGAGCACCTGCCTTCGGGCATACCCGGAGGTAGGCTCCGCACATGACGGAAGGCGCGCAGCTCAGCCGGACCGACGCGACCAAGCGGTACGACGTGTTCCGCATCGACTGCCCCGCGCGCGACGTGGTCGACCACGTGACCAGCAAGTGGGGCGTGTGGGTGCTGATCGCCCTGCAGAGCGATGACCTCCGCTTCTACGAGCTGCGCGAGAGCATCCAGGGCATCAGCGAGAAGATGCTCGCGCAGACGTTGCGCGCGCTGGTCCAGGACGGCCTGGTCCGGCGCGAGGTCGAACCGACGACACCGCCGCAGGTCACATACGGCCTGACGGAGTTCGGCCGGGCCGTGGGCGAACCCCTGCAGGAACTGTTCGACCGGATCACCCAACTGATGCCACCGCGCGAGGCGCAATAGCGAACAGGCCGACCGGCAGCCCACAGGCCGCCCCCGCCCCGACCGGCCACAATCGCCGTATGACGACGACACCCGCACCGCTCCCCGAGCCGTCCGAGTTCCAGAAGCTGCTGAGGTCACAGCGGGTCTGGGACGTGGAGCTGCCCGCCTTCGACCCGGCGGCGGCGCCCGCGGCACCGCTCCCCCTCTTCCACGCCTGGTTCGCGGAGGCGGTGGCCGCCGGGCAGCCCGAGCCGCACACCATGGGCCTGGCGACGGTGACGGAGGACGGCGGCCCCGACGTGCGCACCGTCATGCTGCACGACGCGGACGACCGCGGCTGGCACTTCGCCTCGCACGCGACCAGCGCGAAGGGCCGCCAGCTCGCGGCCCGCCCGGAGGCCGCCCTGCACTTCTACTGGCCCGCGCAGGGCCGGCAGATCCGGATCAGGGGCCGGGTCACCACGGCCCCGCACCCCGAGAGCCTCGCCGACCTGCACGCGAGGTCGACCGGCGCCCTGGCGGCAGCGCTGGTGGGCCGCCAGAGCGAAGTCCTGCCCACACAGGCCGAGTTGGACAAGGCGTCCACCGCCGCCTGGGACCGCGCCCACGCCGACCCGGACGCCGACGCCCCCACCTGGACGCTGTACGTCCTGGACCCGGTGGAGGCGGAGTTCTTCCAGGGCGACGCCCGCCGCCGCCACGTACGCCTGCGGTACCGCAGGAGCGGGGAACCCGCGGACGCCACCACCCCCTGGATCACGGAGCTGCTGTGGCCGTGACGGCCGCGTCCCCGCGGTGGAAGTCGTACTGCGTGAAGTCCTCCACGGCCCGGTACCCGATGCGCTGGTAGAGGCCGTTGCTCGTGGGGTTGGCCAGATCCGTGAAGAGCAGGACCTCGGCCACCCCCGCGTCGAGCGCGGCACGGGTCACCGCGGCGGTCACCGCACCGCCGTACCCACGCCCCCGCTGCTCCGCCGGGGTGTACACGGGCGCCACCCGGACCTGCCCCGCGACCCGCGGAGTGACACCGGCCATGGCGACGGGGACGCCGTCCGGGGTCTCCCAGAGGGTGACGCCCCCGTAGGCGATCCGGGTGTCCGCCCAGGCACCGCCACCCATGGCGGAGCGCTCACCGACGGCCTCCCCGAACTCGTCGTGCCAGCGCGCCAGCAGCGACCGGTCGGCGGCCGTGGCGACCCGGGCGCGGCCCGCGGGCGCGGGGCCGGGCGGCGTGAGGGTGCCGAGCCGGTACAGACGCTGACGGACGTCGGTCGAGACGAGACCCCCGGTACGCCGCTCCCAGGCTCGGGCGAACGCCTCGGCGGCGACGTGGTGGGCGGCGACCCCGGGCAACTCCGGACCGACGTCGACGAGCCGAGCGGCCAGCGCGTCGGCGGCCTCGGGGCCGAGAGGACTGAGGACCACCCGACGAGGCGGCGTCCACACGAACGCTCCCCGCACCACCCCATCGTCACCGGCATACGTACCGAAGAGGGGCACGCCGTCCCCGTACACATGAGGCCCCCGCACGCGAAGGACCTCGGTGACACTCAGCAGCGCGGTGTGCAGGGCGGCCTCGGAGTGCAGAAACCCCCGGGCCCGAGCAAGAAACCCCTCAAGATCAGTGGTCAACTCCCACCCGAACACGGACGGTTGACGAACATGGGCATAGGCATGCGCGCCCGCGGACGCGGAATTCTCTGAGGACATGCCCCATTGTTCCCCCGAGGAGCCACCCCCGCCTCCGAATTACAAGCACACCCCCACGACCCCCTACCCCCTCCTGGCAATCACCTTGGCGATCTTCTCGGCGTCGCGCGAGAGCTCACGAAGCATGCCGCTGACGGGATTGGTGAAGCCGGTGAAGTAGAGCCCGGGAGCCCCCGGGGCCGTACGGCGGCTGTGCGCGACCGGCCGGCCGCGGGAGTCCAGCACCCCGAGGTCGCCGACGAGACCTTCGAGGGCGCGCCGGTACCCGGTGGCCGCGATGACGACCTCGGGCCCGATCCGGCTGCCGTCGGCAAGGATCACCTTGCCCTCCTCGAACGACTCCACGGCGGCCACGGGCTCGACCCGCCCCTTCCGCACGGCGTCGATGAGACCGACGTCCTGCACCGGGATGGCGCCCTGCCTGGCCCGCGAGAACAAGCCGGTGTCGGGACGCGGCAGCCCCTTCGACGACAGATCAGGAACCCCCACCCGGGTCACCGGCCGAGCGAGCCGATCGGCGACCGCGACAGGAAGCCGCCGGCAGAGAATCCCGGACATCTGCGCGGGCCACCCGGCGGTGGAACGACGCACGACATGAGGAGCGGTCCGCACAGCGAGCCGCACCCGCCCGGCACCCCCTTCGGCGAGATCGACGGCGATCTCGGCACCGGTGTTCCCGACCCCCACGACCAGCACGTCCCTACCCACGTAGGGACGAGGATTCCGGTACCCGCCCGCGTGCAGAAGCTCACCGGTGTAGGTGCCGGCGCCGGGCCAGTCCGGCAGATACGGGGTGTGGTTGTACCCGGTGGCGACCACCACCGCGCTCCCCCTCAGCTCCCGCCCCCCGGTGGCCCGCAACAGCCAGCCGCTCCCGTCGGGTTCGAGCCCGGTCACCTCGACCCCGGTGACGATGTCGAGCTGGTGGTACTCGGCGTACTTCTCCAGATACCGCACGACATCGTCGCGCGAGACCCACCGCCCGAACGCCCGCGGAATGGCGAGCCCCGGCAGCCCGGAGAGCCGGCGCGTGGTGTGCAGATGGAGCCGGTCGTAATGCCCCCGCCAGGAGGCCCCGAGCCGCTCGGCCTTCTCCAGGACGACGGCCCGCTCACCCCGCACACGCAGGGCCGCCGCGACAGCGAGACCGCCGGGACCACCGCCGATGACATACGCGGGACGGTCCTGCGGAGGCGAAAGCGGAGCGGTCGAGTCGGCCATGACTGGAGAGTAACCGCGCGACTACTTGATGGGTGACGGTCAAGTTCCCAAACCGATTGCGATCCCATCACGGGCCCCTCCCCCTTGCGCGCCCCCAGCGAGTGCGCTGAACTGACGCCCCGTCAGCTCCCTCCGCGATCGGACACACCATGAGCCCGAACCACCCCCAGACACCACGCTTCGACGTGCCCGAGACCGACACGTTCACCCGCCCCTACTGGGAGGCCGCAGCCGAGGGCCGCCTACTGATCCGCCGCTGCGGAGCATGCGGAACGGCCCACCACTACCCGCGCGAATTCTGCCCGCACTGCTGGAGCGAGAACGTCACCTGGGAACAGTCCACCGGCCGAGCCACCCTCTACACCTGGTCGACCATCCACAGAAACGACCTCCCCCCCTTCAACACCCGCACCCCCTACACAGCGGCCATAGCCGACCTGGCCGAGGGCCCCCGCATGATGACGGAACTCATCGACTGCCCCGAGAGCGACCTGCACATCGGGATGCGACTCGAAGCAACGTTCCGAGCCGCGACGGAGACGACCCCGGCCATCGCGGTCTTCCGCCCGGCCTGAGGGACCAAGGGGACCAAAGGAGCCGGACGTCGGACGCCCCCACGCCCGACGGCCGAAAACGGCGGGGAGGGGACGTGGGGGTATGTGCGAACGGAGCACAGAGCGCACACTGACGCCATTGTCCGTGCGGCGTGGCGCAGGGATGGCGAGTACGCACATACCCCCGCGGCCCCGCCACCCCCACACCCCGGCCCACGGAAAGAGAAAGCCGCCCGACAACACCAACAGACCCCCCTCCCTTCACCGCGCCCGGCCGAAGGCCAATTCGCGACCTTGGCAACCCCCCACCCCCTACGGTTCCGTAGGACCACCCCGCCCCCCGCCAGGCTTTACACGCAGCCCCATTCCTGACGGGGCGTCAGTTCAGTAAGCTGACAGTGCGTCAGGTAACCGTTAGCGCAAGCGCTAGCGCAACGTGCTGTCACACAGGAGCGGGCGGACCGATGCTTGGATCGACTCACGGCACCTTCACCACAGACCCCCGCCGCGCCCACGTCGTGGCCTGCGGCGAACTCCCCCCCAACACCGTCCACGGCCACAGCCACAGCCACGGCCGAGCCCCGGGCGACCCCGCCCCCGACCCCGACCTGGACGTCAGCGGCCGACCGCTGTACACCGACGTACCCGACCTCGACCGCTTCTTCCGCCCCACCTCCGTCGCCGTCATCGGCGCCTCGGACACAGAGGGCCGCCCCAACACCGGCGTCACCCGCCAACTCCTCACCTGGGCCACCCGCGTCGGCGCCCGCCTCCACCCCGTACACCCCACCCGCCCCACCGTCTTCGACCTCCCCTGCTTCCCCTCCGTCGCGGACCTCCCGGAACAGGTCGACCTCGCCGTACTCCTCCTCGCCGACCCCCTCCCCGTCATCGAGCAACTCGCCGAGCAGAAGGTCAAGTTCGCCGTCGCCTTCGCCTCCGGCTTCGCCGAGACCGGCGAGGAGGGCGCGGCCGCCCAGGCCCGCCTCGCCGCCGCCGTACAAGGCTCCGGCCTCCGGCTCCTCGGCCCGAACACCAACCTCAACGCCTTCGAGGCGTTCCGCGAGGACCTCGAGGGCCCGGCGATCGCGCTGATCACCCAGTCCGGCCACCAGGGCCGCCCCGTCTTCACGATGCAGGAGCTCGGCGTACGCCTCTCCCACTGGGCGCCCACCGGCAACGAGGCCGACCTGGAGACGTCCGACTTCATCTCCTACTTCGCCGAGCGCCCCGAGGTCGGCGCCATCGCCTGTTACGTCGAGGGCCTCAAGGACGGCCGCGCCTTCCTGCTCGCCGCCGACCGGGCGGCCCGCCGCGGCGTCCCGGTGGTCGCCGTGAAGGTCGGCCGCACCGAGGCCGGCGCCCGCATGGCGGCGTCACACACCGGCAAGCTGACCGGCGCGGACACCGTGGTCGACGCGGCGATGCGGCAGTTCGGCGTGATCCGCGTCGACGGCCTGGACGAACTCCAGGACACGTCCGCCCTGTTGGCGAGGGCGCGCACCCCCCAGGCCGACGGCGTCGCCGTCTATTCGATCTCGGGCGGCACGGGCGCGCACTTCTCGGACCTGGCGACCGAGGCGGGCCTGCGCCTGCCCACGCTCTCCGAGGCCAAGCAGGCGGAGCTGCACGAGTGGATACCCGGCTACCTGAACGTCGCGAACCCCATCGACAACGGCGGCCACCCCGTCGGCGACTGGCGCGGCCGCAAGATCATCGACGCGATCCTGGACGACCCTGAGGTGGGCGTGTTGATCTGTCCGATCACCGGCCCCTTCCCGCCGATGAGCGACAAGCTGGCGCAGGACCTGGTGGACGCGGCGGAGCGCACGGACAAGCTGGTGTGCGTGGTGTGGGGGTCGCCGGTGGGGACCGAGGACGCGTACCGCAAGACGCTGCTCGGCTCCTCGCGGGTCGCGACCTTCCGCACCTTCGCCAACTGCATCACGGCGGTGCGCGCCTATCTGGACCACCACCGCTTCACCACGAACTACCGCTCGCCCTTCGACGAGGCGCCGCGCACCCCGTCCCCCTCCTTCCGCAAGGCGCAGGCGCTCATGCGGCCCGGCCAGCAGCTCAGCGAGCACGCGGCGAAGCAGCTGCTGCGCGCGTACGGCATCAGGGTGCCGCGGGAGCAGCTGGTGACGAGCGCGGCGGCGGCCGTGCGGGCGGCCGGCCTGGTCGGCTACCCGGTCGTCATGAAGGCGTCGGGCCCGCAGCTCGCGCACAAGACCGAACTGGGCCTGGTGAAGGTCGGGTTGACCTCGGCGAGCCAGGTGCGCGACGCCTATCGGGAGCTCACGGACATCGCCCGCTACGAGGGGGTCGCGCTGGACGGGATCCTGGTCTGCCAGATGGTCGAGCGGGGCGTCGAGATGGTCGTCGGCGTCACGCACGACTCGCTCTTCGGGCCGACGGTGACGGTCGGGCTCGGCGGTGTGCTCGTCGAGGTCCTGCGGGACGCGGCCGTGCGGGTGCCGCCCTTCGGGGAGGACCAGGCGAAGGCGATGCTCCGCGAACTGCGGGGGCGGGCCCTGCTCGACGGGGTGCGGGGCGCGGCTCCCGCTGACGTCGACGCGCTGGTCGAGGTGGTGCTCCGGGTGCAGCGGATGGCGCTCGAACTCGACGACGACCTCGCGGAGCTGGACATCAACCCGCTGATGGTGCTGCCGCGCGGGCAGGGGGCGGTGGCGCTCGACGCGTTCGCCGTCTGCCACTAGGCCCCCTTGGCGCCACGTCCCCTCACGCACCCGCACCCGTGCGCGGACCCGCACCGGCACCCGCGCGCGGACCCGTACCCCCACTCGTGCGCGCACCCGCACCGCCATCCGCCTCCACGCGAAACGGAGCCACTCCCCCATGACAGCCTCCCCCGAGCCTCACGACGCCCTCGACTCATTGATACGGCACACCACTGACAACGGCGTCTCGTGGATCACGCTCAACCGCCCCGAGGCCATGAACGCCCTCACGTGGGACCAGCGCGAACGCGTCATCGCGCTGCTCGCCGCGGCGTCCGGCGACCCCGCGGTACGGGCCGTGGTGATCACCGCGACCGGCAAGGGATTCTGCGCGGGCGCGGATCTGCGCGGGGCGCCGGCGACGGGGGTGCCGGCGACGGGGGCGGCGTCGGGCGGGGAGCGGGTGCCGGGTGACGTGGCCCGCACCATCCGGCAGGGCGCGCAGCGGCTGATCTCCGCGGTCCTCGACTGCGAGAAGCCGGTGATCGCCGCGGTGAACGGCACGGCGGCCGGCATCGGCTCCCATCTGGCGTTCGCCTGCGACCTGGTCCTCGCGGCCGAATCCGCCCGGTTCATCGAGGTGTTCGTCCGCCGCGGCCTCGTACCGGACGGCGGCGGCGCCTATCTGCTGCCCCGCCTGATCGGGCCGCAGCGCGCCAAGGAGCTGATGTTCTTCGGCGACGCGGTGTCGGCGGCGGACGCGGAACGGCTGGGCCTGGTCAACCGCGTCGTACCGGCCGACGAGCTGGAGAAGACGGCGCGGACATGGGCGGACCGCCTCGCCACCGGCCCGACCCGCGCCCTGGCCCTGACCAAGCAGCTGGTCAACGCGTCGCTGGACACGGACAGGGCGAGCGCGTTCGCCGCGGAGGCGGCGGCGCAGGAGATCAACATGACGACGACGGACGCGAACGAGGGCGTCACGGCTTTCGTGGAACGCCGCACCCCGAGGTATCACGGCCGCTGAGACCTGGACGTCACGTGGTGCGCCACGGGCGTGGGCCCCAAGACACCCCACCCGCGCGGACAGCGGCTGGGCGTACGACGCAACGCAGGCGACCCCCGGCCCCCGTTCTCCGGGCGTACGACGCGAAGGGCCCCGCTCCGACACAACCCTGCCGACCCACGGGCGCCACCCCCTCACCCTCCCCGGTGCAGCGTCTCTATGTCCGGGTCGTCCATGGTGCCCAGGTTCACGAACAGTTCGGGATCATCCTCCGTGCCGCCCACGGTCCAGGTCTGCGAGCCCTCGCACCCCTCGGCGTCAGCGTCAGCCTCCGCGTCCGCGTCCACCTCCAGGGCCGGGCGGCGGTCCAGGAACTCGTCGTCGCCGGTCAACGTCCACGTACCGGTGGCGTCGCCGCACGAAGGAAGTTCCGCGCGGCCGTCCTCGCGCAGGCGGAAGCGGAGCTCGCCGTCGTCGTCCCGCCACGCGCCCGCCACCTGCCCCGGTGCCAGGTGTGGCGGCTCGTACTCCTTGAGCAGGCCCGTCTCCGTGGCGACGACGGCCGCGCCGACGACGGTCGCGCACAGGGCGAGCGAGATCAGGCCCGACAGGATCCAGACCTTGCGCAGCGGCCGGCCGAGGCGTTCCTCGCGGCGTCTGCAGTACGCGACGTTCAGCGCGGGCACGACTCCACTCGCCGTAAACCACCCCGCGGGCCCCGCGAAAGGCGCACCCGGCGCGGCGAAGAACCCCGCCCACGCGAAGCCGACCGGCACCAGGCAGCCCAGCGACCACGCCCACTCCGGCCCCCGCCCGCACACCGCGGCCGCCCGCCGCCCCAGCCAGACCGCCGGCAGCGTGAGCACCCCGGAGTGCACCATGCCGAGGACCGGCAGCAGCAGCGGCGCGAAGAGGACCGCGCAGGCCAGACCGAAATCCGGGCCGCCCCCGACCCCGTGATCGTCCTGGCCGAGCGTCACGATGAACGACACGAGCCCGGCCACCGGGAACTGTGCCGCGCTCGCCGCCCCCGCGGCCCGCATCTCCACGTCGCCCCAGTTCCGACGCGCTTTCCCCCGCTTCATGGGGCTGAAGATACGCGTGGGTCTGCAGCGTTTCGGCCACGCCCTTCACATCTGATGCACCGTCAGCTTCAATGGTCGACGTGATGGGACACGCAGGGATGGCGGCCACCGCCGTCCGATACCTCAGGTCGGTCGGGGCCCGCACCACCACCGCCCCCCTCGACGTACTGCCGCGGCCCCAGCTGCGCGCGGTCGGCGACGACGAGCGGGCACCGCTGGACCGGGACGAATTCCGCCGGGTGCTCGGGAACTTCGCGACGGGCGTCACCGTGATCACGGCCCCGGCCGAGACCCCCGAGAGCGCATCGGCAGGCACCGCTGGACCCACGGACCCCACAGACCCCACTGGTCCCACCGGCCCCGCCGGCTTCGCCTGTCAGTCCTTCTCCTCGCTGTCCCTGGACCCGCCCCTGGTCTCCTTCATGGTGGCGCGTACGTCGATGACGTGGCCGCGCATCGCGCGCGCGGGCGTCTTCTGCGTGAACATCCTCGGCGCCGACCAGGGCACCCTGTGCCGCGCGTTCGCGGTGAGCGGCGGCGACAAGTTCGCCGGGGTGAGCTACGACGCGGCGCCGGTCTCCGGCGCCCCGCGGCTGACCGGCGCCCCGGCCTGGGTCGACTGCACGATCCAGGCCGTCCACACCGGCGGCGACCACCTCATCGTGGTGGGCCGGGTGGACGCCCTCGGCACGGCGGAGACCGAAGGCGACCCGCTCCTCTTCCACCGGGGCAAGTTCGGCCGCTTCACCCCCTGACGCCGCGCCGCACCCCTCGTCCTCACGCCGCACCCGCCCCCACCCCCGCGGCCACCGCCACACGCCCCGGCCCCCGCCGCCGTATCACCAGCACCATCAGCGCCGCCGCCGCGCACAGCGCCCCCGAGGCGTACCAGACGACGTCGTACGAGCCGAAGGCATCCCGTGCCACGCCGCCCAGGAACGCCACCAGGGCCGCGCCCACCTGGTGCGAGGCGAGGACCCAGCCGAAGACGATCGCGCTGTCGTCGCCGTACTGCTCGCGGCACAGGGCCAGGGTCGGCGGGACGGTGGCCACCCAGTCCAGGCCGTAGAAGACGATGAAGAAGATCATCGGCGGGTGGACGTTCGGGGCGAGCAGCATCGGCAGGAAGAGCAGGGAGACGCCGCGCAGCGCGTAGTAGACGGCGAGCAGCCGCCGCGCGTCGAAACGGTCGGTGAACCAGCCCGACGCGACCGTCCCGACGATGTCGAAGATCCCGATGACGGCGAGCAGGGAGGCGGCCGCCCGGACGCCCATGCCGTGGTCGTGCGCGGCGGGCACGAAGTGGGTCTGGATGAGTCCGTTCGTCGAGGCGCCGCAGATCGCGAAGCTGCCCGCGAGGAGCCAGAAGGGGCCGGTGCGGGCGGCCTTGGCGAGCACCCTGATCGCGCGCCGCCCCGCGCCCGTGACGGGCGCCGGCTTGGGCACGAACTCCTCGGCGCCGTACGGCTTCAGGCCGACGTCGGCCGGGTGGTCGCGCAGCAGCAGCCAGACGAAGGGGACGACTACGAGGGCGGCGAGCGCGACCGTCACGGCGGCGGGCCGCCACTTGTACGTCTCGACGATCCAGGCGAGCAGCGGCAGGAAGATCAACTGTCCGGACGCGGAGGCCGCGGTGAGGATCCCGCTGACGAGCCCGCGCCGCGTGGTGAACCAGCGGTTGGTGACGGTCGCGGCGAAGGCGAGCGCCATCGACCCCGAGCCGAGCCCGACGAGGAGCCCCCAGCACAGCAGCAGCTGCCAGGCGGACTGCATCCACACCGTCAGGCCGGAGCCGGCGGCGATCACGACCAGCGCGACCGCGACGACCTTGCGGATGCCGTAGCGGTCCATGAGCGCGGCGGCGAACGGCGCGGTGAGCCCGTACAGCGTGAGGTTGATGGAGACCGCGAGCCCGACGGTGCCGCGCGACCAGCCGAAGTCCTCCTTCAGCGGGTCGAAGAGGAGACCGGGCAGCGAGCGGAAGGCGGCGGCGCCGATGATCGTGACGAAGGTGACGGCGGCGACGAACCATGCGCGGTGGATACGGGGAGTACGGCGCCGCTCGCCCTCGCCCGCACGCGCGGAGCTCCGTACGGGTGCCTCGGCGGCCTCGACCGCCACGTGCGCGTCGACTGTCTCCGGCGCCTCGGGCGTCCCGGGCGTCTCAGGCATCTCGGTTGTCTGGTTCACGTCACCCAGCATCGAGAAATGGTCCGTACCGGACGAGTGGCCCGAGGGACAGCATTCGCTAGGATCGGGCCATGGCCTCCCGCGAGCGCGCGACCGCACCCGACCGGCACCGCATCGTCGTCCTCGCCCTGGACGGCGTGATCCCCTTCGAACTGGGCATCCCGCAGCGCATCTTCAACGGCGCGCGCACCCCCGAGAGGCACCCCCTGTACGAGGTCGTGACCTGCTCGGTCCGCCCGCCGGGGCCGGTCCGCACGGACGCCGACTTCGCGATCCTCGTCGAGCACGGCCCCGAGGCGCTGGCCACGGCCGACACGGTGGTCATCCCGGCCTCGTACGAGCTGGGGCCGGTGCACGAGGAGGGCCGCCTCACCCCCGAACTGGCCTCGGCGCTCGCCCGGATCAGGCCGGGGACGCGGCTCGTCGCCATCTGCACGGGCGGGTACGTGCTGGCCGCCGCCGGCCTCCTCGACGGCCGCCCGGCGACCACGCACTGGTCGTCGGCCGAGCACTTCCAACGGCTCTTCCCGCGGGTACGGGTGGACGCGGACGTGCTGTTCATCGACGACGGCGACATCCTGACGTCGGCGGGGGTGGCCGCGGGCATCGACCTCTGCATCCATGTCGTACGACGGGACCACGGCACCGCGGTCGCCAACGAGGTGGCCCGCCGCACGGTGGTGCCGCCGCACCGGGACGGCGGCCAGGCCCAGTACATCCACCGCCCGCTTCCCGAACCGCAGTTGGCGACGACGCGTGCGGCACGGGCCTGGGCGCTCGGACGGCTCGACCAGCCGCTGCAGCTGCGGGACATGGCCGAGCAGGAGTCGATGTCGGTCCGCACGTTCACCCGTAGGTTCCGCGAGGAGGTGGGCGTCAGCCCCGGCCAGTGGCTGACGCAGCAACGCGTGGAGCGCGCGCGGCACTTGCTGGAGTCCACGGACCTGTCCGTGGACCAGGTGGCCCGGGACGCGGGCTTCGGCACGGCCCAGTCGATGCGGCAACATCTCCTGACCGCGGTGGGGGTCACCCCTACGAGGTACCGCCGCACGTTCCGCGTCAGCGTGAGCGCTTCGCGGGACGGGTGACGGGGCGTGGCCCGTGAGGTGGGGCTCGGGTGGGGCGGGTGACTTACCCGGCGACGGGCGGCTCGGCTGGGGGCGGGGCCCCCGCTTCCCCCTGCGGGCCCAAACAGTCCCGCCGCTCCGCGGCGGATGCTCCCCACCCACCCACCCGTTTACCCCGCGACGCAGGGCGGGAGTAGGGGCGGGTGGGTGGGTGCGCCCCAGGCGTGCGGCGGGAGTTGGGGTGGGTGGGTGTGCCCGCGGGGCAGGGGCGGGTGGGTGAACCTGCGGCGTGCGGTCGGCGTAGGGGTGGGTGGGGTCCACCCTGCGACGTGCGGTGGGGGCCGGGTGGGCGGGTGGGCGCCCCGTGACGTGCCGTGGTGCCGGGCGGGCCGGTGGGGGCACCACGCGACATGCCGTACGAGCCGGGCGGGCGGATGGGGGGCGTGTCTGCTGCCCCACCGGGCCGCAGGCGCAAACGCTCGGGAGGGGACGTGGGGGTATGTGCGCACGGAGCACCGAGCGCGCTGTAGCAATGTTGTTCGTGAGGCGTGGCGAACAGTGGATGGCGAGTACGCACATACCCCCGCGGCCCCGCACCCACAGACGGGCCATAGGCGCAGACCCCAGCCCCCACACGCCTCCGCCCTCCCCCCTCAGAACGTCAACACCCCCCTCCCCCCTCAGAACGTCAACACCCCCCTCGCCACCCTCCCCGCCCTCGCGTCCTCCACCGCCGCCCCGAAGTCCTCCACCGGGTACGTCCTCGTCACCAGCTCGTCCAGCAGCAACCGCCCGCTCCGGTACAGCTCGGCGTACAGCGCGAAATCCCGCTGCGGGCGCGAACTCCCGTACCGGCAGCCCAGAATCGACTTGTCCAGGAACATCGACGCCACCACGAACGACGCCTCAGCCGTCGCCCCCGGCATCCCGAGCAGCACCGCCTGCCCCCGCCGGTCCAGCAGCTCCACCGCCTCCCGCACCAGCTCCACCCGCCCCACACACTCGAACACGTGGTCCGCCCCGTGCGGCAGCACCCCCCGCACCGCCTCCGTCGCCCCGAAAAAGTGTGTCGCCCCGAAGCGCCGCGCCACCCCCTCCTTCGCCGCGTTCGCGTCGACCGCCACGATCGTCCCGGCCCCCGCGATCCGCGCCCCCTGCAGCACATTGAGCCCGATCCCACCCGTACCGATCACCACCACGGAGTCCCCGAGCCCCACCTCCGCCCGGTTCAGCGCGGCCCCCACCCCCGTCACCACGGCACACCCGATCAACGCCGCCGACGCGAACGGAATGTCGTCCGCGATCTTCACGGCCTGCACCGCCCGCACGATCGTCCGTTCCGCGAACGCGGAGTTCGCCGCGAACTGGTACACCGGCTTGCCGCCCCGCGAGAACGGCTGGTCCGGCGCCCCGATCGCCTTCCGGCACATCGTCGGCCGCCCCCGCCCACAGTCCGCGCACGCCCCACAGCTGGCGATCGTGGACAGCGCCACGTGATCCCCGGGCACCACATGCGTGACCCCCGCCCCCACCGCCTCCACGACCCCCGCCCCCTCGTGCCCCAGCACCACCGGCGGCGGAAACGGAATCGTCCCGTCGATCACCGACAGGTCGCTGTGGCACAGCCCCGCCGCGGCGACCGCGACCAGCACCTCCCCCGGCCCCGGCTCCCGTATCTCCAGGTCGTCGACCACCTCGGCCCGCGTACCGTCGAACACGACACCCCGCATCACACCCACCCCTTCACCGAGGCCCCCTGGCCTCTCTCGGCAGACCGAGCACCCGCTCGGCGATGATGTTCCGCTGCACCTCGTCCGAGCCGCCGTAGAGGGTGTCGGCACGGCTGAAGAGGAAGAGCCTCTGCAGGGCGTCGAGTTCGTACGGGGACGCAGCCTCCCAGTCCCCCGGCCCCACCGCCGCGGACGCGCCCCGCACGGCCATGCCCAGCTCCCCGAGCCGCTGATGCCACCGCCCCCACAACAACTTGGCGACACTGGGCGCCCCAACGTCAGCCCCCACACCCGCCCCAGAACCCGCACCGGAGCCAACACCCGAGCCCACCCCAGAACCCACACCCGAGCCCCCGCCCTTACCTCCGCCCCCACCCCCCAACGTCCGCAACGCGTTCCACCGCATCACCCGCAACTCGGCCCACTGCCGCACCAGCCGCTCCCGCACCACGGGATCCCCCGCCGCCCCCGACGCGACCGCCTGCCGCACCACCTCCGCCAGCTCCTCCGCGAAGCCGATCTGCTGGACCAGCGTGGAGACGCCCCGTTCGAATCCGAGCAGCCCCATGGCGACCCGCCACCCGTTGCCGACGCCGCCCACCACATGCGCCGCACGCGCGCGTGCACCGTCGAAGAAGACCTCGTTGAACTCACTGGTCCCGGTCAACTGCCGTATGGGCCGCACCTCCACACACCCGGGCTGGTCCATCGGCACCAGCAACAGGGACAACCCTTCATGCGGCCGCCCCGCCCCATCCCCCGCACCGGGACCCGCACCGGGCCCCGCCCCACCCCCCGTACGCGCCAGCACGAAACACCAGTCCGCCTCCCGCGCCAGCGAGGTCCACACCTTCTGCCCGGTGACCCGGAAGCAGTCAGGACCGTCCCGCACCGCCCGCGTCCGCACCCCGGCCAGATCGGACCCGGCGCCCGGCTCGCTGTACCCCTGGCACCACAGCACCTCGCCCCGCGCGATCGGCGGCAGGAACTCGTCCCGCTGCTCCTGGCTGCCGTAGGCGAGCAGCGTCGGCGCGAGGAGGTTCTCGCCGATGTGCCCGTACCGGCCGGGCGCCCTGGCCCGCGCGTACTCCTCGGCCCAGACGACCTGCTGGGCCAGCGAGGCGCGCCGGTTGCCGAAGGCGTCCGTGTCCCAGCCGAGCCCGATCCACCCGCCGCGCCCCAACTCCCGCTCCCAGGCGCGCCGGACGGCCCCGCCCTCGTGTTCGCTGCCCGGCCCGCCCCGCCCCACCGCCGCCGTGAACTCACCGGTGAGGTGCTCACCGAGCCAGGCCCGCGCCTCGGCACGGAACGCCTCGTCCTCGACCCCGAACCCGAAATCCACGCCCGCCCCTCCTCCTCCGCCGACTCCCCTGACCCGTCCCCACTCACCCGTCCCCGTCCCCGCTCACCCGTCCTCGCCGCCCCGCCCCCGGGGCTACGCGTTGGGCCGCTCCCCCTCCGCCGCCGCCTTCGCCATCGCCTCCAGCTGCGCCAGCATCGGCATCGGGTCCGTCCCCACCGTCCCCGGCAGGAAGTCCGCGATCCTCTCGGGCGTCCAGGCCCCGTCCGCGTACCCGGCGCGCAGTTCGCGCGGCTGGGCCCAGACCGCGATCTTGGGGCCCGCGATCGTGTAGACCTGGCCGGTGATCTGCTGCGCGCGGGCCCGCTCGCTCAGCAGATACGTGACGAGCGCGGCGACGTCCTCCGGCTCGCCGATCTCCGTCAGCTGCATCGGCACGTTGGCGGACATCCGCGTACGGGCGACGGGCGCCACCGCGTTGGCGGTCACCCCGTACTTGTGCAGGCCCAGTGCGGCGCTCCGTACCAGCGAGATGATCCCGCCCTTCGCCGCGCTGTAGTTGGCCTGCGCCACGGAGCCCTGGTGGTTGCCGCTGGTGAAGCCGATCAGCGTGCCCGTGCCCTGCTTGCGCATCACCGCCGAGGCCGCGCGGAAGACGGTGAACGTGCCCTTCAGGTGGGTGGCGACGACCGGGTCCCACTCCTCCTCGGACATGTTGAACAGCATCCGTTCGCGCAGGATCCCGGCGACGCACACGACCCCGTCGATCCGCCCGTACTCGGCGAGCGCGACGTCGACGATCCGCCGGCCACCCTCCATGGTGGAGACGTCGTCGGCCACCGCGACGGCCTCGCCGCCCGCCGCCTGGATCTCCTTGACCACGGCGTCGGCTATCTCGCTGCTCGGCTCGGCGCCCGCCATGGAGACGCCGTAGTCGTTGACGACGACCTTCGCCCCCTCGGCCGCCGCGGCGAGCGCGACGGCCCTGCCGATGCCGCGCCCGGCGCCGGTCACGGCGACCACCTTGCCTGCCAAGAAGTTCCCCACGTCCGGCCCCTTCCCGCGGTTTCTGACGGACCGTTAGATTCTATGACCCGTCAGATACCGAAAGACAAGCCCCGCGGAGGACTCATGTCACGTCCGGACGCTCTGCCGGCGGAGTTCCACGACATCGCCAAACGCGTGAACAACTGGGGTCGTTGGGGGAGCGACGACGAGATCGGCACGCTCAACCTCGTCACCGACGAGGTGGTCCGCGCGGCGTCCCGCGAGGTCCGCTCGGGGCGCCGCGTGCCGCTCGCGCTGCCACTCAAGGAGGACGGCGTCCAGACGGGCATGATCCCCGGCCGGGTGAACCCGCTGCACACCATGGTGCAGATCAACCAGGAGCTGTTCGGCCCCGGCACCGTCGCCACCAGCGACGACGCGGTGACGATGGGACTGCAGACGGCCACCCACTGGGACGCCCTCACCCATGTGTCGCACTCGGGGAAGATCTACAACGGCCGCCCCGCGGACACGATCACGGCCCACGCCGGCGCGCGCTTCAGCGGCATCGACAAGGCGCCACCCATCGTCTCGCGCGGCGTCCTGCTCGACGTCGCGCGCGCCAAGGGGCTCGACCGGCTGCCCGGCGACCACGCCGTCACCCCCGAAGACCTCGACGAGGCAGCGGAGTTCGGCGGCGTCACCGTCCGCGCCGGTGACATCGTGCTGGTCCGCACGGGGCAGCTCCAGGTCTACCTCGCCGGCGACAAGCACGCGTACGCCTACCCCTCGCCCGGCCTCTCGCTGCGTACGCCCGAGTGGTTCCACGCCCGGGACGTGGCCGCCGTCGCCAACGACACCCTCACCTTCGAGATCTTCCCGCCGGAGGTCGAGAACCTGTGGCTGCCCGTGCACGCCCTCGATCTGGTCGAGATGGGGATGCTGCAGGGCCAGAACTGGAATCTGGAGAACTTGTCCACAGCCTGTGCAGAAGTTTCCCGGTACGCGTTCCTGCTCTCCGCGATGCCGGAGCCCTTCGTCGGCGGCACGGGCACCCCGGTGGCGCCGGTCGCCGTCCTCTGAGGCCGATCGCCTCCGCTGAAGCCGACGGTCAGGCCGGCCGTCTCCGCGCCGGACGGCGGCGCCTCGGCGTTCGCCCCGAGCGCGCCGCCGCACACGCCACCGTCCGGCTCCGGCGCTCGCCCCTGTCCGTGCGGCCACGAAGGGGCCCGCGCCGAATCGCGACCCACACCTCGTCAAGGACCTGCGGCTCCCGTCACCGAGCGCCCTCGACGTCCCCTCGCGGCGAATCGCTGCATCCCAGCGTGATCAACCGGACACGGCACGTCAACACCCACTCGGGGATTGGTGAGCGATGCCCGGCTCTCCCCCGCTCGCCCCGCCCGCGCATGTGTGCGCGCACCGGGGCACGCGAGGGCGCATACGGAGTCGGGGGCACCGCCCCGCTCCCCGGGAGGGGGCGGGGCGTCGCGTGGACGCTCAGACCGCCTCGTAGGCGACGTCCGCGTCGCCGTAGGCCGTCCGGTTGAAGGCCGCCCTGGCCGCTCCGGCCGCGCGCCGGGAGGCCGCGCCCAGGTGGGCCGCGCCTCCGTAGGCCGCGCCGTCGCACGCCGTGATGCCGCGGGGGGTCGCCTCGTGGACCGTCGCGCCGTAGAGCGACTCCCCGTAGGCAGGCTCCCCGCAGGCCGGTCCCCCGTAGGCGGGCCCCTCGTGGCCGGACGCCTCGCAGGCCGCCGTCTCGTAGGCCGCGATGTCACAGGCCGAGCCGTCGTGGGTGGTGCCCTCGAAGGTGGCGGCCGCGACACCGGCGTCGCACCGGTCGACCTCGCACCAGATGCTCTTGCCCGAACCCTCGGGCTGCCAGCCCCAGCGGTCGGCGAGACCGTCGACGAGCTCCAGGCCGCGGCCGTTGGTGTCGTCGCCGTCCGCGTGCCGCTGGGCGGGCGGGCGGGCGCTGCTGTCGGCCACCTCGACCCGGACCGTCCCCGGTACGTCCGCGGGGACGCCGGGCAGCAGCATGCGCAGCACGGCCGGGCAGCCGGTGTGCACGACCGCGTTGGTCACGAGCTCCGAGATCAACAGGATCAGCGTCTCGGCAACCGGCTCGTCGGCCTCTATGCCCGAGCCCGCGAGTCGTGAGCGGGCCCACCGCCTGGCCCGTCCCACCTCGGCGGGGTCAGCCCCGACCTCCAGCTGAACTTGAAGCACCTGCACCGCTCACACCATCCGAACCGGCGGACACATCGCCTCGCGACTCCACAGGGTCACCGAACGTGATCCCCTTGGGAGACAGCATGATTGACGTTCAGTCACCCCAACAAGCGCTTCGGGCATATTCCAGCGCGAAGGAGTACGCGTACTGCATACTGTGCGACGCACGCCGCAGGGGGTCGAACAGGCGGGGGCGAAACCCCGTCCTGCGCTGCGAGCGGCACGCATTGCCGGGTCCGGCGCCGCCACCTGGGCAACACCGGCATGGCTCCACCTCTGAACCACTCGCATCCCACACAAGGTACCCGAGCCGGGCGCCGACTCCATGCCGTGACGAGTCACGCGTAGGACACAACCCGATATCGACGCTCAGTAGCCTTCGTGCAGAGGCACTTCGATCTACGAAACAACGGACAAAGCGCAAGATATCGGGCAGACCAATTTTTTGGGAACCCCCGATTTCCGCCCCCTCAGAGCACCGCCGCGAGCTCTTCCTCGGCGTCCCGCGCCGTGCATCCCAGCTCGGCCCGCACCCAGGCCCGCTTGAGGTGCAGATGCACGTCGGACTCCCAGGTGAACCCCATGCCGCCGTGCACCTGCAGACAGTCACGGGCGTTGCGCACGGCCGCGTCGTCGGCCAGCAGCTTGGCCGCGCGGGCGTCGAGGACGTCGCCGGTCACGGCCGCCGCGTAGACCGCCGCACGGGCGAGCTCGGCCCGCACCAGCATCTGCGCACACAGGTGCTTGACCGCCTGGAACGCGCCGATCGGGCGGCCGAACTGCTCGCGCCGACGGGCGTGTTGGACGGCCGCCTCGCAGGTGCGCGACGCGCTGCCGAGCTGTTCCGCGGCGTAGAGCAGGGCGCCCCGGGTGAGGCCGCCGGAGTCGGGCACCCGGTGCAGCGGCGTCAGCGGGTCCACGGACCGCAGCGGCACCGCGCCGGTCACGTCCCCCTGGACCACGTCCGCCTCCGCCAGCCACGGCACCAGGGCACCGTCGACCGCGGTCACCACCACCTCCCCGGTCGCGGCGCCCGGCACCACCCCCGCCGCCAGGAACGACGCCACCGCCGGCCCCGGCAACAGCGCGCGCCCCACCTCCTCGAAGATCAACACGGCCTCCGGGAGCCCCAGTCCGACCCCGCCCTCGGCCTCGGGCAGCGCCAGCGAGAAGAACCCCGCGTCCCCCAGTTCGCGCCAGAGCGCACGGTCGACGCGGTCCGTGGCGTCACGCAGCGTGAACCGGCCCTCCAGGAGCTGCCGCATGCCGGACCGCAACGCTGTGTGATCTTCGGTCAGTTGGAAGTCCATCCGGGTCCTCACCGGTCCTTCGGGAGGCCGAGGATCCGCTCGGCCACGATGTTCTGCTGGATCTGCGAGGTCCCCGCGGCGATCGTGTACGAGAGCGAGGAGAGGCGGTCGAGCACCCACTCCTGGTCGAGGTCGAGGGCGCCCGCGCCGAGGACCTCGGCGGCGGCGTCGTACAGCTCCTGGCGGGCGTGCGAGTACCGCAGCTTGAAGACGGAGCCGCCCACCCCCGGCACCCCGCCGGTGCGCTGCGCCTCGCTCACGTTCCACTGCGTGAGCCGCCACAGCGCCCCGAACTCGGCGCTCAGCCGCCCCAGCCTGCGGCGCAGCCCCGGATCGTCCCAGCGGCCGTTGCCGCGGGCCTCGCGGGCCAGCTCGCCGAGGACCCGCCGGCAGGCCACCACCTCCCCCACGAAGGCGGTGCCCCGCTCGTAGGAGAGCGTCACCATCGTCACGCGCCAGCCGTCGTCCTCCGCGCCGACGCGGTTCGCCACCGGGACCCGCACGTCGTCGAGGAACATCTCCGCGAACTCCGTGGACCCCGCGAGGGTGCGCAGCGGCCGCACGGTGATGCCGGGGGCGTCCATCGGCATCGCGAGCCAGGTGATCCCGCGGTGCTTGGGCACGGCCTCACTGACCGGTGTCGTGCGCACCAGGAGCTCGCACCAGTCGGCGACCTCCGCGTGCGAGGTCCAGATCTTGGAGCCGCTCACCACGTAGTGGTCGCCCTCGCGCCGCGCGCGGGTGCGCAGCGACGCCAGGTCGGACCCCGCGTCGGGCTCGCTGAAGCCCTGGCACCACACCTCGTCGCCGCGCAGGACGGGCGGCAGCCACCGGGCGCGTTGTGCGGCGGTGCCCTCGGAGGCGATGGTCGGGCCCGCGTGCAGCAGGCCCACGAAGTTGGCGCCCACGTAGGGGGCGCCCGCCTTCTCGGTCTCCTCCAGGAAGATCAGCCGCTGGGTCGGGGAGGCGTCCCAGTGGACCTCCCCGTATCCGGCGTCGTACAGCAGGCGCTGCCACGCCGTGTCGTAGGCGCGGCGTCCCGGCCAGTCCTTGGGGGACGGCTTGGCGGGGAGTTTCGGCAGCACCGCGGCGAGCCAGTCGCGCAGCGCGGCCCGGAAGGCTTCCTCCTCGTCGGTGTACGTGAGGTCCATGCGGCTCCTACGGGTCCCTGTATCTGACGGGTCGTCAGAACGCAGGCTAGCCCCGCACCTCTGGACCGACAAGGCGCCGGGGCTTACGCTCACGGACAGGATCTGACTGGCCGTCAGTTCCCGTCGTGGGACCGGGAGGGGATCTCATGAGGCCCGCGCGCAACGAGACCGCGTACGCACTGGGTGAATCCCGCACACTCTGGGAGCTGGTCGCGCGCCGCGCCGGCCTCACCCCCGACCGCCCCGTCCTCCTGCAGGCCGCGGCCGACCCCGCCGACGACCGCGCGCTCACCTTCGGCGGGCTCAGGGACCGCGCCGAGCGCGTCGCCGCGGGCCTGTACGGCATGGGGGTGCGGCCCGGCACCGTCGTCGCCTGGCAGCTGCCCACCCGTATCGAGACCGCGCTGCTCTCCTTCGCGCTCGCCCGCATCGGCGCCGTCCAGTCGCCGCTCATCCCCTTCCACCGGGACCGCGAAGTCGGCTACGCACTGCGGGAGTCGAAGGCGGAGTTCTTCGCCGTGCCCGGCACCTGGCGCGGCTTCGACCACACGGAGATGGCGCACCGGCTCGGCGCGGGGACGGCGCTGCGGGTCTTCGAGGCGTACGACGCGCTGCCCGACGGCGACCCGGCCGTCCTGCCCCCGCCGCCCTCCGACGGCACGGCGGTGCGCTGGATCTACTGGACGTCGGGCACCACCTCCGACCCCAAGGGCGTGCTCCACACGGACCGTTCACTGATCGCGGGCGGCTCGTGCCTGGCGCACGCCCTGCACCTGACGGCGGCGGACGTCGGCTCGATGGCGTTCCCCTACGCGCACATCGCGGGCCCCGACTACACCGTGATGCTGCTGCTCTACGGCTTCCCCGCGGTCATGTTCGAGCACTTCGCGCTGCCCGCCGCGCTCGACGGCTACCGGCGGCACGGGGTGACCGTGGCTGGCGGGTCGACGGCGTTCTACTCGATGTTCCTCGCCGAGCAGCGCCGGCTGCCGGACGGGGAGAAGGTCATCCCGACGCTGCGGCTGCTCGCGGGCGGCGGTGCGCCCAAGCCGCCCGAGGTCTACCACGCCGTGGTGCGCGAGATGGGCTGTCAGCTCACCCACGGATACGGCATGACGGAGGTGCCGATGATCACCATGGGCGCCCCGGACGACACCGCGGAGCACCTCGCGACCACCGAGGGTCTGCCCCCCGAGGGCATGGAGATCCGCGTCACCGACGCCGACGGCAAGCAGCTGCCGGCCGGGGTGGACGGCGAGGTACGGCTGCGCGGCGAGGCCGTCTGCCGGGGCTATCTGGACCCGGCGCAGAGCGCGGACGTCTTCGACGCCGACGGGTTCCTGGTCACCGGGGACCTCGGGCACCTGCGGGAGAGCGGCCATCTCGTTCTCACCGGCCGGGCGAAGGACATCATCATCCGCAAGGGCGAGAACATCTCCGCCAAGGAGATCGAGGACCTGCTCCACCGGCACCCGGCCGTGGGCGAGGCCGCCGTCGTCGGCCTGACCGACCCCGAGCGCGGGGAGCGGGTCTGCGCGGTGGTCGAACAGCGCGCGGACACCGGCGAGTTGACGCTGGAGGAGGTCGCCTCGTACCTGCGGGCGGAAGGCCTCGCCACCTACAAGCTGCCGGAGCAGCTGGAGGTGGTCGAGGCCCTGCCGCGCAACGAGACGCTGCGCAAGGTACTCAAGTACAAGCTGCGCGAGCGCTTCTCCGACTGACGGATCGCTACGGTCTCCCCCTCGGGGGCCGCCCTACTCAGGAACCGTGAAGTACTGCGCGAACGCGGTCACGATCTCGTCCTCGGTGACCCGGCCGTCGCCGTCCGCGTCCAGTGCGGCGGCCGCGCCCGAAGCGATGTCGTCGGGCACGCCGAGGGCCCGCAGCGCGCGCCCGGCCTCCTCGGGGGTCGCGGTGCCGTCCCCGGCGGCGCCTGCGACGCCGATCACCGCGTGCAGGAACGGCCGGGCGATCTCCGCGAACCGCGCGGGGTTGTCCCGCAGCCGCTTGACCGCACCGCCCACGAACTCGTCCCGGGTGATCCGCTGGTCGCCGTCGCGGTCCGCGATCCCGGCCATGCCCTGCCAGAACGCCTCGGCCCCGATGTAGAGGGCCTGCCCCTGCTCGGACCGCGCCGTCGCGCCGAACGCGGAGCACAGGGCGGCCGCCGCCGTACTGAAGTCCTCACGGGAGATGTAGCCGTTGCCGTCCTGGTCGAAGGTGGCGAACCGGGCCGCGATCCTACGCTCGTACTCGGCACTGTCCATGATCTTCGGGCCGCCTCACTTCCGCGGTTGGGGTGCTTGCTCGGGGGAGTGTCTCCCCGGCTGTGAGCGTACGACGTGACGAGTGCCCGGAGACGGGAAAGCGATGCTTGTGTCAGGACCGGGGGAATTCCGCAACAAGGGCGTGCCACGGCCGTGATGTGCTGCACTGTCCCGCGTGGAAGCGGTCGCGGCGAGTGTCATAGCGGTGTTGGGGACCCTGCTGGGTGCGGGGCTGACCCATTCCTTCCAGCGGAGGGCGATCGAGCGGACGGAGCGGTTCACCCGGGGCGAGCGGCTGCGGCAGGAGCGGATCGACGCGTACAGCGCGTACGCGGGCGCCCTGGTCAACTACCAACGGGTCGTCGTCGACCGCTGGTTCCGGCGCTCGGAGGGCCGACACGAGGAGAGCGAGGAGTCGCGCTTCCGGTCCTACGAGATGCGGTCCGAGGCCCAGGAGGCGCTGTTCCGGGTGCAGTTGCTCACCCACGACGACGAGCTGATCCGGCTCGCGTGGGAGGTCCTCGACCAGGTCGGCGAGGTGCACAGGACCGACGACCGCGAGGAGATGGCCGTGCGCCGGCGCACCTCGCGGGCGGCCATCAACTCCTTCGTACGCGTGGCCAAACGGCACGTCGAGTGAGCCGCCGCGGGCGGAAGGACGGCGGAGGTGTGGGTGTGCCGATCGGGGGCACAGGGACGGCATGACGACCACGCTCGGTGCCTTCGTCCTCGGCACCCCCGACCCCCCGGCGCTGGCCGACTTCTACCGCGCCCTGCTGGGCTGGGAAGAGGCCGAGCGCGACCCGGAGTGGGTCCGGCTGCGCGCCCCGGGACAGGACCGCCCCTGCCTCAGCTTCCAGTTGGAGACCGACCACACGCCCCCGGTGTGGCCGCAGGGCCCGGACACCCAGCAGATGCAGGCACACCTGGACCTGGAGGTCGACGACCTGGCGGCGGAGACCGAGCGGGCCCGCGCCCTGGGCGCGACGGTGGCGGAGCATCAGCCGCAGAAGGACGTACGCGTACTGCTCGACCCGCACGGCCACCCGTTCTGCCTCTTCCTGCCGGGCGCGTGAGCGGGGCTCTAGGCGGACAGCGGGGTCGCCTCGTCGTCCAGCGCGGCCGGCACGTCGGGGAAGACCTCGAAGAGCCTGCGCACGCCGAGCGCCGCGAGGACGCGGTTCACGTGTGAGCCGTCCTCGGCGCCCTTGGCGGGCAGTATGAGCCGCAACCTGCCCTGGAACGAGCGGATCAGCCGACGCGTGGCGATCAGCACGCCGACCCCGCTGGAGTCGCAGAACAGCACTTCGGAGAGGTCCAGGACGATGCGCCTGCGGCCGTCGGCCACGGCGTCGTGCACGCGCTGGCGCACCACGGGCGACGTCAGCAGGTCCATCTCGCCGGACACGCACAGCACGGCCCAGCCTGCCTGCTCGCCCACCGTCACCTTGAGCGTCACGCGTCACGCCTCTCGCTCGCCCTGCTGTCCGTCGTAGCCGTCCGTGGTTCCGGAGCGATCCGGAAGCAGTCCCTACGTTTCGTTCTGCTTCGGCTGCCCCACCCGTACCCCATGAAACACCAGGGGACGCGCGGCAATATCATCCGGTCTCCGGCAAGCAGTGCGCTTTGCCGCAAACCGAAGTGCGTTGTCAGTGGCCCCGACTACATTCGAGGGGACGTCAGGAACACGAACCGCCGTACGGGAAGTACGGTCGGATGAGCAGCACGACACGCAGCAAGAGAAGGCAGAACCAGAAGGCAGCACAGGGCAAGCGCACGAGGGGGCCGCATGCCGAAGGACGCGCCGCGGCGCTGGGACCGCCGGATGCAGCAACGGCTCGCGCACGGGGAAGCGGCCGCACTCGCGGAGCTCTACGACAAGTTCGCCTCGCTCGTGCACCACCTCGCCCACCGCGTCCTCGGCGACGAGCCGGCCGCCGACCGTGTCACGCGCGAGGTCTTCACCCACGTCTGGGAGAACCCCGACGCCTATGACCCCCGGCAGGGCCCGCTGCGCTCCTGGCTCGCCACGCTCACCCACCGGCAGGCCGTCCGCAGGCTGCGCCAGACCGAGTCCGCAGCCCTCGCCCGCGGCGGCGCGGGCACCAGGGAGGACCTGGAGCGCAAGGTGCGCCGCGCCTCCGTGGCGGCCCGCGCGGACTACATCGTCACGGCCATGCCGACCCCGTTGCGGGCCGCCCTGGAGCTCGCGTACTTCCAGCGCCGCGACTACCGCCAGACCGCCGCCGACCTCGGCGTCACCGAGGACGAGGCCCGCCGCAGGCTCCGCCTCGGCCTGCAGCTGCTCTCCACGGCCAACGACCTCGCCGCCGATCCGTCCGCCGACCCGCGCCGGGGCGCCCGCCCCGGCGCCTCGCCCGGCCCCGGGACCGCGCGGTGACCGGCGCCGACCGCCCCGAACCGCACGACGAGCCGGACCGCACGGGCGGTACGGACCGCTCCAGCGGCTTCGGCGGCGAGGCGTACGGGAGCGGTGCCGGACCGCGGATACCGATGCCGCGCGCCTCCGTCGAGGACACCGGCCTGCCCGTGCCCGGCCTGCCCGTGCCCGGCCCGCCCGCGGAGGCCGCGCCCGCCGGCCCGCCGCTCGTCCTCGACCACGCCGTCCTGAAGTCCCTCCTCGGCGCGTGGGCGCTCTCCGCCTGCTCCGCGGAGGAGGCCCTCGCCGTCGAGGAGCACCTGGGCGACTGCGGCCCCTGCGCCGAGGAGGCGCTGCGGCTGCGCGACGCCGTCGGTCTGCTGCGCCCCGAGGAGAGCCTCGACCTCGACCCGGGCCTGCGCACCCGCGTCCTGGAGAGCTGCCTCGGCCGCCGCCCGCCCCGCATCCCGGTGCCCGAGTGGGCCGTTCCGTACGACGCGGAGACCGCCCGCCTCGACGCCCTCCTGAAGGACATCGGCGACGCGGAGTGGCACGCCCCGGTGCGGCTGCGCTGGTTCGACGACGAAGGACCGGTCAGCAGGAAGACCACCGTCGCCGGGGTCATCGCGCACCTCATCGCCGTCGACGGCATGGTCGGGCTCGCCCTCGGCCTCGACGACCCGCTCGGCGCCGAGGTCGGGGTCCCGCGCGACCCCGGCCACCGCACCGAGGCGTACTGGCGCGCCTCGTACTTCCCGCCCACTCGCGCGGTGCGCACCCCCTGGCGCGAGCAGACGCACGAACTGATCCGCACCGTCTCGTTCGCCGGCGACGGCTCGGGCCGCCTCCCGGTGCCGTACGGGCCGGTGCCCGCCGCCGGGGACGGCGCGGGGCCCGAGGCTCGGGCGGTCGAACTGCCGCTGCGCGACGCGATGACGGACCGCGCCTTCGAGTGCTGGATCCACGCGGGCGACATCGCCCACGCCGTCGACTATCCGTACGCGCCGCCCGCGCCCCGGCACCTCCACCACATGATCGACCTCGCCGTGCGCCTGCTGCCGGGGACGCTCGCCGGGCGGCGCCGCTCCGGGCTCGCCACCCCCTCCCGCGGCCTGGTCGCGGCGGGCGCGCCGGGCCGCAGCCTGCGTCTTGAGATCGAGGGGCACGGCGGCGGCGAGTGGCTGATCCCGCTCGACTCGCCCGCGGCGACCGCGTCCCGGGACCACGAGGTGGCCCATGTGGCGCTGGACGGCGTCGAGTTCTGCCGGCTCGCCGCGGGCCACGTCTCGCCGGAGGAGGCGGCCGCCGGGCAGGACGGCGACCGCGAGGCCATCCGCGACGTGCTGTTCTCGGCGGCCTCACTGAGCCGGATGTAACCCTGCGGGCACGGACTGCGTGCCCTCCGGGCAGGGTCTACGCGAAGACGACCGTGCGGCGGCCGTTCAGCAGGATCCGGCGCTCCGCGTGCCACTTCACGGCCCGCGCCAGCGCCTGGCACTCCACGTCGCGGCCGATCGCCACCAGCTGGTCGGGGGTGACGCCGTGGCCCACCCGCTCGACCTCCTGCTCGATGATCGGGCCCTCGTCGAGGTCGGCCGTCACGTAGTGCGCGGTCGCGCCGATCAGCTTCACCCCGCGCGCGTGCGCCTGGTGGTAGGGCTTCGCGCCCTTGAAGCTCGGCAGGAAGGAGTGGTGGATGTTGATGATCCGCCCGCTGAGCGCCTTGCACAGGTCGTCCGAGAGCACCTGCATGTAGCGGGCGAGGACGACCAGCTCCACGTCCTCCTCGCGGACGATCTCCAGGAGCCTGGCCTCGGCCTCCGGCTTGTTCTCCCGGTTCACCGGAATGTGGTGGAAGGGGATGTCGTACGAGGCGACGAGCTCGGCGAAGTCCGTGTGGTTGGAGACGACCGCGGCGATCTCCACCGGCAGCGCGCCGATCCGGGAGCGGAACAGCAGGTCGTTCAGGCAGTGCCCGAACTTGGACACCAGCAGGACGACCCGCATCCTGTCCTCGGCGCGGTGGATCTGCCAGTCCATGTGGAAGGAGTCGCCGATCGCGGCGAAGCTCGCCCGCAGCTTCTCGACGGTCACCGGGGACTCGGCCGAGAAGTGGACGCGCATGAAGAACAGTCCGGTGTCGTGGTCGCCGAACTGCTGACTGTCCTCGATGTTGCAGCCGGTCATGAAGAGGTAGCTCGACACGGCGTGCACGATGCCCTGCTTGTCGGGGCAGGAGAGGGTGAGGACGTACTGCTCAGCGGGGGCGGCGGCGGTGGACTGCTCGTTCATGGAGCCTAGGTTCCCACACGTGACGGCCGCCGTGCGCGGGCCTTCCGCGCGGCGGACTCAGGCCGAGCGGGTCAGGATCCGCAGCACTTCCAGGGTCTTCGGCTCCACGTCCGGGTCCTCCCCGTCGCCCGCCGCGAGGCGTACGTGCGCGTCGCGTGCGGCGCGGACCGCCTCGGGCCACCCCGGGTGCTCCAGATAGACGGAGACCAGCGCGTCCGGCCCCACCTCGTGCATGATCCGCAGGACCCGCAGCACGGCCGTGTCGACGAGGGCCGCCTCCTGGGAATCGCGGAAGATGGTCCCCACGTACTTCTCCGCGGACCAGTTGTCGAGCCACGTGTCCTCGACGAGCCGGTACACGGCGTCGGTCACGTCCCCGTACTCCTCGCGCCCCGCGAGCCAGCACTCCCGCTGGAACCCGGGGTCGGAGAGCATGTGCAGCGCCGAGCGCACGTTGCTGCGCCAGCGCCACCACGGCATGTCGTTGGTCGGCATGCCCCCCATGGTGCTGGAGCGACGGCCGCGACGGGAAGTGTTCTCCGAACCTTGCACGGTCATGGATCGTACGTTCCCGCCCCGGGCGCGCGAACCGGGCCCCGCCCGTTCACCTTCCTGTCACTGTCCGTTGAGGGCGAGTCACGCCGCGGTTGGCCGCGCCACGGCATCGTGCAGGGACATGACCGGCCGGCGACGCACCTTCCTCCCCCGCCCCACCCGCACCGCTCTGCTCTCCGCGGCCGCCGTGGCGGCGTGTACGTCCCTGATATCCGGTTGCGGGGTCATCCCTGGCACCACGGGGGGTTCCAGGGACGACCCCATCACCGTCATGACCTGGGCGCCCGAGAAGACCAAGGCGACCAACAAGCCCGGCATGCCCGCCATGGCGCAGGCCTACGCCCGCTGGGTCAACGCGCACGGCGGCCTCGACGGCCACGAGCTGAAGGTCCTTACCTGCAACGACCACAACGACACGGTGGGTGCCGCCGCCTGCGCGCGGGAGGCGGTCGACAACGACGTGGCGGCGGTCGTCGGCGCGTACAGCCAGCACGGCAGCTCCTTCCTCGCCCCGCTGGAGGGCGCGGGCATCCCCTACATCGGCGGCTACGGCATCACCGACGACGAGTTCAGCAGCCCGCTCTCCTACCCCGTCAACGGCGGCGAGCCCGCCCTCCTCGCGGGCAACGGCCGCCAGCTCGCCGCCCGCTGCGACCGCGTCTCCCTGGTCCGCCCCGACACCCTCGCCGGCGACGAGCTGCCCAAGCTCCTCAACCAGGGCCTCGCCGACGGCCACCACCGCCCCGTCGCCGACATCCGCGCCCCCGAGGACGGCACCGACCTCACCCCGCAGGCCGAGCAGGCGCTGAAGTCCGCGGGCACCCCGAAGGGCTGCGTGACCGCGGCGCTCGGCGCGCGCACGGACACCTTCTACGACTCCTTCCGCCGCACCAGGGACGCCTATCCGCCGGTCCGCATCTCCTCGGTGCTCGGCAGCGTCGACCAGTCCCTCGTCGACCGCACCGGCGGCGCGAGCGGCCCGTACGAGGGCGCGTACGTCACCGGCTGGTACCCGGCGACGACCGACGCCCGGTGGGACCGGATGCGCGACGTCATCCGCGAGCACGCGTTCGGCGACAACCGGGTCGACCCGGCCGACGCGGGCGTGCAGACGACGTGGATCGCGTACACCGTCCTGAAGCAGGTCGTCGAGTCGCTCGACGGCGGCGAGGTGTCCTCGCGCACCCTGCGCCGCGCCCTGGACGGCGGCCTGCGCGTCGGCACGGGCGGCCTCACGCCCACGCTGAGCTGGCGGTTCGAGGACCTGCTCGCCGCCAGCGAGTTCCCGCGCCTGATCAACTCGGCCGTCACGTTCCAGGTGGTGCGGGACGGCCGCCTCGTCCCGGCCCGCGAAGGGTTCGTGAACGTGCAGAAGACGCTGGAGCAGACGGCCTAGCCGCCGCTCCTCCCCGGGCGCGGGCGGGACCCGGTCAGAGCTGGGTCCTGTTGCGCTCCGTCAGCTCGTACTTGCGGGCGATCGCGTTCCAGTGGCCGCTGGCCTGCTGCTTGGCGGTCGTCGCGGTGCTGCTCTCGCGGTTGCCCGCGGCGGCCTGCGGGGTGTTGCGGGCGCGGCCCTTGTGACAGCCCTTCTTGCCCGCCACCTGGTCCGCCCACGCCGCGTAGTGGTTGTCGGCGGCGGCCGACGCCTTCCACGCCTTGTTGAGGGCGGCGGTCAGCTGGTCGTTGGCCGGGAGCTTGTCGACCTTCAGCGCGGCGAGCCGGGTGACCAGTCCATTGCGCTGCTTGGCCGCGCCGCGCAGATCCTTCGCGGCTTGGCCGAGGTTCTGGCACTTGCCCACGTTGCGTACGGAGGCGATGACCGTGTCACGGCTGTTGTTGCTGTCGGCCAGGAGCCGGTCGAGGGCGACGGCCTGCGCCTTGGCCGGGTCGGCGGCGGGCGAGGGCCGCTCGTCGGGGTCCGCGGACGCGGAGACCGCCTTGCCGTCGTCCTTCGCCTCGTCGTCGTCACCGCCGCCCCCGCTGAGCAGCGCGCCGGCGCCGATGCCGAGCACCGCGATGCCGATGCCCGCGGCGGCGATCAGCGGCACCTTGGAGCCGGTGCGGCCGGCGCGTCCGGTGCGGCCGGTGCGCTCACCGCGCCGGGGCCCGCCTCGGCCGCCGCCCGCGGGCTCGGGGGCGGGCACGCCGCCCGGCGCCTGGACGCGGGGCATCTGCTGCGTGGAGGCGGGGCCTTCGGCCTCCGGCTCGGTACGGAAGAGACTGTCGAACTCGGCGGGCGGCTGCCGGTCGCCGGGCGCGCCCGGACGGATCCCGTACGGGGAACCGGACGGCTCGGGCGGCGCGCCGTGGCCGGTGGGGGCGGGGGCGGGGGCCGCGCCGGGGACGGGGGCGATGAACTGGGTGGGCTCGCTGTCGGACGCGGGGGCGGGCGCGGGGCCCGACGCGGGGGTGCGGCCCAGGAACTGTGTGGCGTCGGCGGCGGGAGCGGGGGCGGTGGGAGCCTCGGGCGGCAGGGCGCCGGGTCCCACCGGGGGTATGTACTGCGTGGCCCCCTCGTCGCCGCCCGGACTCGCGGGCACGGGGGCGATGTACTGGGTGGCCTCGCTGTCGGGGGACGCGCCGGGCGCGGCGACGGGCGGCAGCGGCATGCTCGCCGGGCGCGTCACCGAGGGCGTGGACGAGGGCGTGGCCGAGGGCAGCTGTGCCTGCCGCTCCGAGGCCGCGGGGGGCAGGGGCTGGGCGCCCCGGCCGCCGGGCTGGGGCTGTCCGGCCGGTGGCGCGGCGTGCGCGCCCGGTCTCGCGGGCGGCGCGGCGTGGGCGCCGTGGCCCTGCTGCGGTGCAGCGTGGGCGCCGTGCGCCTGGTGCGCCCCGTGCGCGCCCTCACCCTGCGGGGTGCGGTCGCCCTGCGGGGCGCGGTCGCCCTGCGGGGTGCCGTAGGGGTCGGTGCCGCCCGGCCGGGGCTGGGCGGCATGGGCACCGTACGAGCCGGTGGGCTGTGCCCCGTAGGAGGGGTCGTTCTGGCCCGGGTACGAGGACGGGTCCTGCTGCCCGTGCCGTCCGGTGGGGGCGGGTTGGCCCGGGTAGGCCTGCGGCTCCGACGGGCTCGGGTGCGTCGGCCGGCCAGGGTGGCTCGGCTGGCCCGGCTGGCCGGCCTGGGGCGCGTATCCCTGCGGGGCCTGCTCGCCGTACTGGTTCGGCTGACCTTGCTGAGCCCCGTAACCCTGCTGGCCCGCGTAACCCTGCGGGTCCTGGTGCCCCGCGCCGTACCCCGGCTGCTGAGCCGCGCCGTAGCCCTGGGTGCCGTACCCCTGGCCCCCGTAGCTCTCGCCGCCGTAACCCTGCTGCGTGCCGTACGGGCCGGCGGGCTGGCTGGTCGGGCCCTCCGGGGGGAGGGGCTGGGCCGTGGGCTGGTGGACCGGCGTGCCCCACTCCTGGCCCTGGCCGGGCGGCGGGCCCGCCGTCTCGGGCCCCCAGGGCTGCCCCCACGGGTCGCCGCCCGCCGGGGCGCTGTGCCGGCCCGCGGCGCTGGGGAAGAGCGGCTCACTGCCGTCCGCGGGCAGCACGACGCCCTCGTGGGCGGGCCGGGCCGCGGGCTGCTGCGGATCGGAGGAAGCAGCGCCCTGACCGCTCTGCTGCGTCACCGGGACTCCTACATATGGGGGACCTACGGAACCGTCGGGTCACGCTACCGGGTCCCCACATCCCTCTGCCACGCAGCTCGGACCGCCGCCCTCCGCCGACGGGCGGAAGTAACAAAACCTTCCGCCCGGGCGCTGTTCCGGGGTACGTTCACGCGCTCCTCACGCCGCCTGGACGTCGACGCGCGCCCCGAACTCCCGTACCACCGGCTCGTCCCGGTACGGCTCCAGGCGGTCCTGGAGGTCCTCCAGGTACTCCGCGCCGCGGTTGGAGCGCAGCGTGCCGAGCAGCTCGACGGCCTTCATGCCCGTGTGACAGGCCTGTTCCACCTCGCGCCGCTGCACCTGCGCCGTCGCCAGCAGGACCAGGCCGATCGCCCGGCGCCGCGCCCGCGTCTCGGGGTGCCCGTCGAGGGACTCCTGGGCGCTGCGGGCCGCCGCCTCGGCCTGCCCCAAGTCCCGGTGACAATGCGCCATTTCATCGGCCAGATACGCGTGGTCGAAGTGCTGGATCCACACCGGGTCGTCACCGGAGTCGGCCTCGCCGGACGCCCGGTCCATCGCCTCGACCGCGCGCCCCGCCACGACCTGCGTGGCCCGCGCGTCACCGAGCAGCGCGTGCCCGCGCGCCTCGGCCGCGTAGAACATCGCCTGCGCGCGGGGCGTGACCCTGCCGCGGGTGCCCTCCTGCGCGGCCCGCGCCAACTGCGCGATCTCGCGCGGGTTCCCGAGCTGCGCCGCGAGGTGGCTCATGGACGCGGCCAGCACATACCCGCCGTATCCCCGGTCGCCCGCCGCCTGGGCCAGCCGGAGCGCCTGGATGTAGTAGCGCTGGGCGAGGCCCGGCTGCCCCGTGTCGACCGCCATGTACCCGGCGAGTTCCGTCAACCGCGCGACGGCGGCGAAGAGTTCACGCCCGACCGCCTCCCGGTAGGAGCCCGCGAGCAGCCCGGAGACCACGGAGTTGAGGTAGTGCACGACGACCGGCCGCACATGGCCGCTGCCGAACTGGTGGTCCAGCTTGGTCAGCGCCTCCGTCATCGCCTTGACCGCCTCCACGTCCGACATCCCGACGCGCGGCCCCGCGCTCCTGCCGACCTGCGAGTCCGGCGAGGAGATCAGCCAGTCGCGGCTGGGCTCCACGAGCGCGGAGGCCGCCACGGACGAGCCGGAGAGGAAGTCGCGGCGGCCCACGTCGCTGCGCCACAGCTCGCAGACCTGCTCGATGGCGCCGAGGACGGTCGGCGAGAACTGCAGGCCCACGCCGGAGGCGAGGTTCTTGCCGTTCGCCATGCCGATCTCGTCGATCGTGACGGTGCGGCCCAGCTTGCGGCCGAGCGCCTCCGCGATGATGCCCGGCGCCCGCCCGCGCGGCTGCTGCCCGCGCAGCCAACGGGCCACCGACGTCTTGTCGTAGCGCAGATCGAGACCGTGCTCCGCGCCGCACATGTTGACCCTGCGGGCCAGTCCGGCGTTGGAACAGCCGGCTTCCTGGATGAGCGCCTGCAGCCTTTCGTTGGGCTGTCGCGCGACGAGCGGCCTGGCGGCCATGGCGTAACCCCCTGAGTGCACCGTGGACCATCGGAACCGGACGGCCGCGGTGGACCGTCACACGATGATCAATGCCCTTGAGGCAAGGCGAAGATGCGCCACAGAAGAAGCAAAAGAAGCCATGAAGTACCACAAGTGCCGATCTGTACGGACCTGTCGGTCCCCGGGCTTCCTCCGAGGCGTCCTCTGCTTGCCCGTGACCTGGCTACCCGCACCCGGCAGCCAATCCCCCCGCGCGCCCCCACCCATGCACCCATGCGCCCCGAGCGCAGGATCGATGCTCCTCCCCCGCCCACGCGTGCGCCCGTGTCCCGACCCGTAACCCGAGGTGGCACCGGGAGTTGAGAACTGCGTGGAAGAGACCATCGGAGTCACGTCAGCCGCGCAGATCCCGAAGCAGCGCGGAGAAGGCTTGCTGGACACGGCCGTCCGGTACGCGGAGGAGCGGCACTGGGACGTGTTCCCCGGCACCTGGCTCGAGTCGGTCGACGGCGTCGAGCGGTGCTCGTGCGGGGACACCGCGTGCGACGCGCCCGGCGCGCACGCCGCGAGGGAGGACTGGGCGACCCAGGCCACCGGCAGCGCGACCGTGGCCCGCAGGCTCTGGCAGAAGCAGCCGACCGCCTCGATCCTGCTCCCCACCGGACGTACCTTCGACGCCATCGACGTGCCCGAGACCGCCGGATTCCTCGCGCTCGCCCGCATGGAGCGCATGGAGCTCACGCTCGGCCCCGTGACGTGCACCCCCGACCGCCGCATGCAGTTCTTCGTGCTCCCCGGCGCCGCCGCCAAGGTGCCCGACCTCGTGCGCACCCTGGGCTGGCCGCCCGCCGCCATCGACCTGGTCTGCCACGGCGAGGGCACCTACGTCGCCGCGCCCCCCACCCGCTACGGCGCCACCGGCTCCGTCCAGTGGGCCTGCCGCCCCACCGCCGCCAACCGGTGGCTGCCGGACGCCGAGGAGATCATCTCGCCGCTGGCGTACGCGTGCGGCAGGGAAGCGCGGCGCTGACCCGGTGACCCGCTGGCCCGCTGACCCGCTGACCCGCTGACAACGACCCGGCCCGGCACGCCGCCGACGTATCGTGCGGGCACGGCGGAAGCGGCGAAGGGCGGCACGGTGACCGAAGCGGCGGCGGTACGGATCCAGGGGCTCTGGAAGCGGTTCGGCGAACAGATCGCGGTGGCGGGCATCGATCTGAGCCTGCCCGCGGGTCAGTTCATCGGCCTCGTCGGCCCCAACGGCGCCGGCAAGACCACCACCCTCTCCATGGTCACCGGCCTGCTCCGTCCCGACCACGGCACCGTCGAGGTGGTCGGGCACGACGTGTGGCGCGACCCCGTCGAGGTCAAGGCCCGCATCGGCGTCCTGCCCGAGGGCCTGCGCCTCTTCGAACGGCTCTCCGGCCGCGAACTCCTCGCGTACACCGGCCGGCTGCGCGGTCTGCCCGGCGCCGAGGTCGACAAGCGCGCCACCCAGCTCCTCGACGTGCTCGACCTCGCGGGCGCCCAGCACAAACTCGTCGTCGACTACTCGACCGGCATGCGCAAGAAGATCGGGCTCGCCGCGGCGCTGCTCCACAACCCCGAAGTCCTCTTCCTCGACGAGCCGTTCGAGGGCGTCGACCCCGTCTCCGCGCAGACCATCCGCGGCGTCCTGGAGCGCTACACCGCCTCCGGCGCCACCGTCGTCTTCTCCTCCCACGTCATGGAACTCGTCGAGTCGCTCTGCGACTGGGTCGCCGTCATGGCCGCCGGCCGCATCCGCGCCCACGGCACCCTCGCCGAGGTGCGCGGCGCGGCGCCCTCGCTGCAGCAGGCATTCCTCGAACTCGTCGGGGCCGGGGGCCGCGACACGGGCTCCGACCTCGACTGGCTGGGCGGCGGCAGCCGATGACCGCGCCCCGCACCAGAACCGCCGCCGCCGACGCCCGCACCGGAGCCGCCCACCCGGCGATCACCCCGGTCTTCGTCCGCCTGAAGCTGTCCCTGCTGCGCAACGGCCTGCGCCAGTCCGCGGGCCGCCGCGCCGCCTACATCGCGTCCGTCGTCGCCGCGCTCCTCGTCGCCGCGCTCCAACTCCTCGGCCTCGTCGCACTGCGCGGCAACGCCCACGCCGCCACCGTGTGCGTCCTGCTCAGCGCGGTGCTCGCCCTCGGCTGGGCCGTCATGCCGCTGTTCTTCGCGAGCGGCGACGAGACCCTCGACCCGACGCGCCTGGTGATGCTGCCGCTGCGCCCCCGCCCCCTCGTACGGGCGCTGCTCGTCGCCTCCCTCGTCGGCATCGGCCCGCTGTTCACGCTCTGCCTCGCCGTCGGCTCGGCGATCGCCCTGGCCCACGGGGCCGCCGCGGCCGTCACCGGCGTCGTCGCGGTCGCCCTCACCGTGCTGATCTGCGTGGCGCTGGCCCGCGCGGTCGCCGCCGCCAACACCCGCCTCCTCACCAGCCGCAAGGGGCGCGACCTTGCCGTACTGAGCGGGCTCGTCATCGCGGTCGGCGCGCAGGTCGTCAACTTCGGGGCGCAGCGGCTCGGTTCGTCCGGCCTGTCCACCCTCGACCCGGCGGCGGACGTCGTCCGCTGGATCCCGCCGGCCGCGGCGCTCGGCGCGGTCGACTCGGTGAGCGACGGCGCTTACGCCACCGGCGCGGCGCAGCTCGTCGTCGCGTGCGCGGCCCTGGCCGGACTGCTCGCGCTCTGGCGGCGCAGCCTGACCCGCCTGATGACGGCGCCGGACGGCTCCACGCTCACGGCGGCGGAACCGGACAAGGGCACGTCACGCGCCTCGGGCGCCCTCGGCGGGCTGCTCCCCGCGGGCCGCACCGGCACCGTCATGGAGCGCAGCCTGCGCTACGTCTGGCGCGACCCGAAGACCAAGGCGGCCTGGGTGACGTCCCTGGCCATCGGCCTGATCGTGCCGCTGTTCAACGCCCTGCAGGGCACCGGGTCCGGCTACTTCGCCTGCTTCGCGGCGGGCATGCTCGGCATCCTCATGTACAACCAGTTCGGCCAGGACACGTCGGCGTTCTGGATGGTGGCGACGACGATCTCCGCGACGCGCGACGCGTACGTGGAGCTGCGCGGCCGGGCCCTGGCGCTGCTGCTCATCACCGTCCCGTACGCGGTGCTTGTGACCGTCGTGACGGTGGCGGTGCTCGGCGAGTGGCCGACCCTGCCGGAGATCCTGGGCCTCTCCTTCGCGCTGCTCGGCGCGATGCTGGCCACGGGCGCGTGGTCCTCGACACGCTTCCCGTACTCGATCCCGCAGGAGGGCTACAAGAACGTGGCCCCCGGCCAGGCCGGGCTCGCCTGGATCTCCATCTTCGGCGGCATGGTCGCGGCGGCCCTGCTGTGCGCGCCGGCCCTCGCCCTCACGATCTGGCTGCACGCGTCGGGCGCGGCGTCGTGGAGCTGGCTCCTGCTGCCGGTGGGCGCGGTGTACGGGGCGGTGATCACGGAGCTGGGCCTCCACCTGGCGGCCCCGCGCCTGGCGGGCCGGCTCCCGGAGATCCTCACGGCGGTGAGCCGGGGCTGAGGGCCTTGAAGAGCCCTGAAGAGCCCTGAACGCAGACGACCCGCGAGCCGTGGTCCCTGCCGCACCGTATGCATCCGGGCGAAGGAAGCCGGCCGGACGTACCGGCGGCTCGCGGGTCGGGTGACTGCTTGGGAATAGGGCCGGCTGCACGCACAACACACATGCTGGTCCGGCGCCGAATTCGAGTTGCGACGACGGACCGCTAGCCCGCAGTCACCTCACGCGTCCGGTTTCCATACATCGGCCGAACCACCTCCCTTCTCGTGTGCACACCACCCTAGGAACCGCCCCACGCGCCGCACAACCGAATTTCGCGCACAACGTTTTCTCAGCGACTTCCGGGAACTACCTGTGGGGTGGGTCACGTTCCAGTTGAATGATCTGACGTGCGATACAGGGAGATCGCGCAGCGTAGGGGGTTCCAGGTGAGTGCTTCGCGGCAGAGCGGAACTACTGACGAACTGGGTCCTGACGAACCCGAGCCCGGGGGTGCCGAGTTGCTCGCGGCGCTGTTGGACGGGATGGACGCCGCGTTGTGCGCGTTCGACGCCGACGGTGTGGTGACGCACTGGAACCGTGAGGCGGAGCGGATCCTCGGGTGGTCGGCGGCGGAGGCCGTCGGGCGGCGGGGGTTCACCGGGTGGGCGGTGCGGGCCGCGGACGCCGGGGACGTCGAGGGGCGGCTGATGGCCGCGATGGACGCGCCGGGGCGGCAGGTGCACGAGTTCGCGCTGGTGACCAAGGACGGCGGGCGGGTGCTCGTACGGATGCAGTCGGCGGCCGTGCGGGGTGGTGACGGCAAGACGGCAGGGATGTACTGCGCCTTCAGCGAGGTCCACGCCCAGATCGACCTGGAGCGGTCCATCGCCCTGAGCGAGGCGCTCTTCGAGAACGCCTCGTGGGGGGTGGTGCTGGTCGACGCGGACCTGCGCCCCGCCGTGGTCAACGAACACGCCGCCCGCGCCTTCGGCATCGGCCGCACCGCCGTCCTGGGACGCCCGCTCGCCGATCTGCTCGGGCAGGGCGTCGAGGAGCTGGAGAGCGCGCTGACCCACGTACTGGCCGAGGGCACGCCGCCGGCGCCGGCCGAGCTGTGGGTGTCGGTACGGGCCGGGGCGGGCCAGGAGGAGCAGGCGGAGCGGCGCTGCTGGCGCAGCGGATTCCTGCGGCTCGCGTCGCCGCTCGCGGAGGAGCCGGTGCCGTTGGGGGTGGGCTGGCTCTTCCTGGACGTGACGGAGGCGAAGCAGACCGAGCAGGTGGCCTCGCAGCTCCGCTTCCGCTCCCAGCAGCTGCATCGGGCGGCGCGGGCCGTCGCGGAGTGCGAGGACCCCACGGAGGCGGCCACCGTTCAGCTGGACTTCGCGCTCGCCGGCTTCGCCGACCACGCGCTGGTGGACCTGCTCGCGGGCGAGGGCCCGGTGCGGCTGGTGCGGGTCGCCGAGACGCCCGCGGGGCCGCCGGGGCCCTGCCTGCCGGTCGCGACGGCGGGCATCCCGGTCCGCTACCCCGAGGGGCATCCGGCTCCCCAGTGCGTGGAGCGCACCGGTTCGGTGCGGGCCAGCGCGGGGCCGGCGGCCTCACCGGAACGGATACGGGAGTGGTCGGCGGCCCGGCAGTGGCCCGAGGACTCGGTGCACGCCCTGTGCGTGGTGCTGCGCAGCCGGGGGCGGACGCTGGGCGTGGTGACGTTCTTGCGGGGGTCGGGGCGGGGGCAGTTCGACGGGGGTGACGCGGCGTACGCGGAGAGTGTGGCGTCTCGGGTGGCGGCGTCGCTCGATTTGGCGGAGGTGTTGGGGGTGGGCCGGTGAGGGTCCGCTGGGCGCGGGGCCTGAGCGAGGTGGGCTGGCCGGGTGGGGACTTCGGTGGGCCGGTGCCTTTGGATGGTGGGCGGGGCCGCCCGGGGTTTTGCGGAGTGTGGCGCCTCCGGGCCGGCAGTAAAGGGCGCCCTACGGGCGTCGGCTCCGCCGATTCCGCTCCGCTCCACCCTTGACTCCCGCCCCTCCACCGCGACGTGACCTTCGACCCGGACGGCCAGGGGTGAGGCGGCGGGCGACGCTGGGTTGGGCCAATACCTCGCGTGGCCGGGTGCGGACCGGTCCATCGTGCGCCGACGCCACGGTGCGAGCGCGGGCAACCACCCGGCCACGCCGCTCGGGTCATCGCCTCGCGCTGCCGGGTGCGGTCCGGCCCATCGTCGGCAGGTGTCACCTTCGAGGCGCTGCCCGGGAACAGGGGGCTGGGCTCTGGGGGTCGGGCACCTACTTTGGGAAAGTTGCGAATGAATATGCCGCACGCCCCCCGTGCCACACCCCAAGCGCCCCCGGAACCAACCACTCCGCCAAGGGGGATGGGGCGGATGGGTGCCCTGCGGGAGGTGGGGTTAGTGGGACGGGCGGGATCTGATGCCGCACGAGACCCATGGGACGAATGAGTTCAGTGGGGCCACCAGGCACGGCGGAGAGGCAGAACCCACCCACCGGCCACCCGCCGGACGGCGCGCGGGGCGTGGCAGGGGGGTGCGCGAGGATCCAATTCGCAACGTTCCCAAAGTAGGTAAGCGAGGGGGAGGGACGGGATGGAGACGGGCCTGACGCCAGAGGACGGGCTTACGTCGCCGGGGCGCATCCGATCTGGCGAGGGGGCGCGCGGCGTCTCAATTCGCAACTTTGCCGAAGTAGGTGCTGAACCGCGAGAGCCGACGCCCCGACCGGGAAGACGGCATCGGCCCACGATGAACCGGACCGCACCCGGCAGCGCGGACCAAGCACCCGAGCAGCGAAGCCGGCCGGCAGGCCGAGCCCAGCCCCCCTGGCACCCACCCACGATGATCCGGACCGCACCCGGCCACGCGAGCCGATGCCCCGAGCGTCGAGGCCGCCGGGCTGGCCGAGCGCGCACCGTGGCTTCGGCGCTCGATGGACCGGTCCGCACCCGGCGGCGAAAGCTGATGACCCGGGCAGCGAGGTCGCGCGGCGGGCCCGCACCGTGGCCCCCGCCCACGATGGACCGGCCCGCACCCGGCGGCGAAAGCCGATGACCCGACCACACCGGCCGTGGGCCCGAGCCCGCACCGTGGCGTCCGCCCACGATGAGCCGGTCCGCACCCGGCCGCGAAAGCCGATGACCCCACCCAGCGTTGCCCGCCGCCTCACCCCTGGCCGTCCGGGTCGGAGGTCAAGTCGCGGTGGAGGGGCGGGAGTCAAGGGTGGAGCGGAGCGGAATCGGCGGAGCCGACGCGTAGCGCAGCGGAGCGCCCTTTACTGCCGGCCCGGAGGCGCCACACTCCGCAAAACCCCGGGCGGCCCCGGTAGGAATCGAAGGCACCGGCCCACCGGAGGGTCACCTCCGGACCGAGCCCCGACCGTGGCCGCCGGCAAAGGTGCCGGGCGAACGAACCCAGCCCCTCACACCGCGTGCAGCGCCAACGTCGGAGACAACCGCGCCGCCCGCACCGCCGGATACAGACCCGCCACCGTCCCGATCGCCAGCGTCGCCCCGAAGCCGCCCGCCATCGCCCACGGTGGGACCACCCACGGCAGGTCGCCCGAGACCGCGTACGCCGCCGTCGCCGCCGCGCCCAGCGCCACGCCCGCCATGCCGCCCAGGCCCGACAGCATCAGCGACTCCGTCACGAACTGGACGCGGATCTGGCCCCGCGTCGCCCCGAGCGACCTGCGCAGGCCGATCTCGTAGCGCCGTTCCAACACTGAGATGATCATGGTGTTGGCCACCCCGACCCCGCCCACCAGCAGCGCGATCCCGCCCAGCCCGAGCAGCAGCGTGGAGAACGCGCCCTCCGTCGCCGCCTTCGCCTGGAGCGCCGACGACGGGTCGGTGACCTGGACGTTGCGCGGGTTCTCCGGGTCGATGGACGGGGCGAGGAGCCGCCGTACGTCGCCGACGGTCGCGTCGGTGGAGCGTTCGTACACCGACGTCGGGTGGCCGTCGAAGCCGAGCAGCTTGCGCGACGCGTCCCAGCCGGTCAGGGCCGAGCGTTCGATGTCGGACGCCAGCGGCAGCGGGTCGAGGATGCCGATCACGGTGAAGTACCGGTCGTCGATCCACACCTGCTGACCCGGCGACGTGATGCCGAGCCGCTTCGCCGCGACGTGGCCGAGGACCACCGACGGATAGCGGCTGTTCGCCGCGTTGAACCAGCTGCCGTGCGCCATCTTGCCGCGCAGCACCTTCAACAGCCCCTCCGTGGAAGCCTTCACGGAGATCCCGCCGGTCTCGTCCTCCGGGATCTTCTCGCTGCGCCGCACCGAGCGTTCGAGATCGCCGGTCGCCCCGACGTCCTCGACGCCGTCGACCCGTCCGACCCGCCCCGCCGCGTCCTTCGGCAGGTTCACCGTCTCGCCGGAGAACATCGCCTCACCCGGCGAGGCGATGAGCATGTTCGTGCCCAACGAGTCCAGTTCCTCCATCAGTTGGGCCTTACTGGAGGACGAGATGCCCACCACGGCGACCATCGTCGCGATGCCGATGGCGATGCCGAGCGCGGAGAGCACGACCCGTACGGGCCGGCTGCGCAGCCCCGCGGAGCCGACGTGCAGGACGTCGCGCGGGCTCAGCCGCGCCGCCCTGAGGGCCCCGCGGCGCGCCTTCGTACGGTCACGGTTGCGGGCCCTCACGCGGCGACCTCCGCGCCCCGCGTGTCCGCGACGACCTGCCCGTCCCTGATCCGCACCTGCCGCGGCAGCCGGTCGGCGATCTCCGTGTCGTGGGTGATGACGGCGATGGTCGCGCCCTCCGCGTTGAGGTCGTGCAGCAGGGCCATGACGGCCTCGCCGGACGCGGAGTCCAGCGCGCCGGTGGGCTCGTCGGCGAGGAGCAGGTCGGGTTCGCCGACGACCGCGCGGGCGATGGCGACGCGCTGTTTCTGGCCGCCGGACAGTTCGTGCGGGCGGTGCCGCATGCGGTCGGCGAGGCCGACGCGCTCCAGGGCGTACGCGGCCCTGCGGCGCCGTTCCGCGCGGGAGAGACCGGAGTAGAGCAGGCCCTCGGCGACGTTGTCGCGGGCGCTGATGCCGGGCACGAGGTGGAACGCCTGGAAGACGAAACCGATGTGCCGGGCGCGCAGCGCGGACAGGCTGCGGTCGGTCAGCGCGGCGACGTCGTGTCCGGCGATGGCGACGGAGCCCGCGGTGGGCCGGTCGAGGGTGCCGACGATGTGCAGGAGGGTGGACTTGCCGGAGCCGGACGGGCCGACGATGGCGAGGAGTTCACCGGCGCCGACGCTCAGGTCGACGCCGCGCAGGGCGGCGACCCCGCCCGGGTACTCCTTGGTGACGCCCGCCAGCTCCACGACGGTGGGGCTGTCCTGGCCCATGACGGCAGGAGTGTCCTGGCCCATGACGGCAGGGGTGTCCCGGTGGTCGTTCATACCTTCGGCACCCCCACCTTCATGCCGGCCCGCAGCCCCCCGCCGCTCACCTCGACCCGGCCCTGCCCGAACATGCCGAGCTCGACCTTGACGTCCCGGGTGCGGCCGCCCTCGACGAGCTGGACGCCGAACCCGCCGCCGGGCAGCGCGAGAAGCGCGTTGACGGGCACGGAGAGGACGTCCTCGCGGGTCTCACCGGTGAGGTTGACGGTGACCGGCGACTGGTCGAAGCCGTCGACCTTGCCGGGGTCGTCGAAGGTGACGGTCACCGGGATCTTGGGGGTCTTGTCGCTGGGGTCGTCCCCGGGCTTGGCGGTCTTGCCGACGGAGGCGACCTTGCCCTTGACCGTGCTGCCGTCCGGCAACGACACCGTGACCTTGGTGCCCTTCTTCGCCGAGTCGCCCTCAGCGACGTCGAGTTCGACCCGTACGACCCGTTCGGAGCCGGTCGTGGAGAGCACCGGCTTGCCGGGCGCGACCTGGTCGCCGACGGTCGATCCGGCGGACTTCACGCGGAGCGCGGACGGCTGGAAGGAGATCTGCTCGGGCCCGACGCGGCCGGTCTGCTTGCGGTCGTGGGCCTTCTGCCAGCGCTTGACGGTGGCCGCCGTGCCGTCGGTGTACGTGTCGTCGACGGCGAGCCCGGAACCGTAGCCGAGGGCCACCAGGTTCTGCTCCAGCTGGCGCACGTCGTTGCCCTTGTCGCCGCTCTTCAGGGTGCGGTACATGGGCTCGGTGCCGTACATCAGGCGGACGGGGGCGCCGTTCACCTCGTACAGCCGCCCGTCGCGTCCGATGGTGGAGCCGGTGTCGGCGCGCCACGTCAGAGTGCCGGTGGTGCCCGCGTTGACCTTGCGTTCCTTGGCGTAGCCGAGGGTGCCGTCGACCTGGGTGCCGCTGCTGAGGTCGCCCTTCTCGACGGCCGCGGTGGCGGGCGGCAGGCCGGCCGCGCGGTGACCGGAGTCCTCCTTGCCGCCGCCGTCGGCGAGGGCGGTGACGGCCACCCCGCCGCCGGTGATGGCGAGGAAGGCGACGACGGTGGCGACGACCGCGGTGCGGCGCCTCATCCGACGATGCCCTTGCACGCGTCCGCGGCCTTCTCCATCTTCTTGGCCTCGGCGCCCTTGGGCATGGGCTGGGCCTGCATCGCGCCGCCGTCGAATTTCGGGGCGGGCATGTTGAAGCCGTTCTTGCGCATGCACTGCGCGTACTTGAGCATCTTGTCCTTGTCGGCCTGCGAGATGCCGCCGCCCTTGGAACCGCCGCCCATGCCGCAGTCCTTCATGGCCTTCTGCATCTTCTCCTTGCTCATGTCGCCGCCGATGGTGATGCCGCGGACGTCCTCGCCGGACTTGGGCTCGGCGACCTTCAGACCGTGCTTGCGCAGGCACTCGCGCTCCTTGAACGCCTTGTCGGCGTCGGCGCCCTTGCCGCCGTCGGCGCTGTCGGACGAGCCCTTGTCGGAGCCGGAACCGGAGCCGGAGTCGTTCGAGCAGGCCCCGGCGAACAGGGCGAGTGCGGCGAAGGCCGACGCGGCGGCCACCGAGCGGGTACGGGCGGTACGGCCGGTACGGCCGGTACGAGTGGTACGGACGGTGCGGGCGGTCCTCATGCGGCTTCCCCTTACATGTGGCGTGACTGACGCGCACAGGCTGGCGGGGAGCGGGGTTTCGTTTCTCTCAACGGGGACGCTTACACCGGCGAAAGGTCACTCTCGGGTACACAGGGCCCCATGCGCGTACTGCTGGTGGAGGACGAGGAATTCCTGGCCGAGATGATCGCCGACGGGCTGCGCCGTGCCGCGCTCGCCGTCGACGTCGCGGCCGACGGACTGAGCGCGCTGCGAAAACTGCAGCTCGGCGAGTACGACGTGCTGATCCTCGACCGCGACCTGCCGGGCGTGCACGGCGACGAGGTGTGCCGCCGCGTCGTCGAGCAGCGGCTGCTGACCCGGGTCCTGATGCTGACGGCGTCGGGCACGGTGCGTGACCGGGTGGCCGGTCTGGGGCTCGGCGCGGACGACTACCTCACCAAGCCGTTCGCGTACGACGAGCTGCTCGCCCGCGTGCTGGCGCTCGGCCGCCGGGCCCGGCCCGCGCTGCCACCGGTGATCGAACGGGCGGGTCTGGTCCTGGACACCGCGCGGCGCCAGGCCAGCAGGGACGGGCGCCATCTGTCGCTGTCCCGCAAGGAGTTCGCGGTCCTGGAGGCGCTGCTGCGGGCGGACGGCGCGGTGGTCAGCGGCGAGGACCTGATCGAGCAGGTGTGGGAGGAGGACACCAGCTACCGCACCAACGCGGTCCGGGTCACCCTCTCCAAGCTCCGCGCCAAGCTGGGCGAACCGCCGGTGGTGGAGACGGTGCCGGGCGCCGGGTACCGGATCACGGGGCGCTCGCTGTGAAGGCCCGCGGGGCGTTCGCGGCGCGGGCCCGCCGACCGCTCGTACGGGTACGGATGAGCAGCGAGAGGTCCCGACTGACCGCGCTGTACGGGGGGCTCCTGGTGCTGGCCGGGGCGCTGCTGACGGGCCTGGTGTACCTGCTGGTGCAGCAGGGCCTGTACACGTCGATCAGTACGGCGGTGACGACGGCCGTGCCGCGCGGGCCGGTCCCGCCGTGGAACACCGTGCCGACGACGATGGCGTCCGCGGCGCCCGCCCGGCGGGTCGAGGGGACGCCGGTCGACACCGACAAGGGCCTCGCCGTCACGCAGATCAGCGACCTCGCCGGGGAGGCGGCGCTCAACCGGCTCCTGACGGTCTCGGTGATCGTCCTCACCGTGTACGCGGTCCTGTCGATCGCCCTGGCCTGGTGGATGGCGGGCCGGGTGCTCCGCCCGGTGTCGGTGATCGCCGGGACCGCGCGGCGGCTCTCGGCGGCCAATCTGCACGAGCGGATCGCGCTGGACGCGCCGCAGGGCGAGCTGAAGCACCTCGCCGACACCTTCGACGAGATGCTGGACCGGATAGAACGCCTGGTCGGGGCGCAACAGCGGTTCGCGGCCAACGCGGCGCACGAGCTGCGCACCCCGCTGGCGGTGCAGCGGGCGGCGGCGGAGATCGGTCTCGCCGGGGAGCCGGATCCGGAGCGGGTGGCGAGGATCCGTACGAAGCTCATCTCGGTCGCCGACGACAGCGAGCACCTCATCGAGGGCCTGCTGCTGCTCGCCGCGTCGGAGCAGGGTCTGGAGCGGCGTGAGCCGGTCGCGGTGGACGTGCTCGCGCACGCCGTGGCGGAGGGGCTGGGCGAGGAGGCGGCCGCGCGGGACGTCACGGTGTCCGTACGCGCGGACCCGCTGACCGTGGAGGGCGACGGCGTCCTGCTGGACCGGCTCGTCCACAACCTGGTGGCGAACGCGGTGCGGTACAACGCACCCGGGGGCCGGGTGGACGTCGTGGTCGGCGGTAACGGCGGCGGTGACGGTGACGGCTACGGCGCGCTGGAGGTGGCGAATACGGGGCCCGAGGTACCGCCGGACACCGTCCCGCACCTCTTCGAGCCCTTCCGGCGACTGCACGAGCGCACGCACGCGCGCGGGGAGGGCGCCGGGCTCGGGTTGTCCATCGTGGCGGCGATCGCGCGGGCGCACGACGCGGAGGTCACGGCGGAGGCGAACGGGACGGGCGGCGGGCTGACGGTACGGGTGCGGTTCGCGACCGGGGCGGAGCGGAGCCGGTGAGGTCGGTACCGGCAGCGGATTCGGTGCCGCCAGAGGATTCAGTGCCGGCAGCGGTTCAGTGCCGGCAAGAGCTTCAGTGCCGGTAGAAGATCCGGTCGCCGTACTCCTGGAGGACCCGCCCGTTCCAGTCGTGTCCGCCGTCCACGTTCCCCGAACGCAGCAGCGGCGGCTGGATGCCGCGCGCGGCGAGCCGCTCGACGGCGGAGGCGACCATGGCCTGCATCAGCGCGTTCGTGACGACGCTGGAGGCGGGCCCGAAGGGCGCGTCGACGCCGTCGAGGGTGAGCTCGGCGTCGCCGACCGCGATCTTGGAGTCGACCACCACGTCGCAGTGGTCCTTCAGGAAGGTGCCGGACACGTGCCGGGACCTGGTCTCGCTCGCGTACGCCACCGAGGTCACGCCGATGACCTTGAGGCCCAGGGCGCGGGCGTTCATGGCCATCTCCACCGGCAGGGAGTTCCGCCCGGAGAGCGAGATGATCACGAGGACGTCGCCGGGGCGGGCCGGCGAGGAGTCGAGGACGGCGCCCGCGAGCCCGTCGACCCGCTCCAGGGCGGAGCCCAGCGTGGCCGGCATGACGTCGATGCCGACCACTCCGGGGACGGCGAGGAGGTTGACCACGGCGAGGCCGCCCGCGCGGTAGACGACGTCCTGCGCGGCGAGGGAGGAGTGCCCGGCGCCGAAGGCGAAGAGGCGGCCGCCGGCCTCGACCGCGTCGGCGAGCAGCGTGCCCGCCTCCGCGACGTTCCCGGACTCCTCGTCGCGGACCCGCCGCAGCAGGTCGATCGCGGCGTCGAAATACTGACCTGCCATCTTGCCCTCGCTCTTCGAGCTCATTCGCATCACGTTGCGGTCTGGACCAGCACCGTGTCAACACCGTCGCAGGCCCGTCCTGCCCGGTCACGGGCGGGAATTCCACCGGCGCGGCACGGTTGTCAGTGGTATGCGTCAGAATTGAGGGCAGGGCCAGCGCACGAGCGAATTCTGAGGGGCACCCATGTCGGGGCTGATTGACACCACTGAGATGTATTTGCGCACCATCCTCGAGCTCGAGGAGGAAGGTGTCGTCCCCATGCGCGCCCGGATCGCCGAGCGGCTCGACCAGAGCGGGCCGACGGTGAGCCAGACCGTGGCGCGCATGGAGCGCGACGGCCTGGTGGCGGTCGCCAGCGACCGGCACCTGGAGCTCACCGAGGAGGGCCGCCGTCTGGCGACCCGCGTGATGCGCAAGCACCGCCTCGCGGAGTGCCTGCTCGTCGACGTGATCGGGCTCGAATGGGAGCAGGTGCACGCCGAGGCGTGCCGCTGGGAGCACGTGATGAGCGAGGCGGTGGAGCGCCGCGTCCTCGAGCTGCTCCGCCACCCCACCGAGTCTCCGTACGGCAACCCGATCCCGGGCCTCGAGGAGCTCGGCGAGAAGGACGGCGCGGACCCGTTCCTGGACGAAGGCATGGTCTCCCTGACGGAGCTCGACCCGGGCTCCGAGGGCAAGACGGTCGTGGTGCGCCGCATCGGCGAGCCGATCCAGACGGACGCCCAGCTGATGTACACGCTGCGGCGGGCCGGCGTGCAGCCGGGCTCCGTGGTGAGCGTGACGGAGTCGGCGGGCGGTGTCCTGGTGGGCAGCAGCGGCGAGGCCGCGGAGCTCACCGCGGAGGTCGCCTCGCACGTCTTCGTCGCCAAGCGCTGACGCCGCGAGGCCGGGCGTCGGCGCCGTAAGCACTGACGCCGCGCTCCGGCGGTCTCGCCGGGGCATGCGGGTCCGCCGGTGGGGGCATGCGGGTTCCGCCGGAGGCCTGTGGTCAACTCCCGTTGCCGAAGGGGTGGTTGACCGGGCTCCACGATCTCCACGAGATCTTGTGGAGTCCAAGATTCAGTGTGCGGAATCGCAGCGCCCGAGCGTTTTGCGTGCAAGGCTGTCGCGAGAGGCATATGACCTGAGGGCTCTTGACCGTGTCGGCGCCGGGTCTGGCCGCACGGCCGGAGAGGGGGCTGTAGATGTGCCCGTCTGGTGAGCGCGAACGCCCGCCCGGCGAGCGCCTGCGCGCGCCCCGCCGCCGGCGAGGACACGGCGAGGGCCCCGGCGCCCTGAAGCGCCGGGGCCTGTCCTCCCCTGTGCTGACCCGGAGCCCCGAGCTCTCAGGGTCATTCCCCTCGGACCGGTTTCCCCGAGCGGTCCGCCTCCCGTTGAAGATCTCCCCTCGGCCGCGCCGGTCAATCCTTGAGTGCGGTCACTCGAATGAGGGGTGTTATCGGCGAAGCGGCCGCTTTCGAACGAGGGTTCGATAGCGTGCGGGGGCGTGGAGCAGGGCCAGGCGTGGATCCCGAGTGAAACCCAGGGGGGTGCCAGCAATCATGGTGCGGCGCATCGACGTGACGGGAACGGACGGCGTACGCCTCGCCGCCTGGGAGTACGCCGACCCTCCCAAGCTGCGGGAGGCCGAGGCGGCGCCGGGCGGGGTGCTGTTGCTGCACGGCCTGATGGGCCGCGCCTCGCACTGGGCGGGCACCGCGCGCTGGCTGGCCGAGCGGCACCGCGCCGTCGCCCTCGACCAGCGCGGCCACGGCAGGAGCGAGAAGCCCGCCGCGGGCCCCTTCAGCCGGGACGCCTACGTGGACGACGCCGAGGCCGCCCTGGTCCAGCTGGGCCTCGCGCCAGCCGTCCTCATCGGCCACTCCATGGGCGCCCTCACCGCCTGGCAGCTCGCCGCGCGCCGCCCCGACCTGGTCCGGGGCCTGATCATCTGTGACATGCGGGCCTCCGCGCTCGGGGCGGCCTCGCAGCGCGAGTGGGAGGACTGGTTCAAGTCCTGGCCGGTGCCGTTCGCGACGCTCGCCGACGTCCGCAAGTGGTTCGGCGAGGACGACCCCTGGGTGGAGCGGCCCAACCCGGCGCGCGGCGAGTTCTTCGCCGAGGTGATGCGGGAGGGCACGGACGGCTGGCGGCCCGTCTTCGACCGCGCCCAGATGCTGGAGTCCCGCGAGACGTGGGTGCACGACGCGCACTGGGAGGAGCTGATCCAGGTCCGCTGCCCCGCGCTGGTCGTGCGCGGCCAGGACGGCGAGCTCGGCCGGGCGGAGTCCCAGGAGATGGTCCGCGTCCTGCCGCGCGGGGAGTACGCGGAGGTGGCCGACGCGGGGCACCTCGTGCACTACGACCAGCCGGCGGCGTGGCGGGCCGCGATCGAACCGTTTCTGGACGGGGTCCTGACGGGGTGAGGGGTGGCCCCGCGGGACGTCGGGCGCCGTTTGTCGTGGCCTTCGGCCTACTCGTCCTCAAGCGCCGGACGGGCTGAATCCCGCCCATGCGGGCCGCTCCGCCGCACCGGTCTCACTCACGGGCTCAGGCGTTCCACTCGCCACGCGGCCCCCGCTTCAGGGGCTTCCGGGCGTACGTACCGCAGGCGGTCGTGCAAACGGTCCGCTCTGCCCTGCCAGAACTCCACCGTCAGCGGGCGCACCCGGAAGCCGCCCCAGTCCGGGGGGACCGGGACCTGTTCGCCCTCGGGGTAGCGGGCCGCCAAGTCGGCGTACGCGCGGTCCAGTTCCGCGCGCGAGGCGAGCACGGAGGACTGGGCGCTCGCCCAGGCGCCGAGCTGGGAGCCGTGCGGGCGGGTGCGGAAGTAGGCCACCGTCTCCTCGCGGCCGACGCGCTCCGCGAGACCGGAGACGATCACCTGGCGGGCCACCGCGTGCCAGGGGAACAGCAGCGAGACGTACGGGGTGGCGGCGAGCTCGCGGGCCTTGCGGGAGCCGTAGTTGGTGAAGAAGACGAAGCCGCGCTCGTCGAAGCCCTTCAGGAGCACCGTGCGGGAGCTGGGGCGGCCCGTGGCGTCGGCCGTGGAGACGACCATGGCGTTCGGTTCGTGGACGGCGTCCCGGTCGGCGGCCGCCTCCTTGAACCAGAGCGCGAACTGGTCCATCGGGTCCGCGGGCAGCTCGTCCTCGGCGAGCCCCCGAGTGACGTACTGCTCCCGCATGGCGGCCGGCTCGGGCGGGGGTTCGGGAAAGGCGGCGCTGGCGTCGGTCACACAGTCATCCTGCCGTATGCCGCACGCCGGAGGGGTGGAGCGCGGGAACGCGGGGGTGACGTGTGGCACTGAGTGCCGCATGGCATCGCGAAAGGTGGCACCAAGGGATATCGTCCTGCTGCCGGATCGGTGGGGTGACCGCGTGCCCCACTGGGCATCACCGGGAAGAACGTTCCGGACCGCGAGTCGACGTATTCGCCACACTTGGGCGGATTGGACCGCGTAACCGGACCGTGTTCGCCCAGTTTTGACCGATGGTCACGAGTTTGACCGATGGTCATGAGCTGATCGCTTGCCGCACTCGACAACCATCATGTCGAACCCATCACGAGGAGCCGCCTGATGTCCGACTTCGTACCTGGTCTCGAAGGAGTCGTCGCGTTCGAGACGGAGATCGCCGAACCGGACAAGGAAGGTGGCGCGCTGCGCTACCGCGGCGTCGACATCGAGGACCTGGTCGGCCACGTCTCCTTCGGGAACGTGTGGGGCCTGCTCGTCGACGGCGCCTTCGATCCCGGCCTTCCGCCCGCCGAGCCCTTCCCGATCCCGGTGCACTCCGGCGACATCCGCGTCGACGTCCAGTCCGCGCTGGCCATGCTCGCCCCCGTCTGGGGCCTGCGGCCGCTGCTCGACATCAGCGAGGAGCGGGCCCGCGAGGATCTGGCGCGCGCCGCCGTCATGGCCCTCTCCTACGTCGCCCAGTCGGCCCGTGGGCAGGGCCTGCCGATGGTGCCGCAGCGGGAGATCGACACGGCCGAGACGGTCGTCGAGCGGTTCATGAAGCGGTGGCGCGGCGAGCCGGACCCCAAGCACGTCCAGGCCGTCGACGCGTACTGGACGTCGGCCGCCGAGCACGGCATGAACGCGTCCACGTTCACGGCGCGGGTCATCGCCTCCACCGGCGCGGATGTGGCGGCGGCGCTCAGCGGCGCGGTGGGCGCGATGTCCGGTCCGCTGCACGGCGGCGCCCCGTCCCGGGTCCTCGGCATGATCGAGGAGATCGAGCGGACGGGTGACGCGGTCGCGTACGTGAAGCAGGCGCTGGACAAGGGTGAGCGGCTGATGGGCTTCGGGCACCGGGTGTACCGGGCCGAGGACCCGCGCGCGCGGGTGCTGCGGCGCACGGCGCGGGAGCTCGGCGCGCCGCGCTTCGAGGTCGCGGAGGCGCTGGAGAAGGCGGCCCTCGACGAGCTGCACGCCCGCCGCCCGGACCGGGTGCTCGCCACGAACGTGGAGTTCTGGGCGGCGATCGTCCTGGACTTCGCGGAGGTGCCGGCGCACATGTTCACGTCGATGTTCACGTGTGCGAGGACGGCGGGGTGGTCGGCGCACATTCTCGAACAGAAGCGGACGGGGCGGCTGGTCCGCCCCTCGGCCCGCTACGTGGGCCCTCCGAGCCGCTCTCCTCAGGAGATCAGCGGGTACGGGGAGCTCGCGGGCTGAGAGTCTCCGATACGGGGACTTCGGCGACCCGGCGCCGGGACGCACTGCGCGCGGGGCCGGGGCTCGGTCCGGAGGTCACGCTTCGGTGGGCCGGTGCCTTCGATTCCTACCGGGGCCGCCCGGGTGTGAGCGGAGTGTGGCGCCTCCGGGCCGGCAGTAAAGGGCGCCCTACGGGCGTCGGCTCCGCCGATTCCGCTCCGCTCCACCCTTGACTCCCGCCCCTCCACCGCGACGTGACCTCCGACCCGGACGGCCAGAGGTGGGGCCGACGGGCGACGCTGGGATGGGTCATCACCTTTCACCGCCGGGTGCGGCCCGGCCCATCGTGGGCCGAAGCCCCGGTGCGCGCTCGGCCACCCCGGCGGCCTCGACGCTCGGGTCATCCCCTCGCGCTGCCGAGCGCGGACCGGCCCATCGTGGGCGGGGGCCACGGTCAGGGCTCGGCCCGGAGGTCACCCTTCGCTGGACCGGCGCCTTTGCCGGTGGCCGGGGCCGCCCGGGGTTTTGCGGAGTGTGGCGGTTCCGGGCCGGCAGTAAAGGGCGCTCCGCTGCGCTACGCGTCGGCTTCGCCGATTCCGCTCCGCTCCACCCTTGACTCCCGCCCCTCCACCGCACGTTGACCTTCGACCCGGACGGCCAGGGGTTGAGGCGGCGGGCTCTGCTGGGATGGTTCATCGGCTTTCGCTGCCGGGTGCGGCCCGGCCCATCGTGGGCCGACGCCACGGTGCGGGCTCGGCCCACGGCCGGTCTGGCCGGGTCATCGGCTTTCATGGCCGGGTGCGGACCGGCCCATCGCGGGTACGGGCCACGGTGCGCGCTCGGCCCACGACCCGCCCGGTCGGGTCATCCCCGCTCGCGTGGCCGGGTGCGGGAGCGGCCCATCGTGAGCTGATGCCACGGTGCGGGCCCGCCGCGCGACCTCGTTGCCTGGGTCATCGGCTTTCGCTGCCGGGTGCGGACCGGTCCATCGTGCGCCGACGCCACGGTGCGGGCTCGGCCAGCGCGGGGGCCTCGACGCTCGGGGCATCGGCTCGCGTGGCCGGGTGCGGTCCGGCCCATCGTGGGCGGGTGCCCCGGGCTGGGCTCGGCCTGCCGCCCGGCTTCACTGCTCGGGCCCTCGGTCCGCGCTGCCAAGTGCGGTCCGGTCCATCGTGGGCCGATGCCACGGTGCGCGCTCGGCCAGCCCGGCGGCCTCGACGCTCGAGCCATCACCTCTCGACGCCGAGTGCGGACCGACCCCTTGTGGACGGGCGCCACGGTGCGCGCTCGGCCAGCGCGGGGGCTTCGACGCTCGGGGCATCGGCTCGCGTGGCCGGGTGCGGTCCGGATCATCGTGGGTGGGTGCCAGGGGGGGCTGGGCTCGGCCTGCCGGCCGGCTTCGCTGCTCGGGTGCTTGGTCCGCGCTGCCGGGTGCGGTCCGGTTCATCGTGGGCCGATGCCGTCTTCCCGGTCGGGGCGTCGGCTCTCGCGGTCGGGCACCTACTTCGGCAAAGTTGCGAATTGAGACGCCGCGCCCCCCTCGCCAGATCGGATGCGCCCCGGCGACGTAAGCCCGTCCTCTGGCGTCAGGCCCGTCTCCATCCCGTCCCTCCCCCTCGCTTACCTACTTTGGGAAAGTTGCGAATTGGATCCTCGCGCGCCCCCCTGCCACGCCCCGCGCGCCGTCCGGCGGGTGGCCGGTGAGTGGGTTCTGCCTCTCCGCCGTGCCTGGTGGCCCCACTGAACTCATTCGTCCCATGGGTCTCGTGCGGCATCAGATCCCGCCCGTCCCACTAACCCCACCTCCCGCAGGGCACCCATCCGCCCCATCCCCCTCAGCCGACTGGACGATTCCGGGGGCGCTTGGGGTGTGGCACGGGGGGCGTGCGGCATATTCATTCGCAACTTTCCCAAAGTAGGTGCCCGACCCCCAGAGCCCAGCCCCCTGTTCCCGGGCAGCGCCTCGAAGGTGACACCTGCCGACGATGGGCCGGACCGCACCCGGCAGCGCGAGGCGATGACCCGAGCGGCGAGACCGCCGGGCTGGCCGAGCGCGCACAGTGGCGCCCGCGCACGATGAGCCGGGCCGCACCCGGCAGCGAAAGGTGATGGCCCGAGCGGCGATGCCGGGCGGCTGGCCGAGCCCGCACCGGGGCGTCGACGCACGATGGGCCGGTCCGCACCCGGCAGCGATAGGTGATGACCCATCCCAGCGTCGTCCGCCGCCTCACCCCTGGCCGTCCGGGTCAAAGGTCACGTCGCGGTGGAGGGGCGGGAGTCAAGGGTGGAGCGGAGCGGAATCGGCGGAGCCGACGCCCGAAGGGCGCCCTTTACTTCCGGTCCGGAGCCGCCACACTCCGCAAAACCCCGGGCGGCCCCGGTACGAATCGAAGGCGCCGGGCCGCCGGAGGTGCCGAGGGAAAGAAAAGACCTCGCCCCCTAACCCAGCGCCCCCTCCACCAGTACCGTCCACTGCGCCACCACCCGCTCCCGCCTCCCCCCGTCATCCGTCAGGAGATTCGCCAGGCCCAGGCCGCGCGCCATGTCCAGGAGGCCCTGGATCGTTTCGCGGGTGCCGGGGCGGGACTCGTCCGCGTTCAGGAGTTCCACCGCGATGCGGTGGGTCTCGCGGCCCACTCGGGACTCCAGTTCCGTGACGCGGGAGCCCAGCTGCGGCTCGTTCGACGCGGCGACCCACAGGTGCAGCGCCGCGCGGAACAGCGGGCCCGTGTAGAGGTCGACCAGGGCCGCGACCACCGAGGCGCGGTCCTGCGCCGGGAGGGCGCGCAGCGCGGTGGAGCGTTGCTCGGCGACGTACTCGACGGCCGCCGTGAAGAGGTCCTCCCGCGTCGGGAAGTGGTGCTGCGCCGCGCCCCGCGAGACACCCGCCCGCTCGGCGACCACCGAGACCGTCGACCCCGCCCAGCCGTGTTCGGCGAGGCAGGACACCGCGGCCTCCAGGAGTTTCTGGCGGGTCACGCGGCTGCGGTCCTGCTTGGGCGAGCGGGCCGGAACGCCCCGGTCCGCGGCGGTCACAGCACCCATGGGCGCTCCCGTCGTTCGAGGAACGCCGTCATGCCCTCGCGCGCCTCCGCGGAGGCGAAGAGGCGGGCGGACAGGGCGGTCAGAGCGTCCGAGTGGTCGTCGAATGCGTCGAGCACCCTAGCCGTGAGCAGCTTCTTCGTCTCGGCCAGGGCACCCGGCGCCGCCGCCCTGACCCCGTCGAGCAGCGGCGCGAGGACCACGTCCACGTCCTGCCCGTACGCCGTGATCAGGCCGATCCGTGCCGCCTCCGCCGCGTCGAACCGCTCCCCGGTGAGGTAGTAGCGCGACGCCGCGCTCGGGTCGAGGCGGGGCAGCAGGGGCAGCGAGATCACCGCGGGCGCCACGCCGATGTGCACCTCGGTGAACGCGAAGGACGCGGCCGGGCCCGCCACCGCCAGGTCGCAGGCGCCGAGCAGCCCGAGGCCGCCCGCCCGTACGTGCCCGTCCACCCGGGCGAGGACCGGCTTGGGGAGCTCGACGAGTTGACGCAGCAGCCGTACGAAGTCGAGCGGGTCCGGCGGCGCCTTCAGGTCGGCGCCCGAGCAGAACGTCGTGCCGGGGTGGGTGAGCAGCACCGCCCGGGCGTCGGGGTCCTTGCCGAGGCTGTCGAGCGCCTGGGCGAGGGCGCCGACCAGCTCCGCGGAGAGCGCGTTGCGGCGATCGGGGAAGTCCAGGGTGACGGTGGTGACGCCGCGGTCCGGTGCGGAGACGACGAGGCTCATGGGAAGGTCGCTCCTCGGGCTAGTAGGACTTGGGCAGGCCCAGCGTCTGGTGGGAGACGTAGTTGAGGATCATCTCCCGGCTGACGGGGGCGATCCGGGCCACGCGGGACGCGACGATCAGCGAGGCGAGGCCGAACTCCTTGGTGAGGCCGTTGCCGCCGAGGGTGTGCACGGACTGGTCGACGGCCTTCACGCACGCGTCGGCGGCGGCGAGCTTGGCCATGTTGGCGGCCTCCCCGGCGCCGATGTCGTCGCCCTCGTCGTAGAGGCGGGCGGCCTTCTGCATCATCAGGCGGGCCAGTTCGATCTCGACGTGTGACTGGGCCAGCGGGTGTGCGATGGCCTGGTGGGCGCCGATCGGGGCCTTCCACACGCTGCGTTCCTTGGCGTACTCGACGGCGCGGGACAGCGCGTACCGGCCCATGCCGAGCGCGAACGCGGCCGTCATGATGCGTTCGGGGTTGAGGCCGGCGAAGAGCTGGAGGAGGCCCGCGTCCTGGTCGCCGACCAACGCGTCGGCGGGCAGCCGTACGTCGTCGAGGACGAGCTCGAACTGCTTCTCGGCCGCCTGGAGTTCCATGTCGATCTGCCGCCGCTCGAAGCCCGGGGCGTCGCGCGGGACGATGAACAGGCACGGCTTGAGGTTGCCGGTGCGCGCGTCGGACGTGCGGCCGACGACGAGCGTCGCGTCGGCGATGTCGACGCCGGAGATGAAGACCTTGCGGCCGCTCAGCAGCCAGCCGCCGGAGTCGGAGTCCGGGTCGCGGCGGGCGGTGGTGGTGATGCGGTGGGAGTTGGAGCCCGCGTCGGGTTCGGTGATCCCGAAGGCCATGGTGCGCGAGCCGTCGGCGAGACCGGGCAGCCAGGCCCGCTTCTGCTCCTCGGTGCCGAAGCGGGCGATGACCGTGCCGCAGATCGCGGGCGAGACGACCATCATGAGCAGGGGGCAGCCGGCCGCGCCCAACTCTTCGAGCACGATGGAGAGTTCGGCCATCCCGCCGCCCCCTCCCCCGTACTCCTCGGGCAGGTTCACGCCCAGGTAGCCGAGCTTGGCGGCGTCCGCCCACAGCTCGTCGGGGTGGCCGCCGTCGGCGGCGACGCGGGCGAGGTAGTCGCGGCCGTACCGGCGGCCGAGGGCGGCGACGGCGGCGCGCAGGGCCTGGTGCTCTTCGGTTTCGAGGACGGTGCTCATGACGGCTCTCCCTCTTGTACGACTGCGAGCAGGGCGCCGACCTCGACCTGGCGGCCGGGTACGGCGTGCAGGGCGGTGAGCGTGCCGGAGGCGGGAGCACAGATGCGGTGCTCCATCTTCATGGCCTCCAGCCAGACGAGGGGCTGCCCGGCCGTGACCGGCGCCCCCTCGGTGACGCCCTCGGCGACGCGCACGACGGTGCCGGGCATCGGGGCGAGCAGCGAGCCGGGCGCGCGGTGGGCGGCGGGTTCGGGCAGCAGGGGCAGCGGGGTGAGGGCGGTGTCGCCCCGGGGGGTGGTGACGTGCACGCGGCCGCCGTACCGCGCGACCGTGTACGTGTGGCGCACGCCCTCGGCTTCGAGCACGACGCGCCCTGCGGTCACGCTCACGACGCTCACGCCGTCGGCGGCCGGGCCCTGCCGGGTATGGTCGTAACGGACCTCGTGCTCGGTGCCGTCGGGCTCGGTGCGGTAGCGCTTGAGGTGGGGCTGGGAGCGCAGGTTGCGCCAGCCGCCGAGGCCGAAGCGGGAGCGGCCGTGCGCGTCGGCGAGCGCGGCGGCCAGCGGGGCGTGTGGGTCGGGGGCGGGCGCGGTGAGGGTTGCGGCGTGCCGGTCGTAGAAGCCGGTGTCCATCCGGGCGGCGGTGAACTCGGGGTGGCGCAGGGAGCGTACGAGCAGGTCGCGGTTGGTGACCGGGCCGTGCACGGCGGCTCGCTCCAGGGCCCCGGCCAGTTTCCGCACGGCCTCGGCGCGGGTGGGGGCGTGGGCGATGGCTTTGGCGAGCATCGCGTCGTAGTGCACGCCGATGGTGTCGCCCGCGGTGTAGCCGGTGTCCAGACGGACGTCGCCGGGCACGTCGAGGCGGTGCAGGGTGCCGGTCTGCGGCGCCCAGCCGGCCGCCGGGTCCTCGGCGTAGAGGCGGGCCTCGACGGCGTGGCCGTGCGCGGCCGGCGGGTCCTCCGCCAGGGCGTGGCCCTCGGCGATCCGGATCTGCAGGGCCACGAGGTCGATGCCGAACACGGCCTCGGTGACGGGGTGTTCGACCTGGAGGCGGGTGTTCATCTCCAGGAAGTGCGCCCGCCCGTCGGCCACCAGGAACTCGACGGTGCCGGCGCCCCGGTAGTCGGTGACGCGGGCGGCGCGCACGGCCTGCGCGTGCAGGTCGGCGACGAGTTCCGGGGCGAGCCCGGGTGCCGGGGCCTCCTCGACGACCTTCTGGTGGCGGCGCTGCAGTGAGCAGTCGCGGGTGCCGAGCGGCCACACGGTGCCGTGCGCGTCCGCCATGATCTGCACCTCGACGTGCCGCCCCGCCGCCAGGTACGGCTCGACGAACACCTCCCCGTCGCCGAAGGCGCTCGCCGCCTCGGCCCGCGCGGCCGCCAACTCGCCGTCCAGCGAAGCCAGTTCTCGTACGACGCGCATGCCGCGCCCGCCGCCCCCGGCCGCCGCCTTCACCAGGACGGGCAGGTCGGCCTCGGTGACCTCGCCGAGCGGTGCGACGCCCATCAGCTCCTTGGCGCGGGTCTTGGACGCCATCGCCTCGATCGCCTCGGGGGGCGGCCCGATCCAGACCAGGCCCGCGTCCAGGACGGCGCGCGCGAAGCCGGCGTTCTCGGAGAGGAAGCCGTAGCCGGGGTGGATCGCGTCCGCGCCCGCGGCGAGCGCGGCCTTCACGACGAGGTCGCCGCGCAGATACGTGTCGGAGGGCGCCGCACCCGGCAGCCGTACCGCCGTGTCGGCCTCGCGTACGTGCAGGGCGTCCGTGTCGGCGTCGGAGTGCACGGCGACGGTGGCGATGCCGAGCTCGCGGCAGGTGCGGAAGACGCGGCAGGCGATCTCGCCGCGGTTGGCCACAAGGATGGAGCTGATCATGAAGGGTTTCCTCACATCCGGAAGACGCCGAAGCCGCCGCGCGCGCCCTCGTAGGGGGCGGTGTGGATCGCGGAGAGGCAGAGGCCGAGGACGGTGCGGGTGTCGCGCGGGTCGATGACCCCGTCGTCGTAGAGCCGCCCGGACAGGAACATCGGCAGCGACTCGGACTCGATCTGCTGCTCGACCATGGCGCGCAGCCCGGCGTCCGCCTCGTCGTCGTAGGGCTGCCCCTTCGCCGCGGCGGAGGCACGGGCGACGATCGACAGGACGCCCGCGAGCTGCTGCGGGCCCATGACCGCGGACTTGGCGCTGGGCCAGGCGAAGAGGAAGCGGGGGTCGTAGGCGCGCCCGCACATGCCGTAGTGCCCGGCGCCGTACGAGGCGCCCATCAGGACGCTGAGGTGCGGCACCCGCGAGTTGGAGACGGCGTTGATCATCATCGCGCCGTGTTTGATGATGCCGCCCTGCTCGTACTCCTTGCCGACCATGTAGCCGGTGGTGTTGTGCAGGAAGAGCAGCGGGATGTCGCGCTGATTGGCCAGCTGGATGAACTGGGCGGCCTTCTGGGACTCCGCACTGAACAGCACGCCCTGCGCGTTGGCGAGGATGCCGACCGGGTAGCCGTGCAGGGTGGCCCACCCGGTGACGAGCGAACTCCCGTACAGCGGCTTGAACTCGTCGAAGTCGGAGCCGTCGACGACGCGGGCGATGACCTCGCGCGGGTCGAAGGGCTTCTTCAGGTCGTCGGGGACGACGCCGAGGAGCTCGTCCTCGTCGTACCGGGGCGGCTCGACGGCGGCCGGGTCCGGATCGGCGTACGCCTTGCGCCAGTTGAGCCGCTTCACGACCCGCCTGGCCTGCCTGAGCGCGTCGCGCTCGTCCTCGGCGAGGTGGTCGGCGAGACCCGAGGTGCGGGCGTGCATCTCGGCGCCGCCGAGCGACTCGTCGTCGCTCTCCTCGCCGGTCGCCATCTTCACCAGGGGCGGGCCGCCGAGGAAGACCTTCGCGCGCTCCTTGACCATGATGACGTGGTCGCTCATGCCGGGGACGTAGGCGCCGCCCGCCGTGGAGTTGCCGAAGACGACGGCGATGGTGGGGATCCCGGCCGCGGAGGACTGCGTGAGGTGCTTGAAGAGGGCGCCGCCCGGGATGAAGATCTCCTTCTGGGACGGGAGGTCCGCGCCGCCCGACTCCACCAGATGGATCGACGGCAGCCGGTTGGCGTGCCCGATCTCGTGGGCGCGGAAGGCCTTCTTCAGCGTCCAGGGGTTGGACGCGCCGCCCCTGACCGTCGGGTCGTTGGCGGTGATCAGGCACTCGACGCCCTCGACGACGCCGATGCCGGTGACCATGGAGGCGCCGACGGGGTAGTCGCTGCCCCAGGCGGCGAGCGGCGACAGTTCGAGGAAGGGCGTGTCCGGGTCGAGGAGCAGTTCGATCCGCTCCCGGGCGAGCAACTTGCCGCGTTCGCGGTGCCGTTGGACGTACTTCTCGCCGCCCCCTTCGAGCGCCTTGGCCTGCTCGGTGTCGAGCGCGGCGAGCCGGTCCAGCATGGCCCTGCGGTGCTCGGCGTACTCGGCGCTCGCGGGGTCGAGCGCGGAGGCGAGGACGGTCACAGCAGTACCTCCGGTATGTCCAGGTGGCGGGCGCGCAGCCACTCGCCGAGGCCCTTGGCCTGCGGGTCGAAGCGGGCCTGGGCGGCGACGCCCTCGCCGAGCAGTCCCTCGACGACGAAGTTCAGGGCGCGCAGGTTCGGCAGGTCATGGCGTACGACGGTCAAGTCCGCGGTTTCCGGAAGGAGTTGGCGGAAGCGGTCGACGGTCAGTTCGTGGGCGAGCCAGCGCCACGCGTCGTCCGTGCGCGCCCACACGCCGACGTTGGCGTCGCCGCCCTTGTCGCCGCTGCGGGCCCCGGCGACCAGGCCGAGGGGGGCGCGGCGGGTGGGTCCCGGCGGGAGCGGTGCGGGCAGCGGGGGTGCCGGGAGGTCCTCCGGTACGCGGGTGTCGTCGCCCGGCGGGACGGCGACGCGCTTGCCGCCGGGCAGGACGGCGACGTGGTCGACGCGGGCGCGCTCGACGTACGCCGCCTCGAAGACCCCGTACGGGGAGCCCTTCCCGGGCGGCGCCGTCACGTGGAAGCCGGGGTAGCCGGCGAGGGCCAGCTCGATGGCGGCGCCGCTGAGGGTGCGGCCCACGGTGTCCGCGTCGGCGTCCCGTACGACGAGGCGCAGCAGGGCGCTGGCGCCCTCCTCGGTGGGCGCGTCGGGGCGGTCGGTGCGGGCCAGCTCCCAGCGCACGTCGGCGGGGCGGGCCGGGGCGCGGTCGAGGGCGTCCTCCAGCTGGGCGCGGACGAGGCCGGCCTTGGCGTCGATGTCGAGGCCGGTGAGGACGAAGACGACCTCGTTGCGGAAGCCGCCGAGCCGGTTGAGGCCCGCCTTGAGCGTGGGGGGCGGCGCCTCGCCGCGCACGCCGTCGACGCGGACGCGGTCGGGTCCGTCCTGGGTGAGCGCGACCGTGTCGAGGCGGGCGGTGACGTCCGGGCCGAGGTACCGGGCGCCTTGGGTCTCGTAGAGGAGCTGCGCGGTGACGGTGCCGACGTCGACGAAGCCGCCGGTGCCGTCGTGCTTGGTGATGACGGACGAGCCGTCCTCGTGGATCTCGGCGAGCGGGAAGCCGGGGTGGCGCAGGGCGTCCAGACCCTTCTCGTGCTCGGCGAAGAAGGCGTAGTTGCCGCCGGTGGCCTGCGCGCCGCACTCCAGGACATGCCCGGCGACGACGGCGCCCGCGAGCTTGTCGTACTCCGTCGGGCCCCACCCGAAGTGCGCGGCGGCGGGCCCGGTGACCAGGGCGGCGTCGGTGACGCGGCCGGTGACGACGACGTCGGCCCCGGCCTCCAGGCAGGCGGCGATGCCGGCGCCGCCGAGGTAGGCGTTGGCGGTGAGGGCGCCGGGGAAGCGGGCCCCGAGGTCGTCGCCCTCGACGTGCGCGACCCGCACCTCGCCGAGCCCGAGCCGGCGGGCCAACTCCCGTACGGCGTCGGCGAGTCCGGCCGGGTTGAGCCCGCCCGCGTTGGCGACGATGCGCACGCCCCGCTCCCGGGCGAGCCCGAGGCACTCCTCCAGTTGGCGCAGGAAGGTCTTGGCGTAGCCGCGGGCGGGGTCCTTGAGCCGGTCGCGGCCGAGGATGAGCAGGGTCAGCTCGGCGAGATAGTCACCGGTGAGGACGTCGAGCGGGCCACCGGTGAGCATCTCGCGCATGGCGCCGAACCGGTCACCGTAGAAGCCGGATGCGTTGCCGATGCGCAGGGGCGGGGCGGGGCGCGGGGGTGGGGTCGGGGTCGGGGCCGGGCTGGGGTTCACACTCGGGGTCGGGCTCGGGCTCGCACCCGGGCTCGGGGTCGCACCCGGGGGCGGGGTCGCACCCGGGGGCGGGGTCGCACTCGGGGTCGGGGTCGGGTTCACACCCGGGGTCGGGGTCGGGGTGGCACTCGCGGGCGGGGTCACCGGGCGTCCCCCTCAGGGGTACGGGCAGGGGCGCGCCCCGCGCCCGCCGGCCCCGCGAACGCCTGCGCGATGTCCAGCCACCGGTCCGCGTCCGGCCCCTCCGCCCGCAGGGCGAGGTCGGCGCGGTGGGCGCGCTGCGTCACGAGCAGGCAGAAGTCGAGTCCGGGCCCGGTCACCCGCTGGGCGGCGCCCTCGGGCCCGTACGCCCACACCTCCCCCGACTCCGGCGCGGTCAGCTCGACCCGGAACTCCTCGCCGGGCGCGCTCAGCCCCCGTACCGCGAAGGAGAAGTCGCGGGTGCGCACCCCGATCCGCGCCACGTGCCGGAGCCGGTCGGTCGCGGGCCGCCGCACGCCGAGCGCGTCGGCCACGTCCTGGCCGTGCGCCCAGGTCTCCATGAGCCGCGCGCTCGCCATGGACGGCACGGCCATCGGCGGCCCGTACCAGGGAAGGCGGGTGCCGGCGGGCGCCGCACGCAGGATCCGCGACAGTTCCTCGCGCCCCGCGCGCCAGCGCGCGAGCAGCTCGGCGGGCGGCAGCGCGGCGCCCTCCTCGGCGCCCTCGTCCACGAACGAGCCGGGGGCGGCCGCCGCCTTCTCGACCTCCACGGCGAAGGCGTCCGGGTCGGTGGCGGCGAGCACGGCCGCCCGGTCCGTCCAGGCCAGATGCGCGATCTGGTGGGCGACGGTCCAGCCGGGCGCGGGGGTCGCGAGGGACCAGCGCTCCCGGCTCAACTCCGCTACCAGGCGGTCGAGTTCCTCGCTCTCGCCGCGCAGGTCGTCGAGCACGGACAGGGCATCGGGCACGGAACGCTCCCCTCGGGGCAGGGCGATATGCCTGGGAGCATGGCAGCGCGCGAAGAAACAATCAAGCGTGCTTGCATTACTTTTCGGACGGCTCGGGGGAGGGGTTCGGGCCCCCTCGGGGAGGGGCTCGGACCGCTACGGAAGGCGCTCGGACGGCTCCGGGAGGGGTTCCGTGCGGGCCTCCGCGTGTGCGCCGACGTCCACCGCCGCAGGCCCTGCGGCCACCGATCCCGCCACCTCCGCCCCGCGCCGCCCCACCTGCGTCCGCACCGCACCCATGCTCGCCGCGATGACCAGGGCGATGGCGAGGGCCTCCGTGACGGACAGGGCCTGGCTCAGGACGAGGAACCCGGCGACGGACGCGATGGCCGGTTCCAGGCTCATCAGGATGGCGAAGGTGTGCGCGGGCAGCCGCCGCAGCGCGAGGAGTTCGAGGGTGTACGGCAGCACGGACGACATCACCGCGACGGCCGCGCCCAGCGCCAGCGCGTCCGGCCGGACCAGCCGCGAGCCGGTCTCGACGATCCCGAGCGGCAGGAACAGCACCGCCGCGACCGCCATCGCCAGGGCCAGACCGTCGGCCTGCGGGAAGCGGCGTCCGGTGCGGGCGCTGAAGAGGATGTACGTCGCCCACATCGCGCCCGCGCCGAGGGCGTAGGCGATGCCGGCCGGATCCAGACCGTCGAGGCCGCCCCCGCCGCCGAGCAGGAAGACGCCGCCGAGGGCGAGTCCGGCCCAGATCAGGTTCACCGCGCGGCGCGAGGCGAGGACGGAGAGCGCGAGCGGGCCGAGGACTTCGAGCGTGACCGCAGGGCCCATGGGGATACGGGCGACGGCCTGGTAGAAGAGGCCGTTCATGCCGGCCATGGCGACGCCGAACGCGACGACCGTGCCCCAGTCGGCGCGCGAGTGGCCGCGGACCTTGGGGCGGCACACGACGAGCAGCACGAGCGCGGCGAAGACGAGGCGCAGCGTGACGATGCCGATCGCGCCGACCCTCGGCATCACGCTCACGGCGACGGCGCCGCCGAACTGGACGGAGATCCCGCCCGCGAGGACGAGCCCGACGGGTCCGAGGTGACCCAGCCGGCCGCGCAGCCCGCTCTCGGCCGCCGCCGCCACAGGGGCTGCCGCGGGTGCTTCCGCGGATGCCGCGACGGGTGCTGCCTGGTCGCTGCGGGAGACGTTCACGGGCGAGCCTTTCCTGGTGTGCGTGTGCGGGTCCGCACTTCCCGGGTTCCCGGGAGGAGCCGGAGGAGCCGGGGTCAAGGGTTCAGTTTCCTGGACTGCACCGTCCATGACAGTGCACTAAGACAGGATTGTGGGGCCCGTTCACTGCTGTACGCAACCCACGTCCACATATCGAAGCTACGGCGCCCGGCACGGCTTGTGAAATGCCGATTGCGCTGTCGTTATGCTCCGCGGACATGACTGATCCACCCGTCGAACTGCGCCACCTGCGGTGCTTCCTCGCCGTCGCCGAGGAGGGCAGCGTCACCCGGGCCGCCGCGCGGCTGCGCATCACCCAGCCCGCCGCGTCCCGCACCCTCGCCGCCCTGGAGGACGCGCTGGGCACGCGGCTCGTGGACCGCTCCACGCACCACCTCACGCTCACCGCTGCGGGGCACGCCTTCCGGGACCGGGCGGCGGTCGCCGTCGCCGCGTTCGAGGACGCGCTGGACGCGGGGCGCTCGGTGCGGCGGCCGCTGCGGCTCGGGCACGCGTGGGCGGCGGCGGGGCCCGCCACCACTCCGCTGCTGCGGCGCTGGCGCGCGGCGCACCCCGACGTACCGCTGGAGCTCCTGCGCATCGACGACCGCACCGCCGGGCTGGCCCGCGGCGCGGTCGACGTGGCGCTGCTGCGTGGTCCGGTGGACGTGCCGGGGCTGGTCACCGAGCTGCTGCACGTCGAGCACCGGGTGGCGGCGGTCCCGGCCGACGGTCCGCTCGCGGAACGTACGACCTTGGTCCTCGCGGACCTGGCGCCGCACACCATCGCGCTCAACGCGGTCTCCGGCACGACCACGCTGGAGCTGTGGCCCGTGGACGCGCGGCCCACGTCCACGATCACCGTCGCCAATACCGACGACTGGCTGGCCGCGATCGCCGCGGACCGTGCGGTGGGTGTCACGACGACGGCGACCCCCGGCATGCACCCGCACCCTGCGGTCGCCTATCGGCCTCTCCTTGACGCGCCACCCCTGCCGGTGGTTCTGGCCTGGCGTGATGTCTCCGCGCGCCATCCGGCGGCGGGGGCGCTGGTGGCGCTGGCCCACGAGGTCATGTCGGAGACGGGCGGCATGTGACGGACCGCCCCCCGTCCGGCTCGGGAACCCGGGGGGATTGCGCAGTTCCCCGCGCCCCTGGGGGTGGGCCATCTGGACGTTCCCCGCGTCGCTCACCGGAACCGGGGCGTTCGCGCAGTTCCCCGCGCCCCTGGAGTGGGCCACCCGGACCTTCCCCTCGTCGCTCACCGGAACCGGGGCGATTGCGCAGTTCCCCGCGCCCCTGGGGTGGGACACCTGGATCTTCCCCGCGTCGGCCTCCGGAACCGGGGTGTTTGCGCAGTTCCCCGCGCCCCTGAGTCAGACACCTGGACGCTCCCCCGCGTCGCTCACCGGAGCCGGGGTGATTGCGCGGTTCCCCGCGCCCCTGGGTGGGACGCCTGGACCCTCCCCGCGTTCCCGCGGGCCTGACGCACCCGTGGCTCAGCCGGCCACGTCCCTACCGTTCCAGCGCCTCCGCCAGTACCTCTGCCAGGTGGCGGCCCCGTACTCCGGCCAGTTGGTGGAGTTGGGTGCGGCAGGAGAAGCCGTCGGCCAGGATTACCGTGTCCTCGGCGGACGCCGACCTCACCGACGGCAGCAGTTGTTCCTCCGCGCACGCCTTCGATACCTCGTAGTGGCCGGTTTCGAAGCCGAAGTTGCCCGCCAAGCCGCAGCAGCCTCCCGCTAACTCCCCTGTCAAGCCCGCCTTTTCGCGCAGTCGGCGCTCCGCCGCGTCGCCCAGTACCGCGTGCTGGTGGCAGTGGGTCTGGCCGGTCGCGGGGCGGTCGATGTGCGGTGGCTGCCAGTCGGGGGCCAGTTCCTCCAGGGCCTCGGCGAAGGTGCGGACGGAGGCCGCGAGGCGGGCCGCCCGCGGGTCGTCGCCGAGAAGTTCCGCCAGGTCCGAACGCAGGGTCGCGGCGCAGCTCGGCTCCAGGACGACGACCGGCGTACCGGCGTCCAGGAGCGGTTCCATGCGGTCCAGGGTGGCGCCGAGGACCGTACGGGCTCGGTCGAGTTGGCCCGTCGAGATGTACGTCAGGCCGCAGCACACCCGGCCCTGCGGCACCGTCACCGTGAGTCCGGCGGCCTCCAGGACCGCCACCGCGGCCCTGCCCACCGACGGCGAGAGGTGGTCCGTGAAGGTGTCGGGCCAGAGCACGACATCGGGCGGGCCCCCGGCGCCCGGGCCCCCCGCGCGCGCCCTTCCGCGCCACCACCGGCGGAACGTGCGCGGCGCCACCTCCGGGACCGCACGCTCCGGGGCGATCCCCCCGATCCGCTTGCCGAGGGCGGCCAACGGGCCCACCCGGGCCAGGGCGTTCACGAGGCGGGCCGTGCGCGTCGCCGCCACCGCCCGCAGCCAGCGCGGCAGCCACCCCATGGCGTAGTGCGCGGCAGGCCTGCGGCGGCCCCGGTAGTGGTGGTGCAGGAACTCCGCCTTGTACGTGGCCATGTCGACGCCCACCGGGCAGTCCGAGCGGCAGCCCTTGCAGGAGAGGCAGAGGTCGAGCGCGTCCTTGACCTCCGTGGAGCGCCAGCCGTCCGTGACCACCTCGCCGGCGAGCATCTCGTGCAGCAGCCGGGCCCGCCCCCGCGTGGAGTGCGCCTCCTCGCCGGTGACGCGGAAGGACGGGCACATCACGGCCGTGGGTGAAGTGGGCGTGGCGGTACGGCACTTGGCAACGCCCACACATCTGCGGACCGCCGCCGAGAAGTCGCCGCCGTCGTGCGGATAGCCGAAGGCGACGTCGACCGGCTCGCGGGGCAGCGGGGCGAAGCGCAGGTTCGCGTCGAGCGGGGCGGGCCGCACCAGTATGCCCGGGTTGAGCAGGCCCGCCGGGTCCCAAAGGTCCTTCACGCGCTCGAAGAGGCCGACGAGTTCGGGCCCGTACATCTTCGGCAGGAGTTCCGCGCGGGCCTGCCCGTCGCCGTGCTCGCCGGAGAGGGAGCCGCCGTGCGCGACGACGACGTCGGCGAGCTCCTCGGAGAAGCGGCGGAAGCGGGCGATGCCGTCGCCGGTGAGCAGGTCGAAGTCGATGCGGACGTGGATGCAGCCGTCCCCGAAGTGCCCGTACGGGGTGCCCCGCAGACCGTGGTCGGCGAGCAGCGCCCTGAAGTCCCTGAGGTAGCCGCCCAGTCGGGCCGGCGGCACCGCGCAGTCCTCCCAGCCGGGCCAGGCCTCCGAGCCGTCCGGCATCCGGGTCGCCGTACCGCTGGCGTCCTCGCGCACCCGCCACAGCGCCCGCTGCCCCGCCGGGTCGTCCACGACCAGTGCGTCCACCGTCTCCCCGGCGGCGGCCCGCACCAGGGTTTCGGCGTGCGCGCGGGCCTCGGCCTGGCTCGCGCCGCCGGTCTCGGCGAACAGCCAGGCGCCGCCCCTGGGCAGCCCGTTCGCGCCCTTGACCAGGTCGGCCGCCATGCCCTCGACGGTGAGCGGCCCGTACGGGAGCAGTCCGGCCGCGGCCTCGGCCGCCGCGCTCTCGTCGGCGTACCCGAGCACGGCGAGCGCGCGGGCGCGGGGAGCCTCGACGAGTCGTACGACGGCTTCGGTGAGGACGCCGAGGGTGCCCTCGGAGCCGCAGAAGGCGCGGGCGAGGTCGGGGCCGCGTTCGGGGAGCAGCGCGTCGAGCGCGTATCCGGAGATGCGGCGCGGGAGTTGGGGGAAGCCGGTGCGCAGCAGCGCCAGGTCGGCGTCGACCAGCGCCCGCAGGCCGTCGGGGGCGCCGTCCCAGCCTCGGGCGAGGCGGCGGGGCGTGCCGCGGCCGTCCGTCACGGTGAGGGAGTGGACGTTGTCGGCGGTCGTGCCCCAGGCCACCGAGTGCGAGCCGCAGGAGTTGTTGCCGATCATGCCGCCGAGGGTGCAGCGGCTGTGGGTGGAGGGGTCGGGGCCGAAGGTGAGGCCGTGCGGGGCGGCGGCCGCGCGCAGGTCGTCCAGGACGACGCCCGGCTGGACGACGGCCGTGCGCGCCTCGGGGTCGAGGGACGCGATGCGGTTCAGGTGCCGGGTGCAGTCGAGGACGACGCCGGTGCCGGTGGCCTGCCCGGCGATCGATGTGCCGGCGCCGCGCGGCACGAGCGGCACGTCGTGCTCCCGGCAGACCGCGAGGGCCGCCGCCACGTCATCCGCGTCGCGCGGGGCGACCACCGCGGCGGGGATCCGGCGGTAGTTGGAGGCGTCCATGGTGTGCAGGGCCCGCGCGGTGACGGAGAGGTCCACCTCGCCGCGCACGGTGGCGCGCAGCTGCCGCGCGAGTCGTTCCCGGTCTTCGTGGGCGCCGTCGACATCGCTCATGCGGTCCAGGATGCCCCCGCACCGGCCCCTCGTGGCCACCCCGCCGCACCCGTTATCCACCGTTCCGGACGGGAAGATTCCCACCTCGGTCGACAACTCTCCTATAGTGATCCTTACTTGAGCAGAACTTGAGCAGAGTGTGTCGCTTCCGATCGAGGACCCCGATTGATGACCGCGCAAACCCCCCTAGCGCGCCCCGGGACGGAGCACCCTCCGCTGCGTCCCACCGCCTTCGTCCTGCTGGCCTGCGCCGTGGCCTGCGCCGCGCTCACCGGGGCCGCCGTGGCCCTCGCGCCCGCCTCCGTACGCGCCCCGCTGGCCTGGGGCTCGGGCGCCGCCGCGCTCGCGCTGACCGCCGCCATGACGCTCGCCTTCCACACCGTGCGCGCCAACACCCTGCTGCGCCGCCGCGTCGAGACGGTACGTCAGGACGCCGGCCGGCTCGTGCAGGAGCAGGCCGCGCGGACCGACGAGTTCACCCGCGAGCGGACCGCGCTCACCGAGTACTTCGCCCGTGAGCGCACCGAACTCACCGTGCGCGCCCGCCGCGCCGAGTCCGAGCGCGCCGCCGCCCTCGCCGCCTGCGCCAACGCCGCGGGCCGCATGCAGGCGCTGGCCACCGGCATGCTCGCCGACCTGCGCGAGATGGAGGGCAGGCACGCCGACGAGGACGTCCTCACCGACCTCCTCCACCTCGACCACCGCACCGCGCAGGCGGGCCGCATCGCCGACTCCGTGGCCGTGCTCACCGGCGCCCGCTCGGGCCGCCGCTGGGCCCGACCCATCGTCATGGAGTCGATCCTGCGCGGCGCGATGGGCCGCATCGGCGGCTACCAGCGGGTGCGCGTCCACTCGGCCAGCGAGGTCGCGGTCGCCGGCCACGCCGCCGAGGGCGTCATGCACGCCCTGGCCGAACTCCTCGACAACGCCACGAACTTCTCGCCGCCCACCTCGGAAGTGCACGTCTACATCGAGGAGGTCGCGGCCGGCGTCATCATCTCCGTCGAGGACAGCGGCCTCGTGATGGGCCCCGTGCAGCAGCGCCGCGCCGAGCACGCCGTGTCCGGCGAGACGCAGGGCCTCGGCGGCCTGTCCGGGACCCGGCTCGGCCTCGCGGTCGTCGGCAGGCTGGCCCGCAAGCACGGCCTGACGGTCTCGTTCCGCCCCTCGGCCCGCGGCGGCACGGGCGTACTCCTGCTCATACCCCAGGAACTCCTCTCCCGCCCCTCGGAGACGACCCCGGCCCCGGTCCCGGCAGCACCGACGGCCGCGCCGGCCCTCCCGGCACCCGCGAGCGCGCCGGAGGGGACGCGGGGGGATGTGCGCACGGAGCACCGAGCCGACGCCGACGTCCGGGAACTCCCGACGCGGCGCAGGGATGACCAGCACGGACATCCCCCCGCGGCCCCGCACCCCCAGACGGCCCCCGGGCGCCCGGCCTCAGCCACCCCCGAAGCCCCCGGCGCCCCCGGCGCCCCCGGCACCCCCGAAACCCCCGGCGCCACCGACGCCCCCCTCCCCAAGCGCCCCCGCGGCCGCACCCTCGCCGCCGCCGAGCGGGCCCGCGCCGACAGCGACACCGGTGAGACCCCGATCCGGTCCCACGCCGCGGCCGCCGCGAGCACCGCGGCCCGCTTCAGCAGCTTCCGCCAGGCAGTCCGCACCACGCCCACGGACACCGGCGCGGACGCCTCGGCCCCGTCCGAGGACGTAGACGCAACTCCCCCGCACCCGGAAGGCGACACCCCCCGATGACCACCGGCACCACCCCCGGCAGCTCCACCCCCGGCACCACCACCGACGAAAAGCTCACCTGGCTCCTCGTCGGGCTCCTGGAGCGCACCCCCGGCGCCCGGCACGCCCTCGTGCTCTCCCGGGACGGCCTCAAGCTGTGCCGCACCCCGGAGCTCTCCGTCGACCAGGCCGACCAGCTCGCCGCGATAGCCGCCGGCATCCAGTCCCTGTCGCACGGCGCGTCCGCCGAGTTCGGCGACGGCAGCGGCGGGGTCCGCTCCGCGATGGCCGAGTTCTACGGCGGCATCCTCTTCATCGTCGAGGCCGGCGAGGGCGCGCACCTCGCGGTCATCGCCGCCGAGGACGCCGACGCGGGCCTCGTCGGGCACACCATGAGCGAACTCGTCGAGCAGCTCGGCGAGTACCTGCGCGCCGCGCCCCGCGCCGACGACGGCCCCCGCACCCTGCCCGCCTCATGAGCCGCCCCGGCCGGGACGACACCCCCGACCGGCTGTACACCCTCACCCAGGGACGCAGCCGGTCGGCGCCCGACACCCCCTTCGACCTGGTGACCCTCGTCGTCGCCGAGTCCGGTCCCGTCCCCGGCATGCAGTCCGAGCACGCCGCCATCCTGCGGATGTGCCGGCTGCCCACCGCCGTCGTGGAGGTCGCCGCCGAACTCGGCCTGCCGGTGAGCATCACCCGCATCCTGCTGTCCGACCTGCTCGACGCGGGCCGGATCAGCGCCCGCCACCCGCGCGCCGCCGGCGACCACAGCCTTCCCGACCCCGACATCCTGGAGCAGGTGCTCGTTGGACTCCGCAATCTCTGAACGCAGCGCCGCCGGGGCCTCCCGAACGGAACTGACCGCCACGGCCGACAACGGCCTGAAGATCGTCGTGGTCGGGGGCTTCGGCGTCGGCAAGACGACGCTCGTACGCTCCGTCAGCGAGATCCGTCCCCTCAATACCGAGGAGACGATGACGCAGGCCGGGCGGGGCATCGACGAGACCGGCGGCCTCGACGGGCTGCGCGCCAAGACGTCCACGACCGTGGCCTTCGACTTCGGCCGCATCACCCTCGACGCGCACAACGTCCTCTACCTCTTCGGCGCCCCCGGCCAGGAGCGCTTCTGGTTCCTGTGGGACCGCCTCTTCTCCGGCACGCTCGGCGCGGTCGTCCTCGTCGACACCCGCCGCCTGGAGGACTCCTGGTACGCGATCGACCGCCTGGAGCACCACGGCACGCCGTTCATCGTGGCCCGCAACACGTTCGACGGCGGCCCCGCGCACACCCCCGAGCAGCTGCGCGAGGCGCTCGACCTCGACCCCGGGGTGCCGCTCGTCGACTGCGACGCCCGCTCCCGCGCGTCCAGCAGGGACGTGCTGATCACGCTCGTGGAACACCTCACGTCGCGGTACGCGGCGCAGCGCAACGCCTCCCAGGAGACCCCCCAGTGACCTGCCCCGTAACCGGTGCCGGAGCCGCCGCGCCCGGCCCCGTCCCGCTCTCCGGCCCGCGGTTCGCCACCGACCCGACCCGGCTGTACCGGGAGATGCGCCGCGACCACGGCCCCGTCGCCCCCGTACTCCTGGACGGCGGCATACCGGCCTGGCTGGTGCTCGGCTACCGCGAGCTGCACCAGGTCACCGGCGACCCGGCGCTCTACAGCCGCGACTCCGAGCTGTGGAACCAGTGGCCGAACATCCCCGCCGACTGGCCGCTGCTACCGATGATCGGCCACAAGCAGCCGTCCATCCTCTACACCGTCGGCGAGCGGCACACCCGGCGCGCCGCGATGATCGCGCACGCCCTCGAAGGCGTCGACCCCTTCGAACTCAAGGCGCACGCCGAGCAGTTCGCGGACGAGCTCATCGACCGGTTCTGCGGCAAGGGCGCCACGGAGATCGTCGCCGAGTACGCGATGCTGCTCCCGGTCCGCGTCCTCGCCCGTATCTACGGCTTCTCCGACGAGCAGGGCCCCGGCCTGGTCACCGCGATGAACGACATGATCGACGGCCGCGAACGGGCGCTCGCGGGCGCGCAGCACCTGGCCGAGTCGATGGCGCGGCTCATCGCCGACAAGCACACCGCGCCGGGTGAGGACGTCGCCTCGTACATGCTGGAGAGCCGGACGGCCGACGGCGAGGACCGCTTCACCGACGAGGAGATCGCCCAGGACCTGATGGTGATGATGGCCGCGGGCCACCAGCCGACCGCCGACTGGATCGGCAACTCGCTGCGCCTGATGCTGACCGACGACCGCTTCGCCGCGTCGCTCTTCGGCGGCCGGCACAGCGTCGCCGAGGCCATGAACGAGGTCCTGTGGGAGGACACCCCGACGCAGAACGTCGCCGGCCGCTGGGCATCCCGCGACACCCAGCTGGGCGGCCGCCGCGTCAACGCCGGCGACCTGCTCCTGCTCGGCCTCGCCGCCGCCAACTCCGACCCGCAGGTCCGCACCGACGGCTCGGCGCTGACCGGCGGCAACAGCGCCCACTTCTCCTTCGGGCACGGCGAGCACCGCTGCCCCTTCCCCGCCCAGGAGGTCGCCGAGGTCATCGCGCGGACCGGCATCGAGGTCCTCCTCGACCGCCTGCCCGACCTCGACCTCGCGGTCCCGGCAGACGCCCTGACCCGGCGCCCCTCCCCCTGGCTGCGCGGCCTGACCGATCTGCCGGTGAGCTTCACCCCGACCCCGACCTCAGCGTTTGGAGACCTCAGATGACGCGCATCGCCCTGGATCCGTTCGTCACCGACCTCGACGCGGAGAGCGCCCGGCTGCGCGCGGCGGGGCCCCTGGCCGAGGCGGAGCTGCCCGGCGGCGTGCCGGTGTGGGCGGTCACGCACCACGCCGAGGCCCGCCAACTCCTCACCGACAAGCGGCTGGTGAAGGACATCGAGGTCTGGGGCGCCTGGCGGCGCGGCGAGATCCCCGCCGACTGGCCGCTGATCGGCCTCGCCAACCCGGGCCGTTCCATGCTGACGGTGGACGGCGAGGAGCACCGCAGGATGCGCACGCTGGTCGCGCAGGCGCTGACGCCGCGCCGGGTGGAGCGGATGCGGGAGCGCGTCGCGGAACTGACGGCGACCCTCCTGGACCGGCTCCCCGAGGGCCCCGGCCCCATCGACCTGAAGGCGGAGTTCGCCTACCCCCTGCCCATGTACGTCATCAGCGACCTGATGGGCATGGACGAGGCGGACCACCCGCGCCTCAAGATCCTCTTCGACAAGTTCTTCTCGACGCAGACGCCCCCCGAGGAGGTCGTGGCGACGCTCGGCGAGCTCGCCGAGATGATGGGCAAGGTCGTCGCGGCGCGCCGCGCGGAGCCGGGCGACGACCTGACGAGCGCGCTGATCCTGGCCTCGGAGGACGGCGACCACCTCACGGACGCGGAGATCCTCTCCACGCTCCAGCTGATGGTCGCGGCGGGCCACGAGACGACGATCTCCCTCATCGTCAACGCGGTCGTGAACCTCTCCACCCACCCCGACCAGCTCGCCCTGGTCCGCTCCGGCGAGGTGGGTTGGGACGCGGTGATCGAGGAGACCCTGCGCTACGCGACCCCCACGTCGCACGTCCTGATCCGCTTCGCCGCGGAGGACGTCCCCGTAGGGGACAAGGTGATCCCGAAGGGTGACGCGCTGATCGTCTCGTACGGCGCGATAGGCCGCGACGAGCGGGCCCACGGCCCCACGGCGAACACGTTCGACATCACCCGCACGTCACCGACCCGCCACATCTCCTTCGGCCACGGCCCGCACGTGTGCCCCGGAGCGGCACTCTCCCGCCTGGAGGCAGGCGTGGCCCTCCCCTCCCTGTACGCCCGCTTCCCCAACCTGACCTTGGCGGTCCCCCACGAGGCCCTCCGCAACAAGCCGGTGGTGACGCAGAACGACTTGTACGAGTTGCCGGTGCTCTTGGCCGGTGAGGCGCAAGAAATCAGCCCCTCCGGCGCTTGAGGAGCGGGGTCCGGGGCAGGGCCCCGAGACGTCCGCCGGTGGGGCGCGGGGCACGGGATCCCGAGCCCGTCCGGCGATTGAGGACGAGCGCGCAGCGCGAGGAATCAGCCCCTCCGGCGCTTGAGGAGCGGGGTCCGGGGCAGGGCCCCGAGACGTCCGCCGGTGGGGCGCGGGGCACGGGATCTTGAGCCCGTCCGGCGATTGAGGACGAGCGCGGAGCGCGAGGAATCAGCCCCTCCGGCGCTTGAGGAGCGGGGTCCGGGGCAGGGCCCCGAGACGTCCACCCCGGGTGACCGAGGATCTCAGCCGACGGACACCACCAAGACGGCGAGCCCTGAGCCGCTAGGCTCCCCCCGTGGCTGAGATCCAGATTCCCGCTGACATGAAGCCCGCCGACGGCCGTTTCGGCGCGGGCCCCTCCAAGGTGCGTACGGAGGCGCTGGACGCCCTGGCCGCCACCGGCACCTCCCTCCTCGGCACCTCCCACCGCCAGGCCCCGGTCAAGAACCTGGTCGGGCGCGTGCGCGAGGGCATCGCCGACCTCTTCTCCCTCCCCGAGGGGTACGAGGTGATCCTCGGCAACGGCGGCTCCACCGCGTTCTGGGACGTGGCGACGCACGGCCTGATCGAGAACAAGTCGCAGCACCTCGCCTTCGGCGAGTTCTCCTCCAAGTTCGCGAAGGCGTCAAAGCTCGCCCCGTGGCTGGCCGAGCCGACCGTCATCAAGAGCGACCCGGGCACGCACCCCGACCCGAAGGCGGAGGCGGGTGTCGACGTCTACGCCTTCACCCACAACGAGACCTCGACCGGCGTCGCCGCGCCGATCAAGCGGGTCGAGGGCGCCGACGCCGGCTCCCTCGTCCTCGTGGACGCCACGTCCGGCGCGGGCGGCCTGCCGGTCGACGTCGCCGAGACGGACGTCTACTACTTCGCCCCGCAGAAGTCGTTCGCCTCGGACGGCGGCCTGTGGCTGGCCGCGTTCTCCCCGGCGGCGATCGAGCGCGCCGAGCGCATCCACGCGTCCGGCCGGCACATCCCGGAGTTCTTCTCGCTGCCCACGGCGATCGACAACTCCCGCAAGAACCAGACGTACAACACCCCGGCGCTCGCCACGCTCTTCCTGCTCGCCGAGCAGCTGGACTGGATGAACTCCCAGGGCGGCCTGGAGTTCACGACGGGCCGCACGGCCGCGTCCGCGCGCACGCTGTACGGCTGGGCGGAGGAGTCCAAGTACGCGACGCCGTTCGTGACGGACCCGGCGAAGCGGTCGCAGGTGATCGGCACGATCGACTTCGCGGACGAGATCGACGCGAGCGCGGTGGCGAAGGCTCTGCGCTCGAACGGGATCGTGGACACGGAGCCGTACCGGAAGCTGGGGCGCAACCAGCTGCGCGTGGCGATGTTCCCGGCGATCGACCCGGCGGACGTCGAGGCGCTGACCAAGTGCATCGACTACGTGATCGACAAGCTCTGACCCATCAGTTTTCCTGCGGGTGCGCTGTGGCTGGTCGCGCCCACGCGGCGGAGCCGCACATGTCAGGGCCCCGCGCCGCTTGAGGGGCGCCCCCCCACCGGGAGGGGCGCCCCTCACCTGTTACCGGCTCAGCCCCCTGAACCTCCGTACCGCCAGCGGCAGAAACACCAGCGAGATCACCACCGGCCACACCACGGCCATCAGCACCGCGTGCTGCTCGACCCAGCTGGAGCCGCCCGCGCCGGGGTTGCCGAAGAGCTCCCGGGTGGCCGTACCCGTCGAGGAGACGGGGTTCCACGCGGCGACGGGCGCCAGCCAGTCCGGCATGAGCGACGGCGCCACGAACACGCTGGAGATCATCGTGAGCGGGAAGGCCACCGCGTAGAGGCCGCCCGCCGCCTCCGGGGTCGGGACCACGAGCCCCAGGAAGACCCCCACCCAGATCAGGCTGAACCGCAGGAACAGCAGCAGCCCGAAGGCGAGCACCGTGTCGGCCACGCCCGCGCTGGAGCGCCAGCCGATGGCGAGCGCGGTCAGCGCGAGGATGGTCAGCTCGGCGCAGGCCACGACGAGGTCGGCGAGGCCGCGCCCGGACGCCACGGCCGACGGCGCCATCGGCATCGAGCGGAAGCGGTCGATGACGCCCTTCGTCGAGTCCGTCACCACCCCCATCGCCGTGTTCATGAACCCGAACGCCATCGTCATCACGAACATGCCGGGCATCAGGAACTGCAGGTAGTCGCCGTCCTCGCCGTCGCCGGGCACCTTCATCGCCTCGCCGAACACGAACCCGTACAGCAGCACGCTGATGATGGGGAAGCCCAGCTGCCAGGCGATGTTGACGGGCTGGCGGCGGAAGTGGGTGAGGTAGCGCCGGGTGACGTTCCAGCAGTCGGCGAGGGCCCAGAAGAGCCGCCCGTGCGGCTGTGGCCCGGTCCCGGTCCCGGTGGTGAGAGTGGCGCTCATGCGGCGGCCTCCGTCGCGTGGGTCTCCGTGGCGTGGGTCTCCGTGGCGTGGGTCTCCGTGGCGTGGGTCTCGCCGGTCAGCCGCAGGAACACATCGTCCAGGCTCGGCCTGCGCAACCCGATGTCCTCGACCGCGACCCCCTCGTCCCGCAGGGTGCGGGCCACCTCCGTCAGGGCGCCGACCCGGTCGGTCACGGCGGCCTGCACCCGGCGCTCCAGGTCGAAGGTGACCGGTTCGCCGTCGCAGACGCGGGCCACGGCCTTGGCGACCGCGGGCAGGTCGGCCGCCTCGCGCACCACGACGTCGAGGTGGCTGCCGCCCACCGTGTTCTTCAGGCCGTCGGGGGTGTCGTCGGCGATGGCCCGGCCGCGGTCGATGACGGTGATGCGGGAGGCGAGCCGGTCCGCCTCCTCCAGATACTGGGTGGTGAGCAGCACCGTCGTGCCGCCCGCGACCAACTCCCTTACCGCGTCCCAGACTTCGAGGCGGCTGCGCGGGTCGAGTCCGGTGGTCGGCTCGTCCAGGAAGAGCACGGCGGGGGCGAGGATCATCGAGGCCGCGAGGTCGAGCCTGCGCCGCATGCCGCCGCTGTACTGCCCCGCGCCCTTCTCGGCCGCGTCCTCCAGGTGGAACTGCTCCAGGAGTTCCTGCGCGCGCCGGGCGGCCCGCCGGCCGCCGAGGTGGAAGAGGCGGCCGAACATCTCCAGGTTCTGCCGGCCGGTGAGCACCTCGTCGACCGCCGCGTACTGCCCCGTGAGGCCGATGCGGCCGCGGACCAGCGCGGGCTCGCGCACCACGTCGGCGCCCGCCACCTCCGCGCGGCCGCCGTCGAGGCGCAGAAGGGTGGCGAGGATGCGTACGGCGGTGGTCTTGCCCGCGCCGTTCGGGCCCAGGAGGCCGTGCACCGTGCCCTCTTCGACGTGCAGGTCGAAGCCGTTCAGGGCGTACTTCTCGCGGCGCTCGCCCTGGTGCCGCTCCCCGTAGCGCTTTTCGAGCCCTTCGGCCCGTACCGCGAAGCCGTTCCCGTTCATCGCCGTCCCTTCCCCGATCCCCTCGCCGCACCTGACTGGGTACGCCGTACTCAAATGAGGGTACACCGTACTCAGTTTTACGGGTACGCCGTACCCAGTTCCTGATGTGCCGCGGATTAGGGTGAGGGCCATGACGAGCACCAACGGCGAGGACCGGCGCACCGGCAGCGACATCACCCGCAGCCTGGACCTGCTCTGGGGCGAGGGCGGGCGCCCGGCCCGGGGCCCCAAGCCGGGGCTCACCCTGGACCGCATCGTCACCGAGGCGGTCCGGCTCGCGGACGCCGAGGGGCTCGCGGCGCTCTCCATGCGCCGCCTCGCCACCGAGCTCGGCACCGGCACGATGTCCCTCTACCGGTACGTGCCGGGCAAGGGCGAGCTGGTCGACCTGATGCTGGACCACGTGTCCACGCCGCCCGCCGACGACGGCTCATGGACCGGCGGCTGGCGCGAGGGCATCGAGGAGTTCGCCCGCGAGACCCTCGTCCTCTACCGGCGCCACCCCTGGCTGCTGCACGTCAACCCGGCCCGCCCGGTGCTCGGCCCCGGCTCCATCGGCGGCCTCGACCGCACGCTGTCCCGGATCACCTCGATGGGCCTGACCGACCCCGAGCTGGTCGGCGTGATCGTCATGACCGAGGGGTACGTGACCGGGGTCGCCCGCACCCAGGTGCACGAGGCCGAGTCGGCGAGGACCGGCCTCACGGACGAGGCGTTCTGGCAGGCGCAGCTGCCCGCCCTGGAGAAGGCCATGAGCAGCGGCCGCTATCCGACCCTGGCCGGGCTCACCGGCGACGCGTTCGGCTCGGACTTCGACCACTTCGAGTTCGGGCTGCAGCGGCTCCTGGACGGCTTGGACGTGCTGGTGTCCCGGCGCGCCCGGGAGCGGTAACCTCGCCCGACTCCGGGCCCCCGCCGGCCACTTCCCTACCGCGCCGCTACCCCGCTGTCCCCGCTACCGTCGCTGCCCCCGCCGCCCCAGCCGCTTCAGCCCGAACACGGCGAGCAGGACGGCGCCGATCACGATGGCCCCGGTCTTCACGCTGCCACCGAGGAAGGGATCGTCGTCGCCCTCCCGGGCCGTACCCCCGTTGTCCGAGGGCGAGTTGGAGCCGCTGCCGCCCCCGCCGGGCGCCTCCACCGGCTCCACCTGGCTCTGCCGGCCCTCGGTGCCGTACATCAGGGTCGTGCCGTCGGTCGTGTACGTGACGGACTCGCCCTGGCGTTGCAGGGGCACGCTCAACCGCCCCTTGCGCTGCGGCTTCTTCCCGTCGCCCTGCCACGCGTACCAGATGCCCCCGAAGTAGCCGCGTACGGCGAGCTGTTGGCCGTTCGGCGAGAAGGCGCCGTCGGTCACCCACAGGTCGATCTCGGCGACGCGCCGGAAGACGTTGGTGCCCGAGGAGGACATCCGCGCCGGGCCCTCGTAGAGGCCGCCGCCCTCCTCGTTCTTGCTGACGATGTAGATGCGGCCGGTCTTCGGGTGCACCATCAGCGCCTCCGCGTCGCGCGCGCCGTCGGCGTACTTCACGACGTACTGGGTGGCGCGGACCGTCTGGTCCTTCAGCTGCTTCGGCTCGGGCAGCTTGTAGACCCAGACGTTCTTCCAGGTGCCGTTGAGGTTGTCGCCGATGTCGCCGACGTAGATGTTGCCGTCGCTGCCGACGGAGATCGCCTCGACGTCGCGGGGCGCGCCGACCCCGGTCATCGTGATCGTGGCGACGGTCTCGCCGGTCTTGGAGTCGACCGCGTACAGGAACGCGCCCTTGTCCTGGTCGTTGTGCGTCCAGTAGATGCCGGGGTGGGCGCGGGAGGCGGCCAGGCCGCTGGACTCGACGATCCGCGGATCCTTGATGGTGAACCCGTCGTGGCCGTCGGCCGCGGCGGGCACGGCGAAGGCGACGGCCAGCACGGCAGCGGCGAGAACAGACGGAACAGCCCGAAGCGAACGCATGCGCCCAAGAGTGCCATCCGCCCGCGCGGGCGGCGTGCGCAGCCTCGCCTCGGGCCGGCGGGGGCAACCGCGCGCAGCCGCACCCCACCCCATAGCCGGCGCGGGCAACCGTGCCCAGCCTCATCCCACCCCACCCCGCAACCGGCGCCCCCGCCCGCGCGGGCAGCGTGCGCAGCCTCACATCGCAGGGGCCGTCCCCGATCCGCGAGAATGAGCGGATGCTCAGGTTCATGTTCGTCGGCGACTCGATGACGATCGGAAGCGCCGGGGAACACACCTGGCGCCTCCGCATGTGGCAGCACCTGCGCGCCACCCTCGGCCCCGAGGGCGTCGCCGTGGTCGGCCCGCGCACCGCGCTGTACGACAAGGCGGCGGGCGAGCCCGTCTCGTACGACTACGCGGATGCCGCCGCGCACCCCGACTTCCCCCGCAACCACCTGGCCGGCTGGGGCGAGGGCTGGCTGCACATGGCCCCGCAGATCGCGGACGCGCTGCGCCGCGACGCCGCCGACGTGCTGCTCATCTCCCTCGGCCTGATCGACCTCGGCTTCTACACGAACGCGGAACAGACGGCGGCCAACGTCCGCGCGTTCATGACGGCGGCCCGTTCGGCGAACCCGGCCCTCCGCATGGTCCTGCTCCCGGTGATACCGAACGTCCGGGCCGCGTCGGACGCCCCCTTCGCCGCCGAGGTCACCCGCTTCAACGAACTCCTGGCGAAGACGGTGGCGGACCTGGACACGTCCCGCTCCCCGCTCCTCCTGGCCTCGCGCCCGCGGTCGTACGACATCGAGGTCGACACGTACGACGGGACGCACCCGAACGCGAGCGGCGAACACAAACTGGCCTCCGCGTTCGCCGAGACCCTCTCCCAGGCCTGGGACATCGGCGGCCCCTACGCACCACCGCCCGCACGCCCCGACACACATCGCCTGCTGAACCACTCCTGAGGGCGATGGCGGAACGGCAACCTTCGAAGTACTTTCGAAGTCATGAGCTCCAAGAGCACAGCCGCCGGTGCCCCCGCCTCCACGGACGCGGTGAACTTCTCCGAGCTGGTGAACAAGAACAAGCAGACGCTTGCCCGTCTCAAGGAGTCCCCGCGTCTCCTTCTGCACCGTAGGGACGGCGAAGACCTGGTCCTCACCACTGCCGCACGCGCCGAGCAGGATCAGACGGTGGTCTCGGCCGCGACCCGGATGCTCGCCGCGATGGCCCGCCGAGAGCCCGGCAGCATGGAACTCCTCCTCGACATACTGCCGGAGGCCTTCCCCTGGGTCCGATTCCTCCCCGAAGCGGACGTCCACGCCTTCGCCCTCGAACTGGTCGACACGATGCGCGCCGCCGACTCGATCTCCAACAGCGCGGCCGTGGCCCAACTCCTCACCGCGTGGCAGCACACAGCGGAGGCCCACTCGGACCCGGCCCTCCTCGCGGCACTGACCAGGGACCACGACGCGGACTACGGCCCGACGCCGGACCCCGGGAACCCGGAGTGACGGCGGGCCGCGGCGACCGAGCCGCACCACCGGCCCCGGAAGGCAGTGGGACATCCGCTTCGCGGATCACTTACGCGGGTACGGCGCATCCCCGGGCCACGGACCGTTGAACGTCACGAACCGCTCACCCTGCGGTGCGCCGTGTCGCCTCGCGAGCAACTCGGCGTTCGCGTAGGGGGTCTTCGGCCATCGGGTAGGACTGCCGGTCCAGGGGCCAGGTGTAGCCGCCGAGACGGGTACGACGACGTACGCGAGGACGCACGCGACCCGCAACTAGGCGCCAGCCCCCCTCACGCCGCCCGCGTGAGCCGATTCGCCAGGGTCGACATCGTGTACGTACCGATGCCGAGGACGACTTCGAGGGCGTTCCGCTCGCTGTAACCGTGCGCGAGGAACGCCGCGAGCCGGTCCTCCGCGACGGCGCCCGCGGCGACAAGCACCTCCAGCGTGAACACCCGCACCGCGTCCAGGCGTTCGTCGTCCAGCGCGCGCCCCCCGCGCAACGCGGACGCGACCTCCGGGCCCGCGCCCAGCGCCCGGAGCTTCCCGGTGTGCAGGGAGACACAGACGTGGCACTCGTTGCGGACGGCGACCGTCATGATGACGACCTCGCGGGCGAGGGGATCGAGCGTCGAGCCCTCGAAGGCCGCGCTCAACTCCAGGAACCCGTTCAGGAGTTCCGGCGACTCCGCGAGCCGCGCCACCGCGTCCGGCACCTTCCCGAAGGCGGCCGCCGTCTTCCGCATGGCCTGCCGCGAGGCTTCCGGCGCGGTTTCGAGTGTGTGCCCAGCGAACATCACGTACCCCCAGTGGACCCGCGGGGTCATGCGCGGGCCCGTAAAATGGACAACATGGTTGACGACAAGAAGGTAAACCAGGTTGTCGATAACGGCAAGGGAGATGACGGCAACGGAGATGACGGCAAGGGATACGAGCTGCCCCTGCTCCTCTTCGCGGGGTTCCGCACCCTCATCGACCGCCTGCACGCCGAACTCGCCCGCCAGGGCCACCCCGACATCCGCCCCGCCCACGGCTTCGCGATGCAGGCCATCGGGGCCGCGGGGGCCACCGCCAGCGAGGTCGGACGGCGCCTCGGCGTCTCCAAGCAGGCGGCCGGCAAGACGGTCGACCGGCTCATCGCCCTCGGCTACGCGGCCCGCACCGACGACCCCGGCGACGCCCGCCGCAAACTCGTCCGCCTCACCCCGCACGGCATCGACGCGCTGCGCCGCTCGGCGGCGGTCTTCGACGAGCTGCGCGCGGAGTGGGCGGAGGCGATGGGCCAGCACCGCCTCCGTGACCTGGAGGCCGGCCTGCGCGGGGTCGTCCCCGCGGACGCGTTCCGGCTCGACGCGGCGGGCTGGCTGGGCGGCTCGTGACCGGACGTGACCCCGCCTCCGTGCGTATCGTTGTACCGCGCGGCCGTACTCGACCGAGGGCGGCCGGGGAGGAGCGCCACGATGACCGTCGTAGAGACCGACAGGATCGAGATGGCCGACAACGACGTCGAATGGGACTTGGACCGATGGTTCGAGCTCATCGAGCGGATGGTCCCCGAAGGAATCAAGGCAGAGGTCGTCGAGGGGGCTGTCTCCATGGTGCCGCAGCGGAACGTGCACTGGCAGATCATCCGGAGGGTGCTCTACGCCGTGGACGACAGGTTTGGTCGGGACACGCTGATGATGACGGACGTACGCATCGATTTCCCCGGCGACCAGAACGGATTCTGCCCCGACCTCGCGAAGCTGAAGGACGGCGCGGAGCCGAACCAGGAGGGCCGCTGGCGGTACCAGGACGTCGAGTTCGTCGCCGAAGTCATCTCCCGGGGCACCGGCCTGAACGACTACGGCCCGAAGAAGGCCGCGTACGCGGCGGCCGAGGTTCCCGTGTACCTCGTCGCCGACCCCTACCAGGGCCGCTGCCACGTCTACACCGACCCCAAGGACGGCGAGTACCGCACGCAGTCGAAGTCCGACTTCGGCGACGAGATCGACCTGACCGGCACGGTCGTCGACCTCATCCTGAAGACCGACAGCTTCCCCCGCGACTGACCCACCCCCTCCCGCTGCCCCCCCTTGCCTAGAGCCCACTCCACCCCCTTGGCTGGGGCCCCATGAAGTACACGCAGCTGGGACGCACAGGGCTCAAGGTCAGCCGGCTCACGCTCGGCACCATGAACTTCGGGCCTTTCACCAACGAACCCGACAGCCACTCGCTCATGGACACCGCGCTCGACGCGGGCGTCAACTACTTCGACACCGCCAACGTCTACGGACAGGGCGCGGGCAAGGGCCGTACCGAGGAGATCATCGGCACCTGGTTCGCGCAGGGCGGCGAGCGGCGCGACAAGGTCGTGCTCGCCACCAAGGTGTACGGGAGGATGGCTCCCCAGGAGGACCCCGTCTGGCCCAACCACGACCGGCTCTCCGCGCTCAACATCCGCCGCGCCGTGGAGGCCTCGCTGAAGCGGCTGCAGACCGACTACATCGACATCTACCAGTTCCACCACATCGACCGGAACACCCCGTTCGAGGAGATCTGGCAGGCCGTCGACGTCCTCATCCAGCAAGGCAAGATCCTCTACGCCGGATCCTCCAACTTCCCCGGCTACAAGATCGCCCAGGCCAACGAGACGGCCGCCCGCCGCGGCAGCTACGGCCTCGTCAGCGAGCAGTGCCTGTACAACCTCGCCGCGCGCGACGCCGAGATGGAGGTCATCCCCGCCGCCCAGGAGTACGGCCTCGGCGTCATCCCCTGGTCGCCGCTGCACGGCGGGCTGCTCGGCGGTGCGCTGAAGAAGCAGGAGGGCGCGCGGCGCAGCGGCGGACGCGCCGCCGCGGAGCTCGCCAAGCCGGAGGTCCGCGCGCAGGTCCAGGCGTACGAGGACCTGCTCGACAAGCACGGTCTGGAGCCCGGCGAGGTCGCGCTGGCCTGGCTGCTCACCCGGCCCGGCGTCACCGCGCCGATCGTCGGCCCGCGCACCGCCGAACAGTTCGACTCCGCGCTGCGCGCCGTCGAGCTGGAACTCTCCGCGGAACTGCTGGACGCGCTCGACGAGATCTTCCCGGGCCCCGGCCCGTCGCCGGAGTCGTTCGCCTGGTGATTCCCGGCGGGAGACAGCACCCGGCGGGCTCGTACGGGAGATGAGCGGGCGGCCCGCGTCGGCTGGGGGCCTACTGGCCCTAACCGCCGACCGCGGCCGCCACCGCCACCACGACGAACATCAGCACGAGCACGCCGGCCATGATCCGGTTTCTGGTTTTCGGGTCCACACCGTCGAGGTTAACCGGCGCCGCCAGGCTCCCCCGCGCCGCCTCCCAGTACCCAGCGCCCCACCGCCTCGTACCGCGGCCGCTCCCCCGGCACCCCGCTGCGCGGCAGATTGCTGCGGACGAGCGTCAGCTCGCCCACGGTCCACGCGGCGCCCTCGAAGGGGGCGAGCGCGTCCACGTACGGCCGGAGGTCCGTGCCGGACGGACGGAGGTCCGTACGGGCGCGGGTGCGGGCGAGCGTCAGGTGCGGGCGGTAGGACCGGTGCTCCTCCATCGCGATGCCCGCCTTGCGGGCCGCCGCGTCCGCCCGCTGGGCGAGCAGCCGCAGCGCGGCCACGTCCCCGGTGGCCCCGGCCCACAGCGCCCGGTCCCCGAAGTGCCCGCTGCCGCGCAGGGCGAGGGTGAAGGGGGCGGTGCGGTGCGCGGCCCGCTCAAGGCGGGCGGCGAGGTCCGGCACGGCCGCCTCCTCGACGTCCGCCATGAAGGCGAGCGTGAAGTGCCAGCTGTCGCGGGCCGTCCACCGCAGGTCACCGGCGCCCGGCAGCCGCTGCAACGCGTGGGCGGCGTCGGCCAGTTCGGAGGTCGCGGAGTCGGGCGGGAGAACCGCGGCGAAGAGTCTCATGAAGGTGACGCTCTCATGGAGCTGACGGCCTCATGGAGCTGACGGTCTCATGGCGGGTGACGCTAGCCTCCGCCCATGGATGACATGAACACCGACATGCATACCGAGATGGATACCGACACGACCACCGGAACGAACCCCGACATGGCACCGCTGACGATCAGGAAGGGCGGCCCCGACGACATCCCCGCCGTCACCGCCCTCTTCGACGGGGCGGTGGCGTGGCTGGCCGCGCAGGGCCGCACGGGACAGTGGGGTACGAAGCCCTGGTCCGAGAACCCCAGGGCCGTCGCGATGATCGAGAAGTACCTGACGACGGGCGAGCCCTGGATCGCGGAGATCGACGGCGAGGTGGCGGGCACGGTGACGCTCACGGACGGACCGGGCGGCGACTTCATCCCGCAGGCCGACGAACCCGAGCGCTACGTCCACCTCCTGGCCGCCGACCATTACCGCCACGCCGCCCGAGGCGTGGGCCGCGCACTGCTGGCCCACGCGGCCGAGGAGACCCGAAGGCAGGGCATCTCCCTGCTCCGCGTCGACTGCTACGCGGGCGACGACGGCAAGCTCGTCGCGTACTACGAGAGCAACGGCTTCGCGCGCACGACCCCCTTCACGGGCCCGGACGGCACCTGGCCGGGCCAGGTACTGGCCCGCCGCGTCTGAGGCCCCTCCCCCACGGCGGGCGGCAGGCCCGACGGTGCGGGCGAGCAATACCCCCGCGCCGTTCCGGCCCGCCGCAGGCGACCCTCACGCCGCCGTAGCCAGCTCCCGTTCCCGCGGTACGAACTGCACGTGCCGATGGCCCCTGCGCAGGTCCACCTTCAGGCGGAGGTTGGCCGCGCGGGCCAGCATCAGGGCGACGGCGACCGCGGCCAGGGCGCAGATCAGGCCGCCCAGGGCCATGCTCACGCGGACGCCGTACGCGTCGGCCAGCCAGCCGAAGAGCGGGCCGCCCAGTGGGGTGCCGCCGGTGAAGACCATCATGAACAGGGACATGACGCGGCCCCGCATCTCCGGGTCCGTGGCCATCTGCACCGAGGAGTTCGCGGTGACGTTGACCGTCAGGCCCAGGATGCCCATCGGCACGATCAGCGCGACGAACATCCAGTACTCGGGCGCGAGGGCCGCCACGATCTGCAGCACACCGAAGGCGACCGCCGCCCCCGCGAGGAGCCGCAGCCGCGAGGAGCCGCGCCGGGCCGCGAGCAGCGCGCCGACCAGCGAGCCGACCGCCATCAGCGTGTTGAAGAGCCCGTACATCCCCACGCCGCCGTGGAAGATGTCGTCCGCGAACGCGCTCAGCCAGATCGGGAAGTTGAAGCCGAAGGTGCCGATGAAGCCGACGAGGACGATCGGCCAGATCAGCTCGGGGTTCTTCGAGACGTAGTTCAGGCCCTCCCGCAGTTGCCCCTTGCCGCGCGGCCTGCGCGGCGTGCGGTGCAGCTCGCCCGTGCGCATCAGGAGCAGACCGGTGAGCGGGGCGAGGAAGGACAGGCCGTTGGCGAGGAACGCCCAGCCGGGCCCGACCGCGGCGGTCAGCGCGCTCGCCACGGCGGGGCCGATGAGACGCGCGGACTGGAAGTTGGCGGAGTTCAGCGACACGGCGTTGCGGACCTGGTCGGGGCCGACCATCTCGGACACGAAGGACTGCCGCGTCGGGTTGTCGACGACGGTCACCAGACCGGTGAAGAACGCCGCGAAGTAGACGTGCCAGACCTGGACGTGGCCGCTGAGCGTGAGGGCGGCGAGGAAGAGCCCGCTGAGGCTCATCGCGCCCTGGGTGACGAAGAGCAGGTTCCGCTTGGCGAAGCGGTCCGCGATCACCCCGCCGTACAGACCGAAAAGGAGCATCGGCAGGAACTGCATGGCCGTGGTGATGCCGACGGCCGCGGAGGATCCGGTCAGGCTCAGGACCAGCCAGTCCTGGGTGATCCGGGCCATCCAGGTGCCGGTGTTGGAGACGACCGCCCCGGACGCGAAGAGCCGGTAGTTGCGGATCTTCAGCGAGCTGAACATCGAGGCTTTACGGGGGCGGGCGGACTTGTCGAGGGCGGTTGGTGCGGGGGCGGAGTCTGCTCCGGATCCCGTACTCAAAGTAGGTTCGCCTCCTATGGCGTTTGGCGTACGTACGGCTCCCGCTTCCGCGGGAGTGCCCGCGGGGTTCCGCGGGGCTGCTGCTGCGTCCCGCGGGGCGCCGCGGGGCTACAGGTGCGCGAGCTTCTCCAGGACGGGAGCGGCGGCGCGCAGACGCGCCCACTCGTCGTCGTCGAGCTCCGCGGCCAGACCGGCCAGCCAGACGTTCCGCTTGCGGCGGCTCTCCTCGAGCATGGCCTCGGCCGTCTCGGTCTGGGTCACCACCTTCTGGCGGCGGTCCTCGGGGTGAGGTTCGAGACGGACCAGCCCCTTCGCCTCGAGCAGGGCGACGATGCGGGTCATCGACGGCGGCTGCACGTGCTCCTTGCGGGCGAGTTCGCCCGGCGTCGCGGAGCCGCAGCGGGCAAGGGTGCCGAGCACCGACATCTCGGTGGGGCTCAGCGACTCGTCGACGCGCTGGTGCTTGAGTCGACGGGACAGGCGCATCACAGCGGAGCGCAAGGCGTTCACGGCGACGGCATCGTCACCATGGGAGAGGTCCGGCATGTTCGTTAGCGTAACTCATTACCCTAGCTAAGGACCACTCGGATTCTCAGACGACCCACGCCGAACCATTTCGTCACCCGAACGAGTGAGGTGACTTCGGAAAGTCACGCAGTCTCCGCGGGGCGCCGTGACCCTGGCACGCATGGGATCGCCAGTGCTCAGCCTGCGCATAGACGGTGAGCTGCTCGACCGGCTCCGACAGCACGCGGCCAAAAGAGGAATGAGCGTCCAGGACTATGTGGTCCGGACGCTCATTCGGGACGACTTCGACGAACGCTTCAAGACGTCCGTCGAGGAGACGGCGAGGTTCTACGGGGCTGCGTGAGAGGTTCTACGGGGCTGCGTGAGGGCCGACCAGGACCCACCACGTGAGCCGCGGCTACGTGAGGTTCAGCGCCGGCATCAGGTAGTAGAAGGCGAACACGGCCGACACCGCGTACATCGCGACCGGCACCTCGCGGCCCCGTCCGGCCGCGAGCCGCAGCACGGTGAAGGTGATGAAGCCCATGCCGATGCCGTTGGTGATGGAGTACGTGAACGGCATCATCAGCATCGTCACGAACGCCGGGATCGCGATCGTGTGGTCGGCCCAGTCGATCTGCCGGATGGAGCCGGACAGGATCAGGAAGCCCACCGCGAGCAGCGCGGGCGTGGCGGCCTGGGACGGGACCATCGTGGCGAGCGGCGTGAGGAAGAGCGCGACGGCGAAGAGCCCGCCGGTGACGACGTTCGCGAAGCCCGTACGGGCGCCCTCGCCGACGCCCGCCGTGGACTCCACGAAGCAGGTGGTGGCGGAGGAGGACGAGGCGCCGCCCGCGGCGACCGCGATGCCGTCGACGAAGAGCACCTTGTTGATGCCGGGCATGTTGCCGCGGGAGTCGGTCAGGCCCGCCTCGTCGCCGATGCCCATGATCGTGCCCATCGCGTCGAAGAAGCACGAGAGCAGCACGGTGAAGACGAAGAGGACTCCGGTCAGGACGCCGACCTTCTGGAAGCCGCCGAAGAGGCTGATCTGTCCGACGAGCCCGAAGTCCGGGCTGGAGACGGGGTTGCCGGGCCACTCCGGGCTGGTCAGGCCCCAGGACTCGGTCGGGAGGCCGGCGGCGGAGTGGATGATCATCGCGACGATCGTCATGACGACGATGCTGAGCAGGATCGCGCCCGGCACCTTGCGCACCAGCAGCGCGAGGGTGAGCAGCACGCCGAGCACGAAGACGAGGACGGGCCAGCCGTTGAGGTGCCCGTCGCCGCCGAGCTGGAGCGGGACGGTGGTGTGCGCGGCGTCCGGCATGCGCGAGACGAAGCCGGAGTCGACGAGGCCGATCAGCATGATGAACAGGCCGATGCCGATCGCGATGCCCTTGCGCAGGCCCAGCGGCACGGCGCTCATCACGCGTTCCCGCAGCCCGGTCGCGACGAGCAGCATCACGACGAAGCCGGCGAGGACGACCATGCCCATCGCGTCCGGCCACGACATGCGGGGCGCGAGCTGGAGGGCGACGACGGTGTTCACGCCGAGGCCGGCGGCGAGCGCGATCGGGACGTTGCCGATGACGCCCATCAGGAGCGTGGTGAAGGCCGCGGTCAGCACGGTCGCGGTGACCAGCTGCTTGTTGTCGAGCTGATGCCCGTACATGTCCTTGGCGCTGCCCAGGATGATCGGGTTGAGCACGACGATGTAGGCCATCGCGAAGAAGGTGGCGAAGCCGCCGCGGACCTCACGGGCCAGGGTCGAACCCCGCTCGGAGATCTTGAAGAAGCCGTCGAGCCCGTTCTTCGGGAGCTTCGGCGGCTCTTTGCTGGCGTCGACCGGGGCGGTGGCCGAGGAAGGCATGCGGGACCTCGTGGACTCAGAGATGGGGAAAGATCGTTCGGCGCCGATTTCGGTTCGACTTGTTTATTCGTACGAAAGCAATCGGCCATTAACGAGCCGTTTCAGTATGAATACATGAGAGAGAAATCGCTATCTCCGCGCGTAGACCCGGCGCGCGCAAGGGGTGTACGCGGGCCCGGCGCCGCCTCGTAAGCTGTCCCCCATGGCGAAGTGGACCCCCAAGCACGAGGCGCCGGAGCCCCTGGAGGGCCCCGTGGTCGCCACCATCACCGGCGGCACGATCCTCTGGTTCGTCCTCTTCCTGGTCCAGCTCCCGTTCTACGGCTGGTTCGACGACCGCGACGCGACCTGGTGGGTGTGGACCTGCCTGGCCGGCGGCGGCCTCGGCCTCATCGGCATCTGGTACGTCCGCACCCGGGACGCGGCGATCAAGCGGGCGCAGGCGGCGCAGACGCAGCCGCAGCAGTAAGGCCGGGCCCCGGGCCTGCGCGGCAAGGACGAAGGTCCCGGGCCTCCAGGGGCCGAACGTCCTGCGTCCGCAGTACTCCCGTACGACCACGGGACCGGCCCCGTCCTCCCGAGGTCGGATCTTTCGGGCACTCGGGGGGTGAAGCCGCAAGAGCGCCCTTACCGTCGAATGCATGACGCATATCGACGCGGGCGCAGAACTCGACCCGGTCCACCCGGTGCGGCCCCCGGCGGGCCAGGGCGACCGGGCCACCGGACTGACGGCGGCGGAGGTCGCCGAGCGGGTCGCCCGCGGCGAGGTCAACGACGTCCCGGTGCGCAGCTCGCGCTCGCTCGGCGAGATCGTCCGGGCCAACGTCTTCACCCGCTTCAACGCGATCATCGGCGTGCTCTGGGTGATCATGCTGTTCGTCGCGCCGATCCAGGACAGCCTCTTCGGCTTCGTGATCGTCGCCAACACCGGCATCGGCATCATCCAGGAATGGCGCGCCAAGAAGACCCTGGACTCGCTGGCCGTCCTGGGCGAGGCCAGGCCGACCGTACGGCGCGACGGCACCGCCGCCGAGATCTCCACCTCCGAGATCGTCCTCGGCGACCTGGTGGAGCTCGGCCCCGGCGACAAGATCCCGGTCGACGGCGAGACCGTGGAGGCCGACAGCCTGGAGGTCGACGAGTCGCTGCTGACCGGTGAGGCGGACCCGGTCATCAAGAAGCCCGGCGACAAGATGATGTCCGGCTCCTTCGTCGTCGCGGGCGGCGGCGCGTTCACCGCCACCCGCGTCGGCCGCGAGGCGTACGCGGCGCAGCTCGCCGAGGAGGCCAGCCGCTTCACCCTCGTCCACTCCGAGCTGCGCTCGGGCATCTCCACGATCCTCAAGTACGTGACGTGGCTGATGGTCCCGACCTCCATCGGCCTGGTGATCTCCCAACTCGTCGTCAAGGACGACAACTTCAAGGAGTCCATCGCCTACACGGTCGGCGGGATCGTCCCGATGATCCCGGAGGGCCTGGTCCTGCTCACCTCCGTGGCCTTCGCGATCGGCGTGATCCGGCTGGGCCGCCAGCAGTGCCTCGTCCAGGAACTCCCCGCCATCGAGGGGCTCGCCCGCGTCGACACGGTCTGCCTCGACAAGACCGGCACCCTCACCGAGGGCGGCATGGACGTCACCGAGCTGCGCCCGCTGGGCGACGACGACGAGCAGCGCGTACGCGAGGTCCTCGGCGCCCTCGGCGAATCCGACCCGCGCCCCAACGCCTCCCTCCAGGCGATCATCGACGCCTACCCGGACAGCGAGGAGTGGCGCTGCACCGAGTCGCTCCCCTTCTCCTCGGCCCGCAAGTACAGCGGCGCCTCCTTCAGCGAGGGCGACGGCACCACCTCGACCTGGCTCCTCGGCGCACCCGACGTGCTGCTGCCCGACGGCGACCCGTCCCTCGCCGAGATCGAGGAGCTCAACCAGCAGGGCCTGCGCGTGCTGCTGCTGGCCCGCGCGGCCGGCGACCTCGACGACCCGGACGTGGCGGCCGGCGCGCGGGCGAGCGCCCTGGTCGTCCTGGAACAGCGGCTGCGCCCCGACGCCGCCGACACCCTGCGCTACTTCGCGGAGCAGGACGTCGCCGCCAAGGTCATCTCCGGCGACAACGCGGTCTCGGTGGGCGCGGTCGCGGGCAAGCTCGGGCTGTCCGGCGCCGACAACACGGTGGACGCCCGCAAGCTGCCCGCCGAACGGGACGGGATGGCGCAGGCCCTCGACGACCACACGGTCTTCGGCCGGGTCACCCCGCAGCAGAAGCGGGACATGGTGGGCGCCCTGCAGTCGCACGGGCACACGGTCGCGATGACCGGTGACGGCGTGAACGACGTCCTGGCCCTCAAGGACGCCGACATCGGCGTCTCGATGGGCTCGGGCTCGGAGGCGACCCGTGCGGTCGCGCAGATCGTGCTGCTCAACAACAGCTTCGCGACGCTGCCGTCGGTGGTCGCGGAGGGTCGCCGGGTCATCGGCAACATCACCCGCGTCGCCACGCTGTTCCTGGTGAAGACCGTCTACTCGGTGATCATCGCGCTGCTGGTGGTCTGCTCACAGGTCGAGTACCTCTTCCTGCCGCGCCACCTGACGCTGCTGTCCACCCTCACCATCGGCATCCCGGCGTTCTTCCTCGCCCTCGCGCCCAACAAGGAGCGGGCCAAACCGCACTTCGTGCGCAGGGTGATGCGGTACGCGCTCCCGGGCGGCGTGATCGCGGGTGTCGCCACCTTCGTGACGTACCTGCTGGCCCGGCACCACTACGACGGCGCGGGCGCGCGGGAGGCCGAGACCAGCGCGGCCACGCTGGCGCTGTTCCTGATCGCCATGTGGGTGCTCGCGATCATCGCCCGCCCCTACACGTGGTGGCGGGTCGCTCTGATCGGCGCGATGGGTCTCGGCTTCCTGCTCGTGCTGACCGTGCCCTGGCTCCAGGACTTCTTCCAGCTGAAGCTGGTGGGCACGACGATGCCGTGGGCGGCGGTCGCGATCGCGGCGGTGGCCTCACTGGCCGTGGAGCTCGTCTACCGCTGGGTGGACCGCCGCTTTCCGGCGTAGCGGTGACCTAGTTGACGTCGACGAAGTCGCTGGTGGAGGTCACGGTCGGGGTGGTGGACGTACCGGCGAAGACGTACCGGAAGTAGCCGTCGGCGGAGGCCTTCACCGTGGTCTTCAGGTTGCCCTTGGTGTCGGACTTGATCGTCTTGAGGGTGGTGTAGCTGCTGGCACCCTTCTTCTTGTACTGCAGCTTGACGCTCTGCTGGGTGTAGCCGGCGTACTTCGAGGTCTCCCAGTTGGCGCGGGTGAGGGCGCCGGTGACCGTGAGGGTCTTGCCCTTCTTGACGGGCTCGGGGGAGGCGTTGGTGGTGAGGCGGGCGGCACGCTTCACCGAGACGTTGGTCGGGTACGCGTCCTTGGAGACGTAGTCGCCGTCCTTCCCCTGCGCCAAAGCCCAGACCTTCCACTTGCCGGCCAGGACGTTGCCGTAGATGTTCGCCTTCGGGTCGGCGACAACCGTCACGGTGCAGGTGGACGTGGTCTGGTTCACAACTTTGCAGTCACCGGTCTCCGAGCTGGGGACCATCGAGCCATCGATGTGGTTCCGGTCGAAGGCCGTGCCGTGCCACAGGAGGGCCTTGCCGTCCTTGATGCCGGACGGGTCCGTCGCGGTGACGGCTATCTTGACCGTCTTCTTCTCGGAGGTGCCGACGACGATGTCCTTGCCGCCGTTGACGGTGATCTTCGTGATCTTGGTGTCGCCGTCGGTCACGTCGGCCGGAGCTTTTGCGGCGAAGGTGGCGGCATGCGGGGCCTTCGGCGCGTCTGCGGCCTGAGCGGCCGGGACGGCGAGTGCGGAAAGGGCCAGGGTGCCGGACAGTGCGGCCACGGTGGCACGGATGCGCATGTGTTTCCCCAGGTGGAGAAGGGGACCCGCGGTGCGTTGACACGCCGTCACGCGGGTCTCAGTGATCTAGGAGTCTGTTGACTCGCAAGATCAGACTCGCGTCCTTGGCCAATGGTTGTACGGAGAGTGTGAACTCTGCGGAGAACGTGTGACCTCACGGAAACGGGTGCCGAGGGTCCCTCTGCCGTACGGCAGAGGGACCCGTCGCAGCCGACAAACCCCGGATCAGGCACCGGAGACGCGCACGGCCCGGCGGTAGCGCCGGATGGCGTACACGATGAGCGCGACCTGCGCGGCCGCCCACAGCGAGAGTTCGAGCGTGCCGATCCCCGACCCCAGCACGGTGAGCAGGCCGAGGAAGGCGAGCAGGATCACGGCGATCCGCACGAGGAGAGACATCATCGGATGCGGTGCGCGCATGATTCCCCCACATGAATTCCATGGGACTCGGGTGGTCAGCCCGGATCCCCCCTTGGCCTGAACCTTACTGAACGTATTGGATCAAGCACAACCAGGACAGGAACGCCCACCGTCGCCCGAGCGAGGGCGGGGCCTCAGTCGAACCAGCGGTCTCGGGCCAGCTCCTTCGTCCGGGAGGGGTCTTCGAGCAGGGCCGCCACCTCGAAGCGCCGTGGCCACTGGCCCGCCGCCCAGGAGAGGCCCGCCGCCACGCCCTCCAGCGTCGCCGCGTGCACCACGCCGTCCGGGGTGCGGCGCCAGTCCAGTTCCGCGCCGCCCGCGACCAGTTCGTCGTACTCGACGTACGTCGACGGGGCCGACGGACCCAGCAGGATCCGCACCGGCTCCGGGACCTCGTGCTCGACGCCCTCACCCGACGGCTCCACCGCCGCCGTCTCACTCAGCCGTCGCACCTGGAACAGCTCCGCCAGATCCCCCGCCCGGCCCGGCTGTACGGGCAGCAGCGCCACCCCGCCCGCCAGCGGCAGTAGGTCCGGCGCGTCGGCGACCACCGCGTCCGCCGCGTCGACCACCACCACCTCGCCGTCCACCACCGCGCGCAACTCGTCCGGCAGGGTCACCTGCTCCGGGTCGAGGTCGGCCAGCGCCCCGTACAGCGCGTGCAGTTGGGGCGCGGAGACCGGCCGCTCCGGGTCCGCGAGCCGGTCGAGGAGTTCGGCCGCGCCGCCCGGCTCCTCCAGGAGGGCGCCGACGGACGTCCGTACACCCAGCGCCCGCAACACCTGCTCGTCGCCGAACCCGGACGCGTCGGCCGCGTCGTACAGTCCCGCGAGCAGCGGATCGCCGCCCTCCGCCCGCAGCCCCGCGGGCCGGCGCCCGTCCAGCACCGGATGGCCGCGCAGCCACCACGCCGCGTACGAACGCACCGTCTCCGTCGTGCCGTCCGGCAGCAGCACCCGCAGCGGCTGCGTCAGCGCGTCCCGCAGCGGCGGGCGCGACAGCATCGCCAGCGCCTGCGGCCAGCAGTCGTCGTCGACCAGGTCGAGGTCCCGTACCGCGACGATCTCCGTGGCGACCGGCGGCACCGGCGTGTCGGGCAGCCGGTCGAGCACGTCCTCGCACCACACGTCCACGGCGTCCAGCAGCCCCGCGTCGTCCGGCTCCGCGAAGTCGCCCTCGCGGGGCTCCAGTTCGTCGGGGTCAAGGACGACATCGGTGGCGCGTACGAGGGCGAAGGTGGCGAGCACCCCGCACGCGGCCAGCGGCTGTTCGCCCCAGCGCGCGGCCAGCTCCTCGTCGACGAAGGCGAGTTCGTCCTCCCGCATGACCTGCGCGAAGGGACTGCCGGGCAGCACGAGCTCACCGGCGGGCGCCAACTCGCCCTCCTCGTCCGGCAGGGCGAGCGCGCCGAGCCACGGCTCGTCGCCGGCCGCGAGGTTCGCGTCGCGCACCAGGGTGAGGACGACGTCCGCCAACTCCTCGGCGTCCAGCGCCTCCTCGTCCCACGTGTCGTCGTCGAGCGAGGCGGCGACCGCGGCCCGCACCTGCGGCGTCGTCAGGACGGCGCGGGGCGTGGCCGGCAGCGCGCCGAGCTTCTCGAGCAGCGGATGCACCGCGTCGGGGTGCGCGACCTTCAGGCCGAGCCGCGCCAGGGCCGCGGGGTCGCGCTCGTCACCCGAGGCGGGCAGCAGCACCTGCCGGGGCCCGATCGTCGTACGCGCCCGGGACGTGTCCCCCGCCAGCGGCACCGGCAGCCCCGAAAGCCGCTCCGGGTCGACCCCGGCCAGCGTGTCGTACAGCCGCCGCCACCAGCCGGGCTCCCGCTCCAGACCCGCCAGCCGGTCGATCGCCTCGGTGAGCGGCACCCGGGCGACGCCCAGGGTGCGCAGCTCGGCACGGCGTTCGAGCCCGGCGGGCAGCAGACTCGGCAGCACCTCGGCGAGCACCCGCACGGTGTCGGCACCGGCGCCCTCCACGACCTCCGCGTCCCGCGGCCGGAGCGCCTCGGGCAGCGCGTCGTCCTCGTCGTCCTGCGCGTCCCGTGGCAGGGCGGGCGGCAGGAAGGCGGTGCGGGGCAGCAGTTCGAGGACGGCCTGCCGGAGCGCCCCGTCCAGCTCACTGCGCCCCAACGGCCCCGGCACCAGCGAAATGATCTCCTCGGCCACGGGCCGCCACGCGGCGAGCAGCTCGACGTATGCCTCGGCCGCGCACCGCACGAGGAAGTCGGTGAGCGGCCCGGGCGCCGCGTGCCGCCGCGCGGTGTCCAGCGGGAACGAGGCGATGAGCAACGCCGGTACGCCGAGCGGCTCGTCACTCGGCGTCGGCGCGTGCACGACCGGGGTGGTGCGCGGCTTCACAGGGGCGCCGTCGGGGCCCGCGGGGACCGCCCAGGTGACGGACCAGTGGGGCCGCAGCCGCTCCTCGACCGGCCGGTCCTTGAGCAGCGCGGGCTCCAGGGCGCCCTGGCGGCTGACGGTGCGCCACCGCGTCGTACCGTCCCGGCTGTCCTCGACGACGGTGTACGGGGCCTCGGCGCGGCGGCGCAGGGTGCGCACGGCGCCGTCCGGCGTCTCGACGCTCACCTCGTCGAGGCCGGGGAGCGCGAGCAGCAGCGCGTCGTCGATGCCGTCGAGCAGCCGGGCGACCAGATCCTCGGCGGCGGCGTCGCGCAGCGGCAGGATGACGACGGTGTCGTACCCCTCGGGGGCGATGCCCTCGGCGGCCAACGGAAGCCGCAGCAGCGGCACGTGGCCGTCCCTGCGGCGCACCTCGTCACCGAGGCCGGGGCTGAACCGGGCGGTCTCCGCGGCCAGTTCGCGTGCCTCGGTCAGCGACCAGCGGACGCCGCCGGTCCTGCCGACCACGGCGGGCTCGTCACTGACCGCGAGCACGGCGGCGAACCCCACCCCGAACCGGCCGACGCTGTGCCGCTGTTGCTCGGCGGTCTCCTCCCGCTTCGCGGAGGCGCGCAGGGTCGACAGGGACTCGACGCCGGCGGCGTCCAGGGGGGCGCCGCGGTTCGCGGCGGCGAGGACGCCGTCGCGCAGCGTCAGGGCGAGCCGTCCGGGGACGCCCGCGCGGGCGGCGGCGTCCGACGCGTTCTGGGCGAGCTCCACGACGAGCCGGTCGCGGTAGCCGCCGAGGGCGAGGTCCTCCTCGGCGTTGGCGTCCTCACGGAACCGGGCCGGGGCCGCGGCCCACGCGTCGAGGACTCCGCGGCGGAGGCGGGCGGTGCCGAAGGGGTCGGTCCCCTCGGCCGCCGGCCACACGTTCTTGCTCACGGTCGTCTCTCTCCTCTGCGTCACCACACACGATCCGACCCCGCGACGGCCCCTCCTGTCGAGGCACGCGAGACGCCGCGCGGCCGGAAGGTCCCGGTCGGTAGCCGGTCTTGGTCTACGAAGAGTACGGGGACGCATGCGCTTGGCTGGTCCAGGCTGCTTTGTCTCGCCTGGTGGCGCGGGGGCGCGGGGCGCGGGTGCGCTTGGCGGTTCGGCCGGGCCACCCCGCCTGGTGGCGAAGGGTGACGGGGCGGGGGGGGCTGCTTGGTGGTTCGCCCAGCTGCCCCGCGCCGCCTCGCGGTGAACGGTGACGGGGGCCCATGTGCGTGTCCTGGCGGGGCCCAGGCCGGGGAGGGGCTGGCCGGTAGGTCTCGGCCGAACCGCTCGCCGGGGCGGGTGCCCCCTCGGGGGGGGGGGGGGGCGGATCGGGCAGTGGTACGAGGGCCTGGCGGCAGGTGAGCCTGCCGGTGCTGTCGAACGCGGACGGACTACGGCACCCGCGAGTGGCGGCGCGCGCACCAGGACCAGCAACAGCAACAGCCCGCGCCGGACGCCGAGACGAGGGGCCACCACCTCGCAAGGAGCGTGCACAGGCCGAGTTACCGGCACACGCCGAGCAAAGGATCCACCGACGACGGACATCGCGGTGGACCTCATCGACCCACGAGGGGCGCATGCCACGGCAGGGGGCGGCCCGCACCCACCCAGTCCGGCCACACCGGGCACCGGGACGAAACGACCACACCCCGAGGCGTACTCAAGCCGAGCTACGGGACCGCCGACGACGACGGACGGCCGGTCGCCGCAGTCCGCACCACCCGAGCCCCGGCCGCACCGGACGCCGAGACGAGGCGGCCACCGCCCGCGAGGAGCGGGCACGGGCCGGGTTTGGGCGCACGCCAAGCTGCTGTATCCGCCGACGGCGGACCTCGGGGCTAGTCCCGTCCGGACGGACGTCAGGCCGCGAACGGCGTGCACCCACCGGGCGCGTCATGGGGCGACGGGCACACGCCCAGGCCCAAACCGAGGTTCAGGCCCGGCGCCCAGCCGTGCTTGCCGGATGCCGGAACAGAACCGTCACCCGTCGCCGGAACTACGAGTGGCCCAAGTCCTCGCTCGGCCCCGCCACACTCACCGAACCGGAGTCCGCCGCGGGGCGCAGCGGCAGTACGTCCACCCGGGTCTCGTCCAGGACCGGCGGCGCCGGCCGCGGCGGCTTCGGCATGACCGCCGCCTCCGAGTGCCCCCCGCACCCGTACGACAACGACACGACCTGCCCGTCCGCGGGCCCGAACTCATTGGCGCAGATACCGAACGCCTGACCGAGCGAGCCACCGATCCGTACGAGGAAGCCACAGCTGACGCACGCCGCCGGGGCCGCCTGCGCCATCGCCGTCTTCGCGCCGTGCACCTCGTCCCAGCGGTCCGCGGCCACATGCAGGCCGTACCGCGAGAGCACCCGCGCCCGCCGCATGCCCAGTTCCTCGGCGACCGCCGCGATCGAACCCCGCGCCGGCGGCACCGGCAGCTCAGCGGGCGGGCCCGCCGTGACCTCGGCGTCCTCCGCCTCGACGAGCTCGGCCATCTCCTGCGACACCACGGAGTTCGGCGGCGGCTCCTCCTCGCCCGAGTAACCGGGTTCGAGGCGCAGATCCTCCGCGTCCGTCGGCAGCAGGTCGCCCGGCCCCATGTCGCCCGGCCGGAGCCGCTCGCTCCACGGCACCCACTCGGGGGCGAGGAGCGCGTCCGAGCCGGGCAGCAGCACCGTCTCGTCGAGCGTGACGACCTTCGCCCGCGAGGCACGGGCGACCGTCACCGCCCAGCGCCAGCCGCGGTAACCGAAATCCTTGCACTCGAAGAGGTGCGTGACGACGCGGTCGCCCTCGACGACGACTTCGACATGCTCGCCGACCACACCGGGCGCGGCGGCCTCCTCGGCCGCGGCGCGCGCCAGGCCGACCGCCTCGGCGCACAGGCGGTCCGGGGTACGCGGGGTGCGCGGGGTACGGCTTCGCGTTGTCGCTGCGCTCACAAGTATCGCTTCTCTCCTACGCCGTCTCACGAGTGCGCCACCCTTACGCGGGAGAGCGGACGGAGCGGACCAGTGGGCCGCGTCAACGTCCGCGCCCGACGTTCCGGGGCGCACCTACGTCACCCATTCTGCGGGATGACCGAGAGGCGCGCGGCCAAGAACAACCGCCGCGGCGCGCTACGCACGCTACCTTCTCCTGGCCCCTGGGCCTACACCGACGTACGTCGTCGCGTCCCGAGCCGTCCTCCGGCCGTCGCATCGGCGCCCGCTTCCCCGCACCACCTCCCCCGGCCCCAACCCCCCACGCGCCCCCGCTCCGCGGCGTTTCCCCCACCCACCCGCCCCCATCACACCCCCCGCAAACGGGTGGCCGACAAACGAAGCAAACACACGTCACGAAGCAAACGGGTGGGCGGGCCGGCGCACACCGGCAAAGCAGGAGCAGCCACCCGGCGCCGGGGCGCGAAGGGGGCTGGCACGGAGCGGCGAAGCAGGCCCACCCCGCGGCGCCGGGGGCGAAGGGCGGCGCACGCCCACCCCGCGTCGCGGGGCAAACGGGCGGGCGGGCGGGCAACCCGCCGCGGAGCGGCGAAGCAGACCCAGCCGCACGGCGCCGGGGGCGAAAGGCGACGCACACCCACCCGGCGTCGCGGGGCAAACGGGCGGGCGGGCGGGCAACCCGCCGCGGAGCGGCGAAGCAGACCCAGCCGCACGGCGCCGGGGGCGAAAGGCGACGTAC
>NZ_JBVIZY010000005.1:494432-567732 GCF_055591085.1 Streptomyces sp. NPDC041713
CGACGTACGCCCACCCGGCGTCGCGGGGCAAACGGGCGGGCGGGCGGGCAACCCGCCGCGAAGCGGCGAAGCAGACCAGCCACACGGCGCCGGGGAGCGAAGGGGCCGCCGCCCGTCGCGGGGCAACCGCCGAAACGGGGCCCGCCGCGGAGCGGCGGAGAGGTTCGCCACGGCTCACAGCCAGTATTCGCACTAGCCGCCCCCCAACAGGGCACTATGACGGGGTGGCCCCCACCAGGTCGATGTCCGTAGGAACCGTCTCGCCGGGCCCGGCGAGGCGGACCGCCCGCGCGCTGGGCCGCGCCCTGCACCTCCCGTTCACCGGCACGGCCCGCGGCATCCGCAAGGTCACCCACGCCCACGGAGCGGGCGAGTCGGGCCTCGGCAAGCTCATCGAACTCCACGCGGTGAACGGCGCCGGCGACGTCATGATCACCGTCGCCCTCGCCTCCACCGTCTTCTTCTCGGTGCCGACCGACGAGGCCCGCGGCCGCGTCGCGCTCTACCTCGCCATCACCATGGCGCCGTTCACCCTCCTCGCCCCCGTCATCGGCCCCCTCCTGGACCGCCTCCCGCACGGCCGCCGCGCCGCGATGGCGGGCGCGATGCTGGCCCGCGCCCTGCTGGCCCTGGTCCTCTCGGGCGCCGTCGCGACCGGCAGTGTCGAGCTGTACCCGGCCGCGCTCGGCGTGCTCGTCGCATCGAAGGCGTACGGCGTGGTGAGAAGCGCCGTCGTCCCGAGACTCCTGCCGCTCGGCTTCTCGCTGGTCAAGGCCAACTCACGGGTCACCCTCGGCGGCCTCCTCGCCACCGCCGTCGCGGCCCCCGCGGGCGCCGGACTGCAGGCGCTCGGACCCCGCTGGCCGCTCTACGGCGCCTTCGCGATCTTCATCTCCGGCATGTTCCTGTCCTTCTCGCTGCCGCGGAAGGTCGACTCGTCCAAGGGCGAGAGCAAGGCGCTGCTGGCCGCCGACGAGGAACACCTGCATCTGCACGCCCGCACCGAAGCCGCCGGGGACACGACCCGCAAACGGCGCATGGGCCTGCGTACCGTCGGCCCCGCCGTCACCCACGCCCTGGTCGCCAACGCCGCCCTGCGCTGCCTCTCCGGCTTCCTGATCTTCTTCCTCGCCTTCCTCCTCCGCGAGCACCCCCTCGCGGGCCAGAGCGCCGCGGTCTCCCTCGGCATAGTGGGCGTCTCGGCGGGCGCGGGAAACGCCCTGGGCACGGCCGTCGGCGCCTGGCTCAAGTCACGGGCGCCGGAGGTCATCATCGTGACCGTCGTCGCCGTGGTCCTGGCCGTAGCCGTGACGTCCGCCCTCTTCTTCAGCGCCGTAGGCGTCGCCTGCCTGGGCGCCTGCGCCGGCTTCGCACAGGCCCTGTCCAAGCTCTCCCTGGACGCCCTGCTCCAACGCGACGTACCCGAACAGGTCCGCACCTCCGCCTTCGCCCGCTCGGAGACGCTGCTCCAGATGGCCTGGGTCCTGGGCGGCGGCATCGGCATCGTCCTCCCCCTGATCGGCCCCCTGGGCCTCTCGGTGGCGGCAGCGATCGTGGCCACCGGCTGGCTCACCACGGCCCGAGGCCTCCTGACCTCCTCCCACCGCACAGGCCCACACCGCACCCGGGTGAAGTGAGGGACGGCCCGACGAGCCCCACCGACCGATGGCCGAGAGAGCACGGGAGGGGACGTGGGGGTATGTGCGAACGGAGCACAGAGCCCACACTGGCGCCATTGTCCGTGCGGCGCGGCGCAGGGATGGCGAGTACGCACATACCCCCGCGGCCCCGCCACCCCCACACTCCGGCCAAAAGAGAGAGCCAGCCGCCAGACCACACCAACCCACCCCCCTCCCTTCACCGCGCCACCCCAAAGCGAAGCCGCCCACGCCAAAGCGAAGCCGCCCACGCCAAGGCGAAGCCGCCCACGCCACGGCACGCCCGCCACCCCCGAGTAACAACACCCCCCGACGCGCCCGATAGCCTTCGCCCATGACCTCCCTGCTCCGCGGCGGAGCCGCGAATGTGAACCGCGCGGCGCGCCGCCGCCGCACCGTGGCCGCGCTTGGCGCCGTCTCCGCCGGACTCCTCGTCCTCTCCGCCTGTGACAAGCCGACGCCGCTGGCCACCGTGACGGTCGGCAGCGACTCGGTGCACACCGAAGCCTCCTGCTACAACGACGGCAAGGAGCTGGAGACGTCGCAGCTGAAGCCCTGCCTGCAGGACAAGGACGTCAAGACCATCAAGGTCGACCCCGACGAGAAGGTCCGCTTCGGCGTCGACCCCGAGATCGCCGACAAGGGCTGGACCCTGCTGATGAACGGTCAGCCGCTGACCGAGGCCAGCAAGAAGACGTACGTCGTCATCCCCGGCAGCGTCTTCTTCAACCAGCAGTACGGCGGTGGCGGCAGCAAGTCGACCGTCAGCCTCCTCGAGGGCGGCAAGGGCTCCGGTACGAAGGCCACGGGCCTGTGGTCGTTCAAGTTCAAGAAGGACTCCTGACCACGGACACCCCGCACAAGGACACCCGCGTCCTCGTCGCCACCGCCGTCCCCGCCGAACGGGACGCGGTGGCCCGAGAGCTGCCCCCCTCCGGGGCCGACCCGTCCGGGCCCGGCCCGGACATCGACGTGCTGGCCGTAGGCGTGGGACCGGCCGCGGCCGCGGCGGGGACGGCGACCGCACTCGCCCGCGCCGCGGCCACCGGCCACCCCTACGGCCTCGTCGTCTCCGCGGGCATCGGCGGCGGCTTCGCCCCGGACGCCCCCGTCGGCTCCCTGATCGTCGCCGACGAGATCACCGTCGCCGACCTGGGCGCAGAAACCCCGGACGGCTTCACACCCGTCACCGAACTCGGCTTCGGAGCGATCACGCACCGCCCGCCACCAGCCCTCGTACGGGAGACGGCCAACGCCTCCGGTGCCGCGACCGGCACCGTCCTGACCGTCTCCACCGTGACCGGCTCAGGCGACCGCGCCGCCGAGCTGCGACGACGCCACCCGCGGGCCCTGGCCGAGGCGATGGAGGGATTCGGCGTCGCCGAGGCGGCGGCCCTGCACGGCCTGCCCGTCCTGGAGATCCGCGCGGTCTCCAACCCCGTCGGCCCGCGAGACCGCGCCGCCTGGCGGATCGGCGACGCGCTGGCCGCGCTGAGCGACGCGTTCGGGAAGTGCGCGCCGGTACTGAGGAGTTGGAACACACATGACTAACCCCCTGAACCCCACCCCCAACCCCCTCCGCATCGCCTACTCCCCCTGCCCCAACGACACGTTCGTCTTCGACGCATGGGCGCACGGCAGGGTGCCCGGCGCCCCCGAGCTGGACGTGACGTTCGCGGACATCGACATCACCAACGGCATCGCGGAACGCGCAGCGGCCACCCACCCCTCAGCCCCCAAGGACCTCGACGTCCTGAAGGTCTCGTACGCCGTACTCCCGTACGTCCTGGACGAGTACGCCCTGCTGCCCTGCGGCGGCGCCCTCGGCCGAGGCTGCGGCCCGCTGGTCCTCACCCGGGAGCCGGACGTCGACCTCACGGGCCGGACGGTCGCCGTGCCCAGCGAGAAGTCGACGGCGTACCTGCTCTTCCGGCTGTGGGCGGCGGACACGCTGTCCGACGGCGGCGTCGGCGAGATCGTGGTGATGCCCTTCGACCAGATCATGCCGGCGGTGCGCGACGGAAAGGTCGACGCGGGCCTGGTCATCCACGAGGCCCGCTTCACGTACCAGAACTACGGCCTGCACCGCCTCGCCGACATGGGCGAGCACTGGGAGGCCACGACGGGCCTGCCCATCCCGCTGGGCGCGATCATCGCGAGGCGGAGCCTCGGCACGGCGGCGCTGGAGCGGCTCGCCGAGTCGACCCGCACGTCGGTCCGCATGGCGTGGGACGACCCGGAGGCCTCCCGCCCGTACGTCCTGGCGCACGCCCAGGAGATGGACCCCTCGGTGGCGGACCAGCACATCGGGCTGTACGTCAACGAGTTCACGGCCGACCTCGGCGAGGACGGCTACGCGGCGGTGCGCGGGCTCCTCACGCGTGCCGCGGCCGAGGGACTCGTACCGCCCCTCGGCCCGGACGCGCTGGCGTTCCCCTAGCGACATTCGAGCGGCTCTCCCGGAGCGCTCTTCCCCGGGGACCGGACGCGCGCGCTATACGTCGAGTTGGTCCGCGACCGCCCGCAGCAGGCCCGCGATCTTCGCGCCGGACGCCTTGTCGGGGTAGCGGCCCTTCTCCAGCATCGGCGTGATGTTTTCGAGCAGGGTCGTCAAATCCTGGACGATCGACGCCAGTTCATCGGGCTTACGGCGCTGCGCGGCCGCCACCGACGGGGTCGGGTCGAGAATCGCCACGGAAAGGGCCTGGTCACCGCGTTGGCCGGCGACGACGCCGAATTCCACGCGCTGGCCGGGCTTGAGTGTGTCGACGTCGGCGGGCAGTACTGAGGAGTGCACGAAGACGTCGCCGCCGTCGTCGCGGGAGAGAAAGCCGAAGCCTTTCTCGCTGTTGAACCACTTGACCTTGCCGGTAGGCACGTGAAGTCCTCGTCCTCGTACTCGTCGTACTCGTCTGTGCCGGTTCCGCCCCGTCCGGTACGGCGGAGCGAAAACGGCTCTGGATAGCACTACAGCGGGTCGCTCGACCCGCCGGAACCAAGACTATTGGTCCGGGGGCCGGTGACAAGACGTCCCCGGATTCTTCCTTCGCGCTGGGAACTACCCTGGTGGGGTGCGTGACAAAACCCAAGCGAATTCCGCCGGACCGGGCGATGGAATGGTCCGGACCGGAGCCATCGTCTTCTTCGTCGGAGCCGTGGCCACACTGGTCACGGTGGCCCCGCTGTTCCTGGGCACCGACCCCTTTCCGTCCATCGCGTACGCGGTGTGCATGCTGATGGGCGTCGGCTTCCTCATCGCCGGGGCCGGCGTGCTCCGCGGCATCGCCTCCCAGCGGCGCCAGGCCCGCGGCGGCACCGGCTGACGGCCCGCCTCCCGACGCGGACCGGCCGGGCGCCGAACCAGCCGGGCGGTGGGCCGGCCGGACCCCGCACCAGCCGCTCGGCGAACTAACCGGCCGCGCCCCGCGCCACGTACGCGTCGAGCCAGGCCGGGAACTCCGCGAGGCCGCCGAGGACCACGTCCGCGCCCGCCGCGCGCAGTTCCGCTGCGTCGCACGGTCCGGTCGCCACCGCGACGGACAGCGCGCCCGCCGTACGCGCACCGCGTACGTCACCGGTGTGGTCCCCGACGTACACCGACGCGTCGTGCTCGCGCAGCGCCTCGGCCTTCGCCTCCGCCCACAGCCAGCCGATGACGGCGTCGGCCTCGATGCCGAGGTGCGACAGGTGCAGCTTCGCGTTGGGCTCGTGCTTGGCGGTCACCACGATCGCGCGGCCGCCGTGCGCGTGGACGGCGTCGATGGCCTCGCGGGCGCCGGCCATCGCGAGCGTCGGCTCGATCGCGTGTGTGGTGTAGATCTCACGGTAGAGGTCGCCCGTCTCCCGGATCGCCTCCTCCGGAAACCAGTTCCGCAGTTCCTCCTCCAGGGGCGGGCCGAGCCGCGTCACGGCCAGGTCGGCGTCGACGTACGTGCCCGTCCTCGCGGAAAGCGCCTCGTAGGCGGCCTTGATACCGGGCCGGGAGTCGATCAGGGTCATGTCGAGGTCGAAGCCGACGGTCAGGGTGTGTGAGCTCATGGACCCATTCTGCCGAGGGTGACGGCCCTGCCCGCCCGTAGACTTAGCCAAGCCTTACCGAGCCCCACCGGCCCCGTCACTCCTGCCGAGCCGCCGCGTCCCGCCCCGTGCCGTCCTCTCCGGAAACGAGCCCAGCCGATGCGTGTGCCCGTCCGACGTGCCGCCGTGCTGGCGGCGGCCGTCGTGGCCCTGCTGCTCGCCGTCCTGCTCAGCCTCGCCGTCGGCGCCCGCGCGGTCGCCCCCTCCGCCGTGCTCGACGCGCTGCTGCACGGCGGGCACGGCGGGTCCGCCGAGGTGGTCCGCGAGATGCGGGTGCCGCGCACCGTGATCGGCGTACTGGTGGGCGCCTCGCTCGCACTGGCCGGCACGGTCCTGCAGGGCATGACCCGCAACCCGATCGCCGACCCCGGCATCCTCGGCATCAGCCAGGGCGCCTCCGTCGGCGTCGTCCTCGCCATCGCCTTCGCCGGCGTGCACACGCTGCCCGGATACGTCTGGTGGGCGTTCACCGGCGCCGGGGCCGCCTCCGTCGCCGTCCACGCGATCGCGGCGGCGGGCCGTGGCGGCGCGACCCCGGTCAAACTCGCCCTCGGCGGCGCCGCGATCAACGCGCTCCTCGTCTCCGTGACGACCGCGGTGCTCACCACCCGGGCCGCCGCGCTCGACGAGTTCCGGTTCTGGCAGGTCGGCTCGCTCTCCGGCCGGGACGCCGGGATCGTCGGCCAACTCTGGCCGTTCCTCCTCGTCGGCCTGGTGCTCGTCCTCGCCGTCGCCCGCGGCCTCGACGCGCTCGCGCTCGGCGAGGACGTCGCCAAGGGGCTCGGCCAGAACGTCGCGGCGGTCCGCGTGGTCGGCGGGATCGGCGCGACGGTCCTGACCGGGGCGGGCGTGGCCGCCGCCGGACCGATCGCCTTCATCGGCCTCGCCGTCCCGCACATCGCCCGCGCCCTCATCGGCACCGACCACCGCTGGGTGCTGCCGCTCGCCGCCACGCTCGGCCCGGTGATGCTGCTGGTCTCCGACACGGCGGGCCGCATCGTCTTCCCACCCGGCGAGGTCCCCGCCGGCGTGATGACCGCGCTCATCGGGGTCCCCTTCCTGGTAACCCTGGCACGCCGCAGGACGGTGACCGCATGACAACGCCGCCCGCACGCCGCGGGGCGAAGGCCCGCACGACCATCACGCTGCCCGTACGCCGCAGGGCGGTTGACCGTGTGACCACAACGCCCTTACGCGGCACGGCGCTTGGCCGCACAACCACCACGCCGCCCGCACCCCGCAAGGCGGTGGCTCGCACGACCACCACGCCCCCCGCACGCCGCAAGGCGGTGGCCGCATGACCTCCGCGTCGCCCGGCGCCCGGGGCCGGTCCGCGTCCCGGGGCCGGCCCGTCGGGCACGCGGTGGTGCGGTTGCGGCGGGTCACCTTCCTCGTGCATCGGCGGGCCGCCGCCGTGGCCGCCGTGCTCGGCCTGCTGCTCGGCGCGGGGTGCCTGGCCTACCTCTGCGTCGGCGAGTCCTTCGTGCCGCCCGCCGAGGTGGTGAAGGTGCTCCTCGGGCGGCCCTCCCCCGACGAGCTGGTCGTGGGCACGCTGCGCGAACCCCGTATGACCGTCGGGCTGTTGGCGGGCGCCGCGTTCGGCGTGGCCGGCGCGCTCATCCAGACCGTGGCCCGCAACCCGCTCGCCAGCCCCGACATCATCGGCATCAGCCAGGGCGCGAGCGCGCTGACGGTCGGCGCGCTGACGTACGGGGTCACCTCGTACACCGTCCTGCCCTATCTGTCCGTGCTCGGCGGCATCGCGGCCGCGGCCCTCGTGTACGTCTTCGCGTGGCGCGGCGGCCTGCACGCCGCCCGCTTCGTCCTCATCGGCATCGGCTTCGCCGTCGCCCTGCGCTCGGTGACGACGCTCTTCATGACCAAGGGCGACTACCTCGTCGCGCAGCAGGCGCAGATCTGGATGACCGGCTCCCTCAACGGCCGCGGCCGCACCGAGGCCACCCCGCTCGCCCTGACCCTGCTCGTCCTGCTCCCCTGCGTCCTGTGGGCGGCCCGCGCGCAGCGCCAGGTCACCCTGGACGACGACACGGCGACGGCCCTCGGGACGCGCCTGGGACACGTACGTCTGGGCCTGGTCCTGGTCGGCGTCGTCCTCGCCTCGGTCGCCACCGGCGCCGCGGGACCGGTCGACTTCGTGGCGCTCCTCGCCCCGCAGACCGCCCGCAGGCTTACCCGCACCGCACAGATCCCGCTGTTGGGTTCGGCGCTGCTCGGCGCCCTGATCGTCGTCGTCGCCGACCTGCTGGGCCGCCGCCTCTTCGCGCCCACCGAACTCCCCGTGGGCGTCCTGACGGCGGCGGTCGGCGCCCCGTACCTGATCTGGCTGATCGTGCGGGGCCACCGCACCGGCGGCAGCCGTCCCGTCCGCACTGGAGGCCCGTCGTGACCGCCGCCCGTCTCACGGCCCGCGCGCTGACCCTCGCCTACGAGGACCGTACCGTCGTCGAGGGCCTCGACCTGGCGATCCCCGACGGCCGGGTCACGGTGATCGTCGGCCCCAACGCCTGCGGCAAGTCCACGACGCTGCGGGCCCTCGGCCGGCTCCTCAGACCGCGCAGCGGCGCCGTGCTCCTGGACGGCGCGTCGCTCGCCGGGCTCCCCACGAAGCGCATCGCCCAGCAGATCGGGCTGCTCCCGCAGACCCCCGCCGCCCCCGAGGCGATCACCGTCGCCGACCTCGTCGCCCGCGGCCGCCAGCCGCACCAGCGCTGGTGGAGGCAGTGGTCCGACGAGGACGAGCGGGCGGTGACCGAGGCGATGGACCGTACCGACGTGAGCGCCCTCGCGGAGCGCCCCGTCGACGAACTCTCCGGCGGCCAGCGCCAGCGCGTATGGATCGCGATGGCCCTCGCCCAGGACACCGGCCTGCTGCTCCTGGACGAGCCCACCACCTACCTGGACATCTCCCACCAGGTCGAAGTCCTCGACCTGGTCCGCCAGTTGGCGGCACGGACGCCGCGGGGCGAACCCGGCCGCACGGTCGTCGTGGTCCTGCACGACCTCAACCAGGCGGCGCGGTACGCGGACCACCTGGTCGCCATGAAGGCCGGCGAGGTCGTCGCCGAGGGCGCCCCCGCGAAGATCGTCACCCGGGATCTCGTACGGGAGGTCTTCGGCCTGGACTGCGTGGTGGTCCCGGACCCGGTGACGGGATCCCCCCTGGTCGTCCCCGGACCGCCCTGGTCCGCACCCCCCGACATCCCCACCTCCGAGTGAGCCGCCCCCTCGCCCCCCCAGGCCCCGTGAAAGGCGACCCCATGCCCCACACCCACACGCACGCCCACACCCACACGCACGCCCCGCTGCACCGCCGCCGCGCCCTCCTCACGGGCGCCCTGGCCCTGACCGGCGCTCTCACGCTCACCGCCTGTGGCTCCTCGGACTCCAACGGCTCCGGGGCGTCCGGCGGAACCCGTACGGTCAAGACGGCGATGGGCGACGTGAAGGTCCCGAAGGCCCCCCGGCGGGTGGTCGTCCTCGACACCGCCGAACTGGACTCGGCGATCACGCTCGGCGTACGCCCGGTCGGCGCCACGCACGTCGAGGCGGAGTCCGGGTTCCTGGACTACCTGCCCAAGGACAAGGTCAGCGGCATCAAGGACGTCGGCGAGATGATGAACCCCAACCTGGAGGCCATCGCCGCGCTCAAGCCCGACCTGATCCTCACCTCGAAGATCCGCCACGCGGCCAAGTACGACCAGCTCAAGGCGATCGCGCCGACCGTCATGACGGAGACCACCGGCTACCCCTGGAAGGAGAACTTCCAACTGCACGCCGAGGCACTCGACAAGCGGGCCGAGGCGAAGAAGGTGATCACCCGCTACCGGGCCCACGCCGCACGGGTCACCCAGGCCATCGGCGGCCGCGCGAAGGCGGAACGGACCGAGGTCAACGTCCTGCGCTTCATCGAGGGCGCCGACATCCGCCTCTACGGCGACCAGAGCTACATCGCCACGATCCTCAAGGACGTCGGCCTCGGCCGCGCGCCGATCGCGGCGAAGGCGAAGGACGGCTTCTCGTACGACCTGTCGCCCGAGAAGATCGACCTCGCCGACACCGACGTCATTTTCCGCTCCACGTACGGCGATCCGAAGAAGTCCAAGGAGACGCAGACGACGGGCAGCAGCCTGTGGAAGAACATGAGGGCGGTCAAGTCGGGCAACGTCCACACGGTCGAGGACGAGCTGTGGATCCAGGGCATCGGTTACACGGCGGCGGACAGGATCCTGGACGAACTGCGGAGGGACCTGACGCACAAGCGCTGACCACGAACCCCCGTACCACTCACGGCTGTTGGCGGCGCTGGGACCGCCACAGCAGGAAGAGGGCGGAGGCGACAGCGGCGCCCCGCACCACCCACGGCCAGGTGTCGGCGATGGCGTCGCTCATGTGCCCGTCCCGGATCGGGTCGCCCCACCGCCCCTGCGACCGCCCCCACAGCCAGCCGACCCCGGCCGCCAGGGCGAGCCCCGGCAGCCCGAGGACGGCGAACTTCGCCTCGACGCGGGAGAGCCGGCGAGAGGCGTAGGCGATGAGCCAGCCGACGCCGAGGGCAAGGAAGTTGCCGAGGACGGCGCCGACGGTGAGGAGGGCGGCGGCGAGCAGGAGCAGGGGGTTGCCGAGGGCGGGCCCGGCGCCGTCACCGCGGCGGGCCGGCCGCCACAACCGCCGCCGGCGCCCGCCCCTGTCGTCCTCTTCATACGCGAGGTCGTCCTCCTCCTCGCCGTCGTCGTCCTCCTCCTCGTCGTCGCGGCCGGGGGGCGGCTTGAGTATCTCGGGGATCTCCACGCCGCCGACGAAGCCGGGGACGGTGTCGGCGACGCCGAACGGACTGCTGTCCACCCGCCACCAGTCGGGCTCGGACCCACTGGGCCCCAACTCGTCGGAGCCGGCGAGGTGCGGGGGTGCGGCGCCCTCGAAGTCGGGGCTGTCATCGGTCTCCGCGGCGCCGGAGCGACGCGGCCGAGGCACGATGCGGCGCAGCCGCCCGGTGCCCTTCTCGGTGCCGCTTTCGCCGGGGTCGGCGGGGGGACGGCGGCGGTTGCGTTGGAGGGGGACGGCGGGGTGGGGCCGAGCGCGGGGCGCGCGGGGCGCGCGGGGCACGGACGGCACCCCTTCTGGCACGTCCCGTACGTCCCGTACGTCCCGCAGGTCATCCTGTACGTCGCCGGGGGCGCCGCCGGCCGCCTCGACGACCTCTTCCGGGGTGCCGATGCGGGCGAGGATGCGGCGGACGGCGACGGGGCCGTCGCCGACGGACTTGGACCGGCCGCGTTCGATGCGGTTCCGCAACTCGGCGACGAGTCTCATCCGGTCGCCGGACGGCAACTGCCGCTGCTGGGCCAGGTCTCCGACCCGGCTCAGGTAGTCGAAGACCAGCTGATCGCTCTCGATCCCCACGAAGTCCCCTCCGGGGCGGCTGTGTTGTGTTCTCGACGTTACCGTTTTCTGGCGGGGGCGCCTATGCGGGTGGGGTCCGCGCCTGCCGCTCCGCGGGGGAGGGGCCGGGTGGGGGGGGCTCCCCCGTCTCCCCCTGCGGGCCCAAACAGCCCCGCCGCTCCGCGGCGGATATTCCCCACCCACCCACCCGTTTACCCCGCGCCGCAAGGCGGGAGTAGGGGCGGGTGGGCCCGCCCCGTGACGTGCGGTGGAGAGGGGTGGGTGGGTTTTACCCCGCAACGTGCGGTTGGAGCGGGCGGGTGGGCGGGTCACCTGCGACGTGCGGTGGAGAGGGGTGGGCGGGTGGTTGCCCCGCAGCGTGCGGTTGGAGCGGGGCGGGTGGGCTCACCCTGCGGCGTAAGACTGGAGCAGGGCCGGGGGGCGTTGCCTCGCGACGTGCACCCGAGCAGGGCGGATTGGCGGGCCCACCGACGTGCAGCTGGAGCGAGGTGGGTGGGTGTTTGCCTCGCGTCGCCCTGCGGACGGAGTAGGGGTGGGTGGGTGTTTGCCTTGCGTCTGGCTGTCGAGGGTGGGGGGCGGGTGCGTTCGTCCGTACCGGGCTGCGGGAGCCCGGACGGGTGGGCCCGCGTTTGCCGCAGCCGCCTGTGGGAGCCGGGGCCGGGTGGGCCCGCGTTTGCCGCAGCCGCCTGTGGGAGCCGGGGCCGGGTGGGCCCGCGTTTGCCGCAGCCGCCTGTGGGAGCCCGGACGAGTGGGCCCGCGTTTGCCCGCACCCGCCTGCGGGAGCCGGGCCGGGTGGGCTCGTGTCTGCCGCCCCGCCGGGCCGCACCCGCAAACGCTCGGGAGGGGACGTGGGGGTATGTGCGCACGGAGCACCGAGCCAGCAATAGCAATGTTGTCCGCGAGGCGTGGCGAACAGTGGATGGCGAGTACGCACATACCCCCGCGGCCCCGCACCCACAGACGAAGCGAAGGCGCGGACGCCAGCCCAAGGCGCCCCGCACCCCACCACGGACCCAAAGCGCAGACGCCACGCCCCCGCGCCCCGCACCCCCATCCACTACCCTCCCCCCGTGAAGTCACGGAACGCGACGCATCCAGCACTCAGCGTCACCACCCTCGCCGCATCCCTCCTCGCCCTCCTCGCCCTCTGCGCCGCCCAGCACATCCCCATGGCCGACACCCTCGTCTACCGCGCCGAAGGAGCCGCCGTCGCCCGCGGCAGCGATCTGTACGGGTTCACCGTCACCCCGTGGCAACTGCCCGCCACCTACCCCCCGTTCGCCGCCATCCTCTTCGTACCGACCACCTGGCTCCCCCTCCCCGCCCTCAAAACCGCCTTCCTGCTCGGCAACATCGCCCTCCTCGCCCTCCTCGTCCACCTCTCCTGCCGCCTCGCGAACCTCCGCACCACCACCGCCACGACCACGACCACGACCGTCACCGCCACCGCCCTCGCCCTCTGGCTCGAACCCGTCTTCCAGACCGTGCTGTTCGGCCAGATCAACCTCGCCCTCGCCTGCCTCGTCCTCTGGGACCTCACCCGTCCCCCCGCCGCCCTCGGCAAAGGGCTCGCCATCGGAATCGCCGCCGGCATCAAGCTGACGCCCGCCGTCTTCATCGCGTACCTCTTCCTCCGGGGCCGCACCCGCGAGGGCGTCACCGCGCTGGCCGGCTTCACGGGCACCGTGCTGCTCGGCGCGCTCGTCCTGCCCGCCGCCAGCGTTGAGTTCTTCACCCGCCGGGTCTTCGAGACGGGCCGCGTCGGCAAGGCGTGGATCGTCGACAACCAGTCACTCCAAGGCTTGGCCGCCCGCATCCTGCACGACGCCGAACCGGGCGCCGCCTGGGCCGTCCCCGCCGCCCTCACGGCCGCCCTCGGCCTGTGGCTGGTCCGGCGCGCGCCCACCGAGCCCCGCGCCGTACTCCTGACCGCGTTCACGACGCTGCTGATCTGCCCCATCAGCTGGTCCCACCACTGGGTGTGGTGCGTGCCGCTGCTCGCGGTCCTGGTCGCCGAGGGCAGAACCCGCACGGCGGCCGCCGTGGCCGCGCTCTTCACGGCCCGTACGTTCTGGCTGCTCCCGCACCACGGCGACCTGGACCTGCATCTGCCGTGGTGGCAGCAGCCGTTGGCGGCGCCGTACCCGCTCCTCGCGCTGGCGCTGCTGCCGATGCTGAGTACTTCCCTGAGTACGCCGAGTGAGCCGAGTACGTACCTGAGTACGAGCACAGAGGCCCCGCTCCCCCACCCCCCGGTTGACTCCCCCCATGAGCTCCGAGACCCGTACCGAGACCCGTACCGAAACCCGCACCGAGTGGGCCGCCCGTAACGCCGCCTACGCCGCGACACACCCCATCCCCCAGCCCGCCCGCAACCTCGCCCTGGGCCTCGCGACCCCCGCCGTACTGCTGCTCCTCGTCCTTGCCTGGTGGATCGTCGGGCTCGACGCGGAGTTCGGCGGCGCGTCGTCGGCGACACATCAGGACCTGGTCGTCCGCTGCGTCTTCGGGACCTTCGGCGGCGTCGGCTGCCTGGCGGCGGGCTGGCTCACGCCGCGCGACGCGGACGCGGCGTGGCTGCGGACGGCGTTCGCGCTGCTGTCGGTGGCGGCGATCCCGGCGGCGCTGTCCGCGGGCTGACCACTCGTCCCGTCGTCGGCCGCCCCCACCCTCCCCCAGCCCGGAGGGATTAGCCGGCCAGCAGCTCGTCCGCGTCGACGATCCGGTACGCGTACCCCTGCTCGGCGAGGAACCGCTGCCGGTGGGCGGCGAAGTCCTGGTCGATGGTGTCGCGCGCGACGACGGAGTAGAAGCGCGCCTCGTGCCCGTCCGCCTTGGGCCTCAGCACCCGGCCGAGCCGCTGCGCCTCCTCCTGGCGCGACCCGAACGTGCCGGAGACCTGGATGGCGACGGTCGCCTCCGGCAGGTCGATGGAGAAGTTCGCGACCTTGGAGACGACGAGGACGGAGAGCTCGCCTTCCCGGAAGGCGTCGAACAGCTTCTCGCGCTGCGCGTTCGTGGTCTCGCCCTTGATGACGGGCGCGCCCAGGTGCTCGCCGAGCTCGTCGAGCTGGTCGATGTACTGCCCGATGACGAGGGTCTGCTCGCCCGCGTGCTTCTTGACCAGCGCCTCCGTGACCTTCCGCTTGGTGGCGGTGGTGGCGCAGAAGCGGTACTTCTCCTCGGCCTCGGCGGTGGCGTACGCGAGCCGCTCGCCGTCGGTCAGGTTGACGCGGACCTCGACGCAGTCGGCGGGCGCGATGTAGCCCTGCGCCTCGATCTCCTTCCACGGGGCGTCGAACCGCTTGGGCCCGATGAGCGAGAAGACGTCGGACTCGCGCCCGTCCTCCCGTACGAGGGTGGCGGTGAGGCCGAGGCGGCGGCGGGCCTGGAGGTCGGCGGTGAACTTGAAGACGGGTGCGGGGAGCAGGTGCACCTCGTCGTAGATGACGAGTCCCCAGTCGCGGGAGTCGAAGAGCTCCAGGTGCGGGTAGATGCCCTTCCGCTTCGTCGTGAGGACCTGGTACGTGGCGATGGTGACGGGGCGGATCTCCTTGCGGGTCCCGCTGTACTCGCCGATCTCGTCCTCCGTGAGGGAGGTCCGCTTCACCAGCTCGTGCTTCCACTGGCGGGCGGAGACGGTGTTGGTGACGAGGATGAGGGTGGTGGCCTTGGCCTGCGCCATGGCGCCCGCGCCGACGAGGGTCTTGCCGGCTCCGCAGGGCAGCACGACGACGCCGCTCCCGCCGTGCCAGAACCCCTCGACGGCCTGCTGCTGGTAGGGCCGCAGCGACCAGTTGCTCTCGTCCAGGTCGATCGCGTGCGCCTCGCCGTCGACGTACCCGGCGAGGTCCTCGGCGGGCCAGCCCAGCTTCAGCAGGGTCTGCTTGATCTGGCCGCGCTCGGAGGGGTGCACGGCGACGGTGTCCGGGTCGAGGCGTGCGCCGACCAGCGGCTGCACCTTCTTCGACCGCAGGATCTCCTCGAGGACCGGCCGGTCGGTGGTGGTGAGGACGAGGCCGTGGGTGGGGTGCTTGGAGAGGGTGAGGCGCCCGTACCGCGCCATGGTCTCGGCGACGTCCACGAGGAGGGCGTGCGGGACGGGGTAGCGGGAGAACTCCACGAGGGCGTCCACGACCTGCTCGGCGTCGTGTCCCGCGGCCCGCGCGTTCCAAAGGCCGAGGGGGGTGACGCGGTAGGTGTGGATGTGCTCGGGGGCCCGTTCCAGCTCGGCGAAGGGCGCGATGGCACGGCGGCAGGCATCGGCCTGCTCGTGGTCGACCTCGAGCAGGAGGGTCTTGTCCGACTGGACGATGAGGGGACCGTTCACGCGAGCGCCCTTTCATTAAGGCCAAACGTCCAGTGTGCCGCATGCACGCGCCCTGCGGCGGTGACGTCCGCTACAGCCGCGCGAGCGGCCCCCTCAGGATGTTCAGGCCCCGCAGGGCTCCGTGCCGTCCTCCACGAAGAGCTCGTCGACGGTCCCGGCGTGCACGGCACGCTCCAGCCAGCGGTTCAGGACGGCCAGATCGGCACACGCTCCGATCCGCTCGCGGGTCTCCTCCGGTACGTCGATCCCACGCACCTCAAGGACCCGGAGAAGGGCCGTGGCCTCACCCTCCGCCTTCCCCTCCGCCTTGCCCTCGAGGTAGGCCGTCTCCCGTACGGTGCCGCGCCCGGGGAAGTAGGTAACGAAGGTCATCAGTTCTCTCCATTTCGCTCCGGCACGGGTGTCCCCCAGGCCGACGTCCAGAAGGTCGTTGTAGTAGGTGGCGGACTTCTTGTCGGACGCCTGCACGGCACGGGCCAGCGCCTCCAGTATGGGGGCGGCGTCCGGGTTGTTGCCATGTGTCAACGCCGCGAAGGTGGCCATCGCCAAGTTCTCTTCGACGGCTCGCCGCTCGGTGATCACCGGCACGTTGTCGGGACCGACGACCAAGGGCCAGGTGGTCTGCGCCGTCCAGCCACGCGCTCCGCAGTCGAACGGACCTGCGGCCCACCGCGCGGTGGCCCGGCTCTTGCACACCACGAGCAGCAGTACGGGCAGGCGGAACTTCGCCCGGAGGTAAGCCACGTAGTAAGGCCAGCTCGCCTCCTTGTCCGGGTCCCGGCGGCCCTGCGCCTCGATGGCGAGGAGGAAGTCCTCGCCATCGGAGGGCTGGATGCGGAGCACGCTGTCCACGCGGCGCTCCAGCGGCTGGAGTTCCGTCGCGTCGGGGGTGAGCACGTCCACCGAGGCCTTCTCCGGGAAGGGAAGGCCGAGGGTGCCGAAGACCGGCACGAGGATCTCTGGGCGGTCCTGAAAGATCCGGTGCGATGCCTCGTGGGCTGATGTGACCATGTGAGCGAGCTAAGCCGCGTGCGGGGCACCGTGGCGGGGCAAGTGCGAGGTGTTCACTCTTTCGAGAGGTGGCGAAACGTTCGCCCGGCGTTGCGGGGGTGGACTGTCCCCGGGAACGCCGCCCCGTACTCGACAGCCCCGCCCTTCCCCCCCGACCCGCTACCGTGAACCGGATGAGCACCCAGTCGCAGCCCACCGACAGCGCCGGCGTCAGCGAGGGCGGCACCGCGGCGGCGCGGGGGGTCGACGCGCCGCGGTCTCTCGCCGAGGCCCTGCGGTCGCGGGCGGACGGCGCGCTCGCCGGGCTGTTGCGGGCGCGGCCCGATCTGCTCAACCCCGTGCCCACGGATCTGACCCAGCTCGCCGCCCGCGCGGGGACCCGCGCCTCCGTCGTGCGCGCCCTGGAGCGGCTCGACCGGTTCGCGCAGCAGGTCGCCGAGGTGCTGGCCGTGGCGTCCGACCCCACCTCGTACGACGAGGTGCTGCGGCTGCTCGGCGGCGACGACGGGGACGCCGACGTCGAGGCCGCGCTGCCCCGCGCCCTCGCCACCCTGCACGAGCAGGCCCTGGTGTGGGGCCCGGACGACCGGCTGCGGCTCGTGCGGACCGCCCGCGAGCTGCTCGCCCCGACCCCGCAGCACCCCTCCCCGACCGGCCTCGGCCCCACCGTCGCCGAGGCCACCGCCGGGATGTCGCCGACCCGGGTGCAGGACATCGTCACCGCGGCGGGGCTGCCCACCACCCACGACCCGGTCTCCGCCGTGCAGGCGCTGACCGCGCTGTTCACCGACCGCACCCGGATGTCGGCGCTGCTCGACGAGGCGCCCGCGGAGTCCGTGGAGGTGCTGTCGCGACTGGTGTGGGGGCCGCCGTACGGGCAGGTCACCGCCGATCCGGCCCGGCATCTGCGCTGGCTCCTCGACCGGGGGCTGCTGCTGCCGACCGCGCCCGGCACCGTCGTACTGCCCCGCGAGGCCGCCCTGCACCTGCGCGCGGGCCGCGCCCACCGCGCGCCCGAGCCGACGCCGCCGCCCGTGGAGGGCGCCCGCGAACACCGTCCACAGGTTGTGGACGCGACCGCCGCGGGCCAGGCGTACACCGCGCTCGCCACCGTCGAGGAGCTCCTGAAGGACTGGGACGAGGGCGGCCCCACCGTCCTGCGCGCCGGCGGCCTGAGCGTGCGCGACCTGAAGCGGACTGCCGTGGCGCTCGACACGTCCGAGCCGCTCGCCGCGTTCTGGGTCGAACTGGCCTACGCGGCGGGCCTGCTGGCCTCCGACGGCGAGGCCGACGAGCGGTACGCCGCGACGCCCGCGTACGACGCGTGGCAGGAGTTGCCCGCGGCCGAGCGCTGGGCGGCGCTCGCCACCGCCTGGCTCGCCGCCACCCGTACGGCGGGGCTGGTCGGCGGCCGTGACGGCAAGGACCGCACGCTCTCCGCGCTCGGCCCGCACCTGGACCGTTCGGCGGCCCCCGAGGTCCGCCGGCGCGTCCTCGCGCTGCTCGCCACGCTGCCCGAGGGCACGGCGCCCGTGCCGGAGTCGCTGCTGGCCCGGCTCGGCTGGGAGCGGCCGGTCGCCGGGCGCGCCCAGGGGGCCGCCGCCGCCCCGGGCGGCTCGGGTTCCGCGCCTTCTTCCCCCGGCTCCACCCGGGCCGGTGCCGCCAACCCCTCCGACTCGCCCACCCCGCGCGACCTGCGCTCCCGTATCGCCCAATGGACCCTGAACGAGGCCGAGTTGCTGGGTGTCACGGGGCGTGGCGCGCTCTCCTCGCACGGGCGGGCGCTGCTGCCCGACGCACCCGGCACCGCTTCGGCGGCCGGCACCGCGGCCGACGGCGCCGAGAGTCTCGCCGAGCGCGGTGTCGCCGCCGCCCGCGCCGCCCGGCTCCTCGCGCCGCTCCTCCCGGAGCCCCTCGACCACGTCCTGCTGCAGGCCGACCTCACCGCCGTGGCCCCCGGCCCGCTGGAGCGGCCGCTCGCCGACGCGCTCGCCGTCCTCGCCGACGTCGAGTCGAAGGGCGGCGCCACCGTCTACCGCTTCACGCCCGGTTCCGTGCGCCGCGCGCTCGACGCCGGGCAGTCCGCGTCCGACCTGCACGCGTTCCTGGCGGCCCACTCCCGTACGCCGGTTCCGCAGCCCCTCGCGTATCTGATCGACGACGTGGCGCGCAAACACGGCCACCTGCGGATCGGCGCCGCCTCCGCGTACGTGCGCTGCGACGACGAGGCGCTGCTCAACGAGATCATGGCCGACAAGCGCGCCCAGAGCCTGCGGCTGCGTCGGCTCGCGCCCACCGTGCTCGCCGCCCAGGCGGATCCCGGCGCGCTCCTGGACGGGCTGCGCGCCATGGGGTTCGCGCCCGCCGCGGAGAGCGCGGAGGGCGACGTCCTGATCACCCGCGCGCACGCGCACCGCACGCCGCCCCGTTCGGCCCCCGAGCCGGTGCCCGACGGGCCGCCGCTGCCCGGCGCCACGCTCGTCGACGCGGCGGTACGGGCGATCCGTGCGGGGGACTTGGCGTCCACCGCGCCGCGCAAGGAGGTGCCGGCCGCGGCGGCCGCGGCGGACGGCCGCCTGCCGCGTACGACGGCGGCGGAGACCCTCGCCACGATGCAGGCCGCGGTGCTGACCGGGGAGGCGGTGTGGATCGGGTACGTGAACGCGGAGGGCTCCGCGAGTCAGCGGGTCATCGCCCCGGTGCGGGTGGAGGGGGGCTTCGTCACGGCGTACGACCACACTGCGGATGAGGTCCGCACGTATCCCCTTCATCGGGTTACGGGGGTTGCGGAGCTCGCCGAGGAGGGGTGAGGGGCCCGGGGGGTGCCTTGGCCGTGGGGTTCCGTGCGGGTGCGCTGGGGTTCTTTGCGCAGTTCCCCGCGCCCCTGATGGGGGGGCACACCGGCGTTGTTCCGTGCAGGTGCGCTGGGGTTCCTTGCACAGTTCCCCGCGCCCCTGATGGGGTCGTTGTTCCGTGCGGGTGCGCTAAGGCTGGTCGCGCAGTTCCCCGCGCCCCCAAACCACCCGGCTGCGGCCCGCTCCCCGGCCGCCGGCCCGCCGTGGCCGCTCGCGCAGTTCCCCGCGCCCCTAAAACACCCGGCTACGGTCCGCTCGCCGGCTGCCCGGCCCATCGTGGCCGCTCGCCCAGGCGACCTCCTCGTCGCCCGCCGTCGGATACATCGGCACCATCCCCGCGCCCCCAAAACACCCAGCTACCGCCCGCCCCCCGACTGCCGGCCCGCCGTGGTCACTCGCGCAGTTCCCCGCGCCCCCAAAACAGCCCCGCACCCCCTCACCCGGCACGCCCCCACCCGCCCTCAATCGCCGGACGAGCCCGTGCGGAGGTCTTGGAGGGGCGCGGGGAACTGCGCGACCAGCCACAACCCAACCCGCACCCGCGCAGCGGACCGCACCGGCCCCCGAAAACCGTTGGCCCCCGCACCCACGCCCCGCCTAAGATGCCCCCTTCCCGCCTCCCCCCGCGGAGCGCCGTCGGCCGGACGGAAACCGGTCGGACACCTCGCCCGAGCAGCATCGGAGCAGAGGCCGCACACGACACCGCTGAACCGCCGGAGGCACCCCGTGCATGCGCACGCCGAAACCGACCCCGCCGATCCGCTCGCCCGCGAACGAGGCCACCTCGCCGCGTCCCGTTCCGCGCTGCGCGCCATGCGTGCGGACGCCGAGGCCCTCGACATCCGCGACGTCACCGCGAACTGGGTGAACGCCGCCGTTCTGGAGCGGCAGCTCGACGAGCGCGTCAAGTCCCTCGCCGACCTCGCCCACACCCCCCTCTTCTTCGGGCGGCTCGACTATCTGCACGCGCCGGGCGCCGCGCAGGCCGAGGGCGACGAAGGGGAGCAGTTCTACATCGGGCGGCGGCACGTGCACGACGCCGACGGCGACCCGATGGTCATCGACTGGCGCGCGCCGGTCTCGCAGCCGTTCTACCGGGCCTCCAAGAAGGACCCGATGGACATCGCGCTGCGCCGCCGTTTCGGCTACACGGGCGGCGACCTCACCGCGTACGAGGACGAGCACCTCAGCGACGCCACCGAGGACGAGCGCACCAGCAAGCTCCTGCAGCGGGAGATCGAGCGGCCGCGCGTGGGTCCGATGCGGGACATCGTCGCCACCATTCAGCCCGAGCAGGACGAGATCGTCCGCAGCGGGCTCGGCGGCAGCGTCTGCGTGCAGGGCGGACCCGGCACCGGCAAGACCGCCGTCGGCCTGCACCGGGTCGCCTATCTGCTCTACGCCCACCGGGACCGGCTCGCCCGCACCGGCACCCTCGTCATCGGCCCGAACGCCTCCTTCCTGCACTACATCGAGCAAGTCCTGCCCGCGCTCGGCGAGTTGGAGGTCAAGCAGGCCACCGTCGACGACCTCGTCGCCCACGTGGAGGTGCGCGGCACGGACGACGCCGGCGCCGCCGTCGTCAAGGGCGACGCACGGATGGCCACCGTGCTGCGCAACGCCGTGCGCTCGCACGTCACCCCGCCCGCCGAACCCGTCGTGGTGGTGCGCGGCTCGCGCCGCTGGCGGATTCCCGCGTACGAACTGGAGGAGATCGTCGCCGAGTTGCTCGCCCGCGACATCCGCTACGGCGCCGCCCGCGAGGCCCTGCCGCAGCGCATCGCGCACGCCGTGCTCGTCCGCATGGAGCAGGCGGGCGAGGCGCCGGACGACCGGGTGCAGGACAGCGTCGCGCGCAACACGGCCGTGAAGGCGGCGGTGAAGGCGATCTGGCCGCCCGTCGATCCCGCGAAGCTCGTGCTGCGGCTGCTGTCCGACGCCGGTTTCCTCGCCGAGCACGCCGCGGGGATCCTGACGGAGGACGAGCAGAAGGCCGTGCTGTGGGCCAAGCCCGCCCGGAGCGTCAAGTCCGCCAAGTGGTCCGCCGCGGACGCCGTGCTCATCGACGAGGCCACCGATCTCGTCTCCCGCACGCACTCCCTCGGACATGTCGTGCTCGACGAGGCGCAGGACCTGTCGCCGATGCAGTACCGCGCGGTGGGGCGGCGCTGCACGACCGGCTCGGCGACGGTCCTCGGCGATCTCGCGCAGGGCACCACGCCCTGGGCGACGCGGAGTTGGGCCGAGGCGCTGGCGCACCTCGGCAAGGACGACGCGGTCGTGGAGGAGCTGACGGCCGGTTTCCGCGTGCCGCGCGAGGTCATCGCGTACGCGTCCCGGCTGCTTCCGGACATCGCGCCCGGCCTGACGGCGGTCGACTCGGTGCGGGAGTCGCCGGGTTCGCTGGCGGTGCGGCGGGTGGCGGACGGGGACGGTGACGGCGGGGACGGGGACGGCGGCCCGGCGGGATCCGGCGCCCTCGACGCGGGCTGCCTCGCCGCCTGCGTCGAGTCGTTGGGGCAGGAGGGGTCCGTCGGGCTGATCGCCGCGGACGCCCGTATCCCCGCGCTCGCGGGCGCATTGACGGCGGCGGGCCTCACGTATCTCTCGCCCGGCGAGGAGCCGACGCCGGACACCCGGCTGACGCTGGTGCCCGCGTCGCTCGCGAAGGGCCTGGAGTACGACTACGTGGTCCTGGACGAGCCGGCCGCCGTCGTCGACGGCGAGCCCGACGAGCGGACGGGTCTGCGACGGCTCTATGTCGCGCTGACCCGTGCCGTGTCGGGGCTGATCGTGGTGCACCGCGCCGCGCTGCCCGCGCAGCTCGAACAGCCCGAACAACCCGAACAACCCGAACAGCTCGAACAGCTCGAAAGGCGCTAACTGCCGCCCTTTTCGAGCTTGTCGAGGCCGTCCGCCGGGGCGTCGGCGGACGGCGCCTGCGGGCCCGCCGCGGACGGCAGGTGGGTGACGACGAGCACGATGCCCGCGAGCGTCACGACGCGCGTGGCCGCGTCCAGGCCGTTCCAGGCCTGCGACTGCCACATGGCGAACCACTCGCCGCCGATGCCGATGAACCCGACCCCGAAGAGCACGAGAATCATCAACAGACCGATGGAACCCGCCTGTCGGGCCCGGCGCAGGCCGTACGCGCGCGGCGTCCCCGCGGGGCGGCGCAGCGCACGGGCCCACAGGACCGTCGCCGCGACGAGCGTCAGCGCGGCGAGGGTCTCCCAGGCGATGATCGCGACGTAGGCGGTGTCCTGCAGCGCGGTGGAGTCCACCGCGCGCCATCTGAGGCCGTTGCCCTTGAAGGTGGTGTCCATCGACAGGACATGGCGTACGAACTGCTGGTTGGTGCCGAAGTCGGTGATGTTCCCGAACGCGACGAGCGCTATGTAGAGCGCGACCGTCCCGGTGAGCAGCATCGCGGCGACGGGCTGTGTCCCGGCCGCGAGGATGCGTTCCGCGGGGCGCGGCTGGTGTGCTGGTGTCGGCATGAAATCCCCTCCGTGTCGACCCAGTTCTATCGCGTCCCCCGAAAGGGCGATCACCCCGCCGTCCGACCCCGCGTACGCCCGCCGCTCAGCCCCGCGTGCGACTACGGCCCAACCTCGCGTACGAGCGCCGCCCAACCCCGCGTACGTCGCCCCGCCCCTCACCCGTCGAGCGCCGCCCGCCACTGTGCGACCGCCGCCGGGGAGACCGGGGCGGACCAGCCGTCGGGGCGGGCGGCCCCGCCGATGTGGAACGCGTCGACGCCCGCCGCCCGGAGCCGGGGCAGGTGGTCCAGGCGCAGGCCGCCGCCGATGAGGAGCTGCGGTTCGTACCCGGGCTCGCCGCGTCGAGCCGCCTCCGCGAGCAGCGTCGGCAGGCCGTCGTCGACGCCGGCCGCGGAGCCCGCGGTGAGGTAGGTGTCCAGGCCGGGCAGGTCCGCGAGCTGCTTGCGCAGCGCGTCGCGGTCGGCGGCGCGGTCGATGGCGCGGTGGAACGTCCAGCGGCAGCCGTCGAGCGCGCCGACCAGGCTTTCCACGGCGGCCAGGTCGGGACCGCCCGCCTCGTCGAGGAAGCCGAGCACGAACTCGTCGGCGCCCTCGCCCCGCAGCTCCTGGGCGCGGTGCACCAGTGCGTCGACGTCGCCCGCGGCGAACCCGTCGGCCAGCCTGAGCATGACGCGCAGCGAGATGTCGACGGAGGAGCGGATGGCGGCGAAGGTCTCGCGGGACGGGGTGAGGCCGTCCGCGGCCATGTCGGTCACCAATTCGAGGCGGTCCGCTCCGCCGGCCTGGGCGGCGACGGCGTCCTCGGTGTCGAGGGCGATCACCTCCAGGACTGCACGCTTGCTCATGGATGTCTCTTCCTTCTGGGGTCGCTGCGGCTCGGACTGGGTGCCTGACCGTGGCGGCCCGGCTCCCGGATGCACCCCTGATGCACCCCCGGAAACCTGGCATAGGTCTAGTCCAATTACCAGCCTACGCGCAGAACGTTCCGGCGCGAGCCGAGCGGCCCCGACCGCCTACGCCAGCGGCTCGAACCCCCGCAGGCGCAGGCTGTTGCCGACCACGAAGACCGACGAGAAGGCCATGGCCGCCCCCGCGATCATCGGGTTGAGCAGTCCGGCCGCGGCCAGCGGCAGCGCACCCACGTTGTAGGCGAAGGCCCAGAAGAGGTTGGACCTGATCGTGCCGAGGGTGCGGCGCGAGAGCCGGATCGCGTCCGCCGCGGCGCGCAGGTCGCCCCGTACCAGCGTCAGGTCGCCCGCCTCGATCGCCGCGTCCGTGCCCGTGCCCATCGCGAGGCCCAGGTCGGCCTGGGCCAGCGCGGCCGCGTCGTTGACGCCGTCGCCGACCATGGCCACGCTGCGCCCCTCGGCCTGCAGCCGCTTCACCACGTCGACCTTGTCCTGCGGCAGGACCTCGGCGATCACGTCACCGGGCGCGATGCCGACCTGCGCGGCGACCGACGCGGCGACGGCCTTGTTGTCGCCGGTCAGCAGGATCGGGGTCAGGCCCAGCGCGCGCAGCCGCGAGATGGCCTCGGCGCTGGTGTCCTTGACCGCGTCGGCGATCTCCAGGACCGCCCGCGCCTCGCCGTCCCAGGCGACCGCGACGGCGGTACGTCCTGCGGCCTCCGCCGCGGCCTCGGCGCGCGCCAGCGGCTCGGGCAGGTGGATCTCCCAGTCGGCGAGGAGCCGGGCACGGCCGACCAGGACGGCGTGCCCCTCGACGACGCCCTGCACGCCGAGGCCCGCGACGTTCGCGAAGTCCTCGGGCACGGGCAGGGTGCCGACCTCGGCGGCCGCCCCGGCGGCGACGGCCCGCGCGACGGGGTGCTCCGAGGAGTGCTCCAGGGCCCCGGCGAGCCGCAGGACGTCGGAGACGGTGGTGCCGGGGGCGGTGTGCGTGGCGAGCAGGGTCATCCTGCCGGTGGTGACGGTGCCGGTCTTGTCCAGGACGACGGTGTCGACCCGGCGCGTGGACTCCAGGACCTCCGGGCCCTTGATCAGGATGCCGAGCTGGGCGCCGCGGCCGGTGCCGACCATGAGGGCGGTCGGGGTGGCGAGGCCGAGGGCGCACGGGCAGGCGATGATCAGTACGGCGACAGCGGCGGTGAAGGCGGCGGTCAGCCCCGCGCCGTTGCCGAGCCAGAAGCCGAGGGTGGCGAGCGCGAGCCCGATGACGACGGGCACGAACACGGCGGAGATCCGGTCGGCGAGGCGCTGGGCGGCGGCCTTGCCGTTCTGCGCGTCCTCCACGAGCCGTGCCATACGGGCGAGTTGGGTGTCGGCGCCGACCCGGGTGGCCTCGACGACGAGCCGGCCGCCGACGTTGAGGGTGGCGCCGGTGACCGCGTCGCCGACGGCGACCTCGACGGGCACGGACTCGCCGGTGAGCATGGCGGCGTCCACGGCCGAGGAGCCCTCGACGACCGTCCCGTCCGTGGCGATCTTCTCGCCGGGCCGCACGAGGAACCGGTCGCCGACCCCCAACTCACTTACGGGTACGGTCACTTCGCGCCCGTCACCCCGCAGCACGGTGACGTCCTTGGCGCCGAGCTGGAGCAGCGCCTTGAGGGCGGCGCCCGCCTTCCGCTTGGAGCGGGCCTCGAAGTACCGCCCGGCGAGGATGAAGGCGGTGACGCCGGCCGCGGCCTCCAGGTAGATGTTGCCCGCGCCGTCGCTCCTGCCGATGGTCAGCTCGAAGGGGTGCGTCATGCCGGGCGTGCCGGCCGTACCGAAGAACAGCGCCCAGAGCGACCAGAGGAACGCCGCCGACGTACCGACCGAGATCAGCGTGTCCATGGTGGCCGCGCCGTGCCGGGCGTTGGTGAAGGCGGCCTTGTGGAAAGGCCAGGCGGCGTACGTCACGACGGGCGCGGCCAGCGTCAGCGAGAGCCACTGCCAGTAGGTGAACTGCAGCGCGGGGATCATCGCCATGGCGATGACGGGTACGGAGAGCAGGGTGGCGGTGGTCAACCGCTGGCGCAGGGCCAGCAGTTCACGCTCACCCTCGCCGCCCGGGCCCCCCTCGCCCGGGTGGCCCGGGGAGCCCGGGGGGCTCTCCCCCGCCCCCTCCTCGGCGACGGAGGGGGCGGGCTCCTGTGCGGTGTAGCCGGTGGCCTCGACGGTGGCGATCAGGTCCCGCACGGAGACGTCGTCGCCGCGGTAGCTGACCCTGGCCTTCTCGGTGGCGTAGTTGACGGTCGCCTCGACGCCGTCCATGCGGTTCAGCTTCTTCTCGATACGGGCAGCGCAGGAGGCGCAGGTCATCCCACCGATGGCGAGCTCGACGCGGTGGGAGGGGGTGGTGTCGGGGGTGGGAGTGGGGGCGGGGGCGGCCATGGGTTGCTCCTGTACGGGGTGGGGTGCCGATACCCGGGGCGGGTACCGCTGACGAGGTCCATATATACCCCCAGGGGGTACCCGAAGCAAGGGTGACGAGCGGCTTGACTAAATACCCCCCGGGGGTATCTTCAAGTTAGTCAGCACCCCGGACCCCGGACCTCGTACACCAGGAGCCGCAATGAACACCGCACTCAAGATCACCGCGTTCGCCACGGCCGTCGCCGCGACCTTCGGTACCGCGTATGGCGTGGGCCAGAGCATCGACCGCGTCACGAACGAACCGCCGGCCGTGCGACACGGAGAACACGACGACACGAACCACGCCGCGACGCCCCCCGGCGGCCTGCAGATCGCCGACCGCGGCTACACGCTGGACCTGAACGGCGTCAGCGTCTGAAGCGTGCGGACGACGTGCGCGATGACGGGACGCCGCTCAGGGGCTCGGCGGAGCATCTGCTCGATGAGCAGCCTCAGTGGGCCCTTGACGTTCACTGGGCGGCGGTTGCCCTCGACGATCGCGGCGCGCTGTTCGGGCCGGTCGGCGTGATCGGGGTAGATGACGGCGCGGCGGCCGGTGGCGGCCATCAGCAGACTCGCACCCAGCGCGTACACGTCGCCGGCCTGAGTAGGCGTGGCCCATCCGTGGTCGAGGATGTGCGCGGAGATCTCCGGTGCTTCGTAGTGGACGAGACAGCCCCGGAAGGGGAAGTCGACGTCCCCGGGGACGGGCTTGCCGTGGGCCAGGGCTAGATCGATCAGATGGACGGCGCGGTCGTCGAGGATCAGGTGAGCGGGCTGGACGTCGCCGTGCGCCCACCCTTGCGCGTGCAGCTCGGCGAGCGCGCGGGCGCAGTGCAGGGCCACCGTCAGGCCGGGCAGGTCGCCCTGCTCCCGTACGTCTTTCCAAGCGCGCTGGAGGTCGGGGCCCTCGTGCCAGGGCTGCATGTTCCACGTGCCCCGCTCCCACTCGCCCGAGGGTGCGGGGCGGCCGAGCTGGTCGAGGACGGCGGCTTCCCGTGCGGGGGCGAGCGCGGTCCACGGCTGGGCGGGCCAGTGCTCGGTCTCGGCGATGGGATAGCCGAGCTTCAGCGCGTACCGGCGCGGGCCGACGTGGACGTCCCAGATCATCGAGCCGCGCCGGTCCAGCGCCAGCGACGCGTCGCCGATGCCGAGTTGGGGGGCCAACGTGGGTGGAAGTTCGGGCACGAGGGCTCCCAGCGTCAGGCTTGGCCGTAGGGGCGGCCGCAGTCGGAATCGCACTGTGCGAGATTCTGGCCGTTGACCGTCCACAGCTCGTCGAAGACGCGGAATCCTGCCTTCTTCATCGCGCGCACGGATCCGGCCACGATCTCCGGGTCACGGCCGCCGCCTCCCGGCGCCGGGTTGTGGTGCAGGAAGCGCCCCGCGTACTCCTGGCAGATCCCGGCATACGCCCGGGTGTGCAGGATCAGGGCGTGCAGCCCCAGGTCCACTTCGTCGGATGGCATCATCGGCACGCTCGCGGTGGCGGCGGTGACGACGAACGCCACGGCCTGGTCAGCGATCAGCTCCGCGCGCCGGCGCTCGACGTGCTCCTGGACGACGAGGAACTGGGCGAGGCTGTCGAACAGCTCTTCCCCCGCCGTCGCGCGGCCGGTCTTCAGCTCGCGCTCGGTGATGGTCATCGACTCTCCTTGGGTGTAGACGTGGTTGCAGATGGGCCCGTGCCGGGCCGCCGCTCAGAGGGCCGGAGGGTGGCTGCGAGCGGTTCACCACGGCGCCACCATCGTGTTCTTCAGCAGGCGGCACGCCCCGGCGAGGAGGTACAGGCGGGCGGTGGGATTGGTGAACGCGCCGGCCGCCTGGTCCTCGTACACGGATCTGGCGTGGCGGATGGAGTCGGCGAGCACGTCACGCGAGCGCTGCGCGGCAGGGGTGACGCCGCTCTTGGCCACCAAATGCGTTTCGGCGTACGTGATCAGCGGGGCGAGGTAGCCGGACAGCTCAGCGGCGACATCGTCCGCGAGCCCGCCGCTGGGATCGGCGACGGCCAGGCCCTCGGCGCGGTGGACGGCGTTGTCCACCAGCGCCAGATCCAGGGGGTCGGCATCCTGGTGCTGCGGGTGCTGTGTCGTCATGGTCACCGCTGGTCCTCGTCCTCGGATTGGAACTCCGTCGACATCGCGTGGCACCCAGCAAATCGCGCCGAGTCGGCGCGGACCACGGCGTTTGTGGGGCACTGTGGGGACACCCTTGGGACACCGTCACTCGTTGCCGGTACACAGGAACGAGCGGGCGTGTCGGATGGCGGGAGCACGGCGGATGACACTGGGCGAGCGGCGCAGACGCGCCGGTTACAGTCAGGAACGGCTGGCCGAACTCCTGGGTGTGGACCGGCGCACGGTCGGCCGATGGGAAAGCGGCAGGGTGACACCCCAGCCATGCCAACGCCCCGAGCTGGCACGTCTGCTGCGTGTGACGCCGCACGAGCTGGACCGTCTGATCGACCCCTCACCCGCCTCGGCCCCTCGCACGACAGCCACGATCACCACGATCACGCCGGACGGCGTGTCCACTGCGGGGGTGTCCGACGACATGATCCGACGCGAGTTCCTGCGCCTGGTCGCGGTGACCGGCGCTCTCTCCGCGACCGGAGATGATGCCGCCGCCGAGGACGGCGGGATCGATCCGCGGGTGGGCACGTTCGCGGCGATGAACGCCCACTTATGGCAGGTCTACCAACTCGCCCGCTCAAAGCAAGCCGTCTACCCGCTGGTGCACGACCAGATGACCGCGCTCACCGACCGCCTCGCCGAGGGCCCCCGCAGCAGCCGCTCACTGATCTCGGCGGCCGGGGACCTGTTTCAGCTGGCCGGGGAGCTGGCCTTCGACCAGAACCGCTACACGGATGCCGCCGCCGCGTACACGCTGGCCGCGTCCGCCGGCAAGGACACCGGCTCCTTCGACCTGTGGGCCTGCGCGCTGGTGCGCCACGCCTACGTGGACGTGTACGAAGGCCGCTTCCGCCAGGCCGTCTCCACGCTCGACGCCGCGGAACGCATCGCCGGCCGGGGCGACCGGCAACTGACCACGCGTCACTGGGTCGCCTCCGTGCAGGCCGAGGCCTACGCCGGACTCGGGGAACTCGAACTGTGTGAGCGCGCACTGGATCAGGCCCAGACGGTCACCGCAGGTGGCGTCATCGGCAACGGCGGGTGGCTGCGTTTCGACGGCTCACGACTGGCCGAGGAACGCGGCGCCCGTTACGTCCAACTCGGGCGCCTCGACCTGGCCGAACACGCCCTCCAAGCCGCCCTGCGACTCGACGCCCTCGCTCCGGGCCGCTCCCCGCGCAGGCGTGGCGCCGTCCTCACCGACCTCGCGGCGATCGGCGCCAGACGCCGTGACGTCGAGCAGCTCACCACCTACGCCGGACAGGCCCTCACGCTGGCCCGCGAGTCCTCCTCCGGATACGTGGCTCGTAGACTCGGCGCGCTGCGCACCGCCTACGCGTCGCTGTCCGGAGATCGCAGAGTCGCCGAACTCGACGCCCACATCGGTGCGCTGACCGTTTGGCCTAGCAGCGAAGGGTGGACGTCGTGAGTGACATCGAGGGCGGGCGGGTCTTCCGCGAGGCGTGGATCGCCGGAGTGCTCAAGCACTTCCCCGGCGACCCCAAGGCCTCCTACATCACCCCGTGGGACGACACCCCCGAGTGGGAACGCGCCGCGGCTGGCGCGGTCTTCGACCAGGTCGCCCAGCTCCTCGTCCTGTCCGAAGGCCATGCCACGCGACTGTCGCGTGAGCAGAAGAGCCGGTTCGTCGCCACCGCGTGGACAGCGCAGATGTACCTGCACTTCGGCGACCCCAAGCCCGCTTACGTCGCCGACTGGCCCGAGCTCCCTCAGTGGCAGCAGGAGACCGACGCGGACATTTTCGAAGCGGTGGAGCGAGCGGCTGATTCGGCGTCCGCGTCATAGACTCCGTCTCAGCCTTCGCCTCCGTCACCGTCACCGTCTCCGCCTCAGCCGAAGAGCACCAGCTCACCCTCCGTGGCGCCCGCCAGTTCGTAGCGTGTGCCGGTCAGGGGGCGGCCCGCGCAGAGGCGGATCAGGGTCGGTGCGTCGCCGATGTAGCGGGCCGGCGGGCGCGTTCCGTCGGGGGTGCCGAGGACCAGGGGCTCGTCGCGGCCGTCGAGGTCCGCGTGCAGCGGCGGCGCGGCGGCTGAGGAGGCCGACCTGCTGAACTGTCCGAGCAGGTCCAGCGCGTCCACCAGCCCGTCCCCGCCGTACGCACCCGGCTTCCCCCACGCCTCCCGTACGTCACCGGCGTGCACCCACTCCCCCAGCGCCACGCCGTCCAGCCGCCCCCGGGCGGCGGTGAGCACGGGGCCCGCCTCCGTCATGCCGCGCTCCAACTCGTCCACCACACGGGAGTTGGACCAGTCGGCGCGCTCGGCGATGTCGCGGTCGTTGGACTCCGGGCTGTACACCCCCTCCTCGAAGCGGCTCTCGACCACCCGCGTCAGTGCGGAGCCGCAGTGCGCGAGCACATGCCGCACGGTCCAGCCGGGACAACAGGTACGGATCGCGTACGCCTCGTCGGGCGCGGCCCGCAGCAGCGGGATCAGGGCGTCGCGCTCGGTCCGGAGAAGGCGGCCGGCGCGTTCGGGTTCGTAGTGCTCGTCGACACGGGTCATGGGCGAAGCCAACAGGGCGCGGCCGCGTGGGGCAATGGCCCCGCGTGGCGATGGCCCCCCGCCCCCGCCCCCGGGCAATGGCCGGGCCCGCGGATCCGGTCCGCCCGTACGCGCGCTCCCGCCCCGTACCGCCCGCGTTAAAGTCGCCGCATGGCCGACCATGAAACCGAGCCGCACGACGAGGCGCCGCACGACGAGGCGCCGTACGACGAGCCGTCGCACGCCGCGCTCCGCTCCCGCTGGCACGCGACCCTCTCGCGGGCCTGCGAGGGCGTCCCCGACCCCGCGCCCTACGCGGACCGGCTCCTGGCCCGTTGGTCCGAACCGCAGCGCAAGTACCACACCACCGCCCACCTGGCGGCGGTCCTCGACCACCTCGACGTCCTCGCGGACCACGCCGACGACGTCGAACTGGTGCGGCTCGCGGCCTGGTTCCACGACGCGGTGTACGCGCCGGACCGTTCCGAGAACGAGGAGCGCTCCGCCCGCCTCGCCGAACGCGCCCTCACCGAGGCCGGCCTGACGGAGCGACAGGTCGCCGAGGTCGCCCGCCTGGTCCGCCTCACCGTCACGCACGACCCCGCCGACGACGACCGCAACGGCGAGGCCCTGTGCGACGCCGACCTGGCGATCCTTGCGGCGGCCCCGGACGCGTACGCGGCCTACGCGGCGGCCGTCCGCGAGGAGTACGGCTTCGTGCCGGACGAGGCGTTCCGGCAGGGCAGGGCGGAGGTGCTGCGCCAACTCAGCGCGCTGCCCCGGCTGTTCCGCACCCCGTACGGCGCCGCCCACTGGGAGGCGCCCGCCCGCGAGAACCTGGCGACCGAGTTGGCCCTGCTCGCCCCGTAAACCGGGCGACCGGGCGGACCCCGCTCCCGTACCCTCACCGCATGCTTTTCATGGGTGGGGACAGGGGCGGGGACCGGATCGACGAGGCCGTGGCGCACACGGCGAAGGTGCTGCGCGCGGCGCTGGACCGCGACTGGGGCGTCAAGGCGGGCGGGCTCGACTGGAGCTGTCTGTACACGGCCGAGCACATCGCCGGTGACTTCGTCGCGTACGCGGGCCAGCTGACCGGCCGCCCCACCGACGCGTACGTCCCCTTCGAGGCCGTGCTCGACAAGGGCACGGCTCCCGAGGGCGCGATCCGCGCGATCGAGGCGACGGGCGGGATCCTCGCGGCGGTCGTCCGGACGGCGCCGCGCGGCGTGCGCGCCTTCCACCCGTACCCCGCGGGCAGCGCCGACGCGGCGGGCTTCGCGGCGATGGGCGTGACGGAGGCGCTGCTCCACACCCACGACATCGCCACCGCGCTGGACGTCGACGCGGAGCCGCCGGCCTCCCTCTGCGAGGCGGTCCTCGCGCACCTCTTCCCGCACGTCCCGCCCACTCCCGCGGGCGGCACGCCGTGGACCACGCTCCTGTGGGCCACCGGCCGGGGCACGCTGCCGGGCCGCGCCCGGCTCCCGCGCTGGCGCTGGCGCAACGCGGCCTCGCTGCCGGCCGGCCCCGTCGCCCTGCGCGAGGTGACGCCCGCCGCGGCGGCGGACCTCGCCGCGGGGGGCACGGGCGGCTTGGAGTGGCTGGGCGGCAGCCCGTTCGACGGTACGCGCCGGGCGGCGGAGATGGTGACGAAGGCGTACGCGGCCGGGGTGCACCGTCCCGAGTGGGGCATGTACGTCCTGGTCCGCACCGCCGACGAGCTGGCCGTGGGCGGCATGGGCTTCCACGGGCCGCCGGACGAGAACGGCTGCGTGGAGGTCGGGTACGACCTGGTGGAGGAGGCGCGGGGGCGGGGTTACGCCTCGGGGGCGCTGCGCTCGCTCTCGCAGTGGGCCCTCACGCACCCGGAGGTGACGTCCCTCCTGGCCGTCGTCGAGCCGGGCAACGCCGCGTCGCAGGCGGTGGCGGTGCGGGCGGGGTACGAGCGGCTGCCGGACCGCGACACGAACTTCGCGTACGGGCTGCGCCGGGCCTGAACGGCTTCCTTCGCGCCGGGGCGGATTCTCGCCGGGGGCGGGGGCGGGGGCGGGGGCGGGGTCGGGGGCTGGGGGTTCCTCCCTCGCTCCCCCGGCGGGGCCGAACAGGCCCGCCGCTTCGCGGCGGATGTTCCCCGCCCGCCCACCCGTTCGCCCCGCGACGCAGGGTTGGCGTAGGGGCCCCCGGAACCCGGACGGGCCGACAGCTCGGGCACCACGGCCCCGCCCCATGGAATGACAGGAATGACAGGTGCCACCCCGGCGTTCACCACTGTTATGCCGAATTCCGCCCCCGCCCCCACCCCCGAGCCCGGCGCAGCCGCCCGTATGCCCATAGCCGTCTACATGCTCGGCCTCGCCGTCTTCGCCCTCGGCACCAGCGAGTTCATGCTCTCCGGCCTCCTCCCTCCCATCGCCGACGACATGAACGTCTCCATCCCCCGCGCCGGCCTCCTCATCTCCGCCTTCGCCATCGGCATGGTCATCGGCGCCCCCCTCCTCGCCGTGGCGACCCTGCGCCTCCCCCGCCGCACCACGCTCGTCACCCTCATCACCGTCTTCGGCCTCGGCCAGGTCGCCGGTGCCCTCGCGCCCACCTACGAGATCCTGTTCGCCTCCCGCGTGGTCAGCGCACTCGCCTGTGCCGGCTTCTGGGCCGTCGGCGCCGCCGTCGCCATCGCGATGGTCGAGTTCCACCAGCGCGCCCGCGCCATGGCGGTCATGATCGGCGGTCTCTCCATCGCCAACGTGCTCGGCGTCCCCGCGGGCGCCTTCCTCGGCGAGAACCTCGGCTGGCGCTCCGCGTTCTGGGCGGTCGGCGCCGCCTCCGCCGTCGCGCTCGTCGGCGTGCTCGCCCTCATCCCCCGTATCCCGCTCCCCGCCGAGAGGCCCCGGCTGAAGAGGGAAGTCTCGATCTACGCGGACCGCCAGGTCTGGCTGTCCGTCGCCGTCACCGCCCTCGCCGCGGGCGGCGTCTTCTGCGCGTTCTCGTACCTCTCCCCGCTCCTCACGGACGTGGCCGGCCTCTCCGAGGGCTGGGTCCCGACGATCCTCGGCCTCTTCGGTCTCGGCGCCCTCGTCGGCACGACGATCGGCGGGCGCGTCGCGGACGCCCACCTCTTCGGCGTCCTGCTGAGCGGCATCGCCGCGTCCACCGTCTTCCTGATCGCGCTGGCCCTGTTCGCGGCCACCCCGGCGGCGGCGATCACGCTGAGCTTCCTCCTCGGCCTCTCGGCGTTCTACACGGCGCCCGCGCTCAACGCCCGCATGTTCAACGTCGCGGGCGCCGCCCCGACCCTCGCGGGCGCGACGACGACGGCCGCGTTCAACCTCGGCAACACGGGCGGCCCCTGGCTCGGCGGCACGGTGATCGACCTCGACTTCGGCTACCGGGCCACGGCGTGGGCGGGAGCGGCGATGACCGCGGCGGCGATCGTCGCGGTGGCGGTGTCCCTGCGCCTGCACCGGAGGGCCCCGAGCCGTGTGGTCACCACGTCCTTCGTCTCCTCCGCCAACCGTTCCGAGGACGACACCAAGAGCCCTTCCTGGAACTGACGTTGACGGCGACTAAGCCGACCGCCCCTTGGGCCTCCGCAGCCCCGCCCCCGTAAGCCTCCGCACCAGTTCCTTCGAGCCGATCTCCACCGCGCCCGCCCGCACCGCGTCCCCGTACCGCTCGGACGGCACGTCGTAGTGGTCGCCGTCGAAGGCGCGGGGCGGGCAGCCCATGGATGCCGCGAACGCGTGGAGCTCGTCGTACGAGGCGTCGCTGACCAGGTGCGACCACATCCGGCCGTGCCCCGGCCAGGTCGGGGGGTCGATGTAGACCGTCACGGCGTGAGCCCGCCCACCGGTGCCACCACGACGCCCGCCTTGCCGCAGACCCAGTGCGGATCGGGCCCCAGCTCCGGCTCCACGTCCAGCGCGTGCGGGTCGCCCGTGCCGCAGACGGGGCACAGCGGCCACCGCCCGTACCGTTCCAGGAGCGCGTCCTGGACGTCCTGGGCGACGAGTCCGGCGACGTACGCGATGCCCTCCGGCCACTGCTCGACCCACCAGCGGCGGTGCGCCACCGACTCCTCGACCATCGAGACGACCTCCGGCTCGGCGACCTCGCGGGCCACGAGGTCGGCGAGGACGAGTGCGCGGGCGGCGTGCAACGCCTGCTCCAGGGGGTCGATCGTGTCCATGCAGCCATTGTCACCCCTCGACCGCCCCCGCACTCTTGACCGCCCTCGCACCCTTGACCGTCCCCGCACTCTTGACCGCCCCCGTACCCGAAAATATCTTTCAGGCGTGACCCATGATGTGAAGGAAATTTTCGCGGGAGCCGCGCACCCCGCCCCCGCCGCCCTCGCGGCCAAGGTGCGGACCCTGGCGCCGTCGATGACCCGCTCCATGCAGCGCGTCGCCGAGGCCGTCGCCGGCGACCCCGCGGGATGCGCCGCCCTCACGGTCACCGGCCTCGCCGAGCTCACCGGCACCAGCGAGGCGACGGTCGTGCGCACCGCCCGCCTCCTCGGCTACCCCGGCTACCGGGACCTCCGCCTCGCCCTCGCCGGCCTCGCCGCCCAGCAGCAGTCCGGGCGGGCGCCGGCCGTGACCGCGGACATCGCCGTCGACGACCCGATCGCGGACGTCGTGGCCAAGCTCGCCTACGACGAGCAGCAGACCCTCGCCGACACCGCCGCCGCGCTCGACACCGTGCAGCTCGGCGCCGCCGTCACCGCGCTCGCCGGCGCCGGGCGCGTGGAGATCTACGGCGTCGCCGCCTCGGGGCTCGTCGCCCAGGACCTCGCCCAGAAGCTGCTGCGCATCGGGCACATCGCGCACGCGCACTCCGACCCGCACCTGGCCGTCACCACCGCGGTGACGCTGCGCGCCAAGGACGTCGCCATCGCGATCACCCACTCCGGTTCGACGGGCGACGTGATCGAGCCGCTGCGGGTCGCCTTCGAGCACGGGGCGACGACGATCGCGATCACCGGGCGTCCGGACGGCGCGGTCTCCCAGTACGCCGATCACATACTGACCACCTCCACGGCCCGCGAGAGCGAGCTGCGGCCGGCCGCGATGTCGTCCCGTACGAGTCAACTCCTCGTCGTGGACTGTCTGTTCGTGGGCGTGGCGCAGCGGACGTACGAGACGGCGGCGCCCGCGCTCGCCGCGTCCTACGAGGCGCTGGCGCACCGGCACAGTCCGCGCGGCGCCAACCCCCGCTGAGCACGGCCCGCACCTCCCCGACCACGCCATGCCACGCCACCCGTACGTACCGGACACGAAAGAGCCGCAGACGTCATGACCTCCACCACCGGCGCCACCCCCTCCCACCCTGGCGACCCCTACGGGGAGCTCCGCGCCCAGCTGGCCACCCTCACCACCGAGGCGTTCCGGCCGGAGCTCTCCGAGATCGACCGGCTGCCCACCCTGGAGATCGCCCGGATCATGAACGGCGAGGACGCCACCGTCCCGGCCGCCGTCGCCGAGCAGCTGCCCCGGATCGCCGCGGCGATCGACGGCACCGCCGAGCGGATGGCCCGCGGCGGCCGGCTGGTCTACGCGGGCGCGGGCACCGCGGGGCGGCTCGGTGTGCTCGACGCCTCCGAGTGCCCGCCGACGTTCAACACCGACCCCGGTGAGGTCGTCGGCCTCATCGCGGGCGGCCCCACCGCGATGGTGACGGCGGTCGAGGGCGCGGAGGACAGCAAGGAGCTCGCCGCCGCGGACCTGGACGCCCTGCGCCTCACCGCGGACGACGTCGTCGTCGGCGTCTCGGCGTCGGGCCGCACCCCGTACGCGATCGGCGCCGTCGAGCACGCCCGCGAGCGCCGCGGCGCCCTCACCATCGGCCTCTCCTGCAACGCGGACAGCGCGCTCGCGGCCGCCGCCGACCACGGCATCGAGGTCGTCGTCGGCCCCGAACTCCTCACCGGCTCCACGCGGTTGAAGGCGGGCACGGCACAGAAACTCGTCCTCAACATGCTGTCGACCATCACGATGATCCGGCTCGGCAAGACGTACGGGAACCTGATGGTGGACGTGCGCGCCTCCAACGAGAAGCTGCGGGCCCGTTCGCGCCGCATCGTCGCGCTCGCCACGGGCGCGTCCGACGAGGAGATCGAGGCGGCCCTCGCCGCGACCGACGGCGAGGTGAAGAACGCGATCCTCACGCTCCTCGGCAAGGTGGACGCCGCGACGGCGGCGACGCTCCTGAGGACGTCGTCCGGCCACCTCCGCACGGCCCTCGACCAGGCTTCCACCACGACCGACACGGCCTGAGCCGGGCCCGGTGTCGGGACGTACCGCGCGGCGGCGGCGCGGTCATCGTGGCCTGGCCTGCACCTGGCGGTTCAGCTCACGCACCCGTTCGCGGAGCACCTCTCCCGGGGGCGCGTCGCGGATCTCCGCCGGCGGGCAGTCCCACTCCCGGCCGCCGCCGATCGGCCTGAGCTGGACGAGTCCGCCCACGCATCCCATCACCTCCCCCACGCTTCCGTCCCGGTAGTCCACGGCGTACGTGCCCGTCTCCGGCACGCTCGGGTCCTCGGTGCTCATCGCGTCCCCTCCAGTACGGCGGCCAGCCGCAGCGCCGTGTCGAGGTTGCAGCGACCCAGCTCCACGAGGGGCAGCGCGCCCTCGTCCGCGGCGGTCAGCGGGTCCATCCGCAACGACGGCAGCGTGACGCCCACCCTCGCGAGGCCCGCCCTCAACTCCCGTACGGCCTCCTCCGCCGCCCTCACCCGTTCCCGCGCCGTCAGCGCCATGAGCTCCGCCTTTCCACCGAGTGTTCTGCTTTCCTCACCCAGCGTGTCCGAGCTTCCGTACGCTGAACAGCGCGGGAATCCCAACAACCCCCTGTGCATGGTGGAGCATTGCCCATGACCCGTCCCAAGGACCTGAACCCCTCATCGAACCCCCGCGCCCTCCTCGGCGCGGAGCTGCGCCACGCCCGCGAACGGGCAGGCCTGAGCCAGGAGGCTCTGGGTACACCGCTCTTCGTGAGCGGGTCGTTCATCGGTCAGCTGGAGGCCGGTACGCGGAGAATGCATCTGGAATACGCGCGGCACTTCGACGAAGTCCTCGACGCGCAAGGCTTCTTCACCCGCAATTGCGGAGCCCTCGCCAAGTCGAGGTATCCGGACCACTTCGCGGAAGCGGCGGAAGCGGAAGCCGTTGCTACGACCATCAGGGAGTACGCGCCCCAACTGGTTCCGGGGCTTCTTCAGACCGAGGCATACGCGCGAGCCATGTTCCGCGACGGCCGCCCGACGGCGACAGAAGAAGAGATCGACGACCTGGTTGCCACTCGGCTGGACAGGGCTCACTTACTTGACGATCCAACAACTCCCATGTTGTGGGCCGTCCTTGACGAGGCCGTACTTCGACGGGTTGTGGGCGGCCCTTCGGTCATGGCAGGAGTCCTGGGGCACATCGCGACGCCGGGCCGGAGGCGCCGCATCACCGTTCAGGTACTCCCGTTCGCGGCCGGCGGGCACATCGCGATGGGCGGCTCACTCAAGTTGATGGCCTGCAGGGACGCTCCGCAACTCGCTTACCTGGAAGGTTTCGGGACAGGTCGCCTCGAGGACGACCCTGCCACCGTGGCCCGGTACGACCTGGCCCACGCTCTCCTCGGGGCGAGTGCTCTCTCACCGCAACTATCCCTGGCCCTGCTCGAAACAGTGGCAGAGGATTACACACATGAAGAGCAACAGCCCTGAGTACGACCTGAGCACGGCCACCTGGCGCAAGTCCAGTTACAGCGATGCCAGCGGCGGCAATTGCGTCGAAGTGGCCGTCTGGCGAAAGTCCACCTACGGCAGGGGAAGCGGGGGAGACTGCCTGGAAGTCGCGGGCGGGTACCTGGAATTCGTCCCTGTGCGCGACTCGAAGGACCCGGGCGGGCCCCACCTCCTCTTCCGCGCCATGAGCTGGGCCGCATTCGTGACGGCCCTCTAGTCGGTGTCTTCGGTGGGCCGGTGCCTTGGATTCGTACCGGGGCCGCCCGGGGTTTTGCGGAGTGTGGCGGTTCCGGGCCGGCAGTAAAGGGCGCTCCGCTGCGCTACGCGTCGGCTTCGCCGATTCCGCTGCGCTCCACCCTTGACTCCCGTCCCTACACCGCACGTTGACGTTCGACCCGGACGGCCAGGGGTGAGGCGGCGGGCGACGCTGGGATGGGTCATCGGCTTTCGCTGCCGGGTGCGGACCGGTCCATCGTGGGCGGAGGCTCCGGTGCGAGCTCGGCCACCCCGGCGGCCTCCCTGCTCGGGTCATCCCCTTTCGCTGCCGGGTGCGGACCGGCCCATCGTGAGCCGACGCCTCGGTGCGTGCTCGACCAGCCGCGCGACTTCGCTGCTCTGGTCATCACCTTTCGCGGCCGGGTGCAGTCCGGGGCAGCGTGCCTGGCCGTTTCGGTCGAGGTGAGGTCGGGGGCGCGGGGTGGGTTCTCGTGGTCTGGCACCTACTTCGGCAAAGTTGCGAATCGATACGCCGCGCACCCCCTGGCCAGACCGTATGCGCCCCCGGGGGCGCAAGCCCGCCCTCTGACGTCAGGCCCGTCCCCGCTCCATCCCTCCCCCTCGGTGACCTACTTTGGGAAAGTTGCGAATCAGATCCTCGCGCGCCCCCTGCCACGCCCCGCGCGCCGCCGGGCGGGTGCCCGATCGCAGGATCCTGCCCCGCCGTCGAACCCGGTAGCCCCACCGAACTCACCCGCCCCACAGATCTCATGCGCCACGAGAACCCACCAGTCCCACAATCCCCATGACTCGCAGAGGGCCCACCCGCCCCGTTCCGTTCGGCGGACTGGACAGTTCCGGGGGCGCTTGGGGTGGTGACAGGGGGGGCGTGCGGCATATTCATTCGCAACTTTCCCAAAGTAGGTGACAGGGGCCGGGACGGCAGTCCCCTGCCCCAGGCAGCGCATTGACGGTGACACCTGTCGACGCTGGGCCGGTCCGCACCCGGCGATGAAAGGTAATGACCCGAGTAGTGAGGCCGCCGGGCTGGCCGAACGCGCACCGTGGCCTCCGCCCACGATGGGCCGGTCCGCACCCGGCCGCGAGAGCCGATGACCCGACCACACCGGCCGTGGGCCGAGCTCGCACGAGGGCGTCGGCGCACGATGAGCCGGGCCGCACCCGGCAGCGAAACGTGATGACCCGAGCAGCGAGGTCCGCCGCCTCACCCCTGGCCGTCCGGGTCGGAGGTCACGTCGCGGTGGAGGGGCGGGAGTCAAGGGTGGAGCGGAGCGGAATCGGCGGAGCCGACGCCCGTAGGGCGCCCTTTACTCGCGGCCCGGAGCCGCCACACTCCGCAAAACCCCGGGCGGCCCCGGTGACCTTCAACGTCTCCGGTCCACCGAAGCGCGACCTCCGGGCGGAGCCCCACCGTAGTTCCGGCCCACCATTGGCCGGGGCGGCCCCGCCAACCGGCAAAGGCACCGGCCCAGCGAAGCGGGACCTCCGGAACCAGCCCCGCCCCCGGTCGCCTTCGCGACAGACTTGGTGACGGTTCCCGGCCCCCCGCCACCCCCCGTCCCCCACCGACTTGGCCGACGCGCCGTCGCCCCGCGAGGGGACCGCGTCCAGTCCCCCCGTACGCCGCAGGCCACCGCGCCCCGCCCCTCGCGCCCCAGCCGTAACCGGCCCGAACCCGCCCTGTCCGAAAGGGTCCTGCCCCGGCCCGCATCCGGGCGCTTCCCCTATCCGGCGACTACCGGACGTATCAAAGATGGCACCGAACGTGACCGGAACGAACGCCTCGCGTACCGCATCGAAGCCGCACCACCGGAGGGGATCCATGACCAAGCCCAGCGACCCCAACGCGTCGAACGAACCGCACGAGCCCGCCGACCCGCAGATCTCCGAGGCCTTCGGGGCCGCCGCCCGCGTCATCCTGGCCCCCGGGTCCAGGGACGCCAGGGAGCAGCCGGCCGAGGCGCCGGAGCCGGACGAGGAGTGGGCCCTGCCGAACGGCAGGGCCTGGGTGTACCTCGCCAACTCGGCGCAGGGGCTGACCCGGCCCGTGATCATCGGCGACGGATTCAACACCGGGCCCAGTGAGCTGGACTTCTCCTGGGAGATCCTGGAGCGCGGCCCGTACCCGTTCATCAGCGCCCTGCGCCGCCGCGGCCACGACGTCGTGCTCCTCGGCTTCGACGAGCGCAGCGCCTCCATCCTGGACAACGCGCAGGTCGCCCGCGCCGCGATCCTGGAGGCGATCGCGCGGCGCCGGGGTGACCGTCCGCTGACGGTCGGCGGGTTCAGCATGGGCGGGCTCGTCACGCGGTACGCCCTCGCCAGGATGGAACAGGAGGGCATCGACCACCAGACGGCGCTCTACTTCTCCTACGACAGCCCGCACCGCGGCGCGTGGATCCCCGTCGCCCTGCAGTCGTTCGCGCACTACATCCGGCGCCTCAACGCGGCGTTCTCGAACCAGATGAACAGCCCGGCCGCCCGTCAGCTGCTGTCGCAGCACATCGCCGAGTGGGACGACACCCCGGAGACCGACAAGGAACGCGTGGAGTTCCTCGCCGAGTTGGAACGGGTCGGCGGCTGGCCCGCGCGGCCCCGCAAGATCGGCGTCGCCAACGGCGTCCGCACCGGCGAGGGCAACGGCATCCGCGGCGGCGAGCAGGCCTTCCACGGCAAGGGCCTGGCCATCACCGGCACCCATCTGCACACCCAGTCCGCCGGCGAGAACCAACTCGTCGCGCAGTTGCGCGTGGTGACCTTGCGCAAGCCCCGTATCCACACCTCCGGCCTGCCGGAGACGGACGGCGCGCCCGGCGGCACCCTGGAGGGCTTCGGCATCCTCGCCGACGAGTTGGAGAAGATCCCGGCGATCATCGGACTCGGCTCCGCGGCCGACATCCGCGAACACTGCTTCGTGCCGACGGTCAGCGCGATCGCGCTGCGCGACATCGACACCCACGAGAAGCTGTACGCGCCGGTGACGGCCGCCGCCGAGGAGGAGAGCGAACTGGACGAGTTCCTCTGCGCCTCCCGCAACGAGGGCCACACCCTGGTGACCGAGGAGCTCTGCAGCTGGATCCTGGACCGCCTGCCGTAGTCGCGGACGGCTACCGGAAACGCCCACAACGCCCGAGGGCGGCACCCCTTCGTGAGAAGGAGTGCCGCCCTCGGTACGTGAAGACTGGCCTGCCGAGCCGAAGCGGCTCAGAAGTCCATGTCACCGCCCGGCATGCCGCCGCCGGCCGGGGCAGCGCCCGCCTTCTCCGGCTTGTCGGCGATGACGGCCTCGGTGGTGAGGAACAGCGCGGCGATGGAGGCGGCGTTCTGCAGGGCAGAGCGCGTCACCTTCGCCGGGTCGAGGATGCCCTCGGCGATCATGTCGACGTACTCACCGGTCGCGGCGTTCAGGCCGTGGCCGACGGTCAGGTTGCGCACCTTCTCGACGACGACGCCACCCTCGAGACCACCGTTGACGGCGATCTGCTTGAGCGGGGCCTCCAGGGCGAGCTTCACGGCGTTGGCGCCGGTCGCCTCGTCACCCTGCAGGTCGAGCTTCTCGAAGACCGAGGCGGCCTGCAGCAGGGCCACGCCACCGCCGGCGACGATGCCCTCTTCGACGGCCGCCTTCGCGTTGCGGACGGCGTCCTCGATGCGGTGCTTGCGCTCCTTGAGCTCGACCTCGGTCGCGGCACCGGCCTTGATGACGGCCACGCCGCCCGCGAGCTTCGCCAGGCGCTCCTGGAGCTTCTCGCGGTCGTAGTCCGAGTCGCTGTTCTCGATCTCGGCGCGGATCTGGTTGACGCGACCCTGGACCTGGTCGCTCTCACCGGAGCCGTCGACGATCGTCGTCTCGTCCTTGGTGATGACGACCTTGCGGGCGCGGCCGAGCAGGTCGAGACCGGCGTTCTCCAGCTTGAGGCCGACCTCCTCGGAGATGACGGTGCCACCGGTGAGGATGGCGATGTCGCCGAGCATGGCCTTGCGGCGGTCACCGAAGCCCGGGGCCTTGACGGCGACGGACTTGAAGGTGCCACGGATCTTGTTGACGACCAGGGTCGACAGGGCCTCGCCCTCGACGTCCTCGGCGATGATCAGCAGCGGCTTGCCGGACTGCATGACCTTCTCGAGGAGCGGAAGGAGGTCCTTCACGTTCGAGATCTTCGAGTTGACGATCAGGATGTACGGGTCGTCGAGCGACGCCTCCATACGCTCCATGTCGGTGGCGAAGTACGCCGAGATGTAGCCCTTGTCGAAGCGCATGCCCTCGGTGAGCTCGAGCTCCAGACCGAAGGTCTGCGACTCCTCGACGGTGATGACGCCTTCCTTGCCGACCTTGTCCATCGCCTCGGCGATGAGCTCGCCGATCTGGGTGTCGGCGGCGGAGATGGAGGCGGTCGAAGCGATCTGCTCCTTGGTCTCCACGTCCTTGGCCTGCTCGAGCAGGGCGCCGGAGACGGCCTCGACGGCCTTCTCGATGCCGCGCTTGAGGGCCATCGGGTTGGCACCGGCGGCCACGTTGCGCAGACCCTCGCGCACCAGGGCCTGGGCCAGGACGGTCGCGGTCGTCGTGCCGTCACCGGCGACGTCGTCCGTCTTCTTCGCGACCTCCTTGACCAGCTCGGCGCCGATCTTCTCGTACGGGTCCTCGAGCTCGATCTCCTTGGCGATGGAGACACCATCGTTGGTGATCGTGGGGGCGCCCCACTTCTTCTCGAGGACGACGTTGCGACCCTTGGGGCCCAGGGTCACCTTGACGGCGTCGGCGAGCTGGTTCATGCCGCGCTCGAGGCCGCGCCGTGCCTCCTCGTCGAACGCGATGATCTTGGCCATGTGAAGTGGTCCTCCCGGACGGGGTGGAAATGCAAGCAAACGGATCGCGCCTGCGCCCGCGACGGACGGCCTGCAGCCCTTGTGGTTCCTTGCCCCACCCGGCCTGCGGGCCTCACCGACCCGATCCAAGTTCTGTCACTCTCACTCGGAGAGTGCTAAGCCCAATGATTAGCACTCGCCCCCGTCGAGTGCAAGCGCCTCTTGAGGATCCCGGACAGTCCCCGGCGCGCGGCGCGCGTACCCCGCGCGCACGAGGGGCCCGTACCCCTGACGGGATACGGGCCCCTCGTGATACTTGCTTCGGTGGTCGATCGCGCCGAGCTAGACGGCGAGCTTGACCATGTCCGCCTGCGGACCCTTCTGGCCCTGCGAGATCTCGAATTCGACTCGCTGACCTTCTTCAAGGGTGCGGTACCCGTCCATCTGGATCGCGCTGTAGTGGACGAAAACATCCGCACCACCGTCGACCGCGATGAAGCCGTACCCCTTCTCCGCGTTGAACCACTTGACGGTGCCCTGAGCCATGCCTAACTCCCCTATTACTGGCCCTTGCACAGGACCGCACTTCGCGGACCCGGGTCAGACCTCACCCCCCACTGATTGGGGGTGTGCGCCGGAACGCGTCGACCGCCGCTGAATGTATCTGTCCAACTGCCGTCTGCAACAGGTCAATCGGACGAGAATTCTGGGCACGCGCGATCGGAAATATGCGGAGAATTTGCCGGAATTCAGGGCAAGTCGGGCCGGGCAAAAGCCACATGAGGCTCAAATGGGCGGCGCGCATTGGCTGCTTCTTGTCGACTCCGGGTCGACTTCGTATATGCGCTCGGCACAAACGGCGAAGCACACTTCCCAACTGTACCGCGCTCAACCATGCAGAATTGCCCCCTCCGTTTCTCCGACGGAGAGGGCAATTCGGGTTAAGCAGGGTTCTTGCGGAAAAGGATCAGCCGCCGGCGACGGCCGGAATGATCGAGACGCCCGCACCGTCCGGGGTGGCGGTCTCCAGGCCCTGCTCGAACCGGACGTCGTCGTCGTTGACGTACACGTTCACGAACCGGCGCAGCTTGCCCTGATCGTCCAGGACGCGGGCGGCGATGCCGGTGTGGTTCTTCTCCAGGTCGGCGATGACCTCCCCGAGGTTCGCCCCCTCGGCGGCGACCTCGGCCTTGCCGCCGGTGTAGGTACGCAGAATGGTGGGGATACGGACGTTGACGCTCATGGGTTTCACCTCAGGGATTACGGGCCCCGTCAGGGGCGCGGCGAACTGCGCGACCAGCCACATCCGGCCCGCAGGGAAAGGAGAAGGTCAGCCGGCCAGACCCGCGGAGCGAAACGCGTCGAGGTTCGGCTTGATCGTGGCGGTCGCCTGAGACCTCTCGGCGACAGCGTCGAGCGTCTTGAGCCCGTCCCCGGTGTTCAACACCACCGTGGTGAGCGACGGATCGATGAGCCCCGCCTCGACGAGCTTCTTCGTGACGCCCACCGTCACCCCGCCCGCGGTCTCCGCGAAGATCCCCTCACTCCGGGCGAGCAGCTCGATCGCCTCGACGACCTGCTCGTCGTCGACGTCCTCCACCGCACCCCCCGTACGCCGCGCGATGTCGAGCACGTACGGCCCGTCGGCCGGGTTGCCGATGGCCAGCGACTTGGCGATGGTGTTCGGCTTCTGCGGGCGGACCACGTCCTGGCCGGCCTTGAAGGCCGCCGACACCGGGGAGCACCCCTCCGCCTGCGCACCGAAGATCTTGTAGGGCTTGTCCTCGACGAGGCCCAGCGCGATGAGCTCCTTCAGCCCCTTGTCGATCTTCGTGAGCTGCGAGCCGGAGGCGATCGGGATGACCAGCTGGTCGGGGATGACCCACCCCAGCTGCTCGCAGATCTCGTACGCGAGGGTCTTGGAGCCCTCGCCGTAGTACGGCCGCAGGTTGACGTTGACGAAGCCCCAGCCCTCGCCCAGCGGGTCGCCGATGAGCTCGGAGCAGAAGCGGTTCACGTCGTCGTAGTTGCCCTCGATGCCGACGAGCTCGCCGCCGTAGACCGCGGCCATGACGACCTTGCCCTGCTCCAGGTCGTGCGGGATGAACACGCAGGAGCGGAAGCCGGCGCGGGCGGCGGCGGCGCCGACGGCGCCCGCGAGGTTGCCGGTGGAGGAGCAGGAGAGGGTGGTGAAGCCGAAGGCGCGCGCCGCTTCGAGGGCCTGCGCGACGACGCGGTCCTTGAAGGAGTGCGTGGGGTTGCCGGAGTCGTCCTTGACGAACAACTTGCCCTGTTGGACGCCGAGTTCGGCGGCGAGGTTGTCGGCCTTGACGAGCTTGGTCCAGCCGGGGTTCAGGTTCGGCTTGTCGGCCACGTCGGCGGGGACGGGCAGCAGCGGGGCGTAGCGCCAGATGTTGGCGGGGCCCGCCTCGATCTGCTTGCGCAGGGACTCCGGGTCGCCGAGGGGCAGGTCGTACGCGACTTCGAGGGGGCCGAAACACTCGGCGCAGGCGAAGATCGGGCCGAGCGGGAAGGTGGTGCCGCACTCCCGGCAGGAGAGTCCCGATGCGGGGCCGAGGTCTACGGAGGTGGTGGTGTTCTCGGTGGCGACAGTCTGCACAGCCATGGAGGCGAGGCCCTTTCTCCTCATCTTCCTCGCGACGCATCTCGCCGCGAGACGGATTTGGCACCTTCCCTAGCCGGGAGCCTCGCGGCGCTGATCACTTGATCGCGTACGAGACCGGCTGGAGGGTTGCCGGGGCTTCAACGGGCCGTATCCCTCTGCCCCTCTGGATGAGCGGTATTCGATTGTTGATCTCAGGCGGCGATGACCCCGACATGCGATGGTCACCGGCGTTGTTCAAGACTGTAACCGAAGCCCCGGACCCTTGAGATAGTCGTCCGAACCGCGAGATGGATCACATATGGGAGGACCGCGACCGTGCTGGAAGAGGTCGAGCACTGGCTGAGCAGGCGTTCCTGGTCTGTCGCCGACCGCCCGCCGGAGCTGCTGACCGCCGCCAAGCGGGCGTCGGGCACCACGGTGAGCGTCGTGCTGCCCGCGCTCGACGAGGAGAACACGGTCGGCCAGATCGTCGCCGAGATCCGCCGGGAACTCATGGAGCGGGTGCCGCTGGTCGACGAGCTCGTGGTGATCGACTCCGGCTCCTCGGACCGTACGGCGGAGGTCGCCGCGGCGGCCGGCGCCAGGGTCGTGCACCGGGACGAGATCCTGCCGCGCCTGGCGCCGGTGCCGGGCAAGGGCGAGGTGCTGTGGCGCTCGCTCCTGGTGACGGGCGGCGACGTCGTGGCGTTCGTCGACGCGGATCTGCGGGAGTTCTCCGCGGACTTCGTCTCGGGCATCGTGGGCCCGCTGCTCACCGACCCGGACGTGGCGTTCGTGAAGGCGATGTACGACCGGCCGCTGGGGTCGGCCGCGGGGCAGGGCGGCCGGGTGACGGAGCTGATGGCGCGCCCGCTCCTGAACATGCACTGGCCGCTGCTCGCGGGGTTCGTCCAGCCGCTGGGCGGCGAGTACGCGGCCCGCAGGTCGCTCCTGGAGCGGCTGCCGTTCCCCGTGGGGTACGGCGTGGAGCTGGGGCTGCTCGTCGACGCGCTGCACACGGTGGGTCTGGACGCGCTGGCGCAGGTGGACGTGGGGGTGCGCAGGCACCGGCACCAGGACGGGCAGGCGCTCGGGCGGATGGCGGCGGCGATCTACCGGACGGCGCAGCTGCGGCTGGCGCGCGGCCATCTCGTCCGGCCGGAGCTGACGCAGTTCGAGCGGGGGGCGGACGGGTTCGTGCCGCGCACGTATCCGGTCGACACGGAGGAGCGCCCTCCGATGACGGGCATCGCCGAGTACGCGCACCGTCGCGTGGCGTAAAGGCGTACGTTTGCCCGGGGCCGGGACGGGCTACGTTGTGCCACATGGTCTCCGAGTCCGCATCGTCAGCAGCAGCGCAATCGTCGGCAGCAGCGCAGGTACTCGTCGCGTCCAACCGCGGCCCCGTCTCGTACACCGTGGGTGAGGACGGGGAGCTGACCGCGAAACGCGGTGGCGGCGGGCTGGTCTCCGGGCTCAGCGCCATCGGTGACGACGCGGACGCGCTGTGGGTGTGCGCGGCGCTCGGCGACGGCGACCGCGAGGCGGTGCGGCGGGGTGTGGGCGAGCCGGGCGTACGGATGCTGGACATCGACGCGGACGTCCACGCGGACGCGTACAACGGCATCGCCAACTCGGTGCTGTGGTTCGTCCACCACATGCTCTACCAGACGCCGCTGGAGCCGGCCTTCGGGCCGGAGTTCCGCGCGCAGTGGGCGGCGTACGAGACGTACAACCGGGCCTTCGCCGAGGCGCTGGCGGCCGAGGCGGCGCCGGGCGCGGCGGTCCTGGTGCAGGACTACCACCTGACGCTGGTGCCGGGGATGCTCCGCGAGCTCCGGGACGACGTGCGGATCGGCCACTTCTCGCACACGCCGTGGGCGCCCGCCGACTACTTCCGGATGCTGCCGGACGACGTGGCCGAGCAGGTGCTGCGCGGGATGCTGGGCGCCGACCGGCTGGGGTTCCTCACCGGGCGGTGGGCGGACGCGTTCACGGACTGCTGTGTGCGGGTCGTCGGCGGGACCTCGGGCACCCGGATCGGGGTGCACGGGCTCGGTGCCGACGCGGACTTCCTGCGGGAGCGCTCGCGCCGGGACGACGTCGAGGAGCGGATGCGGACGCTGCGCGAGCAGGCGGGTACGCAGGACGGGGAGGACCGGAAGCTGATCGTCCGGGTGGACCGGACGGAGCTGTCGAAGAACATCGTGCGCGGCCTGCACGCCTACCGCGAGCTCCTCGACACCCACCCCGAGTGGCGCGAGCGCGTCGTGCACGTCGCCTTCGCCTACCCCTCGCGGCAGGACCTGACGGTCTACCGCGAGTACACGGCGGAGGTCTCCCGGGTCGCCGAGTCCATCAACTCCGCGTACGGGACGCCCGGCTGGACCCCGGTGCTGCTGCACGTCGACGACGACTTCGCGCGTTCGCTCGCCGCCTACCGGCTGGCGGACGTGGCGCTGGTCAACCCGATCCGGGACGGCATGAACCTCGTCGCGAAGGAGGTGCCGGTCGTCTCCGACGAGGGCTGCGCGCTGGTCCTGTCGCGGGAGGCGGGCGCCCACGAGGAGCTCGGCGAGGACGCGCTCACCGTGAACCCGTACGACGTGTCGGCCACCGCCGAGGCGCTGCACGCCGGCCTGTCGATGCCCGCGGAGGAGCGCGCCGAGCGCACCAAGCGCCTCGCGGCGGCGGCCACGGCGCTGCCCCCCGCCCAGTGGTTCCTGGACCAGCTCCACGCCCTCACCGGCTGACGCGACCGGCCGGGCGGTCAGCAGCCAGCAGCCAGCAGCCAGCAGCCAGCGTCAGTCGAGCTGCCCCGTGATCGCCGTCAGCAGTGCCACCACTCCGGCCGGGCCGTCCACCACCAGGTCGGCCCGGTCGGCCAGTTCCGCGACCTCCGTGCTGCCGCTGCACACCAGCAGGCCCGCGACCCCCTCCGAGCGGAGCTTCTCCACGGCGCCGAAGGCGGGCAGGTCGCCGAGGTCGTCGCCCGCGTAGAGGACGGACTCGGCGCCCACCTCGCGCAGGTACTCGGCGAGCGCCACGCCCTTGTCCATGCCGGGCGGCCGCAGCTCCAGGACCATGCGGCCCGGTTCGACGATGAGGCCGTGCCGGTTCGCCAGCTCCGCGAGCGGTGCGCGGAGCGCGTCGAAGGCGGCCTGCGGGTCCGAGGCGCGGCGGGTGTGGACGGCGACGGCGCGGCCCTTCTCCTCGATCCAGGTGCCGCGCCATGCGTTGATCGCGTCGAGGAAGCCGGGCAGTTCGGCGCGGACGGCCGCGACGCCCGGGTGCGGCTCGGCGGCGTGCACGGTGCCGGTGACGGCGTCCCAGCGCTCGGCGCCGTAGTGCCCGAGGACGACGAGGTGCTCCAGGCCCGCGGCGCCCGCGAAGCCGCCGTAGCGGACGGCGACGCCCGCGGGGCGTCCGGTGACCACGGCGACCGACCGCAGCCGCGGCGCGAGCGCGGCGAGCGCGGGCACGGCGTCGGGGTGGGCGCGGGCCTGTTCGGGGTCGGGCACGATCGCGGCGAGCGTGCCGTCGAAGTCCAGGGCCACGACGGCTCGTTCGGGCCGGGCGAGGAGCGCGGCGAGGCCGTCGCGCCCGGCCGGCGTCACGGGCTCGGGCAGGCCGGGGCGTCCGGGCCCGGCGGGCTGCGTGTACGTAGGGTCACCCATGGGCCCGACCTTAACCGGGTCAGCGCTCCTCGCGGCGTGACTCCCGCACCCGGCGCAGCCGATTGACCGTAATCGGGTCGTGGGCGAGCGCGCGGGCGTCGTCCAGGAGGGCGTTCAGGACCTGGTAGTAGCGGACCGGCACCATGCCGAGCTCCTCGCGGATGGCGCGTTCCTTCGCGCCGGGGCCCGGCCACGGGCGCCGCTCCAGGGCGAGGACGGCGCGGTCCCGCGCGGAGAGCTCCGGTTCCTGATGGTTCATGCGGCCACGGTAAAGCCTCTACTCGGCGTTCTCCTCGGCCGCGGCGCGGTTCTGGATGCCGGTGAGGACGGAGGCGGGGTTGCCGCCCTTCTCGACGGTCCTGCCGATGTTCTTCTTGACCTCCGCCGACACCTGCGCCCAGGAGGTCTTGCCGACCGGGTAGAGCTGCGAGGTGGGGAGCTCGTCGAGGAACTTGCCGAGCGCGGTGTGGCCGCGCTCGGCGGCCATCGCCTGGGACGCGGAGGTGGTCACCGGCAGGATGTCGTACTCGTTCGAGAAGTCGAGCACGTTTTTCTTGCTGTAGACGTAGTCGAGGAACTTGCCGGCCTCCTTGCGGTGGCCGTTCTGCTTGAACGCCATCATCCAGTCGGCGACGCCCATCGTGGCCTGCGCCTTGCCGTTGCGGCCCGGCGCGGGGACCATGCCGAACTTGACGCCCTTCTTGGCGGCCATCTTCATCAGCGTCGGGTGGCCGTTGAGCATGCCGACCTCGCCGCGCGAGAACGCCGCGAAGGCGTCGGCGCGGTTCATCTTCCCGGGCGGCGTCGGGCCGGTCAGGCCCTCGCCGACGAGCTCGTCGCGGAGCCAGGAGAACGTCTTGGCGTTCTCCTGGGAGTCGATGGCGTACGAGCCGACGTTGTCGGTGTAGCCGCCGCCGCCGCTGAGCATCCACATCAGCGTCTCGGCGGGCGCCTCCTCCGGGCCCAGCGGCAGCGCGTACGGGATCTTCACGCCGCGCGCCTTGAGCGCCTTCGCGTCCGCCTGCAGCTCGGTCCAGCTCTGCGGCGGGGTGAGGTGGGCGTCCTTGAAGAGCTTGGTGTTGTAGAAGAGCAGACGGGTGGAGGAGGCGAACGGCATGCCGTACTGGATGCGGTTGACCTCGCCGGCCTGGGAGAGCGGGGCGAGGAAGTCGGCCTGGGTGGCGATCGAGAGGAGCTCGTCGGCCTCGTAGAGCTTGCCCTGCGCGGCATAGTCGGCGTACGCGCCGATCTGTGCCAGGTCGGGGGCCTCGCCCTTCTCGACCATGTCCTTGACGTCGCGGTCCACGTCGTTCCAGGAGCGGACGGTGACGTCGATCTTGATGCCGGGGTTCTCCTTCTCGAACCCTTCGGCCAGCTTGTCCCAGTACTTCTTGGAGCTGTTCGCCGCGGAGTCGCCGTAGTCGGCGGCCACCAGCTTGAGGGTGACGTCGCCGGAGTCGCCGGGACCGCCGCAGCCGGCGAGCACGCCCGCCATGCCCAGTGCGGCCACCGCCGCGGTCAGTCCTGTCACGCGCCGCTGCACAGCTGTCCCACCCTCATTGCTTCCACGTCCCGGGGCGTCTTCGCCCCCATGCCCTTGAACTGCGAGTTTCCCCCGAGTCCGGACACAAGGTCTACACCACCCGAGTATCACTTGTGCAACGGCCTCCGCAGGTGCCCCCGCAGGCGGCTCCACGGGCGCCTCCGCGGGGTGGCTCCGCGGGGCTGATCATTGCCGTGCGCGGGCGGCGACTGCTATGCACGTGTCGGCACAGCTCAGCGAAACCCCGCACCAGTCCAGCCCCGCACTGACGAGGAGCCTCGGCGCATGTCGCGTACCGCAGCAGAAATAGCAACCCAGCCCGCCTGCTGGAACCGGGCGGTGGAGGCGGCCGCCACCTTCGAGGGGCTGCCGAGGACGGGTGAGCGAGTCGCCGTCACCGGGTGCGGGACGTCGTGGTTCATGGCCATCGCGTACGCGGCGCTGCGGGAGGCCGCGGGCCTCGGCGAGACGGACGCCTTCGCCTCCTCGGAGTTCCCGGCGGGGCGCACGTACGACCGGGTCGTGGCGATCACCCGGTCCGGTACGACGACGGAGGTCCTGGAGCTGCTCGGGCAGCTGAAGGGGAAGGCGCCGACGGTCGCGCTGACCGCCGACCCCAAGACCCCGGTCATGGACGCGGCGGACGCGGTGGCCGTCCTGGACTGGGCCGACGAGGAGTCGGTGGTCCAGACCCGCTTCGCCACGACGGCGCTCGCCTTCCTGCGGGCCGGGCTCGGCGACATCCCCGGCGTGAAGTCGGTGGCCGAGGCGGCCGTCGACGCGGAGCTCGCGGTGACGGAACCGCTGCCGGCGTCGGTGGTGGGCGCCGAGCAGTGGACGTTCCTGGGGCGCGGCTGGACGTACGGGCTCGCGCTGGAGGCGGCCCTGAAGATGCGCGAGGCGGCGGGGGCGTGGACGGAGTCCTACCCGGCGATGGAGTACCGGCACGGCCCGATCTCCATCACCGGCCCCGGCCGGGTGACGTGGATGTTCGGTGTGCTGCCGGAGGGGCTCGCGGGTGACGTGGCCCGGGTGGGCGGCGAGCTGGTGGCCCGCCAGGAGGCGGACCCGCTGGCGGAGCTGATCCGGGCGCAGCGGCTCGCGGTGGCGCTTGCGGAGTCCCGCGGCTACGACCCGGACCGCCCCCGCAACCTCACGCGCAGCGTGATCCTCCCGTAGGCCCGGGCAGGCCCCCCCAGGCGGGCCCTCACCTTGGGCGGGGCGGGGTCTCGCCCGGGGGGCGGGGCTGGGGCCTTCGGCCCAGAACCGCCGCTGCGCGGCGGGCACCTCCCACCCACCCACCCGTTCACCCCGCACCGAACCGCTGGGCAAAACCCCACCCGAGCCGGGGCTCTCCACACCGGCGACGCCCGCCGGAACACACCCACCCCAGACCGCCGCTGCGCGGCGGATGCCTCCCACCCACCCACCCGTTCACCCCGCACCGAACCGCCAGGCCACCCCCCACCCCGAGCCGAAGCTCCGCCCGACGGCTCAACTGGCGGCAGACCCGGACGACACGCCCCTACCCCCACCACACGGCGCGGGGCAAACGGGTGGGCGGGTGGGAAAAACCCGCCGCGCAGCGGCGGAGCAGGCCACGTCCCGGAACGCGCCGGACAACCACACGTCCGACAGACGACACCCCGCCCACCACACGGCGCGGGGCAAACGGGTGGGCGGGTGGGAGAAGCCCGCCGCGCAGCGGCGGGACCAGCACCCCGCCCCCACCGGGCGGAACCACGAACACGCACCCCGCCCCGCAAGGGGCCCACAGCACCCCGCCCCCGTACAAGAAGCCGAAGTGGACTAGACCTTTCCAGGGGGAACGCGCGAGACTGTCCCCCGTGAGACACGTCATCGCCCTCGATGTGGGCGGCACCGGAATGAAGGCCGCCCTGGTAGGGGCGGACGGCACGCTGCTGTACGAGGCGCGCCGCCCCACCGGCCGCGACCGGGGCCCCGACGCCGTCGTCGAGTCCATCCTCGACTTCGCCGCGGACCTGCGCGCCCACGGCACCGCCCGCTTCGGCGAACCCGCCGCCGCGGCCGGCGTCGCCGTCCCCGGCATCGTCGACGCCGAGCGCGGCATCGCCGTGTACGCAGCGAACCTCGGCTGGAGCGACGTCCCGCTCCGCGACCTCCTCAGCACCCGCCTGGAAGGCGTCCCCGTGGCCCTCGGCCACGACGTCCGCACGGGCGGCCTCGCCGAGGGCCGCATCGGCGCGGGCAAGGGCGCCGACCGCTTCCTCTTCGTACCGCTCGGCACCGGCATCGCCGGCGCCATCGGCATCGGCGGCGCCATCGAGCCCGGCGCCCACGGCTCGGCCGGCGAGATCGGCCACATCGTCGTGCGCCCCGGCGGCCCACCCTGCGGCTGCGGTCAGCGCGGCTGCCTGGAGCGCCTCGCCTCCGCCTCCGCCGTGAGCAAGGCCTGGGCCGAGGCGAGCGGCGACCCGCAGGCGGACGCCGCGGACTGCGCGAAGGCCGTGGAGTCCGGCGACCCGCGGGCCCGCACGGTCTGGCAGGACGCCGTCGACGCCCTCGCCGACGGCCTGCTCACCGCCCTCACTCTGCTGGACCCGCACACGCTGATCATCGGTGGCGGTCTCGCGGAGGCGGGGGAAACGTTGTTCACGCCGCTGCGGGCGGCCGTCGCGGCGCGCGTCGTCCAGTTCCAGACGCTGCCCGACATCGTCCCCGCGGCCCTCGGCGACACCGCCGGGTGCCTGGGCGCGGGCCTGCTCGCCTGGGACCTCGTCGACCGGAGAACCGGCGACCGGAACACCGACCCCACGACCGACCCCACGGAGGTAGCCACCTGATGGCCACTAGCAAGGTTCTCGCCGGTGCACAGGTGGTCCTGCCCACCGGGACCCTCACCAACGGCCGAGTGATCGTCGACGGCACCCGCATCGCGGGCAGCGCGCCCGCGGACGCCGAGACCGTCGATCTCACCGGCCACTGGGTGGTCCCCGGCTTCGTCGACCTGCACAACCACGGCGGCGGCGGCGCGTCCTTCACCTCCGGCACCGTCGAGGACGTCCTGAAGGGCGTGCACACGCACCGCCTGCACGGCACCACCACCGTCGTCGCCTCGACCGTCACCGGCGAGATGGACTTCCTCGTCGAGCGCGCCGGGGTGCTCTCCGAACTCGCCGAGCAGGGCGACATCGCCGGCATCCACTTCGAGGGCCCGTTCATCTCCCCGTGCCGCAAGGGCGCGCACAGCGAGGGCCTGCTCCGCCACCCCGACCCCGCCGACGTCCGCAAGCTGATCGACGCGGCCCGCGGCCAGGCCAGGATGTGCACGCTCGCCACCGAGCTGCCGGGCGGCCTCGACTCCGTACGGCTCCTCGCCGAGCACGGCGTCATCGCGGCGATCGGCCACACCGACGCGACGTACGAGCAGACGGTGGCCGCGATCGACGCGGGCGCCACCGTCGCCACGCACCTGTTCAACGCCATGCCGGGCCTCGGCCACCGCGACCCGGGCCCGATCGCCGCGCTCCTGGAGGACGAGCGGATCACCGTCGAGCTGATCAACGACGGCACCCACCTCCACCCGGCCGCCTTCGAGCTGGCCTTCCACCACGCGGGCGCGGACCGCGTCGCGCTGATCACCGACGCGATGGACGCGGCCGGCTTCGGCGACGGCCGCTACATGCTCGGCCCGCTGGAGGTCGAGGTGAAGGACAGCGTGGCGCGGCTCGTCGAGGGCGACTCCATCGCGGGCTCGACCCTCACCCAGGACCGCGCGTTCAAGCGCTCGGTGACCGTCGACGGGCTGTCCGTCGAGGACACCGTCCGCGCCGTCTCCGCCAACCCGGCCCGGCTCCTCGGGATGTACGACCGGGTGGGCTCCCTGGAGCCCGGCAAGGACGCCGACCTGGTCGTCCTGGACGCCTCGTTCGACGTCAAGGGCGTGCTGCGCAAGGGCGAATGGGTGATTGCGCCCGTTTGACCCCCGCTGCCCCCTGCGGACCTCTGCTCATCCCCCCTGAACAGAAGGCGGTTGGCCCTCACCTCTGGGCCAACCGCCTTCTGTTTGGCATGATCAGAACCCGGGAAACGCCGACGGCACGCGCGTACGAACAGGTACTTCGGGGGTGGTACGAGTGATCCTCACCGTCACGTTGAACACCGCCCTCGACCTCACCTACCGCGTCCCCGCGCTCACCCCGCACGCCTCGCACCGCGTCACCGAGGTGACCGAACGCCCCGGCGGCAAGGGCCTGAACGTCGCCCGCGTGCTCGCCGCCCTCGGCCACGACGTGACGGTCACCGGTTTCGCCGGCGGCGACACCGGTCGCCTCCTGCACGAGCGGCTCGCGGACGACCCCCGCCTCACCGATGCGCTCGCCCCGGTCGCCGGCGCCACCCGCCGCACCCTCGCCGTGGTCGACGCGGCGAGCGGCGACACCACCCAGCTCAACGAACCGGGCCCGACCGTCACGCCCGCCGAATGGGCCGCCTTCCTGGACGCCTACGAGGAGCTGGTGCACCGCGCCGACCTGGCCGCGGTCGCCCTCTGCGGCAGCCTGCCGCCCGGCGTCCCCGTCGGGGCGTACGCGCTCCTCGTACGGGCCGCACGCGCCGCCCGCGTCCCGGTCCTGCTCGACACCAGCGGGGAGCCGCTGCGCCGCGGGGTCGCCGCACGCCCCGACATCGTCAAGCCCAACGCCGACGAGCTCGCCGAGCTGACCGGCTCCCACGAGCCGGAGCGGGCCACCCGGGACGCCCGCCGCAGGGGCGCGCACACCGTGGTGGCCTCGCTCGGCGCCGACGGGCTCCTCGCCGTGACGCCGGACGGCGGCTGGCGGGCGCGCCCGCCGTCCCGGGTGCGCGGCAACCCGACCGGCGCCGGCGACTCGGCGGTGGCGGGGCTGCTGTCCGCCCTCGCCGAGGGGCTGCCGTGGCCGGACCGCCTGGCCCGCGCGGTCGCCCTGTCGGCGGCGACGGTGGTGGCGCCGGTGGCGGGCGAGTTCGACCGCTCCACGTACGAAGATCTGCTGCCTCGTGTCGCGGTGACCCGGCAGGTCACCGCGGCCTGAACCTCCGCACCGCCTAGAGCAATTGGGGAGAACCGTGCCACTGGTCAGCACCGGCGAACTCGTCGCGGAGGCCCGCGCCGCGGGTCACGGCGTCGCCGCGTTCAACGTCATCACGCTGGAGCACGCTGAGGCGGTGGCGCTGGGCGCGGAGCGGGCCGGGCTCCCCGCGATCCTGCAGATATCGGAGAACGCCGTGAAGTTCCACGGCGGCCGGCTCGCCCCGATCGCGGCGGCGAGCGCCGCGGTGGCCCGCGCCTCCTCGGCCCGGCTCTCCCTCCACCTCGACCACGTGACGGACGTCGACCTGCTGCGGGCCGCGCATCCGGAGGGCTTCAGCTCGGTGATGTTCGACGCGTCGAAGCTGACGTACGACGAGAACGTCAAGGCGACGGCGGACGCGGCGCGTTGGGGCCACGAGCGCGGCATCTGGGTGGAGGCGGAGCTCGGCCAGGTGGGCGGCAAGGAGGGCGAGGCGCCGCTGGACGCGCACGCGCCGGGGGTGCGCACGGACCCGGCGGAGGCGGCCGCGTACGTCGCGGGGACGGGCGTGGACGCCCTCGCGGTGGCGGTGGGCTCCTCGCACGCGATGACGGAGCGCACGGCGGCCCTGGACCACGAGTTGATCGGCGCGCTCGCCGCGGCCGTGCCCGTCCCGCTGGTGCTGCACGGCTCAAGTGGCGTACCGGACGAGGAGATCCGCCGGGCCATCGCCGCCGGCATGGTGAAGATCAACGTCGGCACGGCCCTCAACACGGCGTTCACCGGCGAGGTCCGCGGCTACCTGGCCGCCCACGCGACGGGCGTCGACCCCCGCAAGTACCTCGCCCCGGCCCGCGAGGCGATGGCCGGGACGGTGGCGGGTTTCCTGGGGCTCCTGAAGTAACCCTCAGGAGCCCGGTCGCTAGCCCTGGTCGCCGTTCACGAGCCACATCTGGTCGATGTTGGCGCCGGTCGTCCCGCACAGGTCGCTCTGCGCGCAGGTGAGCGAGATGGTGTTGGTGCCCTTGGTGAGCTGGACCACCGCCCAGGTGTTGGTCCAGCCCTTCTCCCAGTCGCCCTCGTCCGCGTGCGCGAAGTTCTTCATGTTCAGCGGGCGGGTCTGCTTCTTGCCGTTGACGAGGATGGTGGCGTTGGAGTCCTTGCCGGGCACCCCGTAGTTCACCCGGAGGCTGTACGAGCCGTTCTTGGGGATGCCGTTGACGGTCCACGTCACCTGCGCGCCGACCTTGTCGAACCCGGCCACGTAGGTCCCGCCGTCCGCCTTGGCGCCGTCGACGTCGGACGCCGTCGTCGTGCCGCCGTCCAGCTTCAGGGCCTTCGCGTCGGTCTTGGGCAGGTCGGCCTTCTTCGCGGGCTTCTTGCTCGGCTTCTCGCTCGGCTCGACGGACGAGGCCTGCGACGGCTTGCCGCCGGCGTTCGTGCCCTCGCTCTTGTCGTCGTCGTTGCCGAAGATCACGGCGGCGCCGATGCCGAGCCCGACGACCGCCACCACGGAGGCCGCCGCGATCAGCAGCCCCTTGGTGTTCGGCCCCCGGCCCCGGCCGCCTCCGCCGCCCGCGGGCGCGTACTGGGGGGAGGCGACGGGAACGCCGCCGGGCTGCGCCTCGGGCGCGGTGTAGTGGGCGTTCGGCCGGCCGTAGCCCTGCTGGGGCTGCTGCTGCGGCGGGACCTGCTGGCCGTACGCCTGCTGCTGCCCGTACGCCTGCTGGCCGCCGTAGGTCTGCTGCTGCCCGTAGGAGGGACGGCGGTCGCCGACCGCTCTGACCTGGTTGTACGAGGAGCGGGGCCCGGGGTACCCGTAGCCACCCCCGCCGCTGGGCGGGGTCGCTCCGGCCGCCTGTCCGTCCTCGTACAGGTAGCCGAACGGATCGTCGTCGCCCTGCGGCGCGCTCGGCGTGTTCTCGCCGTTATTGCCGGGCGTCATTCCCAGGTCACTCCCTCATATCGCTGACGCCCGGGAGCCTACCCGGTCCGAGTGAGCCCAAGGGGTGGCGTTGACCTCATCCGGACCGCTATCCGGCCCTGCGGTGCTGCTTGGCACGCGAGCGTTTCTCCACGTACATCCGCTGGTCGGCGGAGTGCAACACTTCGTCCGCCGACATCCCGCAGTGCGCCCAGCCGATGCCGAAACTCGCCCCCACCCGGACCGCCCTGCCGTCGACGCGGATCGGCGGGATGATCGCGTTCCGCAGCCGGACCGCGAGGTCCTGGGCGTCGGCCCGGCCGAGCCCGTCGGCGAGCACCACGAACTCGTCGCCGCCGAGCCGCGCCACGGTGTCCCCGTCCCGCACCCCGTTGGTGAGGCGGCGGGCGACCTCGATGAGGACGGCGTCGCCGGTGTGGTGCCCGAACCTGTCGTTGATCGACTTGAAGCCGTCGAGGTCGCAGAAGAGGACGGCGAGACCCTTGGTGCCGTCGTCCACGTCGTTCTCCCCGCCCTCGGGGGCGACGGTGTGGACGTGGTGGTCGAAGCCGTCGTCCGCCCGGTGCGCGGCGGGCCCGAAGTCGAAGCCGTGTTCGTAGGCGGCATCGAGGGAGTCGACGGCGCTGGGCTGGCCGGCGTGCGGCCTGCGACAGAGGCGGGCGCTGAGCCGGGCGCGCAGCTCCGCGGAGTTGGGCAGGCCGGTGAGCGAGTCGTGCGAGGCGCGGTGGGCGAGCTGGAGCTCGGCGCGGCCGCCCTCGGCGGAGGTGCGCAGCAGGGTGCCGATGTCCTCGGGGTGGACGAGGTCGGAGAAGGAGTAGCGCCGCATCGCGGACGCGGGCCTGCCGAGCAGCCGGCAGAGCGCGTCGTTGGTGCGCAGGATCCGCCCGTGCTGGTCACCGCCCATCTCGGCGATGGCCATGCCGGAGGGCGCGTACTCGAAGGCCTGCCGGAAGGACTCCTCGCTGGCCCGCAGTGCCTGCTGCTCGCGCTCCAGGCGGACCAGGGCGCGCTGCATGTTGGCGCGCAGGCGGGCGTTGCTGATGGCGATGGCGGCCTGGAAGGCGTACATCTGCAGGGCCTCGCGGCCCCAGGCGCCGGGCCTGCGGCCGTTGCGGGGCCGGTCCACGGAGATCACGCCGAGCAGTTCGCCGCCAGCCGCGCCGGTCGCGTACATGGGGGCGAAGAGGCGGTCCGAGGGGTGCCACTCGTCCTCGAAGCGGGGCTCGGGGCCCTCGGTGTACCACTGCGGGACGTCGTCGTCGTCGAGGACCCAGCCCTCGGTGTACGAGATGAAGCGCAGCGCGCCCCACGCCTCGCCCATGGCGAGCCGGCGCTCCCAGGCGTCCCGGGAGCCGACGCGGCCGGTGATGAGCGCCTCGGCGGAGGAGTTGCCCGCGAAGGCGGCGACGACGAGGTCGCCGTCCGGGCGCACGAGATTGACGCACGCCAGTTCATAGCCAAGGCCGTTGACGATGCCGTCGGCGACGGTCTGCAGCGTGTCCGCCAGGCTCCGGGCCGTGTTCAGCTCCGCTACCACCTGGTGCAGCTGCCGCAGGGTCGCAAGACGGACGTACGGCTCCGACTCGGTCTCCATGCTCGTTCTCCCCGAGACCTCGACAGCAACTCCAGGATGCGCAGCGCCCGCAGTGATCTTTCGCCCGTGCTCTTCGTGGCAGTGGCTCTTCCGTGCCCTCTTGTGCCTTTGGTGCCCTCAGTGTCTTATTGCCACCGTCACTGAATCACAGCGAGCTGCTCACTCGGTACACAGGGTCAACAAAATATGGGTCCTGTGACTCAAGTCACAGGTGGGGCACCGCCGTTGGTCCAGTCCCTTGGACTAGTCCTCCGGCGAAACGGCTCCGCACGGCACTGAGTGCCACACGCTGCGTGACGGCCACCCGGGCGCGCGCCTCGGCCCCGGGTCCTAGGACCGTTCTGGGCCCAGCGGCCGATGTTTCGGCGGGGGCGCACGGGCTAGCGTCGACGGTGTGGCTCACGTACTGAAGACTCTCCCGGCCCCGCTTTCCCCTCGTCATCCCGCGCCGCACGGGCATGCTGATGGGGTGAGCAACGACGAGTTCCGCGCGGCGATGTCCCGGCTGGCGGCGGGCGTGGTCCTGGTGACGGCGCGCGAGCCCGGCCTGGACCCGGACGACCCGGGCGCGCCCGCGGGCGAGGACGTGGGCATGACGGCCACGGCCTTCCTCTCCGTCTCCCTCGACCCGCCGCTGGTCATGGTGAGCCTGCGCGAGGGCTCCCGCATGGACGACCTGCTCGCCGAGCAGCCGCTGTGGGCGGTGTCGGTGCTCGCCGAGAGCCAGCGGCACATCGCGGGCCGCTTCGCGATGAAGGGCCGCATCAGCGACCGTCTCCTCTTCGAGGACATCCCCTACGTACGGGGGGCGGCGTCGGGCGCCCCGCTGGTCGGCGGCGCGCTGTCGACGCTGGAGTGCCGCACGGAACAGACGGTGACGGCGGGCGACCACACGCTGGTGATCGGCCGCGTGCTGACTGCGTCGCTGCCCAGTTCCGACGGTGGCCCCCTGACGTACTTCCGAGGCAAGTACCGCCAGCTCGGCTAGCCCCGTCAGGGGGCGGGGGTGACAGCGCCCCGTCAGGGGCGCGGGGAACTGCGCGCTCAGCGCGCGACGAGCCGCAGCCGCGTCTGCCGGGATCCCAGCAGGCGCGACTGCGGCTTTTCCGTGCTTGCTCGCGCAGTTCCCCGCGCCCCTGGCGGAGACGGGGCTAGCCCCAACCCTGTCCCGAGCGCCCCCGCTTGGTCTCGCTGCGCGCCTTCTTGTTGCGCAGGCGCCGTTCGTTGATGCCGCGAGGAATCTTCGTGGCGCGGCGCGGCTTGGGCGGCGGGGCGGTGGCCTCGGCGAGCAGGGAGGCGAGCCGGGTGGCGGCCATCTCCCTGTTCCGCCACTGCGACCGGTGCTCGCTCGCCCGTACGCTGACGACGCCGTCGACGAGCCGCGGGGCGAGACGCTCCAGCGCGCGCCGCTTCCACATCTCGGGGAGCGCGTCGGTGTTCGCAAGGTCGAACCGGAGCTCGACCTGGGAGTCACTGGTGTTGACGTGCTGCCCGCCCGGCCCGGAGGATCGCGAGAAACGCCACATGAGCTCGGCCTCCGGCAGGGAGACCGAACCGCGGATGACATGGGGACCGGACATGCCCCCATGGTCGCGCGCCTGTCGGGCTCACGTCACGCCCTTTTCGCGGACCCGGGCAAAGACCCGTACAAAGACCCCTGCAAAGACCCGGGTAAAGAAAGTAAAGCCGAGTGGAACCTTGGGGACCCTGGTCGGCGTTGGTACGAGTGAAGGTAGCTTCGTCCCCAGTACGAAGCCCGTACGCACCGCCCGCGCAGGGCGGAGCGTCGTAAACGAGGGAAGGGACTCCCAACAATGGCAGTAAGCCTGTCCAAGGGTGGCAACGTCTCGCTCACCAAGGAGGCTCCGGGCCTGACCGCCGTCACCGTGGGGCTCGGCTGGGACGTCCGCACCACCACCGGCACCGACTTCGACCTGGACGCCTCCGCGATCGCGGTGAACACCCAGGGCAAGGTCTTCTCGGACCAGCACTTCGTCTTCTTCAACAACAAGGCGACGCCGGACCAGACCATCGTCCACACCGGTGACAACGTCACGGGCCAGGGCGAGGGCGACGACGAGCAGATCAACGTCAACCTCGAGGGCCTGCCCGCCGACATCGAGAAGATCGTCTTCCCGGTCTCGATCTACGACGCGGAGAACCGCTCGCAGAACTTCGGCCAGGTGCGGAACGCCTTCATCCGCATCATCAACCAGGCCGGCGGCACGGAAATCGCGCGCTACGACCTCTCCGAGGACGCCGCGACGGAGACCGCCATGGTCTTCGGCGAGCTGTACCGCAACGGCGCGGAGTGGAAGTTCCGCGCGGTGGGCCAGGGCTACGCGTCGGGCCTGGTCGGCATCGCGCAGGACTTCGGCGTCAACGTCTGAGACGACGTGACCGCCTGATCCACCCGGAAGGCCCCGGCCAGCGACCGCTGGCCGGGGCCTTCTGGCGTCCGCGCCGGGGGCCGCCCCTCAGGGGCCCGACCCTTGGCGTCCGGCGGGGGTCTTACAGGCGCGTATCAGGGCGGCGAGGGCCTTGGGGGTGGCGGTGAGGGTGTCGTCGGGGGTTTCGCTTTCGCGGAGCGCGATGTGGGGGTCGTGCGGGGCGAGTTCGAGGCAGTCTTCGGCGTCGACTCCGGAGTAGGACGACTTCTGCCACAGCGTTCGCATACGTGCCTCTCAGAGTTCTTTGGCGATCCGATGGATGAGCTGGTGGGACTCTCGCCGGCTCAGAGCTGCGCGTTCCGCGGTGACGAGCAAGTTGCCGAACCTCTTGATGTCGCCCTCGGCGGTGATGGTGATGCCGCCGACAGGGGTGTCCAAGTGCACGGTGTCGAGTTGCGGAACCACCCCTTCGGCATACAACAGGGAGTGCGCCGCTTCGATGAAGTCCTCGCACGTGAACGGGATCACCCGCACCGTCACGGCGGGCCACTGAGCGACTTCCAGCAAGTACTCCAGCTGTCCCCTGGTGACCTGGCGCCCGCCGTAGCGCATACGCAGCGCCGCTTCGTGGACGAACGCCACGAACGGCGTTGGCCTGCCGCCCTCCAGAACGCGCCGCCTGCGCAGTCGGAACTCGACGCGGCGGTCCACTTCGTCGGGCGCCAACGTAGGGGTATGGCTGTTGTGAATCGCTCGCACGTACTCCTCGGTCTGGAGGATGCCGGGCATGTTCATGGTCTGCACGCTGCTGAGAGCCAGGGCGTGATGCTCGAGTTCAGCAATGTTCAGGAAGCCGGGACCGAGTACGCCCCGGTACTCCTCCCACCATCCCTTGATCCGCTCCTCCGCCATGGAGCAGAGGGCATCGACCAACTTGCCGTCCGTCGCGGAGTAGAGGCTCGCCAGCCGTCGTACCCGCTCCGCGCTGACACCCCAACGTCCTGCCTCGATATGGCTGATCTGCGCCTGATTGCCGCCGAGCAGATCTCCGGCCTCACGCGCGGCCATGCCTGCCGCCTCGCGAAGTCTGCGCAGTTCCGCCCCCAGCCGGGCCTGCCGCGCCGTGGGGTTCCTCCGAGGTGGCATCCATCTCCCTCCCGTCCGACGGCCAAGTCTGCCGGGTGCCCGTCGGCCTGTGCGCCCGACCCACCCACACGAGTGGTGTTTGCGGCACATCCATGTGACGGCACATGGATGCGCCCTACCGTCGTTCACGACAGCGCACGGAGCGTCAGTAAAACCGCAGAGCAGTCGCCGCCCCAGGCGACCGGGCCACGGCGACGCGCCGCGTAACGCCACTACGCCTCCCGGGAGTTGGTCCGATGACCGAACAACCGAACGCAGCAGGACAGACCTACCACCTCACCACCCCCAACACCCCCCTCTCCCCCAAGATCTGCCGCGACACCCTCACCCTCCTCCTCGCCGCCAACGGTCGCTCCGAACTCGCCGACACCGCCCGCACCCTCGTCTCCGAAGTCGTCACCAACGCCGTCACGCACACCGCCTCGCCGACCATCGGCATGGAGGCGTGCGTGCTGGCCGACGGTGGGGTCCGGGTCTGCGTGTACGACGACTGCCGCGCCGAGCCCCTCGCCGCGCTCGACGTCTCGCGGGACAGCGAGCACGGGCGCGGACTGTTCCTCGTACAGGCCCTCGCGCACGAGTGGGGGACCGCCCCGGCGCCGCGCCAGGTGCGGGCGGGCGGGGGCAAGCACGTGTGGTTCGAGCTGCGGCGGGAGGGGCGTTCGGGAAACGGGATTTACAGAGTCCCCACTATTCTGGATAATTGAATAGTCCGGCAGAACGAAGAGTCGAGCAGCGAGTGAGGGGGACCCATGGCCGAGTCGTCCGCCGTCTGGACCCGTGCCGTCCTGCCCCTCTGTCTGCTCGGCATCCTCGAATCCGAACCACGGAGTTACGGGTACGCCCTGCTCAGTCGACTCGGGGAAGCCGGGCTCCACGGGGTCAAGGCCGCGACCCTCTACCCCGCCCTCACGCGCCTCGAGGAAGAAGGCGCCGTCGAGGTCGAGTGGGGGGCCGGAGAGGGCGGGCCCGGACGCAAGTACTACCGGATCACCGCGGAGGGACGAGCGAGGTTGCGGCGTGACCAGGCCGCGTGGGGGGACTTCTCCCGGACCGTCGGCTCGCTCCTTCCGGCGACGGCGACGAAGGGGGATGACGATGAGCAGGACACGTACGCCTGAGCTCAGTTGGGCGCGCGAGGAGGACGAGGAGTGGGCCGACGCCGTCCTGGTGCGGCTGGTCCTCGACGAGGACGCGCCCGCTGGCTTCGCCGACGAGATGCTCGCCGAGGCCCACCAGCTCGTGGCCGAGGCGGGGCAGCCCGCGGCGGAGGTGCTCGGCGACCCCGCCGCGTACGCCCGTACCGTCGCAGCCGAGCGCGTCAGCGAGCGGTACCGGGCCCGGATCGACACCCGTGGCATGCGCCCCGGTGAGCGGGTCGCCGCGTCGTTCGGGACGCTCGGGTTCCTGTTGTTCGCCGTCTTCGGGCTGTACTGGATCCAGGACGGCCTGTGGGTGACGGTCGCCCCGTCCTCGCTCGCCGGTTTCGCCGGGATCGCCGGGGGCTCCTGCCTGGGGTGCCTCGCCTTCGTCGCCCGCTCCGCCGGGCTCTTGCGGGGCATGTGGGGGTTCCTGGCGGGGGCGGCCGCCGCGCTGATCGGCGGGATAGCCCTGGCCAGTACGCTCTCCGAGGACCGGCTGTTTCGCGTGCCCGCACCCGTCCTCATGCTGGCCGGCGTCGGCTGGGCCGTCGGCGCGTTTCTGCTCCCCGACACCCGTATCGACCGGTGGTTCGCGCCCGGACGCCGCGCGGGCGGCACCGAGGGCGGTCTCGACGACGAGCGGTGGCTGGCCCGTCTGGAGGGCCTGTTGCGCGGCCGGCACGGCATGAAGGCCGCCGAGGCCCGCGGGCATGTGCGGGAGGCGCGCCAGCATCTCGCCTCCGCGGAGGGATCCGCCGCGGGCGAGGAGGGGGCCGAGGACGTCTTCGGTGACGTCGAGATCTACGCGCTGCGTCTCTCGGAGGGCCCGCGCAGGCAGCAGCGCGTCACCCGCCAGAAGCTGTACGGCGCCCTCACCTCGGCGGTCGTCTTCGCAGTCCTCGGCGCCGACCGGCTGATCGACTCGGAGGGCCGGTCGATGGGCTGGGCCGCCGTCTACGCCGGCGCGTTCGGCTGCGCCGCTTGGACCGCGTTCGGCGAGTGGCGCAGTCTGCGCAAGCAGCGGGCGGGGGCGTCGGGCGGGGCGTGAGGGGGGAGCGCGTAGGTGCGGGGGGCGTGAGGCGCGGGGTGCGTTGAGGTCCGGGGCGCGGGTGCGTGAGGCGCGAGGCGCGTGAGGCGCGGGACGCGTGGTGGCTCGGGACGCATTGAGGTACGGGGCGCGGGACGCGCGAGGCGCGAGGCGGGAACGCCGTGAGGCGCGGGACGCGCGAGGCGCGAAGCGCAGAACGCCGTGAGGCGCGGGACGCGCGAGGCGGGAACGCCGTGAGGCGCGGGACGCGCGAGGCGCGAAGCGCGAGGCGCGGAACACCGTGAGGCGCGCGAGGCACGGGACGCGGGCGCGTGAGGTGCGGGGCGCGGGTGTCAGGGGTGAACCGCTTGGCGTGGGGTGGGGTACCGGGTCCGTGGGTCCCCGGGCCCTAGCCTGCCCCCATGATGCTCGAACCGCTCACCGCCGTCGACGGTGCCCTGCCCGGTCACCTCCTCACCGAGGTGACCGCGCTGTACGCGTCCAACCACGCGTTCTTCGCGCTCGGCGGCGACTTCCCCGACCCGGACGACATCCGCGTCGAGCAGGTCGCCAAGGCCCTCGCGGACGAACTCGCCCACCCCGACGCCGAGGTGCTCCTCGCGCGCTCCGGCGGCCGGCTCGTGGGGATCGCCGTCACGCTCGCCCGGCACCCCGACCCGGCCGACCCCGACCCGTGGATCGGGCTCCTGATGATCGACGCGGGACTGCACGGCACCGGCCTGGGGCGGGAGTTGGCGGGTCTCGTCGAGCAGCGCTTCCGGGACGCGGGGCGTGCGGCCGCGCGCCTCGCCGTCCTGGAGAACAACCCGGAGGCGATGCGCTTCTGGACCGCGCTCGGCTACCTCGTCATCGGGCACCGGGAGGACCGTGCGTTGCACCGGCCGTGCGCGGTCCTCCGTAAGGAGCTCTGAGGGGGCGAGGGCAGGGGGTGGTCGCAGGGGGGAGCCGCAGGGGGCGGCGGTGCGTATGAGGCGCCGTCTCGCTCCGAGGGGCCGTCAGCGATTCTCCGGCTTTCCGTCGCCGTACAGCCAGTCGCCCCAGATCCTGCGGACCTTCGCCCGCGCCTCGTCGCCGCCCGCGTGCTCCTCGACGTACTCGGTGAAGTCGCGGGTGTCCGCGTTCTTGTGCCGGTACGTCTTCGCCCAGCCCTGCACGATGTCGTAGAACGTGTCGTCCCCGACCGCCTGGCGGATCTTGTGGATGACCATCCCGCCGCGCTCGTACACGGGCGAGTCCGAGATGCTCGCGGCGTCGGTCGGCTTCGCGGGCGGGAACTCCCAGAGCGCCTCGTTGTCCTCGTCGTCCGCGAAGTACTCGCCGTCGTAGAGCGCGTCGAAGGTCTCCTGGGCGCTGTCGCCGTCGTTGTCCTCCTCGTACAGCCACTCCGCGTACGTGGCGAAGCCCTCGTTGAGCCACATGTCGCGCCACGACTTGGGCGTGACGGAGTCGCCGAACCACTGGTGGGCCAGCTCGTGGACGAGGAGTCCGGTGTTGAAGTCACTCGGGAACGTCGGCCGGGTCTGCGTCTCCAGGGCGTAGCCCACGTGCCCCGCGCGGTCGACGATCGCGCCGGTCGAGGAGAACGGGTAGGGCCCGAAGTTGTACTCCGACCACTCCAGGATGTCGGGCAGCTCGTCGAGGACCTTCTTGCTCGCCTTCGCCCGCGCGGTGTCGACGGCGGTGATGACCTGCATGCCGTCGTCGGTCGTCGACGTCTTCAGCTCGTACTTGCCGACGGCCACGGTCGCCAGATAGCTCGCCATCGGTTCGGCGCTGTGCCAGGCGAAGGTGGTGCGGCCGTTCTTGGTCGACTGGCGGGTCAACTCGCCGTTGGACACGGCCTTCAGGCCTTTGGGGACGGTGATCTCTATGTCGTACGAGGCCTTGTCGCTGGGGTGGTGGTTGCCCGGGAACCACGCCATGGAGCCGGTCGGCTCGCCCAGCGCGAGCGCGCCGTCGTCCGTCGGGAGCCAGCCCTCCTTGGAGCCGTCGTCGTCCGTGATGGTCTCCGGGGTGCCGGCGTAGCGGACCGTGGCGCGGAACGTCTCGCCCCGGTCGAGTTCGTCGGCCGGGCGGACCCGTAGTTCGTGGCCTGCCCGCTGGAAACGGGCCGCCTTGCCCTCGACGGTGATGTCCGAGACGTCCAGGCCCTTGAGGTCGAGGTTGAACGAGCTCAGGTTCTTGGTGGCGCGGGCCGTGATGTCGGCGGTGCCGGTGAGGTGCCGGGCGTCGGGGTCGTAGCCCAGGGTCAGGCCGTAGTGCGTCACGTCATAGCCGCCGTTGCCCAGTTTGGGGAAGTACGGGTCGCGTACGCCGTCGGCGCCCGGGGTGCCGTTCACCCCTGCGCCGCTGCAGGCTCCCAGGGCCGCGAGCAGGGCGAGGGAGCAGGTGACGGTGGCGGCTCGGGCGGCCGGAGATCGCAGGTCCACGCGATGATCTTATGCGGCAAATGTTCGGGGCGGGTTGGTATGGGGGGCTCTGGTGGGGGGCCTGTGAGACGGGCTGGTGCTTTTGGTTCCGTCTCACGGGTGCGGGGGCGTGGGCGTCTGCGCCTTCGGTTCGTTTGTGGGTGCGGGGCCGCGGGGGTATGTGCGTACTCGCTATCCACTGTTCGCCACGCCTCTTGAAGGGCGGGGCTACAGCGTGCTCGGTGCTCCGTGCGCACATACCCCCACGTCCCCTCCCGTCTCGTACGCGGGTGCGGGCCGGTGGGTTCCCGGAGCAGTCTTCACAGGGGCGCTGTGGCCAACGGGTTGTCCGGTGGCGGGAGTTGGCTTAGGGGGTCGCGCGCCTGTGCCGGGGGGGCTCACGTCGTGTCTCGTAGGAGGTGGCTGATCTCCGTGAAGCCGCGGCGTTGCGCGTGTGCGAGGGGGGTGACGCCGTCGCGGTCGGCGAGGTCCGGTGTCGCGCCCGCGGCGAGGAGCGCGCGGACCACCTCCTGGTGGGCGCGGCCGCCGTCGCCGAGGATGACGGCCTCCAACAGGGCGGTCCAGCCGAGGTCGTTGACGTGGTCGACGTCGATGTCGGTGACGCGCAGGACCTCTCGTACGTACGCGACGTGGCCGCGTTCCGACGCGGGGATCACGGAGACGCCGCCGAAGCGGTTGCGCAGCGTCATGTCGGGGCCCGCGGGGAGCAGGGCGTGCAGCATGGCGACGCTGCCCGTCACCCCGGTGACCAGCCAAGGGCTGTCGCACCGGTGGTCCTGCGCGTTGACGTCCGCGCCGGCTGCGACCAGTATCCGGGCCGCCTCCACGTGGTCGCCTGCGGCGGCGAGCAGCAGGGGTGAGCGCAGCTCGGTGTCCCGGGCCTCGACCCGCGCGCCCGCGTCGAGGGCGGCGGCCACCTCCGCGGCGTCCCCGGCCCGCGCGGCGTCGAGCAGCCGCTGGTCGGCGGAGGGGGTGGTGGGGTCGGGAGTGGGGGGCATGGGGTCTCCTCGTCGTACGGGGGCGTGCGGGCTTCCGCGCGGGCGGGCGCGGGAGCCGGGCCGGGGGTGGCACGATGCCCCGTGGCCCGGCCCCGCGGGGCGGTGGCTCAGCGGGCGAGTGCCGCCACGCCCGCCTTCGCGAACTTCTCGTCGAGGTCGCCGCTCGGGGCGCCCGCGACGCCGATGCCCGCGACGGGCGCACCCTTGGCGGTGACCGGTGCGCCGCCCGCGAGGAACAGCGTGCCGGGGATGTCCTTCAGGTTCGGCGTCTTCTCCAGGCGCCCGGCGAGCTCGGAGGTGGGCGCGTTCCAGGAGACGGCGGTGTACGCCTTCTTCTCGGCGGACTCGTACGACTGCGGGCCCGCGCCGTCCCCGCGCAGCGTGACAACGGTGTTGCCGTTGCGGTCGACGACGGCGACGGAGACCCGCTGGTTCTCCTTCGTCGCCGCGTCGAGGGTGGCCTGCGCGGCCTTGGTGGCGGCGGCGACGGTGAGGTGCGTCGACTGGGTGAGGTTCTTGTTGCCCGCGTCGGCGGTGACGGCGGCCTTGGTCGCGGCGTCGGGCGTGCCGGCGGTGGCGGAGACGGCACCGAAGGTACCGGCGCCGAGAACGGCGGCGGTGGCGGCGACGGTGAGGACTCGGGTGCGGCGGGAGAGCTTCTGCATCGGGGGCTCCAGGGTGGGGTGGTGTGATCGGTGGTGATCGGTGGTGGTCGCGGGAGAAGGGGCGAGCCGGAACCGTTCGCCTCTGTCCTCAAGCCTGGGGCCGCGAACGCCCCGCACCCCTCGACGTACCGGCTCGCTGCCGCGCGCGACTCGGTCGACACGGGGGTCAACCGATCGGTTGACCCCCTCCTGGCCACGACGGGCCACAATGAAGGTGTTTGCCCAGTTCAGCGGCGCGGCGGCGCGACCGCCGGCGAGAGACGGCCGTACGAGAAGGAGGCGCCCCGTGGGACAGCGCACGCCGGACCCGGCCCCCCGGCCTCCGTACACCGACACCCGCACGCCGCCCGTCGACGCCCGGACTCCGGACCTCGCCCTCCCCGCGCCGGACCCCGACGCCCGCTGGCTCGCGGCCGTCATGCACGCGACGTTCTACCTGCTCCTGGCCACCTCGCTGGCCCGCTTCCTGCTGCGTCACCCCGGCGGTGCGCGCGCCCCGTGGATCATCGCGCTCGTCGCCGTCCTCGCCGTCCTCTACGCCCTGCCGCCCCTGGCAGCCGCGGTCCGGGGCCACCGGCGGAAGGGACCCGGGCCCCGCCCGGCACTCGACGCGCGCCCCACCCCCCGCCGGCTCACCTGGCTGGCGCTGGTCGTCGCGGTCTGGCTGGTCCTCGTCGTGCTCGCGCCGAGCTTCGGGTGGTGCGCGGTCCCGCTCTTCTACACCGGCCTTCGGACGCTGCCGCCGCGCGCGGCCCTCGCCCTGGTGGCCGTGCTGACCGCCTGCGTCGTCGCCTCGCAGCTGCGGCTCGCGGGCCGTTTCGACCCGGATCTGATCCTCGGCCCGCCCGCCGTCTCGGCGATCGCCACGGCCGTCTTCCTCCACATGAAGCGCCAGGCGGTCCGGCAGCGCGAACTGATCGACGACCTCGTCCGCACCCGCCGCGAACTGGCCGCCATCGAACGGCGCGAGGGCACGCTCGCCGAGCGCCAGCGTCTGTCCATGGAGATCCACGACACCCTCGCGCAGGGCCTGTCCAGCCAGCAGATGCTGCTGCAGGCGGCCGACCGGGTGTGGGACGTGGACCCGGCGAAGGCCCGTACCCATGTCCGTACCGCCGAGTCGATCACCGAGCGCGGGCTCGCCGAGGCCCGCCGCTTCGTGCACGACCTGGCCCCCGCCGACCTCGCGGACGGCGGCGGTGTCGTCGAGGCGCTGCGGGCACTCGCGGAGCGCGAGTCGGGCGCGGGCCTCACCGTCCGCTTCCACGCGGAGGGCCCGGTGGTGCCGCTGCCCGACCGGGTCGGCTCGGCGCTGCTGCGCATCGCGCAGGGCGCGCTGGCCAACGTACGGGAGCACGCGCACGCCACCACGGCCGCGCTGACCCTGACCCTCCTGGACGACCAGGTGGTCCTGGACGTCGCCGACGACGGCCGCGGTTTCCCGCCGGGGGGCGTACGGGAGCGGCAGGAGGTACGGGGACACGGTCTGCCCGCGATCCGGGCGCGGGCCGGGCAGCTCGGCGGCACACTGACGATCGAGTCGGCGCCGGGCGAAGGCGCGGTCCTGTCCGTATCGATCCCGCTGGAGCCACAGTGACGAACGCCCACGCCGCGTCCTCTCACCTCGACCGTGTGGTGCGGCTGCTGGTCTGTGACGACCACGTGGTCGTGCGCGCGGGTCTGCTCGCCCTGCTCGGCAGCGCGCCCGGCATCGAGGTGGTCGGCGAGGCCGGCACCGGCGAGGAGGCGGTCGCGCTCGCCGCGAAGCGGACGCCGGACGTGGTCCTGATGGACCTCCAGCTGGGCGAGGGCATCGACGGCGTGGAGGCCACCCGCCGCATCACGGCGGCGTCCCCCGCCCCGCACGTCCTGGTCCTCACCACCTACGACACGGACGCGGACATCACGCGGGCGATCGAGGCGGGCGCGACGGGCTACCTCCTCAAGGCGGAGCGCCCCGAGGAACTCTTCGCCGCGATCCACGCGGCGTCGCAGGGCCGCACGACGCTCTCGCCGCCGGTGGCCTCCCGCGTCATGGCCCGCATGCGGGCCCCGCACCCCACGCTCACCGACCGCGAACGCGACATCCTGGGCCAGCTCTCCCGCGGCCTCGGCAACCGCGAGATCGCCCGCGCCCTGTTCATCAGCGAGGCCACGGTGAAGACGCACCTGGGCCGGATCTACGACAAGTTGGGCGTGGACACGCGGGCGGGGGCGGTGGCGGTGGCGAAGGAGCAGCGGCTCTTGTCTTGAGGGGTGGCGGGGTGGCGGGGCGGCGCGCTGGCGCGGTGGCGTTCCAGCGCAGCGGCGCTCCGGCGCACCGGGTCCCGGCCGCCCCGCCCCGTACCGGTCATCGCCGCCCCGCCCTCCTCTCGCTCTCCGCCGGGGAGGGTGTGCGCCGGACCATGACACCATCGACCCCGTGCTCGACATCGGCTACGCGCTCTCCGCCCGCTTCCCTGACCCCCCTCAGCTGGACTACAGCCGTGCGGACGTCCACACGCTGCGGCACGACCTCTTCTGCGGGGACGTGTACCTGGCCGACACGAAGGCGGACCGGGAGCTGTCCACAGCCTGGGGATGGGTTCCCGTCCTGGACTTCGCGTGGGCGCTGTGCGACATCGTGGAGACGCTGGACAAGGACCCGCTCGGGAGCCGGGCGTCCCGTCCCCAGTACGCGGAGCTCGACTTCACGGAGTCGACGGACCGCATGCTGTTCGCCCGCCGTTTCGGCTGGGTGGACATCGAGGCGGACTGGATGGACGCGGAGGAGGCGCCGCTGTCCTTCTCCCACGCGGAGTTGCGGCGCGAGGCGCGCGACTTCCTCCACGACGTCGTGGCCGACCTCACGGACCTCCACGACAGCCTGGCGGACAACCCGGCCCTGTGGTCCCTGCTGTCCCGCTTCCCTCGCGTCCGGTAGGCCCGGGGGCCTGGGGGGTACGGGGAGGGGTTCGGGGTGGGGTTGCGGGCGCCGTCCCCCTGAGCACCCACAGGCCCGCCGCTCCGCGGCGGAGGGGCCGGGTGGGGGGGCTCCCCCGTCTCCCCCTGCGGCCTCAAACAGTCCCGCCGCTCCGCGGCGGATGCTCCCCACCCACCCACCCGTTTACCCCGCGACGTAGGGCGGGGGTAGGGGCGGGTGGGCGGGCCCACCCCGCGACGTGCAGCTGAGGTCGGGGCGGGTGGGCTTACCCCGTGCCGTGTGGCCGGTGTGGGGTGGGTGGGTCCACACCGTGACGTGCGGCTGGCGTGAGGGGGTGGGTGGGTACGCCCGCGACCTGCGGCGGGAGTAAGGGCGGGTGGCTTACTCGCGACGTGCGACCGGCGTAGGGGCGGGTGGGCTTACCCACGACGTGCGACCGGCGTAGGGGCGGGTGGGCTTACCCACGACGTGCGACCGGCGTAGGGGCGGGTGGGCTTACCCACGACGTGCGACCGGCGTAGG
>NZ_JBVIZY010000005.1:567831-686597 GCF_055591085.1 Streptomyces sp. NPDC041713
GGGCGGGTGGCCTACTCGCGACGTGCGACCGGCGTAGGGGTGGGTGGGCTTACCCACGACGTACGGCCGGCGCGGGGCGGGTAGGTGGGCTTACCTGCGATGTGTGGCCAGCCGGCGTAGGGACGAGCGGGTGGGTGTGCCCCGCGACCTGCGGCGGGAGTAGCGGTGGGCGGGCGGGTCCACCCCACAACGGGGCCCGGCTGACGCCAGGGCGCGGCGGGGCGTAACCCGCTGCGAGCGCGGGCGGCCGTCCACCGACCCGCGGCCTTGAACCGGTCGCAGGCACAGGGAGCCGCCCCACCGGGCCGCAGGCGCAAACGCTCGGGAGGGGACGTGGGGGTATGTGCGCACGGAGCACCGAGCGCGCTGTAGCAATGTTGTTCGTGAGGCGTGGCGAACAGTGGATGGCGAGTACGCACATACCCCCGCGGCCCCGCACCCACAAACGACCCCAGGCGCAGACGCACGCCCCCGCGCCCCGCACCCCACCACGGACCCAGAGCGCAGACGCCACGCCCCCGCCCAAGGCGCCCCCGCCAGGAAAAATCACGCCACCCGAACCCCCACCTGCCCCGCAAACACCGGCGCCAGCTCCATCAGCTGGACCGGACTGATCACCGCCCCCGCCATGCTCTCGATCCCCCGCGCGACCCCCAACTCCGCCGCGTCCCGGAAGTCCACATCCCGCATCCGCACCCGCGTGAAGTCGACCCCCCGCACCACACACCCCCGAAACTCCACCCGCTCCAACGTCGCCTCCCCGAAGTCCGGCTCCACCAGCACACACTCCTCGAAGACCACGTCCCGCAACCGCGCCTTCCGCAGGTTCAGGTAGTCGATCTTCCCGCCCCGCACCACCACCCGCTCCAGCACGCCCCCGTGCACCTGCACGCCCCCGAGCCGCGCGTCGACCACCTCCACGTCCCGCAGCGACGCCTCCACCAGATCCGTCCCCACCCCCCGCAACTCCGTCAGCACCGAGTCCACGAACCGCGCCCGCGTCAGCCGGGTCTCGTCCACCGTGCACCCCGTCACCGCGGAGTCCATGAACAACGCGCCACCCCCGTCCTGCCCCCCGAGGTCGAGGCCACGGAACTCGACCCCGTCGTAATCCCCGTCGGGCTCCAACTCCCGCCCCTCGAAGGGACTCAGCGCAGGCAACCGCACCTCGGCCCGCCGAGCAGCCTTGACGACGGCCCCACCCCCGTCCCCGTCCCCGGCCCCCGCACCCGCACCCGCACCCGCCTGAACTCTCTTCCGCACCATCCCCCCATCGTGCACGCCGCCACTGACAATCCCCGCCCCACCACCGCACCACCGCACCACCGCCACCCGCCCCAAGTCACCTCCCCCACCCCAAGCCACCTCCCCCCACCCGATGTCACACCCCGCCCACCCCCGACCGTCCAAGAGGTGAAGCCCAAGCACCCCGAGGGAGCCCATCCCATGCCAGACACCCCGGCCCACCCCCACACAGCCACCCACGCCCACGCCCAGCCCCACCCCCGCACCCACCCTCACCCCCACACCCCCACGCCCCGCCCCGACCCCACCCACCTCACCGTCATCGGCGGCGGCTTCGCCGGACTCACCGCCGCCATCACCGCCGCGGAGGCCGGCGCCCGCGTCACCCTCCGCGAGGCCCACCACACCCTCGGCGGCCGCGCCCGCACCTCCGAAGGCACGTACAAGACGAACGACGGACCGCACGCCCTCTACAACGGCGGCCCCCACTGGGCCTGGCTCAAGCAGCGCGACCTCATCGGCCCCCTCGCACCCCTCCCACCCCTCGAAGGCGCCCGCCTGCGCCTCCTCCACCACGGTGAGCTGCGCCGCGTCCCTCCCCTCGCCATGCTCAAGCTGCTGCGCCGCAAGGCCGAACACGCCCCGGTGGACCAGGACTTCACGACCTGGGCGACCGCACAGGTCGGCGAGGAGGGCGCACGCGCGGCCGCGCACTACGTCGCCGTGGCGACGTTCCACCACGACCCCGGCTCCCTCTCCGCCCGCTTCGTGCACGAACGCCTGCGCCGCGCCGCCAAACTGCCCCCGGAGGCGCACTACCCGCGCGGCGGCTGGGGCTCGGTCATCGACCGCATGGCCGCGCTCGCCTGGAACATGGGCGTCCGCACGGAGACCCTGGACCGCGTCGACGACCTGACAGGGCCCACCCGGACCGGCCCGGTCGTCGTCGCCACCTCACTGGAGTCGGCCCGCCGCCTCCTCGACGACGAGTCCCTGCGCTGGCCGAGCGGCCGCACCGCCCTCGTCGACGTGGCGTTCCGCTCCCGCAGGGGCGACGCCTTCGTCGTGTCCGACCTGGACCGTACGGGGTGGGTCGAACGTTTCACCGCACAGGACCGCACCCTCGCCCCCGACGGCGAACAGCTCGTCCAGGCACAGATCCCGCTCTCCCCCGACGAGACCAAGGCGGACGGCGTGGCCCGCGCCGAGCACCTGCTCGACCTGGGGTATCCGGGCTGGCGCGAGCGGCTGACATGGCGCCGCGCCGCGGTCGCGAACGGCCGCACCGGCGCGTTGGACCGCCCCGGGACCACCTGGCGGGACCGCCCCGCGATCGACCGTGGCGACGGCGTCTACCTCGCGGGCGACCAGGTCGCGGCGCCGGGCCTGCTCTCCGAGGTCTCGTTCAACAGCGCACTGGAGGCGGTGACACTCGCGCTGACCGAGTCCCGCCTGCACCTCAGGCCGACGTCGGGTTGAAGCGGGGCGGCCGCGGGCCCCGTACGCAACGCGCCACGCGCAACGCACCGCGCACCACACGCCACGCACCACGCACCACGCACCACGCACCAGAAAGACAGGACGCCCGCACCGAACCTCATCCCGAGGCGGTGCGGGCGCCCAACGAATCAGCGCACACGAATTCAACCCAGCACGGAATAATCCAGCACGGAAGAGAGTCGGCTGAACCGTTACCGCCAACCCCTAACGGGAATTCCCGCGCTCCCGCACATACCCCCGGCCGAAGTAGAGCATTCCCACCACTCCGATCCCCGCACCGACGGCACACAACACGGTCGCCCATTGAGCCATGTCCCGCGTCATCCACAGCAGGCTCACCACGGCCAAGGCCAGGGAGAGCAGAAAGCGCTCCCCATATCCGGCCCCGTATCCGGGGCCGCGGCGCGTCATCAGTCCCTGCTGGCCGTGCACTTGTACGTGACGCCCTTCATTTTGATGGTCCGCCACCCCGCCATCACCCCTACGGTCGTGTTCATCGGGGCGACATCGGTTCCACCACCGCCACCGCCGCTTTGCTTCCGGCAGTAATAGCCGAGGGCATCAAGCTTCTTGAGATCGCTCATGGCCTGGTACTTCTTGTACGACTTGATCATGGCCGCACGCTTCTGCGCAGGCGTCGCTTCCTTGGCCTTCGTATAGGCGTAGCACCCGACGCTGGCGCCGATGCCCACCCACGATGCCCCCTTGGCCAGCGCCTTGGCAAGGCCCGCCGCCCCGCTGCCGATTCCCAGGACCGCGCAGATCTCGTCCGCTCCCAGCGCCTGACGAGCCGCCGTCGACGAGGCCGACGAGGCCGACGAGGCGGCCACCGCATTTCCCTCGCCGTGCGCCGAAGAAGACGCGTACGCCGCGTTACCCGCTACCCCGGTCAAGGCGCAGGCAATCGCCACGGATATCCCTTTATTGCGCATTTTCACGAAGTCGTTCCCCCAACTTCCCGCAATTGCTTGGTCATTGCACGCGGGACGCTACCAGCGGGCCCTCCGCACACGCAATGATCTTCTTTGCGCAAAGGAATCTTTTGACGAGAACGAGGCCGCCCATTCCTCCCTCCCTCGCCCCCCACCCCCACACCGTTAGACCCGCGCGGCCAGCGACGCCACGTCCCCCAATGCCCCATCCGTCAGCCGATAGACGCTCCACTCGTCCTGCGGCAGCGCGCCGAGCGACTTGTAGAAGTTGATGGACGGCTCGTTCCAGTTCAGGACGGACCATTCGAGGCGCTCGTAGCCGCGGGCCACGCAGATCCGTGCGAGCTCGGCGAGCAGCGCCTTCCCGTGGCCGCCGCCGCGCGCCTCGGGGCGTACGTACAGGTCCTCCAGGTAGATCCCGTGCACCCCGCGCCAGGTGGAGAAGTTCAGGAACCACAGCGCGAAGCCGACCACCTCGCCGGACGCGTCGTCCTGCGCGACGTGCGCGAACGCGGCGGGGCGCTCCCCGAAGAGCGCCTCGCGCAGCTGCTCCTCGGAGGCCCGCACCTCGTCGAGCGCCTTCTCGTAGGCGGCGAGGTCGCGGACCAGGGTGTGGATGACGGGGACATCGGCAGGCGTGGCGGTACGAATCATGAGGTCAGCAAGCCACGCCCACCCCACCACGGTCAACGCCGTCCCACCGACCAGCGAGACCACCCCACCGACGCCGGCGTCACCTCACCCCGCCCCCCCAGCCCCAGCCCCAGAGGCCCCTCACCGCCCCAGCAGCCGCCGCGCGGTCTCCACGTGGTCGGCCACCAGCGGGCGCCCGTCCTCGATCTCCCAGAGGGAGTTCTGCAGGACGCGGCCGAGCGTCCACGCCCTGGCCCGCTCGCGGTCGAGGCCCAGGACCTCCGTCATCGCGTCGAACCGCCACAGCACGTCGTCCGCGTCGAACTTGTTGTCGAGGGCGGGCCACAGGTCGAAGCCCGGGTCCCCGGCGAGCGGCTTCGGGTCGATGGCGAGCCACGGCTCACGCTCGCTCGCGAGGACGTTCTCGAAGTGCAGGTCCCAGTGCAGCAGCCGGTCCCCCGGCTCATCCAGGACCTCGCGCACCGCGCCCCCGCACCGCTCGACGAGCGCGCGTTCGGCCGGGTCGGCGATCGCCCGCAGCGCCCCCGGCAGCCCGTCGAGCATCTCGGCCGCGATGTCGCCGAGCCGGCGCATGCCCTCGGGCGCGGGCCCCGCCGTCAGCCGGGCGAGGAGTTCCGCGATGACGAGTACGGCCTGACGGGTGTCGGTCATCGTCGACAACATCCGCCCGGCGTCGAGGCGTTCGAGCAGCATGGTGCCGGTGTCCGCGTCATGGTCGAGGAGCCGCACCGCCCCGTCACCGTCCCACACCCGCAGCGCGACCGGCTCGCCCTCGGTCTCCTCGTCCAGGACCTGGAACTTGACCACGGCGGGCGTGCCGTCGGCGCGCACCACGGGCAGCACGAGCGCGGCCATGCCGTGCATCGGCTCTCCGTCGGGGGTCAGCTCCCACCGCTCGACGAACTCCCGTACGCGCGCGGGCAGCGCGGCGACGAAGGCGCGGCCCGCCTCCCCCGCGTACATGTGCTGCGACGCGACCAACCCGTCCGGAACGCGAATGTCGATCACGGCCCGGACCCTACCGGCGTGCGTGAATCGCCGCATGAGGATTTTGGGGCGGGACGTGACCGGACCCGCGCGGACCGCCAAGCACGCCGCCGCCCGGATCGCCACCGCCAAGCGCGCCGCCACCCGGATCGCCACCGCCCGGTTCGCCACCATTCCTAGAGCGGCCAGCACCCCCGGAGCGGCCAGCACCCCCAGAGCGGTCGCCACCGCCCTCGTCTCCCGCGCCGCCGCCTACATCCGCACCGCCCCGGGCACGTACATCTGGCTGACCACCCTCTTCGTGACGACCGTCGCCCTGCACCACATGTCGCCGGAGTTCGAGGACGCCTTCCTGCGTCAGCACTCCACGAACATCCACGAGCTGTCGCGCAACCCCGTGCGGGTGCTGATCTCCAGCGCGTTCTGGATCGACGGCGGAAGCTGGCTGCCGTACGCCGTGCTCTACACCGTCTTCCACGCGAGCGCCGAGCACTGGCTCGGCACCCGCCGCTGGCTGGCGGTGGCCGCGCTCTCCCACGTCCTCGCCACCCTCATCAGCGAAGGCGTCCTCGCGCTCGCGATCCACCACGGCGCCGCCCCGCGCTCCTCGGTCAACACTCTGGACGTGGGCGTGAGTTACGCGCTCGCGGGCGTGGTCGCCGTACTCACGTACCGGATCCCGCGCCCGTGGCGGTACGCGTATCTCCTGATCGTCCTCGCGGTGTACGGCGCCCCGCTGATCACCGGCAGGACCTTCACCGACCTGGGCCACTTCACGTCGGTCCTGGTCGGCCTGGCCTGCTACCCGCTCACCCGGGGCGCCGCACCAGCCGCACCAGCCGCGACAGCCGCACCGGCCCCACCCGCCGCGCCGCCGCCCGTCAGGAAATCCCCGCCGCCTTGAGCTCCTTGGCGAACGCCGCCTGCTCGTAGAGCGCGTTGCCGCCGCCCCCGGCCTTCTTGCCGTCGATGAAGACGGTCGGCGTGCCCTGGACCCCGTCGGCGGTGAAGGCCTCCATCGCCTCGCCGACCCACTTCTTGTACGTCCCGTTGGTGACCGCCTTGTCGAAGGCGCCGCCGCGCAGGCCGTCGACCTTGTCGGCGATCTTCAGCAGGAACGCGGGGGTGTAGGCGTCCTCGGTCTCCTCCTCCGCCTGGTTGGCGAAGACCGCCGCGTGGAACTGCGGGAACCTGCCCGCCTCCACGGACGCCCGCAGCGCGTTCGCCGCGTTCACCGAGCCGCTGCCGCCGAGGTTGTCGTCGAGGAACGAGGCGATCGTGTACTCGACCTTGACCTTGCCGTCGACGACCGGCTTCACCAGCGCCTGCGCCCCGCCGTCTTCGAACTTCTTGCAGAACGGGCAGCGCGGGTCCTCGTACACCTTGACCGTGTGCCCGGCCTTCGGATCGCCGACCGTGATCACGCCGCCCTTCACCGACGCGGGCACGTCGGCGAGTTGGGAACTGGCCGCCGGGGGCTCCTCGGCGTTCGGGGCGTCGGCGTCGGCCCCGGGGGACCGCTCGCCGGACGGGCCGTCGGACGAACCGCCGGACGAGCCGTCGGAGGACGCGGCGGGCTTCTCGTCGGCGCCGGCGCTCTTGCCGCCGCCCTTGCCGCTGTCGTTCCCGTCGTCGGGGCCACAGGCGGACGCGGCCACCCCGATCAGCGCCGCCGCTGCCACCGCGGTGGCGACGCGCCCGGCCCTGCGCCCGGCCTTGTGTACGGCCATGAGTGGAATCCTCCAGAAGTTCGACCCGTACCGCTCAAAGTATCGGAATCTATCCCGCGTCCCACCCGCCGAAGGACCCGCCCCCAAGGACCAAGGCCCCACCCCCTGCACACGGCCCCCACCTGCGCAGTAACGTCCGCCCATGAGCAGCGCGAACAACACGAACAACACGTCCCATGGGACCGGGAGCGGGGCCGGCACCGTCAACGGCGGCATATCGTTCTGGTACGCCGACCAGGGCCTGCCCCCCGTCCGCGAGCCCCTGACCGCCGACGCGACGGCGGACGTCTGCGTCGTCGGCGGCGGATACACCGGCCTGTGGACCGCGTACTACCTGAAGAAGGCCGCGCCCTTCCTGCGCGTGACCGTCCTGGAGCAGAAGTTCTGCGGTTACGGCGCCTCCGGCCGCAACGGCGGCTGGCTCTACAACGGCATCGCGGGCCGCGACCGCTACGCCAAGCTGCACAGCCACGAGGCCGCGGTCCGCCTCCAGCGGGCGATGAACGACACCGTCGACGAGGTGATCCGGGCCGCCGCCGAGGAGTCCATCGACGCCGACGTCCACCACGGCGGCGTACTCGAAGTGGCGTACACCCCGGCCCAGTTGGCCCGTCTGAAGGCCTTCCACGCGACGGAACTCTCGTACGGGGAGAAGGACCGCACCCTGCACGGCGCCCGCGAGACGGCCGAGCGGATACGGGTGGCGGGCGCCGTCGGCTCGACCTGGACCCCGCACGGCGCCCGCCTGCACCCGGTCAAGCTCGTCCAGGGCCTGGCCGCGGCCGTCGAGGCGCTCGGCGTCACGATCCACGAGTCGACGCCCGTCACGGAGATCAAGCCGAAGCACGCCGTCACCCCGTACGGCACGGTCCGCGCCCCGTACGTGCTGCGCTGCACGGAGGGCTTCACCGCCTCCCTCAAGGGCCAGCGCCGCACCTGGCTCCCGATGAACTCCTCGATGATCGCGACGGAGCCGTTGTCGGACGCCCAGTGGGAGTCGATCGGATGGGCGGGCCGCGAGACGCTCGGCGACATGGCCCACGCCTACATGTACGCCCAGCGCACGGCCGACGGCCGCATCGCGCTCGGCGGCCGCGGCGTTCCGTACCGCTACGGCTCGAAGACGGACAACGACGGCCGCACCCAGCAGCCCACCGTCGAGGCCCTGCACGCCATCCTGACCCGCTTCTTCCCCCAACTCGCGGGCGTACGGGTGGCGCACGCCTGGTCCGGCGTCCTCGGCGTCCCGCGCGACTGGTGCGCCACGGTCACCCTGGACCGCGCCACGGGCCTCGGCTGGGCGGGCGGCTACGTCGGCTCGGGCGTCGCCACCGCCAACCTGGCCGCCCGCACCCTGCGCGACCTGGTCCAACAGGACTCGGGCCAGGCGGGCCCCACGGACCTCACCACGCTCCCGTGGGTGAACCACAAGGTCCGCAAGTGGGAACCGGAACCGTTCCGCTGGCTCGGCGTACACGGCATGTACGCCACGTACCACGCCGCAGACCGCCGCGAACAAACCACCCACACCACCGACTCCTCCCGCCTGGCCCAGTGGGCGAACCGGGTGGCGGGCCGGCACTGATCGCCGGGCACGGTGACCCAACAGGACTGCCGGGACCGGCCGTTCGCTCGTAAGATTCCCGAATGCCTGCCCGAATGCCCGCCCGAATACGAACGAGCCGTCGCACGTGGGTCGCCGCGTGGGCGGTCCTGTGTGCGGGCGGCATCGCCGCCAGCGCCGGACTCAACGCCTCCACCACACCGGACCCACACCCCGAGCAGTCCGTCAGCGCCGAGTGCGCCGAGCAGATCGCGGACATCGACGCGCAACTGGCCAAGGCCGAGCGGGAGGCCGACGGAGGCGAAGGAGACCCCCTACTGGCCATTTCACGCATCCGCACGGCCGGGGAGGAGAGCTGCGACGAAGAGCTCCGCGACCACCTCCAGGGCGACCGGTGAGCCGCCGCACCCGGCTCGCCCTGTCGGCGGGCCTCCTCTGCGCGGGCGCCGGGGTGGCCGTGGGCGTCGCGGTGGGGGCGGAGCCGGACCCCGAGCCGCAGCCAGCGCCGACCCGCGTCTACTCCTCCTGCCTGGTGGCCGACACCAAGCCGATCCCCCCGGGCGAGGACCCGTGCGACCTCCGGTGAGGCGGCGCCGGGCGCGGGCCCAGGCGACCAGAGGTCATCCGGCGCGACGACGCGTGCGCTGTCGGTGGCCCAGGGCCCACCACTGAATGACTCCGTTGACCACCGACAGCACCACGGTGAACACCAGGGCTTCCGTCCAGGAGTGGTCCAGCACGAAGTGCCAGAACAGGCCGAGTGCCCCGTAGAGCACCACCCAGACGGCGATCACCACACCCCAGAGCACCCCGCGCCGCTCCCGCCACGACACCGGCACAAGCTTGATCACAGACCATCTGTCCATGCCTGAACGCCTACCCGCGACCGCGCCATCCGTGCAGCGCCTTCGGATCCCGCGCGCCACGGGGGCGCCGAAACCCGGCGAGAGGGAGAAAAAAATGGAGCCCCCTGTCGGATTCGAACCGACGACCTACGCATTACAAGTGCGTTGCTCTGGCCATCTGAGCTAAGGAGGCACACACGGTCCTCGCGGATCGCGCCCCCGCAGTGTAACCAACCCCGCCGTACGCCCGTCGAAAGTTTCCTCGAAGGTCGAAGGTCGTCGGGCCGCGACTGCTGACAGACCGCGGGGCTCCGGTATACCGTCACGAGCAGTTCACTCAGGTGGACTACACCACTCCCTCTCTACAACGGATCGTCCGGCACGTTCCTGCCGGTGAAGGGGGCCCTCACCATGGCCACTGTTTCGTTCGACAAGGCGACCCGCATCTACCCGGGTGGCGACAAGCCCGCCGTCGACGGCCTCGACATCGAGATCGAGGACGGCGAGTTCCTCGTACTCGTCGGCCCGTCCGGCTGCGGCAAGTCCACCTCGCTCCGGATGCTCGCGGGGCTCGAGGACGTGAACGCCGGCGCCATCCGCATCGGTGACCGCGACGTCACGCACCTGCCGCCGAAGGACCGGGACATCGCCATGGTGTTCCAGAACTACGCGCTCTACCCGCACATGACCGTCGCCGACAACATGGGCTTCGCCCTGAAGATCGCCGGCGTCAACAAGACCGAGATCCGGCAGAAGGTCGAGGACGCCGCCAAGATCCTCGACCTGACGGAGTACCTGGGCCGCAAGCCCAAGGCGCTCTCCGGTGGTCAGCGTCAGCGTGTCGCCATGGGCCGTGCCATCGTGCGTGAGCCGCAGGTCTTCCTCATGGACGAGCCGCTCTCCAACCTCGACGCCAAGCTGCGCGTCTCGACGCGTACGCAGATCGCCAGCCTCCAGCGCCGCCTCGGCATCACCACCGTGTACGTCACCCACGACCAGGTCGAGGCCATGACCATGGGCGACCGCGTGGCCGTGCTCAAGGACGGGCTGCTGCAGCAGGTGGACAGCCCCCGCAACATGTACGACCGCCCGGCCAACCTCTTCGTCGCCGGCTTCATCGGCTCCCCGGCCATGAACCTCGTCGAGGTCCCGATCACCGACGGCGGCGTGAAGTTCGGCAACAGCGTCGTCCCCGTGAACCGCGAGGCGCTCTCCGCCGCCGCCGACCGCGGCGACCGCACCGTCACCGTCGGCGTCCGCCCCGAGCACTTCGACATCGTCGAGCAGGACGGCACCACCGCCAAGACGCTCTCCAAGGAGACCGCCGACGCCCCGGCCGGACTCGCCGTCTCCGTGAACGTCGTCGAGGAGCTCGGCGCCGACGGGTACGTCTACGGCTCCGCGGAGGTCGCCGGCGAGCACAAGGACCTCGTGGTCCGCGTGAACGGCCGCCGCGTCCCGGAGAAGGGCGCCCAGCTCCACGTCGTACCGCGTCCGGGTGAGACCCACGTGTTCTCCACCTCGACGGGCGAGCGCCTCAGCGACTGACCCCGAGCGAACCCCGGGCGAACCCCGCTCACCAGCGACGCGCAGGGCCCCGCACCTCGGTGCGGGGCCCTGCGCGTTCGGCCACGTTGTCGACAAATACCCCGGCACATCGGTCATTTCGCCGCGGCCCCGTCAACACCGCTCCAGAGAAACATGATTCCGTGTCGCTCGACCGAGTGACTAAATGTCGCCAAATCATCACCTAGCGCTACGCTCACTCGCGTGACGCACTCCGCCAACTACACCCAGAAGCCGCGCCGAGCCCACCGGGGCCCCGCCCGCCGCATCGGCCGCACGCTCGCCCTCGTCCTGCCCGTGATGCTGGTGCTTTCCGGGACCCTCGCGGTCACCAGCGTCAACTGGTCGGGGAACTCCTCGGACTCGATGCTCACCGCATCCGCCGACAACCTCTCCAAGCCCGCCAAGTCGCGCGCCCCGCAGGACATTGTGCGCGACCGGCTCCTCCTGGAACTCCAGGAGAAGAACCCGGGCGTCGCCCTCACCCACCTCCAGCAGGAGGTGAACCGCCATCCCTCGCTCGCCCGGCACTGCGCCGCGATCGCCCGCGCGCTCGGCCGTGCCGCCGTGCGGGTGTACGGCCCGAGCCGCGCCCAGTCGTACGCCAGGCCCGTCTGCGACACGTCGTACGCCACGGGCGTGGCCCGGTACGCCTCTTGAGACACCCGGCGCCCGCGGACGCGGGTGAGAACGCGGGTGAGAACGCAGGGGAGAACAAGGGCGGGAGCGAGGGCGAGGGCCCGGGCAGAGCCACCGGCACAGACCCGGGCCCGAGTCCCCGCAGAGGCCCGCGCACGCCCCCGTACGCGGACCCGCGTAACCCGCGCACGCACCCGTACCCAAGCCCGCGCACGCACCCCCGCACGCACCCCCGCACGACTCCGCGCCGGGGCCCGGGACACAGCCGCACTGCGTCCGCTTATGGTGCAGTGCATGACTACTGACCCGCCGCCCCGGCAAGCCGTGATCCTCGCCGGAGGCCAAGGCTCCCGCCTCCGTCCGTACACCGACGACCGACCCAAGCCGATGGTCGAGATCCCCGGCACGGGGACCCCGATCATCGGCCATCAGCTTGCCTGGCTCGCCGAGGAAGGCGTCACGGACGCCGTCGTCTCCTGCGGCCATCTCGCCGAGGTCCTCCAGGAGTGGCTGGACTCCGCCGACCTGCCGCTGAACGTCACGACGGTCGTCGAGAAGGAGCCCCTCGGCCGCGGCGGCGGCCTCAAGTACGCCGCCCGCCACCTGCCGCACGCGGACCAGCCCTGGTACGCGACGAACGGCGACATCTGGACCCGCTTCTCGCTGCGCGACATGGCGGCCTTCCACGCCGAGCGCGACGCCACCGCGACCCTCGCCCTGGCCCGCCCCCGCATCCCGTGGGGCGCCGTCGAGACGGACGCGTTCGGCCACATCACGGACTTCATCGAGGCCCCGCCGTCCCCGTACCTCATCAACGCGGGCGTGTACGTCTTCTCGGCCGCGTTCACCGAACTCCTGCCGGACCTCGGCGACCACGAGCGGACCACGTTCCCGCGGCTCGCCCGCGCCAAGCGGCTGGCCGGCTTCCCGCTGCCGCAGGGCGCCTACTGGCGCGCGATCGACACCGCCAAGGACCTCACCGAAGCCGCCAAGGAGCTCTCCGCACAGGCCCGTTGAGGACCTCTCCACTCGTACGACCTTTCCTCCGGATACGCCGACGGGGCCCCGCACACCTGCTGTGCGGGGCCCCGTGTGTTCAGCGGGAGTGGGAGCAGGTCAGCGGCCGAGCACGCCACCCAGCAGCCCGCCGGGCTCGTCGCCCCCGCCGGTGCCGCCCGACGTCCCCGCGCCGCCACCCGTACCGCCCGCGGCGCCGGAGCCGCCGGAGCCGCCGGTCGTCGACGGGCCCGCGGTCGTGGCCGACGGCTGCTGCGGCGCCGACTGCTGCGGTGGGGCCTGGCCGGACGTGCCGCTGCCCCGGGTCTGGCTGGGCTGCGTGGAGCCGACCGTGCCCGTGTCGCGGGAGCGGGCCGCGCCCGGCGTCGTCGCGCCGCCCTGCGTGGGGCTCGCCGAACTGCCCTGTGTGGGGGCGCCCGTCGAGGCCGTGGGGCTCTGCGACTGGCGGTGCAGCCGCTTCTTCGCGGGGTCGCCGGGGAGCGGGGAGCCGGGCAGTTCGTTGCGCGGGGCCTCGCCGGGGCCTGGCGCGGTGACGCGGTCCGCGTCCCGCACCGCGCCGCCCAGCATCGAGCCGATGAGCAGCGTGAGGCCGACCACGACCGCCCCGACCAGGGCGCCGCGGCGCAGCACGCGCCGCCGCAGGTCCCAGATGTCGACGCGCGGCCCGAGCGTGCGCCAGGCCTCGCCCGCGAGACGGCCGTCCACGGAGTAGACGGGGGCGCCCGCGATGATCAGCGGCGACCAGGCGGCGAGGTAGATGATGTCCGGCGCGTCGTAGGCGGGGACGGTCTTCCAGCTCACCGTGACGATGAGCGCCGCCGACAGCAGCACGCCGATCGAGGCGGCGACGCGCTGCCAGAGCCCGAGGACGGTCAGGACGCCGACGACGACCTGGAGGAAGGCGATGGAGAGGCCGGCGCCCACCGGGTGCTGGAGGGCGAAGTCGCGCAGTGGCTCGGCGAGCGCCCAGGGGTGCAGCGAGGTGAGCCACTTGACCATGGAGCCGCGCCGGCCGCCGTCGAAGTAGACGGGGTCGCAGAGCTTGCCCATGCCGGCGTAGATGGAGATGAAGCCGAGGAAGACGCGCAGCGGGAGCAGGACGACGCCGAGGTTCATGCGGCGGCCGGGGTAGTAGGCGTGCCGGACGGGGTCCGAGCCGTGCCGGCGGACCCGTTCCGCGCCGCCGTCCGCGGCGTCGTATCCGTACCCGTACGCGTCGGCGTCCTCGCCCTCCTGGGCGATCCGTTCGTCGTAGTCGCTGCCCGACGGCCGCATCTGGGGCAGCAGCCGGGTCCCTGGTTCGGGGGTGCGCGGTCCGATGACGGCGGGCGTCTCGGCGGTCTCGGGGCCGTCGTCGAGGTCGATGCGCGGGATGACCTGCGTGGCTCCGGCCTCTTGGTAGGGCCCTGCCTCCTCGGCCGAACGGCGCACGCTGTTGCCTCGGACGGCCTGCAGCAGTCTGATCGCGCCGGTGTCGTCCGGATCGGACTTCCCGCTCCAGACGACGGGCGCGCGACGCCTGGCGGCCGCCCCGACGGCGGGGATCCGCACCGTCTCGTCGGGGGTGCCCAAGTGCCGTGAGATACGCGGGGATTGAGTGCGCCCAGCGGCGGGAAGCTGCACGCGGAAACTCGCGTGATTGACGATGACCTGCGCCGGGTCGCTCGGCACCTTCACCATGCTCAGCGCGGGAGCATCGTCGAAACCTGACGAGCTTCCCCCCGTGGGAGTGCGGGGTGTTCTGGTGTCCACACTCATCTAACCGAGTGATGTGTGTTTAGGACACTGCCTTGACCATGGGGAAATGTCCGGGCCGCGTCAAGAGATCACCGCGGCCCGGACATCCCAGGTGGATCAGGCGCGGCGGCGCGAGGCCTCGTAGAGCACGATGCCCGCGGCGACACCGGCGTTCAGGGACTCCGCGCCACCCGGCATCGGAATCCGCACCCGGAAGTCGCAGGTCTCGCCGACGAGGCGGGACAGGCCCTTGCCCTCGCTGCCGACGACCACGACGACCGGGCCGCTGAGCGCCTCCAGGTCACCGACCTCGTGCTCACCGTCGGCGGCCAGGCCGACGACGGCGACGCCCGCCTTCTTGTACGCCTCCAGGGCGCGCGTCAGGTTGGTGCAGCGCGCGACCGGGGTGCGGGCGGCGGTGCCCGCGGACGACTTCCAGGCGCCGGCCGTCATGCCGGCGGCGCGCCGCTCGGGGACGAGGACGCCGTGGCCGCCGAAGGCGGAGACGGAGCGGACGACGGCGCCGAGGTTGCGCGGGTCGGTCACGCCGTCCAGGGCGACGATCAGCGGGTCCTGGCCCTCGTCGTACGCGGCGGCGGCGAGGTCCTCGGCGTGCGCGTACTCGTACGGCGGGACCTGCAGGACGAGGCCCTGGTGGTTGAGGCCGTTCGTCATGCGGTCCAGCTCGGGGCGGGGGGCCTCCATGAGGTGGATGCCACCGCGCTCGGCCGCGAGCTGCAGCGCCTCGCGGACCCGCTCGTCGTTGTCGATGAACTGCTGGACGTAGAGCGTGGAGGCGGGCACGCCGTCGCGCAGCGCCTCGAAGACCGGGTTGCGTCCGACGACCATCTCGGACGTGCCCTTGCCGCCGCGCCCCTTGAGCGTGGCGGGACGGCGGCCACCCGCGGCCTTCTTGGCCTTGGCGTTGGCGATGCGGTTCTTCACGTGCCCCTTGCGCGCCTCGGCGGGCGGCGTCGGGCCCTTGCCCTCGAGGCCGCGGCGCCGATTGCCGCCGCTGCCGACCTGCGCGCCCTTCTTGCCGGACATGCGGCGGTTGTTAGCGGCCATGACCTACCTGTCTGTCGTGTTGCGGGTGCGCGTACGTGCGTACGCGCAGAGGTGTACGTCTCTGAAGTGTGCCGTGTACGTCTATGAAGTGTGCCGCCCGGAAGGCCGGGCGGCACATCAGCGGGGTCGGTCAGCGCGGACCGAGCGTCCAGCGGGGCCCGCTCGGGCTGTCCTCGATGACGAGGCCCGACTGGCCCAGCTGGTCGCGGATGGCGTCGGCGGTGGCCCAGTCCTTGCGGCCGCGGGCGGCCTCGCGCTGGTCGAGGACCAGGCGAACCAGGGCGTCGACGACGCCGTGCAGGTCCTCGCCGCGGTCGCTCGCCGCGCCGGCCCAGTGCGGGGCGAGCGGGTCGAGGCCGAGGACGCCGAGCATGGCGCGCACCTCGGCGAGGCGGGCGACGGCGGCTTCCTTGTCGTCGGCGGCGAGGGCGGAGTTCCCCTGCCGCACGGTGGTGTGGACGATGGCGAGGGCCTGCGGGACGCCCATGTCGTCGTCCATGGCGTCGGCGAAGGCGGGCGGCACCTGGGCGGCGGGCTCGACGACGCCGCCGGCCATCTCCACCACGCGCTGCACGAAGCCCTCGATGCGCGCGAACGCGGACTCGGCCTCCTGCAGGGCCTCCGGGCTGTACTCGATCATCGAGCGGTAGTGCGGGGTGCCCAGGTAGTAGCGCAGCACGATGGGCCGCCACTTCTTGACCATCTCGCTGACGAGGACGGAGTTCCCGAGGGACTTCGACATCTTCTCGCCGCTCATGGTCACCCAGGCGTTGTGCACCCAGTACCGCGCGAAGCTGTCGCCGAAGGCCTTGGCCTGGGCGATCTCGTTCTCGTGGTGCGGGAAGATCAGGTCGATCCCGCCGCCGTGGATGTCGAACTCGCGGCCCAGGTACTTGTGGGCCATCGCCGAGCACTCCAGGTGCCAGCCGGGGCGGCCTCGGCCCCACGGGGTCTCCCAGCTGGGCTCCCCCTCCTTGGCGGCCTTCCACATGGCGAAGTCACGGGGGTCGCGCTTGCCGGTCTCGCCCTCGCCGGACGGCTGGCGCAGCTCGTCGAGGTCCTGGTTGGACAGCTCCAGGTAGCCCGGGAAGGACCGCACGTCGAAGTAGACGTTGCCGTCGGCCTCGTAGGCGTGGCCGCGCTCGATGAGGCCGCGCATCATCTCGATCATCTCGGTGATGTGGCCGGTGGCGCGGGGCTCGTAGGTGGGCGGGAGGCAGCCGAGCGCGTCGTATCCGCTGTTGAAGGCGCGCTCGTTCTCGTACCCGATGGACCACCAGGGGCGGCCCTGTTCGGCCGACTTCTTGATGATCTTGTCGTCGATGTCGGTGACGTTCCGGATGAACGTGACGTCGTACCCGCGGTAGGCGAACCAGCGGCGCATGATGTCGAAGTTCAGGCCGGACCGGATGTGCCCGATGTGCGGGGCCGCCTGCACCGTGGCGCCGCAGAGGTAGATCGAGACACAGCCGTCGTTGAGGGGGCTGAAGTCACGGATCTGCCGGGCGCTGGTGTCGTACAGGCGAATGGTCACCACACCAGGGTAGTGGGCGCGGGACAGTGCCCCGCGCCCCTTGGACCACAGGGCACCGAACTGTGACGTCACGCGCCGCGGGGCACGGCGGACACGGCCCTCAGATGCTCCCGACCACCTTGCGCGCCGAGACGCGGACGACCACGCGCTGGGTGTCGTCCTTCGAGGACGGGTTGAACTCCGCGTACTTCTTGCCCGTGTACTTCACCGACAGCTCGTCGATCAGCTCCTGCCCGCCCTCCGTCGTCATCTGCGCCGTCCCACGGATCTCCGCGTACGAGTACGGCGCGTCGAAGGGCTGCACCAGCACCGTCACCCGCGGATCCCGCCGCAGGTTCTTCTCCTTGCGACGGTCCACCGTCGTCGAGAACAACACGTCGTCCCCATCACGCTTCACCCAGACCGGGGACACCTGAGGACTCCCGTCGGGCTGAATCGTGGCGACCGTGATGAAGACGGGGCTGTCGAGCAGCTCTTTCAGGGCGTCGGAGAGTTGGGCGGACATGGCTCACTCCTTCGTGCGGTGTGCGTACGGGGCATCTGCCTGTACGAGGCATACGAATACCCCATCGCCCGGCTACGACGACGTACGTACGACCAACGCGGTGGCGATCGCCGCCAGGCCGTCGCCGCGGCCCGGGAAGCCCAGGCCGTCGGTGGTGGCCCCGGAGACCGAGACCGGCGCGCCGGCCGCCTCGGAGAGCACCTTCTGCGCCTCGTCCCGGCGCTTGCCGATCTTCGGGCGGTCCCCGATGACCTGCACGGCGACGTTGCCGACGGTGAAGCCGGCGTCCCGGACGATCCGGGCGGCCTCGGTGAGCAGCGTCAGGCCGGAGGCGCCGGACCACTCGGGGCGGCCGGTGCCGAAGTGGGCGCCGAGGTCGCCGAGACCCGCGGCGGAGAACAGCGCGTTGCACGCGGCGTGCGCGACGACGTCGGCGTCGGAGTGCCCGGCCAGGCCGGGGCCCTCGCCCTCCCACTTCAGGCCCGCGCACCACAGCTCGCGGCCCTCTTCGAAGGCGTGGATGTCGGTGCCGATGCCGACCTGCGGCAGCACGGGCGCGGGTGCGGGCGTCTCAGAAGCCATCGTTGGCCCTCCTGCGGGCGAGGACGGCCTCGGCGAGGACGAGGTCGAGGGGGCGGGTCACCTTGAAGGCCTCCTCGTGGCCCGGCACGCACACGACGGGCAGGCCCAGCTGCTCGACCATGCCGGCGTCGTCGGTGACCTCGCCGGTGACGCTCGCGTGCGCGCGCTCCAGCGTGGCCCGGTCGAAGCCCTGCGGGGTCTGCACGGCGCGCAGCCGCGCCCGCTCGGGTGTGGCCAATACCGGTTCGGGCTCGCCCGGCGCCGCGGCGGGCTCGACCTGCTTGACGGTGTCGGCGAGCGGCAGCGCGGGCACCACGGCGGGCGCCCCGTCGCGTACCGCCTCGATGACGCCGTCGACCGTGTCGACCGGCACGAGGGGGCGGGCCGCGTCGTGCACGAGGACGACGTCGAAGCCGGGCGGCAGCGCGTCGAGACCGGCCCGCACGGACTCCTGGCGGCTCTCGCCGCCGGGGACGACGAGGAAGTCGGTCCGCTCGGGCAGCGCGTGGTCGTCGAGGAGGGTCTTGACCTCGGGGGCGCCGTCGGGCGGTGCGACCACGACGACGAGGGAGACGGCGCGGGACTCCGCCATCGCACGCACCGCGTGGATGAGCATCGGGGTGCCGTTCAGCGCGCGCAGTGCTTTGGGGGCGCCAGGGCCGAGGCGCACGCCCCGCCCAGCCGCGGGAATGACCACCGCGGTACGGGATTCGCTAGACATCGGTTCCGTTCAGGTTTGTGTGCTCGACCGACGTGGGTATGGCCACACCGTGCCGGGTGGGACGCCTCGACCGGACCCTTCCGTGACATCCGGTCGAGCGAGCTGCCCGGACCCGGCACGCCGAGCACGGCCCCGCTCGGGGCCGCTGACAACAAGACGTACGAGACGCACAGGACCAGGCCGTACAAGACGTACAGGGCCTGGGTGTCCACGAGGTGTCGAGTCCGGGTACGAACATGCCGCAGCGCCCGGCGACACCATCAGGGTCAGCGGGCACCGCGGCATTGCTGCGCCAATTCAGCGCGGAACTTCCGAGGCGGCTGCCCCGGACCGTCCGCGTCAGGACGCGAGGACCTCGTCCAGCAGGGCCTCGGCCTTGTCCTCGTTCGTGTTCTCCGCGAGGGCGAGCTCGCTCACCAGGATCTGGCGGGCCTTGGCGAGCATGCGCTTCTCGCCGGCCGACAGTCCCCGCTCCCGCTCACGACGCCACAGGTCACGCACGACTTCCGCGACCTTGATGACATCGCCGGAGGCGAGCTTCTCGAGATTTGCCTTGTAGCGACGCGACCAGTTCGTGGGCTCTTCGGCGTACGGCGCGCGCAGTACTTCGAAGACCCGGTCGAGGCCGTCCTGCCCGACCACATCACGCACACCGACGAACTCCGCATTGTCCGCTGGCACACGCACCGTCAGGTCGCCCTGGGCGACCTTCAGCACCAAGTAGGTCTTGTCCACGCCTTTGATCTGGCGAGTTTCGATAGCCTCGATCAGCGCGGCCCCGTGATGGGGATAGACCACGGTGTCGCCAACCTTGAACGTCATGTGACAGGTACCCCTTCCGTGGCTATCCATCCTAACACGAGAATCGCCTCTTCTGAATGGCGTTTTCGCAGGTCAGGGCATATCTCGGGGCTTGACAACAGCGACAGGAACGTGCTGCGGAGGGCCTCCGGAACGGGGTATTCGCAGGTCGGAGCGGCTCTCCGAGGACCCGGAATCGCGCCCGATACGCGCCCCTCACGTGCGCTCCGAGCGGCCGAACGTCCCGGTTTGCGCGGTTCCAAGCGGTGAACTTTCGATACTCCGTTCGGAGGAGGAAGAGGTGTGCTGTGCGCCGTCCGGAGCGTTTCCTGAATTGATCAAGGCACCGGGTGATCAATTCTCCGGACCCCCATGCATTCCTTACCGGAAATCCGCAGGGTGGGCCCCCGAGCTCTTGACAGTGCTTATCCGAAAGATGACCGAGGGGACACGGGGACGGGTGGGGCGCGGGCCGTCCGGCGGGGCGCGTGGTGTCCGGAGGGCGGCCGGGCGCGTTAAGGGGCGGGTCGGGTGCGGTGGCACGGGAACGGCTCGGTAATCTAAGCGCGCTGACACACCCTTAGGACGGCTTTACGGCCGCCCGCCCCGTCCTGTACCGCCCACGTTCAAGGAGTTGCCGCCGCCGTGAGCCGCAGCCTTCGACGCGGCGCCCTCGCCGCCACCGCCATCGCGTTCTCGCTTGCCTCGCTCTCCGCGTGCGCAGCCGGCAACAACGCTCAGACGATGGAGGTCAAGCCGGACAACGCCGCGATCTCCGTCGGCGACATCAAGATCCAGAACGCCCTGGTCATCACCCAGCCGGACAAGGAGGCCCAGGGCCCTGCCGCGGTCTCCGCGACGATCTTCAACGCCGGCGACAAGCCCCAGAAGCTGAACTCCATCTCGGTCGAGGGCGCCGACTCGAAGGCCAAGCTCGCCCGCGGCAAGGAGGACAAGGTCTCCAAGCCGAACGGCCCGCTGACCATCCCGGCCGGCGGCTCCCTCGTCATCGGTGGCAAGGACAACGCCTCCGCGCTCATCTCGGGCGCCGGCGAGGAGGTCAAGGACGGCAACGCGCAGCGGATCACGTTCGCCTTCAGCAGGTCCGGCGACGTGAAGATGGAGGCGTTCGTCGTCCCCGCCGACAGCTACTTCACCAAGTGGGGCCCGAGCCAGGTGCCGCAGGCGCCGAACGGCAAGGCGTCGGAGTCGGCGAAGCCCGGCACGTCGGGTGAGCCGAACGAGTCCGGCAAGCCCGGCGAGTCCGGCAAGCCCGGTGGCGGCGGCACGGACCCCTCGGGTACGGCCTCCGGCAAGCCGTCCGGCAACCCCTCCGGTGAGGCGTCGGACGCGGGCGAGCACGGTACGGACGACGCCGGGACCGGCGCCGAGCACTGATCTCCGTACCCACGTCGTGAAAGCGTGAAAGAAGGGCGGGACCCCACCGGGGTCCCGCCCTTCTTCATGTCGCTGTCGGGTCGGTGTCCGCTGTTTACGGCTCGAACTTGTAGCCGAGGCCGCGCACCGTCACCAGGTAGCGCGGCGCGCCCGGGTCCGGCTCGATCTTGGCGCGCAGTCGCTTGACGTGGACGTCGAGGGTCTTGGTGTCGCCCACGTAGTCGGCGCCCCAGACGCGGTCGATGAGCTGCATGCGGGTCAGGACGCGGCCGGCGTTGCGCAGCAGCATCTCCAGGAGGTCGAACTCCTTCAGCGGCAGGTCGATCTTGGAGCCGGAGACCGTGACCACGTGGCGGTCCACGTCCATGCGGACCGGGCCGGCCTCCAGCGCCTGCGGGGCGACCTCCTCGGGCTCCCCGCGGCGGCGCAGGACCGCGCGGATGCGGGCGACCAGCTCCCGCGAGGAGAAGGGCTTGGTGACGTAGTCGTCGGCTCCTATCTCCAGGCCGACCACCTTGTCGATCTCGCTGTCCTTGGCGGTCACCATGATCACCGGGACGTTGGAGCGGCTGCGCAGCTGGCGGCAGACCTCGGTGCCGGGCAGGCCGGGCAGCATCAGGTCGAGCAGGACGAGGTCGGCGCCGTTGCGCTCGAATTCGTCGAGTCCGTCCGGGCCGGTCGCCGCGATGGCGACTTCGAAGCCCTCCTTGCGGAGCATGTAGGACAGGGCGTCGCTGAAGGATTCCTCGTCCTCGACGACGAGCACTCGGGTCACGGAAGGACCTCCGGGGCAGGAATGGGTTCGTACGTGGTGGTCGCGGCGGTTGCTGTGCCCCCGTGGGGCGGGGTGGCGGTCTCCTCGTCGAGCCCGCCGTCGTTTCCGCCGCCACGACCGGTTCCGCGGTCGCGGTGCGCGGCCGCCTCGGGCAGCCGCAGGGTGAAGGTGGAGCCCTGTCCCTCGGAGCTCCACACGGTGACCTCCCCGCCGTGCGAGGCGGCCACGTGCTTGACGATGGCGAGGCCGAGGCCGGTGCCGCCGGTGGCCCGGGAGCGGGCCGGGTCGACGCGGTAGAAGCGCTCGAAGATGCGCTCCTTGTCCTTGTCGGAGATGCCGATGCCCTGGTCGGTGACGGCGACCTCGATGAGGTCCCCGGAGCCGAATGCCTGGGAGGTGCCCCCACCACCGGGTGCGGAGACCCGGCGGGCGGCTATGCCCACGCGGGTGCGGGCGGGGCTGTAGTTCACTGCGTTCTCGACGAGGTTGCCGAGGGCGGCGGCGAGCTGGCCGCGGTTGCCCCAGATCTGCAGGTCGGCGGTGCCTCCGGCGGCCATGGTGATCTGCTTGTGGGAGGCCTGGTGCCGGCTGCGGTCGATCGCCTCCGCCACCAGCTCGTCGACCGGGACGGGCTCGGCGTCCTCCAGGGGGTCGTCGTTCTGCACCCGGGAGAGGTCGATGAGCTCCTGGACGAGGCTGGTCAGGCGGGTCGCCTCGATCTGCATGCGGCCCGCGAAGCGTTCGACGGCCTCCGGGTCGTCCGAGGCATCCATGACGGCCTCGGAGAGCAGGCTGAGGGCGCCGACCGGGGTCTTCAGCTCGTGGCTCACGTTCGCGACGAAGTCGCGCCGTACCGCTTCGATGCGCCGGGCCTCGGTGAGGTCCTCGACCAGGAGCAGCACGAGGCGTGAGCCGAGCGGCGCCACCCGGGCGGAGACCGCGAGGGCGTCGCCGCGCCCGGTGCCGCGCCGCGGCAGGTCCAGCTCGACCTGGCGTATCTCCCCGTCGCGGCGGGTGTCGCGGGCCATCTGCAGCATCGGCTCGACGGCGAGCTTCCCGCCGCGCACGAGCCCGAGTGCGTACGCCGCCGAGCTGGCCTTGACCACGCTGTCGGCCTCGTCGAGGACGACCGCGGAGGAGCGCAGCACGGAGAGCACCGTGTCCACGCCGGGCGGGAGTACGGGGTCGGTGTGCAGGGAGGTCCGGGTGGGGCGCTTCTGGTCGCGTTCGCTCCATCGGAACGCCAGCATGGCGATGACGCCGGTGCACACCCCGGCGATCGCTGCCGCTGCGGCGACCGCCGCGTTCACGTCCATGTCTCCAGGTTATGCGCCGGTTCGGTGTCGCCCACAGCCAAACGGGTGCCGCCTCGAACACTCGTCGCCCAGAGTTCACCGTGGGGACGGTGCCGGTTCACTTCCCCCGGCCGGACGGCGGCGGGCGCGCGCCGGGACGGAGGGTTACGTCGCCCACAGTTCACCTTGGCGACGGGGGCGATTCATGTGGGGTGCCGGAAACGGACGCGTGCGGCCCGCACCGTGGGAGCGTAGGGGCCAGCCCCTTGCGACGTATCGGAGCGGTAGGGGCCGGCCCCCTGGACGTACGAGAGAGGGACAGCCACATGCGGGACGCGTACCACGAGGAACTTGACTCGATCGGCGACAGCCTGGTCGAGATGGCCCGCCTGGTCGGGTCCGCGATCGGGCGCGCCACGACGGCCATGCTCGACGCCGATCTGAAGATGGCCGAGAGCGTGATCGCCGCCGACCAGAAGGTCGACGATCTCCAGCACGACCTGGAGGCGCGCGCGATAGCCCTGCTGGCGCGGCAGCAGCCGGTCGCCACGGATCTGCGCATCGTCGTCACGTCCCTGCGCATGAGCGCCGACCTGGAACGCTCGGGCGACCTCGCCCAGCACGTCGCGAAGCTGGCGCGGCTGCGCTTCCCGGAGTCGGCGGTGCCGCGGGATCTGCACGCCACGATCCTGGAGATGGGCCAGCTCGCGCAGCGCCTGATGGCGAAGGCGGCGGAGGTCATCATCACCAAGGACGTCGACCTGGCGCTCCAACTGGAGCAGGACGACGACGAGATGGACCAGCTGCACCGCACGCTCTTCCAGCACCTGATGGACGACCGCTGGAAGCACGGCATCGAGACGGCCGTCGACGTGACGCTCCTCGGCCGCTATTACGAGCGCTTCGCGGACCACGCGGTGTCGGTCGCGAAGCGGGTCGTGTACCTGGTCACGGGCGAGCACGCGGACGAGATCCAGGCGACGGGGGCGGGGTCGGGGTCGGCGGGGCCTGCGGCGGGCTCGACGGGGCCGGCTCCGGTGGAGGGCGCGTAACTCGCCCCCCGCGCGCGGGTGCCCCGCACGACGACGTCAGGTGTCGCGCGGGGCACAGCCGTGTGCGGTCCTGCCGGTCCTTCGGTCAGCCGCAGCCGCCCCCGCACTGGCAGGGACCGCCAGACTGGCAGCCACAGCCGCAGCCGGAGCCGCAGCCGCAGGCGCCCAGAAGTACGAGGGCGGGCAGCCCAGGCGTGTCGACCGGCTGCTCGGGGACGGGTTCGCGCATAGGGCACTCGGCCATGGTCTCCTCCTCGAAGGCGTACGACGTACTGCCTGTTGCCCATTGCATGCCCACGGGGGCGGGCGCATCAACGGCGCACGCGCGCGTGGCTCTCTTCGGGGCGTGGGCGGGGGGCGTGTGCCGGGGCTCGCCCGACGGCGCGGTCAGGCACGGATGGTGCCGCGCCGGCCCGAGCGATGCGGCCCGAGCGATCCAGCCTCTGATGAGCGCATTGCTGCCAACTGCGGGCAAGTGCCCCACTCCCCGGACCGGTCGGGGCTACACAGGAACGACGGGCGTTTGCGTCTTTCGCTCCTGACGGGCCTGACGGGAGGGGTGGCCAAGTGGTGCTGTCGATCGATCTCGCGGTTCTCCTGGCTGTCGTCATCATCGTGCTGCTGCGCAGGCGGGTGGCGCCCCGCACCAAGGCGGACACGGCGCTGACCATGACGGTGGTCCTGGTCTTCGGCATCCTGGTCGCCCCGACCGACTTCGGCCAGGGCATCCAGAACGTGGTGACCGACCTGGCCCAGGGCATCTCGGAGTCGAGCACGCGCTGAGCGGGGCCGGTACGTCGTGTGTAGCGTGCGCAAATGACCATGACAAGAAGCGAGCGGCTCGCGGAGCAGCTGGACTGGTACTGGCAGCAGAACCTGCGGCCTCGGCTGGCCGGCCTCACCGATGAGGAGTACTTCTGGGAGCCGGTACGCGGCTGCTGGAGCATCCGCCCGCGCGGCACGTCGACCGCCCCGATGTCCGAAGGTTCGGGGAAATGGACGATGGACTTCGCGTACCCGTCCCCGGAGCCGGCGCCGGTGACCACGGTGGCCTGGCGGCTGGCGCACATCATCGTCTCGTGCCTGGGCTACCGGGTCGGCTGGTACTTCGGCGGCCAGGACATCGACTCCGAGACGTTCGCGTACGCGGGGACCGCCGACGAGGCGCTGCGGCAGCTCGATGAGATGTACGGGAAATGGAACGCGGGGGTCCGCGGACTCTCGGACGCCGACCTGGAGAATCCGCCCGCTGCGGGCCCCGAGCGCTTTCCCCTGGAGAACAGGATCCTGCACGTCAACAGGGAGCTGATCCATCACGGCGCCGAGATGTGCCTACTGCGCGACCTCTACCGCTGGCGGGACGGAGCGGTGTAGCGCCGCATGACGCGAAAACGCCCCTGATCCGCGCTTTCCGCGCAGGTCAGGGGCGTGACCGCAGGCCTTACTTCTTCTTGCCCTGGTTCTTGACCGCCTCGATCGCCGCCTTCGCGGCCTCCGGGTCGAGGTAGGTGCCCCCGGCCTTCAGCGGCTTGAAGTCGGTGTCCAGCTCGTACGAGAGCGGGATGCCGGTCGGGATGTTCAGGCCCGCGATGTCGGCGTCGGAGATGCCGTCCAGGTGCTTGACCAGGGCGCGGAGGCTGTTGCCGTGGGCTGCCACCAGGACCGTCTTGCCGGTCAGGAGGTCCGGGACGATGCCGTCGAACCAGTACGGGAGCATGCGGACGACGACGTCCTTCAGGCACTCCGTCTGCGGGCGCAGCTCGGGCGGGAGCGTCGCGTAGCGCGCGTCCTCGAACTGGGAGTACTCCGCGTCGCGGTCCAGCGGCGGCGGCGGGGTGTCGTACGAGCGGCGCCACAGCATGAACTGCTCCTCGCCGAACTCGGCGAGCGTCTGGGCCTTGTCCTTGCCCTGCAGCGCGCCGTAGTGGCGCTCGTTCAGGCGCCAGCTGCGGTGGACCGGGATCCAGTGGCGGTCAGCCGATTCCAGGGCGAGCTGGGCCGTGCGGATCGCGCGCTTCTGGAGCGACGTGTGGACCACGTCGGGGAGCAGGCCGGCGTCCTTCAGCAGCTCACCGCCGCGGACCGCCTCCTTCTCGCCCTTCTCGTTGAGGTTGACGTCCACCCAGCCGGTGAACAGGTTCTTCGCGTTCCATTCGCTCTCGCCGTGGCGGAGGAGGATCAGCTTGTACGGTGCGTCGGCCATGCCTCTGAGCGTAATGGAACGGCGGGGGGCCTCGCGCGCGCGGGCGCGAGTATGCGGAGCAGGGGCGCGGGGTACGGCATGACCGCGCCTCCTGTGGACCCCGCGACCTTCGTCAGAGCTTGAACACTCCACGCCAGGTCCACCCGGCCCTCAGGACCGCGACCTCCAAGGGGGTCGTCATCTCCCGCGTATCGAACCGGAACGCCACCACACGCCGCTTGCGACCGTCGGTTCCCACCACGGTTTTCTTCTGCGTGAACACCGCCGGCGCGTGGCCACGGCCGTACTGCTTGTTGGCATTGCCAGCGGAACGGTTCTCCCACCGCTCGTGCAGCACGCGTACCTCGTGCTTCCCCGGGACCAGACGCATACGGGTCTTCAGGCGCACGCCCACCCTCGTGACGTTGCACTCGGCCACCAGGTCCGCCTTCTCGTCGGGGCGCCCCTCACGCACGCTGTACAGCACGCCTGGCCTGTCCAGTGCGAGCAGTGCGTCCCGGACCTCGGCCTCAGGTTTCGGAGTGACGTGGCCATCGGGGACCCTCGTGCCGGTCCACTTGTTCCAGAAGCCCATGACTACGCCCCCGCCTCCGTCTCTGCGCCCGTGTGAATCGTGCTGATGAACTCCTGGAATTGCCCCAGTACGGCGCCGTGCTGCGCCGCGGTGGCGGTCAACACCAGCCGAATCACGGCGCGATGCGTCGGATTCTTGATGTCCGGCAGAGAAAGGTACGCGTGTGTCTGGACCAAGTCGCGTCGCGTGCCGTTGGTGTCGGCGGAGAAGGACAGTCGCTGGATGAGGCCTGGTGCATCGGCAGATCCCGCCTCACGGCGATGGACCACGACCACCGCCTGGGCGGCCTCGCGCAGACGTTCCACCGACTCGTCCGCGATATCTTCCAGCGTGGTGGTCTCCGGTGGCACCTCGCCGGCGATGGTGATGTTCGCGGCGAATCCGGCGTCGGGGCGCGGATGTAGAGCAGCGAAAGCCAGGCCGCCGGCGTCGGCCATCTCCGGACGGGCGGGCCGCCAGCCCTCGGGCAGGCGGAAGTCGATGGGGACGGGCAGAGGCGTGGGCATCTCCGGCCCTCCTTCCAGTAGAAGTGGATCAGTACCAACTGGTCAGGGCGTCTTTGAGGTGGCCGGCGCCGTCCCCGAGCGCCTCGGCTCCGTCGCCCACCGCGCCCGCGAGATCGCCGGCGGTCTCCTTCAGCTTGCCCGGGTCGACGGTGATCTCGACTCCGAGCGCGCCGCCGAGAAAGGGGGAGGCACCTGCCTTGCCGCCCAGGTGGTACTCGCCGTCGTCCTCGTCCTTCTTGAGGCCCCACCACGCCTCTCCACCGGGGCCCAACCAACCCTCCGCCGTCCCGCCGACGCCGATCCCCGCGACCTCGACGCCACCGGCCACACTGGCTCTGCCACCCACGAAGGCCTTCGCCCCCACGGTGAGCTCTTCCTTCGTGGCCTTGGCGTTGACGCCGAGTTCGACGCCCTCGAAAGTCTCGCCCCGCGCGTACCCGCCCCCGTACGGACCGTACTCAGCCCGGCCCTCGACCATGGTGCGCCTCGTCATGGAGATCTCGCCCTTGCCGACGACGCCCTTCTCGTTGAACCCGTAGTTCGCGGTGGCACGGGCGGCGGTGGCGTTGTCCGCCACCCACGCGAGCCTCAGGTCGCCGTGGGTGGACTCACCCTTGGCGGTGTCGTGCGAGAAGTCGATGTACGCCTTGAGAGTCCCCTCCTTGCCATACTTGGCGCCGGTGACCGTGAAGCCCGACCGCGGCCAGCCGTCGATCTCCGTACCGGTGTCCTTCTTGCCGAGGTACTGGTCGATGTCTCCATGAGCCTTGCCGTTGAATCCGACGACGGTGCCGTCCTGGAGGTTCCCGTCGGCCGTCGCACCCGACAGTGCGGTCTGGACATCCTTGTCGGCCTCGTCAGCGGCCTTCACACACTGGTCGATGAGCTGCTGCCACGAGTTGGTGGCCTTGTGCACGCTGCTCTGATAGTCGGGGTCATGGACCATGGCGGTGCGCTCGCCGTCGGTCAGTTTCGCGGTGTCGAAGGCCACCACTCCTCGCTCGGACACCTTCATTCCTGCCTCGACAGCTGCGTCACGAATTACCTTGAGTTGCCTGCGCAGCCTCTTGAAGCCGCTGTGTGCCTGCCGCAGCAGAGAGGCGATCGCCTTCGCCTCCGTCTGGGCCTTCTGGAACTCCTTGAGTGTGACGTCGAAGCGCTTGGCAGCGGCTTCCGCGCTGAGTCCTATCCACCCGTCGCCCATGGACGTGCCGTGCACCTCGCGGCGGTACGTGCCTTCCAGTTCATGGAACTCCTTGGTCGCCATTCGCTCCCACTGTTCGGCAGCCGTGGTAAGCGTGGCCAGGTCGGTCGTCATGAGCTCGTGGTACGTCGGCATGGTTCCCCGTTGGATGATGCGGCGTTGTCCGTCGGTACGGTCTGGATCAGAACCCGTCGAGAGGAGACGGGGACCTCACCCCGGCCCCCACGCCGGTATCCGTACCGGTCAGCGTGGTGTTGGTGCTCCGCAGCGCGGTCTTCTCGGAGGACAGCCGATGCACGAGGGTGTCGACCTGGTCGCCCCATGCCTTCAACGCCTCGGTCATCGCCTTCGACGTGAGCCACCCGTGCCCGTCCTTCGGCCCAAAGGCCTTCACGGCGTTGTGTGTCTCTTCGTCAGCCGATTCGCCGGCCTTCTTCGTATCGGGCTGGATGTGCTCCTCGATAGCCTTGGCCGAGGCTCGCTTCTGGGCAGGTGAGGACGCCAGATCTGGACGGACAGGGCCTGGTGGGCCGCCTCCCGCGTCACTCGGAGAGCGGTCCAGGAATATCCCGACAGGGGCATCCGGCCCTGCGGTCGAGGTCGGCACGGTTCCTTCGGTATCCCCCACGGTCCCCCCACTCGGCAGCATTTGACGCACACCCACTCCTGAGCCGCTGAAATGGCCCCACTGGCTGCGCAGTTGGAGACACTACGACGCGGACGCCTTTCACGCGACATGCGTTCGATCGTTAGGCCGATTGTGCGTCACCCCATGAGTCTGCGGCTCCTCGCGCGTGCCCAGCCCCGAGCGACCGTTGCGCCTTGTGCAGATCCCGTGGCCGCACCGCAACCGTAGTGCCGTACGGCTCCAGGCGAATGTGCAGGTAGATGGTGGAGTCAGGCGCGTCGGCCTGCACGAACTCGCGGACGACGCTAAGGCCGACTTTAGGGCGCGAGTTCGCGTCGCTGCCGCGACGACCATTGTGCTCAGCGGTGACTTCCGTAGCCGTTGTCGGCCCAACAAACGAACGCGGCGACAGTTGACGGCGTTCGTCAATTGTGTGGCGGTCCCGGGTGCGGGGCTCGTAACGTGTGCATGCCGTCTTCGCCACTTACACGTCAGCCGCTTGCACCTTCGGGGGGACCTCCATGCCGTACGCCGCCACAGGACGCGTGAGACGCGCCGTCAGCGAGAGCGTCTCGGGGCTTCCCCGGGCCTTCTGGTGGCTGTGGACCAGCACCCTGATCAACCGGCTCGGTGCCTTCGTCGCCACCTTCATGGCTCTGTACCTGACCCTGGAGCGGGGCTACTCCGCCTCGTACGCGGGGCTCGTGGCCGCGCTGCACGGGCTCGGCGGCGTCGTCTCCTCGCTCGGCGCGGGGGTGATGACCGACCGGCTCGGGCGCCGGCCCACGCTGCTGATCGCGCAGGCCTCGACCGCCGTGTCCGTGGCGGTGCTCGGCTTCATGGAGCATCCCGTCGCCATCGCGGGCGTCGCCCTCCTCGTGGGCATGGCCAGCAACGCCTCGCGGCCCGCCGTGCAGGCGATGATGGCCGACATCGTGCGGCCCGAGGACCGGGTCAGGGCGTTCTCGCTCAACTACTGGGCCATCAACCTCGGCTTCGCGGTCTCGTCGGCGGGCGCCGGCTTCATCGCCTCGTACAGCTACCGCGCCGGGTTCCTGATCGAGGCCGCCATGACCATGGCGTGCGCGATCGTCGTCTTCGCGAAGCTGCCGGAGTCCCGGCCCGTGCGCACGGCGCTGGAGAAGGCCGCGGAGCCGGCGGTCGGCATGGGGACGGTCCTCAAGGACGGGCGCTTCATGGGCGTTGTGGGGCTCTCCTTCCTCGTGGCGCTGATCTTCCAGCAGGGGTCCGTCGGGTTGCCGGTCGCGATGGGCCAGGCGGGCTTCGCACCCTCCGACTACGGCATCGCCATCGCCGTGAACGGCGTGCTGATCGTCGCCCTGCAGATCCCGGTCACGCGGTTCATCGAACACCGGGATCCGCGGCGGCTGTTGGTGATCTCCTCGGTCCTCGCCGGGTACGGCTTCGGGCTCACCGCGTTCGCCGGATCGGTCGGCGCCTTCGCGATGACGGTGTGCGTGTGGACGCTCGCCGAGATCGTCAACGCGCCGACCCAGACCGGCCTGGTCGTCCGCCTCTCGCCCACCCATGGCCGCGGCCGCTACCAGGGCATGTACACGATGTCGTGGTCCGTGGCCGCGCTGGTCGCCCCGCTGATGTCGGGCTTCACGATCGACCGGTTCGGCGCGGAGTGGCTGTGGGGGACGTGCGCGGTGCTCGGGACGGTGGCGGCGCTGGGGTACTGGGGGTTGATGCGGGCGCTTCCGGAGGAGTCCGTACGCGAGGAGGAGCCGGCCCACATGGAGGAGCCGGTTCGCGAGGAGGAGCCGGTTCGCGAGGAGGAGTCGGCCCCCGTGCAGACGGTTGTTCCGGCTCCCGCGGTCGCCGTGGAGGCCGTCGCCTCTGCCCCCTCCCTCACCGCGGAGGCCGTCGCCTCAGCCCCGTCCGTCCCCGCGCGCCCCTGAGGCCTGAGGCCGCGTCAGGTGCGTGAACGCGTCCAGGTTCCGCGTCGACTCCCCCCGCGCCACGCGCCACTCGTACTCCTTGCGGATCGCCGACGCGAACCCCAGCTCCAGCAGCGTGTTGAAGGAGTCGTCCGAGGCGGAGAGGACCGAGCCGAGGAGCCGGTCCAGTTCCGCGGGCGTGACCGCGGCGAGCGGCAGCTTGCCGGCCAGGTAGATGTCGCCGAGCGAGTCGATCGCGTAACTCACCCCGTAGAGGCGGAGGTTCCGCTCCAGGAGCCAGCGGTGCACCGCCTCGTGGTTCTCGTCGGGGTGGCGGATCACGAAGGCGTTCAGGGACAGGGAGTGGTTGCCGACCCGCAGTGAGAGCGTGGTGGAGAGCTTCCGCGTGCCGGGGAGCTTCACCACGTACGAGCCGGGCCCGGTGGCCTCCCATTCGAGCTCCGCGTCGTCCAGGGTCCGCTCGATGACCGTCGCGGTGTTCGGAGGAGTGTCTGCCTGCTCAGCCATGGTGCGAGCGTACGTGACGCTGCGACGCCCGGAAGTCGTGCATGGCCGCCGTATAGACGTCCGCCGTGGCGGACGCCGACGTGTCCCAGCCGAAGGACTCCGCGTGCCGCGCGGCCGCCTCGCCCATCCGGTCCACGAGATGCGGGTGGTCGGCGAAATCGCGCAGCACGCGCGCGTAGTGGGCCGGTTCGTGGCCCTGGACGAGGAAGCCGGTCTCCTCGTCGCGCACGGCGACCGGCAGGCCGCCCACCGACGCCGCGAGCACCGGCGTGCCCGCCGCCTGCGCCTCTATGGCGACGAGCCCGAACGACTCGCTGTAGGACGGCATCACCAGGACCGACGCCGCACGGAACCAGTCCGCCAACTGCTCCTGGCCGACCGGCGGCTGGAAGCGGACCACGTCCGCGATCCCCAGCTTCGCGGCCAGCTTCTGCAGCCCCTCGGGCTTCGCCAGGCCGCTGCCGCTCGGGCCGCCGACTATGGGGACGACGATGTTCGAACGCAGTGCGGGACGCTCGTCCAGCAGGACGGCGACCGCGCGCAGCAGCAGGTCGGGGGCCTTCAGGGGCTGGATGCGGCCCGCGAAGAGCGGCACGAGGGCGTTCTGCGGCAGGCCGAGGCGGTGCCGGGCGGCGGCGCGGCCGTCGGCGGGCCGGAACCGTTCGAGGTTCACGCCGGGGTGGACGACGGCGACCTTGCCGGGCTCGGCCTCGTAGTGGCGGATGAGCTCATCGGCCTCTTCGGAGGTGTTGGCGATGAGCCGGTCCGCGGCCCGCACGATCTGCGTCTCGCCGATGACGCGCGCGGCGGGCTCGGGTGTGTCGCCCGCGGCGAGCGCCGCGTTCTTGACCTTCGCCATGGTGTGCATGGCGTGGACGAGGGGGACGCCCCAGCGCTCGGCGGCGAGCCAGCCGACGTGTCCGGAGAGCCAGTAGTGGGAGTGGACCAGGTCGTAGTAGCCGGGGCGGTTGCCCGCCCAGGCCTGCATCACACCGTGGGTGAAGGCGCACAGCTGGGCCGGCAGCTCCTCCTTGGCGAGCCCTTCGTAGGGACCCGCGTCCACGTGCCGGACCAGGACGCCGGGCGCGAGCTCCACCGCGGAGGGCAGCCCGCCGGTGGTGGCGCGCGTGAAGATCTCGACCTCGACGTTGATCGCGGCGAGGCGCTTGGCGAGCTCGACGATGTAGACGTTCATGCCGCCCGCGTCCCCGGTGCCGGGCTGGTGCAGCGGCGAGGTGTGGACGCTGAGCATGGCCACGCGGCGCGGGCGCCGGGGAGAGCCGGGGATGCGGAGCCTGGAGGGTGCCGCCGGGGAGCGACGCCCGAGCCTGGACACGTACTGGCTCACGTGGCGGTCCTCCTTGTGTACGGGCATGACGACACGGAGGGCGTACGGTCCTCCGGAGGGGGAACACCGGATGTCGCCGCTCCATTTCCACCCCGCGCACCGCGTGTCCTATTTTGCCAAAGCATTACGTGGAGCTCTCAACCGGTCGCCCCCGCATACCCTTCTCCCATGGCCCCACGCACCCCTTCCCGCCCCGTGGGAACGGTGACGCGCGGGACCACGAACCCGAACCGGCTGCGCCGCATGGACCGCTGGATCGCCGCCGTCCACGGCGCCGCGCTGCGCCGCTCCCCCGACCCCGTCGCCGTCGACCTCGGCTACGGCGCCTCCCCCTGGACCGCCGTCGAGCTGCTGCTGCGGCTGCGCTCCGTCGCGCCGCACGCGCGCGTGGTCGGCATCGAGATCGATCCGGCGCGGGTCGCGGCGGCCGCCCCGTACGCACGCGAGGGCCTCACCTTCCGGCACGGCGGCTTCGAGGTGCCGCTGCCGGGACCTCCCGGCGCGGGCCCCGTCCTGATCCGGGCCGCGAACGTCCTGCGGCAGTACGACGAGGAGCAGGTCGCCGACGTCTGGCGGCGGCTGTGCGCCCGCCTCGCCCCCGGCGGGCTGCTCGTCGAGGGCACCTGCGACGAGATCGGGCGGCGGCACGTGTGGGTGGCGCTCGGGCCCGAGGGGCCGCGCACGGTGACGTTCGCGGCGCGGCTCGGCTCCCTGGAGCGGCCCTCCGACCTCGCCGAGCGGCTGCCGAAGGCGCTGATCCACCGGAACGTGCCGGGCGAGCCGGTGCACGCGTTCCTGCGGGACTTCGACCGGGCCTGGGCGGCCGCGGCGCCGTACGCCTCGTACGGTGCCCGGCAGCGGTGGATCAGGGCGGTGCGCGACCTGACCGCAGACTGGCCGGTGCTCGACGGGACTTCGCGGTGGCGGCAGGGGGAAGTGACGGTGGGGTGGGGGGCGTTGGCGCCTCGAGCGGGGTGAGTCCCGGACGCCTCCGCCGAGGTGAACCCCCGGTTGCCTCCATCGGGAGGAACCCTGGCTGCCTCCGTTGGGGTGAACCCCGAGGTCGCTCCGGGGACACCCGGACGTCACCCGGAGATGGTCCGGTGTGGGGAGCCGGCGGGGAACGATCTCCGCGTGTCGCACGTCACATGGGGCGAGTGGGGGGATCGGAGTTGCCGCCGGGCTCTGTCGGATCGGGCGTCGGCGTGGCACCATCCCGTTGGCGACCGTAAGTTACTGACGGTAAATCAGCTTTGGGGGTGGCAGGACGTGACCGGCAAGCGATACTCGGCGGCGGCGACTGTGGCGCTGATCTGCGCGGCTGTGGTGGTGACCGCACCAGGAGCGGCGTACGCGAGCCCGGCCCCTCCACGGCCCACGGACCCGGCCCCCAGATCGGACAAGTCGCTGGAGCAGGTCCGCAAGGACATCGACGAGCTCTACCACGACGCGGGCGTGGCCACGGATGCGTACAACGCCGCGGAGGAGAAGGCCGACAAGCAGTCCGAGCAGATCGTGAAGCTGGCCAAGGACATCGCCGACGGCCAGGCGAAGCTCAAGAGACTGCAGGCCCGCGCGGGCGCGGCGGCCCGCGCCCAGTACCGCGGCGGCGGCATGCCGGACGAGGCCCAACTGATGCTGAGCGACAGCCCGGGCCAGTTCCTCGACGGCGCGGGACGCATGCGGCAGGGCCAGAAGGCCACCAAGGGCATGCTCACCGAACTGGAGCGCACGCAGGAGGACCTGCGGATCTACGCCAAGGACGCCACCGCCCGCTGGAAGAAGCTCGAGGCCAACCGCAAGGCGAAGGCCGCGTCGAAGAAGCGGATCAAGAAGAAGATCGCGGCCGCCGAGAAGCTCGAGTCGACGCTGGAGAAGAAGGAGCGGGAGCGGCTGCGGAAGATGGAGGAGGCCGCCGCCCTCAAGAAGCAGTCGGCGTGGGTGAGTTCGGGCGTCCTGAAGGACATCGACGGCAAGGCGTCGGCCCAGGGCAGGAAGGCCATCGCGTTCGCCACCGCCCAGATCGGCAAGCCGTACGTGTGGGGCGCCGAGGGCCCGGGGTCGTACGACTGCTCGGGGCTCACCTCGAAGGCCTGGTCGGCGGCGGGCCGGGGCATCCCGCGGACCTCGCAGGAGCAGTGGAAGCAGCTGCCGCACGTCGACGTCAAGAACATGCGCCCCGGTGACCTGATCATCTACCACTCGGACGCCAGCCACGTCGGGATGTACCTGGGCGACGGCGCGATCGTGCACGCGCCCCGGCCGGGCCGGGACGTGACGATCACGGGGGCGGGGTCGATGCAGATCCTCGGGGTCGTACGGCCGGACAAGTAGCGGTTGCGATGGGGGCCGCACCCTACGGACATAAGGGTGTGACCCAGTGCACGCCGGGGCGCCGCGCCCAACCCTCACGGCGTGACGTTCGTCATCCCCCGCAGGGACCTGCCGTGCCCAATTGCGTTCCTGGATGCGGCATATGACGGTGGCCGTTTGCCGCGCGGCATTCCAATGGAGGCGCGGCTACCGCTATGGTCCCCGTCGGTGCTGCGTCGACCTGCGCGGCACCATGCCCTCGGGGGGAGGGAAGGACCAAACGATGCCCGTACCCATACCGAGGCAGAGAGCGATCCCGGCCGCGGAAGGCGGTCAGGCTCATGCGGCGCCCCCGTTCGACACGGCGGCCTCCACCGGATCCATTGGATCCACCGGCACGACCGGATCCACCGGCAGCACCGACAACGGCCACACCCAAAAGAACAGCGACGGCAGCGGCGGCACGAGCACCGGCACTGGCACCGGGCCGAGCACCGGCACCGGCACGGGTGCCGGCGTCGGCGGCAACTCCGGGGCGCTCACCCTGCTGGTGATCGAGGACGACCCCACGGGCTCGCTGAGCCTCCCCGCGCTCCTCGACTCCGCGGGCAAGCCCATCCGCATCCGCACCGCCCGCAACCTCACCGAGGCCGAGCGGCTGCTCACGGACGACGTGCACTGCATCCTGCTCGACCTGGCCCTGGCCGGGCCGGGCGCCGCGGAGGCGGACGAGGACGAGCTCACGGCGCTCAGGCACGTGCTGCGCCTCGCGCCCCGGCACGCCGTCCTCGCCCTCACCGCTAACGACGACTCCGAGGCAGGCGCCGAGGCCGTGCGCGTCGGCGCCCAGGACTACCTCTTCCGGGAGGAGCTGGACGGCCGGCTGCTGAGCCGCGCCATCCGGTACGCGGTGGAGCGCAAGCGCGCCGACGTCGCCCAGCGCCAGCTCTCCGAGTCCCGCCTGCGGGCGCAGGAGAACGCCCGCCTGGAGCGCGGCCTGCTGCCCACGCCGCTCCTGGACGGCTCCCCGCTGCGGTTCGCCGCGCGGTACCGGCCCGGCCGCTCCCGCGCGCTGCTCGGCGGCGACTTCTACGACACCGTGCGCACGCCCGACGGTTCCGTGCACGTCATGATCGGCGACGTCTGCGGGCACGGCCCCGACGAGGCCGCGCTCGGCGTGGAGCTGCGGATCGCCTGGCGTGCGCTGACCTTCGCGGGCCTGTGTGGCGACGAACTGCTCTCCACGCTGCAGAAGGTCCTGGAGCACGAGCGCGCGGACGAGGAGATCTTCGCGACGCTCTGCACGGTCGACATAGCCCCCGACGGCCGCCGGGCCGGACTCTGTCTCGCCGGGCACCCGTCGCCGCTGATCGCGCGCGAGGGCCGGCTCGCCGAGCTGCTTCCGTACGAGGACGGCGGCCCGGCGCTCGGACTGCTGCCGCGCGCCCGCTGGCCGCGCCGCCAGGTGGAGCTGGGCGGCACGTGGAGCCTGATGCTCTACACCGACGGCCTGATCGAGGGCCGGATCGGCCAGGGCAACCAGCGGCTGGGGCAGGAAGGCATGGTGGAGATGGTCCGCCGCCAGATCGCCGCCGGGATGCAGGGCGACGAACTGCTCGAAGCCGCCGTGAACGAGGCGCGCGACCTCAACGGCGGGGATCTGACGGACGACGTGGCGGTCCTGCTCCTGGACCGGACGCCGGGCGGCCGGTGAGGCCACCCGGCGGGCTTACGGGTGGACCATGGACCCCGGTACGGGTCAGCGGCCGCCGTTGTACGGCCCGTACGGGCCGTCGCTGCTGGAGCCGCCGCGGCGGCCGCCCCGGCCGCCGGTGATCTGCTGGATCGCGGGGCGCGCGTCCACCATGTACACGATGGTGGCGACGAGCCCGATGATCGGCAGGAACGACAGGATCGGGAAGATCAGATTCACTACGAAGGCGAGGCCGAGGATGATCAGCCAGAACGGCTTGGTCTTCTTGTCCGCCGCACGGTAGGCGTCCTCGCGCCGGACGGCGGCGTCGATGAGCGCGAATCCGCTGAAGACGATCAGGGCCAGCGACAGCAGCCACATGAAGTTCGCGAACCCTTGCATCAGCACAACGTCCACCACCAGTCTCGGCTCATCATTACGCGGCCACGGTACCCGCTACCCGGTCAACGGAACGGGCACTCGGGTAGTGCCCGCCCCGCTCCCGCCCCGTACACGCGCCGTACGCGCGACCGGGTCCTCTCCGCTTACTTGGCGGGCGGCGTGGTCTTCTTCGCGGTCGTCTTGCGGGGTGTGCCCGCGGTCTTCTTCGCGGCGGGCTTCTTCGCCGGGGCGGCGGCGGCCGCGGACGGCTGACGGGGGGCCGGGGTCACGGGGGTGACGGGGGTGACCGTGGAGGTCTCGGAGGTCTCGGAGGTCTCGGAGGCCCCCGCCGTCTTGCCGGTCTCCGGCTCGACGGGCTCGGCGTCCGGCTCGACCGTCTCGGCCAGGTCGAGGATCTCGTCGGCGGCCTCGCCGCGCCAGGCCTTCACGGCCTGCTCGCCGTGCTCGGCGACCTCGTCGTACTTCTCGCGCGCCTTGACCGCGAACTCAGCGGCCACGCCGACACCGCGCAGCGCGAGGTCCTGGGCGGTCTCACCGAGCTTCTTCAGGTCGGTGTCGAGCGAGCCGAGCACCTCGGTGACCCTGGCCTGCAGGGTCTCCTGCGCCTCCTTGGCGCGGGTGGCGGCCTTGTCCTGCACGGCCTTGGGGTCGGTGTTGCGCACCGCCTCGAATCGGGACGGCGCCTCGGCGATCAGCTGCTCGACGATGCCGGGCACCTTCTTCGCCTGCTGGAACGCGAGGTCCGCGGAACCGGCGACGAAGTAGGCGGGCGTGGGGTTGCTGAGGGTCTTGCGCAGGTCATCGGTGATGGCCATGACGATGGTCCTCCCGGATTCGCGTCAGCTTGTCACTTGAGGGTGATGTTGCGGTTGTGGCTCGGTACTTGGTGCGTTGAGCTCTGTGCTTCGAGTTCCGTGCTTCGAGTTCCATGCGTCGCATGGACGGGCATCACGCGCTCCCGTCGACTCCGCGGATGACGCCGCCGGCGCCGTCCTGATCATCCCGATCATCCCGATCGCGGTCGTCCCGATCCTCCACGTACGACGAGGTCTCGAAGCCGTTCTCCTTGCGGAACGACTCGTAGATCTGGAGGAGCACCTGCTTCTGGCGCTCGTTGATGGACGGGTCGGCGAGGATGACGGCGCGCGTCTCCAGCTCGTCCCGCTCCTTCTCGTCGAGGATCCCGGCCCGCACGTACAGCGTCTCCGCGGAGATCCGCAGCGCCTTGGCGACCTGCTGCAGGACGTCGGCGCTCGGCTTGCGCAGGCCGCGCTCGATCTGGCTCAGATACGGATTGGACACCCCGGCGGCGTCGGCGAGCTGCCGCAACGACAGCTGCGCGTTGCGCCGCTGCTCGCGCAGGTACTCACCGAGATTGCCGACGTTGAGCGATGCCATGCCGTCGATGGTGCAGCACCCTTGCTAACTTTTGCAAGCACCCGCTTGCAAAAGTGCGCCACGCCACTGTCCCGCGTCCGTGTGACTTCCCGCGATAGATGTCACCTTCCAGCGGTTGTTGTCACCAGTGCTGTCCGTTCCCAGTACAGATGGCAGTTTCCTCTGGAACTGATCAGCGAAGTGATCGAGTCCCAGAGGTTCTGACTGCGTGCCCCACCTTCAGAAGGCGGTGCTAAGGCGCTCGATGACGGCCCGAGCCGTCTCCTCAGAGCCAGCAGCAACACCTGCGGTCACGGCACCTGTAGCAATGGGCGCGAGGTATCCCCTCAGGGAAGCCACCGCGCGGCGGATCTTCCCTCGGTCAGGCTCCGCTTGCACGACCTCGTTCAGTACCTCTGCTCCAACCGCGGCCGCGTCTTCGATGTCCTCTTCGGAAACGCCCATCGTGGGCAGCTCTCGCAGGGCGTCGACGACGGCCTGCGCGATGGCTTCGAACCCCGGTGCAATCGACTGCGAGCGCTTCCCTCTGTCGGCGCCTCGCGATCGTCGCCACGAGCCCACAGACACGCCTTAACCTGACCCCCATGCCCACCCATGTGCACGCACTGGCCCACTGCCCCCTGACCCCGGCCGCCGTGGCAGAGTTCCTCACCCTGCCGCAGCAACCGACGGCTGCGGATGGCTTCGACGCGCTCGACGCCGTTCTGCGCGCTCGGGGCTGGAGTTGGGAACACGCATGCCTGACGGACTCCTACCGCACGGGCTACGGGCATCCGTTGTGCACCGAGGGCGACACCCCTTTCGGGGACCCGACAGCGCGACGTTTCCTGGTGTTCGGGCAGCTGTATCCCGTCGACCCGCACGACGACGACCTCGACAACATGCCCTGGCTGGGCGAACTCGTGGACGACTGGGGCAGGGCCCCGGGCTGGACGGTCCACCGCCCGTCCACGGTAGAGGCGTGCGCCGAGATACTCGACCAAGCCGCGGACGCCGTCACCGCCCATCTCGGCGCCGCTCCGGAGCGGACGGTCACCAGCGACGCGGCCGTGGTGACGGGCCCGCCGATGCTTCACCGGATCTGGCGCACCGCCACGCAGGCCGTGATCGTGGGGCCACACGCAGACAACGGCCCCTACGGCTACCTCACCCATCTGCAACTCGCTGCTTCCCCCCTCAGTCAGGCCCCCGAACTGCCCCCCAAGGGCGACATGGCGGGACTGGTCCGCTGGATCGAGGCGCACGTCGACTGGTGACACCCAGCCGGCACTCAAGGCGCGAAGCCTGGCCCTGCAGCCCTCCGCCCCCGCACAGGCGGTCTCCGCCGGTCCGACTTCAGTGACAAGCCGTCCAAGTTCGTTGGCAGAGGACAGGGGACCGGTGATCTCGGAAGGCGAGCCGCCAACGGCGGCTGACCTGTCGCAGCGAAGTTAGTCGGGCCGGATCGCGTAGACCTGCGGGGACTGGATTGGATGAGACGGCTGCGGCCGGCCCTTCGTCCGTCAGGATGCCAAGCTGGTGGTGAATGAACACGGTGTTGGAGCATGCCCATGACATCACCCAGGCAGAATGGTCGTGTGCTTGTCTTTCGCTGCAGGAACTGTCAGCAGCCGCTGACTGGCGCGGTGGAGCCGGGGAACCGTTGAGAGGCCCTGAGCGCCCGCCTGGTCACGAGATCGCTTCACCGCGGATGGCTCAGGGAACCTTCAAGGTCAACTTCGACGGTTCCCTTCTGATCCTTCACCCTGATGACGTTCCGGGGGCGGTGCTCCACTCCGATGCTCGCCGCCTCAATGGTTGCTGCGGCCTCGCGGGCCAGGACGGCCCCAACCTCGTCTGTTCCGGCTGCGGTCTCGAAGTCGCGACGAAAGAGAGCGACTGCTGGAGCGACAACTTGGTGGCGTTGGCCGCCGCCGCGGTGCGTGAAGGACCCCAGCCGAAGTAGGCCATCGCGCCGCTCCCGACGCCGCCCACAAGCCCATCGCATCGTGACCAGTCCGGCGTCCGGTGCCCGGTGTCCCGTCTCCGCCGCCCGCCCCCTCTGCCCTCGGCAGATCCCCCTGTACGTCACCCCTCCCCCCGCCCAAGATGGCCGCATGGGCAGGGACATGGTGGTGCGGCGGCTTGCGCTTGGTTGGTTTGTTCGGCCTGCTTCTGAGGTCGGCGGCCCGCACCCCCGCGTCGAACCCGCCCTCGCCTATCTCGTGCGGCACGACGCCGGGCTGCTCCTCTTCGACACCGGGATCGGCGCGGCGGATGCCGGGACCGAGGCGCACTACCGGCCCCGGCGGCGGGCGTTGGGCGATGCGCTGGCTGCGGTCGGGGTCGGGGTCGGTGACATCTCCATGGTCGTGAACTGCCACCTGCACTTCGACCACTGCGGCGGCAATCCCCTCTTCGCCGGCGTGCCCATCCTCGTCCAGGACGTCGAACTCGCCGCCGCCCGCCGGGGTGACTACACCGTCGATGAACTGATCGACTTTCCCGGTGCCACCTATGAAGAGGTCGGCGGCGAGGTCGAAGTCCATCCGGGGATCTGGGTCGTCCCTACGCCCGGGCACACCGCAGGGCATCAGTCGCTGGTCCTGCGCCGGGGCGACGGCAGCGTCGTCCTCGCGGGGCAGGCGCACGACTTCGCCTCCGATTTCGCCTCCGCCCAGCTGGCCCGCGACGCCGCGCTCCACGGCGTCGGACCACCGCTCCCTCCCTATCCGCGCTGGCTGGACCGGCTCGCCGACTTCGACCCGCGACGTGTCCTCTTCGCCCACGACTCCTCGGTCTGGGAACCCGCGGCGGAGCGGCCGGATCCGGTCAGTAATCGAGAAGCGTCCGACCCGCGCCGCCGCTAGCGTGACCCCCACCGCGACACGCGCCGGAGGCAAGGATCGCCGGGCGGTCCGGGCCCGACGGACGGAGACCACCATGAGCAAGGCCCGGAAGACCACCCCGCCGCAGACGGCTACCCCGCACGCCGCCGACCGGCACGACCTCATCCGCGTGCACGGCGCCCGCGAGAACAACCTCAAGGACGTCAGCATCGAGATCCCGAAGCGTCGGCTCACGGTGTTCACCGGCGTCTCAGGATCGGGCAAGAGCTCCCTGGTGTTCGACACCATCGCCGCGGAGTCGCAGCGGCTGATCAACGAGACGTACAGCGCGTTCGTGCAGGGGTTCATGCCGGCGCAGGCGCGGCCCGAGGTCGACGTGCTCGACGGGCTGACCACCGCGATCACCGTCGGCCAGCAGCGGATGGGCGGCGACCCGCGCTCCACGGTCGGCACCGCCACCGACGCCAACGCCATGCTCCGCATCCTCTTCAGCCGGCTCGGCGAGCCGCACATCGGCCCGCCCAGCGCGTACTCCTTCAACACCGCCTCCGTACGGGCCAGCGGCGCGATCACCGTCGAGCGCGGCAACAAGACCAAGGCCCAGAAGGCGACCTTCCAGCGCACCGGCGGCATGTGCACCCGCTGCGAGGGCCGCGGCAGCGTCTCCGACATCGACCTCACCCAGCTCTACGACGACTCCAAGTCGCTCTCCGAGGGCGCGTTCACCATTCCCGGCTGGAAGTCCGACAGCCAGTGGACCGTGCAGGTCTACGCCCAGTCCGGCTTCGTCGACCCGGACAAGCCGATCCGCGCGTACACGAAGAAGGAGCTGCAGGCCTTCCTCTACGGGGAGCCGGTCAAGGTGAAGGTCAACGGCGTGAACCTCACCTATGAAGGGCTCATCCCCAAGATCCAGAAGTCGTTCCTCGCCAAGGACAAGGAGTCGTTGCAGCCGCACATCCGGGCGTTCGTGGAGCGGGCGGTCACCTTCACCGTCTGCCCCGAGTGCGACGGCACCCGGCTCAGCGAGGGCGCCCGCTCCTCGAAGATCAGGCAGAAGTCCATCGCGGACCTCTGCGCCATGGAGATCCGCGACCTGGCCGAATGGGTACGGGGGTTGCGCCAGGACACACCCTCGGGCGCCCCCGACCCCGCGCACGACCCCGCGCACGACCCCGCGTACGACCCCGCGTACGACAAGGTCGCCCCGCTCCTCACCGCCCTGCAGCAGACCCTCGACTCATTCGTGGAGATCGGTCTCGGCTACCTCGCGCTCGACCGCCCCGCGGGCACGCTGTCCGGCGGCGAGGCGCAGCGCGTCAAGATGATCCGGCATCTCGGCTCCTCGCTCACCGACGTCACGTACGTCTTCGACGAGCCCACGATCGGGCTGCACCCGCACGACATCCAGCGGATGAACGACCTGCTCCTGCGGCTGCGCGACAAGGGGAACACCGTGCTCGTCGTGGAGCACAAGCCGGAGTCCATCGTGATCGCCGACCACGTGGTGGACCTCGGCCCGGGCGCGGGCACGGGCGGCGGCACCGTCTGCTTCGAGGGCACCGTCGAGGGGCTCCGCGCCTCCGACACCGTCACCGGACGCCACTTCGACGACCGGGCCGCGCTGAAGGAGACCGTGCGCGAACCCACCGGGGCGCTGGAGATCCGCGGCGCGGACACGCACAACCTGCGCGGGGTCGACGTCGACATTCCGCTCGGGGTGCTCACCGTCGTGACCGGCGTCGCGGGATCCGGCAAGAGCTCGCTCGTGCACCGGTCGATGCCGGCCGGCGAGCAGGTGGTGACCGTCGACCAGACGCCGATCCGCGGCTCGCGGCGCAGCAACCCCGCGACGTACACCGGACTGCTCGACCCGATCCGCAAGGCGTTCGCGAAGGCGAATGGAGTGAAGCCCGCGCTGTTCAGCGCCAACTCCGAGGGCGCCTGCCCGACCTGCAACGGCGCCGGCGTCATCTACACCGACCTGGCGATGATGTCCGGCGTGGCCACCCCGTGCGAGGACTGCGAGGGCAGGCGCTACCAGGCGTCGGTGCTCGAGTACCGCCTCGGCGGGCGCGACATCAGCGAGGTCCTCGCGATGTCGGTGGACGAGGCGGAGAAGTTCTTCGGCGGCGGCGAGGCGCACGGGGGTGCGCATACGGATACGGATACGGAAGCGCGCGCGGAGGCGCACACCCCCGCCGCCCACCGGATCCTGCGGCGCCTCGCGGACGTCGGCCTCGGCTACCTCAGCCTGGGCCAGCCGCTCACCACCCTCTCCGGCGGCGAACGTCAGCGGCTGAAGCTGGCCACCCACATGGCCGACAAGGGCGGCGTCTACGTCCTCGACGAACCGACGACCGGCCTCCACCTCGCCGACGTCGAACAGCTGCTCGGCCTCCTCGACCGGCTCGTCGACGCGGGCAAGTCGGTCATCGTCGTCGAGCACCACCAGGCGGTCATGGCCCACGCCGACTGGATCATCGACCTCGGGCCGGGCGCGGGCCACGACGGCGGAAAGGTCGTCTTCGAGGGCACGCCCGCCGACCTGGTCGCGGCCCGCTCCACGCTCACGGCCGAGCACCTGGCCAAGTACGTCGGGGCGTGAGGGGGCGGGGGGGGAGGCGGGTGCTCCCGCCGTACGGTGCTGCCGCCGCCGTACGGTGCTGCCGCCGCCGTCCTACGGGGGCGCCCCCGCCCCCCGCTCGGTACGGTGGTCCTGTGCCCCGTATGTCCGGTGTCCCCCTCTCCGACCTCGTCCGGTTGCGCCAGGCCCGCGACCGGATGGACCGCGACTACGCGCAGCCGCTGGACGTCCCCGCGCTGGCCCGCGGCGCCCTCATGTCGGCGGGCCACTTCTCGCGCAGCTTCCGTGCCGCGTACGGCGAGACCCCGTACAGCTATCTCATGACGCGCCGCATCGAGCGGGCCAAGGCGCTGCTGCGCCGCGGTGACCTCAGCGTCACGGAGGTCTGTTTCGAGGTGGGCTGTACGTCGCTCGGCTCGTTCAGTTCGCGCTTCACCGAGCTGGTCGGGGAGAGCCCGAGCGCCTACCGGGCCCGCGACCACGCCGCCGGCGCCGCCGTCCCCGCCTGCGTCGCCAAACTGCGCACCCGGCCGGTCAGGAACGGAGAAGCGAAGACCGACCCGAGTGCCTAGCGTGGAAGACATGGACATCGAACTCGCGCAGTGCTTCATCGCCGTCGACGATCACGACAAGGCGCTCGCCTTCTACCGTGACGTGCTCGGCTTCGAGGTGCGCAACGACGTAGGTTTTGAAGGGATGCGATGGGTGACGGTGGGGCTGCCCGCGCAGCCGGGCGTGGAGATCGTCCTCGAACCCCCGCTCGCGGACCCGCACGCCCCGGCCGCCGACCGGCGCGCGGCGGCCGAGCTGATGGCCAAGGGCATGCTCCGCGGCGTCAACTTCCGTACCGCCGACTGCGACGCGACCTTCGAGCGGGTCCGCGCCGCGGGCGGCGAGGTGCTCCAAGAACCGGTGGACCAGCCGTACGGCGTACGGGACTGCGCCTTCCGTGACCCGGCGGGCAACATGCTCCGTTTCGTCCAGCCGCACGCGGACCGCTGAACCGGTAGTTGACCTTCACCTTGGGGGAAGCCGCAGCATCGGTGGGGCCGGGCGCCGTGCCCGGTACGAGGGAGGGGCGGGCCATGAGGCTGCTGACCATCGGGGCGTTCGCGAAGGCGTCCCGGCTGTCGCCGAAGGCACTGCGCCTCTACGACGAGCTCGGCCTGTTGCGCCCGGCTGTCGTCGATCCGGTGACCGGTTACCGCCGTTACGCCCCGGACCAGTTGGACCGGGCCCGCCTGGTCGGCTGGCTCCGCCGCCTGGGCATGCCGCTCGCCCGCGTCCAGCACGTGTGTGCGCTGGCGGACGCGGAGGCGGATGCGCAGGCGGCGGCGGGCGCGGGGCCGGGGCCTGCGGGTGCGGGCCCGGCGGAGACCGCCGCCCAGGAGGTACGCGCGTACTGGGCGCAGGTCGAGGCCGAGACCGCCGCCCGGCGGGACCTCGCCACCTTCCTCGTCGACCATCTGACCCGGAAGGACCCCACCTTGCCCTCGACGACCCAGCCCCTGCGCATCCGCAGCGCCGCGCTGTCCGACACCGGCCTCGTCCGGGAGAGCAACCAGGACATCGCGTACGCGGGTGCCCGCCTCCTCGCCGTCGCCGACGGCTTCGGCCCCGCGGGCGGAGCGGTGAGCGCCGCCGCCGTCGACTCGCTGAAGCGCCTGGAGACTCCGGAAGCCCTGAAGGCCCTGGAGGCCAAGCAACTCCTCGACGTCCTGGAGGAATCCATCGAGGCGACCCGGCAGGCCGTGCGCGACGCCGCCGCAGGAGCGACTGCCGCGAACCACGCCGGTACGACGCTCACCGCGATGTTCTGGACCGGCTCGCAGCTCGCGCTCGTGCACATCGGCGACTCCCGGGCCAGTCTCCTGCGCGAGGGCGAGTTCTTCCAGATCACCCACGACCACACGGTGGTGCAGTCGCTGCTCGACGAGGGCCGCATCACCCCGGAGGAGGCGTCCTCGCACCCCCAGCCGCTGCTGCTGCAGCGGGCCCTCACGGCTGCTTCGGACACCGCCCTCGACGTCCGCCTGCACGACGTCCGCCCCGGAGACCGCTACCTGCTCTGCTCCGACGGCCTGTCCGCCGTCGTCCCCTCCGAGGAGGTGCGCCGGGTGGTCGCCACGGTCGACGATCCCGAGGAGGCCGTACGGGAACTCGTCGCGCTGGCCAACGCGTTGGGCGGGCCGGACAACGTCAGCTGTGTGATCGCCGACGTCGTCGGATGACGATGTCCCGCCGGCCGGGCGCGGCGGCGCGGGATGGCCACTTTTAAGTGGGTACTTGGCGGGCGCCCGACCGGCGGCGAAGCTGATGGGGCAGCGGCGGACAGCGCCGACAACAGACGGGAGGGAAGAGAAGGGGCGGACATGACGGAGCGTCAAAACCCTTGTCGCACAGCGGTCTCGGCGGGAACACGTGCCGCCATTCCGTCCAGGCGCCGGTGCCCCCAGTCGGACAGCGGGGCCAGCGCCGCACAGAGGTCCCTGCCGAACTCCGTGAGGGAGTAGACGGTCTTCAACGGCCGTACGTCGTGCACCTCCCGGAGCACGAGGCCGTCCTCCTCCATTTCACGCAACGCCTGGGTCAGCACCTTCTCGGTCAGCCCCGGCAGCATGCGGCGCATCTCGCCGGGGCGGCGCGGGCCGGTCTCCAGCGTCCAGAGCAGCGCGGTCTTCCACTTGCCGTCGATCACGGCGATCGCGGCGGTCACCCCGCAGACGTTCGGGTCATGGGCGCGGCTGCGCGTCATCTTCGTACCCCTCCCCCTTCACGGCACCCTCCGCCGCGACTCATCCATTTTTCTGCGCATACGGAAGTCGAATCATGCCTCAGCACACCCACCAGCCGTCCGCCACCGCCACCGGCACGGCCACCTCCACCTCCACCCCTCCCACCGTCACCGTTCTCGGGCTGGGCCCCATGGGCCGTGCCCTCAGCCGCGCCTTCCTCGCCGCAGGGGTACGGACCACCGTGTGGAACCGGACGTCCGGACGGGACGGCGAGCTCGTCGAACTCGGCGCGGTGAGCGCGGGCAGCGCCGAAGAGGCCGTCTCCGCAAGCCCGTTGACCGTCGTCTGTGTCGTCAACTACGACGCGTCGGACGCCGTGCTGCGCCGCGACGACGTCACCCGTGCCCTCAAGGGGCGCACCCTCGTGAACCTCAGCGCCGACACCCCCGACCGGGCCAGGGACACCGGCGACTGGGCCGCCGCGCACGGCATCCGCTACCTGGACGGCGCGATCATGACGCCGACCACGACCATCGGGACGCCGCTCGGGGTGTTCCTCCACAGCGGCGACGCCGCGCTCTACGGGGAGCACCGCCCCGTCCTCCACGCGCTCGGCGGCACCCACACCCACCTCGGCGAGGACATCGGACGGGCGGCGGCGTACGACATCGCGCTCCTCGACGTCTTCTGGACCTCGATGACCGGCTATCTGCACGCGCTGGCCGTGGCGCAGGCGGAGGGGATCTCCGCGCGGGAGCTCGCGCCGTTCGCGGCCGGCATCAGCGCGATCCTGCCGGCGCTCTTCGAGGAGTTCGCGGTGGACGTGGACACCGGCACGTACTCGGGTGAGGTCAATCCGATCACCTCGGCGGCCTCCACCATGGCCCACGTCATCCACACCTCCGAGTCCCACGGCATCGACGCGAGCGTCATGCGCGCCGCCGAGGGCCTGGCCCGCCGCGTCATCGGGGAAGGCCACGGCGCCGACGGCTCGACCCGGATCACGGAGCTGCTCGGCCGACGCTGAGAGGTGGCCGGTCTTCAGGGTGACGCGTGGTTGCCGGTCGTCAATTCCACCTCGGCTCCTACGGGTGCGAACTCCCGTACCAGCCAGGCACGTTCACCGATCCGGGTGCCGGCGCCGGTGGTGTAGGACGGGACGGTGAGTACGGGGTCCGTCTCGCCCCCGGCACGCAGGTCCGCGTCGACGATCACCCCGTCGGAGAACCGCAGGTCGACGCCGACCGGCCACGGCGCGGCGGCGAAGGCCTGCGGGTCGGACAGCCCCTGGAGGCGACAGCGGGCCCCCGGGAACAGGTGGGTGTGCCCGCATGTCGCCGCCACGGTCTCCGGCTCCGCCTCCGTCTCCGTCTCCGGTTCCGGGCGCTCGGTAGGTCCGGGGGCGTCGGGGTGGGGCATGGGCGGACTCCGTAACCGTAGGCGGCGAGCTGTACCGGGCAGCTTGCCGGAAGAGGGGCGCGGTGCGGCGCGTCCGCCGGGCCCGGCACGTCGCTCACGCCTGATCGGAGCAGGCGGAGCAGGCGGGCGGTCGCCGCCCTGACGAGCACCCCCCCAGCTCCAAGATGGCGACGGGACCCCGAGAGACCCCGTCTTACGCTTCCCACGGCAGCGGTCTGCTGTGCAGCACGTCGAGCCGGGAGACCGCCCGGGTGAGGACGACGTACAGCCGGTGCATTCCGCGCCGTTCCGCCTCCACGATCGCCGCGGGTTCGACGGCCACGACGTGGTCGTACTCCAGGCCCTTGGCGACCGAGGCGGGCAACAGGGCGACGCGGGCGCCGAGTTCGTCGGGCCCGGCCACCGGCACGCCCGCCGCGCCGAACACCGTACGCAGCCGCTCCACCTCCCCGTCGGCCGCGATGACCCCGATGGACCCCTCCTGCCCGAGCGCCTCCCGCACCGCCCCCACGGCGGCGGCCGCCACGTCCGGCACCTCCCGGATCGACAACTCCCCGTCCGCGCGCATGGATTGGGCGGCCGGCACGTCCACGTCGAGCTGCCCCAGCACGCGGTTGGTGAGACCGACGATGGCGCGCGGCACCCGGAACCCGACGGTCAACGGGGTAACCACGGCGTCCGGCTTGCCCAGGTGCGCGAGGAGGTCGAGCCAACTGCGGGCGGCCCAGGGGGTGGTGGCCTGGGCGAGGTCGCCGAGGACGGTCAGCGAGCCGAAGCCGGCGCGGCGGGCGATGGCCCGGCACTCCATGGGCGAGAGGTCCTGCGCCTCGTCGACGACGATGTGCCCGTATCCGGCGGGCCGTTCGAGTAGCCCCTCGATCTCGTCGAGCAGCACCAGGTCGGCGGCGCTCCACCGCGCGGACTTGTACGAGCGCGGCGGCCGGGCCCAGCGCAGGGCGCGCTGTTCCGCCTCGTCGAGGACGCCGTCGGCCGCGGCGGCGAGCGCGTCCGCGTCGCCGAGGAGCGCGGCGAGCACCTCGTCGGACCGGACCTTGGGCCAGGCCGCGTCGACGAAGGCGCCGACCGGCCGGGACCGCCCCACCTTCTGCAGCCAGGCGCCGCCCTGCGGCCCGGCCCGGCGCTCGGCCCGCTCCTGGATCGCCCGCACGGCCCGGCCGCGCACCCGCTCGCGCCCCACGGCGTACGGCGGCTCCTCGGCCCGTACGTCCGCGATGATCCGCTCCAGCTCACCGAGCGGCACCCGCCACCGGTACGAACCGTCCACCACCGCGAGCGCCTCGGCGGGCGGCGCGACCTGCGCGTACAGCGCGCGGCGCAGCACCTCGGCCATCCGCACGTCGTGCTTGACGACGGCGGCGGCCTCGTCGTCGACGGCGCGCACCGGGTGCCGCGCGATCTCGTCCTGGACGGTGGACTGCCGTACGCCGCTCTCGCCGAGCGAGGGCAGCACCTCGGCGATGTAGCGCAGGAAGGTGCGGTTGGGCCCGAGGATGAGGAGGCCGGAACGCCGCACGCGCTGGGGGTACGTGTAGAGGAGGTACGCGGCGCGGTGCAGGCCCACGGCGGTCTTGCCGGTGCCGGGGGCGCCCTGCACACAGACGGAGGCGGCGAGTTCACCGCGTACGAGATCGTCCTGGTCGGGCTGGATGGTGGCGGCGATGTCGCGCATGGGGCCGACGCGGGGGCGCTCGATCTCACCGGCGAGGATGCGACCGGCGGGGGCGTCGACGGTGTCCGGCGCCAACCCGGCTGCCGCACCGAGGAGTTCGTCCTCCATGCCGGTGAGGTCGGCGGAGTCGCCCTTGCTGCCGGGCGCCCAGCCGAACCGGCGGCGGACGGCGACGCCCTGCGGGTCGTGGGCGACGGCCTGGTAGAAGGCGCGGGAGACGGGGGCGCGCCAGTCGACGACGAGGGGCGGCGCGGCGGGGTGTTCGGTGATCCGGAGCCGCCCGATGTGGTAGCGCTGGCCGCGGTGGTCGCCGGCCCGTTCGCCCTCGGGACCGCTGTCGGCGAAGTCGAGGCGGCCGAAGAAGAGGGGTGCCTCGGGGAGTTCGCGCATGGCCTTGGCGTGGCTGCGGAACTGGTAGCCGAGCACTTCGGCGTCGGCCCCCGAGGCCGAGACGTCCGCGCCTTTGACGACGCGTTCCTCGGCGCCCTCGACCATGGCCGTGAGGGCGGCGCGGCAGAGGTCGTGGTGGTGGCGTTCCCGGTCGAGGGCGTGGGCGTCGTGGGGTGTCGGGGTGGTCATGCGCCGAGAATAATGTAACCGAGTTAAATTCGTAACCGGGTTTCGGAAGCGGGTATGCTGTGCGCATGAGCAGCGCCCGCAGGACGAGCGACGAACTGAGCCCGGCGCCTGGAGCGGCCGGAACGCCCGGAGCGGCCGGAGGTCCCGCAACAGCCGGCACCCCGGGAACACCCGGCGACCTCCCCGCCCCCGCCGGCCTGCGTGAACGCAAGAAGCAGCGCCGGTACGAGGAGATCTCCGAGAAGGCCATCGCGCTCTTCCTGGAGCGGGGCTTCGAGAAGGTGTCGGTCGCGGAGGTGGCGGAGGCGGCCGAGGTCTCCAAGCCGACCCTGTTCCGGTACTTCGCGTCCAAGGAGGACCTGGTCCTGCACCGCTTCGCCGACCACGAGGACGAGGCGGCCCGAGTGGTCGCCGCGCGCCCCGCCGGCACGGCCGCGCTCGACGCCCTGCACCGCAACTTCCTGGCCGGCCTCGAACGCCACGACCCGGTGACGGGCCTCTGCGACGTGCCCGCCGTCCGCGCCTTCCACCGCCTCCTCTACGGCACCCCGTCCCTGGTCGCCCGCCTGTACGGGTACCAGGACCGCTCCGAACAGGCGCTGGCCGCCGCCCTGACCGAGGCGCACGGCGGCACCCCGCTCCAGGCCCGCCTGGCCGCCGGCCAGATCGTGGCCGTGCAGCGGATCCTCGCCGAGGAGACGTGGCGCCGCATCGCGGCGGGCGAGAGCGCGCAGGACGCGGCGCCGGACGCGCTCAGGTCCGCGAACGAGGCGTACGAGCAACTCCGGGCGGGACTACCGCGCTATGCGTGAGCCCTCCGGGGCCATGCGTGAGCCCTCCGGGACGTCGCGGGCGCGGGACACCGTCCAGTACCGCTGATCGGCTCCCGCCTCAGCCACCGGAACCCGGGCCACCCACCAGCACGGCCACCCCGTCGAGCACCCGCGCCAGCCCGAACTCGAACTCCGTGTCCTCGGCGTCCGCCTCCCCGAGCGCCCCCGTGGCGAGCAGCCGCCGCAGCGCGGGGAAGCGCTCGGGGCGGGCCGAGGTCAGCGCGTCGACGGTGCGTTCGTAGCGCCGCATGACCGCGTCCGGCGTGAGCCCCTCGGCCCGCATCGCGGCGTCCAGGCCGGACATGAGGGAGACCTCGTTGCGCACGTAGCCGCCGACCAGCATCATCACGGAGATCTTCCGGCCCTCGTCGAGGCCGCAGCCGTCGAGGACCTGCAGGCCCTGCTCCATCCACGCCAGCCCGTTCGGTGTCGCGGGCGGCGAGCTGATGGGGATGCGCAGCAGCCACAGGTTCCGCCGGAACACGGCGCGTTGCGCCCGCGCCCACCACTCCAGCCCCGCCCGCCAACCGTCCGCGGAGGCGGGCCGCGGGGGCGGCGGGCCCGTCGCCGCGTCCTGCATCAGGACGTAGAGCTCGTCCTTGGCGGCGACGTACCGGTAGAGCGACATCGTCGAGACGCCGAGCTCCTTCGCGACGCGCCCCATGGAGACCGCGTCGATCCCCTCGGCGTCCGCGACCGCGATGCCGGTGGCGACGATGCGGTCCACGCTGAGTCCGCGCTTCGGCCCCTTCGCCGGGCGCTCCCGCAGCCCCCAGGCCGCCTCCAGGCCGGCGGGCAGCCCCGTGCCCCCGCCGTCGTTCGCCGCCATCGCCAGCCGCCTCTCACTGTGTCAGTCCCGTCCGCACTCGCCGCCCACTGACGCTTGACGCACATCGTAGTTCTGCGTAACCCTTACGCAGTAATGCGTATACCTTACGCAGTAGCGCGACCAGTCGAGGAGCCGCTCATGCCGCCCACACCCCCGGCCATCGAGGCGACCGGCCTCACCAAGGCGTACGCGGCGGGCGCGGGCCGCACCCGCGCCCCCGCCCCCGTCCCCGTCCCCGTCCTGCGCGGCATCGACCTGCGCGTGCCGCCGGGCACGGTCTTCGCCCTGCTCGGGCCGAACGGCGCGGGCAAGACGACCACCGTCCGCATCCTCGCCACGCTCACCGAACCCGACGCGGGCACCGCACGCGTCGCCGGGCACGACATCCGCACCCATCGCCGCGCGGCGCGGCGCGCGCTCAGCCTCACCGGCCAGTTCGCGGCGGTCGACGAGAAGCAGACGGGTGCGGAGAACCTGCGGATGATGGCGCGCCTCGCCGGCCTGCCCCGGCACGCCGCCCGCGCCAGGGCCGCCGAGCTCCTCGCCGCCTTCGGGCTCACCGACGCCGCGCACCGCCTCGTCGCCACGTACTCGGGAGGCATGCGCCGCCGCGTCGACCTGGCGGCGGGCCTCGTCGGCGACCCCGAGGTGATCTTCCTGGACGAGCCGACGGCGGGCCTCGACCCGCGCAGCCGCCGCCAGATGTGGGAGGTCGTCCGCGGCCTCACGGACCGCGGCACCACGGTGTTCCTCACCACCCAGTACCTGGAGGAGGCCGATCAACTGGCCGACCACATCGCGGTGTTGCACGAGGGCCGGATCGTCGCCGACGGTACGGCCGCCGCGCTCAAGTCGCGCGTCGCGGGCCACCGCCTGGACCTCACCCTCACCACGCACTCCGCCTATTTGCGCCTCACGGGCCGGGCGGTCCACCGCTCCCCCGAGACGCTCACCCTCGGCATCCCGACGGACGGCACCGCCCGGCACGTACGGGAACTCCTCGACGCGGTCGACCCGCACCGCACGGACGTGGCGACGTTCGCCCTGCGCACGACGTCCCTCGACGACGTCTTCCTCGCCCTGACCCGGCCCACGACGGACCACCCGCACCCCACGGAGGCGCCCGCCCATGCCCACCGCTGACACCCTGCCGCGCACGTCTCCAGCCGCCTTGGCGCTGACCCTGACCGGCCGCTCCCTGCGGCTGAGCCGCCGCAACACCGACGCGCTGATCACGGCGCTCGCGATGCCGGTCATGCTCCTGCTGGTCTTCGTGTACTTCTTCGGCGGCGCGATCAACACCGGTACGGCGTACGTGACGTACGTCGTCCCCGGCGTCCTGCTGCTCTGCGCCGGCTTCGGCTCGGCGAACACGGCCGTCGCCGTCACGGAGGACCTCCGGGGCGGCATCATCGACCGCTTCCGCTCCCTGGACGTCGGCGGCGTCCCGATCCTGACGGGCCACGTCCTGGCCTCCACGGCGCGCAACCTCGTCGCGACGTCCCTGGTCCTGTGCCTCGCCCTGGCGATCGGGTTCCGCCCGACGGCGACCCCTGCGGGGGCGCTCGCCGCGCTCGCCCTGCTCGTCGCCTACGTCCTCGCCCTGTCCTGGCTCTCCGCCACGGTGGGCCTGCTCGCCCGGTCCGCCGAGGCGGCGGGCGGCTTCACCTTCTTCGTCAGCTTCCTGCCCTACCCCAGCAGCGCGTTCGTCCCCACGCAGACGATGCCGCCCTGGCTCCGCGCCTTCTCCGACCACCAGCCGGTGACCCCGGTCATCGACTCCCTGCGCGGCCTCCTCCTGAACCAGCCGGTGGGGCACACGCCGTGGGTGGCGCTGGCGTGGTGCGCGGGAATCCTGACGATGTCGGCGGCGCTGAGCGCCAACCTGTTCGCCCGGCGGACGTCGTCCTGAGTACGACGTCAGGAGCCCGGCCCGCCGGCCAACGGCGACGCCACCCGCCACAGCATGTCGAAGAGGTCCTGGCGCTCGGCGACCTTCGCCCGGCCCACGGCACCCGTCTCGGCACGCCAGCGCCTGAGGACCGCCTGGTAGCCCATGAGGTCGAGGACCTGCCGTTCCGGCGGTGTCCGGGCCGGGCGCTCCACGACCTTGTCGTAGATGCCGTCGAACAGTTCCTCGCCGTTGATCAGGCAGAACTTCAGCAGCGGCGTGATGCGCAGCACGCGGAACTGCGCGTCCAGCTCGGCCTGTTCACTCTGCCGCAGGCTCCGGGCCAGAGCCCGCCACTCGTCCTCGTACTCCCGGACCTTGCGCAGCAACTCTCCCCGGAAGCGGGGATCGTCGACGGCCCGCCCGCGCTCGTCCAGCATCCCGGGGATCGCCATGGGAGCGGTGAAATCGGGGACGAGGATGCGCAGGCGCACCACCCGCCGCGCGCCCGCGTCGAGTCCCTCCAGCTTGCGGCCGAGCGGGTACAGCACGGTTTCGCCGGTGAAGCCGATGGCATCGACGGCGACCCGTGACTGCCTCTTGGCCCTCAGGGCCTGATCGAAGTACTGTTCCAGATCGGTCGACGGCACCTCGTCCCGCACCTCGGGCCGCAACGCGTCGTTCAGCCTCCGCACCTCGCTGTACAGCACGAACCCGACGAGGCTGAGGATGGCGCCGCCCAGATAGGTCTTGCCCTCCAGCGCGTCACCGACCGGCGGCACGAACTGGGCGACCAGACCCAGGACGGCCACCCCGAGCAACAGCGCCTTGGTCACCGTCCCTTCCGCGTTCGCCCACCGCTCCGCGGCCCGCTGCCGTGCCGTACGACGAACGCCCGGTATCACCCACCCCCCCCTGAAAGTCCGCGCGTTGGCCGGTCGGCACAACGGCGAGAACATGTTCCCCCGCGCCCCACCCATCAGGAAGGGCACGGACGGGCCTGCCTCGGCGCGGGGCCTGCCGGACCGCCGCACGCGAACGGCCGGGCCGGCTCACACGGTCAAAAAGGGTCCGCCCCCAGCAGGCCGAGCAGCGGCTCCAGGGACGAGACGACCGCCTCGGCCCCCGCCTCGCGCAACGCCCGCTCGCCCTGCTCGTCGTGGGCCTGGCCGACGAAGAGGACCTTGGCGTTCCGTGCCGCACGCACATCGGCCGCCGTGTTCCCGATCATGAGGGTGTCGGCGGGCTCGGCACCCAGCGCGCTGAGGGCCCGCTCCAGGCTGTCGGGGCGCGGCTTGAGAACGCTCGGGCTGTCCGTCCGGCCGTAGATGTGCGGTCCGAAGGCGGCGGACAGGCCGCTTCGGTGGAGGTGGGCCGCCACCGCGCGAGGGGAGTTGTCGGTGACGACGGCGATCCGGACCTGCCGCCTGCGCAGCCCGCGCACCAGCTCGGCGGCGCCCGGCGTGTGCGACGCCGTGAGGGCTGCCCGCGCCTCGCCCACCGTCAGGAGTTCCTGGAGACGGGCGACGACCTCGCTGCCCGGGCGGACGCGGCCCAGGGCGCGCAGCACGTCGTGCGGGTCGGCGGTCCGCTCCTCCTGCGGCGTGAGGAGGTCCTCGTAACCGCTCGCGCGCACGTGCTTCCTGAGCTCGTCGGCCACGCGCCGCGACGACCCGTCCGGGAAGAGGCGGCAGAGGGGGCCGTCGAAGCCGAAGAGCACACAGCAGTCGGGGGCCGCCTCCAACAGGTCGGCGACCGGCTTCAGTTCGCGAGCTGGGGGCTCGTGCGCTGCGGGCTGGTGCGTCCCGGACTGGTGCGCTCCGGGCTCGTGCGCCCCCAGGATGTACGTTTCGTCGCGGGCCGCGCCCGGTTCGCGGACCTCGTCGACGACCAGGGCGCCAGGAGCGGCCGAAGCGGCTCGGGGGGCGGGGGCCCGTCGCGTGGCGGAGAGCGGTCCGCGGCGTTCCTCCAGGCTCAGGGCCCGGCCGAACGGCCCCGCGTACCAGTCGCGCAGGGCCCGCACCGCCCGCGCCTCCTCCGGCACCTCCGCGAGCCGCAACGGCTCGGCCGCACGCCGCAGCGCCCGGCAGACCCGGACCGCCGCGCCCGCGAAGGCAGGGGTGTCCGCCTCCTCCGGCGCCTCGGCCAGATCGAGGGCCGCCCGCATGATGTCGGGGAAGACCGACTGGGCGTACTCGAAGTCCAGGTAGACGGGCAGGTCATCCTCCATCCCGCGCGTCATCGCACCGTGCCCGGCCTGTTCCATCGCCGCCGTCCACAGCTCCCGCATCCGCAGATGCTCGTCCTTGTCGTACTCCATCCGGACGAGATGTGTGGCGAGGTCGTGCAGCGGATCGCCGTACATCGCCAGCTCCCAGTCGATGACGGCGATCTGCTTGCGGTCGACGACGACGTTGGCGCGGTGCACGTCGGTGTGGAGGAGGCAGAAGGGCCGGGAGGCGAGGCCCTGGCAGCGCGGGTCGTCGCGGAACGCCGTTATGGCGTCCCGGCGGACCCCCACAGCGGTGAAGAGGTCCTCGAACCGCCAGCGGTTGGGCCCGTGCACCCGGCCGTCGGTGTAGTCGATCAGCCAGTGGAGGAACTCCCGGCTCTGCCCCGACTCCGGCCAGCCGGCGGGCCTCGGCGGCAGCTCCTGCGCCGGTACGGACGCGGCGCGGGCGAAGAACTCGGCGAACGAGCGCAGCATCCGCTCCCCGACGGGCCCGGTGGGCTGCACTTCGGAGAGCGCCCGCCCGGCCCGGTAGGAGTGCAGCGCCCAGTCCCCGAAGTCACGCAGACAGCGCGGGACTTCCTCGAGGTGCCGGCTCACCACCGCGAGCAGTTCGGTCTCGCTCGGCCAGATGCGGGGCACGACCTCCACCACGTCGCGGGGCATCCGGCACTTCACCCGGGCCCGGAACGGCATCGTGCGCAGCAGCAGGGCGAGGGACCAGCCGAGCGGCACCACGTGGTTGATGTTGTGGTGACCGGCCACGACGTGGCGGTCGGGGTGGTCCCGGTGCGCGTCGGCGAGGCGTCGGATCCACGACTCGCGGCGACCGCTCTTCGGCGCCTCGTGGGGAGTGCGAGGCGGAGGTGACGGCATGAGCGCTGAGGGTATCGGATGGAAGGTCGTCTTCCGCCCGATGTCGCTTTGTGCACAGATTTACGCTTTTGCGGGGCTTCCCTTGCTGCGGAGGAGCCGCAATACCTTCTCCCATGACGGGACCACATATGCGTCCGGCACCCCCGCCTCCCGCAGCACCTTCGCCTTGCGTTCGTTCCGTGCGAAGCCCAAAAAGCCGACGCCCGCCGCCGCGGCCGCCTCGAAGTCCGACGGGGCGTCCCCGACCATCACCGTGTCGGAGGGGGCCGCGCCCATCGCGTGCAGGGCCCTCGTCAGGCAGTGCGGGTGGGGCTTCAGCAGGTGGAGGTCGTGGGTGCGGCCGTAGACGTGCGGGGCGAAGGACGACGTCAGGTCGCGGGAGGCGAGGTAGCGCTCGGCCGTGCGGGCCGAGTTGTTCGTGGTGATGGCGAGCCGGACGCCGACGGCCGTCCAGGTGCGGACGACCGCGTCGGCGTACGGCGTGGGCCAGGCGCTCGGGACCGCGGTCAGCTCGTGCTGGGTGAGCCGCTCCTCCAGCTCCGTCACCAGGTCGCTGCTGGGGTGCCGGTCCGCGACGGCCCGCAGGACGGCGAACGGGTCCGTCTCCTCGCGCACGTCGTCGGTGAGCAGACCGTGCAGGCCCTGGGCCGCCAGCCAGCGGACCTGCTCGTCCGCGATCTTCGCGGCGGAGAGGCCGGCGAAGAGCCGGCAGATGGGCCCGTCGAAGTCGAGCAGCACGAAGCGGGCGCGCTCGATCATCAGCCGTATGCGCTCGTTCTCACCTGTGGGCGGAGTCACCGTGTCGGGGGTCATTTAAGAGAGTGTCAGGTCAGTCGTGATGGTTTCCCAGAGGGCGTCGAACCACTTCTGCGACTCGTCGACGAACAGGGTGTCGCGCGACCCGGCGCCGGCCCGTTCGAAGGAGAAGACGGGGGCCTTGATGCCGCCCGCGTCCCAGATGTCCATCACCTCCGGATCGCTCCCGTTCTCGCCCAGCTCCACGGAGTTGGCGGTCAGCGTGTAGTACGCCAACAGCGCCTCGTTGCCGTTCAGCAGGTACAGCTTGACCGGCGTGGTGAACGGCAGGGCGCGGAAGGTGACGTCGACGTCGATGCCGTGCGAGGAGCGCAGGGCGCGGAGGTTGTGGCGCAGCACCTGACCCTGCGCGTTGCGCTGTGCGAGCCAGCGCCGGTGGAGCCGGTCCCTGTTCGACTCGTCGTCGCCCGCCTCGTCCCTGTCGTCCCCCCTCGGCACGGGGAACGCCAGCTTGATGTTGCTGCTGGGCAGCAGGATGCGGACCTTGATGGACTGCGGATGGAGCCGTCCCTCGTGGATCAGCCGCACCGGCTCGCCGATCGCGATCATCAGCGTCTCCGCGGTGTACGACACGACGTCGATCGTCACGTGCGGCTGCGCGAACGCGTCCGCGAGGCGCGGGCCCAGCGCCACCATCGACGGCTGCGGTCCCACGCTCGCCGCCGCGGGTCCCGCCTGGGCCACCCGGGGCGGGCTGCCCTTGCTGACGTTGGACAGCAGGCCCTCGCTCTGGAGCTTCTTCATGGCCTGCCGGACCGCTCCGCGCTCGACGCCGAACTCCTCGGCCAGCTCGGCCTGGGTCGGCAGGCGTTCTCCCGCTCTGAGCTCGCCCGCCCGGATGCGGTCCCGGAGGGTGTCGGCGATGTCCTGGGGGGAGCGTTTTCCGCTGCCGTTCACTGCCACGTTCTCCTGGGTCACGGCCAAACGATACAACTGACGGCCATCTCTGGGCAGTTGATGGAAAGTTGTTTTAGTTCTCCCGCCAAGTGGGGACAACATAAGCAGAGTTGGTCACCAACTGACTCAAGTTGGCAGAAGGAGGAACCACCATGCCCGCCATCGCCCTCCTCGCAGCCGTGGTCGCCGTCTCCCTGGAACAGCTGGTGCAGTGGAAGTACGGCCCGATGGGCATCGTGGGCCTCCTCCTGCTGACCGTGGGACTGAAGGCGAAGAACCCCACCTGCAGCTCCATCGGCGCCGTCGTCCTCGCCCTGATGGTGACGGGCCCGGCCGGCTGACCGGGCTCAGAGCGAAGCCAGCTCCAGGTCCTGACTGATCGTGTTCCAGAGCGCGTTGAACCACAGGTGGGACTGTTCCACGAAGGTCGTGTCCCGCAACCCGTCCCCCTGGTGGAACGGGAACAGCATGGACTGCGTGCCCTGCGCGTCGTACATCTCCAGGGATTCCTGGCCGATCTCCTCGTCCCGCTTGGTGAGCGTGTAGTAGGCGAAGAGCGCCTCCGTGCCGTTGATCAGATACAGCTTCACCGGCGGCGTGAACGGCAGCGCGCGGAACTGCACCGACACGTCGATGCCGTGCGAGGAGCGCAGCGCGAGGAGGTTGTGGCGCAGCACCTGGCCCTGCGCGTTGCGCTGTGCGAGCCAGCGCCGGTGCACCTCGCTGCCCTCGTCCTCGCCGCTGTCGACCGGCGCGGGGAAGGCCAGGTCGATGTCCCGGCTGGGCAGCAGCACCCGGACGTCGACCTTGGCCGGTTCGCGCTGTCCCGCGTGGATCTGCCGCAGCGGTTCGCCGATGGCCATGGTGAGGGAGATGGACGTCAGGCACAGCGCGTCTATCTCCACGTGCGGGGCGTCGAAGGCGGCCGTGATGCGTGGGGCCAGACCGACCATCGTGGGCTGCGGGCGCACCTCGCCGGGATGGGCCGGCGCGCGCTCCGAGGCGTCCGCGACCGTGGCGGGGCTGCCCTTGGACACATTGGACAGCAGATGCTCGCGCTGCAGGACGCGCAGTGCTTCACGCACCGTCCCGCGCTCCACACCGAACTCGTCGGCCAGCTCGGCCTGGGTGGGCATGCGCTGCCCCGCCCGCAGTGATCCGGACCTGATCCGGTCGCGCAGCACGTCGGCCACCTCGCGGTGGGACCGCTGCGTCCGCTTGCGCCCGTCGACTGCGGCGTGTTCGGTGCTCACAACCAAACAGTACAACTTCGCGCCATCTTAGGGGAGTTGTAAGAAAGGTGGTTATGAGTCGACTCCCAGCGGAGATAACTCAGTTGAAGTTGGTGGCCAACTTCAGCAGTTGGTACCAGCTGAACGGGGTCCACCGCCCCGATCCCGAAGGAGGGAACGTCATGCCGCTCATCGCCCTCGCCATCGCCGCCCTCGCCATCGGTTTCGAGCAGCTCGTCCAGTGGAAGTACGGTCCGCTCGGCATCGTCGCCTTCATCCTGCTGACCGTCGGCATCAAGGCGCAGAACGTGAAGCTCAGCGGTGTGGGAGCCGGACTCCTCGTCCTGCTCCTCGCCCAATCGGGCTGACCTGCCCGCACGGCGAGCCTCGCCCGCACGGTGGGCCCCGCCCGCACGCAGACCCGGTTGACCGGGCTCCCATCCGGAGGGGAGCCGGGAGTCCGGTCAGCCGCCGCAAAACGAGCCCCGGCCCCCGGCTGCGGGGGGCCGGGGCTCGCCCCGTGCCGTACGCCTATGACAGCAGGTCGTCGACCTGCGCCTCGCCCACCCGGTAGCGACGGGCGATCTCCGCGCTGCACTCGTCCGTCGTGCGCTGCAGGAGCTGGCGGCGGCGCGACACCTGCTGTTCGTGGCGGACCAGGCGGCCCATCGCCGTGTGCAGTTCGTCGTCCGTGCGCGCCGCCAGGTCGGAGAGCTCCACCTCGGCGAGCATCTCCGTGGCCAGCATGCGGTACTCCTCGCCGTGCGGCGTGCCCAGCGTGACGTGCCGGGCCGACGAACGGTGGCGGGCCGGGGCGTCCGTCAGGATCTCCGGGAGACGGCTCACGACCTTCCCCACGGAACCGGCGGAACCGGCGGAAGCGGCGGAAGCGGTGGAACCGTGGGGAGCGGCGGGGGCGCCAGGCTCTCCGGGAGCGTCGGCACCCTCCGTACCACCGGCCGTACGGGCCTCAGGGGCCGCACCAGAGCCGTCGGAGCCACCGGCCTCACCCGAACCACTCGCACCCGTACCCGCCGCCCCCGCCGACCGCGTCGCAAGCTCCGCGCGCAGGATGTCGATCCGCCCCTGCAGCAGCCGCCGCAGATAGCTGAGGTCCGCCTCGTCCTGCTGTGCCGCCCTGCGCAGCTCACGGAGCTCGGGCAGGCGCAGCGCCGTCAGGTCGTGCTCGGGTGCGTCGGACAGCGGGCGGATCCCCGTGCGCTGGGCCGGTGGCCGCGGGACCTGTGAACGCCGCAGCGAGATACGGCCGGGCGACTGCCCCGTACTTGGTGTGCTCATCTGCCCTTACCCGTCCCCTCGACCGGCCGACGCGGCGCACCGCGGGTGTGCGTCGCGTGTGAGCATGGTGCCACCCCGAGTGGCCGCTATGTGAGCGAGTGCCCGGAATCGGCCCCAGATGGGGGGATCGGGGCCGCGTCCCGGGCGCCCCACCCGTCACGGCATGATGGGCCGTATGCGAGCAGTGGTACAGCGGGTCGACGGCGCGAGCGTCGAGGTCGCGGGCGAGACGGTCGGCGAGATCAGCGGCGAGGGACTGTGCGTCCTGGTGGGCGTCACGCACGACGACACCAAGGAGAAGGCGGCCCAACTGGCCCGCAAACTCTGGTCGTTGCGCATGCTGGCCGACGAGAAGTCGTGCAGCGACATCGACGCGCCGCTCCTGGTCATCAGCCAGTTCACGCTCTACGGCGACGCCCGCAAGGGCCGCCGCCCCACCTGGAACGCGGCGGCCCCCGGCGACGTGGCCGAACCCCTGGTCGACGAGGTGGTGGCCCAGCTGCGCGCGCTGGGCGCGACGGTGGCGACGGGCCGGTTCGGGGCGCAGATGCGGGTGGGCCTGACGAACGACGGCCCGTTCACGGTGCTCCTGGAGATGTGAGCGGCGCCGCCACGGGCGAGGTGACTGACGCCGCCCCGGACGAGGTGACCGGCGCCGCCCCGGACGAGGTCAGGGCTCGACCACGACCTCCTGCGCGGCGGCCGTGTCCCCGGCGATCAGCTCCGCGTCCAGCGGCACGTTCCGCTTGACCAGGCCCAGCGCGATCGGCCCGAGCTCGTGGTGGCGCACGGCCGTGGTGACGAACCCGAGCTTGCGCCCCTCGGCGCCCTCGCTCGCCAGGTGCAGCGGCGTCCCGGCCGCCGGCAGGTGCACCTCGCTGCCGTCCAGGTGCAGGAAGACCAGGCGGCGCGGCGGCTTCCCCAGGTTGTGGACGCGGGCGACCGTCTCCTGGCCCCGGTAGCAGCCCTTCTGCAGGTGCACCGCGCTGCCGATCCAGCCCAGCTCGTGCGGGATGGTGCGGTGGTCGGTCTCGAAGCCGAGGCGCGGCCGGTGGGCCTCGACGCGCAGCGCCTCGTAGGCGAGGAGCCCGGCCGCGGGGCCGTTCTCGGCGGCGTACGAGGCGAGGTCCATGCGGGGCAGGAACAGGTCGCGGCCGTGCGCGGTCTCGCGTACGACCACGCCGTCCGGGACCGCGGCGATCGAACCGGCCGGCAGGTGGACGAGGGCGAACTCGTCGGTGCGGTCGGCGACTTCCACGCGGTAGAAGAACTTCATGCTCTCCAGGTACGCGATGAGCGCGTCCTGCGTGCCGGGCTCGACGTGCGCCCAGACGGTCTCGCCGTCGTCGACGAGGTACAGGGCGTGTTCGATGTGGCCGTTGGCGGAGAGGATCAGCGCCTCGGTGGCCTGTCCCGTCGGCAGCTCGCTGACGTGCTGGGTGATCAGCAGGTGCAGCCAGCTCAGCCGGTCGGGCCCGGTCACAGTGAGCACGCCGCGGTGCGAGAGGTCGACGAAACCGGTGCCGTCGGCGAGGGCGCGCTGCTCACGGAACAGTTCGCCGTAGTGGGCGGCGACGCCTTCGTCCACGCCCTCGGCGGGGACGGCGCCGGGCAGGGACAACAGGGGGCTCTTCATGTTCACAAAGACTACGACCTGCGCGCGCCCCCGCTTATTCCTGGGCCGAACCGCCCGCGCCGCCCGAGTCCTCCACGCCGCCCCGGCACTTCTCGCACTGCCCGAAGATCGCGAAGTGCTTCAGGTCGGTGTCGAAGCCGAAGGTCTCGCGCAGCTTGTCGGTGAACTCCGCAGCGATCGAGGTGTCCGCCTCGATGACGTCCGTGCAGTCCCGGCACACCAGGTGGATGTGGTGGTGGCGGTCGGCCAGGTGGTACGTGGGCGCGCCGTGCCCGAGGTGGGCGTGGCTGACCAGGCCCAGCTCCTCCAGGAGCTCGAGCGTGCGGTAGACCGTGGAGATGTTGACCCCCGACGCCGTCTTCCGCACCTGGCAGAGGATGTCGTCGGGGGTCGCGTGCTCCAGGGCGTCGACGGCCTCCAGGACAAGCTGACGCTGCGGCGTCAGCCGGTAACCGCGCTGACGCAGGTCGCTCTTCCAGTCGGAGTCGGTGCTCGCCACACCGAGAAGTCTAGGCCCTGGTGTTCGGGTCTACTTGAAGAAGGCGATGCCGTCGTCGGGCAGATCGCCGAGGTTGCGCGCCATGTCGGCGACCTCCTCGGGGGTGACGACCTTCTTCAGCTGGGCCGACATGTACGGCCGCAGCGGCACCTCGGGGGTCTGCTTCTCGCCGACCCACATCAGGTCGCCCTTCACATAGCCGTAGAGGCGCTTGCCGCCGGTGTAGGGGCCGGAGGCGGCGGTGCGGGCGACGGCGTCGGTGGCCAGGTCGATCTGCGGCTTCTTGTCGGCCAGCTCGCCGTACCAGACCTCGACGACACCGTCGTCGCGGACCATCACGACCTCGACCTTGCGGTCCTTGTCGATCCGCCAGAAGCCGGACTCGGACTCCAGGGGCTTCACCTTGTTGCCCTCGGCGTCGAGCACCCAGGTGTACGAGCGGTACTCGATGAAGTCCCGGCCGTCGTGCGTGAAGGAGACCTCCTGGCCGAAATTCGCCTTCTCGGCGCCGGGGAAGTCGGTGACGCCCGCGCCCGCCCAGTTGCCGAGGAGGAAGGCGAGGGGGACGAGGTCGGGGTTCAGGTCGGACGGAATCTCGATCATGGGAAGCTCAGGCGATCTCTAGGGGGTGTACGGGGCTCAGCGCTGACCCTGGTACAGCTTCTTCACGCTCAGGCCGGCGAAGGCGAGAACGCCCAGGCAGACGAGAATCAGCAGGGTGGAGAAGAAAACCTCAAGCACGGGGTGCTCCTCGGTGAGCGGTGGGACGGGTATGCAGAGCCGGTCCCACTGTAGTCGGGCGGCGCCCGTCCCTCTCTGTGAGGTCCCTCGCGGCGTACGGTGGGTGTATGTACGCGCGTAGGCGCCATGTGTACTTCGCCATGATGGGGACCTGCATCGGCCTCTTCGTCCTGGCCTGGGGCGTCGTGCGGCTGTGGTCGGTCCCCGTCGCCGTCGGCATGTGCGTCGTGGCGATGGTGATACCGCCGCTGGCCGCGATGACGGCGAACCGGCGCGGCCCCGACGACCGCTGGTGGGACGATCCCAGCGGGGACGCGAAGTCCGACGAGTGGTGGGACGAGCTGGACGGCAAACGCAAGCGGTGAGCCCCGGCATCGGCAGGCCGGCGCGAGCCGAAGGACCGCACCGCAGGCCGAAGGACGCACCGCAAGCCGAAGGACCGCACCCCGTTCCAGTGGCGTCCAACCCCCTGGGGTGCGGCCCTTCAGCCGTTCTCGGCGCGGTGTGCGGACCGCGCTGCGCGGTCAGACCGCGATCGCGACCTCCGCGAGACCGCCCGTCCGGGCGACGACCGTACGGTCGGCCGTGCCGCCGGGGATCAGCGCCCGGACGGTCCACGTGCCCTCGGCGGCGTAGAAGCGGAACTGTCCGGTGGCCGAGGTGGGGACCTCGGCGGTGAACTCGCCGGTCGAGTCGAGCAGGCGCACGTAACCGGTGACGGGCTCGCCGTCGCGGGTCACCTGGCCCTGGATCGTGGTCTCACCGGGCTTGATCGTCGAAGCGTCGGGGCCGCCGGCCTTTGCTCCACACATGGGTACTCCTGAGGGGATGGGAAGAGGGAAGGTCGGGCGGGGCTACTTGTTGGCGCCGAGCTCGATCGGCACGCCGACGAGCGAGCCGTACTCGGTCCAGGAGCCGTCGTAGTTCTTGACGTTGGTCTGACCGAGCAGCTCGTGCAGGACGAACCAGGTCAGGGCCGAACGCTCACCGATGCGGCAGTAGGCGATCGTGTCCTTGGCGAGGTCGACCTGCTCGTCCTCGTAGAGGGCCTTGAGCTCGTCGTCGGACTTGAAGGTGCCGTCGTCGTTGGCGTTCTTCGACCACGGGATGTTGCGGGCGCTCGGCACGTGGCCGGGGCGCTGCGACTGCTCCTGCGGGAGGTGGGCCGGGGCGAGCAGCTTGCCGGAGAACTCGTCGGGCGAGCGCACGTCGACCAGGTTCTTCGCGCCGATGGCCGCCACGACGTCGTCGCGGAAGGCGCGGATCGAGGTGTCCTGGGCCTTGGCCTTGTACTCGGTGGCCGGACGGCTGGGGACCTCGGCGCCGTCGACCAGGTCGCGGGAGTCGAGCTCCCACTTCTTGCGGCCGCCGTCGAGGAGCTTCACGTCCTGGTGGCCGTAGAGCTTGAAGTACCAGAAGGCGTACGAGGCGAACCAGTTGTTGTTGCCGCCGTAGAGGACGACGGTGGAGTCGTTCGCGATGCCCTTGCCGGAGAGGAGCTTCTCGAAGCCCTCCTGGTCGACGAAGTCACGGCGGACCGGGTCCTGGAGGTCCTTGGTCCAGTCGATCCGGATCGCGTTCTTGATGTGGTTCTTGTCGTACGCGGAGGTGTCCTCGTCGACCTCGACGATGACGACCTTGGGGTCATCGATGTGGGCCTCGACCCAGTCGGCGTCTACCAGGACGTCGCTGCGGCTCATGTTTTTTCTCCTCCGGGGCAGTTACGGCGGTGCGGTGCGGGCGTGCTGCGGTGCACGAGGGGGCGCCCGGTACGGGCCGGTGGTGCGGGGAGGCACGGGTGGCGTACGTACGGCGGCGCGGGGGCGGCCTGCCGGATGGGCGTCGGACAGGCCCGGGGAAACGAGGGGGTGAGGCCCTCGCTAGAAGGTGCGACAGAGCATGGCGGCGACGCGGCACAGGTCGACTGCCCGCCGCTTCGTGAGGTCCGCCTGTCGTTGCATGCGTCCGATCGTAGGGACGGAGGGGCGGCCGTGTCACCGGTGCTCCGCATGGTGAGACGGGATCGTCCACGATGCGGGATTCGTTGAACTCCGGAGCCGCCCCTGTGGGGCCCCGGGCCCGGTGCGGCCCGCGTCACATCCGCCCGCCGGACGGGCCCGTCTCGTACTGCGGGACGAGGGGGTGCGCGGGCGTCAGCCGGCCAGCCGCACGTCGGTGCCGGTCACGGACATGTCCACGCCGTCCGGGGCCGCCTCGACCTTCTGCAGCTTGATGCCGGCCGGCAGGTCGTCGATCTTCTGGTTGAAGTCGGTGACATTGCGGACCATGCCCTCGGGCAGCGGGATGGAGACGCCGAGGACGTCGAGGTTCTTCGGGATCCGGTCGGCGTGCACCCGGATGTCGTCGCCCTCGACCCGCACCGAGCTGAGCACGTCGACGGGCTTCGGGAGCTTCGCGCCGCCCTTGCTGACCTCGACCTCGACCTTGATCTTGCCGTTGCCGCCGTCGGAGAGGCCGACGACCTTGCCGGTGGCGCCGAGCGGCAGGTCGACCGGCTCGGACTTGCTGGCCTTCAGGAGCTCGTCGTAGGAGACGCGCGCGGTGCCGGTGGCGGTCGCGGCCGTCGCCGAGCTGTAGTCGCCGGAGAACTTCACGCCCTTCATGTGGGCCGTGAGGTCGGCGATGCGGATGGAGTCGGACCCGGACTTCGCGTCGTAGTTCTTGATGCCGACCTCCACGTCGTCGAGCTCACCGCCCGCGACCTGGGTGAGGAAGGGGAAGCCCTTGATGGAGACGTCGGGCGTCTCGCTCAGCCCCTCGCTGGTCCGCATCTTGTCCGCCGCCTCGTCCTCGGCGAAGCTCACGGCGAGCCGGTCGGCCGCCACGAAGAGCCCTCCGAGGACGACCACGACGATCAGCAGTATTCGTACGGCGCGCTTGCTCATGTCCGGCGTTCCCCCACCTTGTCCCCCGAGTCGACTGTCGTTCCGGCGAGCCTAAAGGACGGATCCCCGGCCGAAGAGTTCGGCCGGGGATCCGTCGATCAGCTGTGACGATCGGTTCAGCCGACGACGCGGCCCAGCACGTAGACGGCCGGGGCTGCGGCCGCCAGGGGCAGCGCGACGCCCGCCGTCATGTGCACGAAGCGGGACGGGTAGTCGTAACTGGCGACGCGGTGCCCGATCAGCGCGCACACCCCGGCGCCGAGGCCGAGCAGCGCGCCCTTGCTGCCGTAGTCCGTCATGCCGCCGACGGCGACCCCCGCGCCGGCCGCGGCGAGGAGCGCCACGACCACGGAGGCCGGCGTGGGCAGCGGCAGCGCGCGGGCGAGGACCGCGACGGCGACCGCGATGCCGCCCACGGTGACCGCGTCACCGGCGGCCGCGAGGTGCCCGGCGGCGACGATCGCGAGCGCGGAGGAGGTGACGGTGGCCATCAGCCCGTACATCCGCTCGTCCGCGCCCGCGCGGCTGCGCAACTGCAGGACCAGCACGAACAGCACCCACACGCCGAGGGTGCCGAGGATGGCGGCGGGCGCGTTCTCCTTGCCGGCGGCCAGCAGCGCGCCGTCGGCGACGGCCCCGCCGAGGAAGGCGAGCGCGATGCCCTGCCGGGCCGGCCACATCCCGTTGAGCCGGAACCAGCCGGCGGCGGTCACGGCCTGCAGGAGCACCAGCGGGACGAGCAGCGCGTACGAGCCGACGGCCGCGCCCGCGGCGAGGAGCAGCCCGAGCAGCGCGGTCAGCGCGGCGGGCTGCATGCCGGGCTCTATGACCGGCGACCGCCCCTCGGCGCGGGCCCGCTGGGCGTCGGTGACGCGGGTATTGCCGGTGGTGGTGGCGGGCCCGTAGGTGGGACCGTCACCGGAGGCGGACGGCGCGGCCGCGGACGGCTCGGCGGCGGTCGGCTCGGCGGCGGGTGCCGGTTGCTGGTGCTCGTTCGCGCCCTGCGCGGGCAGGTATGCCGTCTCCGTCACGTCCACGGCGGCGACGGGCGGCTGCACCTGCGTCTCCCAGGTCTGCCCCTGCCACTGCTGGGTGTACTGGTCCTGAGGGGCGTACTGCTGCGGCTCGGCGTAGTACGGCTGCTGGGGATAGGGCTGCTGCTGGGCGTAGTACCCCTGCTGGTCCGGGTACTGCTGGTGCTGCTGATGCTCCGGATACGGCTGCTGCTGCGGCTGGTCCTGCTGATACTCCGGGTACGGCTGTTGCTGCTGGTGCTGCTGGTGCTGCTGGTGCTGCTGGTGCTCGGCGTACCGCCGCTGCTCGTCGTACCGCTGCTGCGCGTACGGGTCGTACCCCTCGTACCCCTCGTAGGGCTGATTGGACATGGTGCTCATCCTCCTGCGAACGGCGGGAGCACCTCGACCGTGCCGCCCTCGGCCAGCCGTACGGTCTCATGCCCGCGGGTCCCGACGGGGTCGCCGTCGACCAGGAAGGAGCAGCGCTGCAGGACCCGGACGAGTTCGCCGGGGTGCCGCTCACGTGCGGCCTCCAGCGCGTCAGCCAGCGTCGCCGCCGCGTACGGCTCCTCGGCGACGCCCGCGGCCGCCTTGGCAGCGGCCCAGTAACGAATGGTGCCGTTCACCATGCGACTCCCCTTTCAGTCGGCGGTTGCCGACGTCCATGATGCCGTGGCCCACGCGGCGATCCGTCCGACGAGCTCGTCGGTGGCGGCGTGCTCGGCGTGCCCCATGCCCTCCTCCAGCCAGAGTTCGGCCCCGCCCTCGGCGGCCGCGGCCAGCATCCGGGGGTGGTCGACCGGGAAGTACGGGTCCCGGTCGCCGTGCACCACGAGCAGCGGGGTCGGGGCGATGAGCGGAACGGACTCGACGGGCGAAAGGGGCACGGGGTCCCACTCGTGCGGGTGGATTCTCGTCCTGAGTCCGAACCGGCCGACCGCGCGTCCCGCGGGACGCGTCACCACCCAGTGCAGCCGCCGCATCGGCGCCGTACCCCGGTAGTACCACCGGGCGGGGGCACTCACCGCGACCACCGCGTCGGTCCGCGCCTCCGTGCGCCCCCTGTGCAACGCGGCGTGCCGCAGCACCACGGAACCGCCCATGGAGAAACCCACGGTCACCACCCGCGCGTACCCGAGCGAGCGCGCCCAGGCGACGGCCGCCGCCAGATCGAGCACCTCGCGGTCGCCGACCGTGGAGTGCCCGCCGGAGCGCCCGTGCCCCCGGAACGAGAAGGTGATCACGGCCGCACGCTGGGAAAGGACGCCCGCGATGCGGCGCACGTGGGGCCGGGACAGGTCGCCCGTGAAGCCGTGCGCGACGACGATCGCGACCTCGCCCGCGGGGTCGGGCCCGGGGTCGAGGGCGGCCTCGATGGCGACCCCGTCCCGTGTACGGAGGGTGGCCCGCCGCTGAACGCCGCGCTGACCGTGCGTGAGCGGCGGCACAGAAGATCGCGCCGATTGACCTGCCGGACCGGAACTCATGTGGGCTATTCTCCTTGGCAGAGGATCCGGGCAGCGCAGCCCCCGGGTCCTTTCGTGCTTTCCGGCCCCCGGGCGCGGGCGGACGACAAGCACGAAGCTGAAGTACGAACCTGAAGTACGAAGCAGTGCCGCATACGTCCTCGCAGGGACCGAGGAGGAACCAGACGTTATGGGCGAGCGAAACGTGCACGACAGTCGGACGACCCGGGCAGGTGGTCGGCGGTGAGCTCGCTGCTGCTCCTGACCAATGCCCTCCAGCCGTCGACGGAGGTGCTCCCCGCTCTCGGCCTGCTCCTTCACCACGTGCGCGTCGCCCCCGCGGAGGGGCCCGCCCTCGTCGACACCCCCGGAGCGGACGTCATCCTCGTCGACGGCCGCCGCGATCTGCCGCAGGTGCGCAGCCTCTGCCAGCTGCTGCGCTCCACCGGGCCCGGCTGTCCGCTGGTCCTGGTCGTCACGGAGGGCGGCCTCGCGGCCGTCACCGCGGACTGGGGCATCGACGACGTGCTCCTCGACACGGCGGGCCCCGCCGAGGTCGAGGCGCGGCTGCGGCTCGCGATGGGCCGCCAGCAGATCACCTCCGACGACTCCCCGATGGAGATCCGCAACGGCGATCTCTCCGTGGACGAGGCGACGTACAGCGCGAAGCTGAAGGGCCGGGTCCTCGACCTCACCTTCAAGGAGTTCGAGCTGCTCAAGTACCTGGCGCAGCACCCCGGCCGGGTCTTCACCCGCGCCCAGCTGCTCCAGGAGGTGTGGGGCTACGACTACTTCGGCGGTACGCGCACGGTCGACGTGCACGTGCGGCGGCTCCGGGCGAAGCTCGGCGTCGAGCACGAGTCGCTGATCGGCACGGTCCGCAATGTCGGATACCGGTTCGTCGTGCCGGAGAAGGTCGAACGCGCGGCCGAGGAGGAGAAGGCGAAGGCCGCGGCGTCCCGGGCCGCGGGGAACGGCGGCAGGGGGACGACGGGCGTCTCGCGCGGTGCGGAGACCGCCGCGAAGGAAGCTGCCGTACGCCCTGCCCAGCGGTAGTTCCATCCGCGTAGACTCCGCGCGTGGCCAAGGTGACTCGGGATGACGTGGCACGACTTGCGGGTACTTCGACCGCGGTCGTCAGTTACGTCATCAACAACGGACCCAGGCCGGTCGCCCCGGCCACGCGCGAGCGGGTACTCGCAGCGATCAAGGAGCTGGGCTACCGGCCCGACCGGGTCGCCCAGGCCATGGCGTCCCGGCGCACGGACCTCATAGGCATGATCGTGCCGGACGCGCGTCAGCCGTTCTTCGCGGAGATGACGCACGCCGTCGAACAGGCGGCGTCCGAGCGCGGAAAGATGGTCCTGGTCGGCAACACCGACTACGTGGAAGAGCGCGAGACGCACTATCTGCGCGCCTTCCTCGGCATGCGGGTCTCCGGCCTGATCCTCGTCAGCCACGGCCTGACCGACCAGGCCGCCGCCGAGATCGACGCGTGGGACGCGCGTGTGGTGCTGCTGCACGAGCGGCCCGAGGCCATCGACGACGTCGCCGTCGTCACGGACGACCTCGGCGGCGCGCAGCTCGCCACCCGCCACCTCCTGGAGCACGGCCACGCGTACGTGGCGTGTCTCGGCGGCACCGCCGAGACCCCGACCGTCGGCGACCCTGTCTCCGACCACGTCGAGGGCTGGCGGCGCGCGATGGGGGAGGCCGGCCTGTCGGTCGAGGGCCGCCTCTTCGAGGCGCCGTACAACCGTTACGACGCGTACAAGGTGGGCCTTGAGCTGCTCGCCGGGCCCGACCGGCCCACCGCGATCTTCTGCTCGACGGACGACCAGGCCATCGGCATCCTGCGGGCGGCGCGCGAGCTGCGCATCGACGTGCCGGGCGGGCTCGCCGTCGCCGGCTTCGACGACGTCAAGGAGGCGGGCCTCACGGATCCGCCGCTGACGACGGTGGCGTCGGACCGGCCCGCGATGGCGCGCGCGGCGGTCGACCTGGTCCTGGACGACGGTCTTCGGGTCGCGGGCTCGCGCCGGGAGCGGCTGAAGCTGTTCCCGTCCCGGCTGGTCGTGCGGCAGTCCTGTGGGTGCGCGTAGCCGCGTCACGCGTAAGGTTCCGGGCTCAGCGGCACGGCTTTATATCGGGCATACGCACTTCTGCCGGGCTTCTCAGGACGTACTCAGGCAGCTCTCATGTACGCCGGACAAGCTCATGTTCATGACCGAGAGCTTCCGCCACAGCGGCGAGTACCCCCAGCAGCAGTCGTCAGCGCCTGTGCACCACGGCGGTACGGAGGGCGCGTACGCGCACGGTGCGTACGCGCACGGTGCCTACCCGCCCCCGCCCGCTCATGCGCCGGAAGCCCCGCGGGAGCCCGGCCCCGGGCCCGCGCCGCGCCGGCGCCGCGCGAAGGGGCCGATGGCCCTGCTCGCCGCCGTCGCCATCGCGGCGGCCGCGGTCGGCGGCGGCACCGCCTACGCCGTGCAGACGCTCACCGACCCCGGCGGCGGCTCCTCCGCCACCTCCACGGACGTCGTGCCGACGAGCAAGAGGGGCACCGTCTCCGGGGTCGCCGAGGCGGTCAGCCCCAGCATCGTCGAGATCAGCGCGTCGACCGGGCAGGGCAAGTCGACCGGCTCCGGTGTGATCACCAAGAGCGACGGCGAGATCGTCACCAACAACCACGTCGTCGCCGGCGCCACCTCGATCAAGGTGCGGACGAACGACGGCAAGACGTACGAGGCCGAGATCGTCGGCACCGACAGCAAGAAGGACCTGGCGCTCATCCAGCTGAAGGACGCGTCCGGCTTGAAGCCCGCGACCTTCGGCAACTCCGGCAACGTGAAGGTCGGCGACGAGGTCGTCGCCATCGGCTCCCCCGAGGGCCTGACCGGCACGGTCACCAGCGGCATCGTCTCCGCGCTCGACCGCGACGTCACGGTGTCCACGGGGGACGGCCAGGAGCAGCAGCAGAACCCGCGCGGCGAGTGGCCGTTCGAGTTCGGCGGCCAGGAGTTCAACGGCGACACCGGCTCGTCGAAGACCACGTACAAGGCGCTGCAGACCGACGCGTCGCTCAACCCCGGCAACTCCGGCGGTGCGCTGATCGACATGAACGGCAACATCATCGGCATCAACTCGGCGATGTACTCGCCCAGTACGTCGGGGAGCCAGGGCACCGGCGACTCCGCGTCCGGCAGCGTGGGCCTCGGCTTCGCCATTCCCGTCGACACGGTCAAGGCCGACCTCGGCAAGCTGCGGTCCGGCTCGCAGACCTGATCCTGATCCCGACTCTGACCCTGCCTCTGACCCCGGCGCCCGCGTGCGAGGCTGATACCGGCCCCGTCCACCCCGTACCCGAGGAAGTCCGAAGCCCATGAGCCCCGCCGAAGGCGACCGCACCGGTGACCGCGAGCAGCTGCGCATCCTGATCGTGGACGACGAACCCGCCGTGCGCGAGGCGCTGCGCCGCAGCCTCGCCTTCGAGGGGTACGGCACGGAGGTCGCCGTCGACGGCGCCGACGCGCTCGACAAGTTCGCGGCGTACCGTCCCGACCTCGTCGTGCTCGACATCCAGATGCCCCGCATGGACGGCCTCACCGCCGCGCGCAGGCTCCGCGCCACCGGGTCGACCACGCCGATCCTGATGCTGACCGCGCGCGACACCGTCGGCGACCGCGTCACCGGGCTCGACGCGGGCGCCGACGACTACCTGGTCAAGCCCTTCGAGCTGGACGAGCTGTTCGCCCGCATCAGGGCGCTGCTGCGCCGCAGTTCGTACGCGCCGGCCGGGCAGGCGGCCGACGGCGACGTCCTCGCCTTCGCCGATCTGCGGATGGACCTGGCCACGCGCGAGGTGACCCGGGGCCCGCGGACGGTGGAGCTGACCCGTACGGAGTTCACGCTCCTGGAGATGTTCCTCGCCCACCCGCGCCAGGTCCTCACCCGCGAGCAGATCCTCAAGGCGGTGTGGGGCTTCGACTTCGAGCCGTCGTCCAACTCCCTGGACGTGTACGTGATGTACCTGCGCCGCAAGACGGAGGCGGGCGGCGAACCGCGTCTGGTGCACACGGTGCGGGGCGTGGGGTACGTGCTGCGGGGCGGCGAGTGAGCGGGGTCGTACGGCGGTTCCGCGGGTTGCCGTTGCGCTCGCGGCTGGCGTTGCTCGTGGCGACGGCGGTCGCGGTGGCGGTGGCGGCGGCGGCGGCGGTGTGCTGGTTCGTCGTACGCGACGCTCTGGTGGACTCACTGGACGACGCACTCAGTGAGAACCGCGTGCAGGACACCTGGGTACGCGGAATGATCGACGACAACGGCCAGTGCCGTCGCACGATCGTCGGACAGAACGAGGCGCCGAACCTCTTCAAGCAGACCGTGCAGGTCGTGGACCAGACCGGCGGCAGCTGCGTCGTTCTGGGCACGCAACCCGTCGAGCTCGACCAGCAGGACACCGAGGTGGCCCGACGGGACGCCCGCAACGCGTTCCACGACGCCACCGCGTCCAACGGCACCAAGTACCGCGTGTTCACGTACCCGCTGGAGGGCACGCCGTACGCGGTCTCCGCGGCACGACCTCTCAGCGAGGTCGAGGACACACTGAACAACCTCACCCTGATCCTCGTCTTCGTCGCCGGCATCGGCGTCCTCGGCGCCGGCGCCGCCGGCCTCTGGGTGGCCCGCACCGGGCTCCGCCCGGTCGACCGGCTCACCGCCGCCGTGGAACACGTGGCCCGCACGGAGGACCTCGACCTCCGCATCCCCGTGGAGGGCGACGACGAGATCGCCCGCCTGTCGGAGTCCTTCAACTCGATGACCGCCTCGCTGGCGTCCTCCCGCGACCTCCAGCAGCAGCTGATCGCCGACGCGGGCCACGAGCTGCGGACGCCGCTCACCTCGCTGCGCACCAACATCGAACTCCTCGCCCGCAGCGAGGAGACGGGCCGGGCCATCCCGCCCGAGGACCGCAAGGCGCTGCTCGCCTCCGTGACCGCGCAGATGACCGAACTGGCCGCGCTCATCGGCGACTTGCAGGAGCTGTCCCGCCCCGACGCGGCGGACGGCAGCGGCAAGATCCAGGTGATCGCCCTGCACGAGCTCACCAGGGCCGCCATCGAGCGGGCGCGGCTGCGCGGCCCCGAGCTGACGATCACCGCGGAGCTGGCGCCCTGGTACGTGCGCGCGGAGCCGCCCGCGATGGAGCGGGCGATCGTCAACATCCTGGACAACGCGGTGAAGTTCAGCCCGCCGCGCGGCACGGTGGAGGTCACCCTCGACCGCGGCCACCTCACGGTGCGGGACCATGGCCCGGGCATCCCCGCCGACGAACTCCCGCACGTCTTCGACCGCTTCTGGCGCTCCCCCTCCGCCCGCTCCCTGCCGGGCTCGGGCCTCGGCCTGTCGATCGTGGCGCGCACGGTCCACCAGTGCGGCGGAGAGGTGGCGCTGCGGGCGGCGGACGGCGGCGGCACGGAGGCGTCGGTACGGCTGCCGGGGGCGCCCACGCCTCCGCCGGAGACGCCGTCGGCTCCGTGAGCCGCGGGCCCGGCATCCTGCCGAAGGCCCGACGTACCCGACGCTTCGGCCGGCACCGAAGCGTCGGGACCCTAGCGTTCCGGACATGGACAACGCCACGATCCCGGCGGCGGCCGGCACCGCCACGGGCCACCTCTCCGTATCCCCCAAGATCCTCTACTTCGGCACCCCCGTCGCCCTGCTGACCACCACGAACCCCGACGGCACGGCGAATCTCGCGCCCATCTCGTCGCTCTGGGCGCTCGGTCACACCATCGTGCTCGGGCTCGGTTCCGGGGGCCGCACCGGCGCCAATCTCGCGGACCGGCATGAGCTGGTCATCAATCTGCCCTCGCCCGACCTGTGGCCCGCGGTGGAGCGGCTCGCCCCGCTCACCGGCGCGTTCCCGGTGCCGGAGGCCAAGCGCGGGGTCTTCCGCCACGAGCCGGACAAGTTCGCCGCCGCCGGTCTGCACCCCGAGGACTCCGTGGCGGTCGGGCCGCCGCGGGTCGCCGAGTGCCCGCTGCAGCTGGAGGCCACCGTGCGGAGCGTCACGCCGGTCGGGCCCCGGGGCGAGTTCCGGGCCGTGGAGTGCGCCGTCGTCCACGTCCACGCCGCCGCGGCCGTCATGGTCCCCGGCACGCAGTACGTCGACCCCGCCGCCTGGCGCCCGCTGATCTACAACTTCCGGCACTACTACGGCCTGGCCGAGCAGCAGCTGGCCCCCGGCTTCCGCTCGGAGACCGCCTAGCGCCGCCGGCGCGGCGCGTCCGCTCAGTGGCCGAGGCCGATTCCCGAGCCCTCGATGCGGACCCGGATGCCCTCCTTCTCGACCTTCACGTCCCGCAGCGCCATCGTCCCGTCCCCGGGCAGCTTTGGCAGTTGGAAGGCGAGGGTCAGGCGGTCGGCCAAGACGGGGCGAGTGAGCTGGGAGAGGCCTTCGAGGAGGGCGGGGTCGAGGCCGAGCTTCTTGAGGAGTTCGGGGTGGCCCATCGCGACGTCGATGAGGTTCAGGCCCATCACGTCGTTCACGAACTTCGCCGAACCGGTCAGCTTGTTGAGTTTCGTGTCGCTCTTCAGGGCGCTGCGGACCACCTTCTGCGGCACCCCGAGCCGCTGGACGATGGACGGCACGGAGAGCAGCGCCTTCGCCTTGGCCGTCTCCTTCGCGACGCGGTCGGCGGACTTCTGCGACAGGTGCAGGCCCTCCTTCTCGCGCGTACCGGGACGGTAGGTCGCGAGGTCACCGAGTTGCAGGCGCATGCCGCCGATGTCGGTGGAGATGCCGCGGTCGCCGTTGCGCTGGATACGGGCGTCCGCGCGGACCTTCAGGTCGTGGCCGGCGACGGGCAGCGTGCCGCGGGCGAGCACCTGGTCGTGGCCGCGGCCGGTGAACGTGACTTGGGAGGCGCCCAGTTCACGGTTGAGGTCGTCGAAGGAGAGCAGCACCTCGCCCTGCATGCGGCCGATGTGCGCGCCGGTGATCGAGGTGGGCCCGTCGCCGTCGATCGTGACGTCCGTGCCGGTCGCGGAGACCTTGGCCAGCGAGACCCGGTCGGCGGCGACGTCCGGGACGGTCACCTTCACCTTGTCGACGCGCTTGTCGAAGACCTGGGTGAGGAAGGGGAAGCCCTCGATGTCGACCTCGGGCGCCGCGCTCAGGTGCATCTGGTCCTTGAGCTTCTCCGCGGCCTCGTGCTCGGCGTAGAGCAGCGCCCAGCGGTCGCCGAGGGTGAGGAACGCGGCGGCCACCAGGACGGCGACCAGGGCCTTCACGGCGATCGGCAGCCCGGCGAAACGGGTGCGGCGGCGGCTGCGGCCCCGGTTGCGACGGCTGCCGCGGCGGTGGTTCGGCGGCGTCCAGGGGGCCTCGGCCTCCGGCGCGTCCTTCTCCTCGTGGAGGAACTCCTCCAGCGGGTTCGGCGCGAGCGCGGCCAGCTCTTCGTACGGGTTGGCGTACGTGGCGGCGGGCAGCTCGGCGGTGTCGGTCGAGCGGTCAGAGCTGCTTGAGCTGCGGGAGCCGGGGGAGCTTTCGATACGGTCGGCCGGCGGGGCATTCGAAGGACGCGGGGCTATGCGGTGGGGGGAACGCATCAAGTGATCTCACCATACGTTCACACCCCACCCCAAGCCTTACACCCGGTAACGCCCGGTTTCCGCCCGAGTGACATCCACTACTTCACGACCGTGATCCGGTCCGCGCCGGGCGGCGCGATCGGCTTGTCCGCCGAGGAGTTGGCGATCATGTAATCGCTGAACGCCTTCAGGTCGTCGCTGCCGACCAGCGGCTTCGTGCCCTTGCCGAGCTCCGCGAAGCCGTCGCCGCCGCCCGCGAGGAAGGAGTTCATCGCGACGCGGTAGGTGGCGGCCGGGTCGATGGCCTTTCCGTTCAGCTTGACGGTGTCGGCGACGACGCGGTCCGCGCCGGTCCTGGTCATGTCCAGCGTGTACGTCAGCCCGTCCGAGACCTGAAGGATCTTCGGCGAGGCCTGATTGCCCCCGCTGACCTGCTGCTTCAGTCCGGTGACGAGCTGCGCGCCGGTCAGGTCGACCAGATTGACCGTGTTGCTGAACGGCTGGACGGTGAACGCCTCGCCGTAGGTAACGACGCCGTCACCCTCCTTGCCGCTCGCCTTGTAGACGATGTCGGAGCGGATGCCGCCCGGGTTCATCAGGGCGAGATCGGCCTCCGGGTCGAGGGACTTGGCGTGCGCGAGCTGCGCGTCGGCGATGAGGTCGCCGAGCGGGGACTCGGGGGAGGTGGCGCCGCGGCCGGGGATGTCCGCCGAGATGTAGCCGACGGGCTTGTCGGCGACCGGCGCGGCGAGCTTGTCCCAGCGGGCGATGAGCGAGGTCATGTCCGGGGCCTTGGCCTGCTCGCGGCTGACCACGTGGTTCGCGGACTTCACGCCGGTCCGCACGATGTCCCTGGTCCTGCGGTCGTACGTGAGGGTGGTGTCCGTGTAGAGCTTCCCGAACGAGGACGCCGAGGTCACCATGCGGGGCTTGCCGGCCGGGTCGGGGATCGTACAGACGTACGCGTTGTGCGTGTGCCCGGTGACGAGGGCGTCGACCTTGGGCGTGATGCCCTTGGCGATGTCGGTGATCGGGCCGGATATGCCGCCGCCCGCGGCCGGGGAGTCGCAGTCGTAGTTGTACGCCTGGCTCGCCGGGACGCCGCCCTCGTGGATCAGGGTGACGATGGACTTCACGCCCTGCTTGTCGAGGACCTTCGCGTACTTGTTGACGGTCTCGATCTCGTCGTGGAACTTCAGCCCCTTGACGCCGTCGGCGGAGACGATGTCCGGGGTGCCCTCCAGGGTGACCCCGATGAAGCCGATCTTCACGCCCTTGTGCTTCCACACCCAGTAGGGCTTGAGGAGTGGCTTGCCGGTCTTCTCGTCGGTGACGTTGGCGGTGAGGTACGGGTAGTCGGCGCCCTTGAACTTCTTGCCCTTGCCGTGCCCGTCCTTCTCGAAGCAGCCGTCCTTGGGGTGACAGCCGCCGTTCTGGATACGGGACAGCTCCTTGGCGCCCTCGTCGAACTCGTGGTTGCCGACGCTGGTGACGTCCAGGTCGAGCTTGTTCATGGCCTCGACGGTGGGCTCGTCGTGGAAGAGGCCGGAGAGCAGCGGGCTGGCGCCGATGAGGTCGCCGGCGGCGGCGGTGACGGTGTAGGGGTGGCTCTTGCGGGCGGTGCGCAGCGACGTGGCGAGGTACTCGACGCCGCCGGCGTCGATCTTCTTCTCGGTGCCGTCGGGCTGCTTCTCCGTGACCTGGCCGGAGGAGCCGGCGGGGGGCTGGAGGTTGCCGTGGAAGTCGTTGAAGGAGAGCAGTTGGACGTCGACCGTGCGGTGTGTTGCGGCGGCGCTTTGGCCGTGGCGGGGGTGGGCCTGCGTCGTGTGGTCCTGTGCCGTGTGGGCCTGCTTCGTGTGGTCCTGCCCCGCGCCGGCGGGCAGCGCGGCGGCCATCGCGCCGGCGGTGGCGAGGCCCGCCGCCACGGCGAGGACGCGGGTGGCTCGGCGCCTGGGCCTTCGGTGCTTTGCTGTGCTGCCGGACACGAGTTCCCCCGGGGGTCGTGGGCGTGAAGTGGGACCGTCGGGAAGCCTAGGGTCAACGCGCGTAGGTCGACAGGGGGTTGGGGGTCACATCCTGGTTTCCATCCGGGGCGTTGCGCGGGGGGCGGTGACGGGGCCCTCCTGAACCGGCACGTTCCCGCCCCGCGTCCCCGCTCCGCGGGGTCTTCCCCACCCACCCGCCCCATCCCCTGCCCGGCACGCACACCCCCCGCGTGCCCGCTACGCGGCGCGCAGCGCGATACCGCCACCCACCGGCCCGCAGACAAAATCCAGCCCGCCCGTCGTACAAGATCCAGCCCGTCCGGCGCTTGAGGACGAGCGCGGAGCGCGATACCGCCACCCACCGGCCCGCAGACGAAATCCAGCCCGTCCGTCGTACAAGATCCAGCCCGTCCGGCGCTTGAGGACGAGCGCGCAGCGCGATACCGCCACCCACCGGCCCGCAGACAAAATCCAGCCCGTCCGTCGTACAAGATCCAGCCCGTCCGGCGCTTGAGGACGAGCGCGGAGCGCGATACCGCCACCCACCGGCCCGCACCCGAGAGGCGAGCCCGGGTCCCAAGCCCGTCCGGCGTTTGAGGACGCGGGCGCGCAGCGCGATGCCCCCACCCCCAAAGGCGCCCCCGCCCGAATACGCTCGGGATTATGACTGACCACCACCCCGCCGAGCCCGCCTCCCCCGCCCCCCTCCGGACGATCGACACCCTCACCGCCCTCTCCCCCGCCCAGGCCGACGCCGTACTCGCGCTGCTCGCCGAGGCCGCCCGTACGGACGGGCAGCAGGCGGTGTCCGAGCAGGGGCGGCTGCAACTGCGCGGCGGCGCCCGCGAAGGCGTCCGGCATCTGCTGCTCGGCGTCGGCGACGACCTCGTCGGCTACGCACAGCTGGAGGACACCGACCCCATCGAGGCGCCCGCCGCCGAACTCGTCGTGCACCCCGCCCACCGCGGCCGCGGGCACGGCCGGGCGCTCGGCGCGGCCCTGCTCGCCGAGTCCGGCCGCCGCCTGCGCGTCTGGGCGCACGGCGGACACTCCGCCGCCCGGCACCTCGCCCAGGTCCTCGGTCTCGCCCTGTTCCGCGAACTGCGCCAGATGCGACGCTCGTTGGCCGACCTGGACCTGCCCGACCCGGTCCTGCCCGCGGGCGTCACCCTCCGCACTTTCGTGCCCGGCCAGGACGACGCGGCCTGGCTCGCGGTGAACGCCGCGGCCTTCGCCCACCACCCCGAGCAGGGCTCCCTCACCCAGCGCGACCTGGACGACCGCAAGGCGGAGGCGTGGTTCGACCCAGCGGGCTTCTTCCTCGCGGAGAAGGACGGCGAACTGGTCGGCTTCCACTGGACGAAGGTGCACGCGGAGGAACGTCTCGGCGAGGTGTACGTGGTCGGCGTGCGGCCCGGCGCGCAGGGCGGCGGCCTCGGCAAGGCCCTGACCACGACCGGCCTGCGCCACCTCGCGCAGGCCGGCCTGCCGACCGCGATGCTGTACGTGGACGCGGACAACAAGGCGGCCGTCAGCGTCTACGAGCGACTCGGCTTCGTCACCCACGAGACGGACCTGATGTACCGCACCGAGTCCTGAGCCCGGCGACGTATCACCGAAGGGCGCGGCGTTCCTGGAATGGAACGCCGCGCCCTTCGGTCGTTCCTACCTCGTACCGCGCCCCCTCCCCCTCCCCCTTCCCCACGCCCCATTTCGCACCGCCCTCTTGACTCACGCCCACCCTTCCACCACCCTTTCACTACTCAATTAGTGAAAGGGTGGTGGAAAGGCAGTGCTCGAGTACCGGATCGATCGGCGCAGCGGCGTCGCCACCTATCTCCAGATCGTCCAGCAGACCCAACAGGCCCTGCGCCTGGGCCTGTTGGAGACCGGCGACAAGTTGCCCACGGCCCGCGAGGTGGTCGAGGCCACCGCCATCAATCCGAACACCGTGCTGAAGGCCTACCGCGAGCTGGAGCGGGAGGGCCTGGTCGAGGCCCGGCGCGGGCTCGGCACCTTCGTGCGCCGCACGCTCGGCCACGCACCGGCCGACTCACCGCTGCGGGGCGAGCTCGTCGAGTGGGCCGCACGGGCCCGGCGGGCCGGCCTGGACCGGGACGACGTCGCGGCGCTCTTCACCGCCGTACTGGACGAGCAGTTCGTACCGGCAGCGGCGACAACACCTACCGAGGGGGACCCCGCGTGACCGACACCGCCATCGAGGCGAACGGACTGACCAAACAGCACGGCCGGAGCCGGAGCCGGAGCCGAACCGCCCTGGACGGCTGCTCGTTCCGCCTGCCCGCCGGACGCGTCTGCGCGGTCGTCGGGCCGAACGGCGCCGGCAAGTCGACCCTGCTCGCGCTCGCCGCGGGGCTCGACCGGCCCACCGCCGGCACCCTCTCCGTCCTCGGCACGCACCCCGCCGAGGCCCGCACCCGGGTCGCGTACGTGGCCCAGGACAAGCCGCTCCACCCGCAGTTGACCGTGGCGGCGACCCTGCGGCTCGGTGCCGAGCTCAACCCGGGGCGCTGGAACGCCGCCGTCGCCGAACGCGTCGTGGGCGACGGGGGCCTCGACATGGGCGCCCGCGTCCGCACCCTCTCCGGCGGAGAGCGCACCCGCGTCGCGCTCGCGCTCGCCCTCGGCAAACGCGCCGAACTGCTGCTCCTGGACGAGCCGATGGCCGACCTCGACCCGCTCGCCCGGCACCAGCTCATGGGCACGCTGATGGCCGAGGCCGCCGAGCACGGCACGACGGTCGTGATGTCCTCGCACATCGTCGGCGAACTCGCCGAGTCCTGCGACCACTTGCTGCTCATCGCCGCGGGGCGCATCCGCCTCGGCGGCGGCATCGACGATCTGATCGGCGCACACCGCCTGGTCACCGGGCCGGGACCCGTCGACCGGCTGCACCCGCACACCGTCGTCGAGTCCCGGCCCACCGGCCGCGGCCTGTCGGCGATGATCCGCCCCGAAGGCCCGGTCGGCGACGCCTGGGACGTCCAAGAACCCTCCCTGGAGGAGCTGTTGCTCGCCCATCTGCGCACCCCGGACACCGCGCCGCTGCTGACGCCGGGCACCACCCCCGCCACTCCGGCGGTGACCGCGTGACCACCCTGATGCCCGCACCCGAGAACGGGTCCGCGCCCAACCCCGCGTCCGCACCAGCCGAGGCACGCGGCGGCCGCACCGGCCTCTCCCTGCCCGGCCCCTTCCGGGCCGTCCTGCGCCAGCACCGCACCGCCCTGTGGATCACGGTCGCGCTGTTCGCGCTCGCCGCCGCGGCGCTGATCGCCGACCGGCTGTGGGTCGCCCACGCGGCCGACGTCTTCACCGCGTCCGACTGCTCGATCCGGCACACCACGCGGGAGTGCGGCGGCTCGGTCCGCGGCTACCTCGACGCCGAGCTGCAGCTCGACCGGAACCTCGACTACCTGGGCATGGGCCTGCTCGCGCTGCCCTGTCTGATCGGGGCGTTCGTCGCGGGGCCGCTCGTCGGGCGGGAGCTGGAGACCGGCACGTACAAGCTGGGCTGGACCCAGTCGGTCACACCGGCCCGCTGGCTCGCCGACCGCCTCCTCGTGTGCGCCGCGCTGGTGGCCGCCGGGACGACCGTGCTCGTCGCCGTCCAGCGCTGGGCCTGGACGACCGGGCCCGACCACGCGTACTCCAGGGGCCCCTGGTACGAGCGGGCGATCTACGGCTCGGTGGGCCCGGTCGCCCTGGCGTACGCCCTGCTCGGCCTCGCCGTCGGGGCGCTCGCCGGGCTCCTGCTGCGCCGGACGCTGCCCGCGATCGCGGCCGCGGTGGCCGTCACCGCCGGCGCGGTCGCCGCGCTGCCGCTGCTGCGCTCGCGTCTGTGGCCGACCGAGACGGTCACCTGGTCGAGGACCGGGCCGCCCGCCACGCCCCCCTTCGGCCTCCCCGTGGAGCGGGGTCTGCTCACCGCCGACGGGGGACGGCTGCCCGAATCGCTGTGCTGGGGCCCCGACCCCGAGCGGTGCGCCGCCGACCACCAAGTCACCGGCTGGTACGCGGAGTTCCATCCCTCGTCGCACTTCTGGCCGCTCCAGCTCGTGGAGAGCGGAATCGTGCTCGCCCTCACGGCCGCCGCCGTCTACGCCGCCTTCCGCCTGCTGCGCCGCCGCGCGGCCTGACCGCACGCCGCCGCGGCCGAAACCGTACGCTCATCCGGCCGGAACCCTACGATCCGCCGCAGGCCCCCGCGCCGAGGACGCCCGGGGGTCTTCGGCCGATGTCCCGCACGTCATGTCGCCGTAACCACTGATTCAGACAGGCTTGCGACGCTCGCCCAATGCAGCCGTCCGTGCCCGACCCCGCCCCGGAGAACGGGAAGCGCCGTCTCGCTCCCGCGCTCTCCGACGCGCCTGTCGTCGCGTCCGCGCGGAAGAATGGTCGTATGAGCCAGCAGAACACGCAGGGACCGGCCCACCCGTCTGCGAGCACGGCCCTCGGGCACGACCCCGTGGGCCGCCCGGACGCCCGGCACGTCCAGCCTTCCGTGGGTTCCATCGCCGCGCACCGCCCGGCCACCATCGCCGCCACCGTCTCCGACCTCGACCCGGACATCGACGCCGACCTCGACGCGTACGACGAGGACGCCCAGATCGGGCACGACGGCGCCGAGCTGCCCCAGGGGCGGTTCCTGGACCGGGAGCGCAGCTGGCTCGCCTTCAACGAACGGGTGCTCGAACTCGCCGAGGACCCGCAGACCCCGCTCCTGGAACGGGCGAACTTCCTGGCGATCTTCGCCTCGAACCTCGACGAGTTCTTCATGGTCCGCGTCGCCGGCCTCAAGCGGCGCATCGCCACCGGCGTCGCCACCCGTTCGGCCTCCGGCCTGCAACCCCGCGAGGTGCTCGAACTCATCTGGAACCGCTCCCGTGAGCTCATGGCCCGGCACGCCGCCTGCTACCAGGACGACGTCGCGCCCGGCCTCGCCGACGAGGGCATCCACCTGGTGCGCTGGCACGAGCTGACCGAGAAGGAGCAGTCCCGGCTCTTCACGCTCTTCCGGCAGCAGATCTTCCCCGTCCTGACCCCGCTCGCCGTGGACCCCGCGCACCCCTTCCCGTACATCTCGGGGCTCTCGCTCAACCTCGCCGTGGTGGTCCGCAACCCGGTGTCCGGGCATCAGCACTTCGCACGGGTGAAGGTCCCTCCGCTGCTCTCCCGCTTCCTGGAGGCGTCCCCGCAGCGGTACGTGCCGATCGAGGACGTCATCGCCGCGCCCGCGCACCTCCAGGAGCTCTTTCCCGGCATGGAGATCCAGGAGCACCACATGTTCCGGCTCACCAGGAACGAGGACCTGGAGGTCGAGGAGGACGACGCGGAGAACCTGCTCCAGGCCCTGGAGAAGGAGCTCATGCGGCGCCGTTTCGGGCCGCCCGTGCGCCTGGAGGTCGAGGAGTCCATCGCGCCGAACGTGCTCAGCCTGCTGGTGCGCGAGCTGAAGATCAGCGAGGCCGAGGTCTATCCGCTGCCCGGACCGCTGGACCTCACCGGCCTCTTCAGCATCGCCAAACTGGACCGGCCGGAGCTGAAGTACCCCAAGTTCGTGGCGGGCACCCACCGCGACCTCGCCGAGGTCGAGTCGGCGTCCGCCCCCGACATATTCGCGGCCCTTCACGAACGCGACGTACTCCTGCACCACCCGTACGACTCGTTCTCCACGTCCGTGCAGGCGTTCCTGGAGCAGGCCGCGTCCGACCCGGACGTGCTCGCCATCAAGCAGACGCTGTACCGCACCTCCGGGGACTCCCCGATAGTGGACGCGCTGATCGACGCCGCCGAGTCCGGCAAACAGGTCCTCGTCCTCGTGGAGATCAAGGCCCGCTTCGACGAGCAGGCCAACATCAAGTGGGCGCGGAAGCTGGAGGAGGCGGGCTGCCACGTCGTCTACGGCCTCGTCGGCCTGAAGACGCACTGCAAGCTCTCCCTCGTCGTGCGCCAGGAGGGCGAGACCCTGGTCCGCTACTCGCACGTGGGCACCGGCAACTACCACCCCAAGACCGCCCGCCTGTACGAGGATCTCGGCCTGCTCACCTCCAACGCGGAGGTCGGCGCGGACCTCTCCGACCTCTTCAACCGGCTCTCCGGGTACTCCCGCAGGGAGACCTACCGCCGGCTGCTCGTGGCCCCCAAGTCGCTGCGCGACGGGCTCGTCTCCCGCATCGACAAGGAGACGCAGCACCACCGGGCGGGCCGCCCCGCCCACGTCCGCATCAAGGTCAACTCGATGGTCGACGAGGCCGTCGTCGACGCGCTGTACCGGGCGTCGCAGGCGGGCGTCGAGGTGGACGTGTGGGTGCGCGGCATCTGCGCGGTGCGCCCCGGCGTCGAGGGGCTCTCGGAGAACATCCGGGTGCGCTCCGTCCTCGGCCGCTTCCTGGAGCACTCCCGCATCTTCGCCTTCGGCAACGGGGGCGAGCCGGAGGTGTGGATCGGCAGCGCCGACATGATGCACCGCAATCTCGACCGCCGCATCGAGGCGCTGGTCAGGGTCCAGGACCCGGCGCACCGGGCGGCCCTCAGCCGGCTCCTGGAGACCGGCATGTCGGACACCACCGCCTCCTGGCACCTGGGCGCGGACGGCAACTGGACCCGCCACTCGGTGGATCCGGAGGGCCGGCCCCTGCGGAACGTACAGGAGATGCTCATAGACGCCCGGAGGCGCCGGCGTGGCACAGCGACACCGTGAGATGACGAGTACGGGGACGGATACGGGGACGGGGGTCGGTACGGGTACGGGGGACGGCGCGGGTTCCGCGGATTCCGCTTCCGCGGGTGAGGTGCTCACGGTCTATCTGCAGGAGCAGGCGACCGAGTTCCTGCGCTCGTTGCGGCTGCACCGCGAGTCGTCGGCGGACACGCAGGGCGCCGAGGAGTCCTCGGCGGCGGCCCGCTCGCTGCGCCGCGCGGCCCGCCGCATCAGCGGCACCCTGCACACGTTCGCCCCGCTCCTGGACCCGGACTGGTCCTCCGCGCTCCGGCCCGAACTGGCGTGGCTGTCCGGCACGTTGGCGCAGGAGCACGCGTACGCGCTGCGCCTGGAGCGGCTGTCGGGGGCGCTGCACCGGCTGTCGGGCCCGCCGGAGCCCTCGGGGGTGGGGGTGGGTGCGGGGCCGGGCGCGGACCTCGGTGCGGGCCCCGGTGCGGGTGTGGGTCCCGGCGTGGGTGCGGTGTCGCGTACGGGGGGTACGGGGGTCCTCGCCGCGTCCGCCGTCTCCGCGCGGCGGAACGGGTGGCCGCAGGCCACGGCCACGGTGCCGGGGCCGGGGCCGGGAGGCACGGGGTCAGGAGGGCCGGGAGGCCCCGAGTCGGGTGCCGGTGCGGGCCACCGCGGCGTCACCCTCCGCGGACCCGCCGCCGCCGCCGGCACCGGCCCCCGGAAACCCGCCGCCGGCGCCACGACCCGCGGTCTCGCGGTGGGCGCGGCCAAGGCCGCCGCCCTCCTGGAGCGCCAGCTCACCCTCGCCAGGACGCGGGCCCACTCCGCCGCCCTGCAGGCCCTCGGCTCCTCCCGCTTCCACGCGGTGGCGGACAGCGTCGCCGTACTGGCCAGCGAGGTCCCCCTGCGCGGCGCCGCAGGCCACGACCTGCGGCACCTGGCCGCCGCCGCCGAGTCCGCACTCGCCGAAGCCGTCGGCGCGCTGCCGCTCGGCCAGGCGGGCCACCCCTACAACGCCGGCGCCCTCGTCCACGGCCTCGGCGCGGACACGGCCCCCGACGCGCAGGACGCGCCCTGGCTGAAGGTCCGCTCCCTGCTGCGCCTGCACCGGTACGCCCAGGAGGTCGTCCTCGGCCACGCGCCCCCGCAACCCCGCGTGCTGGACGCGGGCCACGCCCTGAACGTCCACCGTGAGGCGGCGGCCGCGGCGGCCGCGGCGGCCCAGGCGGCGCGCACCCCGCGGATCGCGCCTGCCACGGCGTACGCCCTGGGTGTGCTGCACGCCGATCAGCGCCACGATGTGGAGGCGGCACGTTTCGCCTTCCAACAGGCGTGGCCGCACGAGGAGGTGCGGGCCCGGTGACGCACGGCGCGGGCGAGCACACCGTCCTCGCGGCGGGCTGCGTCCTGTGGCGCCCCGCGCCCGGCACCGCGGACGGCATCGAGCTCGCCCTGGTGCACCGCCCCAAGTGGGCGGACTGGTCCCACCCGAAGGGCAAGCTCAAGCACGCCGAGCCGGCCGCCGACGCGGCCGTGCGGGAGGTCCTGGAGGAGACCGGGATGCGGTGCGAGCTCGGCGCGGAGCTGTCCACCGCGCGCTACCGGGACGCCCGGGGCAACCCCAAGGAGGTGCGCTACTGGGCCGCGGAGGCGGTCGGCGGCACCTTCGTCCCCAACGACGAGGTCTCGCACCTGCGTTGGCTGGCGCCGGAGGCGGCCCGCCGCGCCCTGACCCGGTCCCGCGACGCGGAGCTCGTCGGCGAACTGCTCGCGGCGCTCGGCCGCACCACGACGGACGACCACTGACGGCCACTGACCGCACCGACGGCCACTGACCGCGCCGACGGCCGCTGACGGCCACCGGCCTCCATAACCGTACGTAGCAGTACCGTTACCTCTCGTAGCAGATCGCCTCACCAGGCCGACCGCCGAGGTTCACCCGCCGTTCACTCGTGCCCATCGGCTGCTTCACCTGCCCTGCCTAATTTCGGCCTTACAACACCTCGCACGCCGCCAGCAAGGGTCGGCGGCTCCCGGAAGGAAGACCCGAAGTGAAGCTTCAGCGCAAGAACCGGCTCCGCGCCCTCTCCCTCGGCGCCCTCGCCGTCTCCGGCGCCCTGGCCCTCACGGCGTGCGGCTCCGACGACACGAGCTCGGGCGGTGGCGGCAAGGAGACCAACGCCAACGCGAACATCAAGTGCGACGACGCCAAGGGGCAGCTCGCGGCGTCGGGTTCGTCCGCGCAGAAGAACGCCGTCGACGCCTGGCGGAAGGTCTACACGACCAACTGCAAGGACGTGCAGCTGAACTACAACCCGACGGGTTCGGGCGCCGGCATCACCGCGTTCACGCAGGGCCAGACCGCGTTCGCCGGCTCCGACTCGGCGCTGAAGCCGGAGGAGATCGAGAAGTCGAAGAAGGTCTGCAAGGGCAGCCAGGCCATCGACCTGCCCATGGTGGGCGGCCCGATCGCCATCGGCTACAACGTCCCCGGCGTCGACAGCCTGACCCTGGACGCCAAGACCCTCGGCGACATCTTCAACAACAAGATCAAGACCTGGGACGACAAGGCGATCAAGAAGCTCAACCCCGACGCCAAGCTCCCCGGCACCAAGATCCAGGCGTTCCACCGCTCCGACGAGTCCGGCACCACGGACAACTTCACCAAGTACCTGAAGGGCGCCGCCCCCGACGCCTGGCCGTACGAGCCGGGCAAGTCGTGGGAGCCCAAGGGCGGCCAGTCCGCCAACGGTTCCGCGGGTGTCGCGGGCCAGGTCAAGCAGACCCCGGGCGCCATCTCGTACTTCGAGCTCTCCTACGCCGGTGAGGGCATCAAGACCGTCGACGTGAAGACGGACGCCAAGGAGCCGGTGAAGGCCACCGTCGACAACGCCTCCAAGGCCATCGCCGAGGCGAAGATCAAGGGCAAGGGCAAGGACCTCGCGCTCGAACTGAACTACAAGCCGACCGCCGAGGGCGCCTACCCGATCACCCTGGTCACCTACGAGGTCGTCTGCGAGAAGGGCAACAAGCCCGAGACGCTCGCCGCCACCAAGTCCTTCCTGACCTACATCGCCAGCGAGGACGGCCAGAACGTCCTCAAGGACAACGACTACGCGCCGATCCCGGCCGAGATCATCACCAAGGTCCGCTCCACCGTCGCGGGCCTGAGCTAGCTGAACCGAGTGCGGCCGGCCCCGCGGTACCAGGGCCGGCCGCACCGTCCGGTGCACCGCCGCCACGGAGCGCCTGCCCCCGCGCACGGCGCCTCCGCAGACCGGAGAACCCCATGGACATACCCAGCAACACCACCGCACCTCCACCCGTCGACGACGCCAGGCCGGCGGCCCCGGTGAGCAAGGCCGCCGCCCGCGGCGCCACCCGCCCCGGCGACCGGATCTTCCTCGGCCTCTCCCGCGGTTCCGGCATCACGCTCCTCGTGATCATGGCCGCCATCGCCGCGTTCCTCACGTACCGCACGGCCCTCGCCCTCGCCGACAACACGGGCAACTTCCTCACCACCTTCGAATGGGACCCGGCCGGCGCCTCCACCGGCGGCAAGCCGTACTTCGGCATCGCCGTCCTGGTCTTCGGCACCGTGGTGAGCTCGCTGATCGCCCTCGTGATCGCGGTCCCCGTCGCCATCGGCATCGCGCTGTTCATCTCGCACTACGCGCCGCGCAGCCTGGCGGGCCCCATCGCCTTCGTGATCGACCTGCTGGCCGCCGTGCCCTCGATCGTGTACGGCCTGTGGGGCGCCCTCGTCGTCGCCCCGAACCTCACCGGCCTCTACAGCTGGCTCGACGACTACCTCGGCTGGACCGGCGTCTTCGAGTACCAGGGCGGCGCCCCGCGCTCCCTGATGACCGTCGGAATCCTCCTCGCGATCATGATCCTGCCGATCATCACCAATGTGAGCCGCGAGGTCTTCCTGCAGGTCCCCAAGGCGCACGAGGAGGCCGCGCTGGCCCTCGGCGCCACCCGCTGGGAGGTCATCCGGATGTCGGTGCTGCCCTTCGGCCGCTCCGGGATCATCTCCGCCTCGATGCTGGGCCTCGGCCGCGCGCTCGGCGAGACGATCGCCGTCGCCACCGTGCTCTCCCCGACCTTCGTGATCCAGGCCTCCGTGCTCGATTACGGCGGCGGCACCTTCGCGCAGAACATCGCCAGCAAGTTCAACGAGGCCAGCTCGTACGGCCAGGACGCGCTCATCGCCTCCGGCCTGATCCTGTTCCTCATCACGCTGCTGGTCAACGGCGCGGCCCGCCTGATCATCGCGCGCCGCAAGGAGTACTCGGGGGCCAACGCATGACCACCACGACATCCACCCCGTCCGACCCGCTCGTCCAGCGCCCTTCGACGCTCCGGGCGGCCGCCCTCCCGCGCTGGTCCCCCGCGGCCGTCGCGGCCGGCTCGGCCGCCGTCGCGATCGCCGTCGGCGCCGGGGCGGGACTGGACAGCCGCATCCAGTGGGGCCTGATCGCCGCGCTGCTCTTCATCGCCGGCTCGTACGCCCTCGCCGTCGCCGTCGAAGGCGTCCGGCAGGCCAAGGACCGCCTCGCCACCTCGCTGGTCTGGGTCATGTTCCTGCTGGCCGTCGTCCCGCTGGCCTCGCTGATCTACGAGACCGTGCAGCGCGGCATCAAGGTCTTCGACGTCTACTTCCTCACCCACTCGATGGGCGTCGTCGCCGACGACGAGGTGGGCGGCGGTGTCTACCACGCGCTCATCGGCACCCTGGAGCAGGTGCTCCTGGCCTCCGTGATCGCCGTGCCGATCGGCCTGCTCACCGCGGTCTACCTGGTGGAGTACGGGCGCGGGAGGCTCTCCAAGGTCGTCACGTTCTTCGTGGACGTCATGACCGGCATCCCGTCGATCGTCGCGGGCCTGTTCGTGCTCAGCTTCTGGATCCTGATCCTCGGCTTCGACTTCTCCGGCTGGGCCGGCGCGATGGCGCTCGCCATCCTGATGATGCCGGTCGTCGTGCGCTCCACCGAGGAGATGCTCAAGCTCGTGCCGAACGAGCTGCGCGAGGCCTCCCTCGCCCTCGGCGTGCCGAAGTGGCGGACCATCCTCAAGGTCGTGCTGCCCACCGCGGTCGGCGGCATCACCACGGGCGTCATGCTCGCGGTGGCCCGCATCGCCGGCGAGACCGCGCCGGTCCTGCTGCTCGTCTGGGTGAACCCCCTGATCAACACGAACCCCTTCGAGGGCTCGCAGGCGTCGCTGCCGCTGTACATCTACCAGCAGTACGCGGCGGGCAACGACGCGGCGTACGACCGGGCCTGGGCGGCGGCCCTCACCCTCATCGCCTTCATCATGATCCTCAACCTGGCGGCCCGCGGCGTAGCCCGCTGGAAGGCCCCCAAGACGGGCCGCTGAGCGGCCACTCGGAAAGAAGCAGTGATCCTTATGGCCAAGCGAATCGACGTATCGGGCCTGACCGCCTTCTACGGCTCCCACAAGGCGATCGACGACATCTCGATGACCGTGGAGCCGCGCTCCGTGACGGCCTTCATCGGCCCGTCCGGCTGCGGCAAGTCCACGTTCCTGCGCACCCTGAACCGCATGCACGAGGTCACCTCCGGCGGGCGCGTCGAGGGCAAGGTGCTCCTGGACGACGAGGACCTGTACGGCGCGGGCGTGGACCCGGTGGCGGTGCGCCGCACGGTCGGCATGGTCTTCCAGCGCCCCAACCCGTTCCCCACGATGTCGATCTTCGACAACGTCGCGGCGGGCCTGAAGCTGAACGGCTCGTACAAGAAGAGCGAGCTGAACGACGTCGTGGAGAAGTCCCTGAAGGGCGCGAACCTCTGGAACGAGGTCAAGGACCGTCTCAACAAGCCCGGCTCGGGCCTCTCCGGCGGCCAGCAGCAGCGGCTGTGCATCGCGCGGGCCATCGCGGTCGAGCCCGACGTGCTCCTCATGGACGAGCCCTGCTCGGCGCTCGACCCGATATCGACACTCGCCATCGAGGACCTCATCGGCGAGCTGAAGGAGCGCTTCACGATCGTCATCGTGACGCACAACATGCAGCAGGCGGCGCGCGTCTCGGACCGCACGGCCTTCTTCAACCTCGCCGCGGTCGGCCAGCCCGGCAAGCTCGTCGAGATCGACGAGACGGAGCGGATCTTCTCCAACCCGTCGGTGCAGGCGACCGAGGACTACATCTCGGGCCGCTTCGGCTGAGCCCGCTCCCGACTCCTTGCGGTGCTGCATGGCGGTGCCACCGCAGGGGCAACAAGGAAGGCCCGCCCCCTGGCTCCCGGGGGGCGGGCCTTTCCGTCGTGCTGCTTCCTACAGGAACGCGAGGTCCACGACCCAGAAGCTGAGCGCCGCGACGATCGCGGCCGCCGGCATCGTGATGAACCAGCCCAGGATGATGTTCTTGGCGACACCCCACCGCACCGCGTTGACCCGCTTCGTCGCGCCCACACCCATGATCGCGGAGGTGATGACGTGGGTGGTGGAGATCGGCGCGTGGAACATGAAGGCCGTGCTGAACATGATGCCCGCGCCGGTCGTCTCGGCGGCGAAGCCCTGCGGCGGGTCCAGCTCGATGATCTTGCGGCCGAGAGTACGCATGATGCGCCAGCCGCCCGCGTACGTACCGAGCGAGAGCATCAGCGCACAGGCGATCTTGACCCAGATCGGGATGGGCGCGTCGGCGTCCTGCACGTCGGAGATGACCAGGGCCATCACCACGATGCCCATGGTCTTCTGCGCGTCCTGCAGGCCGTGCCCGAGCGCCATGCCGGCCGCGGAGACGGTCTGCGCGATGCGGAAGCCGCGCTTGGCCTTGTGCGGGTTGGACTTGCGGAACATCCACATGATCGCGCACATCACCAGATAGCCGACGACGAGGCCGACCACCGGCGACAGGAACATCGGGATGACGATCTTGTCGACGACCCCGGACCAGATGACCCCGATCCCGCCGGCAAGGGCCGCGCCGACCATGCCGCCGAAGAGGGCGTGCGAGGAGGACGAGGGCAGGCCGAAGTACCAGGTGATGAGGTTCCACACGATCGCGCCGACGAGCGCGGCGAAGAGCACCCACATGCCCCTGTTGCCGTGCGGGGTCTCGATGAGTCCCTCGCTCACGGTCTTGGCGACGCCGCTGCCGAGGAAGGCGCCCGCCAGGTTCATCACCGCGGCCATGGCGAGCGCCGCGCGGGGCGTCAGGGCACGCGTGGAGACGGACGTGGCGATGGCGTTCGCGGAGTCGTGGAAGCCGTTCGTATAAGTGAATCCGAGCGCGACGCCGATGGTCACGATCAAGGCAAAGGTGTCCATGGCGGTGTCTCAGGACTCCTTGACCGCGATGGTCTCCACAGTGTTCGCCACGTGCTCGAAGGCGTCGGCGGCCTCTTCCAGCACATCCACGATCTGCTTCAGCTTCAGCACTTCCATGGCGTCGTACTTGCCGTTGAAGAGCTGCGCCAGGAGCTTGCGGTGGATCTGGTCGGCCTGGTTCTCCAGACGGTTGACCTCGATCCAGTACTCGGTGAGGTTCGACATCGTCCGCAGGTTGGGCATGGCCTCGGCGGTGAGCTCGGCGGCCCTGGCGAGGACCTCGATCTGCTGCTCGACGCCCTTGGGGAGCTCCTCGACCTGGTACAGGACGACCAGGTCGACGGCCTCCTCCATGAAGTCCATGATGTCGTCGAGGGACGAGGCGAGGTTGTAGATGTCCTCGCGGTCGAACGGCGTGATGAAGGAGGAGTTCAGCTGGTGGAAGATCGCATGCGTGGCGTCGTCTCCCGCGTGTTCCGCGGCCCGCATCCGCTCTGCGATCTCGGCTCGTGCGGAAGAGTCCGCTCCGAGCAGTTCCATGAGGAGCTTCGAGCCCGTGACGATGTTGTCCGCGGATGCGGCGAACATGTCGTAGAAGCTCGTCTCCCTGGGGGTCAGACGAAAGCGCACGTGGGGTCCTCGGGGTGCTTTGGATGCGGTCAGGCTGATGCTAGGCGCATCATCCGGCCACGGCTAACCGGCCGCCCCCCAGTGTCGCCCATCAGGCACAGTGATCAGCACGCCCCCCGAGAAATCGGCTATCCTATACCCACCAGGGGTATATGGATCTGCACAAATGCGGGTACGCCCGAGGGGAAGCCCCGCGGCAGGACCAGGAGGAGGACGCGATGACGACCACCGAGGCGGCCGACGCGGCTGTGCCGGGTGCGGGTGCGGGTGCGGCCAGTGACGGTGCGGGGGGTGCCGGGGAGATCGTCACCGACCACGACCGCGGGGTGCACGGGTACCACAAGCAGAAGGACGAGCACCTCAAGCGGCTGCGGCGCATCGAGGGACAGATCCGCGGCCTGCAGCGCATGGTCGAGGAGGACGTCTACTGCATCGACATACTCACGCAGGTCTCGGCGAGCACGAAGGCACTGCAGTCCTTCGCGCTGCAGCTCCTGGAGGAGCACCTGCGGCACTGCGTGGCCGACGCGGCGGTCAAGGGCGGGACGGAGATCGACGCGAAGGTGGAAGAGGCGACGAAGGCGATCGCCAGAATGCTCCGCACGTAACCGCTCCCGCTTCGGGGGTACGGGTCGCGGGTGACCCGGCCCGTACGAGCACCGGCCCGGCCCGGGCTGCAGCGTGCGGCCGACCCTCCACGGGGTGCCCCCGTACGGCCCGTGAGCAAGGCCCCTCCACCACCGCACCCCGCGAGCCACCGCACCCCGCATCCACCCCCGACCGCGTGCCCGCTGCGCGGGCTTTTCCCCACCCGCCCGCCCATTCCATAAACGGGCCCCCGGCGTCGGCGTCGCCACGTCCGCGCCGCTATCTCGGCCCTCCACCGACGCACCCCACGTGCCGCCTCACCCCGCAGCCCGTGCCCACTGGCTGCGCATGCTTCTCCCCGCCCGCCGCCCTCCGGCGTACCCCAAGCCCGAGCCCGTCCCACGGGCTCCTTGGTTCGTTCCTCGACCGTGCGGTGCGGGGTGAACGGGTGGGTGGGTGGGAGACATCGCCGCGAAGCGGCGAACAGGAGTGCCGCCCCCCCCACAGCGCGACATGGGCGTCAGGCCCACCCCCACCGGCGGCCCCGCCGCCCCGGGCCCCTCAGGCGGACCCCTGCGACTCCACCTGGGGCGTGGACCCCGACGTCGTCGACCGGGACGTGGGCCGAGCCGCGGGCGTCGGCGGGGGCGTAGGCGGTGACGTCGACGGGTCGGGGTCGTCCGTGACCCTCAGAACCTCGTCGATGCGGTCAAAGCTCAGACGCCCCGCCGCCGCACTCGCCGCGATGATGAGCTCCCCGCAGAGTTCGATCTCGGCGAGGGCGACGTGGTCCTGAACCGCCGTGCCACCACGCACCGGAGCCACGTTCATCACCTCTTCCTGCCGATACCGACCGCCGGCCGACACCGACCGACCGACCGACTTACCAGGGTAGAGAGCCCTCTCCGTGCCGCGCATGGCACAGACGGACCATTTCCACCAGCCGTACGCGACTACTGCTCGGCAATCTTCCCGGCGAAGATGTCCTTCTCGGCCGGAAGTCGTACCTTCACGTCCGCCCCGAAGTCGTAGAGCAGCGTCGTGGACGCCACGTTCACGTCCGACACCGCGAACCGCTGGCGCACCTTCCGCACCCGGCCCCGGTCGTCGAGGTAGACGTCGAAGGGCACGCTCCCCTTGCTGAACCCCTTCCTCGCCGCCGCACCCAGCGCACCGCGCTGACCAGCGGAGGCGGCCCGCGCCGCGGTGCGCAGGTCGACGACGCCGCGGTAGTGCCGTACCTCCGTCCCACCGAGCCGCTCCTCCCCCACGAACCCCACCTTCCGCGCCCCGCGCAGCAGTTCCGCCGCCGCGAGGGGGTCCGTGGCGCCGCCGGTGACGAGGTTGCCGTCGGAGAGCGAACGTGTCTCGATCCGTACCCACTTGTCGGCCGGCACCCCGGCCCCGCGGTTCTTCATGTAGAGCGCGCCGTCGGACATCAGCTCGGTGATGGGCCGGTGCTCGGCCTTGCCCGCCGGGTCCCGCGGCAGCACCACCTCGAACCGGCCGCGCTGCCGCCCGAAGTCGTAGACACCGGTGCCGCGGATGGTGACGCGCGTACCGCCGCTGGCCATCTCCATGGACGTGCTGGCCTTCGAACTGCCCGCCCGCACCAGCGAGTCGGCGGACCTGCGCACCACGTCGCCGGGGTCGACGGCACCGCTGCCGTCCGCGGCGGCACCGGACCCCGAACAGCCGGTGGCGACGGCCATCAGGCCCACCGCCGTGACCGCGGCGACGACCACGGCGTCCGCCGCACCCGTGCGCCTGTGCCGTTGCACCATCGCCTGCCTACCCCCAAGCGTCCCGCGCCTGTCGTGGCTGTTCCCCCGTCTCCCGGATAACGACCGGTGCATGGACCCGTCACGCCGCCGGCCCCCGTACCGGAACCGTCGCCGGCCGTTCACCCGGGCTCGGTACGGTGGACGGGTGGCCGATCAGCAGGACCCCGCATCCCACCGCACGACGACGGTCGAGAAGGGCCGGTTCGTCGCCGCCCACTGCAGCTGCGGCTGGCGCGGCCCCGCCCGGCGGGCCCGCAGCAAGGCCCGTACCGACGCGACCGCCCACGAGCAAACCCCCTGAGACCCCCCAGGGGCCGACCCACTGTCGCCGAACGCCGCATGGAACCCCCGGCCGCCCCACACCGTCTCGTTCTCCGGGAAGCAACGGGAGGCGCGTCATGGAACGACGGATGCAACGACGGACGTTCATCGGCACAACGGCGGCCACACTCGCGGCCGCCACGGTCGCGGGCTGCACCAGCGGCGGTTCCGGCACGAGCGGCACCGCGACCGGTACCACGACCGGCACCGCGTCACGCGGCACCGGCACCGGCGGCACCGCCCTCAGAACCGCCACCGCAGCGGCCTCCGCCCCCGCCTCCCTCAAGGCGCTCGCCCGTGACCTGGACGGCATCCTCGTCCAGCCCGGCGAGGCGAAGTGGGCGGCGGCCCGTCAGCTCTACAACACGCGCTACGACGACCTGAAGCCGACCGCCGTCGCCTACGTCGCGCACCCGGACGACATCCGCACCGCCTTCGCGTACGCCCGCGCCCACCACACCCCAATCGCGATCCGCAACGGCGGGCACAGTTACGCGGGTTGGTCCTCCGGCACCGGCCGCCTCGTCATCGACGTGTCGAAGCTGAGCAAGATACGGGCGAGCGGGAGCACGGCGACGACAGGCGGCGGCGCCAAGCTCATCGACGTCTACCGCTCGCTCGCCGCGAAGGGCGTCACCATCCCCGCGGGCTCCTGCCCGACCGTCGGCATATCCGGGCTCACCCTCGGCGGCGGCCACGGCGTGGTCTCCCGCGCGTACGGTCTGACCTGCGACAGCCTCACCTCCGCCACGCTGATCACGGCGGACGGCAAGCAGCTCACCGCCTCCGCGTCCGAGAACAAGGACCTGTTCTGGGCGCTGCGCGGCGCGGGCAACGGCAACTTCGGCGTGGTGACCGAGCTGACGTACCGTACGCACGCCGCGCCCCAGGGCGTCTCCGCGTACATGACCTGGCCCTGGTCGAAGGCGGCCGCCGTCGTCAAGGCGTGGCAGCAGTGGGGCCCCGACCAGCCCGACGAGATCTGGTCCTCCCTGCACCTGGCCAACACCCCCGGCGGCACGCCCACCGTCTCCGTGGCGTGCTTCTCGCTCGGCACCTACGGCGAGCTGCAGAACGCCGTCGACCGGCTCGCCGACAGGATCGGCGCACCGGCGCGCAGCGTCTCCCTGAAGCGGCGTACGTACGAGGAGTCGATGGAGGTGTACGCGGGCTGCTCGTCCTTCGCGACGGACGCCCAGTGCCACCTGCCCGGCGCGACGCCGGGCCGGACCGCGACGGGCGCCCTGCAGCGCGAGACGTACGCGGCCGCCTCGGACTTCTTCGACCGTTCCCTGTCGGCGGCGGGCATCCGCGCGCTGCTGTCGCAGATCGAGAACGTGACGGGGGCCAGTGGCGGCAGCATCGCGCTGACCGCGCTCGGCGGCGCGGTCAACCGCGTCGACCCGACGGCGACGGCCTTCGTGCACCGCCGCTCGCGGATGCTGGCGCAGTACATCGCGTCGTGGCGGGCGGGCACCTCCGGCAAGCCCGCACAGGCGTGGCTGAAAAAGGCCCATGGGGCGATGGGGCGGTACGCGTCGGGAGCGGCGTACCAGAACTACACGGACGCGACGCTGACGAACTGGCGCGAGGCGTACTACGGGGCCGCGGCGCCGCGCCTGAAGAAGCTGAAGAAGCAGTACGACCCGGGGCGGTTCTTCGACTTCCCGCAGGCGCTGTAGGCGCTGTAGGCGCTGTAGGCGCTGTAGGCGCTGTAGGCGCTGTAGGCGCTGTAGGCGCTGTAGGCGAGCCTGACGGTGATCCGGTGATCCGGCGGGCCCGCGGCGGCCGCTCGCGCGGGTCAGGCGGCGAGGTCCCGCTCGTCGGGGTCGGCGGCGGACTGCGCCGGCGACGGGGACGCCGTCCCGGTCAGCGGCGCGGCGACAGGGGCGACTTTCCGGTCCCACACCAGCCACCCGGCGCGCCGGGTCCGCCCGACCGCCTTGGCGAGCGGCGTGAGCAGCGCCATGGCGAGCGGCGAGAGGAGCAGCGCGACGGCCGTGCCGAGCGCGAAGCCGCCGACGACGTCCGTCGGGTAGTGCACGCCCATGAAGACCCGGCAGAAGCCCTCCACGGCGGCGAGGCCGAGGCCGACCAGCCCGAACTTGCGGTGGGCGACGAAGAGTCCGGCGCCGACGGCCATGGCGAGCGTCGCGTGGTCGCTCACGAACGAGTAGTCGTTCTTGCCGTCCGCGAGGAGTTCCAGGCCGGGGTGGTCGCGGAACGGGCGGGGCCGCTCCACGAAGCCGCGGATGGGGATGTTGACCAGGACGGCGATCCCGGCGGCGAGCGGCGCCCACACGACGGCGGCGACGGAGGACGCGGCGTCGTCAAGGGTCGCCCGGCGGCGCTGGCCCCACCAGCACCAGACCACGAGCAGCACGAGGGCGAGCAGCAGCCCGTACTCCCCCACGAACGCCATGGCGCGGTCGAACCAGGACGGGGCGTCCTTCGCCAGGCCGTTGATGTCGTAGAGCAGGCTGACGTCGGGGTTCGACCCGGATTCATCGAGTCCAGCCATGGCGCTGCGGCCCCTTGTCTCCTAGCCCATGGGCGCACGTTGTTGTACGCCCGTCCCATCAACCCCCGTGGTCGGTCCAGTCCAGGGAACGCCCAGCACCCCGCCCTACGTTCCACTCTCCACTGAAAGATCACTGAGACGTTACCGAAGAGAGACTCGTCGCCGCAGCTCAGGGGGATGTTCTGACGGAGAGTTCAAGCCACCTCACGCCCCGCGCTCGCCTCCGCACGCCCCCGCTCGCGGCGTCCTCAGACCTCGGACGGCTTCTCCGGCAAGGCCTTGGCCCCGTCGGCGGTGACACGGGTCGCGCCAAAATAGTCCGGGGTGTCGATCGGGTCGAAGCGGATCACGGCGCCGGGCCGCGGAGCGTTGATCATGTAGCCACCGCCGACGTAGATCCCGACGTGCCGGATGGCGCGCGAATTGGTGAGGTCGTCGGAGAAGAACACCAGGTCGCCGGGGAGCAGTTCGGCCCGCTTGGGGTGCGGTCCCGCGTTGTACTGGTCGTTGGCGACGCGCGGCAGCGTGATGTCGACGGAGCGGTAGGCGGCGAGGGTGAGCCCGGAGCAGTCGAAGCGGCCGTTCTGGTCGGCGGTGCCGTTGCCGCCCCAGAGGTAGGGCGTGCCGAGCTTCTTCTGCGCGTAGTAGATGGCCGCGGCCGCCTGCTGCGAGGGCGCGACCCGGCCGACGGGCCGCGCGAAGCTCTTCGACAGGTCGGTGATGGTCTTCACGTAGTTCTGCGTCTCGCTGTAGGGCGGCACGCCGCCGTACTTGATGACGGCGTAGGCGCCCGCGTTGTACGCGGCGAGCATGTTCTTGGTCGGGTTGCCCGGGGCGTCCTTCACGTACCCGGCGAGCTTGCAGTCGTACGAGGCGGCGGACGGGATGGCGTCCTGCGGGTCCCAGACGTCCCGGTCGCCGTCCCCGTCGCCGTCGACGCCGTGCGCGGCCCAGGTGCCGGGGATGAACTGCGCTATCCCCAGCGCCTGCGCGGGGCTCTTGGCGCGCGGGTTGAAGCCGCTCTCCTGGTAGAGCTGGGCGGCGAGCAGCGCGGGGTTGATCGCCTTGCAGAGGTTGCCCCACTTCTGCACGATCGGCTGGTACGTCGCCGGCACGGCCCCCTTGGCAAGCCCGACGGTCTCGCCCCCGGACCCGCCCGCGAGGCTCCCCGCGGCCATGTACGTCCCGACGACGAGCAGCGCGATGAAGCCGAGGGCACCACCGATCCCGACGGACGCGACCAACCACGCCTTACGCACCGTCAACCACCCCTCACCCGCCGGTAGCCCACCGGCGCTCAGTGTAGAGGCCCGGTACGCCGAGGGGGTGGAGCGAGCGACAACAGTCGGGGCGCACCGTCGCCACCGTGATCAACGGCACAGCCACGAAATTGACCTGCAAATGATCGCTCCCTCATCTAGCGTGATCGACGACCAAGCAGACACGACCAACTGGTCGTCGTTTTAGGAGAGTTCATGCGCAAGCGTTTGACGGGGAAGCGCAAGTTCGCGGTCGTGGGGGCGCTGGCGGCTGTCGCCATCGGCGTGCCCACTGTGAGCGCGGTGGCCGCGGAGATAAGCGGGAGCAGGCTCCCGTTCGCCGTCTCCACCGCGGGGAGCAAGGAGGACGGTGACCGCTGGAAGGGCAAGAGCAGCGGTCACGCCAAGGCGTGCGGCGATGTGCCGGTGAACGACACGCGGACGTTCAGCGCGTACATCTACCAGGACAAGAGCTTCCGTCCTGACCCGAAGATCACCAGCACGTCCCGCAGCTACAAGCAGGGCTACGGCTGCGGTGGCTACAAGGGGACCAGCACCGGTGGCAAGTACTACACCAAGGCCACCTGGGCGGGCATCCCCGGCAGCCGGGCCTACGGTTACGTGAACGCCCAGAACTGATCGAGCACTCAGGACTCAGGACTCACGTGAGCACTCCCCACAGCGCCGCCGCGACCGGCTCCCAGCCGGTCGCGGCGGTCGCGGGCGTCACCGTCCGGTACGGCAGGACGACCGCCCTCGACGACGTCTCCCTCACCTTCCCGGCCGGGGTCACCGGGCTGCTGGGCCCCAACGGGGCCGGAAAAAGCACCCTGTTGTCCCTCCTCAGCACGGCGCGCAGGCCACAGACCGGCGCGATCACCCTCCTCGGCGAGGAGAACCCCGGGCGTGCGCGGGTGCGCCGCCTGCGGCAGCGGATCGGGGTGCTGCCGCAGTCCTTCGGGTTCTATCCCCGCTTCACCGTCCTGGAGTTCACCGAGTACGCGGCCTGGCTGCGCAAGGTGCCGACGGCCCGACGCCGCGAGCGAGCGGTCGAGGCGTTGCGTCTGGTGCAGATGGAGAAGCACGCCGGCAGCAGGATGGGCGCCCTGTCGGGCGGCATGCTGCGCCGCGTCGGCATCGCGCAGGCCATGGTCAACGAGCCCTCCCTGGTCCTCCTCGACGAGCCGACGGTCGGGCTCGACCCGGCCCAGCGGGTCGGATTCCGGTCCCTCATCCAGGAGTTGGGCGACCGGTGCGCGGTGGTGATGAGCACGCACCTCGCCGAGGACGTGGCCCACGTGTGCGACCGGGTCGCCGTCCTCCTGGAGGGCACGGTCCGCTTCACGGGGACGGTCGCGGAACTGTGCGCCCTGCCGGCCGGCGCCACGGCCGACGGTGCTGGTGCCGGCCCCGAGGTCGACGGAGCAGCCGTGGAAGCCGGATACCTGCACCTGGCGGGCGCGGAAGCGGTGGCGGGCTGATGCGCGTCCTGCTGACCGAGATGCGCCGCGGCGAGGCCAAGTGGGCCGCCGCCCTCATGGGCGCCGTCGGCGTCTACTACTTCACCTCCGAGAGCCCCGGCGAGAGCGACTGGATCGGCTGGTGGACCCAGACCAGCCTCCAGGTCCAGCTCTTCTCGGTGATCGTGATGGGTTCCGTGATGAGCGCCGCGGCCGCGTGGGGCGCGGGCCGCGCCTTCCGGCACCGCACCCGGGCCTGGGCGGACACCGCGGCCCGCGGCGGCTGGTCGCAGGCGCTGCTGCTCTGGCTCGCGGTATGGCTGTGGTCCCTGATCGCGTACGCCGTACTGACCGCCGTCGCCTTCTCCCGTACCGCCGAAGTCAGCGACGTCACCGCACCCGCCTGGGCACCGCTGCTGCTCGGCGCCGCGATGATGGGCCTGCAGATCGCCGTCGGCGTCGCCGTTGGTTCGGCCCTTCCCTCGCGCGTGGTCGCGCCCTTCGCGGGGGTGTTCTGGTACGGCCTGTTCGTCCTCGTCGCGTTCGTCCCCGACACCCCGCTGGACAAGCTGTTCCCGGCGATAGACGAGTTCTGGAGCTCGGAGTTCGCGCCGAACACGACCCGCATGCTGGTCGCCGTCGCCTGGTGCCTGGCGTTCGGCCTGGCCGTGACCGCGCTCCCCGCGCTGTGGCGCCGCGCCGCGCTCACGCCCCACCCGCTCGCCGTCGGCGCGCTCGCGGTGGTCGCGCTGGCCGCGGGCGGCACACTCGTGGCGTTCCGCACGCCGGCGCCCGACTCGTACTGGGCGGTGCGCAAGGAACAGCCCGCACGGCCGCTCTGCGCCGACAGCGGCCGCACCAAGGTGTGCCTGTGGCCCGAGGACCGCCACCTGCTGCCGCAGGCCCGCGCGGCGGTACGGACCGTCGACGCCGGCCTCGGCACCCTGTCCGGCCTCAACCGCGCCTTCTACGCCGACGGCCTCACCCGCCCGCCGGGCGCCACCGCCGAACTCCCCCTGATGACACCGGCGGAGAGCCAGGCGGACCTGACGGACGCGATGTTCGCCGCGGCGCTCCCCCAGCCCAGGTCACCGAAGTGTGAGCCGCACATCCTCAAGACGGCCGGCGGCTACCCCGACACCTTCCTCTTCGAGGCGGCCGTACGCTCCCGCGTCGGGGCGCCCGGCGAGTACTACGGCGAGGAGTTCGGCCGCGCCCTGGAACGGATCACCGGCGCCCCGCGCCCGCAGCAGGACGCCTGGATCGAAGCCTCGGCCCGGTCGATCCGCGCCTGCGAGCCGGTACCGGAGCTCCCCCGTTGACCGCCCGGACCGGGACGACGGCAGCCACGGCGAACGCCATGGGCCCGGCAGCCGCCTTCTTACGCTGCCGAGGCCTGCCCCGCGCCGCGGGCGTGGCCCTGCTCGTGTCCCTGGCGGCGACGGCCTTCGCGGGCCAGCGGGTGGCGGTACCGGAGTTCCGTTACCTGGTCGACTTCAGCGTCCCGGTGGCGGAGATCGTGCCGCTCGCCCACGCGGTGATCCTGGCCACGACGCTGTTCTCCCCGATGGCGGACCTGGAACACACGGCGGCCCAGCCGATGCACCGCCACCGCGCCCTGTACGTCGTCGCCCTGCTCGCCCTGGCCCTGGGCCTGACGGCCCTGCCCCTGCTGGCCGGCGCCACGGCCGAGGTCTACGCGTCGGCGGCCCGCAACGCGGTCGGCTACCTGGGCCTCGGCATGCTCGGCGCCGCCCTCTTCGGCAGCGGCCTCGCCTGGCTGCCGCCCCTGGCGATGTTCGGCCCCACCCTGCTGCTCGGGGTCGGCAGCGACAACTCCCCCGAGCCCTGGGCCTGGTCCCTGCACGCCTCCGACAGCACGTCGGCGGCGGTCGTGGCGGCGGCCCTGTGGCTGACGGGCGCGGCAGCCTCCACCACAACCGGCCCCCGCCGCGCGGAACGCGCAGAACGCGACTAGGCACCTCGCCACGGGGAGGCGGGCGTGACGTAACAATGCTCGGGGTTGCAGATCCAGGTCACCGCTACGGTTGCGGTCATGGAAGTCTCGGTCGTAAGGGGGCAGTTGCCGGGCAGGCCCAGTGACGTCGCCAGAGGAGCACCATGAACCCACGCGCCCACAAAAATCGGCGGCCCCGCTCCGTACCGCCCACCGGCCCGCGCCCGCGTACGAGACGGGAGGGGACGTGGGGGTATGTCCGCACGGAGCACCGAGCCGGCAATAGCAAAATTGTCCGCGAGGCGTGGCGAACAGTGGATGGCGAGTACGGACATACCCCCGCGGCCCCGCACCCACAAACGGACAGCAGGCGCAGACCCCCGCCCAAGGCGCCCCGCACCCCACCACCGAACCCCAAGCGCAGCCGCCACGCCCCCGTACGCCTTCGGAGAACCCCGACCATGACCGACGAGACGACACCCCGCCCCCACATCCCCGCCGGCCTCGACTGGACCCGCGCCGCCCCCGAGGACGAGCAGGGCCCCGGCCCCTGGATCGAGATCGCCTTCGGCGCGGACACCGACGGCGCCGACCCCGACGCCGTCTACCTCCGCGAGACCAGCGACCCCGACAACGTCGTCACGACGACCCGGAGGAAGTGGGACGCCTTCGTACTGGGCGTACAGGCAGGCGAGTTCGACCACTTGGTGGACGGCGGAGGCATCACCGCCGCGGACATCGGCCGCGCCGTCCGCCTCGCGCTCCCCGCACTCCGTAAAGCCACAACCACCACCCAAGCGGACTGGAACGCGAAGGCCGGCCCCCTCGACTGGAACTGCTGCCAAACCCTCGCCCACCTCGCGGACGACCTCTACGGATACGCCGCGCAGCTGACCGCACAGCTGGACCCGAACGCCACACCCCCGAGCCACCACACCCCCACCGACGTCGACGCCCTGTTCCACGCCGTCGAGTCCGGCGCCACCCTGCTCGCCGACACGGTCACCGCCACACCCCCCACGACCCGCGCCCCGCACGGCTGGGGCGCCTCCGACCCCGCGGGCTTCGCCGCGATGGCCGTCGTGGAGATCCTGGTCCACACGTACGACATCGTGACCGGCCTCGGCGCCCCTGGCGCCTGGACCCCGCCCGCCGACCTCTGCGCCCGCGTCCTGACCCGCCTCTTCCCGGACGCCCCGACGGACCCCGCCCCCTGGCCGACCCTCCTCTGGGCGACGGGCCGCGGCGAACTCCCGGGCCACCCCCGCCGTACGGAGTGGCGCTGGTACGGGGCGCCGGAAACCGATCGCTGACCGACACCGCGTCCCACGAGGCCATCCCAGGCAGAGCCCATATCCCCAGCTCAGAGCCCGTTTGGCCGTTCCAGCGTTTCTGATCCCCCGGCGATCCTTGCCCCGCCCGGACGGCACCGGCTTCGCTGTTCACCAGGCCGGACGACACGGCGGCCACCTACTCACACTCACTCACGGGGATCGTCATGAAGCTGCACGCCCACGCCACCAAGACCCTGCTCGCCGGCCTCGCCCTCATCGGCACGTTCGGCCTGACCGCCTGCAACGGTGACGACAACGGCAGCGCGGACGCGGCCTCCGGGAGCTCCGGGGGTTCCGCCAGCGTCCCGGCGAACAGCAGCGGCGGCTCCGGCGGCTCCTCCGGCGAGAAGGGCGGCAACGGAGGCAACGGGAGCGGGAGCGGGAGCGGGAGCGGCGGCAACGACAGCGGCCAGGGCACCGTCGCCGGCACCGGTTCGAACAAGGGCGGCAAGGTCGACATCTGCCGCAGCGACGAGCTGGAGGTGTCCGCCGTCGACAACTCCACCGACAAGACCGAGGGCGTCGTCACCGTCGCGTTCAAGAACGGCGGCGGCCGCGACTGCTCCATCAGCGGCTACGCGGGCGTGGACCTGAAGACCGCCACCGGCGACACCATGTCCGTGGACCGCAACGGCGAGCAGACCCACCCCGACATCCTCAAGGACGGCGAGTCCGCGGCCTTCAACATCACGTTCCCGGCCAACACCAGCGGCGGCTCCGGCGTCCGCATCACCAACATCCTCGTGACCCCGCCGAACGAGACGAAGACGGTCACCGTCTCGTGGCCCGCCGGGACCATGCCGGTGAGCGACGGTTCGAGCGGCGGCAAGCTGTCCATCGGCCCGGTCGCCAAGGTGAGCGACTCCCCCGCGGGCTGACGCGGCAGCCCAGCGGCTGAGACAGCCCAGGACCCCTGTGACCGGAGCCACCACCGGTCACAGGGGTTCAGTCCGTTTCATGGAACCTTTCGCGACACCCTCACCCACTCCATGACCCCCCGTCATGCCGGATCTGGGCCACCGCCGTAACACCTGGTCAGAGGCACGCCGGGCCGTCATTGCCCGGCGTCGTACCGCGTGATACACAGAGTAACCAGACGTCGCGTGCGCTGAACCGCACGAAGTCAGCCAACGAATGGCGCCAAGGCGACATGCGCGGGCCCTATTGTCGGCGAGAATGAGCTGTCCTCTGTACCGAGGTAGGCAGAGGTGGCAGAACAACCCACTAGGGGCGGTGAGTTACACATGCTTATGGCAGCCGAAAAGGGCGACATCACCACCATCATCGGCGGGATCGCCCCCGACTGGGGTCCCTTCGGGAGCCTGGGCAACGAGGCACGCGTGATGATCGAGGTCGTGATGGCCATCGCGATCCTCCTCTGTCTTGGCATCGCGATCTGGGGCGCCGCGAAGCAGCGCATCGGCGCGACGGCGCTGCGCGACACCTTCAGCGCGGAGCAGGGCAAGGGCCTGATCATCGCCGGGCTGACCGGCGTCTTCATCATCGGCTCGCTCGGCACGCTCTTCACGATCGTCTACGGCATGGCGGTCTAGTACGGCCGGGCGCGGGCACCGGTCCCCCGTTCGCGCCCCGCCCGCCCACGTCCCCCCGCCACGTCCCCACACCTGTCCCCCACACCCGTCTCCCACTCCCCTGTCCCCACTCCCCCACCCATCCGTCGTGCCCACCGGCTGAGGTTGCAACTCCCTGATGTCGAGTCACCACACCGCGCCCGCGCGGGAACCAGCACGGCTACCGTCATACGTGTCCTGCGTGACGGTTCAGCGAGAGGTTGAGGGGGCGTACGCGGCATGAGTCCCGACGACGAGCGGAACGACGGCCTCTTCTTCGGTGGCTCCGGGGAGACCCGGACGCGGCTTCCCGAGGGGGAGGGAGCGGGTGACGACGTCTACGGCGGCGGGCGCAGATCCTCCCGCTCCGGCGGGCGGACGTCCTCGCGGAGCCTGGTCACGGTCGTGGGGGTCGTGGTCCTCCTGATCGCGGCGATCGCGTTCGCCAACCGGGGCGGGGACGATTCCTCTGCGGAGGGCGGTGACGGCAAGAAACCGGAGGCGGCCTCCACGGCTCCCTCCGGGGAGAGGCCGGTGGGGGGGAAGAACGGGGGGATCGCCGCAGGGTTCCCCAAGACCGAGCAGGGTGCCCAGAGCGCGGCGGCGAACTTCGCCGTGCCGCTCGGCTCCGCCGAGATGTTCGACAAGAACAAGCGCAACGCGATCCTCAACACCGTGATGGCCCCGTCCAGCGTCGCCAAGTTCCAGGCCGAGCTCGACAGGGCGTACACCGCACCGTTCTTCAAGAACGTGGGACTGAACGAGGACGGCTCGACCCCGAAGGGCTACCAGTTCGTCTCTCGTACGACTCCGATCGGCACCAAGGTCACCGAGTTCTCGGACGGCAAGGCGTCCGTCGAGGTCTGGTGCAGCGGCCTGCTCGGGCTGGCCGGGGAGAAGTCCACCAAGCCGGTCACCAACAGTTGGTTCACCATCACCATGAAGCTGGAGTGGATCAACGGTGACTGGAAAGCGGTCACGCACTCCCAGAAGGACGGTCCCGCCCCGGTCCCGGGCGACGACCGCGCATCCAACTCCGACGAGATCGCGAAGGCGGTCGAAGGATACGGAGGGTTCACCTATGCCCGGTAGCCGCCGTGTACTCCGCCTCAGCACGACCGTCGCAGCCGTGCAGACCGCGGCAGTCCTCCTCGCGACGCGGGCCTTCGCCGCGCCGGACCCCGGGAACGACTCCTGTGACCTCATCCACGGCCCCGCCAAAAAGTACTGCGAAAAAGGCGAGACCGGCGGAAGCAGCACCGGCGACGGCAAATACCCCACCGACAACCCCCTCCCCGACTCCCTGGACCCCCTCAGCTCCCTGGCGAAGGGCTGCGCCGACGCCGCCTCCTGGACCGTCGACAAACTCTCCGACGCCGTCAAGGACACCGCGAACGTCGACTTCACGAACCCGAAGTTCCTCCAGCAGTACGCCGTCGTCTTCGCCGCGTCGACCATCCTGACGCTGCTCCTGTGGCTCCTCGCGGTCGCCAAGCGCGCCGTCCGCGGCGTGCCGCTGACCACCGCGCTGTCCGAGGCCATCGGGTTCCTCTGGCTCACCGTGCTCGCCTCCGCCTTCACGCCCCTCATCCTCTACACCGTCGTCTCGGCGGCCGACGGCGTCACCGACGTCATCGCGAAGGCGACGGGCGGGCAGACGGACACGTTCTTCGGGACGTTCTCGGGGGCGCTGAAGAAGGGTGACGACATCGGCGGCGGACCGATCATGCTGATCGTCGTCTCGCTCGTGTCGATCCTCGCCGCCGGCATCCTCTGGCTGGAGCTGGTCATCAGGGCGGCGCTCCTCTACGTAGGAGCGCTCCTCGGCACCGTCGTCTACGCCGGCCTCGTCGACAAGAACCTCTGGTCGCACGTGCGCCGCTGGGCCGGGATCATGATCGCGGTGATCCTGGTCAAGCCCATCATCGTCATCGTGCTCGGGCTCGCCGGCGCGCTCTCCGCCGACGACGGGCCCGACGCCTTCTCCGCGGTCGTCTCCGGGCTCTCGATCATCCTGCTCGCCATCTTCGCGAGCGCCATGATCTACCGTTTCGTCCCCGGCTTCGGCGACGAGATCGCGGGCTCCCGCAACAACCGCATCATGCGCGGCGCCGAGAACAAGGCCGCCGCCGTCATCAGCTCCCCCGCCTCCCTCGTCTCCCAGGGCATCAAGACCCACAGCGCCCGGGGCAACGGCAGCGGAGGCGGCAACCAGGGCGGCAGCACCGGCCAGGCGCGTCCCGCCAACACCGCGGGCGCCGGTGTCGCCGCACACAGCAGCCGCCCCACCGGTGGCCGCGGCCCCTCGAACGGCGGCGGAGCCGTCCCCTCCGCCGCACCCCCGCCGCGCAGCAGCGCGACGGACACGCCGCACGCGGGCAACCGCGGCGGCTCCCGCACCAGCAGCACGCCAGGCAGTACCAACCGCTCGGGAGGTGAAGGGCGTTGACGACCCAGTCCCACCTGTCCCAGCCGGTCGCGCCCCGCCGCACATATCTGATCGGCCGCGCCCGGCCGAACGCGATCGTCGGCAAGAACCGCGAGACAGGGGAGATCGCCCTGATCATCGTGGGGGCGTTCCTCGGCATGATGTGCGGGCTGCTCGTCCCCGTCCTCGCGCTGCGCATCGTCCTGCTGTCGGGCCTCCCGATGCTCGCCATCGCGGCCGTGTACGTCCCGTACAAGGGCCGGACGTTCTACAAGTGGTTCGAGATCAACCGCAGTTACAAGCGCTCCCTCAAGCGCGGCACCGCCTACCGCTCCGCCGTCCCCGAGGCGGGCATCCGGCTCGACGGGCGGGAGGTCGAGGTCGGGCCGCCGCCCGGCATCGGCCGGATCAACTGGCTCGCCGCACCGTTCGGCCCCGACGAGATCGCCGTGCTGCTGCACGCCGACCGGCGGACCGTCACCGCCGCCATCGAGATCGAGGGCCCGGGCGTGGGCCTGCGCGACTCCGAGGACCAGGAGGCGCTCGTCGACCGGTTCGGGACGCTGCTCAAGCACGTCGCGAACGGCGACGGCTTCGTGACCCGCCTGCAGATGCTCGCCCGTACGCTGCCCGCCGACCCCGACGCGCACGCCAAGGACGTCAGCCAGCGCGGCGACGACCGGGCGCTGCCCTGGCTGCAGCAGTCGTACGACCAGCTGCAGTCGATGGTGTCGACCAGCAGCGAGCAGCACCGCGCCTACCTCGTCGCGTGCATGCACTACTCCCGCGACCTGGCCGCCGAGGCGCAGGCGATGGCCCGCGCGGCCCGCCCGTCCGGTGGCCGCAAGCTCGACAAGGACGCCGGTCTCGCCGTCGTCATGGCCCGCGAGCTGACCGACATCTGCTCGCGGCTGCAGGAGGCCGACATCCGGGTCCGCCAGCCGCTCGGCCAGGGCCGCCTCGCGTCCCTGGTCCACTCCATGTACGACCCGGACCACCCCATCGACCACATCCAGGCGATGACGAAGCGCAACGCCTGGCCCGCCGAGCTCGACGCCGTGGAGCCCACCTACCTCCAGGCGAAGACCCGCGAATCCTCCACCCGCGCCCCCTGGTGCCACTCCACGGCGTGGGTGAAGGAGTGGCCGATGACGCCCGTCGGCGTCAACTTCCTCGCTCCCCTGCTCGTCCACACCCCGGACGTCATCAGGACGGTCGCCGTGACGATGGACCTCGAACCCACCGAGGTCGCCATCGAGCGGATGCTGACCGAGAAGACGAATGACGAGGCGGAGGCCAGCCGCCAGGCCAAGATGAACCGCACCGTCGACCCCCGCGACATCGCCTCGCACTCCCGCCTGGACCAGCGCGGCGAGGACCTGGCGAGCGGCGCCGCGGGCGTCAACCTGGTCGGCTACATCACGGTCTCCTCCCGTTCCCCGGAGGCGCTCGCGCGCGACAAGCGCACCATCCGCGCCTCCGCCGGCAAGTCGTATCTCAAGCTGGAGTGGTGCGACCGCGAGCACCACAGGGCCTTCGTCAACACGCTGCCGTTCGCGACCGGCATCCGACGCTAGACGTAGAGGCAGGCTGCCCAGATGCGGGATCCGCTGACCATCCTCACGGACGCCTTCACCGCCTTCCTCTTCGGGAAGGTCGAGACGACCAGGCTTCCGGTGCGTACGTCGACGGGGCAGGCCCAGGCGGTCTACCTCCCGACGGCCGCGCCGGGCCTCGGCGACTCGGGCGTGATCATCGGGCGCGAGGTGTACTCCGGCAAGGGGTACATCTACGACCCGTTCCAGCTGTACGGGCAGCAGTTGCCGGCCCCGCACTGGCTGGTGCTCGGCGAGTCCGGCAACGGCAAGTCGGCCCTGGAGAAGACGTACGTCCTGCGGCAGTTGAGGTTCAAGGACCGGCAGGTCGTCGTCCTCGACGCACAGGGTGAGGACGGCGTCGGCGAATGGAACCTCATCGCCCAGGAGCTGGGGATAACCCCCATCCGGCTCGACCCGACGGCGGCCCTGGACATGGGCATCCGCCTGAACCCGCTGGACCCGGCGATCACGACGACGGGCCAGCTGGCGCTGCTCCGCACGATCATCGAGGTCGCGATGGGGCACGGCCTGGACGAACGCTCCGGCTTCGCCCTGAAGGTCGCGCACGCGTACGTGAACGAGACGATCGTGGAGCGCCAGCCGGTCCTCACCGACATCGTCGAGCAACTGCGCCACCCCGAACCGGAGTCGGCCGAGGCGATGAACGTGGCCATAGACGACGTGCGGGCCTGGGGCCTGGACGTGGCGCTCGTCCTCGACCGGCTGGTCGACGGTGACCTGCGCGGCATGTTCGACGGCCCGACCACGGTCGGCATCGACCTCGACGCCCCCCTCATCGTCTTCGACCTCTCGCACATCGACCGCAACTCCATCGCGATGCCGATCCTGATGGCGATCGTCGGCGTCTGGCTGGAACACACGTGGATCCGGCCCGACCGCAAGAAGCGCATCTTCCTGGTGGAGGAGGCGTGGCACATCATCAACTCCCCCTTCGTCGCCCAGCTGTTCCAGCGCCTGCTGAAGTTCGGCCGCCGTCTCGGCCTGTCCTTCGTGGCGGTGGTCCACCACCTGAGCGACGTGGTGGACGGCGCGGCGGCCAAGGAGGCGGCGGCGATCCTGAAGATGGCGTCCACGCGGACGATCTACGCCCAGAAGGCGGACGAGGCGCGGGCCACCGGCCGGGTCCTCGGCCTGCCCCGCTGGGCCGTCGAGATCATCCCAACCCTCACCCCCGGCATCGCGGTCTGGGACGTCAACGGCAACGTCCAAGTGGTCAAACACCTCATCACGGAGACGGAACGCCCCCTGGTCTTCACCGACCGCGCCATGACCGAGTCGTCCGCCGACCACCACGGCGACGACGTCCCGGTCGACGACGCGATGCGGGCGGCCGAGCTGGAGGCGGAGAAGCGGGCGGCGTACATGGAGCAGCATGCGGGATGACTGGGAGCGGGGGCGGTCCCCGCACGGGCGGGGTCCGGCGGATCCCGACGGCCCCTACGGCGCGCGTGGCCCCCGCTCCCAACGGGGCGTTCCCGACGGCTTGTTGGTGGGCTTCCTCGCCTTCCTACTCGGCGCGACGGTCCTCGTCTGGTCCGCCACGAACCTCGCGGGGCGTTTCGCGCGGGGCGCGTGGCCGGAGAAGGTCTCCTTCGGCCATACGCCCCCGGCGGTACGCCACTTGGCCGGGGCACCCCACGACGTGGCGGGCGCATGGCCCGACACCCCACCGGACCAACTCTCCGGATACGGCCTGTTCTGGGGCCTGTTCATCGGCCAACTCCTGATCCTGATCGTGCTGACGATCTTCGTGATGGGAACGGTGGCGAGGTGGCGGGCGGTACGGAGGGATCGGAGGGAGTCCGGGGCGACGCCGGGTGGGGTGACGGGGCGTGCCGGAGGCACGGAGATGGGCGCGGGCACGGTCCCGCCGGGGCGTACGGGAGGTACGGAGATGGGTGCGGGCACGGTCCCGCCGACGCGTGCCGGAGGCACGGGGGTGACCGGAGGCCCGGTCCCGCAAGGGCACGCCGGAGGCACGGAGATGTACGAGGCCGCCGCCCACCCGCCCCGTGCCGGAGGCACGGAGATGACCGGAGGCTCGGTCCCGCCGACGCGTGCCGGAGGCACGGAGATCCAGGCCGGCAGGGCGGGCGGGTGGGAGCCCCGCGCCGGAGGCGCGGAGAACGGTACGCCGGTCTCGGCCCACCTGGCCGGAGGCCCCCGCGCCGGAGGCGCGGAGAACGGTACCCCGGTCCCGGCCCACCTGGCCGGAGACCCCCGCGCCGGAGGCGCGGAGAACAGCACCATGGAGCCGCCCCACCCGTACGGAGGCCCCGTGGTCCTAGGAAACCCCGCAGCGCGACGCCCCCGCGCCGTGGAGGCCCTCCAGGACGCCGAGGGCGCCGCCCTCGTCCTCACCTCCGACCCCACCCTGTGGGCGGAGACGAAGGACGCCCGCGCCAAGCTCGGCCCCGTCCTCCTCTACGACCCCGCCCACCTGTGCGACACCCCGGCCCGCCTCCACTGGTCCCCCACCACCGGCTGCCAGGACACAGCCACCGCCGAGCAGCGCGCCGCCGCCCTCCTCGCGCCGATAAGGCCCACCGCGAAGCTGGACTCGGCCGTGGCCGACACGGCCCAGCTCCTGCTGCGCAGCTTCCTGCACGCCGCCGCGGTCGGCGACAAGCCGGTGAAGGCGGTGCACCGCTGGTCGCAGGGCACCCAGGTGCAAGAGGCCGTACGCATCCTCCGTACCCACCCCAAGGCGTCGTCCGGCGCCGCGGGCGAGCTGGAGGCGGCCCTCACCGCGTATCCCGAACGGCGCGACATCGCGCAGGAGTTGACCGCCCGCGCCCTCTCCGCCCTCTTCACCGTCCACGTACGGGAATCCTGCACGCCGAACCGAACTGATGCCCTCACCCTGGATTCCTTCATCGATGAAGGGGGCACGCTTTTTGTGGTGGGTGAGGCGATCGAGGATCCCCGATCCCATCAGGGCCCGGGTGCCATGCCCCTCCTGACGGCACTCGCCTCCAGCGTGGTCGAGCGCGGCCGGCGCATGGCCGAACGGTCATCCTCCGGTCGCCTCGACCCACCAATGACGTTCGTCCTGGAGGACGTCGCCGCGGTGGCCCCGCTGCCGCAGCTGCCCGACCTGCTCGCCACCGGCGCCGACCGGGGCCTGCCCACCCTGGCCCTGCTCCGCTCCCGGGAACAGGCCAGATCCCGCTGGCCCGACGCCGAGCTGCCCACCCCCTGAAGCCCGTCCCACGACGCCCCACCCCTTGCCCCCTGGACGCGCGGCCCCACCCCTCACCCCCGCGTGAGCACCCACTCGTACTCCCGCGCAAAGGGATCACCCGGCACCGGCACGACCACCCCGCTGGGCACGAACCCGAACCGCCGGTAGAAGGCCTGGGCCCGCGGATTGCCCTCGTGGACGAACAGCCGCACCCGTTCCAGGCCCGCCAGGGACCACGCCCACGCGACCGCCGCCTCGAACAACGCGTCCGTCGCGCCGACGCCCCGGTGCTCCGGGCGCACATAGACCCCCACGAGATGAGCCTGCCGCGCCTCGACCGCCCCGCCGAACACGTCGTCCGCCCCGGCCTCCTCGACCAGCACGGTCACCGAGCCGACCCACACGCCACCCGGCCCCTCCGCCACGAACTGCCGGACGGACTCCCCCCGCGAGGCACTCGACGCCCGCTCCCGCCAGAAGGTGTCCGACTCCGCCGCGGCCCTCTCGTACGTCTCCAGGAAGGCGACCGGCGCCGCCGGATCCCGCAGCGCGGCCAACCGCAACTCCCGTACCTGCGGCCACTCCTCGCCGCGCACGGCCCGTACCACGTACTCATGATCCATGGCCAGATCCTCAGCGACACCCCGCGCCGACGCAACGTAACCCTCGTCTCAGGCTCCGCTCGTCTCAGGGTCGCCGTCGTACCCGGGTACTACCCCGGGCCCACACGTCCCGCCCCCGGTCCGACGATCCGTACGCCCGTGAGCGACACCATCGACCACATGATCAGCGCATACGGACTCACCAAACGCTACGGCGCCAGAACGGTCGTCGACGACCTCGGCTTCGAGGTGCTCCCCGGCACCGTCACCGGCTTCCTCGGCCCCAACGGCGCGGGCAAATCCACCACCATGCGGATGCTCCTCGGCCTCGACGCCCCCACCCGCGGCCGCGCCACCGTCGGCGGCCGCGCCTACGCCGCCCACCCCGCGCCCCTGCACGAGGTGGGCGCCCTCCTGGAGGCCCGCTCCGTGCACCCGGGCCGCTCCGCGTACCACCACCTGATGGCGCTCGCCCATACCCACTCCATCCCGAGGAGCCGGGTGGACGCGGTCCTCGAGCTCGCCGGCATCCACGAGGTCGCCCGCCGCCGGGTCAAGGGCTTCTCGCTCGGCATGGGCCAGCGCCTGGGCATCGCCGCCGCCCTGCTCGGCGACCCGGCCACGATCATCCTCGACGAGCCCGTCAACGGCCTCGACCCCGAGGGCGTCCTGTGGATCCGCAATCTCCTCAAGTCCCTTGCGGCGGAAGGCCGTACGGTCCTCGTCTCCTCCCACCTGATGAGCGAGATGGCGCTGACCGCCGAACACCTGATCATCATCGGCCGGGGCCGCCTCCTCAGGGACACCACCGTCGAACGGTTCGTACGGGAGTCGGGCACCGGATCCGTCAAGGTCGTCTCCCCGGAGGCGACCCGGCTGACCGAACTGCTCGCGAGCCACGGGGTCACCTTCTCCGCCGACTCCCCCGGCGTCCTCGACGTGCGCGGCACGGACGCCGAACACATCGGCCGCACCGCCGCCGCCCACGGCATCCCGCTGTACGAACTCACCCCGCAGACCGCCTCGTTGGAACAGGCCTTCATGGACCTCACCCGCGACTCGGTCGACTACGCGGCCTCCACCGGCACCAGCGCCAGTACCGCCCACACCACCCGTCACCAGCCGGAAGGCGCCACGGCATGAGCACCCTCGACCTCCACGACGCCACGCTGCCCCGCACCGCTCCCTCCCCCTACCGCCTGAGCCCCAAGGGCGTCCTCCGCTCCGAATGGCACAAGCTGTGGACACTCCGCTCGACCTGGATCACCCTGATCACCGCCGCCGCCCTCGTCCTCTCCGTCGGCATCATGATGGGTGCCACCTACGACGGCGACGACGCCGAGATCGACACGGTCGTCTTCACCCTCTTCGGCACCCAGCTCTCCCAGATCTGCCTCGCCGTCCTCGGCATCCTCGTCACCGCGGGCGAGTACTCGACGGGCATGATCCGGGCGTCCCTCTCGGCCGTCCCCACCCGGCTCCCCGTGCTGTGGGCCAAGGCCGGCGTCTTCACCGCGGTCGCCTTCACGCTGTCCCTCGTGACGAACGTCGTCACCTTCCTCGCCGCCCAGATCTGGCTCGCGGACACCGACAAGAAGCTGTCCCTCGCCGACTCCGGGGTGTTCGGCGCCCTCACGACCAGCGCCCTGGCCATCACCCTGCTCAGCCTCATCGCCCTCGGCCTCGGCGCGCTGCTGCGCTCCGTACCCGGCGCCATCGGCGCGTTCGTCGGCGCGGTCCTGATCCTGCCCGAGGTCCTCTCGATGCTGCCGTTCGGCGCCGTGGACAGCGTGATCAGGCACTTCCCGGCGCAGGCGGCGAGTTCGCTGGGCTCCGTCGCCCGGGTGGAGAACACCGTCGCACCGGGCACGGCCCTGATCGCCCTCACCCTCTGGGCCGCCGCGATCATCGCCGCGGCGTCCGTACTGCTCAAGCGGCGGGACGTATGACGCCGGCCGAACTCCGGACGGCCATATCCCCGTGCACGAAGATGAGCCCGTGACGACGCCCCAACCCCAGCCCCACCCCCTCACCCGGCACCTCCAGCGCTCCACCCAGCGGGTACGCGCCTTCGACCGGCGTCACCCGCTGGTTTGGGACGCCCTGGTCACGGCCTTCTTCGTCATCGCCGCCCTCACCGACGGCGCCGGCGGCTGGCGCAGCACCGCGGCCAACCCCGACGTGGCGCAGGGGCCGATCATCGTGATGAGCCTCGGCCTCTCCGTGCCACTGCTGTGGCGCCGCCGCCACCCCCTGTACGCACTCGCCGTGATGAGCGCGACGACCATGGCCAGCAACTGGACGGGCGCCTGGCTGCAGGCCGCGCTCATCCAGTTCGTCGTGGTCTTCACCATCGCGCTGCGCCTGCCCCTGAGGACCCTGGGGGCGGCAGCCGCGATGACGGTGCCGCCCATGGCGGTCTGCGCCTTCATCTATCCGCGCGACAGCTGGGACCAGCTGATCGTCCCGCAGATCTGGTCCTTCCTCGTCGTCACGCTCGCGGGCATCGCGGTCCGCTCCCGCCAGGACCACACCCGCGCCCTCGTCGAACGCGCCCACCGTCTCGAGGTCGAACGCGACCAGCAGGCCCAGCTCTCCGCCGCGGCCGAACGCACCCGCATAGCCCGGGAGATGCACGACATCATCGGCCACAACCTCTCCGTCATCACGGGTCTCGCGGACGGCGGTTCGTACGCCGCCGCCAAGTCCCCCGAGCGCGCCGCGCAGGCCCTGGACGCCATCGGCACCACCAGCCGCCAGGCCCTCGCCGAACTCCGCCGCCTCCTGGACGTCCTGCGCGACGACGCGCCCGAGGCGGCCCACCTCGCCCCACAGCCCGCCCTGACCGATCTGGCCCACCTCATCGACGGCGTACGGGCGGCGGGCCTGCCGGTCCAGAGCACGGTGAACGGCCACCCCGGCCTCGACCCCGTCACCGCGGGCCGGCAACTCACCGTCTACCGCGTGGTGCAGGAGGCCCTGACGAACACCCTGAAGCACGGCGGCCCCGACGCCACGGCCACCGTCGACGTCACCTACGCGGACGGCGCCGTCACGGTCGAGGTGACGGACACGGGTACGGGCGGCGCCCCTGACTCCCCTACGGGACGCGGCCTCACCGGAATGCGCGAGCGAACGGCCTTGTACGGCGGCACACTTGACGCGGGGCCGCGCCCCGGCCCGCCGGGCGGCTGGCGGGTCCGACTCCACCTCCCGAAGGACACCGAAACACCGTGACGACCGTGCTCATCGTCGACGACCAGCCCATGCAGCGGTTCGGCTTCCGCATGCTCCTGGAGAGCCAGGACGACATGACGGTCGCGGGCGAGGCCGGCAACGGCGCCGAGGCGGTCCGCATGACCGCCGAACTCCGCCCGGACGTCGTCCTGATAGACATCCGCATGCCCGGCCTCGACGGCATCGAGGCGACCCGCCGCATCGTCGCGTCGGGCGCCCGCACCCGCGTCCTGATCCTGACGACGTTCGACCTCGACGAGTACGCGTACGCGGGGCTGCGGGCCGGAGCGTCCGGCTTCCTCATCAAGGACGCGCTGCCCGAGGACCTCCTCTCCGGCATCCGTGCCGTCGCCTCGGGAGACGCGATCGTGGCCCCGAGCCTGACCCGCCGCCTCCTCGACGCGTACGCGGACCAACTGCCGGCACCCGACGCGGCACCCACGGACCCGGCGGACCACCCGCGCCTGTCGTCGCTCACCCATCGCGAGCGGGAGATCCTGACGGTCATCGGCCGGGGCTGGACGAACGCGGAGATCGCCGACCGCCTGCACCTCGCGGAATCCACGGTGAAGACACACGTGGGCCGCATCCTCGCGAAGACGGGGGCGAGGGACCGGGTGCAGGCGGTGATCCTGGCGTACGACACGAAATTGGTGAGCCCGTCGTAACCATGGAATGTCGTAACCCGGAATGTCGTAACCCTGGAACGCAGAAAACCCCCGCACCATAAGGTGCGGGGGTTTCCCATTCAAAAATAGTTCGGCGGCGTCCTACTCTCCCACAGGGTCCCCCCTGCAGTACCATCGGCGCTGTGAGGCTTAGCTTCCGGGTTCGGAATGTAACCGGGCGT
>NZ_JBVIZY010000006.1:0-632899 GCF_055591085.1 Streptomyces sp. NPDC041713
AACGCCCGGTTACATTCCGAACCCGGAAGCTAAGCCTCACAGCGCCGATGGTACTGCAGGGGGGACCCTGTGGGAGAGTAGGACGCCGCCGAACTCCTTTTGATAAGAGCTGGTCCCTGAACTTCGGTTCGGGGACCAGCTCTTTTTTGTTGTGCGTCACCTTCCGTTCACGTCGTGCGACCAACATCGCCTGGCATGGGGACAGTTGGATTGTTGCGCGCCGCCGGTGTGGGCACCGGCGATGAGGTCGTCGTGCCGGCCTACGGGAACGCCGAGGTCGCCGAGGACGTGGTCCTCGCCGGTGCGGTGCCCGTCTTCGCGGACATAAACCCGGCCACGTACTGCCTCGACCCGGACGCCGTGAACGCCGTGGTGACCCCGCGGACGGCCGCCGTCGTCGTCGTGCACCGCTTCGGCAACCAGGCCGAGGTGCAGCGGCTGCGGGACGTCGGGAACCGGCAGGGGCTCCTCGTACTGGAGCGCAGGGAGCCGGAGGCCGCGGCCGTGGAGACCTCGTACGACCTGCTGGAGCGTCGGCGGGCGCACGCCGCGTATCTCAGCGGGCGCCTTCGTGGCGTCGTGACGCCCGACGGCGGTGAGGGGCACGACTACCAGCAGTACGTCGTGCGCGTGCCGGGGAACGGGCGGCCCGACCGGGACGCCTTCGCACGCGCCGTACGGGCCAAGGGAGTTGACTGCCGGGTGCCGGTGAAGACGCCCGTGCACCGCATGCCGCGGTTCTGGCGGGACGTGTGTCTGCCCGAGACCGAGCGGGCCGCCGACGAGACGCTGGCGCTGCCGGCCGACGCGTCCCTGTCGCGGCGCGAGCTCCACCGTGTCGTCTCCGCGTGCAATGCGCTCGGCGGACTGCTGCAGCCCGCGTTCTGAGAGGTCGAAAGCCGGAAGCGGGAAGTCGGAAGGCGGTTCGAGGCACCCTTCGATTTCAGGTATGATCTATTCCGTTGCCGCGGGGAAAACCCCCACAAGGCAGCAGGCCCCTATAGCTCAGTCGGTAGAGCGTCTCCATGGTAAGGAGAAGGTCAGCGGTTCGATTCCGCTTGGGGGCTCACGTAAAGAAGGCCCCCGCCCAACTGGGCGGGGGCCTTTTGCGTACTCAGTCCTTCTGGAGACCCGGCACCCGCATCGCGAGGATCGCCATGTCGTCGGAGGGCGCGTCCGTCGCGAAGCGCTCCACCGCGCGCATGATGCGTGCCGCGACCGCTCCCGCCGTCAGACCCGTGCAGGTCGTCAGGACGTCCGCGAGGCCGTCGTCACCCAACATGCGGGTGCCCTCGCGGCGTTCGGTGACGCCGTCGGTCACGCAGAGCAGGACATCGCCCGGGTCGAGCGTCATCGTCTGCTCGTACAGTTCGAGGTCGTCCATGACGCCGAGCAGCGGCTGCGGTTCCGCGTACGGCTCGACCGTGCCGTCCTGGCGCAGGCGCAGCGGCAGCGGGTGGCCGGCGCAGACGACCTTCAGGACCGCCGAGCCGTCCTCCTGGGGCCACAACTCGCCGTACAGGAGCGTCAGGAAGCGGCTGCGGGCGCCCTCGTCGAGGATCGCGGCGTTGAGCCGCTCCAGGACGGCCGGGCCGCCGAATCCCTCGCGGGCGAGCAGACGCAGGGCGTGCCGGGCCAGACCCGTGACGGCCGCGGCCTCCGGACCCGTGCCGCAGACGTCGCCGATCGCGAAGCCGTACGCGCCGTCGCGGATCGGGAAGAGGTCGTAGAAGTCGCCGCCGACCTCGTTGCCCTCGCCGGCCGCGCGGTAGATGACCTCGACCTCGACGCCCGGGACCGGCGGGAGCCCCGGCGGCAGCAGGCTGCGCTGCAGGGACTGGCTGATGGCCATGCGCTCGGAGTAGAGGCGGGCGTTGTCGAGGGCGAGCGCCGCCCGGCGGGAGAGATCTTCGGCCAATTCCAGGATCTCTTGGCGGAAGTGTTCGTCGGCGGGCTTACCGAGGGTGAGCATGCCGATGACGCGGTTGCGGGCGACCAGGGGCAGGACCACCGTCTCGCCGCCCACCGCCGACGCGGTGGAGAGCGTCGTGCCGATGCCCGAGCCGAGGGTCATGGGCTCGCCGAGGCCGAGGCTGCGCATCGAGGTGCGCAGGGCCGCCTGGTGCGCCGCCTCGGACGGGGCCGCCCAGATGCGGGCACCGGGGGTGGGCACCGGGTCCGGCGGCGAGATCTTGGAGAGGAGGGCCTTGAGGCCGTCGATGCGCTCCTCGTCCTCGTGCAGGACGTACGAGAGATAGGGCTCGGCGGACTGGTCGGCGATCGTGTAGACGGCGCACCAGGTGGCCAGGGTCGGGACCGTCATCTGGGCCATGAGGGCCAGGGTCTGGTCGCGGTCCAGGGTGCCCGCGAGGAGGTCGGAGGCCTCGACGAGGAAGGAGAGCGAGCCGCGGCGGAGCCGCTCCAGCTCGCCGAGGCGCGCGGACTCCACGGCCAGGGCGATGCGGTCGGCGGCGAACTGCAGGCGCAGGGCCTCCTCGTTCGAGTACCGCCCGGAGGCCTCGGCGGCGACGCCCAGGGAGCCGGTGAGGCGGCCCTCCACCTTCAGCGGGACGGTGACGACGGAGCGCATGCCCGTGCCGGCGAGCAGCGGGACCGCGCCCGGCACGACCGTCAGGTCCTCGTGGACGGCCGGCATGCGGGCGGAGCCGTAGCGGCCGGGGGCCGACTCGACCTGGACGCGGGCGAAGCGCTGGCGGGCGGACGGCAGACCGGTGGAGGCGCGGACCTCCAGCTCGGTCTCGTCGTCGGTGGCGAGGAGCAGGAAGGCCGCGTCGCCGTCGAGCATGTCGCGGGCCCGTTCGACGGTGCGCTGGAGCAGGCCGTCGAGGTCGTCGGGGGCGGGGGAGCCGATGAACACCTCGAAGGGGTCCGTGGCGTGCGGCTCGGTGCGCGAGCCCGGCTCGGGGGGTGCGCCGCGCAGCGGGGTCTGCAGCACCGCGCGTTCGTCGTCGCGTACGAGCAGGCAGACCGTGGAGGGTTCGCCGTCGGCGTCGCGGACGCGCAGGTGCGAGGCGTAGACCGGGATCACGCAGCCGTCGGCGCCGCGGACGCCGTAGCTGCCCTCCCAGCGGGAGAGCTGCAGGGCCTCGGCGATGCCGGTGCTGGTGCCCGGGGTGTGCGGCCAGGCCGCGAGGTCGTTGAGCGGCTTGCCCATGACCTGCTCGGAGCCGTAGCCGAAGAGTTCCTCGGCGTCTTCGTTCCAGGCGGAGATGGCGCCCAGGCGGTCGATCTGGATGACGGCGACGCGGACTCTGCCGTCGGCGATGGGCAGCAGCGCGGCCGGCAGCGCGGGGCCCGCGGAGCGGGTGCCCACGGGGCGGTGGGGCAGGTCGAGCTGGAACCAGACCTGCTTGTGGGTGGGCGTGTAGTCGACGCCCCAGCGGGACGCGAGTGCCGCGCAGAGCTGGAGGCCGCGGCCGCCCTCGCGGTCGGGGCTGCCCATGTTCACCGAGGACTGCTGAAGCGGGATCTCGCGCTCCGGATAGCGGTCGGAGACCTCGATGCGTACGGCGTCCTCGCTGCGCAGACACTCGACGTCGGCGGCCGTCCCGGCGTGCACCACGGCGTTGGTGACCAGCTCGCTGGTGAGGACCACGGCGTCGTCGACGATGTCCGAGAAGCCCCAGCCCTGCAGGGTGTCGCGCACGAAGGAGCGAGCCGTCGCGACGGAACGTCCGACGGGGTCGAAGGTGGCAGCCGCGCGCGCGGTGATCACAGCACTCCTCGTACGAGTATCGACAGTGTCGACTGTATCGACGCCCAGTTCTCCCGAACCCATGGTGACGGCCGCCCCTCCGATGCCCGCTTGTTCGTGTACCACCGCCCTGGCCGGGCAGGACCGGGGTGGTTGGACAGCCGGATGCAAGGTTACTTACCTTCGCCGTCCATGCTGATGCCGGTTGTCAGTGTTTCCGCCCGGAGGGTGTGCGGACGGTGTGCGAAGCTGCCGAACTGTTATGGCCTGGTTCAGCCATGGTGAAACACTGGGCAAGCTTCATGGAGACAGCCCAGAAATACCCGAGCAGTACCGGTCGACCCTTGCGGGAGGGACACAGTGGAGTCTGGCGCAGCGACGCGGGGTTCTAAAACGCGCGCGAAAGACGGACAGTCCCTGAACAAACAGCGCAAACCGCGCAACGGGACGACGGCTTCAGTGGACGCCGCGGCTCTGAACAGGCTGCTCGCGGCCCTGGCGGCGATGCGGGACGGCAACTTCCGCAAGCGGCTGACGGTCTCCGGCGACGACGTGATGTCCGAGATCGCCGCCGTCTTCAACGAGGTGGCTGACCGGAACCTGCACCTCACCGGTGAGCTTTCCCGGGTGCGGCGCATGGTCGGGCGTGAGGGAAAACTCACGGAACGACTTGAGGCCGGGGCGAGCGAGGGCTCGTGGGCGGCCGCGATCGACGCGTCGAACGCGCTCGTCGACGATCTCGTACGTCCCGTCTCCGAGGTCGGCCGGGTGCTGTCCGCGGTCGCGGAGGGCGACCTGGAGCAGCGCATGGAGCTGCGGGCCCAGGGGGTCGACGGGGCCGCCCACCCGCTGCGCGGCGAGTTCCTGAAGGTCGGACGGACGGTCAACAACCTCGTCGACCAGCTCTCCACCTTCACGGACGAGGTCACGCGCGTGGCCAGCGAGGTCGGCACCGAGGGCAAGCTGGGCGGGCAGGCCAGGGTGCGCGGGATGTCCGGTTCGTGGAAGGACCTCACGGACTCCGTGAACACCATGGCGTACCGCCTGACCGCCCAGGTGCGGGACATCGCGCTGGTGACGACGGCCGTGGCGAAGGGTGATCTGTCCCGCAAGGTCACGGTTCATGTCGCGGGCGAGATGCTGGAGTTGAAGAACACCGTCAACACGATGGTGGACCAGCTCTCGTCGTTCTCCTCCGAGGTGACGCGGGTGGCCCGCGAGGTCGGTACGGAGGGCGAGCTCGGCGGCCAGGCGCAGGTGCCGGGTGTGGCGGGCGTGTGGAAGGACCTCACCGATTCGGTGAACCTGATGGCCGGCAACCTCACCGCCCAGGTGCGGGGGATCGCGCAGGTCACGACGGCGGTCGCGAACGGCGATCTGTCCCAGAAGGTGACGGTGAGCGCGCGCGGCGAGGTCGCCCAGCTCGCCGAGACGATCAACCAGATGACCGAGACGCTGCGGACGTTCGCGGACGAGGTCACCCGCGTGGCCAACGAGGTCGGCGCGGAGGGGCAGCTCGGCGGGCAGGCCAACGTGCCGGGCGCGGCCGGTACCTGGAAGGATCTCACCGACTCGGTCAACACGGTCTTCCGGAACCTCACGACGCAGGTGCGCGACATCGCGCAGGTGACCACGGCGGTGGCCAACGGTGACCTGTCGCAGAAGGTCACCGTGGACGTCGCGGGCGAGATGCTCGAGCTGAAGAACACCACGAACACGATGGTCGACCAGCTCTCCGCCTTCGGCTCCGAAGTGACGCGCGTGGCGCGGGAGATCGGCGTCGAGGGTGAGCTCGGCGGTCAGGCGCAGGTGCAGGGCGCGGCCGGTACGTGGAAGGACCTCACCGACTCGGTGAACACCGCGTTCCGCAACCTCACGGGGCAGGTCCGCAACATCGCGCAGGTGACGACGGCGGTGGCCAACGGCGACCTGTCGCAGAAGGTCACCGTGGACGTCTCCGGCGAGATGCTCCAGCTGAAGAACACCGTGAACACGATGGTGGACCAGCTGTCGTCCTTCGCCGACCAGGTCACGCGGATGGCGCGGGACGTGGGCACCGAGGGCCGGCTCGGCGGCCAGGCGCGCGTGGACGGCGTGAGCGGTACGTGGAAGGACCTCACGGACTCCGTCAACTTCATGGCGGGCAACCTGACGTCGCAGGTGCGCCAGATCGCGCAGGTCACCACGGCGGTGGCGCGCGGCGACCTGTCGCAGAAGATCGAGGTCGACGCGCGGGGCGAGATCCTCGAACTCAAGAACACCATCAACACGATGGTCGACCAGCTGTCCGCCTTCGCGGACCAGGTGACCCGGGTGGCCCGCGAGGTGGGCACCGAGGGGCGCCTGGGCGGTCAGGCGCAGGTGCCCGGCGTGGCCGGTGTGTGGCGGGATCTGACGGACTCCGTGAACGGCATGGCCGGCAACCTCACCGCGCAGGTGCGCAACATCGCGCAGGTGGCGACGGCGGTGGCGCGCGGCGACCTGTCGCAGAAGATCGACGTGGACGCGCGCGGCGAGATCCTGGAGCTGAAGAACACCCTGAACACGATGGTGGACCAGCTGTCCGCCTTCGCCGAGCAGGTCACGCGGGTCTCCCGCGAGGTGGGTACGGACGGCATCCTGGGCGGCCAGGCCGAAGTGCAGGGTGTCTCCGGCACCTGGAAGGACCTCACGCAGTCCGTGAACGGCATGGCGAACAACCTCACCCTGCAGGTGCGGAACATCGCCGAGGTCACCACGGCCGTCGCCATGGGCGACCTCTCCAAGAAGATCACCGTCGACGCGAAGGGCGAGATCCTCGAACTCGTCACGACCGTCAACACCATGGTCGACCAGCTGTCGTCGTTCGCCGAGCAGGTGACCCGGGTGGCCCGCGAGGTGGGCACCGAGGGCCAGTTGGGCGGTCAGGCGCGGGTGCCGGGCGTCACCGGCATCTGGAAGGACCTGAGCGACAACGTCAACCTGATGGCCAACAACCTGACCAGCCAGGTGCGCAACATCTCCCAGGTCTCGGCGGCGGTCGCCAACGGCGACCTCACCAAGAAGGTCACGGTGGAGGCGCGCGGCGAGGTCGCGCAGCTCGCCGACACGGTCAACACCATGGTGACGACGCTGAGTTCGTTCGCCGACGAGGTCACGCGCGTGGCCCGTGAGGTGGGCACCGACGGCATCCTGGGCGGTCAGGCGCGGGTGCCGGGCGTCTCCGGTACGTGGAAGGACCTCACCGAGTCCGTGAACTCGATGGCGTCCAACCTGACCGGTCAGGTCCGCAACATCGCGATGGTCACCACGGCGATCGCCAAGGGTGACCTGACCAAGAAGATCGACATCGACGCCCGGGGCGAGATCCTGGAGCTGAAGACCACCATCAACACCATGGTCGACCAGTTGTCGTCCTTCGCCGAGCAGGTCACCCGGGTCGCCCGCGAGGTGGGCACCGAGGGCCAGCTGGGCGGCCAGGCACGCGTGCGTGACGTCGACGGCACGTGGCGGGACCTCACCGAGTCCGTGAACGAGATGGCCGGAAACCTCACCCGGCAGGTGCGCGCCATCGCCAAGGTCGCCACCGCGGTGACCCGGGGCGACCTCAACCTCAAGATCGAGGTCGACGCCGCCGGCGAGATCCAGGTGCTGCAGGACAACATCAACACGATGATCGCCAACCTGCGCGACACCACCCTGGCCAACAAGGAACAGGACTGGCTCAAGGGCAACCTCGCGCGGATCTCCGGTCTGATGCAGGGCCGCCGCGACCTGGACGACGTCGCCTCGCTGATCATGAGCGAGCTGACACCGGTGGTCTCGGCGCAGCACGGCGCGTTCTTCCTGGCGATGCCGACGGACGACGGGCAGGACCTCGGGGGCGACCACGAGGACGCGTACGAGCTGCGGATGCTCGGCAGTTACGGGTACTCCATGGGGTCCATGCCGACGTCCTTCCGGCCCGGCGAGACGCTCATCGGGACGGCCGCCAAGGAGCGGCGCACGATCCTCGTGGAGAACGCGCCGTCCGGCTATCTGCGGATCGCCTCCGGGCTCGGCGAGGCGCCGCCCGCGCAGGTCATCGTGCTCCCGGTGCTCTTCGAGGGAACGGTCCTCGGCGTGATCGAGCTGGCCTCCTTCCAGCCCTTCACGCAGATCCAGAAGGACTTCCTCAGCCAGATCGCTGAGATGATCGCGACGAGCGTCAACACCATCAGCGTCAACACCAAGACCGAGGTGCTGCTGAAGCAGTCGCAGGAGCTGACCGAGCAACTGCGGGAGCGGTCCGCCGAGTTGGAGAACCGGCAGAAGGCCCTTCAGGACTCCAACGCGGAGCTGGAGGAGAAGGCGGAGCTGCTCGCCCAGCAGAACCGTGACATCGAGGTCAAGAACACCGAGATCGAAGAGGCCAGGCAGGTTCTGGAGGAGCGCGCCGAGCAGCTCGCGGTCTCGATGCGCTACAAGTCCGAGTTCCTCGCGAACATGTCGCACGAGCTGCGCACGCCGCTCAACTCCCTGTTGATCCTGGCCAAGTTGCTCGCCGACAACGCCGACGCGAACCTCACCCCCAAGCAGGTCGAGTTCGCTGAGACGATCCACGGCGCGGGATCGGACCTGCTGCAGCTGATCAACGACATCCTCGACCTGTCGAAGGTCGAGGCCGGCAAGATGGACGTCTCCCCGACGCGCATCGCGCTGGTCCAACTCGTCGACTACGTAGAGGCCACTTTCCGGCCGCTGACCGCGGAGAAGGGACTCGACTTCTCCGTACGGGTCTCCCCGGAACTGCCCGCCACGCTGCACACGGACGAACAGCGCCTCCTCCAGGTGCTGCGCAACCTGTTGTCGAACGCGGTGAAGTTCACCGACTCCGGAGCGGTCGAGCTGGTGATCCGGCACGCCAACAACGACGTGCCCAACGCCATCCGCGAGCAGCTCCTGGAGGCGGGCTCGCTGCGCGACGCGGACGCCGACCTGATCGCCTTCTCGGTGACGGACACCGGCATCGGCATCGCGGCCAGCAAGATGCGGGTCATCTTCGAGGCGTTCAAGCAGGCCGACGGCACGACGAGCAGGAAGTACGGCGGCACCGGGCTCGGCCTCTCCATCAGCCGGGAGATCGCGCGGCTGCTCGGCGGCGAGATCCACGCGCAGAGCGAGCCGGGCCGCGGCTCGACCTTCACGCTCTATTTGCCGCTGCACCCGAGCGAACTGCCGCCCCAGGGCTACACGCAGCTGGCGCCCGCGCCCCAGCCGCGCGAACTGCCCGCCCTGGAGGAGGCCCCCTCGACCGAGGGCACGGCCCGGCCCGAGACCGCCCCGGCGCGCCAGGAGACGTCCACGGGCCCCGCGTCGCTCTTCCGCAGGCGGCGCCGTTCCGCGCCCGCGCAGGAGCCCTCGGCGCTGCCGGGACAGTCGGCTCCCGGCGCACAGGAGCAGCGGCCCCAGGAGCAGCGCCCGCAGGAGCAGTGGCCCTCGGTGCAGGAGACCCCGGCCCCTGCCGCGTCCCGGCCCGGCATCCACTTCGGCGGCGAGAAGGTCCTCATCGTCGACGACGACATCCGCAACGTCTTCGCGCTCACCAGCGTCCTGGAGCAGCACGGCCTCGCGGTGCTGTACGCGGAGAACGGCCGCGAGGGCATCGAAGTGCTGGAGCAGCACGACGATGTGACGGTGGTTCTGATGGACATCATGATGCCCGAGATGGACGGGTACGCGACGACGACGGCGATCCGCAGGATGCCGCAGTTCGCCGGTCTCCCGATCATCGCGCTCACCGCCAAGGCGATGAAGGGCGACCGGGAGAAGGCCATCGACTCCGGAGCTTCCGATTACGTCACGAAGCCGGTCGACCCGGATCATCTGTTGTCGGTGATGGAGCAGTGGATGCGCGCTGAGTGACCGAGAACCGGCTTCGTCACACGGAGTTGCTGACAGAGTGTGGCGGAGGTCGTGTAGAACCGCGGTGTGCGGGGAACCTTCTGGTCTCCCGCCGCGTTTCTGCTACGTGCACAGTGACATCGCGGTGACAGGGTGTGGCGACAGGCGGGGTGCGGCTACCATGACCGGCACAAGGACGGGCGGCGCAAGGGAGTCGTCCTCTGGGGCGGCGCCCGGTGTACCGCCGGGGCGAGGAGGGCGGGCCATGGTGCAGAAGGCCAAGATCCTCCTGGTCGATGACCGGCCGGAGAATCTGCTGGCGCTGGAGGCCATCCTCTCTGCGCTCGATCAGACACTGGTGCGGGCATCGTCCGGGGAGGAAGCGCTCAAAGCACTACTCACGGACGACTTCGCGGTCATTTTGCTGGACGTCCAGATGCCGGGAATGGACGGCTTCGAAACCGCCGCGCACATCAAACGGCGGGAGCGGACGCGGGACATCCCGATCATCTTCCTCACCGCCATCAACCACGGACCGCATCACACCTTCCGTGGCTATGCGGCGGGCGCGGTGGACTACATCTCCAAGCCGTTCGATCCGTGGGTGCTGCGCGCGAAGGTCTCGGTCTTCGTCGAGCTGTACATGAAGAACTGCCAACTGCGGGAGCAGGCGGCGCTGCTGCGGCTGCAGCTGGAGGGCAGCGGCAAGGCCGTGGCCGGCGACGCCAAGGAGCCCGCGGGGCTGCTCGCCGAGCTGTCGGCGCGGCTCGCGGCGGTCGAGGAGCAGGCCGAGGCGCTGTCCAAACAGCTGGACGACGAGTCGGCGGATGCCGCGGCGGTCGCCACCGCCGCCCATCTCGAACGCAAACTCACCGGCCTGCGCCGGGCGCTTGACGCCCTGGAGCCGGGCACCGGCAGCGGCGCGCCCTCGGTCCCCTCGCAGAACTGACGTGGCACGGAGCCTCCCTGACGAGGTTTCGTGCCGCGTGAGCGCGGTGAAGCGCCGTCAGTTCTCCGCCACCGCAAGGGCGACACAAACGGGTGAAGCAGTGGGCACACGTGTCCGCAGTGGTCGACACCGGTAACCTCACACCCATGGCCTCACGTCAGTCCGCAGCCAAGAAGACGCCCGCGAAGAAGGCGGCCGCGCCGACGAAGGCTCCGGCGAAGAAGGCCGCTGCCAGACCGCCCGCGAAGAAGATCGCGGCAAAGAAGGTGCCCGCCAGGAAGGCGCCGGCCAAGAAGGTCGCGGCGAAGAAGCCCGCGCCCAGGCCGGTGCCCAGCCCCACCGGGGGCGTGTACCGGCTGGCGCGCGCCGTCTGGCTGGGCATCGCGCACGGAGTCGGCGCCATGTTCCGCGGCATAGGGCGCGGCGCCAAGGGCCTCGATCCGGCGCACCGCAAGGACGGCCTCGCGCTGCTCCTGCTCGGCATCGCGCTGATCGTCGCCGCGGGCACCTGGTCGAACCTGCGCGGTCCGGTCGGCGACCTCGTGGAGGTCCTGGTGACCGGCGCGTTCGGCCGCCTCGACCTGCTGGTGCCGCTGCTGCTGGGCACCATCGCCGTACGCCTCATCCGGCACCCGGAGAAGCCCGAGGCCAACGGCCGCATCGTGATCGGCCTGTCCGCCCTGGTCATCGGCATCCTCGGACAGGTCCACATCGCGTGCGGCTCGCCCGCCCGCAGCTCCGGGATGCAGGCGATAAGGGATGCCGGCGGTCTGATCGGCTGGGGCTCCTCCACGCCGCTGATCTTCACCATGGGCGAGATCCTCGCGGTGCCGCTCCTGGTGCTGCTCACCGTCTTCGGGCTGCTCGTCGTCACGGCCACGCCCGTCAACGCCATCCCGCAGCGCCTGCGGCTGCTCGGCACCAAGCTCGGCGTCGTCCAGCCCGAGCCGGAGGCCGAGGTCTACTTCGACGACGACGAGCGGTACGAGGACCAGTGGCGCGAGGCGCTGCCCGCCCGCCCCGCGCGCCGGCGCACCCCCGCCCCCGACGCATACGACCCGGACGGCTACGGTCCCGACCGGGCCGAGGAGGACGCCCTCTCCAAGCGGCGCAGGCCGCGCAGGACCCCCGTACAGCCGGACATGGACCGGCCGATGGACGCCGTGGACGTGGCGGCCGCCGCTGCCGCCGCCCTGGACGGTGCCGTGCTGCACGGCATGCCGCCGTCGCCGCTGGTCGCCGATCTGACCCAGGGCGTCTCCGGGGAGCGGGAGGAGCGCGAACACAGCGAGGAGCGGGAGCCCGCGGCCCCCGTACCGACCGCGCGCGCCACCGACGCTCCGGTGCCCGGCAAGCTCAAGAAGAAGCCGCAGGCGCCCGCTCAGAGCGCCGTACAGGACCTCACCAAGCCCGCGCCCGAGCCCCCGCGCGAACTGCCGCCCCGCGCCGAGCAGCTCCAGCTGGCCGGCGACATCACCTACGCGCTGCCCTCGCTCGACCTCCTGGAGCGCGGCGGCCCCGGCAAGACCCGCAGCGCCGCCAACGACGCGGTCGTGGACTCGCTGACGAACGTCTTCACCGAGTTCAAGGTCGACGCGCGCGTCACCGGCTTCACGCGCGGGCCGACGGTCACGCGGTACGAGATCGAGCTGGGCCCCGCCGTGAAGGTCGAGAAGATCACCGCGCTGGCCAAGAACATCGCGTACGCGGTCGCCTCGCCCGACGTCCGGATCATCTCGCCGATCCCCGGCAAGTCCGCGGTCGGCATCGAGATCCCGAACACCGACCGCGAGATGGTCAACGTCGGCGACGTGCTGCGCCTGGCCGACGCGGCCGAGGACGACCACCCCATGCTCGTCGCGCTCGGCAAGGACGTCGAGGGCGGCTATGTGATGGCCAACATGGCGAAGATGCCGCACATCCTGGTGGCCGGTGCCACCGGCTCCGGCAAGTCGTCGTGCATCAACTGCCTGATCACTTCGATCATGATAAGAGCGACGCCCGAGGACGTCCGGATGGTCCTCGTCGACCCCAAGCGGGTCGAGCTCACCGCGTACGAGGGCATCCCGCACCTGATCACGCCGATCATCACCAACCCCAAGCGGGCCGCCGAGGCGCTCCAGTGGGTCGTGCGCGAGATGGACCTGCGCTACGACGACCTCGCCGCCTTCGGCTACCGGCACATCGACGACTTCAACCAGGCCGTGCGCGAGGGCAAGCTCAAGACGCCCGAGGGCAGCGAGCGGGAGCTGCAGGCGTACCCGTACCTCCTGGTGATCGTCGACGAGCTCGCCGACCTGATGATGGTCGCCCCGCGCGACGTCGAGGACTCGATCGTGCGCATCACCCAGCTCGCGCGCGCGGCCGGCATCCACCTGGTGCTCGCCACCCAGCGGCCCTCGGTCGACGTCGTGACCGGCCTGATCAAGGCGAACGTGCCCTCCCGTCTCGCCTTCGCGACCTCCTCGCTCGCCGACAGCCGCGTCATCCTCGACCAGCCCGGCGCGGAGAAACTCATCGGCAAGGGCGACGGTCTCTTCCTGCCGATGGGCGCCAACAAGCCCACCCGTATGCAGGGCGCCTTCGTCACCGAGGACGAGATCCACGCGGTGGTCCAGCACTGCAAGGACCAGATGGCGCCGGTCTTCCGGGACGACGTCACCGTCGGCACCAAGCAGAAGAAGGAGATCGACGAGGACATCGGCGACGACCTCGATCTGCTCTGCCAGGCCGCTGAACTGGTGGTCTCCACCCAGTTCGGGTCCACGTCCATGCTGCAGCGCAAGCTGCGCGTCGGCTTCGCGAAGGCCGGCCGGCTGATGGACCTGATGGAGTCGCGCTCCATCGTCGGGCCCAGCGAGGGATCCAAGGCACGTGACGTTCTTGTGAAACCTGACGAGCTGGACGGCGTGCTCGCGGTGATCCGCGGGGAGGCTAGCCCATAAGGCCGGGCCGGGCTCACCCGTAAGGGATCAGCAGGCAACCGTTTCCCTTCGACGCACGTCAAGTTGAGGGAGATAAGAGCACGATGTCCCACCATCAGGATGTCCGGCCATTCTGATGGCGTACAAAGTCCGTCCGTCCGGTTGCCCCACCCTTTCAGGACCCGCCTAAACTGAACCTCCGGCAGGTGGCTACACGCTCGAAAGGCGCCCCCGTGTCCATCGGCAACTCCCCTGAAGACGACCGTCCTTCAGACGACCGCCTCGACCGCCCCGACCGCGCCGCAGACGAGAGCGCGGCAGACAGGACGCAGGCCGCCGACCGCCAGGCCGACGACCGGCTCCCGATCGGCCGTGTCCTGCGGCAGGCCCGTATCGACGCGGGTCTGACCGTCGACGAGATCAGCACCTCCACGCGCGTGCGCATCCCGATCGTGCACGCGATCGAACAGGACGACTTCTCCCGCTGCGGCGGCGACGTGTACGCCCGCGGCCACATCAGAACGCTGGCGCGCGCCGTCGGGGTCGACCCGGCTCCGCTGCTCGCCCAGTACGACGAGGCGCACGGCGGCCGTCCGCCCGCGCCCACCCCTGCGGCGCCCCTCTTCGAGGCCGAACGCATCCGCTCCGAGCCGCGCCGGCCGAACTGGACGGCAGCCATGGTCGCCGCGATCGTCGCGGTGATCGGCTTCGTCGGCTTCACCGCGTTCGGCGGCGGTGACGACAAGGACAGCTCGAAGTCGCTCGCCGAGGGCCCCACGCCCGCGGCCTCCCAGCCGGTGAAGAAGCCGAAGCCCTCCAAGCCCGCCGATCCCAAGCCCGACCCGTCGGACAGCGCCATCGCCGGTGTCCCGCGCGACAAGGTCACGGTCAAGGTCGTCGCCCCCGAGGGCCGCAGCTGGATCTCGGCCAAGGACCACAGCGGCCGGACCCTCTTCGACGGCGTCCTTGAGCAGGGTCAGGACAAGACCTTCCAGGACAAGCAGAAGATCGATCTCGTCCTCGGCGACGCGGGCGCGATCCAGCTGTACGTGAACGGCAAGCAGGTCGACAACGAATTCGAGCCCGGCCAGGTCGAGCGCCTCACGTACACGAAGGGCGACCCGCAGGCGGGCTGACCGCGGCCCGCGAGGGCGTCCGACCAGCGACGCTCCGCGGGGCGCGGCAACGTCCGGGTGACGCGCCGCCGACCTGGGGCGGACCGGCGGGCAACCCTGGCGGGAGGTGCCGGGGCGGGGACGAAGTAGTCTTGAGACCATGCCCGAACGCCGCACCGTCGCCCTTGTCACTCTTGGCTGCGCCCGTAACGAGGTGGACTCGGAGGAGCTCGCAGGCCGCTTGGAGGCGGACGGCTGGCAGCTCGTCGAGGACGCCGAGGACGCGGACGTCGCCGTCGTCAACACCTGCGGCTTCGTCGAAGCCGCCAAGAAGGACTCCGTCGACGCCCTCCTCGAAGCCAATGACCTGAAGGGTCACGGCAAGACCCAGGCCGTCGTCGCGGTCGGCTGCATGGCCGAGCGGTACGGCAAGGAGCTCGCCGAGGCGTTGCCCGAGGCCGACGGCGTGCTCGGTTTCGACGACTACGCCGACATCTCCGGTCGGCTGCAGACCATCCTCAGCGGTGGCAGCGTCGAGGCCCACACCCCGCGCGACCGGCGCAAGCTCCTGCCGATCAGCCCCGCCGAGCGGCAGGACGCCCAGGGCGCCGTCGCGCTGCCGGGCCACGCGCCCGTCGAGCCCGCGCCGGCCCCGCAGGACCTGCCCGAGGGCCTCGCGCCCGCCTCCGGCCCGCGCGCGCCGCTCCGCCGCCGCCTGGGCTCCAGCCCCGTCGCCTCCGTGAAGCTGGCCTCCGGCTGCGACCGGCGCTGCTCGTTCTGCGCCATCCCCTCCTTCCGCGGCTCGTTCATCTCGCGCCGCCCCTCCGACGTCCTCGGCGAGACCCGCTGGCTCGCCGAGCAGGGCGTCAAGGAGGTCATGCTCGTCTCCGAGAACAACACCTCGTACGGCAAGGACCTCGGTGACATCCGTCTCCTGGAGACGCTGCTCCCGGAGCTCGCCGCCGTCGACGGGATCGAGCGGGTGCGCGTCAGCTACCTGCAGCCCGCCGAGATGCGCCCCGGCCTCATCGACGTCCTCACCTCGACGGAGAAGGTCGCCCCCTACTTCGACCTGTCCTTCCAGCACTCCGCGCCCGGCGTGCTGCGCGCCATGCGGCGCTTCGGTGACACCGACCGCTTCCTCGAGCTCCTGGACACCATCCGCTCCAAGGCCCCGCAGGCCGGCGTGCGCTCGAACTTCATCGTGGGCTTCCCCGGCGAGAGTGAGGCGGACGTCGCGGAGCTCGAGCGGTTCCTGACCGGCGCCCGCCTGGACGCCATCGGCGTCTTCGGGTACTCCGACGAGGAGGGCACCGAGGCGGCCACGTACGACGAGAAGCTCGACCAGGACGTCGTCGACGAGCGGCTCGCCCGCATCGCGCGGCTCGCCGAGGAGCTCACCTCGCAGCGCGCCGAGGAGCGGCTCGGCGAGACGTTGGAGGTGCTCGTGGAGTCCCTCGACGAGGAAGAGGGCCCGCTCGGCCGTGCCGCGCACCAGGCCCCCGAGACGGACGGCCAGATCCGGCTGACGGGCACCATCGGTGCGGACGGCCCGCACGTCGGCCGTATGGTCGTGGCAAAGGTCGTCGGCACGGAGGGCGTGGACTTGGTGGCTGAGTGTCTGCAGGAGGCCGGCAGATGACAGGAGTCCCGGCACCCGCGGGTGGTTCCGGTGCGCCGGGCGCACCGGGGACGAAGCCGGTCCGGGGCGGGAAGCTGGGCGCCGCGGCGGTCAATCAGGCCAGCCTGTGGAATGTCGCGAACCTGCTGACCATGGTCCGGCTGCTGCTCGTGCCCGGCTTCGTGATGCTGCTGCTCGGCAACGGCGGGTACGACCCGGCCTGGCGTTCGTTCGCCTGGGCGGCCTTCGCCGTCGCCATGATCACCGACCTGTTCGACGGCCACCTGGCCCGCACGTACAACCTGGTCACGGACTTCGGGAAGATCGCCGACCCGATCGCCGACAAGGCGATCATGGGCGCCGCGCTGATCTGTCTCTCCTGGCTCGGTGACCTGCCCTGGTGGGTGACCGGGGTGATTCTCGGGCGTGAGCTCGGGATCACGCTGCTGCGCTTCTGGGTGATCCGCTACGGCGTCATTCCGGCCAGCCGCGGCGGCAAGATGAAGACGCTCGCGCAGGGCACGGCGGTCGGGATGTACGTTCTGGCCCTGACCGGACCGCTCGCCACACTGCGGTTCTGGGTGATGGGGCTCGCCGTGGTGCTGACCGTGGTGACCGGACTCGACTATGTGAAGCAGGCCGTCGTGTTGCGCAGGCAGGGCAGGGCCGAGGCGCGTGCGGCGGCGGACGCGTCCGCCCGGGAGGCGGCGAAGTGACATCCCCCGGGCACTCGGCGTCCGAGGCGCCGGCGCGCACGCTGCTGCGGCTCCTGGCCGCACGCGGCGAGACGCTCGCCGTCGCCGAGTCGCTGACCGGGGGCCTGGTGGCCGCCGAGATCACGTCGACGCCCGGGGCCTCGAAGGTCTTCCGCGGCTCCGTGACGGCGTACGCCACGGAGCTGAAGCGGGACGTGCTCGGCGTCGACGGCACTCTGCTGGACCAGCGCGGGGCGGTGGATCCGGAGGTCGCGCGGCAGATGGCGGCGGGCGTGCGGACGGCCCTCGGCGCGGACTGGGGGCTCGCCACCACCGGGGTCGCGGGCCCCGACGCGCAGGACGGACAGCCGGTCGGGACCGTGTACGTGGCGGTCGCCGGGCCGGCGCGGGACGCGGGCCCGGAAGCGGCTTCCGGTACGAAAACCGAGAACATGCGCGGTTACGCCGATGGCGGAGCCCAGGTAAAAGTGGCCGCCCTGCGGTTGAACGGTGGGCGTGCGGAAATCCGTAGGGAAAGCGTACGGAGCGTCCTCACGCTGCTCATCGAACAGCTGTCCGGCGAACCTCCGGGGAACGGGCGGGCACAGGATACGGAACAGAACGGGGGGAATTGATGTTTGCAGCCCTGAGTGAACACGACATCGCTCCCCGCACGGCCGCCGCGCAAGGCGGTACGGTGGGGCGTGAAGGATGCGGCTACGCGGTCCGAGGAGGGAGCCACCGATGATTCTGCTCCGTCGCCTGCTGGGTGACGTGCTGCGTCGGCAGCGCCAGCGCCAGGGCCGTACTCTGCGCGAAGTCTCCTCGTCCGCCCGAGTCTCGCTCGGCTATCTCTCCGAGGTGGAGCGGGGGCAGAAGGAGGCTTCCTCCGAGCTGCTTTCCGCGATCTGCGACGCGCTTGACGTACGGATGTCCGAGCTCATGCGTGAAGTGAGCGACGAGCTGTCGCTCGCCGAGCTGGCTGAGTCTGCAGCAGTCCCGGAGCCGGTGCGCGCACCGGTTCGTTCGATGCTCAATTCCGTCTCCGTGGCCGGTGTGCCACCGGAACGGGTCACGATCAAGGCACCCGCGGAGGCGGTCGACGTCGTCGCGGCGTGACGTTCCGAAGAAGTGTGTGGAAGCCCCGACCGGGTACCCGGTCGGGGCTTCTGTTTGTCCGGGGTGCACCCCACGTGACCTGGGATTCATGAATCGACCTATTTGGCGGTTTTATGACATGGTTGGTGGGGATTTACCTCATTCGATCGTGAGTTGGAGGAGACAGATGTACGTCGTGAAGAGCCCGCTGTCCGATGCGGATCTGAAGACGGTCTCGGAGGCCCTGCAGGGCGCGCTGGTGGACCTGGTCGACCTGTCCCTGGTGGCCAAGCAGATTCACTGGAATGTGGTCGGCCCGCGCTTCCGTTCCGTGCATCTGCAGCTGGACGAGGTCGTCGACACGGCCCGGCAGCACTCCGACACGGTGGCGGAGCGCGCCTCGACGCTCGGCGTCTCGCCCGACGGGCGCGCGGCCACGGTGGCGCAGAGCAGCGGGATCGGCAAGACGCCCGAGGGCTGGGTCAAGGACGTGGACGCCGTGGGGGCGCTCGTGGACGCGCTCGGCGCGGTGATCACCCGAATGCGGGAGCGGGTCGACGCGACGGGCGAGGCCGACCCGGTCAGCCAGGACATCTTCATCGGGATCACGGCGGACCTCGAGAAGCACCACTGGATGTTCCAGGCGGAGAACGGCTGAGCGCGCTGCGGCGGCTGATGCGCCGGCCGGCTGATGTGCGTGGGCGGTCCGGTCCCTTGGGGGGCCGGGCCGCTCTGGCGTTTCCGCGCGGGCCATGCTGGCGTGTCTGCGCGGGCCATGCTGGCGTGTCTGCCCCCGGCGGCCTCGGGCCTCGGTCGGCGCTCCGGTCGGCTCCGGCTCGTGCGCCGGGGTGCGGGTGGGCGAGCGCCCCCGATCGTGGGGCGCTGTGACCGGGTCGGTGCCATCATCGATTGCACCGTGGTTCTTTCCGGTGACGACGACGCGCCCTCTCGTGGGAGGTGGCTTCTGTGGCTGCGGTGAGCGGTGACGGAGCGGCGATATCCAGGCGCGCCGCGCGGTGGGTGCCTGCCCTCGCGTTCGGCGCGCTGTGGTGGTGGGGCGTGCTGAGGGTCGCGTTCGTGCCCGATGCGGGGGTGCTGGAGGGGGCCGTGGCGGCCGGTGGGTGGGGCCTGAGCGTGCTGCCGGTGCACTGTGTGTCCAAGGCGCGGGCGGCTGGTGTGGCGGGTGGGGTTGAGGTCGATGGTGGGGTTGAGGTCGAGGGGGAGGGGCCTGTACGGCGTTCCGGCGGTTTTCTGGGGCGGCTGAGGGGGCGAGCCCTGGGGGTGTGGGAGCGGACGCGGGCAGGGGAGCGGGTGCGGGCAGGGGTGCGGGTCGGGGTCACCAAGGCATGGCAACGCCGCCGTTCGGGCGGAGGATCTGGCCCGTCGTAAAGGACGCGGCGTCGGAGGCCAGATGCAGTACGGCGTGCGCGATGTCCTCCGGTTCGCCGACGCGGCCCAGGGGCGACATGCGGACCATGATCTTCTCGGTGTGCGCCTGACTCTGTGGCTGAGCCTGTCGCTGGCTCTGTGGCTGGGATCGGGCCGGGGCCGCGGTGTCGTGCCGCGTCGTCATGGGGGTGCGGATCCAGCCCGGCGCGACGGCGTTGACGCGGATGCCGTGCGGTCCGACCTCCGTGGCCAGGGTCTTGGTGAGCTGGACGACGGCCGCCTTGGCCGCTCCGTAGCAGAGGAGCCCGGGGCCGCCGGTGTCGACGGCGCCGGACGCCATCGTGATGATGCTCCCGCCCGAACCCGCGTCGATCATCGTGCGGGCCGCTGCTTGGCACGCGTACAGGACGCCCTTGAAGTTGATGTTCAGAACCCGGTCGAGGTCCTCGTCACGGGTCTCCAGGACCGGGCTGCTGTGCATGACGCCGGCGATGGCGGCCATGATGTCGAGGCGGGGGGTGTCGCCGGGGGTGAGCGGGGCTGTGGCGGTGCCTACGAGCGTGGTTCTGGCTGTGGGTGTGGTTCTGGTTGTGGGCGCTGCTTCGGCGGGGGCCGCAGGTGTGGTCGCGGCCGTCGTCACGGCTCGGTCGACCTGGGTTCGGTCCGCGACGTCGAGAGCGTACGTGTACGGGGCGCCGCCGGCCGCCTTGATGAGGGCGGCGGTCTCGTGGAGCCCCTGTTCGTCGCGGTCGGCGCAGTGGACGGTGGCGCCCGCCTCCGCGAGGAGCAGCGCGGTGGCGCGGCCGATGCCGCTGGCGGCGCCGGTGACGAAGGCGGTGCGTCCGGTGAGGTCGTACGCCATGACGGGCATGACGGGACGGTACGGCTCCACCTGACGGGGCGTCAACTAGTAGGCGTGCGTGGCCGATTACGGCTTGGGGGGAGGGGGTGGCGGGCCAGGGATCACGGTGTCGGGCCCGACTGGCAGGTCGGGCACCAGTAGGTGGGACGGCTGCGCGAACCGTCGCCCTGTTCGCCGACGCGGATCGGGGTGCGGCAGCGCATGCAGGGGCGTGGTGCGCGTCCGTAGACGAAGAGGCGCTGGCCGTCGCGGTCACGGCCCGTGGTGGTGCGGGAGGACCGGTCGCGGTTGGCTTCCAGGAGCTTCTTGCAGAGGGCGGGGAGGCGAGCGGCCTTCTCCTTGGGGAGTTCGCCGATCGGGAGCCAGGGGGTGACGCCCAGGATGAAGCAGATCTCGCTCTTGAAGACGTTGCCGATGCCCGCGAGATTGCGCTGGTCCAGGAGGGCCTCGCCGAGGGGGCGGTCGGGCGCGGCGAGGAGGTTGCCCAGCGCGCGCTCCGGATCCCAGTCGGGGCCGAGGAGGTCGGGGCCCAGGTGGCCGACGGCCTTGTACTCGTCGGTGGTGCGGAGCAGTTCGAGGACGGGCAGGCGGTAGCCGACGGCCGTCCGTTCGGCGTTGCCGAGGATCGCCCGGATCTGGTGTCCGGGGCCGCCGCGCCAGCGCTCGTCCGGCGCGTACACCCGCCAGGAACCGTCCATCCGCAGGTGGGAGTGGAGGGTGAGGCCGCCCTCGATGCGGGTGAGGAGGTGCTTTCCGCGCGGGGTGACGTCCAGGACGGTGCGGCCGGTGAGGTCGACGGTGGCGAGCTTGGGCACGCGCAGGTCGGAGCGCGTCAGGGTGTGCCCGGCCAGGGCGGTGTGCAGGCGCCGGGCCGCTTGGAGGACGGTGTCACCTTCGGGCATGAGATCAAGGGTGGCATGACGGGGGCGGGGTGGGGTGGTTATGGGGTGCCGGCGGTTATGGGGCGCAGGCGCCTAGGGGCTGCCCGTCGCCCGGACGTCCTGCCCTCGCCTTGGGGCGCGCCGTCGCCTAGGGGTGCACTGACGTCTACGCGCGCGCCTACGCCCCACGGCCGCGCGCCCTCGCCTACGGGCGCACCGTCGTTTACGTGCGTGCCCTCGCCCACGGCCGCTCGCCCTAGCCCCCGGGCCGGTCCTGGCCTGCGGGGCCGCCCTCGCACACGGCCGCGTGCCGTCACGCCCGCAGCCGCAGCCCGCGCGGGGTGGCGTGGAAACCGGCTCCTTCCAGGAGAGGGGCGAACGGAGAGGTCAGGGCGGCCACGCTGTTGACCCGCTCCACGGTGACCGTGCCGAGGGACCCCGCCCGGGCCGCCCCGGCGAGCGCTTCGGCGGCGGCGTGCAGGCGCGGGTCGTCGCCGAGCGGATCCTCCGGAGAGGCGGGCCAGGCCAGCAGCGTCTTGCCGCCGCGCTCCATGTAGAGCGTCAGCTCGCCGTCGACCAGGACGACGAGGGAGCCCGCCTTGCGGCCCGGCTTGTGGGTGGTGTCCTTCGGCGGCTCGGGCCAGGGGAGCGCGGCCCCGTACGCGTTGGCGGGGTCGGCCGCGGCGAGCACCACGGCGGCCGAGGCGTCGGAGGGGCGCGCACCGTCCGTACGCTCCCGCGCGTTCGCCGTGGCGCGCAGCCGGTCCACCGCCCCGTCCATCGCGAACTGCGCCGCGCCGAGACCCTCGACCACGTAGCCACGGCGCGCCTGGCCGCTGTCCTCGAACGCCGACAGGACGCGGTACGTGGCGGAGAAGCCGCCCTCGACCCCCTCGGCCGCCACCGCGCCGCGGGTCACCACGCCGTGCCGGTCCAGCAGGGCGCGGGCCAGGGCGTGCGCGCGCAGGGTCGGGTCCGTCTCGCGGTCGGGGAGCAGCGACCAGCGGCCGGCGACCGTCGGCGGGCCGGTGCGCGAGGTGGGGCGGGCGGCCCCGGTCAGGCTGCCGTAGCGCCCGCGCGGGACGTTGCGCTTGGCGCGGTGGGCGGTGGCTCCCGCGGTGCGGCCCGAACCGAGGAGCGAGCGCATCGGGCCGAGGGTGTCGTTGGTCAGCCGGCCCGACCAGGCCAGCTCCCAGATGGCGTCGGCCAGTTGCGGATCCAGCACTCCGGGGTGGGTGGTGGCGCGGACCTGGTCGGCGATCTGGCGGAAGAAGAGGCCGTACCCCCCGGAGAGGGTGGTCAGGACCGCCTCGTGCAGGGCGGTGAGCTCCAGTGGGTGCGGGGGAGGCAGGAGCAGGGGCGCGGTGTCGGCGAGGTACAGGGAGACCCAGCCGTCCTTGCCCGGCAGGGATCCGGCGCCGGCCCAGATCACCTCGCCGGCCGCGGTCAGCTCGTCGAGCATGGCCGGGTTGTAGCCCGTGACGCGGGACGGCAGGACGAGCTTCTCGAGGGCGGAGGCGGGGACGGTGGCGCCCTGCAGCTGTTCGACGGCGCGCACCAGGCCGTCGATGCCCCGCAGTCCGTGCCCGCCGAGGTTCTGCCACTGGGGCAGGAACTGGGCGAGCGCGGCCGGGGGAACCGGCTCCAACTCGTGCCGCAGGGCCGCGAGGGAGCGGCGACGCAGACGGCGCAGGACGGCGGCGTCGCACCACTCCTGGCCGATGCCCGCCGGATGGAACTCGCCCTGCACCACGCGGCCGTTCCCGGCGAGGCGTTGCAGCGCGCCTTCGGTGACCGCCGCTCCGAGGCCGAAGCGGGCGGCGGCGGTGGCGGAGGTGAAGGGGCCGTGCGTACGCGCGAAGCGGGCCAGGAGGTCGCCGAGCGGGTCCTTGACCGGCTCCATGAAGGCCTCGGGAACGCCGACCGGCAGGGCCGTGCCGAGGGCGTCGCGCAGCCGGCCCGCGTCCTCGATCGCCGCCCAGTGCTCGGCGCCCGCGATGCGGACCCGGATCGCGCGGCGGGCGGACGCCAGCTCCTCGGGCCACTGCGGCTCGGCGCCGCGCTCCACCAACTCGGCCGTGGTGAGCGGTCCGAGGAGCCGCAGCAGGTCGGCGACGCCCTCGGAGTCCTTGATGCGGCGGTCCTCCGTACGCCACTGGAGCTCCTGCTCCAGTTCCATCAGGACGTCGGCGTCGAGGAGCTCGCGCAATTCCGCCTGGCCGAGGAGCTCGGCGAGCAGCCGCGAGTCCAGGGAGAGGGCTGCCGCGCGCCGCTCGGCGAGGGGGGAGTCGCCCTCGTACAGGAACTGGGCGACGTACCCGAACAGGAGGGAGCGGGCGAACGGGGAGGGTTCGTTCGTCGTGACCTCGACGAGGCGGACGCGGCGGGACTCGATGTCGCCCATCAGCTCGGTGAGCCCCGGCACGTCGAAGACGTCCTGAAGGCACTCCCTGATCGCCTCCAGGACGATCGGGAAGGACCCGAACTCGCTGGCGACCTGCAGCAGCTGGGAGGCGCGCTGACGCTGCTGCCACAGCGGGGTGCGCTTGCCGGGGCTGCGGCGCGGCAACAGCAGCGCGCGGGCGGCGCATTCCCGGAACCGTGAGGCGAACAGCGCCGAGCCGCCCACCTCGTCGGTGACGATCTGGTTGACCTCGCCCTTGTCGAAGACCACGTCGCCGGCGCCGACCGGGGCCTTCTCGGCGTCGTACTCCACGGGGGGAGCGGCGGGCTCCTGGTCCAGCAGGTCGAGGCTCATCAGATCGGCGTCGGGCAGCCGCAGGACCAGGCCGTCGTCGGCGTGCATGACCTGGGCGTCCATGCCGTACCGCTCGGTGAGGCGGGCGCCGAGGGCGAGGGCCCAGGGGGCGTGCACCTGCGCTCCGAAGGGGGAGTGCACGACGACCCGCCAGTCGCCCAGCTCGTCGCGGAACCGCTCGACCACGATCGTGCGGTCGTCCGGAATGTGCCCGCAGGCCTCGCGCTGTTCGGCGAGGTAGGACAGGACGTTGTCGGCGGCCCAGGCGTCCAGGCCGGTGGCCAGCAGCCGCCCGCGCGCGTCCTCCCGCGAGAGCGCGCCGACCTCCCGGAGGAATGCGCCGAGCGCACGGCCCAGTTCGAGCGGCCGGCCCAGCTGGTCGCCCTTCCAGAAGGGGAGGCGGCCCGGGACGCCGGGAGCGGGGGAGACGAGGACGCGGTCGCGCGTGATGTCCTCGATGCGCCAGGAGCTGGTGCCCAGCGTGAAGACGTCACCCACCCGGGACTCGTAGACCATCTCCTCGTCGAGCTCCCCGACGCGGCCGCCGCCCTTCTTGGGGTCGGCGCCCGCCAGGAAGACCCCGAAGAGGCCGCGGTCGGGAATCGTGCCCCCTGAAGTCACTGCCAGCCGCTGGGCGCCCGGCCGGCCCGTGACGGTGCCCGCGACGCGGTCCCAGACCACGCGCGGGCGCAGCTCCGCGAAGGCGTCGGAGGGATAGCGGCCGGCGAGCATGTCCAGGACGGCCGTGAACGCCGACTCCGGGAGGGAGGCGAAGGAGGCCGCCCGGCGGACCACCGTCAGGAGGTCGTCTACCTGCCAGGTGTCGAGGGCGACCATCGCCACCAGCTGCTGGGCCAGCACGTCCAGGGGATTGGCCGGGATGCGCAACGACTCGATGGAGCCGGTCTGCATCCGCTCCGTGACGACGGCGGCCTGCACCAGGTCTCCCCGGTACTTCGGAAACACCACGCCCGTGGAGACCGCGCCCACCTGATGGCCCGCGCGGCCCACGCGCTGCAGCCCGGAGGCCACGGACGGCGGCGATTCGACCTGCACCACCAGGTCGACCGCGCCCATGTCGATGCCCAGCTCCAGGCTGGACGTGGCGACGACGGCCGGCAGCCGGCCCGCCTTGAGGTCCTCCTCGACCTGCGCGCGCTGCTCCTTGGAGACCGAGCCGTGGTGGGCCCGCGCCAGCACCGGCGGAGCCCCCTTGGCGGCGCCCGACTCGGCCATCAGCTCCGCCGGGGAGTGGTCCTCGGGGAGGGGCTCACCGGTCGCTCTCTCGTACGCGATTTCGTTGAGGCGGTTGCACAGGCGCTCGGCGAGACGGCGTGAGTTGGCGAACACGATGGTGGAGCGGTGCGCCTGGACGAGGTCGGTGATGCGCTCCTCGACGTGCGGCCAGATCGACGGACGCTCCGCCTCGGCGCCCGGGCCGTCGGCCGCGTCGGTGGCCGGGGATCCGCCCAGCTCCCCGAGGTCCTCCACCGGAACGACCACGGACAGGTCGAACTGCTTGCCGGACGGCGGCTGGACGATCTCGACCTTGCGCTTGGGCGAGAGATAGCGCGCCACCTCGTCCACCGGGCGGACCGTCGCCGACAGGCCGATGCGGCGGGCGGGCTTCGGCAGCAGCTCGTCGAGGCGCTCCAGGGAGAGCGCGAGATGGGCGCCGCGCTTGGTGCTCGCGACGGCGTGCACCTCGTCGAGGATCACCGTCTCGATGCCGGTGAGCGCGTCCCGCGTGGCGGAGGTGAGCATCAGGAACAGCGACTCGGGGGTGGTGATCAGGATGTCCGGCGGGCGGGTCGACAGGGCCCGCCGCTCGGCGGCCGGTGTGTCACCCGACCGGATGCCGACCCGCACCTCCGGCTCCGGCAGGCCGAGGCGCACCGATTCCTGCCGGATGCCGGTCAGGGGGCTGCGCAGATTGCGCTCCACGTCGACCGCGAGGGCCTTCAGCGGGGACACGTACAGCACCCGGCAGCGCTTCTTCGGGTCGGCGGGCGGGGGCGTCGACGCCAGCTGGTCGAGGGCGGCGAGGAAGGCGGCCAGGGTCTTGCCGGAACCGGTGGGCGCGACGACCAGCACGTCGGACCCCTCCGAGATGGCCTGCCACGCCCCGGCCTGGGCGGAGGTGGGCGCGGAGAAGGCCCCCGTGAACCAGCCGCGGGTCGCGGGGGAGAATCCGTCAAGGGCGCTGCGGGCGCCGTCGGCACGGGACGCGGAGCTGACCATGCCCCCATCGTGCACCCCGCCACTGACAACGGCGCCGACCTGCGGATCAGAGGGTCCAGCACGTCGCGCACGTCCCGGACGTCGCGCAGGCCGCGGAGCGGGGCGCGGCCGACGGGGCGACCGGATCGGTCGTGCGGGGGAGCCGGACTCCGTCAGCCGATGGGCCGCCCGTACGCCCGGAGCGTGCGCAGCGCCTGGATGGTGACGATCGGGCGCGACTCCAGGGCCGTGCCCGGTGCCCACTGCCGCCAGCGGACGGGCCAGCCGCCATCCTCCTGTTGTTCCCGGGCCAGGAAGTCGAGCGAACGTTCCATCTCCGCATCGGTGAACCACGAGCGGGCGAGCGATTCCGGGGTCCTCGCGAAGTCGTGCGGGAAGTGGTGCTCTCCCGGTGCGTAACCGGGCGCCACCGGATACGCGGCCAGGTCCGCCGGATCCAGCGCCGCGAGCCGCTGCCGCCGCACGAGGCGGCCGAGCCGGTCGGCGGCGGCCCGCGCGCGGGAGCGGTCGGGCACGCCGTCCAGGAAGGCGACCGCCGCCTGGATCTCGTACGGGTGTGACTTCTCGAGCGACTCGACGGCCGCCCAGCAGAAGTCCGTGGCCCGGAAGAGCCAGGCGTGCCACACGTCGTTGCGGTGCAACAGACCCACCACCGGGCCGGTGGCGAGCAGCTCGCCGGGCGGGTCCTCCACGACGGGCACGAACGGCGCCGAGGGGTAGCCGCGCTGGCTGGGATGGATCGCGGGCAGGGCCCCCGCGGCCGTCGACACCGACGTGAGATACCGGCACACGCGCTCCACCCGCTGGCCGCCGCAGCGGTGGATCGAGTCCAGTACGCGCAGCGCGTGCCCGACGTGCAGGGGCTGGCCGACGGGGCCGCGCAGATCGGGTTCGAGCGCGTAGCCGTACCCGCCGTCAGCCGTGGCGTACGAGGTCAGAGCGGTCTCGACCGCGTCCGCGGCCGGGGCCCCGCCCGCGCCCTCGAGGAAGTGGTACGCGAACCTCCGCTGCTCGAGGACGCGCGCGGTGAGCCAGACGAAGCGCTCGGCGCGGGCGACCGGGGAGGGCGCCGCGTCGGGGGAGCGCACGGCGTCGGGTGATGCTCCGGTTTCGGCCATGTTCCGACGGTAGGGCGGAAAGCGTTCTCGGCAAGCCCCCTGTGCCGGGCTGCACTCTCAGGGGCGCGATACTGGAGGCATGCGGTTGACGGTCTTCTGGCAGCGGATGGCGGCTCACTTCGGTGCGGGCTACGCCGACTCCTTCGCGCGCGATCACGTGATGTCGGAGCTGGGCGGCCGCACGGTCAACGAGGCGCTGGACGCGGGCTGGGAGGCCAAGGACGTCTGGCGCGCGGTGTGCACGGCGATGGGCGTGCCGGACGACAGGCGCTGACCTTGGTCGGCCGGAGCGCGGACGGGCTGCACGCGCGCGTGCGTCCGCCCGGCTCGCTCACGGAAGCGTCCCAAGATGTGAGGGCGGCGGTCGATTGTCGGCGGCGTGGGCGAGACTGGCTCCGTGGCACCGACAGATGAGACCGCGCAGGTCACCAAGGACACCGCTCCCCTCGGCACGACGCCGCCCGCACAGCCCCCCGCCGGGGCCGGGGCCGAGGAGGCAGGGCCGGCCGCCCGCATGCCGCGGTGGCTGCCGCGCGCCATGGTGCTCGCCCTCGCGCTCATCGCCTGTTTCCAGCTGGGCAGTTGGGCGTTCCATCAGCTGACCGGGCTGCTGATCAACATTCTGATCGCGTTCTTCCTCGCGCTGGCGGTCGAGCCCGCGGTGAGCTGGATGGCCGCGCGCGGGCTGCGCCGGGGCTTCGCCACCTTCCTGGTCTTCTTGAGCGTCGTGATCGTCGGCGCGGGCTTCATCACGCTGATGGGGTCCATGCTCGCGGGCCAGATCGTCGACATGGTGGAGGACTTCCCGGACTACCTCGACAAGGTCATCAGCTGGATCAACCAGACCTTCCACACGGACCTCTCCCGCGTCGAGGTGCAGGACAGCCTGGTCCACTCCGACTGGCTCCAGAAGTACGTGCAGAACAGCGCCAGCGGCGTCCTGGACGTCTCCGCGCAGGTCCTCGGCGGGCTGTTCCAGCTCCTGACGATCCTGCTGTTCTCGTTCTACTTCGCGGCCGACGGCCCGCGGCTGCGGCGCGCGCTGTGCTCGGTGCTGCCGCCCGCGCGGCAGGCCGAGGTGCTGCGCGCCTGGGAGATCGCGGTCGACAAGACCGGCGGCTACCTCTACTCGCGCGGCCTGATGGCGCTGATCTCCGGAATCGCGCACTACATCCTGCTGCAGGTGCTCAGCGTCCCCTACGCGCCCGTGCTCGGCGTGTGGGTGGGCCTCGTGTCCCAGTTCATCCCCACCATCGGCACGTACCTGGCGGGCGCTCTGCCGATGCTGATCGCCTTCACGGTCGATCCCTGGTATGCGCTCTGGGTGCTGGTCTTCGTGGTCGTCTACCAGCAGTTCGAGAACTACGTGCTGCAGCCCAAGCTGACCGCCAAGAGCGTGGACATCCACCCCGCGGTCGCCTTCGGCTCGGTCATCGCCGGCACCGCGCTCCTCGGCGCGGTCGGTGCGCTCATCGCCATCCCCGCGGTCGCGACGCTGCAGGCCTTCCTGGGGGCGTACGTGAAGAGGTACGACGTCACGGACGACCCCCGGGTGCACGGCCACCGGCGCCAGGTCGGAGCGCCGCTCCTCGCCCGCGTGCGGCGCGGACTGCGCGGACCGAACCATCCGGAGGCGCCCCCCACCTCCGCAGAGGAGCGGCCGAAGCGGGACCAGGGGGAGTAGGAGAATGGACCTGGGACCGGGCCAGCTGGCGCCAATACGGAACCGGCCCGGGGTCAGTGAGAGAAGACGCCCCAAACTCCGGCGGCGAGAACGGCCACTCCGTAGACGCCGACCGCCGCGCCCACGATCCGGAGCCGCGAACCCTCGTTCCAGGACGTGCGGGACAGCAGCCAGGCGAGGGCGGGCAGGACGAGCACGGCGTGCAGGCTCACTCCGTGCAGCGTCTTGAGCGGAGCCGTCGAGGCGTACGCCTCCTCCTGGTGTCCGGTCCGGGTGAGGTACACGCCGCGGGCGATCATCGCGGCGCCCGACGCCAGTGCGACGAGCAGTGCCCCGAAGCCCGCCCGGACCGCCAATGGCATCCCCACGGGGCCTTCGGGCCGCCGCCCGAACGAGATGAGCGCGAACGTCGAGAGCAGGACGACTAGGACTGCTCCGCCCATCGCGAGGGCCATGGTCACCGTGGAGTCGAAGCCGGTCTCCATGTTGAGATGCGAGGGCACGCGACGCCAGGCCTGCAGGGTGATTCCGCCGACCTCCAGCACACAGTCGGCGGCGAACACGACGAGCAGGACGGTCCGGGCGCGGTCGCTCCTCCGCAGGTATGAGGTGACCCAGGTGATCGCCGACAGGGTCACGCCGAAGGAGAGGCCGAACGTCACGGGCTTGCGCCAGGAGACGGGCCCCTCCCACGGGCCGCCGTCGACCGCGAAGACCACGAGGTGTGCCAGGCCCGAGACGACGAGGACGGCCGCGATCCCGTGGCAGAGGAGTTCGGCCGGGCGCACGGACGGCACGGGACGCGGGCCGTCGTCGGGGTGGTGGCCGTGCTCCCGCGGCCGGCCGGGGATGTCCGTGCTGCGGATGTCCATGGGGAGAAGCCTGGCCGGAGCGGCCGTCGAGGTCGTCCTCCGGCCGAAGACACCGGTCGTACGCTCGGAGGAGTACCGCCTCTGACGACGCCGCCGGCTGCGGCGTGCCACGCTTGACACTGAAATCGAACATCCATTCTTATGGGGTGTCCGGCGGCGATTTTCCGGGGCTGAGCGGAGGTTTCCCGGGACGCTCCAGAGGGTGTGACGAGGAGTCGGCCAGGGGCCGGGGCCTCGAGTTATCCACAGGCTGGACGGGCGTCGGGGCGGATTGTCAGTGGCAGGCGTTAGCGTCTTTGACGTGAAGCGATCGACTCAAGCAAATCGGGTGGAACCCATGGCAGGAACCGACCGCGAGAAGGCGCTCGACGCCGCGCTCGCACAGATTGAACGGCAATTCGGCAAGGGCGCAGTGATGCGCATGGGCGAGCGGCCGAACGAGCCCATCGAGGTCATCCCCACCGGGTCGACCGCGCTCGACGTCGCGCTCGGCGTCGGCGGCATCCCGCGCGGCCGTGTGGTGGAGGTGTACGGACCGGAGTCCTCCGGCAAGACGACGCTGACGCTGCACGCAGTCGCGAACGCGCAGAAGGCCGGCGGCTCGGTGGCCTTCATCGACGCCGAGCACGCCCTCGACCCCGAGTACGCGAAGAAGCTCGGCGTCGACATCGACAACCTCATCCTGTCCCAGCCGGACAACGGCGAGCAGGCCCTCGAGATCGTCGACATGCTGGTCCGCTCCGGCGCCCTCGACCTGATCGTCATCGACTCCGTCGCCGCCCTGGTGCCGCGCGCGGAGATCGAGGGCGAGATGGGCGACTCGCACGTGGGCCTCCAGGCCCGTCTGATGAGCCAGGCGCTCCGGAAGATCACCAGCGCGCTCAACCAGTCCAAGACCACCGCGATCTTCATCAACCAGCTCCGCGAGAAGATCGGCGTGATGTTCGGCTCGCCCGAGACCACGACCGGTGGCCGGGCCCTGAAGTTCTACGCCTCGGTGCGCATGGACATCCGCCGCATCGAGACCCTCAAGGACGGCACGGACGCGGTCGGCAACCGCACCCGCGTCAAGGTCGTCAAGAACAAGGTCGCGCCGCCCTTCAAGCAGGCCGAGTTCGACATCCTCTACGGCCAGGGCATCAGCCGCGAGGGCGGCCTGATCGACATGGGCGTGGAGCACGGCTTCGTCCGCAAGGCCGGCGCCTGGTACACGTACGAGGGCGACCAGCTCGGCCAGGGCAAGGAGAACGCCCGCAACTTCCTCAAGGACAACCCCGACCTCGCCAACGAGATCGAGAGGAAGATCAAGGAGAAGCTGGGCGTCGGGGTGAAGCCCGAGGCCCCTGCCGCCGAGGAGCCGGTCGTGGACGCGGCGGCGCCCGCTGCCGTGGCCGACGACGCCAAGACGGTGCCCGCGCCAGCGGTCAAGGCCACCAAGAAGACCGCGGCGGCCAAGAGCTAGCCCGTGACGCGACGAACCGACTGGGCGGACCACACCGCCCCCGAAAGCCGCCCCGGCCCCGCCGGGCGGGGCCACGGGGACGGTGCGGATCAGGACGGCACAGGCTGGGTCGGCGGCGGGCGCGGCGGCTCGGAGGCCATCGAGGGTGACGGCCTCGGTGGTGACGACTTCGGCGACGGCGTCGGCGTCGGCTTCGGCGGCGGCCTCCGGGAGGACGGCCGTCGGGACGGTGACGGCCGGGGGCACGGACGCCGCCGCCGGCGCGGTGGCTCCGACGGCCATCAGGACGGCGGCCCCTCTACCTCGTCGAGGGCCGAGAAGGGGGAGCCGCAGGATCCGGCCGAGCGGGCGCGGGCGATCTGTCTGCGCCTGCTCACCGGCACGGCGCGGACGCGCAAGCAGCTCGCGGACGCGTTGCGCAAGCGGGAGATCCCCGACGAGGTGGCGGAGGAAGTCCTCTCCCGCTTCGAAGAGGTCGGTCTGATCAACGACAGTGCCTTCGCGGACGCGTGGGTGGAGTCCCGGCACCACGGCCGGGGCCTGGCCCGTCGCGCGCTCGCGCGGGAGCTGCGCACCAAGGGCGTGGACTCCACGCTGATCGACGAAGCCGTGGGGCAGCTCGACTCGGAGCAGGAGGAGGCCACCGCGCGCGAGCTGGTCGCCCGCAAGCTCCGCTCCACGCGCGGCCTCGACCGGGACAAGCGCCTGCGCCGCCTCGCGGGCATGCTCGCCCGTAAGGGTTACGGGGAGGGCATGGCGCTCAGAGTGGTCCGCCAGGCCCTGGAGGAAGAGGGCGAGGAGACGGACGACTTGGGGTACGGGGCGTTCTGAGCGGGCCGCTCCCACGGGGGTGGGGCGGCAGCCGGAACGACTCCCGCATCCTGGGCCGGACGCACGCCTGTCCGACGTGAGGGCGGGTGCCCCTCACCGAGCCACAGTCACCCGGGTCTCGGTGAGCGGCACCCACGCGTGCGTACTCACGCCTCGGCGGTGACCACCGGGAGCCCTGCCGCCCGCCATGCCTGGAAGCCGCCGACCAGGTCGGTGGCGTGCCGCAGCCCCAACTGCCGCAAGGAGACGGCCGCGAGACTGGAGGCGTATCCCTCGTTGCAGACCACGACGACGCGCAGGTCGTGACCGGTGGCCTCCGGCGCGCGATGGCTGCCCCGCGGATCGAGGCGCCACTCCAGCTCGTTGCGCTCGACGACGAGCGCGCCGGGGATCAAGCCGTCGCGCTCACGCAGCGCCGCATAGCGGATGTCGACCAGCAGGCCACCGGCTTCGGCCGTCTCGTACGCCTCCTGAGGAGTGAGCCGGTCGAGATCGAGCCGGACGCGCTCCAGCAACTCGTCGATGCCGGGCGGCTGTTCACCGAGGCGGTCGCGGTCGCTCACTGCCGGTCCTCTACTCGCGGCCGGTCCTCCACCCACTGCTCCTGCTCCGGTCACTGCCAGTCCTCCGGGCGCTCCACGGACTCCAGGCGGAGCACGTCGCCGGTGCGGCTGTAGCGGCGGATCCGGGGGAGGGGCGGGTAGTAGGCGTGCACGGAGACGGCGTGCTCGGTCGTGGATTCGTTCAGGACCTCGTGCACGTGGTTGGTGCCGAAGGCGCGGCCCTCGCCGGTCGTCAACTCCCGTTGGCGGTCGACGTCGTCGGAGAGTTCGAGGGTCTTCCATCCGTCGGTGGGCAGGCGTGCGGCGAGCGAGTTCTCCTTGAGGGTGCCCGCCGCGGTGAGGAAGGCGCCGACCGACTCCGCGTGGTCGTGCCAGCCGGTGCCGGTTCCGGGCGGCCAGCCGATCAGCCAGGCCTCGCTGCCGCCGGGGCCCTGCAGCCGCACCCAGGTGCGGCCTTCGGGGTCGAGCGGGAGGGAGGCGATGAGTTCGGCGTCGGCCGCGGTGCGGCGGACGAAGGCGAGGAGCTCGGCCGCGGTGGGCGCCGACGAAGTCGTGGCGGCGGTGGCGGGTACGGCGGAGGAAGGGGCGACAGACACAAGTACCGTCCTGGAGGTTCGCGGAAGCGCGCGCGAGACGGCCCCTGGGGGGCGCTCAGCGCGCGAGGAGATCAGGCGAATTCAGCAGGACGGGTGACACACGCAGCCTGCATAGCGGACGAGGTCCATGTGGACCCTCCGCCACAGGCGTACATCGGTGTCGGTCACGATCCGGAGTAGACCACGGGGGTGGAAACCGGTCAACCCTGGCTCAGCATGCGGCCGTCAGCCCTCGGGGGCGGGCGGCGGCGCCCTGGGCGGAGGCGGGGGCTTCGTCCGCACGGCCGACGAGCAGCCCCCGCCCCCGCGCCTCCGCCCCTCCCCGCCTACGCCCTAGGCCGTACACCCCCGGCCGCCCTCGCCGTACTCTCCGCCCCCGCCGCCTTCTCCGCCCTCTCCGCCTCGCCCTCCCGATCAGAACGGGCGGCCGGCCCCGCGGTCCCCGCCCCTGCCCCCGTCCCCGCCCCGGCCTTCCGGCCCGCCGGTGCCGGGCCGCCCAGTGCCGCCTCGGCCGCCGCGTACAGCTCGGCAGGGCGTACCCCGGAGAGCGCGGTGACCAGGTGGCCGTCCGGGCGGATGAGGAGGACCGCGTGGGCGGCGGCCCCGGGATAGCTCTCCGCGACGAGCAGCTCGGCCGGGTGCGGCAGCGCCGTCACGGCGGCGGCGAGCCGCGGCATGATCCCGGCCGTCACCCAGTGCCGCCGCTCCCACACCCCGGTTCCCGGCGCGACCAGCAGGACGATCAGATGCCCGAACCCGAGCCGGTCGCGCAGCCGGACGAAGGACCCGTCGGGGGCCGTGACCCGTACGTCCGCGACCGGCGCGCCCGGTTCCGTGCCCACCGGAAGGACGGACTCCGAGGGGGCGGGTGCCAGCGGCGACTCGGCGTACGACGAGGGCGCGCCGAGCGTCCCGCGCCCCACATGACCGTCCGTGAGGAGCGTGTCGTGCCCGCGCGCGCTGCCGGGCACGTACGAACGCAGTCCCTTGCCGCCGCGCAGCACCGGCAGCGACTGATCGGCGGCGCGCAGGCGTGCGGCCACGCCGGCCCGCCGCTCGACCTGGTAGCTGTCGAGCAGCGCTTCGTGCCCGCCGTGGTGCCAGGCGAGCGCCAGCTTCCAGGCGAGGTTGTCGGCGTCCCGCAGCCCCTCGTCGAGCCCCTGGGTGCCGAGCGCGCCGAGCAGGTGCGCGGCGTCCCCGGCGAGGAAGGCGCGGCCGACCCGCCACCGTCGGGCGAGCCGGTGGTGGACCGTGTGCACACCCGTGTCGAGCAGTTCGTACGGCGGTGTGGAGCCGCCGCACCAGCCGGCCAGGGTCTCGCGGATGCGGGTGACGAGGGCGTCGGGCGTCACCAGCTCGCCGCGGGGCGGGAGCAGCCAGTCGAGCCGCCACACCCCGTCGGCGAGCGGGCGGCCCGTCACTTCGGCGCCCCCGCCGCGCCACGGGGGCATCCGATGCAACAACGCCTGGCGGGGCCAGGGAAGTTCCGTGCGCAGCGAGGCGACGGCGTGTCGTTCGACGGCCGTGCGGCCGGGGAAGCGCACGTCGAGGAGTTTGCGCACCGTGGAACGTGCGCCGTCGCAGCCCACCAGATAACTGCCGCGCCACCACGTGCCCTTGGGCCCGCGTGTATGGGCGGTCAGCCCGGCGGGGTCCTGTTCCAGGGAGTCGAGCTTGTTGTCCACCGCGATCTTGACGAGCCGTTCGTCGGCGATGGCCTCGCGCAACGCGCCGGTCAGTGTGTGCTGCGGCAGGTGGAGCGGGGAGGGGGTCTCGTCGTCGAAGTCGAGCTCGCGCATCAGCTGTTTGCGCCGTACGGACCGCCAGCCGGCCCACCGCGCGCCCGACTCCGTATCTCCGAACGAATGGCCGGCGAGTCGCTCCACGAACGCCGCGGTGTCCTCGCGGAGCACGACGGTCCGCGCCGGCCGCTGCTCGTCCTTGCCCGGGCCCCCGTCGAGGACGACGGTGGGCACCGAGTGGCGGGCGAGGGCGAGGGCGAGCGCGAGTCCGACCGGGCCCGCGCCGACGACGATCACCGGGTCCACGGCGCACACCCTCCGCCCCGCTGGGCTCCGAGGGTCCGGGCTGCCCGGAAGCGCTGGACGTACGTACGAGAACTGGCAGTTGGAGCCCGGTGCACGATCACAGAACGTATGCAACCCACTGCTTGTGCCTGCGTCAAGCGACGGCGGTGCTGACACGACCGCGACCGTCACGGCCTTGTCCGATCGTCTCATCGATCGCGTGTTCGCCGTGGCGGGCGCCCCGTCGGCCGCGTCCACGGGGAGGAGGACGCGCCCCGTGCACGGAAAACAGCGGAGGCGGCGGCCGCCGGGCCACCGCCTCCGCTGTCACCTGTCACCGCAGGCCGGTTCCTGATGCGTGATCAGTCGCCCTTGGCGGGCGGCTCGTGGCCGGGACCGTCGTCACGTGCCGTGTCGGTCTTCGGCTCGGCCAGGAGCGTGTCGGTCGACCGCGCGGCGTCCGACGTCGGGCCGAGCGGTTCGGACGGGTCGAGCACCCCGGGGGCCTCGGCCGGTTCGGCGGCCGCCGCCACGACGATGCCCGTCTTGGTGCGCCGCCCGCGCTTCTCGACCCAGGTGGCGAGCGCGGAGAGGGCCATGCACATCGCCACGTAGATCGTGCCGACGACCATGATCACCGGAACGTAGATGTACTGGCCGTTGACGAGCGTGGTGTTGGCCAGCTGGCGCCCCGCGTACAGCAGCTCCGCGTACGTGATGATGTAGCCGAGCGAGGTGTCCTTGAGCGTGACCACCAGCTGGCTGATGATCGTCGGCAGCATGGACCTGACCGCCTGCGGGATCAGCAGCATGGTCATGACCTGGGACTTGCGCAGCCCCAGCGCGTAGGCCGCCTCCACCTGACCGCGCGGCACGGCGTTGAAGCCGGCTCGCAGCACCTCCGCCTGAACGGCGCCGTTGTAGATGGCCAGACCGATGACGAGGGCCCAGAAGCCGTTGTTCGTCCCGATGGAGCCCAGGTCGCCCTTGTAGGTGAGGAAGAGCACCCACAGCGCGTAGATCGTGATCAGCAGCGGGATGGCACGGAACAGCTCGATGAATCCGGTCGCCACCCAGCGGACCGGGCGGTGGTCCGACGCGCGGGCCACCGCGAGCAGCGCACCGAGCACCAGGGACAGCGCACCGGCGAGGACGAAGACCTTCAGCGTGGTGACGATGCCGTCGCGGATGGTGGTCCGCACATTGGAGTAGTTGAAGGTGTTCCAGACCTCGGACGCGAAGTGTCCGCGGTCCGCGAGGCGCATGATCACGAAGACGACGAGGCCGATGATGGCGACCGTGCCGACGACGGAGTAGATGCGGTTGCGCATCCGGGCCTTGGGGCCCGGAGCGTCGTACAGGACGCTGGAGCTCATCGTGCGACCTCCATGCTCCGCTCCAGCAGCCGGAACAGACCGCTGATGGTGAATGTGATCACGAGGTAGCCGAGCGCCACCCAGAGGAAGAGCCAGGCGATGGCGAAGCCCTGGTCACTGAGGAACTTCTGCCAGCCGAACAGCTCCGTGACGCTGAACGCGCCCGCGATGGCGGAGTTCTTCGTCAGCGCGATGAAGATGCTGCTCAGCGGCGGCAGCACGGTGCGCACGGCCTGGGGAAGGACGATCGTGCCGAGGGTCTGGAAGAACGTCATGCCGAGCGATCGGGCGGCCTCCGCCTGCCCCAGGGGCACGGTGTTGATGCCGGACCTGACGGCCTCGCAGACGAACGACGAGGTGTAGACGCTGAGCACGATCAGCGCCTTGGTCCACGGGTCGAAGCCGAAGTCGAAGACCTGCGGCACCGCGAACCAGATGGTGAGGAAGAGCAGCGTCAGCGGCGTGTTCCGGAACAGGGTGACCCAGGCGGTGCCGAAGAACCGCAGCGGTGGTACCGGCGAGACCCGGAAACCGGCGAGCACGATGCCGAGGAGCAGCGCGAGCGCGCCACTGGCGACGGTCAGCCAGACGGTGCCTATGAATCCCTCGCGGAATTCCGCCAAATGGTCGAGCAGTACATTCACGGGGATGTCCTCGTGGGCGGCAGTGGTCGGGCAGGGGGAGCCGGCCCCGTACGCACCGCTTTCGGTGCGTACGGGAGTCCGGTCAGCTCACTGCCGGGGAGTGGAACGGGTGAGCGGCTGCGTCAGTAGCGCTCGAGGGCCGGCGGCTCGGTGAACTTGGCGCCCGAGAGGCCGAGCGTCGCGTCGTACGCCTTCTTGTAGTCGCCGTTCTTCTGGTGCGCCTCGACGGCGTCCGCGACCGCGTCGCGCAGCGCCTTGTCGTCCTTGCTCATGCCGATGCCGTACGGCTCCTTGGTGAACGGCTTCTCGACCACCTTCAGCACCTTCGGCTGCTGCGCCGCGTAGCCCTTGAGGATGGCGTCGTCGGTGGTGACGGCGTCGACCTCCTTGTTGATGAGCTGCTGCACGCACTCCGAGTACTTGGCCAGCTCGACGGTCTTGGCGCCGTACTTCGGCTTCTTGATCTCCTGGAGCGGAGTGGAGCCGACGATCGAGCAGACCTTCTTGCCCTTCACGGAGTCCGGCCCTGTGATGCTCTTCTCGTCCTGGCGGACGAGAAGGTCGGCGCCGGCCATGAAGTACGGGCCGGCGAAGCCGACCTGCTTCTTGCGCTCGTCGTTGATCGTGTACGTGCCTACGTAGAGGTCGACGTCGCCCTTGGAGATGGTGGTCTCACGGACGCCGGAGTCGATCGTCTTGAACTCGATCTGGTCGGGCTTGAAGCCGAGGTCGGCCGCGACCATCTTGGCGATCTCGATGTCGAAGCCGGAGCGCTTGCCGGCGCTGTCCTTGAAGCCCAGGTACGGCTGGTCGTCCTTGGCACCGATGACGATCTTGCCGGCCTTCTGGGCCTTCTTCAGGACGTCGGAGTCGACCTTGACGCCGGACTTCACGTCGTACGTCGGCAGCTTGGGCGCGTTCTTGCCGCCGGTCGGGTCCTTCGGCTTGTCGCCGGCGGTCCCCTCCTCGCCGCCGCAGGCGGTGGCGGTGAGGGCGAGGGCGGCGACGACCGCCGCGGCAGCTGCGGACTTGCGGAGCTTCATGGTGAACATCCTCTTGGTTCGACTGGTGTGGAGACGGCGTGGAAGCCTCAGTGCTTAAGGATCTTCGAGAGGAAGTCCTTGGCCCGGTCGCTGCGCGGGTTGCTGAAGAACTGGTCCGGCGTGGCCTCTTCGACGATCCGGCCGTCGGCCATGAAGACGACGCGGTTGGCCGCGGAGCGGGCGAAGCCCATCTCGTGCGTGACGACGATCATCGTCATGCCGTCCCGGGCGAGTTGCTGCATCACCTCGAGGACCTCGTTGATCATCTCCGGGTCGAGCGCCGACGTGGGCTCGTCGAAGAGCATCACCTTGGGGTCCATCGCCAACGCGCGCGCGATGGCGACGCGTTGCTGCTGTCCACCGGAGAGCTGCGCGGGGTACTTGTCGGCCTGGGAGGCGACGCCCACGCGGTCCAGCAGGCCGCGCGCCTTCGTCTCCGCCTCCGCCTTGCCGATCTTGCGCACCTTGGTCTGGCCCAGCGTCACGTTCTCGAGCACGGTCTTGTGCGCGAAAAGGTTGAACGACTGGAAGACCATGCCCACGTCCGCGCGGAGCCTGGCGAGCTCCTTGCCCTCCTGGGGCAGCGGCTTGCCGTCGATCGAGATGTCTCCCGAATCGACCGTCTCCAGGCGGTTGATGGTGCGGCACAGCGTCGACTTGCCGGACCCGGAGGGGCCGATCACGACGACGACCTCGCCGCGGGCGATGGTCAGGTCGATGTCCTGGAGGACGTGCAGAGCGCCGAAGTGCTTGTTGACGTTCTTCAGCACGACCAGGTCGTCGGCCCCAGACGGTATGGCGTCCTTGGTCACCGATACTTCGGTCACGGCTTGTTGCTCCATCCTCCTCGGTTGGGAGGACAGTAATAACCCAGTGCGACCAGCGTCATTACATCTGAGGGGAAATTGAGCATAACGATCCGGCCGCAACCGGACACTCCGTGTGAAGAGGGTCCACGGAGCGCGTACCGGGTGGGTAACGGAACGTGCCGACGACCCGGGCCCTCTTGACGCGGTCCTTATCCATCGGCGTGGATGCCTTGTGCGCCCGCGAGCGAGGGGCGCCACTACCTGCGACGACGGAACGACCGATGAACTGGAGGGGGCCCCTATGCGACTGCTTCTCGTCGAGGACGACGACCATGTGGCCGCCGCCCTGTCCGCGGTCCTGGCCCGGCACGGCTTCGACGTCGTGCACGCGCGCAGCGGCGAGGAAGCCCTGCAGGCGCTGCTGCCCGCCCAGGCGCCCCCCTTCGGAGTGGTGCTCCTCGACCTCGGACTGCCCGACCAGGACGGCTACGAGGTGTGCGGAAAGATCCGCAAGCGCGGCTCGACGCCGGTGATCATGGTGACGGCCCGCTCGGACGTACGCTCCCGGATCCACGGCCTCAACCTCGGAGCCGACGACTACGTGGTGAAGCCGTACGACACCGGGGAGCTCATCGCCCGTATCCACGCGGTCATCCGGCGTCCCACGGCGGACGGCGCGGTGGCCGGCGGCGACAGCGACGTGCGGCTCGGCTCCGTACGGATCGAACTGCCCACCCGCCAGGTCAGCGTGGACGGCTCGGTCGTGCAACTGACCCGCAAGGAGTTCGACTTGCTCGCCCTCCTCGCGCAGCGCCCCGGCGTGGTGTTCCGCCGGGAACAGATCATCAGCGAGGTGTGGCGGACCAGTTGGGAGGGGACCGGCCGCACCCTGGAGGTGCACGTCGCGTCGCTGCGGTCCAAGCTGCACATGCCGGCCCTGATCGAGACCGTGCGCGGCGTCGGCTACCGGCTCGTCGCCCCGGCCGCGTAGTCCCGGCGACGACAGGTGCGCTCCCGGCTCCTCCCGCTGCTGATCATCCTGATGGCGGGCGTCCTGCTCGCCCTCGGCTTCCCGCTCGCGGTCAGCGTCGCGGCGGCCCAGCAGCAGAAGGTGGTCGTCGACCGGATCGACGACACGGCGCGCTTCGCGTCGCTCGCGCAGTTCGTCACCAAACGTCCCGCGGGGTCGCGGGTCGTGGGGAGCAAGGACGAGCGCCGCGACACGCTGCAGAAGGAACTCGACGACTACTACGACGTGTACGGCATCCGCGCGGGCGTCTTCTACCGCGACGACGGGCCCATGGCGAACGCGCCGAGCGACTGGTTCATGCCCCGGCACGGAGACGTACGGGACGCCTTCGAGGAGGCGCTCCGGTCGCGCGGCAGTCACGACCCCGAACAGGTGTGGCCGTGGCAGCGGGGGCGGCTGGCCGTCGCATCCCCGGTGATCAAGGACGGCGACGTCATCGCCGTCGTCGTCACGGACTCGCCGACCGGCCGCATGCGGTCACAGACGCTGCGCGGCTGGCTCCTGATCGTCGCCGGTGAGTTCGCCGCCATGCTGCTTGCCGTCGGCGCGGCCCTGCGGCTCACCGGCTGGGTGCTGCGGCCGGTGCGCGTCCTGGACGCGACCACGCACGACATAGCGACCGGACGCCTCAAGTCCCGGGTCGCGGCGGCGGGTGGCCCGCCGGAACTCAGACGCCTGGCCCGGTCGTTCAACGAGATGGCCGACAACGTCGAGGACGTCCTGGAGCAGCAGCGCGCCTTCGTCGCCGACGCCTCGCACCAGCTGCGCAACCCCCTCTCGGCGCTGCTGCTGCGCATCGAGCTCCTCGCCCTCGAACTGCCCGAGGGCAACGAGGAGATCGCTTCCGTGCGCACCGAGGGCAAGCGGCTGACGCAGGTCCTCGACGACCTGCTCGACCTGGCCCTCGCCGAGCACGCGGCGGCCGACCTGAGCCTCACCGACATCGGCGAGCTGGCCGCCGAACGCGTCGCCTCCTGGCGGCCGCTCGCCGACGAGCGGGGCGTGCGCCTGACGGGCGACTGCCCCGCCACCACCGGCTGGGCCGACCCGGTCGCGCTCTCCAGCGCGCTGGACGCGGTGATCGACAACGCCCTGAAGTTCACCCCGGAGGGCGGCCCGGTCCACGTGTCGGTCTCCTCCAGCGAGGCGACGACGACCGTCGTGGTCACCGACGGCGGCCCCGGCCTCACCGAGGACGAGCTGGCCCGCGTCGGCGACCGCTTCTGGCGCAGCAACCGCCACCAGAACGTGCAGGGTTCGGGACTCGGCCTGTCCATCTCGCGGGCCCTGCTCGCCGCGGGCGGCGGCTCCCTCACGTACGCCCGGCACACACCGCACGGGCTGAAGGTGACGGTCAGCGTGCCGCGCAGCGAGCCCTCGACGCGGTGAGGGACGCCGAGGCGCTCAGGGGCCTCACCGGGCGACGGGAAGCCGCTCAGGGCGCCCCCGGGCGCCTTGGCGCCTCACAGGACGGCTGAGAGCCTCTCAGGGCTTGACCGAGCGGTAGTAGCGGCGCGCGCCCTCGTGCAGCGGGAGCGGATCCGTGAACAGCGCCGTGCGCAGATCCACCAGTTGCGCCGCGTGCACCTGGTCACCGATGTGGTCCCGGCTGTCGATGACGGTACGGGTCAGCCCCTCGGTCAGCCGAGGGTCGGCCCGGTCCGTGGTGACCAGGAGGTTCGCCACCGCCAGCGTCGGCACGGCGGAGCCCTGCTGCGCCTTGGGGTAGGCGTCGGCCGGCATCGTCGCGGCCCGGTAGTAGCGCGAGCCGCCCCCTTGCTTGTGCAGCGCGTCGACCAGGTACCCGAGCTTCACGAGCGAGATGTCCATCTCCTCGGAGAGTTCCCGCACGGACGTGGTCGGCAGTCCGCCCGACCAGAAGAAGGCGTCGATGGAGCCGCTCTTCAGGAGGGCGGGCATGGTGTCGATGCCGGCGGCCACCGGCTCGATGTCCGCGACCGGATCGAGGCCCGCCGCGCTGAGCACCCGGTCGGCTATCAGCCGCACCCCCGAGTGCTGCTGCCCCACGGCCACCCGCTTGTTCCGCAGGTCCTCGACGGAGTCGATGTGCGCGGACCGCGGCACCACCAGCTGGACGTAGTCGTCGTACAGCCGCGTACAGCCCCGCAGCCGGTGCCAGCCCGGGGCGCCGTCCAGGCGGTACGTCTCCACGGCGTCGGCCGCCGCGATGGTGAAGTCGGACTTCCCGGTGGCCACCCGCGCGACGTTCTCCTGCGACCCCTCGCTGTTGAGGAGCTTCACGTCGACGTCCGGCATGTCCTGGGAGATCGCCGTCCGCAGCAGCTTGCCGTACCGCTCGTACACACCCTTCTGCACGCCCGTGCTGAACGTCATCCGGCCGCTCGGTGAGTCCTCGCCCACCGGCAGCAGCCACCACAGCAGCAGCCCGAAGACCACGAGCGCCGCGACCGAACCCTGCAGGGCGCGGCGTCTGCCGATGTGGGGGAGTGCCGTGAGCATGCGCGCGATCCTGCCAGCCCTCCACCGTGCTGACCAGGGGTGGGATGACAGGGCACCGTCCCCGGAGGCGTCCCCCGGCACCGCAGGCGCAATCCGCCGCCACGCGCGCGTGGCGACCCCGTACCCTGGGGGGCGAGATGAGCGCGAAGACTTACGAGGTGCGCACCTACGGGTGCCAGATGAACGTCCATGACTCCGAGCGGCTCTCCGGCCTGCTGGAGGACGCCGGTTACGAGCGTGCGCCCGACGGGGCGGACGGCGATGCCGACGTCGTCGTCTTCAACACGTGCGCCGTGCGCGAGAACGCCGACAACCGTCTGTACGGCAATCTCGGCCGCCTGGCGCCGATGAAGACCAAGCGTCCGGGGATGCAGATCGCCGTCGGCGGCTGCCTGGCCCAGAAGGACCGCGACACCATCGTCAAGAGGGCGCCCTGGGTGGACGTCGTCTTCGGCACGCACAACATCGGCAAGCTGCCGGTCCTCCTGGAGCGTGCCCGCGTCCAGGAAGAGGCCCAGGTCGAGATCGCCGAGTCGCTCGAGGCCTTCCCCTCGACGCTGCCGACCCGCCGCGAGAGCGCGTACGCGGCGTGGGTCTCGATCTCCGTCGGCTGCAATAACACCTGCACCTTCTGCATCGTGCCCGCACTGCGCGGCAAGGAGAAGGACCGCAGGACCGGCGACATCCTCGCGGAGATCGAAGCGCTCGTCGGCGAGGGCGTCAGCGAGATCACCCTCCTCGGGCAGAACGTGAACGCGTACGGCTCGGACATCGGCGACCGCGAGGCCTTCAGCAAGCTGCTGCGCGCCTGCGGGACGATCGACGGCCTGGAGCGCGTGCGCTTCACCTCGCCGCATCCGCGCGACTTCACCGACGACGTGATCGCCGCCATGGCCGAGACGCCCAACGTGATGCCGCAGCTCCACATGCCGCTGCAGTCCGGCTCCGACCCCATCCTCAAGGCGATGCGCCGCTCGTACCGGCAGGATCGTTTCCTGGGGATCATCGAGAAGGTCCGCGCCGCCATGCCGGACGCGGCGATCTCCACCGACATCATCGTGGGCTTCCCCGGCGAGACCGAGGAGGACTTCGAGCAGACGATGCACGTGGTCCGCGAGGCCCGCTTCGCCAGCGCCTTCACCTTCCAGTACTCCAAGCGCCCCGGCACTCCGGCGGCGACCATGGAGGACCAGATCCCCAAGGAGGTCGTCCAGTCGCGCTACGAGCGGCTGGTGGCCCTCCAGGAGGAGATCTCCTGGGAGGAGAACAAGAAGCAGGTCGGCCGCACCCTGGACCTGATGGTCGCCGAGGGCGAGGGCCGCAAGGACGGCGCCACGCACCGCCTCTCCGGCCGCGCCCCCGACAACCGTCTGGTCCACTTCACCAAGCCGGACACCGAGGTGCGCCCCGGCGACGTGGTGACCGTCGAGATCACCTACGCGGCGCCGCACCACCTGCTCGCCGAGGGCGCCGTGCTGAACGTGCGTCCCACGCGCGCGGGCGACGCCTGGGAGAAGCGGAACGCCGAGGCGGCCGCGAAGCCCGCCGGCGTCATGCTGGGCCTGCCGAAGATCGGCGTCCCGGAACCGCTCCCGGTCGCCACGGGCAGCGGCTGCGGCTGCGACTGACGTCCCTGGGTGATGTCCCTGGGCGACGTCCCTGGGCGCGCGGGAGGCCGTACGCGCGCGCCCTGACGGGACGTGGCAGTGATCGTTGCGACGGGCGCGGCAGCGGGCCGCCCCAGTGGCGGGCGTTACCCTGCGGACCATGCTTGTCGCCGCAGCCGTCTGCCCCTGTCCGCCGCTGCTCGTCCCCGAGGTCGCCGCGGGTGCCGCCCCGGAACTGGACGCCGCGCGTGCGGCCTGTTCCGACGCCGTCGCGGTGCTCGCCGCGGCGCGGCCCGACCTCCTCGTGGTGATCGGCCCCGCCGAGCAGAGCGGCCGCGGGCCGCACCCCCAGGGTGCGCGCGGCTCGTTCCAGGGGTTCGGCGTGGACCTTGACGTACGCCTCGGTCCCGCGCCGGCGCCGGACGCCTCCGCCACCTCACCGGAAACTCAGCGCCCCTTGCCGCCGTCGCTCGCCGTGGCCGGCTGGCTGCTCGCGCACGCGCGCTGGTCGTCCGCTCCGGTGGAAGGCCTCGGCGTGGGGGAGCCTCTCGCCCCCGAGCGGTGCATCCAGGTCGGCGGGGAGATCGGGAAGCGGGCCGACCGGGTGGCACTGCTGGTGATGGGCGACTCCAGCGCCTGCCGCACGCTCAAGGCGCCGGGGTATCTGGACGAGCGGGCGGCCGGTTTCGACGCGGAGGTGGGGCGGGCCCTCGGCGCGGCCGACGTGGCGGCACTGAAGGCGCTGGACGAGGAGCTCGCGTACGAGCTGAAGGCCGCGGGCCGCGCTCCGTGGCAGGTGCTCGCGGGGGCGGCGGACGGCGCGGGCCTGAGCGGCGAACTGCTCTACGAGGACGCGCCGTACGGCGTGGGGTACGTGGTGGCCACCTGGTCATAGTCCGGCGGGGCCCACCGGACCCGAGGAACAGACATCCGGCATCCGGCCGAGGCAACAGACGGTGGCGGCCGCGCAGCGAGGTGCTCCGCGGCCGTCCGCCGCTGTGGTTCAGGATGCCGGAGGGGGCGGCGGGGGTGACGGAGGGGTGGTGCCGCCACCCGCGTTCCTGCCCTCGTCCGCCCCGGCGAGACGGTCGACGGCGTCCTTCGCCTTCCCCGTACCCGCCTGGATCTTGTCGCTGTACTTGCCCTTGGTCTTCTCGTCGACGACCTTCGCGGCCTTCTCCAGACCCTGGTCGATCTTGTCCCCGTGCTGCTGTGCGAGGTCCGAGACCTTGCCCTTGGCCGGGGCGAGCTTGGCCTTCAGCTGGTCCAGAAAGCTCATGGGTACACCTTCCCTCGCCGGGGAGCTACTTGCGGGCGCCCTCACCGGCCTCGTTGTCGGCAGCCGCCTCCGCGGACTGCTGCTTCGGGATCTCCACACCGTCCGCGTCGGCCACACCATCCGCGTCGGCCGCGCCATCCGGACCGGCCGCACCATCGGTGCCGGTCGATCCAGTCGGCTCGGCCACGGTCGTGGCGTCCGCCGCCGCGGACCCCGTGGACTCCTCGGACTCCTCATCGGCGGCGCCCTCGGCGTCCGTCCCGGCCTCGGCAGGGGTCTTGGCATCCGTATCGGTGGCGGCCTCGGCTGCGGCCTCAGGGGAGCCCTCCGCCGCCTTCTCGGCCGTCTCCGTATCGGTGGCCGCCTCCGTGGCCGCCGCCTCTTCGCTGCTCTTGGTCTTCCGGCGGAACCGTGCAAAAACGCCCATATCTACTCCATACGTTACTCGTGTGGGCGAAATCCCGCCCCGCCCGGTGCGTCTCATTGCGGCGCCCGGGTGATCGGTCCTCGAAACCGGCGGCCGGAACCTCGCAACAGGCAACGACCCCGAAGCCGTGCCGTCACGTAGCTCGTTCGGGAAGCGGGCGGCGAGTTTGCGAGACTGGGGCGGTGAGTAGTGCAACCCCCGCCCCGCGGGTCATCGCCGTCGTCGGTCCGACCGCGGCAGGAAAGTCCGATCTGGGCGTCTTCCTCGCCCAGCGTCTCGGCGGCGACATCGTCAACGCCGACTCCATGCAGCTCTACCGGGGGATGGACATCGGCACCGCCAAGCTGACGCCCGAGGAGCGGGGCGGCATCCCCCACCACCTCCTCGACATCTGGGACGTCACGGAGGCCGCCAGCGTCGCCGAGTACCAGAAGCTGGCCCGCACCGAGATCGACCGTCTCCTCGCCGAGGGGCGCTGGCCCATCCTGGTCGGCGGTTCCGGGCTCTACGTGCGGGGGGCCGTGGACCACCTGGAGTTCCCCGGCACCGACCCCGCCGTCCGGGCCCGCCTGGAGGACGAGCTCACCCGCGACGGCTCCGGGGCGCTGCACGCCCGCCTCGCCGCAGCCGACCCCGGGGCGGCCCAGGCGATCCTGCCCAGCAACGGCCGCCGGATCGTCCGCGCCCTGGAGGTCATCGAGATCACCGGCAAGCCCTTCACGGCCAACCTCCCCGGCCACGACTCGGTCTACGACACCCTGCAGATCGGCGTCGACGTGGCCCGCCCCGAACTGGACGAACGCATCGCCACGCGCGTGGACCGCATGTGGGAGGGCGGCCTGGTCGACGAGGTGCGCGAGCTGGCGGCGCAGGGGCTGCGCGAAGGACGGACCGCGTCCCGCGCGCTCGGCTACCAGCAGGTGCTGACCGCGCTCGCGGGGGAGTGCACGCTGGAGGAGGCGCGCGTCGAGACCGTGCGCGCCACCAAACGCTTCGCGCGCCGTCAGGACTCGTGGTTCCGCCGCGATCCCCGGGTGAACTGGCTCAGCGGTGCCGCGGCCGACCGGGCGGAACTCCCGGCACGCGCACTGGCGTTGGTCGAACGACCGGTCACAGCCTGATCACGTGATGGCATCGGGACGCTCCGGCGGTCATCCCGGCACCTGACACCGTGCCATCATCGACCATCGATCGACCGGTGGAGTCCGAAGTAGGAGGGCGCGTGGCGATGGAGGCCGGCCCTCGTGACACCGCACATGACGGCGAAGAGCAGCTCAGTCCGGATGGTCCCGACGAGACCCCGGGCGGCGTGACGGACGACGGACCCGGGGCCGACGAGATGTCGGCGGAGGCCGAGGTCGAGGTGGTCGAGCTGCGCCCGCAGCGCCGCCTGCGCATCTGGCAGCTCGCGCCCATCGTGGTCCTGGCCGCGGTCGGCTCCCTGATGTTCGCGTTCCCGCTCGCCTTCGAGTTCGGCGACGGCGGCGCGGTGGTCGCCATGCTCGGTCTGCTGATCAGCTGCTGCGCCGCCGGCTGGGGCATGATGGCCGCCCGTCGCGTCGGGCACACCTGGCCCGGCCTGCCCGAGCGCGGCTCGGGCCGCCGTCCGGACTGGCGGGTCGTCTCCGCGTACTCGCTGCTGTTCCTGGGCGCCGTGGTCCTCGCCGTGTGGCGCGTGGCCAGGCTCCGCTGAGGACGCGCGGGAGGCCGCCGACCGGGGCGGGAGCCCGTGGTGGCCCGCGACCGCCGCACCGCCTGAGCCGTCTGTCGTAGCCACCCCGTACGATCGAGGAATGAGCACGCGGATCGCCTTCCTCAAGGGGCACGGGACCGAGAACGACTTCGTGATCATCCCCGACCCCGACAACACCGTCGAGCTGTGCCCGGCCGCGGTGGCCGCCCTGTGCGACCGCCGTGCGGGCATCGGTGGCGACGGCCTTCTGCACGTCGTCCGGTCCGCCGCCCACCCCGACGCGCGCCACCTCGCGGACCGCGCCGAGTGGTTCATGGACTACCGCAACGGCGACGGCTCGATCGCCGAGATGTGCGGCAACGGAGTGCGCGTCTTCGCCAGATACCTGCAGCGCGCGGGGTACGCAGCCGAGGGCGATCTGGCGGTGGCCACCCGTGGCGGCGTGAAGACCGTGCACATCGCCAAGGAGGAGTCCGGCGGCGACATCACCGTCGGGATGGGCAAGGCCTCGTTCCCCGAAGGCGACGTCACCGTCGCGGTGGGCGACCACCGCTGGCCGGCGCGGAACGTGAACATGGGCAACCCGCACGCCGTCGCCTTCGTCGACGACCTCTCCGAAGCGGGCAGCCTCTACGACCCGCCGCCCTTCAGCCCCGCGTCCGCCTACCCGGACGGGGTGAACGTCGAATTCGTCGCCCCCCGCGGCCCGCGGCACGTCGCCATGCGCGTGCACGAGCGCGGCGCCGGCGAGACCCGCTCCTGCGGCACGGGCGCGTGCGCCGTCGCCGTGGCCGCGGCCCGCAAGGACGGCGTGGACCCGGCCGTGACCGGGACCCCCGTCACGTACACCGTCGACCTGCCCGGCGGACGCCTGGTGATCACCGAGCGGCCCGACGGCGAGATCGAGATGACCGGTGGCGCGGTGATCGTCGCGGAAGGCGAGATCGCGTCCGAATGGCTCGAAACGGTACTCCCATGAACTGTCGCTCGAATGGGTGATCCGTTTCACGCTCGGCGAGAGGCGGTCAGCACCGCGTGATGGGCTCGGTAGCATCAAGCACCGGCCCGGACGGAGTATGCCGCCGTCCGTTCACCGCCGGTCGAAGCAGCCGGAGGTGCTCATGAGTGCGGAGGCCACGAACCCGGCCACGCCCGGCCCCGTGCCGCCCGGGGCCCAGCGCAGGCGCGGCCGCGCCCGTCTCGACCTGCGCAGGCTCGGCCGCGCGGCCCTGCTCGGCTCCGGCACCCGGGACCGCCTCCCGGACGCGATCGGCCATGTGGCGGAGGCCCACCGGGCCCACTACCCGGACGCCGACCTGGAGCCCCTGCGCCGCGCCTACGTCCTCGCCGAGTCCTCGCACCGCGGCCAGATGCGCAAGAGCGGCGAGCCGTACATCACCCACCCCCTCGCGGTGACCCTGATCCTCGCCCAGCTCGGCGCGGAGACCACCACCCTGACCGCCTCGCTGCTCCACGACACCGTCGAGGACACCGACGTCACGCTCGACCAGGTGCGCACCGAGTTCGGGGACGACGTCTGCTACCTGGTCGACGGCGTCACCAAGCTGGAGAAGGTCGATTACGGAGCGGCGGCGGAGCCCGAGACCTTCCGGAAGATGCTCGTCGCCACCGGCAACGACGTGCGCGTCATGTCGATCAAGCTCGCCGACCGGCTGCACAACATGCGCACCCTCGGCGTCATGCGCCCCGAGAAGCAGGCCCGCATCGCCAAGGTGACCCGGGACGTCCTCATTCCGCTCGCCGAGCGCCTCGGTGTGCAGGCGCTCAAGACCGAGCTGGAGGACCTCGTCTTCGCGATCCTCCACCCGGAGGAGTGCGCCCAGGTGAAGGCCATGATCGCCGCCAACGACGCGAGCGAGGGCGACCCGCTCGGGGACATCGCGGGCGAGGTCCGCGGTGTGCTGCGCGACGCGGGCATCACCGCCGAGGTGCTCATCAGGCCGCGGCACTCCGTCTCCGTCCACCGCGTGCACCGCAAACGCGGCGAGCTGCGCGCCTCCGACTTCGGCCGCCTCCTGGTGCTCGTCAACGAGGACGCGGACTGCTACGGCGTCCTGGGCGAGCTGCACACCTGCTTCACGCCGGTCGTCTCGGAGTTCAAGGACTTCATCGCCGTACCGAAGTTCAACCTCTACCAGTCGCTGCACACGGCGGTCACCCGCTCCGACGGCGAGGTCGCCGAAGTCCTCATCCGCACGCATCAGATGCACCAGGTCGCCGAGGCGGGCGTGGTCGCGCTGCGCAACCCCTACGCCCCGCCCGCGGAGGAGCCCGCCGACAGCGTCGACGACGAGCGGATCGACCCCACGCGGCCCGGCTGGCTCTCCCGCCTCCTCGACTGGCAGGAGGCCGCCCCCGACCCGGACACCTTCTGGTCCACGCTCCGGGAGGACCTCGCCCAGGACCGCGAGATCGCCGTCTTCCGGCCCGACGGCGGCACGCTCGGCCTGCCCGCGGGCGCCAGCTGCGTGGACGCCGCGTACGCCCAGTACGGCGAGGACGCGCACGCCTGCATCGGCGCGCGCGTCAACGGCCGCCTCGCGACGCTCAGCACGGTCCTGCACGACGGCGACACGGTCCAGCTGCTCATGGGCCAGGACCTCACGTCGGGCCCCTCGCGCGAGTGGCTGGACCACGCCCGTACGCCCGCCGCGCGGATCGCGATCCGGCGCTGGCTGACCACCCACCCGGCGCCCGCGCCGACCGCGCCCGCCCCCTCCGTGCAGCGGCCGCCCCAGCAGGCCCCCGCGGGCGTCTCCAGGGCGGAGGCCCCCGGAGCCGGACGGCCCGCCTCCGCGAACGCCGTCGTGGACCGCGAGGGCGCCACCGTGCGCCTGGCCGGCTGCTGTACGCCGGTGCCGCCGGACGACGTCACCGCCTTCGCCGTCCGCGGCGGCGTGGTGACCGTCCACCGGGTCGGCTGTCCGGCCGTGGAGCGGATGAAAGAAGTGGGACGTCCGGAGGTCGGCGTGCGCTGGGGGGACACCGCCGAGTGCCGGGTCACCTTGATCGCCGAATCGTTCGGCCGGGCCCATCTGCTCGCCGACCTCACCGAGGCCATCGCCCTCGAAGGCGTCGCGATCATCTCCGCCACCGTGGAACCGCCGACCCAGCAGCGCGTGCGCCACACGTACACGCTGCAACTCCCCGACGCGTCGCACCTGCCGGGCCTGATGCGCGCCATGCGCGCGGTCCCCGGGGTGTACGACGTGAACCGCGCCCAGCACCCGGCTGCCGCCGCCCACTGAACGACGGAGACTCGTTCGGGTGGCTCGGAGCGCGCCCTCACACGGCGGGAAGACGTGCGCTGATAGCGGTAGTTCATGCTGCTCACCCCTCGGACCTCGGCCCGTCGGCCGAAGGCCCTTCGCACCCATCGCATCGCCGTCGCCGTGCTCGCGGCGACCGCGTCCGCCGCCCTCGTCGCGGCGAGCGCCCCGGCCCCCGTCGCCCCGCTCGGCATCGGCGACCCGCTCTTCCCGCACCTGGGCAACCCCGGCTACGACGTGGCGTCGTACGACATCGCCTTCACCTACGGAGGCGACAACCGCAAGCCCCTGGAGACCGTCACCAAGATCGAGGCCTGGGCGACCGAGCCCCTGAAGCACGTGAACCTCGACTTCGCGCACGGCAAGGCGCGTTCCGTCGAGGTCAACGGCGAACGTGCGCGCTTCGAAAGCAGCGGTGAGGACCTGGTCGTCACCCCGGACGCACCGATCGGGCGCGGTGACCGGCTGCGGATCACCGTGCGGCACACCAGCGACCCCCTCCCCACGAAGGACGCCGGGGGCGGCTGGCTGCGCACCTCCGACGGGCTCGCCATGGCCAATCAGGCGGACGCCGCGCACCTGGTCTTCCCGTGCAACGACCACCCCGCGGACAAGGCGGAATTCACCTTCCGGATCACCGCCCCCAAGGGGCTCACGGCGGTCGCCAACGGGCTGCCGGTCGGCAAGACCCGGCAGGGCGGCACCACCACCAGCGTGTACCGCACCCAGCACCCGATGGCGACCGAACTGGCCCAGGTGTCCATCGGCCGCTCCACCGTGGTGCACCGGGAGGGTCCGGACGGCCTTCCGGTACGCGATGTGGTGCCCACCAAGGACCGCAAGGTCGTGGAGCGCTGGCTGAAGAAGACGCCCGGCCAGATCGACTGGATGCAGCGGAAGGTCGGCCGCTACCCCTTCGAGACCTACGGCGTGCTGATCGCCCACGCGCAGACCGGTTTCGAGCTGGAGACGCAGACGCTCTCTCTCTTCGAGAGAGAGATCTTCACGCGCCCCGAGTACCCGGCGTGGTACATCGAATCGATCATGGTGCACGAGCTCGCCCACCAGTGGTTCGGGGACAGCGTCAGCCCCCGGAACTGGTCGGACCTGTGGCTCAACGAAGGGCACGCGACCTGGTACGAGGCCCTCTACACCGAGGAGAACGCGGAGAACTCCGAGGACCGCGCGAAGAAGGCCCTGACGGCCCGGATGCGGAACGCCTACCGCCTCTCGGACGGCTGGCGCACCGCCGGCGGCCCGCCCGCCAGGCCCAAGGCGCCCGCGCCGGGCAAGAAGATCAGCATCTTCCGTCCCGTCGTCTACGACGGCAGCGCGCTGGTGCTCTACGCCCTGCGCCAGGAGATCGGGCAGCGGGCCTTCGAGCGCGTGGAGCGGGAGTGGGTGCGCATCCACCGCGACGGCAACGCCTCGACCGCCGACTTCGTACGGCTCGCCTCCCTGGCCGCCGGGCGTGACCTGGGCGGATTCTTCGACGCCTGGCTGTACGGGAAGAAGACGCCGCCGATGCCGGGGCACCCCGACTGGAAGTCCGGCGCATAACCCGGATGACGAGACGGGCCGTGTCGTGCAACCATCTTCAGGTCGACGGCGCGGCCCGTCCGGGACATCCCCTCGGGGACATCTCAGGGCCGGACCGGGACGGCTCCGGGAATCTCCGGACCTGCTCGGGCGTTGTCGACTGTGACGGATCCCGCATCCGTCGCTTTCCCCTCGACGGATCGACGTAAGGACCCAATGACCTCCTCTTCTTCCCCTTCCCAGGACGCACAGAGCTTCGCGCAGAACTACCCCGAAGGTCTTCGGGCCGATGCCCTGATGGAAGAGGACGTCGCCTGGAGCCACGAGATCGACGGAGACCGGGACGGCGACCAGTTCGACCGCTCCGAGCGTGCGGCCCTGCGCCGCGTCGCGGGCCTCTCCACCGAGCTCGAGGACGTCACCGAAGTCGAGTACCGACAGCTCCGTCTGGAGCGGGTGGTGCTCGTCGGCGTATGGACGTCGGGGACGGTGCAGGACGCGGACAACTCCCTCGCCGAGCTGGCGGCCCTCGCCGAGACGGCGGGCGCGCTCGTGCTCGACGGCGTCGTCCAGCGCCGCGACAAGCCCGACCCCGCGACGTACATCGGCTCGGGCAAGGCCCTGGAGTTGCGCGACATCGTGCTCGAGACCGGAGCCGACACCGTCGTGTGCGACGGTGAGCTCAGCCCCGGCCAGCTGATCCACCTGGAAGACGTCGTCAAGGTCAAGGTGGTCGACCGGACCGCCCTGATCCTCGACATCTTCGCCCAGCACGCCAAGTCCCGAGAGGGCAAGGCGCAGGTCGCCCTCGCGCAGATGCAGTACATGCTGCCGAGGCTCCGCGGCTGGGGTCAGTCGCTCTCCCGTCAGATGGGTGGCGGCGGCGGTGGCGGCATGGCCACCCGTGGCCCCGGTGAGACCAAGATCGAGACGGACCGGCGACGGATCCGCGAGAAGATGGCGAAGATGCGCCGGGAGATCGCGGAGATGAAGACGGGTCGCGACATCAAACGGCAGGAGCGCCGGCGGAACAAGGTGCCGTCGGTCGCGATCGCCGGGTATACGAACGCGGGCAAGTCCTCCCTGCTCAACCGGCTCACGGGCGCCGGCGTCCTGGTGGAGAACGCCCTGTTCGCCACCCTCGACCCGACCGTGCGCCGGGCCGAGACGCCGAGCGGCCGCGTCTACACCCTGGCCGACACCGTCGGGTTCGTGCGGCATCTGCCGCACCACCTCGTCGAGGCGTTCCGCTCCACCATGGAAGAGGTCGGCGACTCCGACCTGATCCTGCACGTGGTGGACGGTTCGCACCCGGTGCCGGAGGAGCAGCTGGCCGCCGTGCGCGAGGTGATCCGCGACGTGGGCGCGACCGACGTGCCCGAGATCGTGGTGATCAACAAGGCGGACGCGGCGGACCCCCTGGTCCTCCAGCGCCTGCTGCGCAACGAGAAGCACGCGATCGCGGTCTCGGCGCGCACCGGCGCCGGCATCGCCGAGCTGCTCACGCTGATCGACACCGAGCTGCCCCGGCCCGAGGTCGACATCGAGGCCCTGGTGCCGTACACGCACGGCCAGCTCGTCTCCCGCGCGCACGCCGAGGGTGAGGTGCTCTCCGAGGAGCACACCGCCGAGGGCACCCTGCTCAAGGCGCAGGTGCACGAGGAACTCGCCGCGGAGCTCGCTCCGTACGTACCGGCCGCGCACTGACCGTCGGCACACAGACCGTCAGCACGTAGGTCGTCAGCACACACGGCGAAGGCCCGCCCCCTCTCGTAGGGGGCGGGCCTTCGCCGTGGAATCAGTGCTCGCTCGTGAGCGGCTACCGGGAGCCCTACTGCGAGCCGTACTTCTTGCTCATCATGTCGTAGACCTGCTCGGCGCCCCGGCCCAGCTGCGGTCCGGCCAGCCAGGTGTTCTCGGCCGGGCCGATCGAGGTGTTCGACACGAGCTTCTTCTTGCCGCCCACCATGCGGAACCAGCCGCCGCCGGACGAACCGCCGGTCATGGTGCAGCCGATGCGGTACATCGTCGGCAGGGACGGCGACAGCGAGAGGCGGCCCGGCTTGTCGACGCACTTGTGCATCATCAGGCCGTTGTACGGCGGGGCGGCGGGGTAGCCCCAGGCGCCCATCGCGCTCACGCTCTGCGTGGCCGGGGTCGAGAAGTCGACGTCGAGCGCGTTGCCGACGGTCTCCTCCAGCGACTTGCTGCCCTGTTCGGGCTTCACGTGCAGGACGGCGTAGTCGTACGTGGCGCCCGAACCGCCCGTCGGACCGCCGCCGTCGATCCACTCGTTGGAGGTCGAGATCCAGTCCGCCCAGTACTGCCCGTAGGGGGCTATCTCCTGCGGGGCCGCGTTGCGCAGCTGGGCCTCGGACTTGCCGAGGTCGTTGTACGCGGGCACGAAGGCGATGTTGCGGTACCAGCCGCCGTTCTTGCCGGCGTGCACGCAGTGGCCCGCGGTCCACACGAGGTTGGACCTGCCGGGGTTGCGGGGGTCCTTCACGACGGTGCCGGAGCAGACCATCGAACCCTTGGGGGAGTCGAAGAAGATCTTGCCGACGGGGGCCGCGTTCTCGTGGTACGGCGTCTTCTCGGGCTTGGCCCGGACCGGCGTCGGCTCGGGATCGGTCGCGCCCTGGTCGGCGGCCGCGTCCTTCGAGGCGATCGTCTTGTTCGGGTCCTTGGCCTTCTTCATCCGCTCGGGCTTCCAGAGCCCTTCGATGACCGGGTTGGCGAAGTCCTTCGCCTCACGGACCCAGTCGTCCTTGTCCCAGTTCTTCCAGGCACCCTTCTTCCAGTCGTCCAGGTCGATGCCCTTCTCCTTGAGCTTGTCGGCGAGGCCGGCGGGCAGCTTGGAGTCGGAGCCGGTACCGGAGCTGGAACCGTCGGATCCCTGGGACGTGGTGGATTCGGGCTTGTCGCTCGCCTTGTCGTCGCTCGGGTCGCAGGCCGTCGCGGTGAGCGCCAGGGTCGCCGCGAGGCCGGTGGCGGCGAGCGCGACCCGCCGTCCGCGACTGCGCGCGAAGGGCGCACGAGTGGAACGCATGGTGCTGTTACCCCCGTTGGAAAAGATGTGCCATGTACGTGTCATGCATGGGCGCGGAGTTCCGTGCGGATCCGCGCCGACGCAACACCTCACTATGCCCGTGAGGTCGGGGACGAACGGCGGCGGGGTCGTGAAGGTTTACGGTGCCCCGCCGCCACGCCGTCCTGCCGGTCCCGGCAGCTCTGCGGCGCTAATGCCCTGCGGCACTAATGCCTTGCGGCACTACCGCTCTACGGCACTACCGATCTACTGACCGGCGAACTTCTTGCTGACGGCGTTGTAGATGCCCTTGGCTTCCTTGCCGAGGCGCGGACCGGCCAGCCAGCCGGCCGTCACCGGGCCGATGGAGGTGTTGGAGACGAGGGCGGGCTTGCCGTCCTGCCCCTGCGCGACCCAGCCGCCGCCGGACGAACCGCCGGTCATGGTGCAGCCGATGCGGTACATCGTCGGGTCGGGCTTGCTGAGCGAGAGGCGTCCCGGCTTGTCGGAGCACTGGAACAGCTTCTGCCCGTCGTACGGCGGAGCGGCGGGGTAGCCGGTCGCCGTCATGTCCTTGATCTGCGGCACGGCCGGGGCGTTGAAGTCCACCGGGAGCGCCGAACCGACGGTCTCCTCCAGGGACTTGCCCTCGCTGCCCTTCTCGGGCTTCACGTGCATGACCGCGAAGTCGTACGGCGCGCCCTTGCCGCCGGTCGGACCGCCCTGCTCGATCCACTGGTCGGAGGTCTGCGCCCAGTCGCCCCACCAGACGCCGTACGGAGCGACCTCTTCCTTCGGGGCGTTGCGCAGTTCCTCGGCCGACTTGCCGCTGTCGTTGTACGAGGGCACGAAGACCATGTTGCGGTACCAGCCGCCCTTGGCGCCGTCGTGCACACAGTGGCCCGCGGTCCACACCATGTTGGACTTGCCGGGGTGGGCCGGGTCCTTCACGACCGTGGCGGAGCAGACCATCGAGCCCTTGGGGCTGTCGAAGAACAGCTTGCCCGACGCGGGCTTCTGGCCGTGGTACGGCGACTGCACGGCGGCGGCCCTGACGGGCCTCGGGGTGGGGTCGGTGACGCCCTGGTCACCGGAGATGTCGTTCTCGTCGACTTCCCGGTCCGGGTTCTTGTCGGCGTCCCGCATCCGGTCGGAGTCCCACAGACCCTTGATGATCGGGTTGACGAAGTCGCCCGCCTCGCGCAGCCAGTCGTCCCTGTTCCAGTTCTTCCAGGCGCCGTTCTTCCACTTGTCCAGGTCGAACCCGTGGTCCTTGAGCTTGTCCTTGAGGTCGTCCGGGATCTTGAGCGGGTCGTCGCCGTTGCTGTCGCCGGGCTGGGAAGCGGACGAGTCGCCACCGGCGTTGTCGTCGCTCGGGCCACAGGCGGTGGCGGTCAGCGCGAGAGTGGCGCCGAGCGCCACGGCGGCCGCCACGGGGGACGTTCTGGTGCGCGCGCTCCTCCTATTGCGAACGGTGAAGAGCGGACGTATGGGTCGCATGGTGAGAATCCCCCTGGGCCTCGAAATCGTTCCAAAGTGCTGGACATCCGGGCGAGCGGCACCCGTTGCCACCGGTGCGGCACCCCTTCGCTGGATTTGCTCCGGTTTGCTCGGGGGAGCGGTGCACCTGTCGCTGATGAACGGCCCCCACACTATGCCGATGCCGTTGGGGACGGCCGACGGAAGGGCAACGGTTCCGTCACGGCAAGGATCTTCCGTTGACCCGTGATCCTCCGGCCCCCTCGTCGTTGGTAGGTACGGGGGAGCCGCGGCCTGCGTTCATCCCCCTGCCAACTCGCCCGCGCGACCGGCCCCATGAAGCTCCCCCGGAGCCGCACCGGACGGACGCGCCCGCCCCCAGCGGGAGGACCAACAGTCGTGGCCGTGACCGAGCCTGCGCCCGCGGCGGTGTCCGCAGGGCGTCCCGTGACACAGACCGCACCGCACCCCGTGCCGCATCCCCTGCCGCATCCCCTGCCGCACCCGGCGCCTCAGCCGACGAGGGACGATCCGCCGGGGACCGCACAGGCTCAACCCGGAGCAGCACAGGCTCAACCCGGAGCCGCACAGGCTCAAGAGGCGATCCTGCGGCGCCAGTCGGCCCGCGAGTCCGCGGCGCGCACCTACGCGCGAGCCCTGCCGATCGTGCCGGTCCGGGCGCGCGGTCTGACGATCGAGGGCGCCGACGGAAGCCGCTACCTCGACTGCCTCTCGGGCGCCGGAACCCTCGCCCTCGGGCACAACCACCCCGTGGTGCTGGAAGCGATCCGGAAGGTCCTCGACTCCGGGGCCCCGCTCCACGTCCTCGATCTGGCGACACCCGTCAAGGACGCTTTCACCACCGAGCTCTTCCACACGCTGCCGCGCGGCCTCGCGGAGCGCGCGCGGATCCAGTTCTGCGGCCCCGCGGGCACGGACGCGGTGGAGGCGGCACTGAAACTGGTCCGCACGGCCACCGGCCGCGACGGCATGCTCGCCTTCACCGGCGCCTACCACGGCATGACGGCCGGCGCGCTCGAAGTCTCCGGCGGTTCCCGCGACGTACGGGTCGCGCGCCTGCCCTACCCGCAGGACTACCGCTGCCCCTTCGGGCTCGGCGGCGCACGCGGCGCGGAGCTGTCCGCCCACTGGACCGAGAGCCTCCTCGACGACACCAAGTCGGGCGTCCCGGCGCCCGCCGGCATGATCCTCGAACCGGTCCAGGGCGAGGGCGGAGTATTCCCCGCCCCGGACGCCTGGCTCCGCCGGATGCGCGAGATCACCGCCGCGCGCGGTATCCCGCTCATCGCGGACGAGGTGCAGACGGGCGTCGGCCGCACCGGCGCCTTCTGGGCCGTCGAACACAGCGGCGTCGTCCCGGACGTCATGGTGCTCTCGAAGGCGATCGGCGGCAGCCTCCCCCTGGCCGTCGTGGTCTACCGCGACGACCTCGACGTCTGGCCGCCCGGCGCCCACGCGGGCACCTTCCGCGGCAACCAACTCGCCATGGCCGCGGGGGCGGCCACCCTCGCCTACGTCCGAGAGAACGGCCTCGCCCAACGCGCCGCCACCCTCGGCGCCCGTATGCTCGCCGAACTGCGCTCCCTGGCCGCGGAACACCCGTGCATCGGCGAAGTCCGCGGCCGAGGGCTGATGATCGGAGTGGAACTGGTGAATCCCGCGGGGGAGGAGTCAGGACCGGGTGAGTCGGGGCCCGGCACCTCGGTACTGGGTGACCTGGCCGGCACCGGCCGGCCTCATCCGCCGGCGCCCGAACTCGCCGCGGCCGTCCAACGCGAGTGCCTGCGCCGGGGGTTGATCGTCGAACTCGGCGGCCGGCACTCCAGTGTCGTACGACTCCTTCCTCCGCTGACCATCACCGACGAACAGGCTGCCGCGGTCCTCGACCGCCTGGCCGACGCGCTGGCGACCGCGGCGCGTACCCACCACGTATGACCACGACGGAACCCGGCCCTTCGACGCGGAGGCACTGACCGCCGAAGCGCACCGGACCCGTCGCCACACGGAGCCCCGGACAACCTCACAAGGAAGCCCTCTTGAACGCCACCCCCGCATCCGAAGGCCGCCCCCAGCCCCACGCCCCAGACGCGTGCGGCGCGTGCACCTCAGTGGTGGCGGAGTCCGAGACGGTCCCGCGGCAGAAGGGTGGCGGCCAGGAGGCCGAGCGCCTGCGCGGCACGTCCACCGACCTCCTCGAACACCCGGACCCGTACACCGCGGCCCAGGCGGCTGCCGTCGAGAACCTCCTGCGCTGCTGGGTCAGGGAGAACAACCTCCCCGCCCCGGACCGCGGAGTCCTGCGCGTCCCCCTGGAGGCCAGCGGAACGGCGCTGCTCGTCCCCGTGCAGTACTGGTCGGCCAGCGGATGGCACCGCTTCAGCCTCCCGTACCTCGAAGACGGGCCCACGAGCGCCCCGGCCGTGGACGCCGTCACCGTCGCCGCCCTGCTCAGCCGGGAGACCGCCCGCCACGCGACGGAACCCCCGACGGGGCCGCCCGGCCCGGGCAACGCCACCGCTCCGGCCGATGTCCCCGCAGCCGCCGAGGCCCCCCGCGCGCCCGAACCTGCCGAGCCCGTGGATCCTGCCGGGCCCGCCGAGCCTGCCGAGCCCGTGGAGCCTGCCGGGTCCGCCGAGCCCGTCGACGGCGCCGACCTGGTCGGCCGGGTCGCCGACTCGGTCCGGCGCACGGCCGAGTTCATCGCCGACCGCCGCAGCCGGCCGGACGACGAGCCCGATCCCTTCCTCGCCGCCGAACAGTCCCTGCTCCTCGGACACCCCCTGCATCCGACCCCCAAAAGCCGCGAGGGTCTCTCCGACGCCGAATCCCACCTGTACTCACCGGAGTTGCGCGGCGCGTTCGCCCTGCACTGGCTGGCCGTCGACCGCTCCGTACTCGCCTGCGACTCGGCCTGGACCGAGCGCGGACGCACCGTCCCCGCCGACCACCTGACCGCCCGCCTCGCAGGCCCGGACCTGCCGCTCCCGGACGGCCGCGTCGCCCTGCCCGTACACCCCTGGCAGATCCGCGAACTCCGGCACCGCCCCACCGCCGCCGCCTTGCTCGACGCCGGGCTGCTCCAGGACCTCGGCCCGCACGGCGCTCCCTGGCACCCCACCTCCTCCGTCCGTACCCTCTACCGCTCCGGCGCGGCCGCCATGCTGAAGCTTTCGCTCGGCCTGCGCATCACCAACTCCCGTCGTGAGAACCTCCGTAAGGAACTCCGCCGCGGCGTCGAGGTCCACCGCTTGCTCCGCAGCGGGCTCGCCGAACAGTGGCAGTCGGCCCACCCCTGCTTCGACGTGGTCCGCGACCCCGCCTGGCTCGGCGTCACCGGCCCGGACGGCGCGCCCGTCCCCGGGCTCGACGTCATGATCCGGCACAACCCCTTCGGACTCGGCGACAACGCCACCTGCCTCGCCGGACTCGTCTCGCCCCGGCCGTCGACACTGCCCGCCGGCCAGGAACGCCACGTGATGCGCTCCCGGCTCGGCGAGACCGTCACCCGCCTCGCGGGCCGAACAGGCCGCCCGCGAGGCGCCGTTGCCGCCGAGTGGTTCCTGCGCTACCTCGAATCGGTCGTACGTCCCGTGCTCTGGCTGGACAGTGAGGCCGGCGTCGCCCTGGAAGCGCACCAGCAGAACACCCTGTTGCTGCTCGACCCCGAGGGCTGGCCCGTGGGCGGCCGGTACCGCGACAACCAGGGCTACTACTTCCGCGAATCCCGGCGCGCCGAACTCGAACGCCGGCTTCCCGGCATCGGGCGCGACAGCGACACCTTCGTCTCCGACGAGGTGACGGACGAGCGGTTCGCCTACTACCTCGGCATCAACAACGTCTTCGGCCTCATCGGAGCCCTCGGCGCCGAACGGCTCGCGGACGAAAGGCTGTTGCTCGCCGCCTTCCGCCGCTTCCTCGGCGATGTCGCGACAGGGCCCGACCGGCTGCGCACCCCGCTGCCCGCGATCCTGCTCGACTCACCCGTACTCCGCTGCAAGGCCAACCTGCTGACCCGGCTGCACGGCCTCGACGAGCTCGTCGGCCCGGTCGACACCCAGTCCGTCTACGTCACCATCCCCAACCCCCTCCACTCCTGAGGACATGCCTCACCTCACCTGAGCCCCACCCCTCCTGAGCCCCACCTCTTCTGACAGGAGCGACTCCGTGACTCCCACCGACGCGAGCACCGACGCCGGGACCGGATCCGCCCCGCCGGGCGCCGACTGCGCGGACACCCTCGACCTGCGCCTGCCCGAGGAGCTCGTCGCCCTGCTGGCCGAGGGCGACGGGCGGGACACAGCGGTGCGGGACGATCTCCTGGGCGGCGTCGGGGGGTGGGGGTGCACCCCCACAGACGCCGGTGCCTTCCGCCTCGTACCCGTGCGACTCGAACGCGACCTCCCGCTCATCAGCCGCTGGATGAACGATCCGACCGTGGCCGCGTTCTGGGAGCTGTCGGGGCCCGAGGCCGTCACCGAAGCCCATCTGCGCTCCCAGCTCGACGGCGACGGACGCAGCGTCCCCTGTCTGGGCGTGCTGGAGGGAATGCCGATGAGCTACTGGGAGATCTACCGCGCGGATCTCGACCCCCTGGCCCGTCACTATCCCTCGCGCCCGCACGACACCGGTATCCACCTCCTGATCGGCGGCGTCGCCAACCGGGGCCGTGGCCTCGGCACTTCGCTGCTCAGGGCCGTGGCCGACCACGTCCTCGACCATCGCCCCGCGTGCACACGCGTCGTGGCAGAACCCGACCTTCGCAACACCCCCTCCGTCTCCGCATTCCTGAGCGCCGGCTTCCGCTTCTCCGCCGAAGTGGATCTGCCCGACAAACGCGCGGCGCTCATGATCCGTGACCGGGCCCTGCGCGCCGTGCTCTGACCCCGTCACTCTCAGTAACTCCGCTCGACCCGATCCGGTTCCCTCCCTGAGGAGTCCCCGTGCCGAATCCGTCCGCCGGCCAGATCCCCCGCCCTGCCGCCGAGCTGTACGACCCGCCCGAACTGACCCAGGACAGATGGCGGGAGGCCGGCCGCCGCCTGCTGGCCAAGATGATCGGCGAGTTCGCGTACGAGGAGGTCATCCACCCCGTACCGGCGGCGGACGAGGAGCCGGACACCTACCGGCTCCGCCTCGAACCGGCCGGGCGGGACGCAGCCTCCCCGTCCGACGGAGGGCAGGACGCCTGCCTCACCTTCCGGGCCCGACGCGGCTCGTACGGCAGCTGGTACGTGGACACGGCCGGCCTGACCCTCACCGAGGGGGACGGGCCGGCCGTCGCCGTCGACGACCCGGTGCGTTTCCTCGTCCTGGCCCGCCGGACCCTCGGCCTGGACGGCGCCACACTCGGTCACCTCATCCGCGAGCTCACGGTCACGCTCGGCGCCGATGCCCGGATCGACCACACGGCGCTGAGCGCGGCCCAGCTCGCGGACCTCGGCTACGCGGAACTCGAAGGGCACCAGACCGGCCACCCCTGGATCGTCCTCAACAAGGGCCGCATCGGATTCTCCGCGGCCGACACCGACCGGTGGGCGCCCGAGGCCCGCCGCTCGACACCGCTCCCGTGGATCGCCGTCCACACCGACCTCGCCGTGTACCGCGGCGTCACGGGACTGGACACCGCCCAGCAGCTCTACGACGTCGAACTCACCGCCGACACCAGGCAGGCCTTCGCCGACTTACTCCGGGCACGGGGACTGGACCCGCGGCAGTACCTGTACCTCCCCGTGCACCCCTGGCAGTGGGACGAGATCGTGCTGCCGCTCTTCGCCCCGTCCATCGCCGCGGACGCCATCGTGCCGCTCTGCAGCGACGGCGACCTGCGCCTCCCCCAGCAGTCCATCCGTACGTTCCTCAACGTGTCCCGCCCCGACCGGCACACCGTGAAGCTGCCCCTGTCGGTCCTCAACACCCTGGTGTGGCGCGGGCTGCCGACGAGCCGCACGGTCGCCGCCCCCGCCGTGACGGCCTGGATGCACGCACTCCGCGACGGAGATCCCTTCCTCCGGGACGAGTGCGGGGTGATCCTGCTCGGCGAGGTCGCCTCGGTGGCCGTCGAACACCCCGTCTACGACGGGCTGCCCGAAGTCCCGTACCAGTACCGGGAACTCCTCGGAGCGATCTGGCGCGAGCCGGTCGGCCGCCATCTCGCGCCGGGGGAGCGCGCCCGCACCCTCGCCTCGCTCACCCACACCGACCCCACGGGGCGGGCCTTCGTCGCGGAACTCGTGGAGCGCTCTGGGCTGGCACCGACGACCTGGCTGCGCCGGCTCTTCGCCGCGCTGCTGCCACCCCTGCTGCACTTCCTGTACCGCTACGGCACGGTGTTCTCCCCTCACGGGGAGAACACGATCGTGGTCTTCGACGACAAGGACGTGCCCGTCCGCCTGGCGGTGAAGGACTTCGTGGACGACGTCAACCTCAGTGCCATATCGCTGCCCGAACAGGACTCGATGCCGGCCGCCGTTCGCGACGTACTCCTCACCGAGCCGCCCGGCTTCCTCACGCAGTTCATCCACTCGGGCCTCTTCGTCGGCGTCTTCCGCTATCTCGCGCCGCTCTGCGAGGAACAACTGGGGATCACGGAGGGCGACTTCTGGGCGTATGTGCGTGCCGAGATCCTCAGGTACCAGGCCCGCGCCCCGGAGCTCAAGGAGCGATACGAGATGTTCGACCTGCTCACACCCCGTATCGAGCGGCTGTGCCTCAACCGGAACCGCCTCCACCTCGACGGCTACCGCGACCGGGCGCAGCGCCCGCACGCCGCCGTGCACGGGACCGTGGCCAACCCCCTCCATCAGCCTTGATCGGCGAAATGTCAGTGGGGCACCGTAGGGTGGTCGCGCTATGACGAAGCCCTCCCTCCCCGAGCTCCTGCACGCCGCCGTCACCGCCGTCGGCGGCACGGAACGCCCTGGCCAGGTGTCCATGGCCGAGACCGTCGCCGAGGCGATCGACGACGGCTCCCACCTGCTGGTCCAGGCCGGCACCGGCACCGGCAAGTCCCTCGGCTACCTGGTGCCCGCCCTGGCGCACGGCGAGCGCGTGGTGATCGCCACGGCCACCCTCGCCCTGCAGCGCCAGCTCGTGGAGCGGGACCTGCCGCGGACGGTGGACGCGCTGCATCCGCTGCTGCGCCGCCGCCCTCAGTTCGCGATGCTCAAGGGGCGCTCGAACTACCTCTGTCTGCACCGCCTCCACGAGGGCATGCCGCAGGACGAGGAGGAGGGGCTCTTCGACCAGTTCGAGGCGGCCGCCCCCACCAGCAAGCTGGGCCAGGACCTGCTGCGGATGCGGGACTGGGCGGACGAGACCGAGACCGGCGACCGCGACGACCTCACCCCGGGCGTGTCCGACCGCGCCTGGTCCCAGGTGTCCGTCTCCTCCCGGGAGTGCCTGGGCGCCTCGAAGTGTGCCTACGGGGCGGAGTGCTTCGCCGAGGCGGCCCGCGAGCGCGCCAAGCTCTCCGACGTCGTCGTCACCAACCACGCGCTGCTCGCCATCGACGCCATCGAGGGCGCCCCCGTCCTGCCCCAGCACGAGGTGCTGATCGTGGACGAGGCGCACGAGCTGGTCTCCCGGGTCACCGGCGTGGCCACCGGCGAGCTCACGCCGGGACAGGTGAACCGCGCCGTGCGCCGCGTGGCCAAGCTGGTCAACGAAAAGGCGGCGGACCAGCTCCAGACCGCTGCGGAGGGCTTCGAGCGGCTGATGGAGCTGGCGCTGCCCGGCCGGCTGGAAGAGATCCCCGAAGACCTCGGGTACGCACTGATGGCGCTGCGCGACGCCGCGCGGACGGTGATCTCCGCGCTCGGCTCGACCCGCGACAAGTCGGTGCAGGACGAGGACGCGGTCCGCAAGCAGGCGCTCGCCTCCGTGGAGTCGATCCACGACGTGTCGGAGCGCATCACGAACGGCTCCGAGTGGGACGTCGTCTGGTACGAGCGGCACGAGCGCTTCGGTGCCTCCCTGCGGGTGGCCCCCATGTCCGTGTCGGGGCTGCTCAGGGAGAAGCTCTTCGCCGACCGATCGGTGGTCCTCACCTCCGCCACACTGAAGCTCGGCGGCGACTTCAACGGCGTGGGCGCGTCGCTCGGCCTCGCCCCGGAGGGTACGGAGTCCGAGGACGCTCCCGTCTGGAAGGGCCTCGACGTCGGCTCGCCGTTCGACTACAGCAAGCAGGGCATCCTGTACGTCGCCAAGCACCTGGCCCGCCCGGGGCGCGAGGGAACCCGCGGCGACATGCTGGACGAGCTGGCAGAGCTGATCGAGGCGGCCGGCGGCCGGACCCTCGGCCTGTTCTCCTCCATGCGCGCCGCTCAGGGGGCCGCGGAGGAACTGCGGGAGCGGCTGGACGTGCCCATCCTGCTGCAGGGCGAGGAAACGCTGGGCGAGCTGATCAAGGGCTTCGCGGCGGACCCCAGGACGTGTCTGTTCGGGACGCTCTCGCTCTGGCAGGGCGTCGATGTGCCGGGTCCCAGCTGCCAGCTGGTGATCATGGACAAGATCCCGTTCCCGCGCCCCGACGACCCGCTGATGAGCGCCCGCCAGAAGGCGGTGGACGACGCCGGCGGCAATGGTTTCATGGCCGTCGCGGCGACCCATGCGGCCTTGCTGATGGCGCAGGGGGCGGGGCGTCTGGTCCGGGCGTCAGGGGACCGCGGCGTGGTCGCCATCCTGGACCCCCGCCTGGCCACCGCGCGCTACGGCAGCTATCTGAAGGCCTCGCTGCCCGACTTCTGGTACACGACGGACCGCAACCAGGCGCGCCGCTCGCTGGCCGCTATCGACGCGGCGGCCAAGGCCGTCGAGGGCGACGCGTAGGGCGCGGGAGGCGGGGCCTGGCAGACGCGGCGGGGCCTGGCAGGCACGGCATACGGGCTTGGGTCGGACACCCGTCGGCCCACCCACCCGCCGCGGACGCAGCAGGGCCCCGGGACCGGCGCAGTTGGTCCCGGGGCCCGGTCAGGGGCGGAGTCCTCAGACTCGCCGCAGCACCGCCACCACCTTGCCGAGGATCGTCGCCTCGTCACCGGGGATGGGCTGGTACGCGGAGTTGTGCGGGAGCAGCCAGACGTGGCCGTCCTCGCGCTTGAAGCGCTTGACCGTCGCTTCGCCGTCCAGCATGGCGGCCACGATGTCGCCGTTCTCCGCCACGGGCTGACGGCGGACCGTGACCCAGTCGCCGTCACAGATGGCGGCCTCGATCATCGAGTCGCCGACGACCTTCAGGACGAAGAGCTCACCGTCGCCCACGAGCTGCCGGGGGAGCGGGAAGACGTCCTCCACCGACTCCTCGGCGAGGATCGGCCCACCGGCCGCGATACGGCCGACGAGCGGGACGTACGAAGCGGCGGGCTTGCCGGTGGTGTCGGTGGGCTGGCTGCTCGGCTGGTCCGAGCCCCGCACCTCGTACGCCCGCGGGCGGTGCGGGTCGCGGCGCAGGAAGCCCTTGCGCTCCAGGGCCATCAGCTGATGGGCGACGGAGGAGGTGCTGGAAAGGCCGACGGCCTGACCGATCTCCCGCATCGACGGCGGGTAGCCGCGCCGCTGCACGGAGTCCCTGATGACCTCGATCACCCGGCGTTGCCGGTCGGTCAGTCCCGAGCTGTCGGCGCGGATGCCTGGAGGTCGGCCCGGCAGGGAGCGGGTGGGCGCGGGCCCCTCCTGGTTCGTGGCTGCGTCATTCATGGCATGCACCGGCTCGAGTCGGCTCTGGGAACGGTCCTGGGCAGTGATGGTGGCGCTGTCAGCGGTGGTGGTCACGTCGGTCGGCCCCTCTCGAGATGTTCTCTCCCTAGCTAGCCAACGGTAGTTGCTTTCGAAAGGTTGCGCCAAACACACGTTCGAGTGAAAAATTGCAGGTTGCCTGCCGCGATCACGTGTTTGGGTGTATGGCCGACGCTCTGACCGAAAGGCAATTCGGTTCATTACGGTACGCTTCACCGCCGGGACCGTGAGCCCCTCAGCGGGGCTCCCATAGTGCCATCCGGCGCCCCGTCAACCCCGCACCGGCCCCCCGCCGCGAGCGGCGTACTGGGCGGCCGTGTCCGCCCGGCGCCCGACGGGGCGACGCGACACGCGCGGTACCGAAAAAGCGGCCCAACCCCAGATCTAGTGGTTGGATTGCGGCAGCAGCCCAGAAGTTGTGGTCCGTGGTCTTCCAGGACCTCGCGGATCGCCTATGCTGGGGGCTGCTTCGAGGGCCCCAAGGGGTCGTTGAGGCTTATGAGTCGTGCCGTGAAGGAGGGTTGGGAGTTCCATGCACTGCCCCTTCTGCAGGCACCCCGACAGCCGCGTCGTCGACAGCCGTACTACCGACGACGGCACGTCGATCCGCCGACGCCGTCAGTGCCCCGACTGCTCCCGCCGTTTCACGACGGTGGAGACGTGCTCACTGATGGTGGTCAAGCGCAGCGGCGTGACCGAGCCCTTCAGCCGCACCAAGGTCATCAACGGTGTCCGTAAGGCGTGCCAGGGCCGGCCGGTGACCGAGGACGCGCTCGCGCTGCTCGGCCAGCGGGTCGAGGAGGCCGTGCGTGCCACCGGGAGCGCGGAGCTGACCACACACGACGTGGGCCTTGCCATACTGGGCCCGCTGCAGGAGCTCGACCTCGTCGCCTACCTGCGCTTCGCGTCCGTGTACCGGGCCTTCGACTCGCTCGAGGACTTCGAGGCCGCCATCGGAGAGCTGAGGGAACAGCGGCTGTACGCGGAGCCGCGCGACGCGGGCGGAGAGCGCGTCGTGAACGACCGCGGGCCCGGAGGGACTGCCGAAGTCCCGGTGCCCGCCACTGCCGCCGACTGACCGGCTGACCGACCGGCCGGCGGCGAACCAGACCTGTTGAGGGCGTCCTCTGCGACGTCCGCAACACCAGACACACATCCGTGCCACAGGGAAGAACGTGGCACTTCAGGGCGTTTTAGCCTGATACAGGGAGGCGGCATGACCGAGACGACGAGCGGCCCGGCACGAGGTTCCCGCGCCAAGGGGTCCAAGGCCAGCAAGGGTCTGCGTATCGAGCGCATCCACACGACCCCCGGCGTGCATCCGTACGACGAGGTGGTCTGGGAGCGCCGAGACGTCGTCATGACCAATTGGCGCGACGGCTCGGTCAACTTCGAGCAGCGTGGCGTCGAGTTCCCCGACTTCTGGTCGGTGAACGCGGTCAACATCGTCACCAGCAAGTACTTCCGCGGGGCCGTCGGCACCCCGCAGCGCGAGACCGGCCTCAAGCAGCTGATCGACCGCATCGTGAAGACGTACCGCAAGGCCGGTGAGGACTACAGCTACTTTGCCTCGCCCGCGGACGCCGAGATCTTCGAGCACGAGCTGGCGTACGCCCTCCTGCACCAGATCTTCAGCTTCAACTCGCCGGTCTGGTTCAACGTGGGCACGCCCCAGCCGCAGCAGGTGTCCGCCTGCTTCATCCTGGCCGTCGACGACTCCATGGAGTCGATCCTCGACTGGTACAAGGAAGAGGGCATGATCTTCAAGGGCGGCTCCGGCGCCGGCCTGAACCTCTCCCGCATCCGTTCCTCCAAGGAACTGCTGTCCTCCGGAGGCAACGCCTCGGGTCCCGTCTCCTTCATGCGCGGTGCCGACGCCTCCGCAGGAACGATCAAGTCCGGTGGCGCCACGCGCCGCGCGGCGAAGATGGTCATCCTCGACGTCGACCACCCCGACATCGAGGGCTTCATCGAGACCAAGGTGAAGGAAGAGGAGAAGATCCGCGCGCTCCGCGACGCGGGCTTCGACATGGACCTGGGCGGCGACGACATCACGTCCGTCCAGTACCAGAACGCCAACAACTCGGTCCGCGTGAACGACGAGTTCATGAAGGCCGTGGAGTCCGGCTCCAAGTTCGGTCTGCGGGGCCGGATGACCGGTGACGTCATCGAGGAGGTCGACGCCAAGTCGCTCTTCCGCAAGATGGCCGAGGCCGCGTGGGCGTGTGCCGACCCCGGCATCCAGTACGACGACACCATCAACGCCTGGCACACCTGCCCGGAGTCCGGCCGCATCAACGGCTCGAACCCGTGCAGCGAGTACATGCACCTGGACAACACGTCCTGCAACCTCGCCTCGCTGAACCTGATGAAGTTCCTGAAGGACGACGGCAAGGGCAACCAGTCCTTCGACTCCGAGCGCTTCTCCAAGGTCGTCGAGCTGGTCATCACCGCGATGGACATCTCCATCTGCTTCGCGGACTTCCCGACCCAGAAGATCGGCGAGAACACCCGCGCCTTCCGTCAGCTGGGCATCGGCTACGCCAACCTCGGCGCCCTGCTGATGGCCACCGGTCACGCGTACGACTCCGACGGCGGCCGCGCCCTCGCCGGCGCCATCACGTCGCTGATGACGGGTACCTCGTACAAGCGTTCCGCCGAGCTCGCCGCGGTCGTCGGTCCCTACGACGGGTACGCCAAGAACGCCACGCCGCACCAGCGCGTCATGAAGCAGCACGCCGACGCCAACGCCTCGGCCATCCGCGTGGACGACCTGGACTCGCCGATCTGGGCCGCCGCCACGGAGGCCTGGCAGGACGTGGTCCGCCTCGGCGAGAAGAACGGTTTCCGTAACTCCCAGGCGTCGGTCATCGCCCCGACCGGCACCATCGGTCTCGCGATGTCCTGCGACACCACGGGCCTGGAGCCCGACCTCGCCCTGGTGAAGTTCAAGAAGCTCGTCGGCGGCGGCTCGATGCAGATCGTCAACGGCACCGTGCCGCAGGCCCTGCGCCGCCTGGGCTACCAGGAGGAGCAGATCGAGGCGATCGTCGCCCACATCGCCGAGAACGGCAATGTGATCGACGCCCCGAGCCTCAAGCCCGAGCACTACGAGGTCTTCGACTGCGCCATGGGCGAGCGTTCCATCTCCGCGATGGGCCACGTCCGCATGATGGCCGCCATCCAGCCGTGGATCTCGGGCGCCCTCTCCAAGACGGTCAACCTCCCGGAGACCGCCACCGTCGAGGACGTCGAAGAGGTCTACTTCGAGGCGTGGAAGATGGGCGTCAAGGCGCTCGCCATCTACCGCGACAACTGCAAGGTCGGCCAGCCCCTCTCCGCCAAGAAGAAGGAGGAGGCGAAGGCCGAGATCACCGAGAAGACCGAGGACACGATCCGTGCCGCGGTCGAGAAGGTGGTCGAGTACCGCCCGGTCCGCAAGCGTCTGCCGAAGGGGCGTCCCGGCATCACCACGTCCTTCACGGTGGGTGGCGCCGAGGGCTACATGACGGCCAACTCCTACCCGGACGACGGTCTCGGCGAGGTCTTCCTGAAGATGTCCAAGCAGGGCTCGACCCTCGCGGGCATGATGGACGCCTTCTCGATCGCCGTCTCGGTCGGTCTGCAGTACGGCGTGCCCCTGGAGACGTACGTCTCCAAGTTCACGAACATGCGGTTCGAGCCGGCCGGCATGACGGACGACCCGGACGTGCGGATGGCGCAGTCGATCGTCGACTACATCTTCCGCCGCCTGGCGCTCGACTTCCTGCCCTTCGAGACGCGCTCCGCGCTCGGCATCCACTCCGCCGAGGAGCGTCAGCGCCACCTGGAGACCGGGTCGTACGAGCCCAACGAGGACGAGGTCGACGTCGAGGGCCTGGCGCAGTCCGCCCCCCGGCAGACCGAGTCCCTGAAGGCCGTCGCCACGCCGCAGGCCGAGTCGGAGGCGACCAAGGCCGCTCCGCAGCAGGCGCACACCAGCGCCGAGCTCGTGGAGATGCAGCTGGGCATCCAGGCCGACGCGCCGCTGTGCTTCTCGTGCGGTACGAAGATGCAGCGTGCGGGCTCCTGCTACATCTGCGAGGGCTGCGGCTCGACCAGCGGTTGCAGCTGACCGGGCGCTGACCGGGCGGAGCCGCTGTGACCGGGTGGAACGGCGTCGGATGCGAGATTCGACGTAGCTGAACCCGAAGCGCGTCCTCTGTGAGGGAGGGGCGATGGCCATGGGCCGTCGCCCCTCCCTTCTGCGTCGGGACCCTGTTCGGCCACGCCGCCCGTCCGCCGGCTCCGACGAGTACGTCGCCGCCGCGGCTGCGCGGACGGACGGCGGCGGGGGCTCAGCGCTCGGAGCCCATGACCGAGGCGAACGTCGTCGGGTCGGTGTCGAAGCCGCGGACGTCCTGGCGGAACGACCAGGCCCCGGACTCGTCCCGGGTGAACTCGGCGACGGTCGACGCCGGGTACCCGGAGACCTCGGACAGGTCGAGCTGCGCCAGCTCCGTGTACCCCTCGCGGATGCGGACCGCGGTGTTCGCGATCTCTCCGAAGACCCTCTGCCCCTCCTGCTGCTGGATGGCCACACCTACGACGACCCGGACGAACGAGCCCGCCAGCCGGTCCAGTTCCAGGGTCATGACCTCGTCGAAGCCGAACCCCTGCCCCGTCCTGCTGTCCCGGTTGAGGGTGATCGTGCCGTCGGGGGAGCGGCTGTCGAAGTGCACCAGATAGACCGGGCTGCCGTACGGGGCGTCCGCCGCGTACGTCGCGGCGATGATGTCGAGATCATTGGGCGGCGTCCCGGCCGGGCTCGGGTCCCACTTGAGCCCGACTTCGACCTTCTTGATTCCCTTGCTGACACTGCTCACCGGATATCCCCCTCCTCGTGACCTGGCCGCTGCGGATCCACCAGGCATGTCCGACACCCACGCTACGACGTACCCCTGACAACGGGGGATCATGGGCGTATGACTTGGAACGGGGAAGAACTCGATATCGAGGCCTACTTGGCGAGACTCGGGCACACGGGCGGGACGAAGCCGGATCTGGACACGCTGCGCCTCCTGCACAGGGAGCACGTGGCGGCCATCCCCTTCGAGAACCTTGAGATGATGCTCGGCCGGCCGGTCCCGCTGGACCTGCCCGCACTGCAGAACAAGCTGCTCCACAGCCGGCGGGGCGGCTACTGCTACGAGCAGAACCTGCTCTTCGCGGCCGCCCTCGAACGCCTCGGCTTCGACGTCACCGGCCTCGGGGCCCGCGTCAGGGCCGGGGCCTCCGTCACGCGCGCGGTGACGCACATGCTCCTGAAGGTCGAGGTGGACGGCGAGGCGTTCCACTGCGACGTCGGCTTCGGCGCCGACGGGCTGCTCGAACCCATCCCGCTGCGCGCCGGCGTGGAACGGCAACAAGGAGAGTGGCGTTACCGCATCAAGCAGGAGGACGAGGGCGTCCTGGTGCTGCAGACGCAGAGCCCCGACGGCTGGTTCGACCTCTACGCGTACACCCAGGAACGCCGCCTTCCCGTCGACTACGTGGTGATGAACCACTACACGTCGACCCATCCCCGGTCGTCGTTCATCCGCCGCCCAGTACTGCAGAAGGCCGGGCCAAAGGTCCGTCGGCGCCTCGTGGGCGATCAGTTCACGCTCACGCGCGCGGAGGGCACGGTGGACGAACGAAGCGTTCCTGTTGGCGAATTGATGTCCGTTCTCGACCGGGAGTTCGGTATCGAACTCGATGCGGCCGACGCTGCGGAGCTGATCAGGGCGCACTACGCCGGAGCGTGACCCGGGCCGGGCTCCGCGCCGTACGATGGCGCGGTGCTGGTCAAGTGGATTCGCTGCACCGTGGTGGACCGTCGGGGGTTCGAACGAGGTCAGCGAAAGTGGGCGGGGCTGTTGGGAGAGCCGGGGTTCCGGGGGCAGGGCGGGGGGTGGAGCCGGGGGCGGCAGGGCGTCGCGCACGTCTTCGCGTTCTGGGAGAGCCGCGCCTTCTACGACTCCTTCATGGCCCGCTCGCACGACCGCCTCGCGGCCGCGCAGGCGGGCACGCACAAGAACCTCCGGGCCAAGCTCTTCGACCACCGTTTCGACGTGAAGACCGGGTTCGAGCCGCGCTTCACGGACGCCGACGTGGTGCGTGTCGCGCACTGCAGGGTCCGGGAGGCGCGGGTCGAACACTTCGCGCTGATGCAGGAGAAGGTCTGGAACCCGGCGATGGCCGGCTCACCGGGCATGGTGCGCGGACTCTTCGGAGAGGCGCCGGGCCACGAGTTCCTGGTGCTCTCCATGTGGCAGTCGGCCGCCGAACACGGCAAGTACCGCGCCGAGCGGGTGGAACGCCTGTCGCTCCGGGCGCAGACGGACGCCGATGTCTCCGCGCTCGCGGGAGACATCGTGGAGTTGGAGCCGTCGTGGACGGTGTGACTCAGTGACTCAGTGACTCAGTGACTGGGTGACTGGGTGAGTCAGTGGCCGGGTGGCCGGGGTGGCTGGTTGATCTGCCATGCGTCACCTCCGAGCGAACGCGCCCTCGCGGGTCGCTGCGACGGCTGCCGCCGCCGACTGGTCGGCCAGTGCCGCGTCGACCGGTTCGCGGGTGATGAATACGCGGAGCAGCAGCGGGGCCGAAACGGCGCGGACGAGCGCTGCCGCGTCCGTGTCCGGGGGAGCTTCGCCGCGGGCCACGGCGCGCGCCACGACCGTCTCGCAGCGTCCGAACCGCTCGGCGTAGAAGGCGTGCAGGGCGTCGGCGGCCCTCTGCGACTGGAACGCCGCCGCGACGAACGCGGTCGGTGCGGAGGCGGCCGCCTCGTCGGAGAAGGACTCGACCACCTCGCGGGCCAGCTCGCGCAGGTCACCCTCCAGGCTTCCCGTGTCCGGCGGGGTCCAGGTGTCCTCACCCGCCATGTCCAGGGCGTCCGCGACCATGCCCTCGAGGCCGCCCCAGCGCCGGTACAGCGTGGTCTTGTGCACCCCTGAGTGATCGGCCACGTATTCGACGGTGAGGCCCGGGTAGCCGTGGTCGGCGAGGCCGCTCAGCACGGCGTCCCGGACGGCTGCGCGGGTGCGGGCCGTGCGGCCGCCGGGGCGGCGGGTGCCGGGGGCGGGGTTCGCCGGCTCCTCATCTCGCTCGCTCATCGCTTCGTTCCTCTCCCTCGGCATGCCGCGGCTCCCGCGGAATCTCGCGCCGCAAATTTATCGCTACTCGCGTTGCATTAGCTTCGACAGTGTGTCACACTCGTCGTAATGCGACAGCAGTTGCGTTTGGTGGCCGTAGCGTTTGTTGGCCGGACGTGAAACCGGGGGGTGCTTTGCCCATGCCTACTCAGATCTCTCTGCATGGTGTGACCAAGACTCGTGGGGAGCGCCTGCTCTTCGACGGGGTGTCTCTCGCGATCCGTCCGGGCGAGCGCATAGGAGTGGTGGGGGAGAACGGCGCGGGGAAGTCCACGCTGCTGCACCTGATCTCCGGCGACGAGCGGCCCGATGGGGGCGAAGTGGTGACCGTCGCAGAGGGAGGTGTCGGCCTCCTCGCGCAGACGCCACGACTCCCGGCCGACCGCTGCGTCGCGGACGCGATCGACGCGGCGCTGGCCGAACTGCGAACGATGGAAGCGCGGTTGCGCGATCTCGAATCCGGACTCGGAGCCGCCACCGAGCGGGAGTTGGGCGAGTACGGCGACCTCCTGACCGCCTTCGAGCTGCGGGGTGGTTACGAGGCGGACGCGCGCGTGGACAAGGCGATGCACGGACTGGGCCTAGCCCACATCGACCGGGACAGAATCCTGGGCAGCCTGTCCGGCGGCGAGCAGGCCCGGCTGGGCCTCGCCTGCCTGCTGGCCGCGTCACCCGAGCTCATGCTCCTGGACGAACCGACCAACCACTTGGACGAGAGCGCGCTGGACTGGCTGGAGGAGGCCCTGTCCGCACACCGCGGCACGGTGGTCGCCGTCTCCCACGACCGCACGTTCCTGGAGCGCGTCACGACCGCGATCCTCGAAGTGGACGCGGACCGCCGCTCCGTCGTGCGGCACGGCGGTGGCTACCAAGGACTCGTCGCGGAGCGGGCGGCCGCCAGACAACGCTGGGAGCAGGAGTACGCGCAGTGGTGCGAGGAGACGAGTCGCCTCCAGGAGTTCATGGCGACGACGGCACACACCGTTGCCGGTGGCCGCGGCATGAAGGACAACAACAAGATGGCCTACGACCGGGCCGGAGGGCGGGTTCAGGCGTCCGTCTCCGGGCGGGTTCGGAACGCCCAGGAGCGGCTCCGCAGACTGCGGGAACAGGAGGTGCCCCAACCTCCGCAACCGCTGCGGTTCGTGGCGCGACCCGTGACGGGCGCGGCCGAGGGAGCCCTGGTGACCCTGCGGGACGTGCGCGTGGGCGAGCGCCTCACCGTGGACTCGCTCACCGTCTCGGCCGGCGAACGACTGCTGATCCATGGCGGGAACGGCGCGGGAAAATCCACTCTGCTCCGCGCCATGGCGGGCGTGCTCGAACCCGATGCGGGCACCGTCGTCCGCAGAGGCCGGATCGGCTATCTCGCCCAGGAAATACCGGTCCGACGGCCCACGGAACGCGTCCTGGAGGTGTTCGGCAGAGGGCTGGGGCTCGCCATGGACGAGCAGCGGGAACTGCTCCTCTCGTTCGGCCTGTTCCGCCCCCGCGACCTGCACGTCCCGGTGGGGTCCCTGTCCGCGGGCCAGCGGCGGCGGCTGGCCCTCGCGCGGCTGCTCGCCAGACCCGCCGACCTGCTCCTGCTCGACGAGCCCGCCAACCACCTGGCGCTCGGCCTGGTCGAGGAGCTGGAGGCGGCCCTCGAACAGTGGACGGGAGCCCTGGTGGTCGTCTCGCACGACCGGTTGCTGCGCCGGCGTTTCACGGGGCGAATACGCCGGATGGAGTCCGGGCGGCTACCCGACTGAGCAGCCCGCCGGTGACCCGATCTAGGCTTTCCGTATGGCACGCCCGCGGCGCATCTTCCTCGTCCGGCACGGCGAGTCGGCCGGAAACGCCGACGACACCGTGTACGAGCGCGAGCCCGACCACGCACTCGCCCTCACCGAGACGGGGTGGTCCCAGGCCGAGGAGACCGGCAAGCACCTGCGGGAACTGGTCGGACGCGAGCGGGTGAGCGTGTACGTCTCGCCCTACCGCCGCACCCACGAGACCTTCCAGGCGCTGCGGCTCGATCCCGAGCTGGTGCGGGTGCGCGAGGAACCGAGGCTGCGGGAGCAGGACTGGGGCAACTGGCAGGACAGGGACGACGTGCGCCTGCAGAAGGCCTACCGCGACGCGTACGGGCACTTCTTCTACCGCTTCGCGCAGGGAGAGTCGGGGGCCGACGTCTATGACCGGGTGGGGGCCTTCCTGGAGAGTCTCTACCGGAGTTTCGAGGCCCCGGACCATCCGCCGAACGTCCTGCTTGTGACGCACGGACTGACCATGCGCTTGTTCTGCATGCGGTGGTTCCACTGGTCGGTCGCGGAGTTCGAGTCGTTGTCCAACCCGGGGAACGGAGAGATGAGGGTGCTGGTGCTCGGCGAGGACGGCAAGTACACGATGGACCGGCCGTTCGAACAGTGGCGGGAGCCCGAGTCGTACGGCGTCACCGGATAGACATGGCCTCACCGCATGGGTATGGCCTCAACGCATGGATGCGGCCTCACCGAATGTATGCGGCCTCACCGGATAGAGTGGCAGGGCGATGACCGCTGACTCCTCTCCCGACCTGCGCCTCGAGCGCGCTCTGGCCAGCCTGCGCGGACTGGCGGTGGGGGATGCGCTGGGCTCACAGTTCTTCGTGCCCGCGCACTACCCGCTGCTCAAGCGCCGACAGCTGCCCGATGCCCCCTGGCAGTGGACCGACGACACGGAGATGGCGTGCTCCGTGCTGACCGTCCTCATGAAGCATCGCCGGATCGACCAGGACGCGCTGGCCCGGTCGTTCGCCGAGCACCATGACGTCGACCGTGGATACGGTCCCGCGGTGAACCGGTTGCTGGGTCAGGTCCGGGAGGGCGGGGACTGGCGTGAGCTGGCCTCCGCACTGTTCAAGGGACAGGGGTCCTGGGGGAACGGGGCCGCGATGCGGATCGCTCCTCTCGGCGCCTGGTACGCGGACGACCCGGAGCAGGCGACGCATCAGGCGGAGATCTCGGCGTACCCCACGCACCAGCACCGTGAGGCGGTCGTCGGGGCCATGGCGGTGGCCGCGGCGGCGGCGCTGACGGCAGCTCCCACCGGGCCGCCCACGCCGCAGCAGCTTCTCGACGGTGTGATCGACCTGGTGCCGCGCAGCGCGGTGGGGGCGGGACTGCGCAGGGCGCGGGACATGCTCGACTACGGCGATGCGGGGACGGTCGCGGCGGTTCTGGGGTGCGGGCGTCGTACGACGGCCCATGACACGGTGCCGTTCGCGTTGTGGTCCGCCGCGCGGGGGCTCGGGTCGTACGAACGCGCCGTCTGGGACACGGCACGGGTGGGCGGGGACATGGACACGACCTGCGCCATCGTGGGCGGTGTGGTGGCGGCCGGCGAGGGCGGAGCGCCGCCTGGGGAGTGGCTGGAGCGGACCGAGGACCTGCCTGGGTGGGTTCCCGGGGCTCGGTAACGGCACGTCCCACTGTCACGGTCATGCCACAGGCATGGATCGGCCCGGGGGCGTGAGTGCGGCGCCCGGCTACGCTGAGGCGGGCCACCAGTTGATCTTGGCGTCGGCCTTGCGTGCGTTGAACTGGGTGCCGGTTCCGGCAGCTCCGAGGCCACCTGTTGTGGGCCGCGTGCTGTGAGAGGGCCGGTTTGGGGGAGGGGTCCCGTGTCGGATACATCAGCTGGACGTGATGCGGCGGACGGACGTGAGGTGCCGGGCGGTTCTCCGTCGTCTGGGGGTGGGCCTGAGGCCAACGACACCCCTGAGGCAGCCGAGCCAGCCGAGACCGCCGAGGCAGCTGAGTCTGCCGAGCCAGCCAAGAGTGCTGAGGCAGCTGAGCTTGCCGAGGTGGCTGACGGAGTTCCTGGTGCCGGGGGGCGTGGGCGGGCCGTGAGGGCGGGTTCGTACGGTGCTGCGCGTGGCTATCCGCGGCCAAGGCCGATGCCGAGTGAGCGTGCGGGGGAGCGGGTGAGGACGCAGGACGGGGAGGGGGCGAAGGAGCAGGTGGCGCCGCTCCTTGACGATTTGCGGGGTGAGCCGCCGGAGGCTGTGGGGCCAGTGACGTTGGGCGCCGTGCTGGGCGCCGGGTTGTTGAGCATGGTGCTGCTCGGGGACGGGCTGGCGTGGAACCTGTTGATGGTCGCCGTTCCGGTCGGGGTCGCCGCGTGGTTTTCGGCGCAGCGGGGCGGACGTCGGGGGCGGTGGCCTCGTCCGTGGTCGTGGGTGTGGGCCGGGGGCGTGCTCGCGCTGTTGGTCGTGCCGGCGTTGCGGGACGCGGGGTGGCCGTCGTTTCTGGCGATCGTCGCCGCGTTCGCGCTCGGGTCGTTGGCGTTGCACGGTTCCCGGACGTGGACGGGTGTCATTCTGAGTCCGCTCGGCGTGTTCGAGGCGGTCGTCCCGGGGCTGCGCTGGGGCTGGTCCGGGGTGCGGGAGCGGGCGGGGGAGGCGCGGGGCGCCGCGCCCGTGCTGCGGGCGGTCGCGGTGACCGTGGTGCTGCTGGTGGTGTTCGGGGCGTTGTTCGCCGGGGCGGACGCGGCCTTCGCGGACCTGCTCGGGGAGCTGATACCCGATGCGTCGGTCGCCGGGGGCCCGTGGCGTGTCCTGCTCCTGGCCGCGGGGGTGGTCGGAGCGCTCGCGGTGGCGCGTACCGCCGCGTCGCCCGTGCGCTGGGACCGGCTCGTGGTGGGTCCCGGACGGGCGCGGGGACGGGTCGAATGGGCGCTGCCGCTGGTCGTGCTCACCGCGCTGTTCGCGGCGTTCAACGCGGTGCAGCTGGCCGTGCTGTTCGGGGGGTACGACACCGTTCTCGACAAGACCGGACTCTCGTACTCCGCCTATGCGCGGCAGGGGTTCTGGCAGTTGCTGCTCGCGACCTTGCTCACGTTGCTGGTGATCGTGTTCGCGTTGCGCTGGGCGCCGCGTGACGGGGCGCGGGACCGCACGTTGGTGCGCGGGGTGCTCGGCACGCTCTGCGTGATGACGTTGGTCGTGGTGGCGTCGGCGGTGCGCCGCATGGACATGTACGTGGAGGCGTACGGGCTGACCAGGCTGCGGATCTCGGTGGTCGCGGTGGAGCTCTGGCTCGGTGTGATCCTCCTGTTGATCATGGCCGCGGGCGTCTGGGGTGCCCGGTGGCTGCCGCGTGCCGTGGCGGCCAGTGCGGCGGCGGGTGTGCTGGCGTTCGGGCTGCTGTCGCCGGACGCGCTGATAGCCGAGCGCAATGTGCAGCGCTACGAGGAGACCGGGAAGTTCGACTTGGACTACGCGCGCCAGTTGTCGGCCGACGCGGTGCCGGCGCTGGACGGGCTTCCGGAGCCGCAGCGCTCCTGCGCGCTGAAGGAGATGGCCGACGAGCTCGGTGACGAGCGTGGACCGTGGTTCGCGACCAGCGTGGGGGAGGCAAGGGCCCGGCGGATCATCGAGAAGCGGCCGGTGGTCGCGGTGGATGCCACCCGGTGCGGCGGGAGTGACCCCGGCCGCGACCTCGACCCCTCCACCACCTCGTACTGAACGACAAGGCCCCGACGTACGCACGCCTCATGCCGCCTGAAGTGTCCGCCGCACGTGCCGCACTCGCGCCGCCCGCCCTGGCTTCTCGGGTCGCTCTGGTCAACGCACAAGCGGGTGCCGGATCGGCCACGCCGGCGTGGTCGACCCGGCACCCGGGTGCGAGGGATGTGTCGTCAGCCGGCGGCCGGGCCCGCGGCGCTCGCCGTGCCGGCCAGCGCGTCCAGGTCGCTCTTGCGGACGCGGATCACCAGGGCGGCGGTGAGCAGGGCGAGGACGGCCATGCCGACCGCCGGGATGAAGGCGGTCGAGATGCCCTCGGAGAGCACCTCGTGACCCCAGGGCGCCGGGAGCTCATGGGTCTTGGCGAACTGGGCCTTCTGCTCCGGGGAGGCGTGGGCCATGAAGTCCGCCATCTGGTCCTTGCCCTCGTTGCGGCTCGCCGTGCCGAAGACCGTGGTGAGGATGGACAGACCGAGCGAACCGCCCACCTGCTGGGTGGTGTTGAGGAGGCCGGAGGCCGCGCCCGCCTCGTGGAGGGCCACGCCGGAGACCGCCGTCAGCGTCAGCGTCACGAAGTTCAGGCCCATGCCGAAGCCGAACAGCAGCATCGGACCGAGCACGCCGCCGAGGTAGGAGCTGTCGGGACCGAGCAGGGTCAGCCAGCCGAGCCCCAGCGCGACGATGACCGAACCCGACACCATGAACGGCTTCGGGCCGAGCACCGGAAGGAACTTCTGCGACAGGCCCGCACCGACCGCGATGACCACCGTGACCGGCAGGAAGGCCAGGCCCGCCTCGATCGGGGTGTAGCCCAGGATGTTCTGCACGAAGAGCACGATGAAGAAGAAGATGCCGAACATCGCGGCGGCCAGGCTGAGCATGATCACATACGTGCCCGAGCGGTTGCGGTCGGCGAACATCCGCAGGGGCGTGATCGGTTCCTTGGCCCGCTTCTCGACGAGGACGAAGGCCGCGAGCAGGACGACCGCCGCGCCGAACGAACCCAGCGTGATGCCGTCGCGCCAGCCCTCCTCGGCGGAACGGATGAATCCGTAGACCAGGGAGACCATGCCGAGCGTGGAGGTCAGCGCGCCCGTGAGGTCGAAGCGGCCGGGGTGACGCTCGGATTCGTTGATGTAGAGCGGGGTGAGGACGGCGATCAGGACGCCGATGGGTACGTTCACGAACAGGACCCAGCGCCAGTCGAGCCACTCGGTGAGCATGCCGCCCGCCAGCAGGCCGATCGCGCCGCCACCTGCGGAGACGGCGGCGAAAACGCCGAACGCGCGGTTCCGCTCGGGCCCTTCGGGGAAGGTCGTCGTGATGAGGGCCAGCGAGGTGGGCGAGGCTATCGCGCCACCGACGCCCTGCAGGGCGCGTGCGGCCAGCAACTGCCAGGGTTCCTGGGCGAATCCGCCGAGGAGCGAGGCGAGCGTGAAGAGGAGGATGCCGGACATGAAGACGCGACGGCGTCCGAGGATGTCACCGGCGCGGCCGCCGAGCAGCAGCAGACCGCCGAAGGTGAGGGTGTACGCGCTGACGACCCACGTGAGGTCGGTCGTCGAGAACTTGAGCGCTCCCTGGATGTGGGGGAGCGCGATGTTCACAATCGTCGCGTCCAGGACCACCATGAGTTGGCAGGCCGCGATGACGGTGAGGGCCAGGCCGGGATGCCCCTCCCGGCGGGCGGCCCCGGGCTTGTGATCGTGTGTCAGCTGAGAGGTCGTCGTCATGATCCCCCGCAAGTTCCTTAGTGAACGGGCCCGTTCACTGTTCACTACGACGGTAGTGACTCCTCTTGAGTGAACGCAAGCGTTCACTCACCTTTGTTCTCGGTACCTGGTTCTCGATGTGTCTGCTGGTTCCTGATGCATCTGCTCGCTCAACGGAGAGAAATAGATGGCTACTTCGCGCTGGACGGCCGTTCCCGCCCGGACGGTGTCCCCGCGTCGGCGGGGGCCCGTCCTGGAGCGCGCGATCCTCGATGCCGCCCTCGAGCAGCTCAGCACGGTCGGCTGGAGCGGTCTGACGATGGAGGGCGTGGCCGCGGGGGCGCAGACCGGCAAGGCGGCCGTGTACCGCCGCTGGCCGTCCAAGGAGGACCTCGTCGTGCACGCCCTGCGGGCCGGGCTGCCCCGCCTCGACAGCGTCCCGGACCTCGGCGGCGTCCGGGAGGACCTGCTGCAGCTGTGCAAGCAGATGCGGGTCACGATGTTCTCGCGCACCGGGTTCGCCCTGCGCGCGGTGCTTCACGAATGCGACACGACGACGGCCGAGCTCTTCCACGACGTGATCTTCGAGGGCGTCATCGAGCCGAGCGTGAAGCTGATCAAGGAGGTGCTGCGCCGAGGTGTCGAGCGCGGAGAGGTGCGTTCCGGTGGGACGGACGCGTACGTGTGCGACGTGATCCCGGCGATGTTCATGTACCGCACGAAGGTGTGCGCGAGCGAATGGCGGGACGAGGAGTTCGAGGCGCTCATCGACCAGGTGATGGTCCCGCTGCTGCGGCCATGACGGCCCGCTGCTGCGACCGTGACGGTCCCGCCGCGGGGCTCGGCCGGGGCCTGGGTGTCGCGGGCGGTTCCCGGCGGCGTAGGCTGAGGACGCCATGCCGTACGAAGCACCCACCCACACCGTCGAGCGCTCCCTGCGCGCCACCACCGGAGCGAAGATCGTCGCCGGTGTCGACGAGGTCGGGCGCGGCGCGTGGGCGGGACCGGTCACCGTCTGTGCGGCGATCACCGGACTGCGCAGGCCGCCCGAGGGGCTCACCGACTCCAAGCTGATCACCCCCAAGCGGCGCACCGCGCTCGCGGCGGAGCTGGAGACCTGGGTCACGGCCCACGCCCTCGGTCACGCCTCGCACGAGGAGATCGACGACCTGGGCATGACGGCCGCGCTGCGGCTCGCCGCGGTGCGTGCGCTGGAGGGGCTGCCGGTCCGCCCGGACGCGGTCATCCTCGACGGAAAGCACAACTACCTCGGTGCTCCCTGGCAGGTCCGTACGGTGATCAAGGGGGACCAGTCCTGTGTGGCCGTCGCCGCGGCTTCCGTGATCGCGAAAGTCCGGCGCGACAAAATGATGGCCGAACTGGGCATCGAACATGCAGACTTCGGTTTTGCGGCCAACGCCGGCTATCCGTCGCCGGTGCACAAGACCGCGCTGGCGGAGCGGGGGCCCACCCCGTACCACCGGCTCACGTGGGCGTATCTTGATGCGCTGCCCCAGTGGCGGCACCTCAAGAAGGCCCGCAGCTGGGCGGACGGAAACGTTCCGGAAATCGAGGGTCAGCTCGGCTTTGAGTTCTGACGCTTTTCCGGCACGTCCGGTCGCACTCATGTGCCACCCGCCGACGCGAGTCGCGTCGGCGTTTGATAGACAACACTTCATGCCTCTCATTCCCGAGGAGCCTCAGATTCACGAGAGTGCCCAGGGTCCCCGCGCCACGCAGGCCAGCGGCCGCGTCGCGCCGACCCCCCGCCCCGTACCCGGTCCGCGTCCCGCGGCTCCGCCGCGTCCCGGCCGTCCGGGTCCTGCCCGGCCGATGCCGCCCGCGCAGCGAACCCCGCGCGACACGGCCGCCAAGCCCGGGCCCTCCGCCCCGGCCGCCCCTGCCGCCCCCGCTCCCGTCGCGGCCTCGGCTCCGCAGATCCAGCTCGTCCCGGCCTCGGCCGAGGGCGCGCTGGACGCGGCCGAGGAAGCCGTCGACCTGCTGCTCGACGCCGGGCGTGCCCCGGGTGAGGTCCTGGTGATCACCACCGGCGACCCCCACCCGTGGGCCGCGCACGAGCTGTCGTTCGGCGAGAGCGCCTACTGGGCGCAGCACGACGCGGGCGACGACGTCTTCTACGCCGACGCCGCCGCGCTGTCCCGTGCCGCCGCCCGGCCCGTGGTCGTCGTCGCCGTCAACGGCGGCAGCGAAGAGACCGCGGTCGCGGCGCTGCCGACGGCGCTCACCCGCGCGAGCACCCTGTTGATCGTCTGCGGCGACCCGCAGCGCATCAACTCGGCGCTCGGCGCGGGCGTCTGAGGCCGACGCAGCGGACGTACGCCCACGGAGTTCGCGCGTACGAGTTCGTACGCGCGTCTCCGTATGCGGGGGGCACGTATGCGGGGGGCACGTATGCGGGACCACGTATGAGGGGCCACGTATGCGTGGGCCTGTACCCGTCGTGGCGTCAGCGTGCCGCCGCGCGGCGCAGGACGTCGGAGGCGGCGCCTCCGGTACGTGGCGCAGGCGGATCCGTCCCGGCGAACGCCTCGGGCCGTGAACCGGCGCTCGGCCGGCGACCGCCCCGCCCCTCGCCGAGCACCTGCCACCCGTCGCGCGTCAGCGTGATGTACGCGCCGCACCGCAGCCCGTGCAGGGTGCAGGCGTCCCGCAGGCCCCACATCCAGGCGCCGTCCTCGTGGGTCCAACGGGCGTCCCCGTCACGGCAGTAGAGCAGGACGGCGGTACGCACCGGGGTGCGGCGGCGCAGGTCGTGCGGGATGATCCGGCGCAACTGGGCGAGCAGCGCGTTGCGGAAGACCCAGCCGTCGGTCGGGGTGGTCTGGCGGCGGAACGAGGCGCTGGCCCGCAGCCGTTCGTCCGGGTCGAGCACGGCCACGACGGCCGTCGACGGGGTCGGCCGGTGGCGGGTGTGCAGACCGGCCACGACCTCACGGGGGTTGCGCAGCAGGGGAATTCCCGCGGCCGACCACTCGGCGGGCTCCAGCATCCGGCCCAGGCGGTGGTCGGAGTCGGCGGACAGCTCGGGCGAACCCGGCAGCTCCGGCACCGACGCCGCACCGGACGACGCGAATCCGAAGGTCACGGTCCTCCCTTCGGCTACGCGCCCCAGACGGGCGGGGTCGGACTGCGGGAGCGCGCCAGGGCAGACCCCTGCCGGTCGCAGGAGCCGCACGGGAGCGCTTCCAATTGTTCCCGCCTCGGTCGCTCGCGGCAATGAGCGGAGGGCGATGGATCATGCGCGTGGATCACGGACAGGACGCCACGCGGGGTCCGATCACGTACTGCCTATTCCTGCCCAGTGCGTCCCCCTCCGACGCGCCCCTTCCCCTCCTGACGCAGGGAACCGCTGCGGCCCGGCGCCAACCCGCCGCAGACCCGCCGCAGATTCGGCGATTGTCAGTGGCATCGGGTTGCATGGGGGCATGGACAACCTGGAGCTCCGCACCGAAGCCGACGCCATCCTCGCCGAGCTCGTCGGCGATCCGGGCGGTCCGGCCCGGCTCCGCGAGGACCAGTGGCAGGCGGTGGCGGCCCTGGTCGAGGAGCGGCGCCGGGCCCTGGTGGTGCAGCGCACCGGCTGGGGCAAGTCGGCCGTGTACTTCGTCGCCACGGCCCTGCTGCGGCGGCGCGGCGCCGGGCCCACGGTGATCATCTCCCCGCTCCTCGCGCTGATGCGCAACCAGGTCGAGTCGGCCGCCCGCGCCGGCATCCAGGCGCGCACCATCAACTCGGCCAACCCGGAGGAGTGGGAGGCGATCTACGGCGAGGTCGAGCGCGGCGAGACCGACGTCCTGCTCGTCAGCCCGGAGCGGCTCAACTCGGTGGACTTCCGCGACCAGGTGCTGCCCAAGCTCGCCGCCACGACCGGACTCCTCGTCGTGGACGAGGCGCACTGCATCTCCGACTGGGGACACGACTTCCGGCCGGACTACCGGCGGCTGCGGTCGATGCTCACCGAGCTGCCGGCCGGCGTGCCGGTGCTCGCCACCACCGCGACGGCCAACGCGCGCGTGACCGCCGACGTGGCCGAGCAGCTGGGCACCGGCGCGGGCGAGGCGCTGGTGCTGCGCGGCCCGCTGGACCGGGAGAGCCTGCGCCTCGGCGTCGTCGAGCTGCCGGACGCCGCGCACCGGCTGGCCTGGCTCGCCGAACACCTGGACGAGCTGCAGGGTTCCGGCATCATCTACGCATTGACCGTCGCCGCGGCCGAGGAGGCCACCGCTTTCCTGCGCCAGCGCGGTTTCACGGTGGCGTCCTACACGGGCCGCACGGAGAACGCCGACCGGCTGCAGGCCGAGATCGACCTCCAGGAGAACCGGGTCAAGGCGCTGGTCGCCACCTCCGCGCTCGGCATGGGATTCGACAAGCCGGACCTGGGCTTCGTCGTCCACCTCGGGTCGCCGTCCTCGCCGATCGCGTACTACCAGCAGGTGGGCCGTGCGGGCCGCGGGGTGGAGCACGCCGACGTACTGCTGCTGCCGGGCAAGGAGGACGAGGCCATCTGGCGCTACTTCGCCGACACCGCCTTCCCGCCCGAGGAGCAGGTCCGCCAGACCCTGTCGGCGCTCGCCGGCGCGGGGCGGCCGCTGTCCGTACCGGCGCTGGAGGCCCAGGTCGAGCTCCGGCGCACCCGCCTGGAGACCATGCTGAAGGTGCTCGACGTGGACGGAGCGGTCAAGCGGGTCAAGGGCGGCTGGATCTCCACCGGCGAGCCGTGGGTGTACGACGCCGAGCGGTACGCGTGGGTGGCCGGGCAGCGGCGGACCGAACAGCAGGCCATGCGGGACTACGTGAGCACGGACGGGTGCCGGATGGAGTTCCTGCGCCGGCAGCTGGACGACGAGGGGGCGGTGCCCTGCGGCCGCTGCGACAACTGCGCGGGCCCCTGGACCGACGCGTCCGTCTCCACGGAGGCGCTCACCGGGGCGACGAAGGAACTGGACCGCCCCGGAGTGGAGATCGAGCCGCGCCGCATGTGGCCGACCGGCATGGCCGCGCTGGGCGTGGACCTCAAGGGGCGCATCCCGGCCAGGGAGCAGTGCTCCACCGGCCGCGCGCTCGGACGGCTCTCGGACATCGGCTGGGGCAACCGGCTGCGCCCGCTCCTCGCGGAGCACGCGCCGGACGGCCCGGTCCCCGACGACGTGCTGCGGGCCGCGGTGGCGGTCATCGCCGACTGGGCGCGCTCGCCCGGCGGTTGGGCGCCCGGCGTCGCGGACGCCTCGCCCCGCCCGGTGGGTGTCGTCGCCGTGCCCTCGCAGACGCGCCCGCAGCTCGTCGGCTCGCTCGCCGAGGGGATCGCGACCATCGGCCGCCTCCCCCTCCTCGGCACCCTGGCGTACACCGGCCCGGACGGCGCGCACGCGGCGCGCCGCAGCAACTCCGCACAGCGGCTGCGGGCGTTGTCGGACGCGTTCGTGGTCCCGGACGAGCTGGCCGAGGCGCTGGCCGCGACGCCGGGTCCCGTCCTGCTCGTGGACGACCTCACCGACTCCGGCTGGACGCTGGCGGTCGCCGCCCGCCTGGTGCGGCGGGCGGGCGCCGAGCAGGTGCTGCCCCTGGTCCTCGCCGCGGCGGGCTGATCCGCCGGGCGGAGGGGCCTCAGGGGCGGCTGGTCAGGTAGCCGCCCATGGAGGTGAAGTACTCGGCGGCGGGCAGCTCCTGGCCCTCCTCGGTGTGCACGCGCGTGATGGCCAGACCGTGGTTGCGGCCGGTGCGTGCGTCGGCGCCGGCGACGATCACCACGCCCTCGCCCTCGCGGTAGAAGATACGGCCCGGCGTGCCGCCGTACCGGCCCTCGGAGACCACGGCGGAGACGATCTCAAGGCGCTTGCCCTTGTGGAAGCAGAAGGCGCTCGGGTACGGCGCGGACTGCGCGCGGACGAGTCGCTCCAGGTCCTCGGCCGGCCAGGTCCAGTCGACGCGGATGTCCTCGACGGAGCGCTTGTGGAAGAAGGTCGCCTGCGAGCGGTCCTGCTGGGTGAACTCCGTCCGGCCCGCGGCGATGAGGTCGAGCGCGCCGATGGTGACCGGGGCGATGAGGTCGACGGTCTTGTGGAAGAGATCGGTGGCGGTGTCCTTCGGGCCGACGGCGACCGACTCCTGGCGGACGATGTCACCGGCGTCGAGCTCGTCGTCCATCATGTGCGCGGTGACGCCCACTTCGGGCTCGCCGTTGATCAGGGCCCAGATGATGGGGGAGAAGCCGGCGTACTTCGGCAGCAGCGAGTCGTGCACGTTCAGCGTGCCGTGCCGCGGCAGGTTGAAGATGCGTGGCGGAATCCACGTACGCCAGTTGTTGGCGACGATGATGTCCGCGTCGGCCTCCTTGAGGCGCTGGAACAGCTCCTCGTCGTCGGGGCGGTTGCGGATCACCACGGGTACGCCGTGCTCCTCGGCGAGGTCCGCGACGGAGTCGCTCCAGATCTTCTCGTACGCGTGCTCGCTCTTGGGGTGCGTCACGACCAGCACCACGTCGTGCTCGGAGTCCAGGAGGGCTTGCAGGGTGCGGTGCCCCCAGGTCTGGTAACCGAACATGACGACCCGCATGGGGTTCCTCCTCAGAGCAGGGAATAGCCGACGACAAGTAAAGCAAGCCTTACCTTATTAGGCAACGCAGTGGCTTTGTGCCCGAGTTGGAAGGTGACTCCCCTCCAGCGGGTCGACAGCTCAGCCGGATTAGCTTAGGCTCACCTAAGTTCCGGGTGGGCTGCTGTGTCGACGTGCCCACCATCTGTACCTTCCCCACGCCTGACAGGCGGCTTCCCCGCACGATGGGAGTGACATGTCACAGGTTCTTCCTGGCGACGCACCACTGGTCCACGACCTCATTGGCATCGGCTTCGGCCCGTCCAATGTGGCCATGGCGATCGCGCTCAGCGAGCACAACGCAGGCGTCGGCAGGGAGGAGACGGTCACCGCCCACTTCTTCGAGCAGCAGCCGCGCTTCGGCTGGCACCGCGGCATGCTGATCGACGACGCGACCATGCAGGTGTCCTTCCTCAAGGACCTGGTGACCCAGCGGAACCCCACCAGTGAGTTCAGCTTCCTCTGCTACTTGAAGAGCAAGGGGCGCCTGACCGACTTCATCAACCACAAGAACCTCTTCCCGCTGCGCGTGGAGTTCCACGACTACCTGGAGTGGGCCGCGGCCAAGGTCGACGACCAGGTCTCCTACGGCCACGAGGTCGTCGGCGTCACGCCGCACCACCGCGACGGCGTCGTGGAGTACCTCGACGTGACGGTCCGTTCGGCCGAGGGCCTCGCCGTCCACCGCGCGCGCAACCTCGTCGTCGGCACCGGCCTGCGCCCCCTCATGCCGGAGGGCGTGGAGCGCGGCGAGCGCGTCTGGCACAACTCCGACCTGCTGACGAAGGTCGACTCGCTGGAGGGCACCGCGCCCTCCCGCTTCGTCGTCGTGGGCGCCGGACAGAGCGCCGCGGAGAACGTCGCGTACCTGCACCGCCGCTTCCCCGACGCCGAGGTCTGCGCGGTCTTCTCCCGCTACGGCTACAGCCCCGCCGACGACAGCAGCTTCGCCAACCGGATCTTCGACCCCGACGCGGTCGACGAGTACTTCGCCGCTCCCGAGGGCGTCAAGCGCCGGCTGATGGACTACCACGGCAACACCAACTACTCCGTGGTGGACATCGACCTGATCGACGACCTGTACCGGGAGATGTACCGCGAGAAGGTGCTCGGCACCGAGCGGCTGCGCTTCATCAACGTCTCGCGGCTCACCGGCGTCAAGGAGACGGACGACGGCGCCCGCGCCACCGTCACCTCCCTCGTCACGGGGGAGGAGACCTCCCTCGACGCCGACGTCGTGGTCTTCGCCACCGGCTACAGCCCCGCCGACCCGGTCGGCATCCTCGGCGAGGTCGCCGACCGCTGCCTGCGCGACGACGAGGGCCGCGTCCGCGTCGAGCGCGACTACCGCATCGCGACCGACCCCGAACTGCGCTGCGGCATCTACCTGCAGGGCGGTACGGAGCACACGCACGGCATCACGTCGTCGCTGCTGTCCAACATCGCGATACGGGTCGGCGAGATCCTCGACTCGCTGCGCACCCGCACCGCCGGGTTCGCCCCCGACGCGGCCCGCCCGGTGGCCGGCGAGACCGGCAGCGCCGCACGGTAGCCGCGGTCCCGCGTCGGCCCACCGGCCGTGCGTCCCGGTCCGATCAAAGGGATAACGTACGTCGAATGAGCACGACTGCAGTGGAGCGCCCCCTGGCGAGAGGCGCGACGGAGGCCCGCCGGAAGCGGCTTGTGGGGCTCGCGGCGCTCGCCGCGGCCCTGGTGATCGCGGCCGCGCTCTCGCTGGCCGTCGGCGCGCGCTCGCTGAGCCCCACCGAGGTCTGGCACGGGCTGTTCGCGGCGCCGGAGTCGGACCAGCGGCTCACCGAGATCCGGCTCATCGTGCAGACCGTGCGGCTGCCCCGGACGGTGCTCGCGATCGTGGCGGGCATCGCCCTGGGTGTCGGCGGCGCCCTGATCCAGGGGTACACGCGCAACCCCATCGCGGACACCGGTCTGCTGGGGGTGAACGCCGGCGCCTCGTTCGCCGTGGTGTCGGTGGTCGCCGTGTTCGGGCTCTCCAACCCGTTCCAGTACGTGTGGTTCGCGTTCCTCGGTGCCGCGGTCTCCGGGGTCGTCGTGTTCGGTCTCGCCAGCATCGGCCGCGGGGCCGGCAATCCGCTGACGCTCGCGCTCGCCGGGCAGGGGATCACCGTGTTCCTCGCCGCGATGACCACGGCGGTCGCGCTCTCCGACCAGAAGTCGCTGAACGCCCTGCGGTTCTGGAACGCCGGCTCGGTCGCGGGCGTCGGCTTCGACGTCATCTGGCCGGTGACGCTCTTCGTCGGCGTCGGTCTGCTGCTCGCGCTGAGCCGGCTGCCCGCGCTCAACCTGCTCAACCTCGGCGAGGACGTGGCGCGCGGGCTCGGCGTGAACATCGCGCTGAGCCGCACCATCGGCATCCTCGCGATCACCCTGCTCGCCGGCGCGGCCACGGCGGCGTGCGGACCCATCGCCTTCCTCGGTCTGATGGTGGCCCATGTCGCCCGCCATCTGACCGGGCCTGACTACCGCTGGCTCGTCCCGTACGCGGGACTGCTCGGCGCCGTCGTCCTGCTGGTCTGCGACATCGTGGGCCGACTGGTCGTGCGGCCTGGCGAGTTGGAGGCGGGGGTGGTCGTGGCCCTGCTCGGGGCGCCCTTCTTCGCGGTCATGGTGTGGCGAGGAAAGTTCAAGAACGCATGAGCGGGACGGCCCATGAGCGGGACAAGCGCATGAGCGGGACGGACGAGCGCACGGACGGAATGCGGGAGCGGATGAGCGGGACGGACGTGCGGGCCTCGGTGGCGTCGGGCGTACGGCTCGGCCGGATGTCGTTCGTGTGGCGGCCCTGGCTCGTGCTCGTCACGCTGCTCCTCGCGGCCGCCACCTTCCTGGTGTTCTGCCTCTCGATCAGCGTCGGTGACTTCCCCATCGACCTGTCGCGCGTGCTGGCGACGATCGTCGGACGGGGCGAGCAGGTCGACGAGTTCGTCATCATGGACCTGCGGATGCCGCGGGCCCTCGCCGGGCTCGTCGTCGGCGTCGCCCTCGGCGTTTCCGGGGCCATCACGCAGTCGATCGCGCGCAACCCACTGGCCAGCCCGGACATCCTGGGCATCACCGGCGGCGCAGGGGCGGTCGCGGTGTTCTCCGTCACGGTGTCGGGCGGCGCCGCCGCGGCGGCCGTCGACTCCGTGGGCCTGTCGGCGGCGGCGCTCGGCGGCGGTCTCGCCACCGGACTGCTCGTGTACTTCCTGGCCTGGCGGCGCGGGATCGACGGCTTCCGCCTCATCCTCATCGGCATCTCGGTGAGCGCCGTGATGGAGGCGGTCACGACCTGGCTGCTCGTCTCCGCCGACATCAGGGACGTGGCCAGGGCCCAGGCGTGGCTGGTCGGTTCGCTGGACAACCGGTCGTGGGACGAGGTCCGGGTGGCGCTCTGGTGCTCGCTCGCCCTGCTCGTCGTGGTGGCCGCCGCGTCCTTCCAGTTCAAGCCGCTGCACCTGGGGGACGACGTCGCCGCGGGGCTCGGCGTGCGCCACTCCCGGGTGCGGGCGGTCCTGCTGCTGTGCGCGGTGCTGCTGGCCGCGGTGGCGGTGAGCGCGGCGGGACCCGTACCGTTCGTCGCCCTGGTGGCGCCGCAGGTGGCGATGCGGCTCGCGCGCCGCCCGACGCCGCCGCTGGTGGCCTCGGGGCTGGTGGGTGCGCTGCTGCTGATCGGCGCGGACCTCACCGCGCGCGCCGGGCTGCCGGTCAGCCTCCCGGTCGGCGTGGTGACCGCCGCGATCGGCGGCCCTTTCCTCGTCTATCTGTTGGTCCGGGCGAACCTCAAATAGCCGGTACGGCACCGATAGCTGGTACAAAGGTGAGGCAAACCTAATATTAGGGGGGCTTGTGGCCACGCAGTTCATCACCGAGATCGGGTCCGACGCCGTGTCCGGGGCCGAGGGCGCCGCACGCCTCGCGGCCCGGGGCATCTCCGTCGGCTACGGCAGCCGTACGGTCATCGACGACCTGGACGTGGCCATCCCGCCCGGAGTGATCACCACGATCATCGGCCCCAACGGCTGCGGAAAGTCGACCCTGTTGCGCACCCTGACCCGGCTGCTCAAGCCGGCGAAGGGCTCGGTCGTCCTGGACGGCGAGGACATCGACAAGCTCAGGACCCGGGACGTGGCGAAGAAGATGGGCCTGCTGCCGCAGGCGCCGGTCGCCCCCGAGGGGCTCACGGTGGCCGACCTGGTCGCCCGTGGCCGCCACCCGCACCAGAGCTGGCTGCGGCAGTGGTCGTCGGACGACGCGGACGTCGTGGCGCACGCCCTGGCCATGACCGGGGTGTCCGACCTGGCCGACCGCCCCGTCGACTCGCTCTCCGGCGGACAGCGTCAGCGCGTCTGGATCTCCATGACCCTGGCCCAGGGCACCGATCTGCTCCTCCTCGACGAGCCGACCACCTACCTCGACCTCGCGCACGCCATCGACGTCCTCGACCTGGTGGACGACCTGCACGAGTCGGGCAACACCGTCGTGATGGTCCTGCACGACCTCAACCTGGCCACCCGCTACAGCGACAACCTCGTGGTGATGAAGGCGGGTTCGATCCTCGCCCAAGGCCACCCGCGCGAGGTGATCACCGCGGATCTGCTGCACGAGGCCTTCGGACTGCGCGCCCGGGTGGTCGACGACCCGGCGAGCGACCGGCCGTTGATCGTGCCGATCGGTCGTACGCACGTGCAACTCGACTGACCCCGCGAAGGAAAGCACCGGTAAGGCTAGGCTAACCTCACCTGTACGGGTTAAGGTTTGGCTCGCTCTGCATCAGGGCGCAGCGGTCAGCGCGAAAGCAAGGGAATCCGGATGCTCCTCCATCGAACGACGCTCACGAAGCCTTGGCGGCGGCTGGCCGCGGTGCTCGCTGCCACGACGCTCGGCGTCGGCCTCCTCGCCGGATGCGGTTCCGACTCGGAGGACAAGGCGGGCGACACCCCGGCGGCCGCCGGCGGCGGCAACTTCCCGGTCACCGTGGAGCACGCGTTCGGATCCACCAAGATCACCAAGGCGCCCCAGCGGGTCGTCACCGTCGGCTACACCGACGACCAGGCCGCCCTGGCGCTCGGCACCAAGCCGGTCGGCATGGTCGACCAGTACCCGAACCCCTCGGGCAAGTCCCCCGACATCAACACCCAGTGGCCCTGGGTCAAGGACAAGTGGGGCGACACCAAGCCCGAGGTCGTCATGAAGAACGGCGACTCCGGCCCCAACTACGAGAAGATCGCCGCCCTGCGGCCCGACCTGATCATCGCCGTGTACTCGGAGATCGACAAGGCCGGCTACGACAAGCTCTCCAAGATCGCCCCGACCGTGGGCCGCACCAAGGGCGAGAAGGAGCTCTTCAGCGCCCCGTGGCAGGACAACACGGTGCACATCGCCAAGGCGCTGGGCAAGGAGGACGAGGGCAAGAAGCTCGTCAGCGGCATCGAGGACAAGCTCGCCGCGGCCAAGAAGGCGCACCCCGAGTTCGCGGACCAGAAGGCGGTCGCGCTGTCCTGGTACAAGGACTCCATCAACCCGTTCACCTCCAAGGACGTGCGCGGCCGGCTCCTGACCGGCATGGGCTTCACGTACCAGACGAAGATCGACGAGATCGCGGGCGGCAAGTTCTCCACCGAACTCTCGCCCGAGCGCACGGACTTGGTCGACGTGGACCGCGTCGTCGTCATCAACGACAAGGCGGACACGGCGGCGTTGAAGAAGTTCGAGCTGTTCAAGAACCTGAAGGCCGTGAAGAAGGGCCACGTGTCCTACCTCCTGGACAGCGAGGGCCCCGCCGTCGGCGCGGCGATGTCCCAGGGCACCGCGCTCTCCCTGCCGTACGCGATCGACGAGCTCGTCAAGTCGGTCTCCTAGCGATGCCGTTCCACCCGTCCCGTCCCCACCCCGACTTGGCCAGCGTGTGAGCACCATCGAGACATCGACCACCGAGACCCCCGCCGCCCCGGCGACCCTGCGCACGGCGACCGGACGCGAGGCCACCCGGTGGGTCTCGGCCCACTGCCGCGAGGTGCCCTGGCTGTCGGCCGCCACCGTGCTCAGCACGGTGGCGGGGGCCGCGCTCCAAGTGCTCCCGGTCCTCCTGCTCGGCCGGGTGGTCGACGGGGTGGCCGGGGGCGAGTCGCGCTCGGTCCTCACCACGATCGGGGTGCTGATGGGGGCCGCCGCGCTGCTCGGCGCGGTGGCCACCGCCCTGTCGACCTATCTGATCGGCCGGCTTGGCGCGGATCTGCTCGCGCGGCTGCGCGAGGGCGCCGTCCGCGCGGTGCTCGGGATGCCGAGCGCGCGGATAGAGCAGGTCGGCAGGGGCGACGTGCTCTCCCGGGTCGGTGACGACGTGGCCGTGCTGTCCAAGGGCATCCGCACGGCCATCCCCACGGTGTTCTCCGCCGGGGTGCTGGTCTTCATCGCCACCGTCGGCATGTTCGGTCTCGACTGGCGGCTCGGCCTCGCGGGCGCCGGCGCGCTGCCCGCGTACGCGCTGGCCCTGCGCTGGTACCTGCCGCGGTCCGCCCCGCTCTACCGCAAGCAGCGGGTGGCCCAGGCCGACCGCGCGCAGGCGCTGATCAGCGGTCTGGACGGGATCGACACCGTGCGGGCCTACCGCCTGGAGGACGGGGTCCGCGAGAAGGTCACCCAGGAGTCCTGGCGGGTGCGCGACCTCGGGATCGAGGTGTTCCGCTTCTTCGGCCGGTTCGTCGGCCGGGAGAACCGCGCCGAGTTCATCGGGCTCGTCCTGATCCTCGTCGTCGGATACGCCCTGTTGGAGGCGGACGCCGCCACCTTGGGCGAGGTGTCGGCGGCCCCGCTGATGTTCCACCGGCTGTTCACGCCGCTCGGCGCCATCATGTTCACCTTCGACGAGGCGCAGAAGTCGGGTGCGAGCCTGACCCGTCTCGTCGGGGTGCTCGGGGAGTCCGGGCAGGAGCGGCTCGTGGGTGACGCCTCGGTCGAGGCGGCCGGCACCGGGCCCCATCCGGTGACGGTGCGGGGCCTTACGTTCAGCTATCCCGGCACCGACGACCCGGTGCTGCGGGACGTCGACCTGACGATTCCGGCGGGCGGTTCGCTGGCCCTGGTGGGCGCGACGGGTGCGGGCAAGTCCACGCTGGCCGCGCTGATCGCGGGCATCGGGACGCCGCAGAGCGGGTCGGTGCGGGTCGGTGCGCAGGACCTCGGTGAGCTGGACGAGGCGGGGGCGCGGGCCCTGGTGAGCATTCTGACGCAGGAGACGCATGTGTTCTCCGGCCCGCTCGCCGAGGACCTGAGGCTCGCCGCGCCGACGGCGACCGACGCCGAACTGATGGACGCGTTGCGCACGGTCGGCGCCGCCGACTGGGTCGACGCGCTGCCCGAGGGTCTGGACACCCTGGTCGGCGAGGGCGGCGAGCGCCTCGACGTCACCAAGGTCGCCCACATCGCCCTGGCCCGCCTGGTGTTGAGCCGCACCCCGGTGGTCGTGCTCGACGAGTCGACCGCCGAGGCGGGCAGTGAGGGCGCCGCGGAGCTGGAGCGTGCCGTCCTGGCCGCGTGCGCGGGCCGGACCACGCTGTTCGTGGCGCACCGGCTGACGCAGGCGATGGCGGCGGACCGGATCGCCGTGCTTGACGCGGGCCGGGTGGTGGAGCAGGGCACCCACGACGAGTTGGTGGCCCTGGGCGGCCGGTACGCGCGTCTGTGGCGGGCCTGGCGAGAGGGTAGTTAGGCAACCCTTATTTAGGTTAGCCTAACTGCGATGACCTGGAAGGGACGCTGTCTTCGATGATGGAACCGAGCGCTCGCCTCGTACTGCTTTCTCCCCCGCGCCTGGCCGATCTGCGTCGGCGGGCCGGTGACCACCGCGACCGGACCCTCGCCGACGCGTGTGCCGTCGCGCTGACGTACTGGGCCACCGGACAGAGCCCCGAAGGCATCGAGCTCACCGACGCCACGCTCTTCGCCGACGTGCTCGGCTGGGTCGCCAACGGCGGCACCGGGCCCGGCAGCCGGGACGCCGGCGAGGACGGCTGGAGCATCGCCGTCCCGGACGGCGTCACGCAGGCCGACGCGCAGCTCGCCCTGGACGACCTGGCCGACTTCCCCGACCGGCCGCTCGGCACCATCGCGGCGACCGGCGCCGAGGAGCGGCTGCGGACCCTCCTCGCGTGGAACGACACCGACGCGGAGCGGGTCCGCCCGACCATCGTCGAGATGTTCCGGGAGCAGGCGCGCAACCGCCCCGACGCCGTCGCGATCGTCGACGAACACCGGTCCCTCACCTACCGCGAGGCCGCCGAACGCTCCGCCCAGCTGGCCCACCACCTCGTCGGCCGCGGGCTCACCGCCGAACAGGTCGTGGGCATCTCGCTCGGCCGCTCCGCGGACATGGTGATCGGCCTGCTCGGCGTGTTGCAGGCAGGCTGCGCCTTCGTGCCGCTCGACCCGCAGTGGCCTGCCGCGCGCCGCGCCGTCGTCATCGAGGACGCCCGCGTCGTGCTGCAGCTCGACGACTCCGGCGCCGGCGACCCGGACGAGCCCGAGGCCGTCCAGGTGGACCTCGGCGACTGGCGGTTCGGCGCCGAGCCGACCCAGGCGCCCGAGGTCACCGTGCCGGGTGACGCCCTTGCGTACGTCATCTTCACGTCCGGCTCCACCGGGCGGCCCAAGGGCGCGATGATCCGTCACGAGGCCATCGCCGAGCGGCTGCTCTGGCAGGTCGACGAGATCCTGCACTTCGGCCACGACGACGCCTCGCTCTTCAAGGCGCCGCTGTCCTTCGACATCTCCATCAACGAGATCTTCCTGCCGCTGGTCAGCGGCGGCCGCCTGGTCGTCCTGCGCCCCGGCGGCGAACGCGACCCGCACCACCTGCTCGGCGTGATCGCCGAACAGCGCGTCACCTTCACGTACTTGGTCTCGTCCATGCTGGACGTGCTCCTGGAGATAGCCGGCGACTCCGGACGTTTGGACAGCCTGCGGCACGTCTGGTGCGGCGGCGAGGTGCTCACCCCCGAGCTGTACGAGCGGTTCCGCACCCGGCTCGACATCCCGATGTACCACGGCTACGGCCCGGCCGAGACGACCATCGGCGTCTCGCACGTCATCTACCGGGGCGCCGCGGAACGCCTGTCGACCTCCATCGGCAAGGCCAACCCCAACACCCAGTTGTACGTCCTGGACGACGAGCTGCGCCCGGTGCCGGTCGGCGTCGGCGGCGAGCTGTACGCGGGCGGCTTCCTGCTCGGCCGCGGCTACGTCAACGCCCCCGGCCTGACCGCCTCCCGCTTCATCGCGAACCCCTTCGCCGCGGACGGCTCCCGGCTCTACCGCACCGGCGACCTCGCCCGGTTCCAGCCGGACGGCTCCCTGGACTTCCTCGGCCGCGCCGACAACCAGATCAAGATCCGCGGCATGCGCCTGGAGATCGAGGACGTCGAGGTCGGCCTCGCCGAGCACCCCGGCGTCCGGCACACCTGCGTCGTCGCCAAGAAGAACACGGCGGGCGGCACCTACCTCGTCGGATACGTGATCCCGGCCGCCGGCCACGAGGGGCTGCGCGCCGAGGACGTCAAGGCGTGGGCCACCGCGCACATGGTCGAGTACATGGTGCCCGCCCACCTCGTCGTGATGACGGAGTTCCCGCTTACCGCCAACGGCAAGCTCGACCGCAAGGCGCTGCCCGAGCCCACCACCGGCACCGGCGCCGTCGTCCCGCCCGCCACCGAGGACGAACGCGCGGTCTGCGCGGCGGTCGCGGCCGTCCTGCAGCTCGACGAAGTCGGCGTCGACCAGGACTTCTTCCAGCTCGGCGGCGACAGCATCCTGACCATCTCGCTGCTGAGCGCGCTGCGCGAGGCGGGCCTCTACGTCACCGCGCGCCAGATCTTCGACCACAGCGTTGTCGGCGCCCTGGCGGCGGTGGCGAGCCGCGAGGACGTCTCCACCGTCGACCACGGCGACGTCGCGACCGGGCCCGTCGAGGGCTCACCGATCGTGCGGTGGCTCGGCGAGACGACCGACGCGATCGACGGCTTCGTGCAGTCCGTGGTGCTCAACACCCCCGTAGACCTGACCCCCGAAGCGCTCGACGAGATCCTCTCCGCGCTCCTCGCCCGGCACCCCATGCTCCGCGCCCGCCTGGTGCGCGGCGAGCGCTGGGGCTTCGACATCCCGGAGAGCGCCCCGGCCGCCCCGGTGTGGCGGGAGAGCGACCTGCCGCTCGACGCGTGCGTCACGCTCGCGACCGACGGGCTCGACCCCGACGGCGGCGCGATGCTGCGCGCCGTCTGGCGCCGCGCGGAGCGCCAACTGGTCGTCGTCGTCCACCACGTGGTCGTCGACGGCGTCTCCTGGCGGGTCCTGATGGAGGACCTGGCCACGGCCTGGCGCCAGTGCGCCGCGGGCACGCCGGTCGAACTGCCGCCGGAGGGCACCTCGTTCCGCCGCTGGACGCAGCTGCTCGGGCGCTCGGACTTCGAGGCCGACCACGCGTACTTCCGGCGCCCCCTGCCGGGCGAGGACCGGCCGGTGGGCCGGCGCGCGCTGTCCGCGGCCGACACCGTCGCCCGCGAGCGGCTGCGCACCGTCTCGGTCGGCCCCGAGGTCACCGCCGCGCTCCTCGGCGAGATCCCCGCCAAGTTCCACGCGGGCGTCAACGACGTGCTGCTCACCGCGCTCGCCGTCACCCTCGCCCGCTGGCGCCGTGACCTCGGCCAGGACCAGACGTTCGCCCACATCGAGCTGGAGGGCCACGGCCGCGAGGGCCGGTACGTGGCGGACGCCGCCGGCTTCGAACCCGAACTCTCGCGCACGGTCGGCTGGTTCACCACCCTCTTCCCGGTGACCGTCGACCCCGGCACCGCCCCCGACCTCACCTCGCCCGAGTACCTCGCCGCCGCCCTGAAGGCGGTCAAGGAAGACCTCGCGCGGGTCCCGAGCAACGGCATCTCGTACGGCGCGCTGCGCTACCTCGCCGACACCGCGTTCGACGCTCCCGCGCCGCAGGTGCTCTTCAACTACCTCGGCCGTTTCGACGCGGGCGCGCAGGGCGACTGGAACCTCGCGGGCGCCACCGGCCAGCTCGGCGAGAAGCGCGACCCCGCCATGCGGCTGCCGCGCGCCCTGGAGTTCAACGCCATCGCCGAACCGGCCGCGGACGGCGGTGAGTACGAGCTCGTCACGACCATCTCCTGGCCCGAGGGCCTGTTCACCGACGAGGACGTCGAGACCCTCGGCGGCTACTTCCGGGTGGCCCTCGCCGGTCTCGCCGCGCTCGACGGGGGCGGCCACACGCCCAGCGACTTCCCCCTGGTGCCGCTCACCCAGGCCGACGTGGACGCCCTGGACGGCCCGTCGCTGCGGGACGTCCTGCCGCTGACCCCGCTGCAGGAAGGCCTGTACTTCCACTCGGTGTTCGACGACGACTCGGCCGGTGCGTACGTCGAACAGCAGCTCCTCACCCTTGAGACGCCGGACGGCGAGGTGGACGCCGACCGGCTCGCGGCCGCAGCCACCCGGCTCCTCGCCCTCCACCCGAACCTCGCGGCGCGCTTCACTGCCCTCGCCGACGGACGCGTGGTCTCCGTCCTGGAGCACGGCGTCGAGGCGCCCTTCACCACGCTGGACCGCCCCGGCATCACCGACGCCGAGATACGCGAGCTCGCCGAGCGCGACCGCCGCGCCGGGTTCGACCTCGCCACCGGTCCGCTGATGCGGTACACGCTCATCCGCGCGGGGGAGGGCCGCACCGTCCTGGTGCAGACCGTGCACCACATCATCGCCGACGGCTGGTCGGTGCCGCCGATGCTGCGCGCGCTGCTCGCCGAGTACCACGCGCCGGGCACCGTGTACCCGGTCGGCGGCTTCGCCGACTACGTGCACTGGCTGGCCGGACGCGACGACGACGAGAGCGACCGGGTGTGGCGCGAGGAGCTCGCCGGGCTGCCCGGCGCCTCGCTGGTCGCCGAGGGGCACACGCCCTCCGACCGGTTCGCCGACACCGCCGCCGAGGCGCAGGCCGACGTCGACGCGGCGGTCCGGGACGCCGGTGTCCCGCTGAGCGCGGCCGTGCACAGCGCCTGGGCGGTGACGCTGGGCGGCATCCTGCACGGCGACGACGTGGTCTTCGGCTCCACGGTCTCCGGACGCGACGCCGACGTGCCCGGCATCGGCGACATGGTGGGTCTGTTCATCAACACGATCCCCGTCCGCGCCCGCTGGTCCGGGGCCACCACCGCACGCGAGCTGCTCGCCTCCGTACGCGAACACCAGGGCGCCGTCCTGCCGCACCAGCACGTCTCGCTGGCCCGGATCGGCCGCCAGGCGGGCGCCGGATCGCTCTTCGACACGCTGGTCGTCTTCGACGTCGCGACCGACCTGGACAGCCTGCGGACCCCCGACGCCGAGCTCGTCATCACCGACCTCGTGAACGAGGGCGCCCCGCACTACCCGCTCACCCTCGTCGTCGAGCGCGCGCTCGACGGCCGCCCGCGCTTCAACCTCATCTACGACGGTGAACTGCTGCGCGAGGACAGCGCCCAGGACATCCTGCGGACGTTCGGCGAGACCCTCACGAGCCTGCTCACCCGCCCCGACGCGCTCGTACGCGACCTCGTGCCCGGGGACTCCCGGCTGCCCGCCCGCGTCGAACCGGCCACCCTGGGCGCCCTGTTCGACGCCGCCGCCCACCGCGACCCGGCCGCCACCGCCGTCACCCAGTGCGCCCTGGACGGCGGCACCCGCTCCCTCACGTACGGCGAACTGGCGCACGCCAAGGACGAGTTGGCCGCCACCCTGCGCGCCGCCGGGGTCGGCCCGGGACGACGGGTCGCCGTCGCCGTGCCGCGCTCCGTCGAGCAGGTCACCGCGCTGGTCGCGATCGTCACGGCGGGCGGCGCGTACGTCCCGCTGGACCTCGCCTACCCGGACGAGCGCCTGGAGTACATCCTCACCGACGCCGCCCCGCAGGTCGTCCTCGTCGACCGCGAGCAGCGGGACCGCTTCACCGCGCTCCTCGACCGGACCGGGGTGCGCGCCCGCGTCCTCGTCCAGGGCGAGGAGCCGCCGCACGACGCGACGGACGCGCCCGCCCCGCAGGCCGGCTGGCACGACCCCGCGTACGTCATCTACACCTCCGGCTCGACCGGGCGCCCCAAGGGCGTCGTCGTCCCGCACTCCAGCGTCGTGACGCTGCTCGCCAACACCCGGCCGGACATGGGCTTCGGGCCGGACGACGTATGGGTGCAGTTCCACTCGTTCTCCTTCGACTTCGCGGTCTGGGAGCTGTGGGGCGCGCTGGTCCACGGCGGTGAGCTGCTGGTGCCGGAGTACGGCCTGACGCGCTCGCCCGTCGACTTCCACCGCCTGGTCCGCGAGCGCGGTGTGACCGTGCTCAACCAGACGCCGTCGGCGTTCTACCAGTTCATCGAGGCCGACAAGCACGCCGACGAGCCGGCCGGTGCGCTGCGCCGGATCATCTTCGGCGGCGAGGCGCTGGACCTCGGACGGCTGCGCGGCTGGGTCGAGCGGCACGGTACCGGCTCGCCCGAGCTGGTCAACATGTACGGAATCACCGAGACGACGGTCCATGTCACGCACCGGGTGCTGACGGACGCGGACTTCGGCGACTTCGGCGCGGACCTCGTCGGTGAGGGTGACCTCAGTCCCATCGGCGGGCCCATCCCCGGCCTGGTCGTGCATGTCCTCGACGACCGGCTGCGGCCGGTGCCGCCGGGCAAGGTGGGCGCCATCTACGTCGCGGGCGACCAGGTGTCGCTCGGCTACCTGGGCCGGCCGGGGCTGACCGCGGGCCGCTTCGTGGCGAACCCGTTCGCCGGCGACGGCTCCCGGATGTACCACACGGGCGACCTCGCCCGCCGCACCCTCGACGGCGAGCTGGAGTTCGCCGGGCGCGCCGACGACCAGGTGCAGCTCAAGGGGTTCCGCATCGAGCTCGGCGAGGTGGAGTCCGCGGTCCGCGAACTCGACGGTGTCGTCGACGTGGCGGTCACCGTCGCGGACAGCGGCGACCACCTGGTCGCACACGTCGTGGGCCGGGCCCCCGACGACCTCGCCGAACGGCTCGCCGCGAAGCTGCCCGTGCACATGGTGCCGGGCCGGGTGCTGCCGCTCGACGCGCTGCCGCTGACGGTCAACGGCAAGCTGGACCGGAAGGCCCTGGTGGCACGGGCGGCCGCGACCGCCGACGACACCGGCGTGCGCGGCCCCGGTCAGGACGCGCCCGCGTGCCCCGGTCAGGACGCGCCCGCGACCGAAGGCTCCTCGGCCCTCTCCCAGTTGACCGGCGTCTTCGCGGACGTGCTGCCCGGCTCCGCCGTCGACGCCGACACCGACTTCTTCGCCGCCGGGGGCGACAGCATCGTCGCCATCACCGTCATCAACCGCGCCCGCGCCCTCGGCCTGCCGATCGCGCCCCGGGACGTGTTCCTGCTCAGGACGCCGCGCGCCCTCGCCGCCCACCTGGGGACGAGCACGCCGCGGACGCCCGCGCCCGCACCCGACCGGCGCGCCGACGGACCCCTGCCGCCGACGCCGATCATCCTGCGCCAGCGCGAACTGGGCGGCTCCCTCGACCGGTTCGTGCAGGCCAGGACGGTCCCGGCGCCGGAGGGCGCCGGCTTCGCCGAGGCCGAACGGGCCGCGCACGCCGTCGTCGCCGCGCACCCGGCGCTGCGGCTGCGGCTGCGCGTCGAGCACGGCGTGTGGGCGCTGAGCACCGAGCCCGCCCGCGTGATCACCGTCGTCCGCAGCGACGCGGCCGACGCGACGGCGGCGGCGCACGAGGCCGCCGACCGGCTCGACCCCGAGGCCGGCAACGTCGTCGCGTTCTCCTGGCTGGAGTCGACCCGCACCCTGGTCGTCACCGTGCACCACCTCGCCGTCGACGCGGTGTCCTGGCTGGTCATCGCCGACGACCTGACCGCCGCCATGCGCGGCGCGGAGTTCGCGCCGCCGACCACGTCCTACGCGGAGTACGCCGAGGCGCTGACGCTGCGGGCCACCGAGCCGGCCGACTCCCTCGGCCACTGGGTCGACACGCTCCGGGCGGCCGAACTGCTGCCCGCCGTCGGCGCGTTGCGCGAGAGGACCGTCGTCCTGCCGCCCGAGGTGAGCGACCGCGTCACCCGCACCGCGCCCGGCGCCCTCGGCGTCGGCCTCACCGAACTGCTCTGCGGCGCGCTGCGCACCGCGCTGACCCACGTCCAGGAGGACCCCACCGACCTCGCGGTCGAGCTGGAGCGGCACGGCCGGGTCCCGGCCCTCGCCCACCACGACTACACGCGCACGGTCGGCTGGTTCACCTCCATCGCGCCGGTGCGTCTCACGGCGCACACCGACCCCGTCGCCGCCGCCCACGAGGTCGCCGCGCGCCAGCCGGACGAGGAGGGCCACACCGCGTACGGCAGGCTCCGCTACCTCAACCCGCAGACGGCGCCGCTGCTCACCGCACGCCCGCAGGTGCTGTTCAACTACCTCGGCCGGGGCGGCGAGTCCCGGGCGGTGCACGTCACCGGCGGCGACCAGCCGAGCCCGTACGCCGTCGAGGTCAACGCCTGGACCGACGAGGCGACCGGCAGCCTGCACGCCGCCTTCACCCTCGCCGAGGGTGTGCCCGACGAGATCACCGGGCACTGGACGAGCGCCCTGGAGCACCTCGCGGACGCCGCCGTGACCGCCGAGCGCACCGCGCCGGTCACCCCGCTGCAGCGCGGCCTGTTCTTCCAGGCGCAGCTGGCCGGCACCGCGGGCCACTACGTCGCGCAGAGCTGGTTCACCTTCGACCGGCGGCTCGACACCGACGCGCTCGCCGACGCCATGGCGCACGTCATCGCACGCCACCCGGTCGTCGGCGCCGGCTTCACCACCGACGACGACGGCAACCCCGTCCAGGTCCTCAAGGCGGGCCGCCGCGTCGCCGTCCGCACCGTCGAGCTCACGAGCGAGGCCGAGGTCGACGCGCTGCGCACCCGCGACCGCGACACGGGCTTCGACCCGGGCGAGCCGCCGCTGATCCGGCTGACCGTGGTGCGCCTGCCGGACGGCCGCGACGGCCTGCTGCTCAGCTACCACCTGCTGCTGTGGGATGGCTGGTCCCGCGAGATCGTGCTGCGCGACCTCTTCGACGCCTACGAGGCCGTCGTCGCGGGCGAGCCGCTCGACGCGAGCCCGGCCACGCCGAGCTTCGAGGAGTACGCGCGGGAGCTCGCCGCCAAGGACCCGGAGGTGTCGACCCGCTTCTGGGCGGAGCACCTGGCCGAGCTGACGGGCCCGACCCTGCTCGCCGGACCGAGGCCCACCCTGACCGAGGAGCTGCCGCCCGCGCTCGTGCACACTCTCTCCGCCGAGCAGTCGGAGCTGCTGCGGAACGCGGCCAAGGAGCACGGCGTCACCCTGAACTCGGTGCTGACCGGCGCCTTCGGCCTCCTGCTCGGCGCGCACACCGGCCGCGCCGACGCGGTGTTCGGCGTGACCGTCTCCGGGCGCGACGGCGAGGGCCTGTCCGACATCGTCGGCGTGCTGCTCAACACCGTGCCGATGTGGACGAGGGCGCGCCCCGACGACACCGTCGGCGGCTACCTGTCCGCCGTGCAGGCCTCCCGGGTCGACGCGATGGAGCACGAGCACCTCGGACTCGGCGAGATCCAGCGCGCCAGCGGGCACGACACGCTCTTCGACAACCTGTTCGTGCTCCAGAACTTCCTGGACATGGACGCGTTCGCGGAGATGAACTCCCGGCACGGCATCACCTCGGTGAAGGCCGACGACTCCACGCACTACCCGTACACCTGGGTCGTCACGCCCGGCGAGAAGCTCACGATCAAGCTGGAGCACCGCCACGGCGACACCGCGGACGCCCGGCGCCTCCTCGACGACTACGTGCGCGTCCTGCAGGACCTCGCCCGCGCGAGGGGGCCGCTCGGCGCGCTGCCGGGCCTCGGCGAGCACCCCGCACCCGCCGCGCGCACGGACGTCGGCACGGACACCGTCGTCGACCGGTTCGACCGCGCCGCCGACCGCGACCCGGACCGGACCGCCCTCGTCGCCCATGGCGCGACCCTGACCTTCGCCGGGCTGCGGGACCGCAGCCGCGCGGTGGCGGGTGTCCTCGCCGCACGCGGCATCGGCCCCGAGACCACGGTGGGTCTCGCGGTCCCGCGCTCCCTCGACTCGATCGTGGCGCTCTTCGCGGTGCTGCGCGTCGGCGCCGCGTACGTACCGCTGGAGCTCGACCACCCGGACGAGCGGATCGCGGCGATCGTCGCGGACGCCCGCCCGGAGGTGATCCTCACGGTGAGCCCCGTGTCCCCGCGCCTCGCCGGCGCCTGCGAACTGATCGAACTGGACCGGCCGTTGCCCGCGGCCGAACCCTTCGTGACGTTCGCGCCGGACGACCCGGACCGGCTGCGCCACCCCGCGTACACGATCTACACCTCCGGATCGACCGGCAAGCCCAAGGGCGTGGTGACCGAGTACGCCGGTCTCACCAACATGCTGATCAACCACCAGCGCCGCATCTTCGAGCCGGTCCTCGCGGTCCACGGCCACCGGCGCTTCCGGATCGCGCACACCGTGTCGTTCGCGTTCGACATGTCGTGGGAGGAGCTCCTGTGGCTCGCCGACGGCCACGAGGTGCACATCTGCGACGAGGAGCTGCGGCGTGACGCGCCGGGACTGGTCGCGTACTGCGCCGAACACGGCATCGACGTCATCAACGTGACGCCGACGTACGCCCAGCAGCTGGTGGCCGAGGGCCTGCTCGACCGCCCGGAGCGGCGCCCCGCGCTGGTCCTGCTCGGCGGCGAGGCCGTCACCCCGTCGCTGTGGCAGCGGCTCGCCGACACCGAAGGCACGGTCGGCTACAACCTCTACGGACCGACCGAGTACACGATCAACACCCTCGGCGTCGGCACCTTCGAGTGCCAGGACCCGGTGGTGGGCGTCGCCATCGACAACACCGACGTGTACGTCCTCGACCCGTGGCTGCGGCCCCTGCCGGACGGCGTCCCCGGTGAGCTGTACGTGGCCGGCGTCGGCATCGCCCGCGGCTACCTCGGACAGCCCGGCCAGAGCGCGCACCGCTTCGTCGCGTGTCCGTTCGGCGCACCCGGCGAGCGCATGTACCGCACCGGCGACCTGGTGGTCCGCAGGCCCGACGGGAACCTGACGTACCTGGGCCGCACCGACCAGCAGGTCAAGATCCGCGGCCACCGGGTCGAACTGGGCGAGGTCGAGGCGGCGTTCGCGGCCCACCCGGCGGTCCGGTTCGCGGCGGCGGTGGCGCAGGCCGACCCGCAGGTCGACGGCGCGTACCGGCTGGCGGCCTACCTCGTCCTGGACGGCGCCGACCTGGCCGCCGTCGCCGCCGAGGTGGGCGCCGCACTGCCGGACTTCCTGCGCCCGACCCACTACGCCGAGGTCGACGGCATCCCGCTCACCGTGAACGGGAAGGCTGACACCAAGGCGCTGCCGGAGGCCAAGCCCCTCGGCGCGCTGACCACGGCGGGGGAGCGCGGCCCTGAGACCGAGACGGAGAGCGTGGTCTGCGAGTTCTTCGCCGAAGCCCTGGACCTCGACGACGACGAGGTGAGCGCGGTGAGCGATTTCGTGTCCCTCGGCGGACACTCCATGCTGGCGGTGCGCCTCATCGGGCTGCTCCGCCGCGAGTACGGCCCCGTGGTCACCATCCGTGACCTGTTCACCCTGCGAACCCCGGAAGCGATTGCCCGCCATCTCGATGACAACTCCTGACACGACTCCCGACCCGCCGCGGCCCCGCAAGGGCTCCGACATCCTCAGGACCGCCCTGCGCCGCAACATCGGCGCCATGGCCCTGGGCACCCTGCTCATGGGCCTGTACCAGGCGGGCGAGACGGCCTTCCCCATCGCACTCGGCATGATCGTCGAGCACACGATGAAGGACGACCGGACCCTCGGCGCCCTCGGCCTGTCGATCGCCGCGCTCGCCGTGATCATCACGACCGTCTCGCTGTCGTGGCGGTTCGGGATGCGCGTCCTGCAGAAGGCCAACACGACGGAGGCGCACCGCTGGCGGGTGCGGGTCGCGGGGTGCGGGCTGCAGCCGGTGGCCCGGGACGTCGACCTCAAGTCCGGCGAGGTGCTGACCATCGCCACCGAGGACGCCGACCAGACCGCGGACATCATCGAGGTGGTGCCGCTCCTGGTCAGCTCGCTGGTCGCGGTGGTGGTTGCGGCCGTCGCCCTGGGCCTGGCCGATCTGCGGCTCGGTCTGCTCGTGATGGTGGGAACGGTAGCGATCCTGTCGATCCTGAGCGTGATGTCCAAGCGCATCGGCTCCAGCACCCGGGAGCAGCAGGCCCGGGTGGCGCGGGCGGGCGCGAAGGTCGCCGACCTGATCAGCGGCCTGCGCCCGCTGCACGGCTTCGGCGGCAACCACGCGGCGTTCCGCTCGTACCGCGAGGTCAGCGCGGAGGCGATGCACCAGTCGGTCACCGTCGCCCGGGTGAACGGCGTGTACGCGGGCACCGCGCAGGCCCTCAACGCCGTCCTGGCCGCCGCGGTGACCCTGACGGCGGGCTGGCTGGCGTTCGAGGGCCGGATCACCATCGGTGAGCTCGTGATGGCCGTGGGCCTCGCGCAGTTCATCATGGAGCCGCTCAAGATGTTCTCGGAGATGCCCAAGTACGTGATGATCGCGCGGGCGTCGGCGCAGCGGATGGCGCTGGTCCTCGCCGCGCCGCCGGTGTCGGACCCGGGGACGGGGCGCCCGGCCGCGGGCGGCGGCCTGGAGGTCGACGGCGTCCGGTACGGGTCGCTGCGCGAGCTCAAGTTCACGGTGGCACCGGGCGAGTTCGTGGCCATCGCCGGCTACCAGCCGCGCGCGGTCGCCGACCTCGCCTCGATCCTGGCGGTGAACGTGCCGCCCGAGGCGTACGAGGGTGTGGTGCGGGTCAGCGGGCAGGAGATCGCCGCCCTGTCGGTGGAGTCGGTCCGCGAGCACCTGCTGGTGAACCCGTACGACGGGGAGATCTTCGCGGGCACGCTGCGCAGCAACATCGACCCGGCGGGCACGAGTGGCTCGGTCCCCGAGGCGGTCGAGGCGTCCATGCTGACCGATGTGGTCGCGCTGCACCGCGAGGGCCTCGACTACGCGGTCCGCGACCGCGGCGCGAACCTCTCCGGCGGACAGCGCCAACGCCTGTCCCTGGCCCGCGCCCTGGCCGCCGACACGGACGTCCTCGTCCTGCACAACCCGACGACGGCCGTCGACGCGGTCACGGAGCAGCTCATCGCCCGCAACGTGGCGAAGTTCCGGCGGGGCCGGACCACACTCGTGATCACCAGCAGCCCAGCCCTCCTGGACGCGGCGGACCGCGTCCTGATCCTGTCCGACGGCACGATCACCAGGGAGGACACCCACCGAAACCTCCTGACCCACGACGAGGAGTACTGCGCGGCGGTGGCGCGTTGAGGGGGAGGTGAGGTGAGCTGCTGAGCTGAGGGGCAGGGGGTGGGCCCCGGCCCGGGGCGCGAACGTACGAGGTCGCGTATGGCGCCGGTAGGGGTCGCGAACGTACGAGGTCGCGTATGACGCCGGTCAAGGGTCGCGAACGTACGACGTCACGCACGGCGCCGGTTAAGGGTCGCGAACGTACGACGTCAGGTACGGCGCCGATTAAGGGGCGCGGGGAACTGCGCGACCAGCCCCCACCGGACGGACGGCCAACTCACACACCCCGTCGCCGGGGGCCGAGACGTCCAAGGCCACACACGGCGCAGGCAAAGGGGCGCGGGGAACCGCGCGACCACCCCCCACCGGCCGGACGGCCAACTCGCCCACCCCGCCCCGCGGACCCCGCAAGATCACAGCCCCCCAGGGAGCTACCCCAAAGCCCAGGCCACATCCCTGAGCACCGCCCCCCGCCACCCCGCCCGATCATGCCCGCACGCCCCCCGGTCGACCCGAACCCGCGCCCCCGCCTCCGCCACCAGCCCCTCAACCACCTCACAGTGCGGCAACATCCCCACCTCGTGCTCCCCGACATCGAACGCGACCCGCAGCCCCGACAGGTCGGCCCGGCGCTCCCGCAACCGTTCGGCGACGGCACCACCCAGCGGCCCCGCCATCAGATCCGCCCGCCCCAAGGCGTCCCGCGTCCACCAGAACGACGCCGACTGACAGGCGACCCGGGAGACCAACTCGGGGAACTCCAACGCCGCGTACATCGCACTGAGTCCGCCGAGGCTCTGCCCGACGACCACGAGCCCCCCCGGATCACCCGGCACGCCGCTCTCCGCGACCAACGGCAGCAGTTCGTCGCGGACCGCCTCCCAGAGCGCGGGGTCACAGCCGAACTCGGCGGCCCGGTCCTTGGCCGGCAGGAAGACGAGGGTGACGGGAGGCATCTCGCCCGCGGCCACCGCCGCGTCGAAGGCGGTCATGGCCGGGTGCAGATACAGCCAGTCGTCCCCGTCGAGCAGCAGCACCAACGGCCCGCCGCCGCCCACCGGATGGACCCGTACGGTCCGCCGCCCGCCGAGCCGTTCGCTGGCCCAGCGGATGCGGGTGCGCGGCAGGGGCAGGACGTCATCGGCACCGACGAGCGGCCAGTGCGGCGCGGCCGGGACGTCGGGCGTGGCGGCGATGGACCGGTCACCGCCCGCGCCGGCCGGATTGAAGGGATCGGCGTACGCGGCACCGTCCATGCCCACGTCCCCGCCGCCGTCCCCGTCCCCGCCCACGAGGAACTGATAGGTCACGCACAACCGCGCGGGCATCGCCACCTCGGCGTACCAGCAGTCCGAATCCCGCCAGCGACGCAGCGGGACGGGGTCGGACCAGCTCTCGAAGGAGAGGGTCGCCGGCGCCCCGCGCCACAGGAACAACATCGTCCAACCCCCGCCGCCGCCCCCGTCACTGTCGCCGTCGGCGTCGGCGGGAACGGAGACGGGCGCACCGACCGCGGCCCAGAACGCGTCGGTACCGGGTTCACCGGGTAGCCCGTACGCGTCGAAGGCGTGGGAAGCGTTCTCCGTATCGGCACCCGGGCGCATGAACGTCTCCTTGTGAGAGGGAAGGGGAAGAGGCTAAGCTCGCAGTAATTTAGGGGAGCCTAACCTAATCAAGCTCTTCCCTTCCATCCCTGGTCAGCCCGTCAGCCCAAGGAGGCACTCACCCATGAGCACCAACCCCTTCGACGACCCCGAGGGCCGCTTCCTCGTCCTGGTGAACGACGAGGGCCAGCACTCGCTCTGGCCGTCGTTCGCCGAGGTGCCCGGCGGGTGGACGACCGCCTTCCCGGAGAACTCGCGGGAGGCCTGCCTCGAGTACATCGAGACCAACTGGACCGACCTGCGCCCCAAGTCCCTCATCGCCTCGATGGACAGCTGACCCACCGCGCCACGGCGTGGAGGAACCCCGTCGATGCTCTGCACCCGACTGACCAACGCGCGCTTCCTCACCATGGATCCGGACCACCCCGTCGCCCATGACCTCGGCATCTGGCGGGGCCGGATCGTCGGCCTCGACGAGGCCGTGACGTCACTGCCCGCGGCCGAGGTGGTCGACCTCCGGGGCGCCACCGTGCTGCCCGGGTTCATCGACGCCCATGTGCACCTGGCCTGGACGGGGTTCAAGCAGCGGACCCCGAGCATCGCGGGCCGTACCCGGATCGACGACGTGCTCGCCGTCGTGGCCGAAGCCGTCGCGCAGAGCCCGCCCGGCGCCTGGGTGAACGTCGCCGGTTACGACCAGCGGGCCCTCGGCCGCCATCTGACCGCCGCCGACCTGGACCGGGTCAGCCGCGGACGCAAGGTGTACCTGCTGCACGACTCCGGACACGGCTGCGTCGTCAACTCCGCCGTCCTCGCGCTGTTGCCCGGCGACCTCCCGCACGAGAACGGCTTCCTCGCCGAGGGCGCCATGGGCGCCGCCCGCGCGCTGCGCCTGCCGTACTCCCAGCGCGAACTGGCCGACGCCATCGGCCGCGCCGCCCGCACCTGTCTGGCCGAGGGCGTCACCGCCTGCGCCGAGGCGGGCATCGGCGGCACCCTCTTCGGTCACAGTCCGGTCGAGCTGGGCGCCTATCAACTCGCCCGCGACGAGGGCCTGTTGCCGCTGCGCGTGCAGCTCATGGTCTCCGCCGACCGGCTGCGCCCGGTCGCCGCACACCGGGCCGACGGCATCCCCCGTGCCCTCGACCTGGGCCTGCGCACCGGCTTCGGCGACGACCGGCTCTCGGTGGGCGCGCTGAAGATCTACACGGACGGCGGGATGATGGCCCGTACCGCCGCGCTCAGCAGCCCGTACGAAGGCCTCGGCCACACGGGCCAGTTGCAGGACGACCCGCAGGCGCTCGCGGACACCATCGTGGCGGGGCACCTCGCGGGCTGGCAGCTCGCCGTCCACGCGATCGGCGACCGCGCGGCCGACCTCGCGCTGGACGCACTGGAAGAGGCCCGGCGCCGCCGCCCCCGACCGGACGCCCGGCACCGCATCGAGCACGCGGGCCTGATCCGCCCCGACCAACTGCCGCGCATGGCACGGCTCGGCGTCGCCGCGGTCGTCCAGCCCAACTTCCTGCGGTACTTCGGCGACGACTACGCCACGATCATGGGCGAGGAACGCGCCCCCTGGCTCTACCGCGGCAGGGCGTTCCTGGACCACGGCGTCCCCCTGGTGGGCAGCTCCGACCGCCCGGTCACGGACGGATCCCCGCTGCGCGCCGTCCAGTTCATGGTCGAGCGCGCCGCCGCGTCCGGCCGGAGGATCGGCCCCGACGAGGGCATTACGGTCGACGAGGCCCTGCACGCCTACACGGTGGCCGCCGCCAGGGCCTGCCACTGGGAGGACACCCTGGGCTCCCTCACGCCGGGCAAACTCGCCGACCTGACGGTGCTCGCTGACGACCCGCACCACGTCGACGTGGAGCGGATCGGCGACATCGAGGTGGTGGCCACGTACGTGGGCGGGCGTGCGGTGTCCTCCAGGGAGACCTGCGGTGTCCTCCAGGGAGACCTGCGGTGTCCTCTAGGAAGAGCTAGGGAGAGTCATGGAGCGCTAGGGAGAGTTGGGGAGACGAGTCCGCGGACGCCCGCGGGGAACTCCTGAGCACCACGAGCCGCTGGGTCGCCCGGGTCATCGCGACATAGCGGTCGACGGCCCCCTCGATCCCGTCGCCGAACGTCTCCGGGTCGACGAGGACGACCAGGTCGAACTCCAGCCCCTTCGACAGCTCCGGCGTCAGCGACCGCACCCGGGACGTGGCCCGGAACGTGGGGTCGCCGATGACGCAGGCCACCCCTTCGGCATGCTCGTCGAGCCACGCCGCGAGGATCGCGTCCCGATCCTCCACCGGCCCGTGGACGACGGGAACTCCGCTGCTGCGGATCGACGTCGGCACGTTCGCGTCGGGCAGCGCGGCCCGGATGACCGGCTCGGCCTCCGCCATGACCTCTTCCGGCGTACGGTAGTTGACGCCGAGCGAGGCCAAGTCGATTCGGTCGATCCCGACCCGCTTCAGCCGCTCCTCCCACGACTCGGCGAACCCGTGCCGCGCCTGCGCCCGGTCCCCGACGACGGTGAAGCTCCGCGACGGACACCGCAGCAGCAGCATCTGCCACTCCGCGTCGGTCAGTTCCTGCGCCTCGTCCACGACGACGTGCGCGAACGGCCCGGCGAGCCGGTCCGGTGCGGCGGTGGGCAGTGCGCTCTCGTCGATCAGGCTGTCCTGGAGGTCCTTGCCGCGCAGCATCCGTACCGCGCCCTCGCTGTCGTCACCCGCGGAGTTGAAGTCGGCGGCCGCGATGATGTCGTCGATGACCAGGGCCATGCGCGCGCGCTCGGCGGCGACGGCGGCATCCTGACGGCGCTTGAGCCGCGCCGCCTCCGGGTCGCCGAGCCGCTGCCGTGCCGCGTCCAGGAGCGGCAGATCGGAGACGGTCCAGGCCTGCGGCGCGTCCTTGCGCTGCAGCTTTGCCACCTCGTCGCGGTCGAGCCAGGGCGCGCACAACCGCAGATACGCGGGGACCGTCCACAGGTCGGACACGAGATCGGCCGCCTCCAGCAGCGGCCACGCGCGGTGGAGGGTGGTGACGAGCTCCCTGTCCTGCCGCAGCGCCCGCAGGAACTGCTCCGGCGCGACACCGTCCTCGTCCTCGTCCATGCCCTGCTTGTCCATCAGGATCGTGGCGAGTTCCTCCCAGATCTGCTCACGCGCCTCGTTGTGCGGGGTCCCCGGGCCCGGCGCCCGGAACGCCTCGGCCCAGTCGTCGGCGCTCACCCGTACCTCGCACCACGGCGTCGTGACCGTCATGCTCTCGGCGGGCGCCTCCTCGTAGAAGGCGACGGCCTTCTCGATCGCCCGCACCATGCCCGCCGACGACTTCAGCCGGGCCACCTGCGGATCCCTCTCGGGCACCGCGGAGGCCCCCTCGGCGACGAGATCCCGCAGCGTGCAGGTCTGGACGCCCTCCTCGCCGAGGCTGGGCAGGACGTCCGCCACGTACCCCAGGTAGGGCTCGTGCGGACCGACGAAGAGCACCCCACCGCGCCGGTGCCCGAGGCGGGGGTCGGAGTAGAGCAGGTAGGCGGAACGGTGCAGGGCCACCACCGTCTTCCCGGTGCCCGGACCACCGTCCACCACGAGGGCGCCGCGCGAGCCCGCGCGGATGATGGCGTCCTGATCGGCCTGAATGGTGCCGAGCACGTCACGCATCCGCGCCGAACGGTTGCTGCCCAGGCTCGCGATGAAGGCCGACTGATCGTCCAGCGCGGCGTGGTGTTCGAGGCCGTCGGCCGTGAACACCTCGTCCCAGTAGTCACTGATCCGCCCACCGGACCAGCGGTACCTGCGGCGGCTCGCCAGCCCCATTGGATGGGCGTGCGTCGCCGCGAAGAACGGCTCGGCGGCGGGGGAGCGCCAGTCGACGAGCAACCGGCGGCCCTCGCTGTCGGTGAGGCCGAGGCGTCCGATGTAGAGGGGCTCGGCGCCGTCGGCACCGACGACGTGCCCGAGGCACAGGTCGAGACCGAACCGGCGCAGGGCGCGCAGCCGGCTGCTGACCCGGTGGATCTCCGAGTCCCGCTCCAGCGCCTCCCGGCCGATGCCGCCGGGCGCCCTGCGCAAGGCGTCGAGCCGTCCGGAGAGTTCGGTGACGGTCTGGTCGAGGCTCTCCGCGATGGCCGCGAAGTGCCGTTCGTCGGCGGCGATCAACGCCGGGTCGGCCTTGGCCGAGAGGTTGTCGGGAAGGTTGAAAGCACTGGTGGCCAGGGGATTCACGTCGTCACTCCGTTCCGAGGCCAGTGATTGTGCGGCAGCACGGGGGCCTTGCCGCAAGCCCCCCGGTGCGCTATAAGTTGAGAGTGGCAAGAGGTGGGCACTCCCTCTTGCCTTTTGTTTTGTGCCGTTCTGTACGGCTGATGTCCGGTGTCCGGTGTCCGGTGTCCGGTGTCCGGTGTTCGGTGTGCCGTTCGAGCTCGTCTCCCCCTACGCCGACGCCCGGCGCTCGACTTCTCGTGGAGGCTCCCTGAGGTCCTCCTGCGCGGTCTCCCTGCGGTGCCCCTGCGGTGCCCCTGAGGTGCCTGGTGGTCCTGCGCCGGTTGGACTCATGACTTAGGTAAGGCTAGCCTTATTGAGCTCGGTTCGTCGGGGCTGTGCCACGGCGTCGAGCCGCCCTCCGACCGCGGAACCGGAAAGGTACAGCCTTGATCACGGCTACGCCGCGCCCTGCCCAGCTGCCGCACGCACTCATCGCACGGACACCGTCCGCAGCGTCGGAAGCCTCGGCGCCAGCAACCTCTGCGTACGTGCCGACGTCCTCCGGTTCCCTGCCGGCGCCCTCCGTGCGCTCCGCCCGAGCGGAGGACGCCCCGGCCCTCGTGGCTCTGTCCCGCCCCTTCGTACGCTCCGGCGCGCTGCGCGAACGACCGGCCTCGTTGTACGCCGCCCAGTCCGACGACTTCCTCGTGGCGGACGCCTCCGCCGGCTCCCCGGGCTCCCTGGCGGGCTGCGTGGGGCTGCGGTTGTATCCGGCGGGGCCGGGGGAGGGCCCCGGACCTGTGGGCGTGCTGTACAACTTCTGCGTCGCCGGGCACCGTCAGGGCCGCGGTGTGGGAGCGGGGCTTCTCCGCGCCGTTCTGACCGTGGCACGTGCCCGTTCGCTGAGCGCGCTGTTCACGGCGACGACCGGTGGCGGCGACCTCTTCCTGCGGTACGGCTTCGCCCCCACGACCGCGCACCGGGCACCCACCGCTTGGGCGGCATCCCTCGACCCCCGGCGCAACGCACGGATCCTGACGATGAGTCTGTGAGGTGCCAGCGCCAGCGCCAGTGCCAGTGCCAGTGCCGGGTGCGAGGTGTGAGGTGTGAGGTACGAGGTGTGAGGTCCAGGGGCACGGCCTGAAACGGCGCCCCGGCGTGCCTCCCCGGCGTGCCCCTCCCATGGCGGCCCTCGGCGCGCCCCCAGCGTTCCCGCTGACGTCAGGTCCGACTCCTCAGATCACATCTGCCCCGTCACCACACACTCCCCAAACGGACTGGGCCCAGTTCACGACGGCGCGGGCGCCATGGCGGTGTCACCGAGCAGGACAACCTCGGAGGCACCGGAGGCACCGGAGGTCCCGGGGGCACCGGCGGCACCGGAGGTCGCGGGGGCATCGGAGGTCCCGGAGACACCGGAGGTCCCGGCGGAACCGAGGATCCCAGCGGCACCGGCGACACCGGGAGACCCGGCGACACTGGAGGTCCCGGCGGCACCGGCGGCACCGGAGTCCCCCGCGTCACCGAGATGACGGCCTGCCGCCCCGGCGGCCCCGGCGGCCCCGGCGACACCGGAGATCCCGGCAGCCACACCGTCACTCCCGTCACCGACAACAACCGTCGTGCCGGGGCTCGTCTCCCCCAACACCCCCCGCAACACCGCGTGCGCCACACGCCCATCAAGTACGTGTGCCTTGCGCACGCCCCCACGGACGGCCCGCAGGCAACCCTCCATCTTCGGCAACATCCCGCTCGCCAGCCCCGGCAGCAGCTCCTCCAGCTCGTTGGCCGTCAGGCGCCCGATCACCTCGGTGCTACGCGGCCAGTCCGCGTACAGGCCCTCCACATCGGTCAGCATCACGACGCGCTCGGCGTCCAGGGCGACGGCCAAGGCCGACGCCGCGAGGTCGGCGTTGACGTTGTAGACCTCCCCCTCCTCACCACGGGCCACCGGAGAAACCACGGGTATGTGCCCTTGCTCCAGAAGCGTGCGCACCATGCCCGGGTTCACGTCGACGACGTCGCCGACGAGGCCGATGTCCACCGGCCGGCCGTCCACCCAGGCCGGCCGCCGCACGGCCGTCATCGTGTGGGCGTCCTCACCCGTCATCCCCACGGCGAACGGTCCATGTGCGTTGATGTGACCGACCAACTCCCGCTGCACCCGGCCGGTCAGCACCATGCGGACGACCTCCATGGTCTCCGGCGTGGTCACGCGCAGGCCGGCTTCGAAGCGGCTCTCCAGGGCGAGTCGGTCGAGCATCGCGCTGATCTGCGGCCCGCCGCCGTGCACGACGACCGGTCGCAGCCCCGCGCGCCACAACTCCACGACGTCACGGGCGAACGTCCGCTGCAGGGTCGCGTCCACCATGGCGTGTCCACCGAACTTGACGACGACCACGCTCCCTTGCAGTTCCGCGGACACCGCCTGGAATTCCTCGGACTCCCCTTGCAGTTGCTCGGGCACCCCCTGGAGGCCCTTGGACACCCCCTGGAAGTCCTCGGCCACCCCCGGAAAGTGGGGGAGTGCTCCGGCGACGGCCGGGTCCGCGTCCATGTCCGCGTGCATGTCTGCCCTTACTCCGTTCACGAGCTGTACGCGCTGTTCTCGTGGACGTACGCGGCGGTGAGATCGTTCGTCCAGATCGTCGCCGTCGCCGTCCCGGAGCGCAGGTCAATGACGACCGTCACCTGACGCCCCGACAGGTCCACCAGGTCACGGGATTCCCCGGCCGCACCGTCCCGGCACACGAGGACGCCGTTGATCGTCACGTCCAGGCGGTCGGGCTCGAAGACGGCGGCAGTCGTGCCGATCGCCGACAGCACCCGGCCCCAGTTCGGGTCTTCGCCGTGCAGGGCGCACTTGAGGAGGTTGTTCCGGGCCACCGACCGGCCCACCTCGACGGCGTCCCGCTCCGAGGCCGCTCCGATCACGCGCACCTCGATCTCCTTCGACGCGCCCTCCGCGTCCGCTATGAGCATGCGCGCCAGGTCGTGGCAGACGTCGTGCACGGTTTGAGCGAAGGCTGCCGGGTCGGGCCGTATCCCCGAGGCGCCCGACGCGAGCAGCAGTACGGTGTCGTTGGTCGACATGCAACCGTCGGAGTCCACCCGGTCGAAGGTGGTGCGCACCGCTTCCCGCAGCGCCGAGTCGAGTTCGGGCGCACTGACGTCCGCGTCGGTGGTGAGCACCACCAGCATGGTCGCGAGGCCGGGCGCGAGCATGCCCGCACCCTTCGCCATGCCGCCCACGGTCCAGCCCGGCCCTGACGCCACCGCCGTCTTGTGCACGGAATCGGTCGTCTTGATCGCCACGGCGGCGTCCTCACCACCGTCGTCCGAGAGGCGGGCCGTGGCGGCGTCGATCCCCGCCGTCACCCGGTCCATGGGCAGCGGAACACCGATGAGCCCGGTGGAGCACACCGCGACCCGGTCCGCCTCGGCGCCGACCGCCCGCGCCGTGCGGCCCGCCATCTCCCGGGCGTCGCCCTCACCCGCAGGCCCGGTACAGGCGTTGGCGCCACCGGAGTTGAGGACGACAGCCGACAGCGCGCCATCGGCCACCACGCGCCGGGACCAGCGCACGGGTGCCGCCTGCACACGGTTCGAGGTGAATACGGCGGCTGCCGCGGTCGACGGCCCACGGTTCACCACCAGTGCCAGATCCGGGTGCCCGGATTCCTTGATGCCGGCGGACACCCCGCTGGCGAGGAACCCCCGGGCAGCGGTCACGCTCACGGAGCCACTCCGTTCATGGGCAGGCCCGTCCGCTCCGGCAGGCCGAGGGCGATGTTCATGCTCTGCACCGCGCCACCGGCGGTGCCCTTGGTCAGGTTGTCGATCGCGCTGACGCAGACGAGCCGGCGGGCGGCGGCGTCGACGGTGACCTGTATCTGGGCGGTGTTGGACCCGAGGACGGCGGAGGTGGACGGCCAGGTGCCGGGCGGCAGCAGGCGTACGAACGGCTCGTCGGCGTAGGCGGTCTCGTACGCGGCACGCACGTCGTCCTCCGCCGCGCCGACCGGCAGACCTGGGCGCAGCCGCGCCGAGCAGGTGGCGAGGATGCCCCGGGGCATGGGGGCCAGGGTCGGCGTGAAGGAGACGGTCACGCGTTCGCCCGCGACCTGCGACAGGTTCTGGGTCAGCTCCGGCGTGTGCCGGTGCCCGCCCCCGACCCCGTACGGCGCCATCGACCCCATCACTTCGGCGCCGACCAGATGGGGTTTGGCCACCCGGCCCGCACCCGACGTCCCGCTGGCGGCGACGACGACGGCCTCCGGCTCCACCAACTGCGCAAGGAAGGCCGGGAACAGGGCCAGCGTCACGGCCGTGGGGTAGCAGCCGGGCACGGCGATCCGGCGACTGTCCTTCAACTCGTCTCGCGCTCCCGGGAGTTCGGGGAGTCCGTAGGGCCAGGTTCCGGCGTGCGGGGTGCCGTAGAACCGTTTCCAGTCGGCGGGCTCGCGCAGCCGGAAGTCCGCGCCGCAGTCCACGACGAGGGTGTCGTCCCCCAACTCCCGCGCGACCTCGGCGGACCGGCCGTGGGGCAATGCGAGGAAGACGACGTCGTGACCGCGCAGCTGGTCCACCGACGTCTCGGTGAGAACCCGGTCCGCGAGGTGCGACAGATTCAGGTGCCGCTGCACGTCCCCGAGCCTTTGCCCGGCGCTGCTGTGCGCGGTCACCGCACCGATCTCGACCTCCGGGTGTGACGTCAGCAGCCGGAGGATCTCCCCGCCCGCGTACCCACTCGCCCCGGCCACCGCGGCCCGTACTGTCATGGTCCCGTCCCTCGTGCGTGCCTGTCTCGCTGGCGATGTCGACCTTAGCTTAGCCTAACCTAATTAACTGATTCGCTGGTGTGGCATGACCCTCTGTCACCTCCCGGGTTCGGTTGCGAGACATCAACTCTGCGCTCGGAGGGTGCGACCTGGCGAGTGGGTGCCTTCGGCTGTGGATAACTCTTGGCGTGCCCCTGATCGGGGTTATCCACAGGGTCAACCGGAACTGGTCGATCCGCGGGAGAGTCGGCGCATGACGAAAAATCACAGCGAAGCAACCGGCCCGCTCGACCCCAACAACGCTGCCCGCGCCACGGGTTCGTTGGACGCGCCGGTGGTCACCCTCCGCTCGCCGGCCGAACTGGCCGACGCCTTGCCGTATTTGCTCGGCTTCAAGCCCGAGGAGAGCATCGTGCTCATCGCCATGCACGGCGAGCACGGACGGTTCGGCGGCCGCGTGCGCCTCGGGGTTCCCGAGCGCGCGGGAGACTGGCCGTGCGTGGCGGAACAACTGGCCCAGTGCCTGGTGGGCGGGTGCGAGCGGAGGGGAGCACGGCCGGACGGCGTCGTGGCCTTCCTCTGTCAGGAGCCGGTGGGCGCGGAGTCCGGCCGGCAGGTGAGGGAGCGCCTGCGCCCGCTGGCCCAGGAGTTGCGCCTGGCGTGCGGTCGCCTCGACGTCCCGGTCATCGAGGTCGTGTGCATCTCGGACGGCAGCCTCTGGACCTTCTGCTGCCCGGACACCCGGTGCTGCCCACCGGAGGGCATGCCCCTGCTCAGGCCCGGCACATCGGTCCTGGCCGCGGCCGCGACCTATATGGGAATCCCGGCGGGCGTCACGCAGAGCGCTCTGCGGGGGAGGCTCGCGCCCTGGCGGACCGCCGCGGCGGCGGACCAGGAACGCGCACTCGACGCGGCCGGTCTCACCCTCATTCCCCGGATGCTGATGGACATGGACCTGGGTGACACGCGTCCGCGCGACGACAGCACGGGAGGCGCCAGCACGGACCGTGGCCGGGGGACGAAGGAGCAGGGCGCCGACCGCCACGGACTCGTAGCGGCGGAGACGCTCGACCTGGCCCGTCGCATCATGACGCGCCTGGCCGCAGAACCCCCACTCGCGGACACACTCGAAGCCGACCGCAGGGACGACGAGTTGATCGCGCACGACGAAGCAGCCGCGCTGATCTTCGGCCTGCAGGACCGCTCGACCCGCGACCGTGCGGCGGAGTGGATGGAGGGACCCGCGGCGCTGCCCGCGCTCCGGCTCTGGAGGAGCCTGTCCCGGCGCTGTGTCGGGGCGTACGCGGAACACGCGGCCGCCCCCCTGTCCCTCGCCGGCTGGGTCGCCTGGTCCCTGGGCGATGTCACGGAAGGCCAGGAGGCCCTGGACATGGCGCTGCGCGCTGACCCGGGGTACGCCTTCGCGCTGCTCCTCAACCAGGCCTGTAACGAGGACCTGGACCCGGAAGCGATCCGCCGCTGCCTGCGCAGGGAGCGGGACAACCGCGAGAGCGATGAGGCGGACGAGGAGGGAGAGGCACACGAGGGAGTGGGCGAAGAAGTGAGCGAAGGAGAGGCAGAGGGCGAGAAAGAAGGCGAGAAGGAACGCCAGAAAGTGGCCGCCGACCAGGGCGACGGCGAGGGCGAAGGAGGGGGCGAGAGTCAAGAAGTCCCACGCTGTGCCGACGACGCGCCGGCCGACACCCCTCCACGGCGCCGCCGCCGACGTCTGCCGCGCCCGGCCGGCAGCGGCGACACGCACCGCCCCCGCACGCCCGGCGGCTTCCGGACGCCCGGCGGCTCTCGGGCACCCGGCGGCCCGGCCTTCGGAGGCACACGGGCCGCGGGCGCCTCGGGCACCGGACCGCGGAACCGCCGCCCCACCCTGCGGCGCAGCACACGGGACGACCGATGAGCGGCTGGCCCCGGTGGCCGGCCGGATGGGCGGCGCGACTACGACAGGGATCGGCGAGGTTGACGGGCTTGGTGAGCCTGACGCTTCTGGAGGTCCTGGTGAGGATGGCAGGCCGGGGCCATACGGTCGGCTGCCCGCCGCGAGGGCGTGACTTGGAGCGGGGTCGGCCCGTTCACCTGTGTGGCGGTACCCGCCTCCGGGGCGCGCCGCCGCACCTCCTCCGACTTCCCGTAGCGCAGACAACGCAGAAGAAGCTGCCCCATGTCTCTCCCCGCTCCGTCTTCCGTCTCCGACAGAGAGGGGCCCCGGCGGGCCGTGCAGGCCCGCCCGCCCCTGCCCGCCGGCCCGGCCCGGAATCCGACCCCGGCACCGCCCCGTCCTGTGGAACTCCCGCCCGCGCACACGGTGCTGACCTGCGTCGCGTTGCCCGCCCTCGCGATCTCCACGGACCAGGGGCAGTTGACCGGACGGGGACTGGAGGGGTTCTACCGCGCCGGGCGCCGGACCCTGTCGCGATGTCAGGTACGGGTGGCGGGACGCGAACCGGTGGCCGTGCAGGCCCGCATACTGTCCGCCGACAGGGCGCGGTTCGTCGCGACGCTGCGACTGCCGACCGACCGCGGCCCCGACCCGGAGATCATCGTCGAACGGATCCGTCACGCGGACGGCACGGAGCGGATCACCCTGCACAGCGCGGCCGCGCGACCTCTCCGACTTCCCGTCGAGATCTCGCTCGGCACGGACCTGGCCGACGTGGGTGCGGTCGCTTCCGGCCGGGCCGGTCCCGAACTCCCGGCCAGCGTGCACGACTCAGGAATGCGGTGGTCCGCCGCCACGACCCACTGTGTGGTGACGGCCGACCCGGCGCCCGACGACGCCATGGCCTCCGCGGGTTTGCTGCGCTGGGAGATGGATCTGCCGGCCGGCGCCTCACGGAGTGTGGAGCTGCGGGTACGGCCCGAGGGAGCCGGGCCGGTGCGGGCGGCGGGGCACGGTGGGATGCGATCCGTCGCCGGGGCGCGGGCGGTCGGCGACGACCCGCGGGTCCAGCCGCTCCTCGATCGATCCGTGGAGGATCTGCAGGCACTGTTGCTGCGCGACCCCGAACACCCGACCGACCTCTACCCGGCCGCGGGGGCACCGTGGCGCTGTGGACTCGCCCCCGCCGAAGCGCTGGCCGCGGCCCGCATGGCGCTGCCACTGGGCACCCGGATCGCCGCGGGGACGCTGCGCACCCTCGCCCGCAGCCAGATCACCGGCCCAGGACACCGCGCGGGCATGATCCCGGGGCCGTTGCGGGACGCGGGCCCCCACCTGCCCCCGGGCTGCACGGGCACCGACGCGACGCTGCTCTTCCCGGTGCTCCTGGCGGAGGCATGGCGCTGGGGAATGCCCGCACAGGAGGTCGAGGAGCTGCTGCCCGCGGCCCGGCGGTGTCTGCGGTGGCTGCAGGCAGCGGTCGACGACGGCGTGTTCCTGGCCGACGCTCTTCCAGGTGCCCGCCCGGGTGCTCGCCAGGAGAGTCAGGCCCACCGCGACGGCCCGGGCGCGGCCAGCGGTCCCGGAGCCCGAAGAGCCCGTCCCGGAGGGATCGCGCGCGGCGAGGTCCAGGCGCATGCGCACCGGGCCGCACTGCTCGGTGCCGATCTGCTCGACGCGCACGGCGGTGGCGACGCGGCGGGCCTGCGCGAGTGGGCGGCGCGGTTGCGGTCCGCGTTCCGGGAGGAGTTCTGGGTGGAGGACCGGGCCGGTGGCAGACCGGCCGCCGCCCGTCTGCCCGACGGACGGCCCGTGCCCCACCTCACCGGTGGCGCGGCCCACCTCCTGGACACCGGCCTGCTCGGGTCCGGCACGCTCGCCCCCGGTCTGCTCGACAAGGTCAGGACCGAGCAACTCGCCCGGCTGCTCGGCGGCCCCGCCATGGACTCCGGCTGGGGGTTGCGCAGCCTGGGCGCTAAGGAGGCCGCGTACAACCCGTTCGGACACCGGGGCGGATCGGTCCGCGTGCAGGAGACGGCGGTCGCGATCACCGGTCTGGTGGCAGCCGGTTATGAGAAGGAGGCGAGCGCGCTGCTGCACGGCATGCTCTCCGCGGCCGAGTCCTTCGACCACCGGCTGCCCGAGATGTTCGCGGGAGAGCAGCGCACCGTGGGTGGGGCACCGCTGCCGCACCCCGCCGCCTGCCGTCCGGCGGGGGCCGCCGCTGCCGCCGGGATCCACGTCCTCGTGGCGGTCGCCGGGATCCGGCCCGACGCGCCGGCCGGCACGGTCACGCTGCGCCCGGTCCGCAGTGCCCCGCTGGGGGAGCTGGAACTGCACGGCCTGAGTGTCGCGGACGCCCCGTTCTCCGTACGGGTGAGCCGGCTCGGTCTCGCCATGGTCGAGGAGGCGGCCGACGGGCTGCAGTTGGGGGTGTGACTCCGCTGCGCGACCGAGCGGAGGGGCAAGAGGTGCGGTCAGCCGGCCCTGGTGGCCCGGACCGGGAGGCAATGGGCGAAGGAGGTGTTTATCGTCAGGCAGACGACTATGATCGCGGCATGTCGCCCTACGACCCGTCGGCCTTCCCGCCCTTCGCAGTCACCGTCGACCTGGTCGTGTTGACCGTGCGCCGTCACGCGCTCTGCGCGCTGGCCGTGCGGCGTGGTGAACAGCCGTTCCAGGGCCGTTGGGCACTCCCCGGAGGTTTCGTACGGGCGGATGAGGACCTCTCGGCAGCGGCGGCTCGCGAACTGATCGAGGAGACGGGCCTGTGTGCCCACGACCCCGGCGCCCCGGCGCAGGCCAACGGAGCGCACCTCGAACAGCTCGCGACGTACGGCGACCCCAAGCGTGATCCGCGTATGCGGGTCGTCAGCGTCGCCCACCTCGCCCTGGCCCCGGACCTGCCCGCGCCCCGGCCCGGCGGCGACGCCCACAGTGCGCGCTGGGCACCCGTCGAAGCCCTGCTCCATCAAGGGGGCTACGGCCGCGAGGACGAGCAGGCGGCACCGCTCGCCTTCGACCACGCCCAGATCCTCGCGGACGGCGTGGAACGCGCCCGATCCAAGATCGAGTACTCCTCGCTGGCGACCGCCTTCTGCCCGCCGGAGTTCACCGTCGGCGAGCTGCGACGTGTGTACGAGGCGGTCTGGGGCGTCGTCCTCGACCCGCGCAACTTCCACCGCAAGGTCACGGGCACCCCGGGCTTTCTCGTGCCCACCGGGGGGACGACCACCCGTCAGGGCGGCCGCCCCGCGCAGCTCTTTCGGGCGGGCGGCGCGACCCTCCTCAACCCGCCGATGCTGCGCCCCGAAGTCTGACCCCCTCGGGCTCGCCAGGGACCACTGAACCCGTCAACGGTCGTCGGCGGGCCGGTCGCCGCGCCCGCACCCTGACCGAAAAGCCGTAAATGTCGCGTTATCTTGCTGCAGTACCCACGGGGCTCGTCCGTCCCCGACCGGTGGACGGGCCCCGGCCGCCGAGCGGTCGCACATCCTGCGAGAGAAGCGATGATCCAGGCCATCGGACTGACCAGCAATCCCCGCGAGGAGCTCCCGCCCGCCGTGGACGACGTGTCCTTCGAGGCGCGCAACGGCCGTGTCACGGCGCTGCTCGGCGCCGACACCACCAGCACGACCACGGCGCTGCGTCTGATGCTCGAACTCGAACAGGGCCGTGGAATCACGTACTTCAGAGGCCGCCCCCTGCATCGCATCGCCCACCCGTCGCGCGAGGTGGGCGTGCTCCTGGGGGAAGTCCCGGGACACCCCGCACGTTCGGTCCGCGGCCATCTGCGCATGCTGTGCGCGGCCACCGGCGTGCCCGTCCAGCGCGCCGACGACGTCCTGGAGGTCGTCGGACTCGTCAGCCTGCGGGATCAGCGTCTGGGCACCCTGTCGCGCGGCATGGACCGTCGTCTGGGGCTGGCCTGCGCGTTGCTCGCCGACCCGCACACGCTGGTCCTGGACGGGCCGGGCGACGGCCTCTCGGCCCGTGAGGCCGCATGGCTGCACGGGATCCTGCGCGCTCACGCGCACGAGGGCGGCACGGTCCTGTTCACCACGGACGACCCCAAGGAGGCCGCACGGGCCGCCGACCGGGTCGTCACGCTGGAAGAGGGGCGGCTCGTAGCCGACCAGGGGGCCGCGGACTTCGCCCGTACCAGGCTCCGCCCCCGCGTCGCCGTCCGCAGTCCGCACGCCGCCCGACTCGGCGCGCTGCTCGCCAAGGAGGCCCGCGCGAGTCGGCGCGCCATCGAGGTGGTGCGCGAGGACGGCAACAGGCTCTCCGTGTACGGAAGCTGCTGTGCCGACGTGGGCGAGACCGCGTACCGCCACGGCATCCTGGTCCATCAACTCGCCGACGAGGTCGGGGATACGGGCCCGCTGAGACCGTCAGAACCCACGGCGGTCCTGCCCGACCGAGAGAAGCCGGACGAGCCCCGCCCGGCCGCCTCACTTGTCGTTGCCACTTCCCCCGCCCCCGCCCTGGCCTCGATCATCGAGTCCGAGCATCCCGGCGCGGACGCCCCAGCCTCCTCGACCCCTCAGGCCCCACGCCAAGTCGAGGACACCCTTCCGCTCGACGTCGCCACTACGCGCGCCGAGGCGGCCTCCTCCGCCCCGTCATCCCTGCCGGCCCCGCGAGACGCGCTCTCCCCCCTGCCGCCGCCCATCACCGTCCGCCCCAGCCGGAGCCCCCTGCGCCCGTTGCGCTACGAGCTGCGCCGCCTCACCGGTGTCGGTACCGGCTACCTCACGCTGGGCCTCGTTCTCGCCGCCTCCGCCGTGCTCTGCGTCTTCCTCGCGCGGGTCGGACACACGCCGCAGCAGCGACTCCTCGCCGCCTGGCCCGAAGAACTCCCCCTGCCGCCCGCGGCTCTCGGCGCCGGGCTGCTCGGCGCCTTCGCCTTCGGTGACGAGTTCCGCCACCCCGCACTCGCCGCCGACCGAGGCGCCGTGCCGCGCCGCCTCGGACTGCTCGGCGCCAAACTGCTCGTCGCCGCCGCCACGGCGCTGCTCCTGAGCACCCTCGCGGTGGTCTCCGACGCCGCGCTGCTCCACCTTGTATACGGAGAAGAGCTCACCAGAGTTCCCGCGGACTGGCTTGCGCAGGGCGCCAGTTGGGCTGCTCTGGTGACGGGATGCGCCTGGGCCGGTGTGCTGGCCGCAGGCGTTTTCCGGTCCACGGCCGCGGGGCTTGCCGCCGTGCTCGCGGTGCCGATCCTCGTCGTACCACTCGTACAGAAGGCCGTTGAGGGACCGTCTGTGCGATCGGCGGCCGGGCTTCCGGGTCGGCTCCGGGACCTCGCCCTGGTGCAGTGGCCGTTCGGTGCCGAGCGATATCTGGCCGTCGGGGTACGCATGATCGCCCAACCTGTGGGCAGTGCACTGATGTTGTCCCTGACCGCTCTGCTCTGCGCGTATCTGCTCACGGCGATGCGCACGCGCGTCCGTTGAGGGCCGCCCGTCGCCTTCCGTCTCCAGGGTGTACGCAACTCCCCGGTTGACGTCCATTTCTTTCCGATAAGGCGTCAATTGCGGCGGGGTAAGCGATCACCCTTTCGTGTGCTTTTCACCAAAGACCTCAAGGGAGTTGGAGGCAGAGCCGACAACTGATCCGTGAGTACCCTTGCGCACACCATGATGACCACCGCCCGCTCCGCCGACTCCGGTCTCGCCGGCCCGGGTGACCTCGACCGATACCCCTACGCCGACTCTCCCGGCGGCGAGCGTGCCGCCGCTTCCATGTGGGACGGCGCCGACCAGGACCTGGGGCGTGTGGGACGCCGCGCCGCCGGGAACCGCGGCCGCGGGCTGCACGGCCAACTCGTCCAGCAACTGGGGCAGATGATCGTCTCCGGTGACCTCGGCGCCGACCGCCCGCTCGTCCCCGAGGAGATCGGCCAGCGCTTCGAGGTCTCCCGCACCGTCGTGCGCGAGTCGCTGCGCGTGCTCGAGGCCAAGGGCCTGGTCAGCGCCCGGCCCAACGTCGGCACGCGCGTGCGTCCTGTCAGTGACTGGAACCTCCTCGACCCGGACATCATCGAGTGGCGGGCCTTCGGTCCGCAGCGCGACGACCAGCGGCGCGAGCTCGGTGAGCTCCGGTGGATGATCGAGCCGCTCGCCGCCCGCCTCGCCGCCGGGCACGGCCGCGAGGAGGTGCAGCAGCGCCTCGCCGACATGGTCGAGATCATGGGACACGCGCTGGCCCAGGGAGACGTGATCACCTTCTCCCGCGCCGACGCGGAGTTCCACTCGCTGCTCATCCAGGTCGCGGGCAACCGCATGCTGGAGCACCTCTCCGGAATCGTCTCGGCCGCCCTCCAGGTCTCCGGCGGACCGACCAGCGGCTGCGACCGCCCCACCGAGGCCTCCCTCGTGCACCACTCGCGCGTCGTCGACGCCCTCGCCGCGGGCGACGGAGCGGGCGCCGAAGCCGCCATGCGGCAGCTGCTCACCGTCCACCCCGAGGTCGAGCGCGTCGTGCCCGCCCCGCGCGAGCACTGACCGCGGCCCCGCCGACGCCGCGGTCGTGCACGCGCCCCGCGGCAGCGCCGAGCCGTCCGCGTACCTCGATCCGTACGCGTGCACCGCTCCGCCGCCGCTCCCCGTGTCGCCGGACCCTCACGGGCTCCTCGAGAGCCCGGCGGGGTCCGGCGACACGACCGTGGGGGGTTTCCTCACGGGGCATCGGGGGATCATTCGTGCATGCGTATAGGACGCTTCTGACCGTATCTGGGTGTTTTTGAGCGCTTACGGGGTGTGACTCGGGCCACGTAGATTGGGCGTAACGCTCCAAGGAACAGCGCGATGACCTAAGAGGTGATAGCCGAGGAAGGAATACAGACGTCGTTCGCGACGCTGTGCAGCTCCCAGGCGACGCCCGCGCCGTCGGCCCAATCCCCAGCCGCCGGTCGTCGGCTCCGGTCCACCATGGACGGGGCCGGAAGCCGTTTTCCAACGTTCCGAGAGGTTGTTCGTGTCGGCCAGCACATCCCGTACGCTCCCGCCGGAGATCGCCGAATCCGTCTCTGTCATGGCGCTCATCGAGCGGGGAAAGGCTGATGGGCAGATCGCCGGCGATGACGTGCGTCGTGCCTTCGAAGCTGACCAGATTCCGGCCACTCAGTGGAAGAACGTTCTGCGCAGCCTCAACCAGATCCTCGAGGAAGAGGGTGTGACGCTGATGGTCAGTGCCGCGGAGCCCAAGCGCCCCCGCAAGAGCGTCGCAGCGAAGAGTCCGGCCAAGCGCACCGCGACCAGGACGGTCGCGGCCAAGGCCGCCACGGCGAAGCCCACCGCCACCGCCGCCACTGAGGCGCCGACCGCGGACGGCGTCGCCGAGGACGCGCCCGCGAAGAAGGTCGCTGCCAAGAAGACGACGGCCAAGAAGGCCGTCGCCAAGAAGACCACCGCCAAGAAGACGGCGGCCAAGAAGACCACCGCCAAGAAGGACGCCGACGAGCTCCTGGACGAGGAGACCACCGAGGAGGCACCCGCCGCCGGCAAGCCCGGCGAGGGCGAGCCGGCCGAGGAGGGCGCCCAGGGCTTCGTCCTGTCCGACGAGGACGAGGACGACGCGCCGGCCCAGCAGGTCGCCGCCGCCGGTGCCACCGCCGACCCGGTCAAGGACTACCTGAAGCAGATCGGCAAGGTCCCGCTGCTCAACGCCGAGCAGGAGGTCGAGCTCGCCAAGCGCATCGAGGCCGGTCTGTTCGCCGAGGACAAGCTGGCCAACGCCGACAAGCTCGCGCCGAAGCTTAAGCGTGAGCTGGAGATCATCGCCGAGGACGGCCGCCGCGCCAAGAACCACCTCCTGGAGGCCAACCTCCGCCTGGTGGTCTCGCTGGCCAAGCGCTACACCGGCCGCGGCATGCTCTTCCTGGACCTCATCCAGGAGGGCAACCTCGGTCTGATCCGCGCGGTCGAGAAGTTCGACTACACCAAGGGCTACAAGTTCTCCACGTACGCCACCTGGTGGATCCGTCAGGCGATCACCCGCGCCATGGCCGACCAGGCCCGCACCATCCGTATCCCGGTGCACATGGTCGAGGTCATCAACAAGCTCGCGCGCGTGCAGCGCCAGATGCTCCAGGACCTGGGCCGTGAGCCCACCCCGGAGGAGCTGGCCAAGGAACTCGACATGACCCCGGAGAAGGTCATCGAGGTCCAGAAGTACGGCCGTGAGCCGATCTCCCTCCACACCCCTCTGGGTGAGGACGGCGACAGCGAGTTCGGTGACCTCATCGAGGACTCCGAAGCGGTCGTGCCCGCCGACGCGGTCAGCTTCACGCTCCTCCAGGAGCAGCTGCACTCCGTCCTGGACACGCTGTCCGAGCGCGAGGCGGGCGTGGTCTCCATGCGCTTCGGCCTCACGGACGGCCAGCCCAAGACCCTCGACGAGATCGGCAAGGTTTACGGGGTGACGCGTGAGCGCATCCGTCAGATCGAGTCGAAGACGATGTCGAAGCTGCGCCACCCGTCGCGTTCGCAGGTCCTGCGCGACTACCTGGACTAGTCAGGCGAACCGGCGCGGACACGCGCCGGTGCACTCTCACGAAAGGCCCGAAGCCGGCGATACACGGCTTCGGGCCTTTCGCGTGCGCGGGTGCGCGGTGGGCGATACTGAATCACTCTGGGTACTCGATGGCAACCCAGAGTGAGGAGATCGCATGCGTCGTTCCTTCGCCCGAGCGTGGACGGGGGCCCTGGCCCTGGCGGCCGGTGCCGCCGTCCTTCCGTTGGCTTCCCCGCTGCCCGCCGCCGCCGACAGCGTGGTGGTAGGAGGCCACCCGGTGGACGTGTCCGCCAGTCCATGGGCGGTGGCGCTGTCCAGCCGTGCCCGGTTCGGGAACGCCCGCGCGGGCCAGTTCTGCGGTGGGGTGGTCGTCGGGCGCTCGACGGTCCTGACGGCGGCCCACTGCGTGAGCAAGGACGTACTCGGCGTGTCCATGGGGCAGGTGTCGGATCTGAAGGTCATCGCCGGCCGCGCGGACCTCCGTACGACGGAGGGCTCCGAGACCAAGGTCAGCGACGTCTGGGTCAACCCGGCGTACGACAGTTACACGAACTCCGGCGACGTCGCGGCACTCACTCTGGCCGAGCCGCTGCCCAAGGGGTACACGATCCCCATGGCAGGGGCGGGTGACTCCGCGTACGCACCGGGCACGGACGCCGCGGTGTACGGCTGGGGGGACACCTCGGGTACGGGTGACTACGCCAAGACGCTGCATTCGGCGCGTGTGGGAGTGCTGGCCGACTCGGTGTGCGAGAAGGCCTATCCCGGCAGTGCCGACGGGCGCTACATCGCGCGGACCATGGTCTGCGCCGGCGAGATGCAGGGCGGCCGGGACGCCTGTCAGGGGGACAGCGGCGGGCCGCTCGTCGCCCAGGGCAAACTCATCGGCCTGGTGTCCTGGGGGAGCGGCTGTGGGCGCGCGGGGAGCCCTGGCGTCTACACGCGGGTCTCGGGTGTGACGAAGGAGCTGCGCAGCCGCCACTAGGGGGCCCGTACGCCCCGGCGGCCCGTGCCGTCGGACCAGGAGGGTCCCTGAAGGGCCTCAGAGGCCCCTGTGGCGCGAGACGAGAGCGGGCGGCCGTCCCTGCCTGTCGGCTGGGGCGACCGCCCGTTCACCGGCCTGGTGTGCCGGAGCTGGCTCGTCGTGGGTGCGAGGTGTCAGCGTTCCTCTTCGGTGGCGCTCTCGGGAACGGCGGTCAGGCGCTCCGTCTCGTCCTGTATCTCAGCGGCGATCTTCTTGAGTTCCGGCTCGAACTTGCGGCCGTGGTGGGCGCAGAAGAGCAGTTCACCGCCGCTCAACAGGACGACGCGCAGGTATGCCTGGGCGCCGCAGCGGTCGCAGCGATCAGCGGCCGTCAGGGGGCTCGCGGGGGTCAGAACAGTAGTCACGTCGCCTCTTCTCTAGCTCGACGAGCTGTCGTACCAGGGTCAACATCCAACCAGGCCGAAAACGTTCCCGCTCGTGGCTTTTCCTCGAAGTTTCTTTTTGAGGAGGTTGTCCGTTGCCGGTTGGCGGCGAATGTGCCGTATTGCGTCTCTTACGTGTCTTACGGTTTCGCGCTGTCTGTCAGGTCGGGGTCCGCCCGGCTGGCTTGCCGGGTTGTTCATGAGGACGTGCCCGGAGCCTAAATGGTTCATGCCTCGAAGGGAACGTGACGTGCGCTTCACTCCATCGAGGGATCGAACATGCATGCGAGCGTGGACTAGTCTGAGTTGAGACGAGGGTGGCGTTACAACGGCTCTACCAGGCCTCGGTACCCTCTCACCGGTAACCGAAGCCGCGTCCTTACCCCAAAGGACCCCCTTTGAAATTCAGCGAGGAGCGAACCGCGTGACCGCCGATACGTCCGTGCCGTCGACAGCATTGCTGACAGGAGCAGACCGGGACGGTTCCAACTACACCGCGCGGCACCTGCTCGTCCTGGAGGGGCTCGAGGCCGTCCGCAAGCGCCCGGGCATGTACATCGGGTCGACGGACAGCCGCGGCCTGATGCACTGCCTCTGGGAGATCATCGACAACTCCGTCGACGAGGCCCTGGGCGGGTACTGCGACCACATCGAGGTCATCCTCCACGACGACGCGTCCGTGGAGGTCCGGGACAACGGCCGTGGCATTCCGGTCGACGTCGAGCCCAAGACCGGCCTCTCCGGGGTCGAGGTCGTCATGACCAAGCTGCACGCGGGCGGAAAGTTCGGCGGCGGCTCGTACGCGGCCTCCGGCGGTCTGCACGGTGTGGGCGCCTCCGTGGTGAACGCGCTCTCCGCGCGGCTCGACGTCGAGGTGGACCGCGCAGGACACACCCACGCGATCAGCTTCCGCCGCGGCGTCCCCGGTGCCTTCGCCAAGCCGGGGCCTGAGGCTCCCTTCGACTCCTCGGCCAAGCTGAGCAAGGTCAAGAAGGTTCCCAAGAGCCGGTCCGGCACGCGCATCCGCTACTGGGCGGACCGCCAGATCTTCCTCAAGGACGCCAAGCTCTCGCTGGAGAACCTGCACCAGCGTGCCCGGCAGACCGCGTTCCTGGTGCCGGGTCTCACGATCGTCGTACGGGACGAGCTCGGTCTCGGCGACGGCGGCACGAAGGGCGAGGAATCCTTCCGCTTCGACGGAGGCATCAGCGAGTTCTGCGAGTACCTGGCGCAGGACAAGGCCGTCTGCGACGTCCTGCGCCTGTCGGGGCAGGGCACCTTCAAGGAGACGGTGCCGGTCCTGGACGACCACGGCCAGATGACGCCCACCGAGGTCACGCGCGAGCTCGGCGTGGACGTGGCGCTGCGGTGGGGCACCGGCTACGACACGACGGTCAGGTCGTTCGTGAACATCATCGCCACCCCTAAGGGCGGCACCCATGTGAGCGGTTTCGAGCGCTCGCTGACCAAGACGATGAACGAGGTCATGCGCAGCCAGAAGGTGCTGCGGGTCGCCGAGGACGACATCGTCAAGGACGACGCCCTGGAAGGCCTGACCGCCGTGGTCACGGTCCGCCTCGCCGAGCCGCAGTTCGAGGGGCAGACGAAGGAGGTGCTCGGCACCTCCGCGGCCAACCGCATCGTGGCCAACGTCATCGCCAAGGAGCTCAAGGCCTTCCTGACGTCCACCAAGCGCGATGCGAAGGCGCAGGCCCGCGCGGTCATGGACAAGGCCGTCGCCGCCGCCCGCACCCGCATCGCGGCCCGCCAGCACAAGGACGCGCAGCGCCGCAAGACGGCTCTGGAGTCCTCGTCGCTGCCGGCGAAGCTGGCGGACTGCCGCAGCGACGACGTGGACCGCAGCGAGCTGTTCATCGTGGAGGGCGACTCCGCGCTGGGCACGGCGAAGCTGGCCCGCAACTCCGAGTTCCAGGCGCTGCTGCCGATCCGCGGCAAGATCCTCAACGTTCAGAAGGCGTCCGTGTCGGACATGCTGAAGAACGCCGAGTGCGGGGCCATCATCCAGGTCATAGGAGCGGGCTCGGGCCGGACCTTCGACATCGACGCGGCCCGCTACGGCAAGATCATCCTGCTCGTCGACGCCGACGTCGACGGCGCCCACATCCGGATCCTGTTGCTCACGCTGTTCCAGCGCTACATGCGGCCCATGGTGGAGGCGGGGCGCGTGTTCGCGGCGGTCCCGCCGCTGCACCGGATCGAGCTGAGCCAGCCCAAGAAGGGCCAGGACAAGTACATCTACACCTACTCCGACCGTGAGCTGCGCGAGACGCTGCTGGAGCTGCAGCGCAAGAACGTGCGCTACAAGGACTCCATCCAGCGGTACAAGGGTCTGGGCGAGATGGATGCCGACCAGCTGGCCGAGACCACGATGGACCCGAGGTTCCGTACGCTGCGCCGGATCAACATCTCCGATCTGGACTCGGCGGAGCAGGTCTTCGATCTGCTGATGGGCAATGACGTCGCCCCGCGCAAGGAGTTCATCACCAGCTCCGCGGCCACGCTGGACCGCTCGCGCATCGACGCCTGACACGGCCCGAGCGCCTCGGGAGCCGTGCTCGAACATGCAGGAGCCGGGTCCTCCACCCACGGGTGGAGCACCCGGCTCCACCCGTGTTCCACCCCTGCTCCGATCCCATGACCTGGAGATTTCCGTAGCGTCGAAGCCGTCGATCCCCCTCGGATCGGCCTCGTCCCGCTCGTCGTACGGAGGCACACATGTCTGGGCTCACCAACGCGCTGGTGATCTGTGCGGTCGTGGTGCTGGTGGTGGTCCGCCAGTTCAAGGCCCAGCAGATCGGCACGGACCGGCGCTGGTGGCTCATACCGGCCGTGCTGGTCTTCATGGCCGTGCGCGAGCCCGACCTGATCGACCCCCACCACCGCACGGCGTCGGTGGCCCTGCTCGCCGCCGAGCTGCTCGTCGCCCTGGCCATAGGAGCCGGCTGGGCGCGGACCTCCCATGTGTGGACTGACCAGGACGGCACTGCCTGGTCCAAGGGCACCAAGGCCACCGCCATCGTCTGGGTCGTCGGCATCGCGCTGCGGGCAGGCCTGTACGGGATCGGCTCGTTGCTGCAGGTGCGCCAGGGCAGTGCCACGCTGATGCTGGCCCTCGCGACCACCCTCCTGGTCCGCAGCGGCCTGCTCCTCCTGCGCTCCGGGGCGGTGGCCGGGATCGGGGCCGGCGTCGGGACCGGGGCCGAGCGGGCGACGTACGGTATGGCGCACGCGGCGCGTGAGTCAGTGCGGAAGGGAGCCGCGTGAATCGGGACCGCTGGACGAGATGGCCTTCCCGAGAGGCGCTCACCTGGGCAGGCCTGAGCCTTGCCCGGCTCTGGTTCGTCAGGGTTCTGCGGGTCGTGATCCTCGGCAGCCTGCTGTGGAACGCTTTGCACGCGGACCGTGGCTGGCGCCTGGTCGACGGAGTGGCGCTGGTCCTTGCCGTCACCTGGGCGGGGTGGGCCTTCTTCCGCGTCTCCTACGCCCACCGGCTGCGGCCCTCCCTGGCGCTGATGGCGCTGCTCATGGGGGCGGCATTCACCGCGCAGATCGCCGACTGGCGCCTGCTGGCCCTGGTGTTGTGGTGCGGGACGGCGGTCTCCGCCCTGGAGCGGCTGCCGCTCATAGCGGCGGGACCCTGCGTGCTGGCCGCGATGACCGGTTACGCCACGTACAACAACGACAGCTGGCTCATCACGGCGCTCACCGTCATCGGCCTGGTGCTCGCCGGGTACACGCTGCGCCTGGACGCGGAGGCGCGGGGGAGCGCCCTGCGGCTGCTCACCCAGGAGCGGGCGGCGCGAGCAGCGGAGGCGGAGTCGGCCGCCCTCGCCGAGCGGGCCCGCATCGCCCGCGAGATCCACGACGTGCTCGCGCACAGCCTCTCCGCGCAACTCGTCCACCTTGAGGCGGCCCGGCTGCTGATCGAGGGCGACGCGACGAAGGACCAGATCCTGGACCGTGTGGTGGCCGCCCGCTCCATGGCGAGAGAAGGGCTCGCCGAGACCAGACAGGCGCTGTCCGCTCTGCGCGGGGAGATGACCCCGGTCGAGGACTTCCTGCGCGAGCTGGTCACGGCGGACCGCGCGTCGGTCACCGTGACGGGGGAGCGCCGCGCCTTGCCCGCCGAGGCGTCCCAGGCGGTGCGGAGGGTGGCGCAGGAGGCCCTGACCAACGTCCGCAAGCATGCGCCGGGCGCGAAGATCCAGGTGTGTCTGCGGTACGGGGAGGGCGAAGTGCGGCTGGACGTGCGGGATTCGGGAGGGCAGTCGCCGGGGGAACTGGCCGCCTCCGGCGCCGGGTACGGTCTGCTCGGGATGCGGGAGCGCGCCGAGCTGCTTGGCGGGTCCCTGGAGGCAGGACCGGGTGAGGAGGGCTTCGTGGTGACGCTGAGGGTGCCGGGATGACGGGGGAGGAAGGCGCCGCCGGGATCGCGGGTGAGAGCCCGGTGGGGTCCGCCGCGGGCGGAGGAAGACCACCCGCGCGGGTGGTCGTGGTCGACGACCAGACCGTGGTGCGTGAGGGGATCGTGATGCTCCTGGGGCTGCTGCCCGGCATCGAGGTCGTGGGCTCGGGTGCCGATGGCGAGGAGGCCGTCCGCCTCGTCGCCGAACTGTCCCCGGACGTGGTCCTGATGGACCTGCGCATGCCCCGCTGTGACGGCGCGGAGGCCACGCGGCGCATCCGCGCCCAGTACCCCGGGACGCAGGTCGTCGTGCTCACCACCTATGCCGACGACGACTCGCTGTTCCCGGCGCTCAAGGCGGGAGCGCGCGGCTATCTGACCAAGGACGCCGGCGGGGACGAGATCGTCCGTGCCGTCGAGGACGTGCTGTCGGGCGACGCGGGGCTCTCCCCGCGGATCCAACGGCGCCTTCTCGAACGGCTGTCGGAGCCCGAGGTTACGGCGGCCGCTGAGCCGCCCGACGGCCTCACCGTCCGCGAGACCGAGGTGCTCGTCCTGATCGCCGAGGGCATGACGAACCACGAGATCGCCCGCTCACTGCACGTCTCCACCGCGACGGTGAAGACCCACATCAACAACCTCTTCGCCAAGGCGGGCCTCAAGGACCGGGCGCAGGCCGTCCGTTACGCCTACCGGCATGGGCTCACCAAGCCGGAAGGGAGCCCGCGCAGCTGACGTGGACGCACCTGACGCGGGCTGCACCTGACGCGGGCTGCACCTGACGTGGCTTCACCTGATGGGGTGAAGAGCGAGGGGAGAAGAGTCACGGGTCTCCCCGTTCTGCCCATCCTTGGGCACGCGGCCGAACACGGCTGCGGACTAAGGAGAGTTCGGTGGAGAAGCACGACGGGTCCGATGTGGTGCCGGGCCGGGCCGATGCCGACCGGAGCCGGTCGGGCGAGCTGAGGGATCCCTGGTACGACGCGCTCGCCTCCGGCTGGGGAGAACTGGACGGCGCGGAGGCGCCCGCGACCGTGGTGCCGCCCCGCCCCGTGCCCCCGCAGCGGAGCGCCGACCCTGCCGACATCTACCTGGCGGTGCAGCGCAGCGACGCCTTCCAGGAGGTGCGCAGCCGGTACCGGCGGTTCGTCGTCCCGGCCGTGGTCGTCTTCTCCGCCTGGTACATCGCCTATGTGGTGGCGGCGACGACGGCGCCGGGGCTGATGGCGCGGCCGGTCACCGGCGCCGTGAACGTGGCGATGCTGGCGGGGCTCGGACAGTTCCTGTCGACGTTCCTGCTGACGTGGGCGTACGCGCGGCATGCGCGGTTGCGACGGGACAGGCCGGCGCTCGACCTGCGCTGGGCCGTGTTCGAGCAGAAGCGGGAGCAGGCGAGGGAGCAGGAACGGATTCAGGGGGTAGAGCGCTGATGGGTGATCACCAGAACCTCGCCCTGCTGTTGTTCGGGGTGTTCGTGGCGGTCACGCTGGCGATCACCACCTGGGCGAGCCGCAACCGGCACGGCTCGGCCGAGGAGTTCTACGCGGGCGGCCGGCTCTTCTCCCCCATGGAGAACGGTTTCGCCATCGCCGGTGACTACATGTCGGCCGCCTCCTTCCTCGGTATCTCCGGACTCATCGCGCTCTTCGGGTACGACGGGCTGCTCTACTCCGTGGGCTTCCTTGTCGCCTGGCTGGTCGTGCTGTTCCTAGTGGCCGAACTGGTGCGCAACTGCGGCAAGTTCACGCTCGGCGATGTCGTCGCCGCGCGGATGCGGGAGCGGCCGGTGCGGATCGCGGCGGGAACTTCCTCGGTGACCGTGTCCGTTCTCTATCTGGTGGCGCAGATGGTGGGAGCGGGCTCACTGGTGGCGCTGCTGCTCGGAGGGACGAGCGGGGCGGCGCAGACCTGGACCGTGATCGGCGTCGGCGCGCTCATGGTGATCTATGTGTCGTTGGGAGGGATGCGGGCCACCACCTGGATCCAGATCGTCAAGGCGGTCCTGCTGATGGGCGGGGCCATCGTGCTCACCGTGCTCGTCCTGGTGCATTTCCACGGGGACTTCAATCAACTGCTGCGCACGGCCGCCGATCGCAGCGGCCACGGCGACCGGTTCCTCGCGCCCGGCCTGAGGTACGGCGGCGACTGGACCGCCCGGCTCGACTTCATCAGCCTGGGGATCGCGCTGGTGCTCGGCACGGCGGGGCTGCCGCACATCCTGTCCCGCTTCTACACGGTGCCGACCGCGCGGGCCGCCCGCCGCTCGGTCATCTGGTCCATCGGCCTCATCGGCGGTTTCTATCTGATGACGATCGTGCTCGGCTTCGGGGCGGCCGCTCTCGTCGGCTCGGACGCGGTGCGCGGCTCGAACGCGGCCGGGAACACGGCGGTTCCGCTTCTCGCGCTCGATCTGGGCGGCGGTGCGAACTCCACAGGCGGAACGGTTCTGTTCGCGGTCGTCGCCGCCATCGCCTTCGCCACGATCCTCGCCGTGGTCGCCGGCATCACGCTCGCCTCCTCGGCGTCGGTGGCCCACGACCTGTACGCATCCCTGCGGCGCCGGAACGCCAAGCCGCGCAGCGAGGTGGCGGTGGCCCGCCTCGCCGCGGCCGGGATCGGCGTGGTCGCGATCGGTCTCGGCCTGCTGGCCCACGATCTCAACGTCGCGTTCCTGGTGGGCCTCGCCTTCGCGGTCGCGGCCTCCGCCAACCTGCCGGTGCTGCTCTACTCCCTGTTCTGGCGGAACTTCACCACGCGGGGTGCGGTCTGGTCGGTGTACGGGGGTCTGTTGCCGGCGGTCGCGCTGGTGATCCTGTCGCCCGTGGTCTCCGGTGGCCCCGACTCGCTCTTCCCCGGCGTGGACTTCCAGTATTTCCCCTTGGAGAACCCGGGCCTCGTCTCCATCCCGCTGGGCTTCCTCGCGGGCTGGCTCGGCACGGTGACCTCGCGCGAGGAGGCCGATGAGGTCAAGCACGCGGAGACGGAGGTGCGTTCGCTTACCGGGGCGGGGGCGGCGTAGCGGGCCCTCGTGGACACGGTGCACCGCGGGGGTTTCGGGCCGAGGGTGATCAGATGCTGGCCGCCCACTCGTAGCGGTGTTCGGGTCGGCCCGTGTCGCCGTACTTGAGGCTCAGCCTGACCCGTCCCGTGCGCTCCAGAAGCTTCAGATAGCGCTGTGCCGTCTGCCGGCTCAGTCGGGTGCGGTCCGCCAGCTCCTGGGCCGAGAGCGGCCCTTCAGCGCCCATCAGCGCTCGCCGCACCAGCTCCGCCGTGGTGGGCGAATGCCCCTTGGGCAGGTCGGGGGCCACGGTCGCGGAGAGAGCCCCGAAGATGCGGTCGACCTCGGCCTGTTCGGCCTCGCCTCCACCGTCCAGGGTGCGGCGCAGCGTCGCGTACGCGTCGAGTTTGGCGCGCAGGCCGGCGTACGAGAACGGCTTGACGAGGTACTGGAGTGCGCCGTGCCGCATCGCCGCCTGCACCGTGGCGACGTCGCGCGCGGCGGTCACCATGATCACGTCAGTCTGGTGGCCGCGCTCGCGCAGGCTGCGTACGACGGACAGTCCCGTCTCGTCGGGCAGGTAGTGGTCCAGCAGGATCAGGTCGACGGGGACATCCTCGACGAGGCGCAGGGTCTCGGCGGCGTTGTGTGCCTTGGCCGTCACCCGGAAGCCGGGGATCTTCGCCACGTAGGCGGCGTTGACGTCCGCGACGCGGGTGTCGTCGTCCACGACCAGGACGTCGATCATCGCGACTCCTTCAAGGCCGTGGTCATCGTGGCTCCTTCATGGCGTCGGTCGTCGTGTCGTCCGCGGCGGCGAGTACGGGATCCGTCAGCGCTTCCGGCAGGACGACGGTGAACTCCGCGCCTCCGTCCGGTGCTTCGGCGACCCGTGCGCTGCCGCCCTGCCGTTCGGCGAGCCTGCGGACCAGGGCGAGGCCGATGCCGCGCTTGCGGTGGGCCGGGGGCTCCTTGGTGGTCCAGCCCTCCGTGAAGATCGTCTCGCGCTGCTCGACAGGGACGCCGGGACCGGAATCGCGCACCTGGAGGACCACGGTCCGTCCGTCGGAGCGCAGATCGACCTCCACGCGCGCGTGGCGGGTGCCCGCGGCGGCGTCGAGGGCGTTGTCGACGAGGTTACCGACGATCGTGACGAGGCCGCTCGGGTCGACGAGCCGGTCGGGCAGCGCGGCGTCGTGCGGCACATGGAGGGCGACGCCCCGTTCGGCGGCGACCGTGGCCTTGCCGACGAGCAGGGCCGCCAGGAGCGGGTCGCGTACCTTCTCGGTGATCTGTTCGGCGGTCACCCGGTGGGCGCCGGCCACCTCGCCGACGAACTCCGCCGCCTCCTCGTACATCTCCAGTTCGAGCAGGCCGAGAAGCGTGTGCATGCGGTTGGCGTGCTCGTGGTCCTGGGCGCGCAGGGCGTCGATGAGACCGCGGGTGGAGTCCAGTTCGCGGCCGAGCTGTTCCAGTTCGGTGCGGTCGCGCAGGGTGGCGACGGCGCCTCCGTCGTCGGTCGGCATGCGGTTGGCGACCAGGACCCGCTGTCCGCGGACGGTCAGCAGGTCGGTGCCGGTGACCCGCCCAGCGAGCACGTCGGTCGTACGTCCCGGGCCGAGGGCCGCGTCCAGCGGCTGCCCGATCACCTCCGCGCCGAGTCCCAGGAGGCGCTGGGCCTCGTCGTTGAGCAGTCGGATCCGGTCGCGGCGGTCCAGGGCGACCACCCCCTCGCGGATGCCGTGCAGCATCGCCTCACGCTCGGCGAGCAGCGCGGAGATGTCGGAGAAGGCCAGGTCACGGGTCTGCCGCTGCACTCTGCGGGAGATCAGATACGCGGCGAGCGCGCCGACTGCGAGAGCGCCGCCCGCGTAGGCGAGCAACCCGGGGATGGAGTGGATCAGGCGGGCCCGCACGCTGTCGTACTCGATGCCTACGGAGACGGCGCCCACGATGTGCCCGTCCCCGTCCCGCAGCGCGACCTTGCCGCGCGCGGAGCGGCCCAGGGTGCCGTTGTCGATCTCCATGACGTTGTGGCCCGCGAGGGCGTCGCTGGGGTCCGTCGAGACGACCTTGCCGATCTGGCCGCGGTCGGTGTGGGACCAGCGCACGCCTTCCTCGTTCATGATCACGACGTACTCGGCGCCGCTGGCCCGCCGGATCCGCTCGGCCGCCGCCTGGACGGGGCCCTCGGGCGTGGGCCGGGATGCCGCAAGCTCGTCTGCGATCTCCGGCTGTGCGGCCGTCGTCTGCGCGATGGCGAGCGCGCGCCGCATCGCCTGGTCGTCGAGCTGGTCGCTCAGCGGCGCGAGGAAGAGCCCGGTGGCGAGCACCGCGACACCCGCGGCGACGGCCAGCTGCATCAGCAGCACCTGCGAGAACACGCGCCGCGGCAGGCCGAGACGGCGACGTCGCACAGGGGAGGTGGGGCTCATGTGTACGAACGGTACGGCGGCCGGTGGGCTACTTCGAAGTCACTGTGGCGGGGATCTCGTCCGTGGACGTCCGCTCAGTCCGCGATCGCCCGCACCGCCGTCACATCCATCCGCGCGGGCGACGCCGGAGCCGCGCCGCAGCTCTCCGGACGGGGCGGGACCGAGGCGCCCTGGACGACGGTGACCTGCCACCGGCGGCCGTCGGTGTGTGCGACGGTCACCTCCCAGTGCGGAGCCGCGTCATCCGTACGGATGACGCTCAGGGCACCCGCGGCGTCCTCGCCGGTCGCGGCGCGCACTGCCAGCTCGGCGGCCTGTCCGGGACGCTCCCAGGCCGAATTCCCCCGGCAGCCCTCGATGACGACGCGCCCCGCGCGGGCGGCGTCGATGATCTCTTTGACGCCGGCGGCCCGCACCCGGCCGTACGCGTAGCCGTGGGGCAGCACGAGCATCGTGGGGGAGAAGCGGTGGCCACCCAGATGAGTGATTTCCCAAACGCCGGCTTCACCCGAGTCGGCGAGCTCGGCGGCGAGTGGCCTGCCGAGCAGGGCGCAGCACCGGTCGCGCTTGCCGTTGGTGCAGACGAGCGCGAGAGGGGCGCCCGTGTGGGCGGCGCCGAAGCCGCCGTGATCGCCGGCACCGAGCGCCGCGAAGTCGAGGTCGAGCAGCCGGCGCGGATCGCCGGTCGCCGCGCCGCGCAGCCAGGTGCGGCCGGGGACGGTGTGCGCCACGTACACCTGCCGCCGGGCAGGCGCGTGAGCGTCCGCGTGACGCCCGGGGCGGCGGATCAGGGCGACGCGTACGCCGGTGCCCTCGGCGGCCTTCTCCAGGGCGCGGCCGACCTCCGGGTCGAGGTGGCTCGACCGCAACGCCTTGGCGCCCCAGGGGCCGGGCTGTTCCAGCAGGAGCCATGTCCTGGCGGTGGCCGCGGTGCCCGAGAGAGGCTCGTCCAGGTCCCGCGATGCGGTGGCGCACGTACTCACACAGGTGAGCCTAACTCGCGCCCCGCATCAGCTCTTTCACCCCTCCGGTCCAGGAGGGAGCGACGGCCGCAGTGGGTGCCCCAATCGCCCACTGAGCGCTACAGAGCTCCGCAGGGCGCCGACTGAAGCGCCAGAGGGCGTCGGGCGTCAGGGAGCTGCCGTAGCTGCCCCAGGAGCCTCAGGTGCGGGCAGTGGCTGGGGCGGGCGCAGGCCGACGTACTGGCCGCTGGGGCGCATGCGCAGCGGGCGCTCCCCGTACTCCTCCAGGGCATGGGCGATCCACCCCGCCGTGCGCGCCACCGCGAAGATCGTCTCGCCTGCCTCCGCCGGCATGCCTGAGGAGACCGTGAGGACGGCGAGTGCGAGGTCGACGTTGGCGTGCAGGTCGGTGTGGCGGGCGGTGGTGGCCACCACGTCGCGGGCCGCGGCCAGGGCGGGGCCGGCCTTCGGCATCACCTCCAGGAGGGCGAACAGCGCCTGCGCGCGCGGGTCCTCGCCGGGGTAGAGGCGGTGGCCGAGCCCGGGGACGCGGCGGCCCGCGCGGAGCTCGTCGGCCACCACGGGGCCGGCGCTGCCCCGGTCGAGCACGTCGATCAGCATGCGGTGGGCGAGAGCGCTCGCCGCGCCGTGCAGCGGGCCCTCCAGGACGCCGAGCCCGGCAGAGACCGCGGCGTAGGGGTGGGCGCGCGCCGAGGCGGCGACCCGGACGGCGAGCGTCGACGCGGCGAGGTCGTGGTCGACGAGCAGCGCGAGGGCGGTGTCCAGGGCGTGCAGCGCGGCGTCGTCGGGCTTGCGGCCGGTCAGCCGGGCCCACAGGCGCCGGGCCAGGGGGCCGCCGTCCTGGCCGCCGGACAGGACCGGCGGGAGGGCGGCCACCAGGGTGGGGATCAGGGTGCGACCGGTGCCGATGACGGCCTCTTCGGAGAGGTCGAAGCGGAGCGGGTCGGCGGTGGCGGCGGAGATCGCCGCGACGCGCAGCCGGTCGGTGGGGCCGCTGTGCTCGGGCAGCGCGTCGACCGCGCGGCGGGCCGCGGCGGCGGTCTCCTCGGGAGCGGTGAAGCCGATGCCGGGGCGCAGGGTGCCTGTCCAGAGCCACTCGGCGACCTCTTCGTAGGAGTGGTTGAGGGCGAGTTCCGTCGCGTCGACGCCGCGGAAGTAGTAGCGGTCCTTGTCGATAAGAGTGATGCGGGTGCGTACGGAGAGTTCGTTGGCGGTGGTGGGCGCGGCCGGTTCGCGCCTGTTCCTGCGGGCCAGCGCCTCCACCTCCTTGGCGTCGAACGTGCTGCCCCGTGCCCCCGGGCCGCGGCGGCTGCTGAGCTGGCCGCGGCTCACGTACGCGTACACGGTCTCGGGCTTCACGCCGAGCAGTTCGGCGGCTTCCTTGGTGCTGAGCCGCCGGTCTCCGTGCGTGGTTCCTTGATCCGTCATGGGCGTCACCGTATCCGCATCCCGACATGTGTACCCGTGCATTGATCGAATCAATATTGACAGGACTTCAGTCAAGCATGGACAGTCGAATCAAGTCCAGGGAGGAAGTCGAGGAAGAACATGCCGATCAATGGCTCCACCACCGGCCCCACCAACACCACCGGCTCCAGCGCCACCGGTCCCACCGAGCCCGTAGAGGTCCCACGAGGACTCGCCGGCGTCGTCGTCACCGAGACCGAACTCGGAGACGTCCGGGGGCGCGAAGGCTTCTACCACTACCGCCAGTACTCGGCGGTCGAGCTCGCGCAGAACCGCAGCTTCGAGGACGTATGGCATCTGATGTTCCACGGCGAGCTGCCGGACGCCGACCGGAGCGCCGCCTTCGCCGCGCGGACGGCGTCGCTGCGTCAACTGCCCGACGAGGTGCGGGAGGCGCTGCCCGCCATCGCCCGCGCCAGTGTGCTGTCGGGGCCGCTCTCCGGGCTGCGCACCGCGCTCTCGCTCTTCGGGGCGTCGAAGGGTTTCCGGCCGGTGTACGACATCGACGACGAGCGGCGCCGCGCGGACGCCCTCGCCGCGTCCGCCGTGGTGCCGACCCTGCTCACCGCGCTGTACCGGCTCGGTCAGGGCCTCGACCCCGTCGAGCCGCGCGACGACCTGTCGTACGCCGCCAACTACCTCTACATGCTCACCGGTTCGGAACCGGATGCCGCGCGTGTCCGGGCGATCGAGCACTACCTGATCTCAACCATTGACCATGGGTTCAACGCGTCAACGTTCACTGCGCGGGTCATCACGTCGACCGGTGCGGACGTGGCGGCCTGTCTGGTGGGCGCGGTCGGGGCGCTGTCGGGGCCGCTGCACGGCGGTGCGCCGAGCCGGGCGCTCGACACCCTCGACGCGATCGGCACGCCCGACCGCATCGACGGCTGGATCCGGGAACGGGTTCTCGCCGGGGACCGCATCATGGGCTTCGGGCACCCCGTCTACCGCACGGAGGACCCGCGCTCGCGCATGCTGCGAGGCATCGCCCAGGAGTTCGGCGGGGGCCTGGTGGAGTTCGCGGTCGAGGTCGAACGGCACGTCGAGGCGATCCTGGCGGAGCTGAAACCGGGCCGTGAGCTGCACACGAACGTGGAGTTCTACGCCGGCGTCGTCATGGAGCTGTGCGGGCTGCCCCGCGAGATGTTCACGCCGACGTTCGCGTCCGCGCGGGTGGTGGGCTGGAGTGCGAACATCCTGGAACAGGCCAGGGACTCGAAGATCATCCGCCCGGCGGCGCGGTATGTGGGGGAGGCCCCGCCGGTTCCGGTGCCGGTGCCGCCGCTCGGGCGGCGGGGTGATGCGGTGGCCTAGGCCCGCGCGAGAACACTGATCCTCTGGTGCGTCTCCCGCATAGTCTCGGCCCTGACATCGGTACACGCCGCGCCCTGAGGACGGGGATCTCATGCCCGCTTACGTCATCGTCAAGGTCGATGTGCTCGACGAGGAGGCCGGCCTGGCCTACGCGCCCGTGGCGCAGGAGTCCATCCTCAGCCACGGCGGCCGTTACCTGGCCGCAGGTCCGACCCCCGAGCCCGTCGAAGGCACCTGGGATTCCTCTCGGTTCATGGTCATCGAGTTTCCCGACATGGACCGAATCCGGGAGTGGTACGACTCCCCGGAGTACCGGCGCGCCCGGGCGATACGTGAGGGCAAAGTCCGTGTGGGGATGCTGTTCGTCGAGGGCACGTTGCCTGAGGGGTTCTCGCTCCCGGCCTAGAGCGTTCGCGGTGGCTCCTGGACGGTGTCGCGGAGCCAGATGACGATCGCCGCAACGGCCAGGGTGTCGTTGCGGCTGCAGGCCGGGCCGACTCAGTTCTCCGGGATGTCCGCCCGGGCGCGGATCAAGGTCTCGCGGGTGATGACGACAATGCGTTCGTAGTCTGCTCGTGCGGCATCGGCCGGCAGTTCGCTGTCCAGGGTGTCGGTCCTGTCGGTCCCGATCACTGCGAAGTTGCCGTCGGTGAGTTCGAAGATGTCGGGGCAGGTCTGCCCCGTCTGGCTGCCCCGCTCGCGCGGAGACACACCGATGCGGCGCACGATCTTCAATGCGATCCCGGTCCTTGGGGTCAGTAGAGGCGAAAACGGGGCCAGCGTACCGGGCGATGTCAGTGAGGTTGGCTTGAACTAATCCAACTGGCCCTACCCGGTGGGAGGTTCGCCGACCACCCACCACTCGTCCGTCTCCGCGCTGTCCAACTCCTGAACCAGTCGGTCCATCATTCGCCCCACCTTGGCCTCATCGGACGAGCGGTCCAGGCTCGCGCGATGGTGCCGGGTCGCGTCCCAGTACTGCCGGAAGATCTGGTTCTGGCACATCACCCGAAGGTGTCCATGGAGTTCCTGCAGGGTCATGGCGCCGATGCGGTGGGCGTGCAACGCGTTGATGTAGAGCGCGTTGGCGAAGAGGAACTGCCGCTGTCGCTCGGGCGGTACGTCCTCTTCGTAGGTGTTCAGGACCGCCGCGAGCGAGGCGTCCCCCATCGCCTTGCACAGGAGGTCGAAGTGGAGCCGGTGCTGTTCGGTGAGCGCGGCGTTCCGGCGCTGGACGGCCAGGGCCGCACATTCGTGCTCGGCCGCCCGGCGCTCGTGTTCCGCGGTGCCCGTGGTGACTGTGGTGCTCATGGTTCCCGTGGTGCCCGTGGTGCTTGCGCTTCCTGTGGTGCCTGTGGCTCCCGGGGTGCCTGCGCTGCCCGTGGTGCCCGCGGTGCCCGCGAGACCCGCCGTCTCCGCGGAGTGAGCCGCGTCGCGGCGCCCCTTGGACCGGAGCAGCAGATACGTTCCTGTCGCGAATGAGAGCCCCGCCACGGCGGCCGGACCCACCCCCCGTATCGACATTTTCTGTGTGGTCATGTCAACCCCCGAATCGGCGACCGTCCGCCGGTCGTCGGATGCGGGTCGACAGGGAGCGGACCGGCGAGCGATGGGCGGTGCGCTTGCCGTCTCCCAGGGTGCCGAGCGGCTCTGATCGGCGGGGAGGCGGAGAGGAGGCGCACGGAAGGAAGCAGAGGTCGCACTTACCGGCGCCGTGCCTAACGTGTGCCCCGCGAGCGCCGCTAACAATCGTTCACTTCGCGGCCCGACTACGCCCACCTATCCTGGGGCGGTCTTCATTCGTCGTACGGAGCCCACTGAGGTCCGTACCAGCGTCGGCACGAGAGGTCCGCGTGAACAAGCAGCAGATCCCGGTCGTCGTCCTCACCGGGTTTCTGGGCTCCGGCAAGACGACGTTGCTCAACCATCTGCTGCACCGCAGCGGCGGCACCCGTATCGGTGCGATCGTCAACGACTTCGGGTCGATCGAGATCGACGCGATGTCCGTCGCGGGACAGCTCGGCGACTCGACCGTCTCGCTCGGCAACGGATGCCTGTGCTGTGCCGTGGACGCAAGCGAGCTCGACACGTACCTGGAGCGGCTCGCCGCGCCCGCCGCCCGCATCGACGTCATCGTCATCGAGGCCAGCGGGCTCGCCGAGCCGCAGGAACTCGTGAAGATGGTGCTGGCCAGCGAGAACCCGCACATCGTGTACGGGGGACTCGTCGAGGTCGTCGACGCCGCCGAGTTCGACGCCACCAGGGAGCGCCACCCCGAGGTCGACCGGCACCTGGGCATCGCCGACCTCGTCGTCGTCAACAAGGCCGACCGGGTGGCCGAGCAGGAGCGTGAGCGGGTCCTCGACGTGGTGCGCGGGCTCGCGGGGCGCGCGGCCGTCGTCGCCGCCTCCTACGGACGCGTCGACGTGGAACTGTTCTTCGACCGGGCGCCGGTGGGGGAGCGGATCGGACAGCTCTCCTTCGACGACCTGCACGACGGTGCCGGTACCGATGCCGGGCACCACAACCATGGGCACCACAACCACGGGCACCACGACGACGGGCACCACAACCACCTGCACTCCGCCTACGAAAGCCTCTCCTTCACCTCGGACGTGCCGCTGGGACCGCGCCCTCTGATGGCCCTGCTCGACAGCAGGCCCGAAGGGCTCTACCGCATCAAGGGGTACGTCGACTTCGGCCCGGCCGATCCGAGGAACCGGTACGAGGTGCACGCCGTGGGGCGGTTCCTGCGCTTCTACCCCCAGCCGTGGGCCCCGGGGGAGGCGCGGCTGACCCAGCTCGTGCTCATCGGGTCGGGCGTCGACGTGTCGGCGCTGGAGAAGGACCTTGAGGCCTGTCGCGACGAAGCCCCACACGCCGATGAGTACGGCATGTGGGGCGTCCTGCGGTACGTCCAGGAGGCGCCGGACGAGGAGCTCCGCGAGCCCGACGAGGAGCCCCGCGAGCCCGACGAGGAGCCCCGCGAGCCCGACGAGGACGTCGGCTCCGAATACTGAGTCCGACCCTGAGGCTGCACCCGGTCCGGTCGAGAGACCGGGCCCCGTTTACACCGGCCCCGCCACCGCCGCCACCGGCTTGCCGAGCGATACGCCCGAGCCGTCGCGGCGCGGGTCGATCTCCGGCAGCTCCGCCGGGGAGCCGTTGCGCTGGGCCGCGTGCGCCGGCGTCGGGCCGGCCCAGGCGAAGCTCAGGCAGTCCTCGCCCTTCAGGAAGCGCTGTACGCGGACGCCGCCCGTCGCACGCCCCTTGCGGGGGTACTGGTCGAACGGCGTCACCTTGGCCGTCGTCTGCACCGAGTCGTCGAGCGTGCCGCGCGAGCCCGCGACCGTGAAGACGACGGCCTCGACCGCCGGGTCCACCGCCGAGAAGGAGATGACCTTCGCGCCGTCGGAGAGCTTGATGCCCGTCATGCCGCCCGCGGGACGGCCCTGGGGGCGCACCTGCGAGGCCTGGTAGCGCAGCAGCTGGGCGTCGTCGGTGACGAAGACCAGGTCCTCCTCGCCGGTGCGCAGCTCGGCCGCGCCGACGATCCGGTCGCCGTCCCTGAGGGTGATGACCTCCAACTCCTCCTTGTGGGAGGGATAGTCGGGGACCACGCGCTTGACGACGCCCAGCGACGTGCCCAGCGCCAGGCCCGGCGAGGACTCGTCGAGCGTCATCAGGCAGATCAGCTTCTCGTCCTTCTCCAGGCTGAGCAGCTCCGAGACGGGCGCTCCTCCGGAGAGGTTGGGCGCCGACGCCGTCTCCGGGAGCTGGGGAAGGTCCACCACGGAGAGGCGCAACAGCCGTCCCTCGGAGGTGACCGCGCCCACCTCGCCGCGCGCCGTCGCCGGCACCGCCGAGACGATCACGTCGTGCTTGACCCGCTTGCTGTCGCCGTCGGCGAAGGGCTCGCCGTTGGCCGTACGCGCGAGCAGGCCCGTCGACGACAGGAGCACCCGGCACGGGTCGTCCGCGACCTGCAGCGAGACCGTGGCGGCCGGGGAACCCGAGGACTCCAAGAGCACCGTGCGCCGGTCGGTGCCGAACTTCTTGGCGACCGCGGCCAGTTCCGACGAGACCAGCTTGCGCAGCTCCGCGTCCGACTCCAGGATGCCGGTCAGCTCGTCGATCTCGCCGTTGAGCTTGTCGCGCTCGGACTCCAGCTCGATGCGGTCGAACTTGGTGAGGCGGCGCAGCGGGGTGTCCAGGATGTACTGCGTCTGGATGTCGCTCAGCGAGAAGCGCTCCATCAGGCGCTCCTTGGCCTGCGCGGAGTTGTCGCTGGAGCGGATGAGGCGGATGACCTCGTCGATGTCCAGGAGCGCGACGAGGAGGCCCTCGACCAGGTGCAGGCGGTCGCGCTTCTTGCCGCGGCGGAACTCGCTGCGCCGGCGCACCACGGTGAACCGGTGGTCGAGGTAGACCTCGAGGAGCTCCTTGAGGCCGAGCGTGAGGGGCTGGCCGTCGACCAGTGCCACGTTGTTGATGCCGAAGGACTCCTCCATCGGCGTGAGCTTGTAGAGCTGCTCCAGGACGGCCTCGGGGACGAAGCCGTTCTTGATCTCGATGACCAGGCGCAGGCCGTGCGCGCGGTCGGTGAGGTCCTTGACGTCGGCGATGCCCTGCAGCTTCTTCGAGCCGACCAGGTCCTTGATCTTGGAGATGACCTTCTCGGGGCCCACGGAGAAGGGCAGTTCGGTGACGACCAGGCCCTTGCGGCGCGCCGTCACGTTCTCCACGGAGACCGTGGCGCGGGTCTTGAAGGTGCCGCGGCCCGATTCGTACGCGTCCTTGATGCCGTTCAGGCCGACGATGCGGCCGCCGGTGGGCAGGTCCGGGCCCGGCACGTACTTCATCAGGGTCTCGAGGTCGGCCCCCGGGTGCTTGATGAGGTGGCGGGCGGCGGCGATGACCTCGCCGAGGTTGTGCGGCGGCATGTTCGTCGCCATGCCGACGGCGATGCCCGACGCGCCGTTGACCAGGAGGTTCGGGTAGGCCGCCGGGAGGGCGGTGGGCTCCATCTCCTGGCCGTCGTAGTTCGGCTCGAAGTCGACGGTGTTCTCGTCGATCGACTCCGTCATCAGGGAGGTGGCGTCGGCCATCTTGCACTCGGTGTACCGCATGGCGGCCGGCGGGTCGTCGTTGCCGAGCGAGCCGAAGTTGCCGTGGCCGTCCACCAGGGGCAGGCGCATCGAGAAGGGCTGGGCCATGCGGACCAGGGCGTCGTAGATCGACGCGTCACCGTGCGGGTGCAACTTGCCCATGACCTCGCCGACGACGCGGGCGCACTTCACATAGCCGCGGTCGGGGCGCAGGCCCATCTCGTTCATCTGGTAGACGATGCGGCGGTGCACCGGCTTCATGCCGTCCCGGGCGTCCGGAAGGGCTCGGGAGTAGATGACCGAATACGCGTACTCGAGGAAGGAGCCCTGCATCTCGTCGACGACGTCGATGTCGAGGATCTTCTCCTCGTACGCGTCGTCGGGCGGCGGGGTCTTCGTGCTGCGGCGGGCCATCGCTGCTGCGGCTCCTTCACCAACAAGTGCGGGTTCTGACGCCGACCATTGTGGACTGTCCCACTGACAACGCAGACCACGACCCGTGCACCGGAGCCGTCACACGCGACTACGCCGTGGGCGGAGCGGGAACTTCGTCAGGTGCTGACACGCTTGCATACAGTGGCAGGACTGGCAGCAATGGTTCTGATCCAGCGATGATCCAGCGATCGAAGGGACGTACATGCCCATGGGTCACACGGCCACGGCCGAGGCCGGCTCCGGCGGCCTGACAGCGACCGAGCACCGGCTGGCCAACGGCCTGCGCGTGGTGCTCTCCGAGGACCACCTGACCCCGGTCGCCGCGGTCTGCCTCTGGTACGACGTCGGCTCACGCCACGAGGTCAAGGGGCTTACCGGCCTCGCCCACCTCTTCGAGCACCTGATGTTCCAGGGCTCGAAGCAGGTGCACGGCAACGGCCACTTCGAGCTGGTCCAGGGAGCGGGCGGTTCGCTCAACGGCACGACGAGCTTCGAGCGCACCAACTATTTCGAGACCATGCCCGCGCACCAGTTGGAGCTGGCCCTGTGGCTCGAGGCCGACCGGATGGGCTCGCTGCTCACCGCGCTCGACGAGCAGTCCATGGAGAACCAGCGCGACGTCGTCAAGAACGAGCGCCGCCAGCGCTACGACAACGTCCCGTACGGCACCGCCTTCGAACGGCTGACGGCCATGTCGTACCCCGAGGGCCACCCGTACCACCACACGCCGATCGGCTCCATGGCCGACCTGGACGCGGCCACCCTGGAGGACGCCCGCGCCTTCTTCCGTACGTTCTACGCGCCGAACAACGCCGTCCTGTCGGTCGTCGGCGACATCGACCCGGAGCAGACGCTCGCCTGGGTCGATAAGTACTTCGGTTCGATCCCGGGCCACGACGGCAAGCAGCCGCCGCGCGACGGCTCCCTGCCGGAGCGCATCGGCGAGGAGCTGCGCGAGGTCGTCGAGGAGGAGGTGCCGGCCCGTGCCCTGATGGCCGCCTACCGCCTCCCGGAGGACGGCACGCGCGCGTGCGACGCGGCCGACATCGCCCTCACCGTCCTCGGCAGCGGCGAGTCCTCCCGGCTCTACAACCGCCTGGTGCGCCATGACCGCACGGCGGTCGCCGCCGGGTTCGGCCTGCTGCGGCTCGCCGGCGCACCGTCGCTCGGCTGGCTGGACGTGAAGACGTCCGGCGACGTCGAGGTGCCCGTCATCGAGGCCGCCGTCGACGAGGAGCTCGCCCGGTTCGCCGCGGAGGGCCCCACTCCGGAGGAGATGGAGCGCGCCCAGGCACAGTTGGAGCGCGAGTGGCTCGACCGGCTCGGCACGGTCGCCGGCCGCGCCGACGAACTCTGCCGGTACGCCGTCCTGTTCGGCGACCCGCAGCTCGCCCTCACCGCCGTGCAGCGCGTCCTCGACGTCACCGCGGAGGAGGTCCAGGAGGTCGCCAAGGCCCGTCTGCGCCCGGACAACCGCGCGGTGCTCGTGTACGAGCCGACGACCCCGGCCGACGCGGACGAGGACGACGAGGAAGAAGAGGAGGCGGCGAAGTGACCGAGGCCGCGACCATGCAGTTCCACCCCCAGCCCCAGGCGGGCACGGCCAAGCCCTGGGCCTTCCCCGCTCCCCAGCGCGGCACCCTGCCCAACGGCCTCACCGTCCTGCGCTGCCACCGCCCCGGCCAGCAGGTGGTCGCCGTCGAGATCCACCTCGAAGCGCCCCTGGACGCCGAGCCCGAGGGCCTCGACGGCGTCGCCACGATCATGGCGAGGGCGTTCAACGAGGGCACCGACAAGCACTCCGCCGAGGAGTTCGCCGCCGAGCTCGACCGCTGCGGCGCGACCCTCGACGCGCACGCCGACCACCCGGGGGTCCGCGTCTCCCTGGAGGTCCCGGTCTCCCGGCTCCCCAAGGCGCTCGGCCTGCTCGCCGACGCGCTGCGGGCCCCGGCCTTCGCCGACAGCGAGATCGAACGGCTCGTACGCAACCGCCTGGACGAGATCCCGCACGAGGCCGCCAACCCCGCGCGGCGCGCCGCCAAGGAGCTCTCCCGGCAGCTCTTCCCGGCGACCTCGCGCATGTCGCGGCCGCGCCAGGGCACCGAGGAGACGGTCACCGCCATCGACTCGGCGGCGGTACGGGCCTTCTACGAGAAGCACGTCCGGCCCGCCACGGCCACCCTCGTCGTGGTCGGCGACCTGACCGGCACCGACCTGGACGCCGTCCTCGCGGACACCGTCGGTGCCTGGACCGGCTCCGCAGGCGAGCCACGCCCGGTGCCGCCGGTGACCGCCGACGACCGCGGCCGCGTCGTCATCGTGGACCGCCCCGGCGCGGTCCAGACGCAGCTGCTGATCGGCCGCATCGGCCCCGACCGGCACGACCGCGTCTGGCCCGCCCAGGTGCTCGGCACGTACTGCCTGGGCGGCACCCTCACCTCCCGCTTGGACCGCGTCCTGCGCGAGGAGAAGGGATACACCTACGGCGTCAGGGCGTTCGGCCAGGTGCTGCGTTCGGCGCCGGACGGCACGGGCGCCGCGATGCTCGCCATCAGCGGCTCCGTGGACACCCCGAACACCGGCCCGGCGCTCGACGACCTCTGGAAGGTGCTGCGCACCCTCGCCGCCGACGGGCTCACCGACGCCGAGCGCGACGTCGCCGTGCAGAACCTGGTGGGCGTCGCCCCGCTCAAGTACGAGATGGCGGCCTCCGTCGCGGCCACCCTCGCCGACCAGGTCGAGCAGAACCTGCCGGACGACTTCCAGGCGCAGCTGTACCGGCAGCTGGCGGCCACCGGCACCGTGGAGGCCACCGCGGCCGTCGTGAACGCCTTCCCGGAGGACCGGCTGGTGACGGTCCTCGTCGGGGACGCCGCGCAGATCGAGGAGCCCGTCAGGGCCCTCGGGATCGGTGACGTGAGTGTGGTCACCGGCTGAGTGACCGTCAGGCCGGACAAATGAGCCCCTGGTGACCGCTTCGGGCGCCAGGGTCCTCATATGTCCGGATTCATACGGAGGTTGCCCGTCTGCCCTGTGGCGTGCGCTACAAAAGTCGAGTTCTGTTTGTCGATTGAAAGTGCGCCCGCTTAGCGTCGGTCCGGCTGTTCGTCGCGCAGTACGCCGCACCCGCGGCACCGGACAGTCATCGCCGAGTCCCCGTACGGCGCGAGCCAGGGGAGCCGGGGACCCACATGTCCCCTGGGGTGAATCGGGCACCTTGCCGCGAGGCGAGGAACCCGTAGGAGACCTTCCTGCTCCGAACCCGTCAGCTAACCCGGTAGGCGAGAGGGAAGGAAAGGATCAGCCGCTTCATGGCGTTCACCCGTGCCACCGGGAAGCACCGTCGTCCGAGCCGCCTCACGCGTACCACCGCGAACGTCGCGGGCGTCGCAGCGCTCACCACCACCGGTGTCATCGGAGGCCTCGCCGGTCCGGCGCTCGCCGCCGCCGATGACGCGGCCCTCGAGCACACCGGCTTCACCCAGGCCATCTCCGTCGGCGACTCGCTCGCCGAGAACATCGACGCGCAGGCGGCCGCCCAGCGCCAGGCCGCCGACGACGCCGCTGCCGCCCAGAAGGCCGAAGAGGCCGCCAAGAAGAAGGCCGCCGAGGAGAAGCGCAAGGCCGAGGCCGAGGCCAAGGCGAAGGCCGAGAAGGAGCGCGAGGCCAAGGAGCGCGCAGCCCGCGCGGCCGAGCGCAAGCGCCTGAACAGCTACGTCTCCCCGATCTCCGGCTCGTACGTCTCCACGGGCTACCAGACCGGCGGCGCCATGTGGTCCTCCGGCAGCCACACCGGCATCGACTTCCACGCCGCGTCCGGCACCTCGGTCCACGCGGTCGGCGCCGGCACCGTCGTCGAGGCCGGCTGGGGCGGTGCCTACGGCAACAACGTGGTCATCAAGATGAACGACGGCACGTACACCCAGTACGGCCACATGTCCTCCCTCGGTGTCTCCGTCGGCCAGACGGTCACCCCGGGCCAGCAGATAGGCATCTCCGGCGCCACCGGCAACGCCAGCGGCCCGCACCTGCACTTCGAGGCCCGCACCGGCCCGGACTACGGCTCGGACATCGACCCCATCGCGTACCTGCGCGGACACGGCGTCAACGTCTGACGGACGCGAACCCCGCAGCATCGCTTCGAAAGCCCCGGCTCCTGATGAGCCGGGGCTTTCGCGTTGCCGTGTCGGCGCCTCGTCCCGCGGTGGCCAAAAGATATCCATGAATTCCCGGACGCCATCGGAAATCGCGGCACTCTGCAATAGAGTCACCGGACGAGCGTCGGGTCGACCGCCTGACGCGGGGAATTCAATGGAGGTCCGGTCAGTGGGCGGAGGTCCGGTCACGCGCATTCCGGCGCACTCGGTCAGCACGGCCATCCGGGACGACATCGTCGCCGGAGTCCACGCGCGGGGCGGCCGGCTCACCGAGGAGCTCCTCGCGCGCCGCTACGGCGTCTCGCGCGTCCCCGTGCGCGAGGCGCTGCGCACCTTGGAGGCCGAGGGTTTCGTCGTCACGCGCAGGCACGCGGGCGCGTGCGTCGCGGAACCGACGGAGCAGGAGGCCGCGGATCTCCTGGAGATGCGGACGCTGCTCGAACCGCTCGCCGCGGCACGCGCCGCACAGCGCCGCGACGACGCGCACCTGAAGGTTCTGCGCGGACTCGTCCGGCTGGGCCAGGAGCGCGCCAGGAGCGGCCTGGGGGAGGATCTGCGGCCCTTGGGCGGCTGGTTCCACGAGACGCTCGCCCAGGCGTCCGCGAGCCCCGGCCTCGGCGCGCTGCTCACCCAGCTCCGCCACAAGGTCGCCTGGATGTACGTGGCGGAGTCCCCGGCGGCGCCGGCCGAGACGTGGTCCGAACACGCCGCGATCCTCGACGCGGTGGCCCGCAGGGACGTGGAGCGGGCCAGAGCCGTCGCCGCCGCGCACGCCGAGCGGACGGCGGTCGCCCAACGGCTGCGTCCCGCGCGGCGGGCCGGGCGCGGCGGTGTGAGGGATCCGCAACATGCCGTCAACACGGTGGGCCTCCGGAATTAACGGAGGAGCCGTATAAAAAGAGGACCCTTATGAAAGAGGGGGCCGAGTGAGAAAGCAGGAATTCCGGGGGCTGCCTTTTCGGCGTAAGGCTTGAAAAACGTCGAAGGGGTCACCCGGAATACTCCGGGTGACCCCTTCGGCGTTTTTCGGAAACGCGTCCTAGACCGTCTCCGGAAGCTCCTCGAGCCCCTCCGAGACGAGCTTCGCCAGCCGGTCGAGGGCGGCGTCGGCACCCTCGGCGTCGGAGGCGAGCACGATCTCCTCGCCGCCCTGGGCGCCCAGGCCGAGCACCGCGAGCATCGACGCGGCGTTGACCGGGTTGCCGTCGGCCTTGGCGATCGTCACGGGAACGCCCGCGGCCGTGGCCGCGCGGACGAAGATGGAGGCGGGTCGGGCGTGAAGGCCCTCGGCCCAGCCGACGTTGACGCGGCGCTCAGCCATGTGTTGCTGCCCTTCCAGGTGTCTCACACTTGTCTAGACCAGTGTCTCATGCCGTCACGGGTGCTCTGTCGGACATACGTCCTGGTCCCGGTGGCCGTTCGACCCGTCCTAGCCTGCCCCGGCCAGGGCGGCCGCGCGACCCGTACCCTGGCCCCATGCAGACCGCGTCGGATCGGCAGGATCGGCACGACTACCCCGCCCACTGGGAAGCCGATGTGGTGCTGCGTGACGGAGGGACCGCCCGGATCAGGCCCATCACGGCCGAGGACGCGGACCGCCTGGTCAGCTTCTACGAACAGGTGTCGGACGAGTCGAAGTACTACCGCTTCTTCGCGCCCTACCCACGGCTGTCCGCCAAGGACGTCCATCGTTTCACCCACCACGACCAGGTCGACCGGGTGGGGCTCGCGGTCACGGTGGGCGGCGAGTTCATCGCGACCGTGCGCTACGACCGCATCGACGAGCGCGGCATGGCCGCCAGCGCGCCCGCCGACGAGGCCGAGGTCGCCTTCCTCGTGCAGGACGCCCACCAGGGCCGCGGTGTGGCCTCCGCGCTCCTGGAACACATCGCCGCCGTCGCCAGGGAGCGCGGCATCCGCCGCTTCGCCGCCGAGGTGCTGCCCGCCAACACCAAGATGATCAAGGTGTTCACCGACGCCGGCTACCAGCAGAAGCGCAGCTTCGAGGACGGCGTCGTCCGTCTCGAGTTCGACCTGGAGCCCACCGACCGCTCGCTCGCCGTGCAGCGCGCCCGTGAGCAGCGTGCCGAGGGCCGCTCCGTGCAGCGCCTCCTGACGCCCGGCTCGGTGGCGGTGATCGGCGCGGGGCGGGCCGCGGGCGGCGTGGGCCGCAGCGTGCTGCGCAACCTCAGGGACTCCGGCTTCACCGGGCGGCTCTCCGCGGTGAACAGCGCGTACGACGAGGAGACCGACGGCCCGGACATCGACGGGGTGACGGCGTACCGCTCCGTCGCGGCCATCGAGGAGCCCGTCGACCTCGCGGTGATCGCCGTCCCCGCCGACCGGGTGCCCCAAGTCGTCGCCGAGTGCGGCGAGCGGGGCGTGCAGGGCCTCGTGGTGCTCTCCGCCGGGTACGGCGAGAGCGGCCCCGAGGGGCGCGAGCGACAGCGCGAACTGGTCCGCCAGGCCCGGTCCTACGGGATGCGGATCATCGGCCCGAACGCCTTCGGGGTCATCAACACCGCCCCCCGGGCACGGCTCAACGCCTCGCTGGCCCCGCAGTCGCCCGCGCGCGGGCGGATCGGCCTGTTCACCCAGTCCGGCGCGATCGGCATCGCCCTGCTGTCCGGACTGCACCGGAGGGGCGCGGGGCTCTCCACCTTCGTCGGGTCCGGCAACCGCGCGGACGTGTCCGGCAACGACCTCCTCCAGTACTGGTACGAGGATCCGGACACCGACGTGACGCTGATGTACCTGGAGACCATCGGCAACCCGCGCAAGTTCACCCGGCTCGCGCGGCGTTCGGCGACCACCAAGCCGCTCGTCGTGGTCCAGGGCGCCCGGCACAGCGGCATCGCGCCGACCGGCCATGCCGTGCAGGCCACCCGGCTGCCGCACGCCACGGTCTCGGCGCTGCTGCGCCAGGCCGGCGTCATCCGCGTCGACACCGTCACCGAGATGGTCGACGCGGGGCTGCTGCTCGCGGGCCAGCCGCTGCCGTCCGGGCCCCGGGTCGGCATCCTCGGCAACTCCGAGTCGCTCGGCCTGCTCACGTACGACGCGTGCATCGCCGACGGACTGCGGCCGCTGCCGCCCCGCGACCTCACGACCGGCGCCGTCCCGGCCGACTTCCGCGCGGCGCTCGCCGAGGCGCTCTCGGACGACGGCTGTGACGCGGTGATCGTCAACGCGATCCCCTGGGTGGGCGAGGACGGGGCGACCACCGACCCCGAGACGCTGGCCACGGAGCTGCGGGCGGCCGCCGCGGGGTGCCCCGCCAAGCCGGTCGCCGTGGTCCACGTGGAGCTCGGCGGTCTCGCGGAGGCGCTGGCGGTCGCCACCAGCACCCGGCCGGACGCGCCCGCCCCCGTACCCGCGACGCCCCCCGCCGGCCCTGCGGCAGCTCCCGCAGCCCAGCCCACGCAACCCGCGGACCCCGCCGAATCCACCGAGCCCGCCGAACCCACCGACCAGTACCGCATCCCCGCCTACCCCGCCGCCGAGCGCGCCGTCCGGGCCCTCTCCGAAGCGGTCAAGTACGCGCAGTGGCGGCGCGAGGCCGACGAGCCGGGGCGGGTGCACGAGTACGACGACATCGACGAGAGCGGGGCCGCGGCGCGCATCGAGGAGCTGCTCGCCAAGGACGGCGACCCGCGCGGCGCCACCCTCGCCCCGGACGACGCCCACGAGCTGCTCGCGCGGTACGGCATCCACGTACGGCAGGCGCTGCCCGCGCCCGATCCGGACGCGGCGGTGGCGGCCGCGCGGGCGATCGGCTATCCCGTCGCCCTGAAGACCACCGCCCCGCACCTGCGGCACCGCGCGGACCTCGGCGGGGTCCGCCTCGACCTGACCGGTGAGGAACAACTGCGCCGGGCGTACCAGGAGTTGACGGACCTCTTCGGAGGGCCCGCCGAGCTGCGCCCCGTGGTGCAGGGAATGGTGCCGCGCGGTGTGGACACCGTGGTCCGCGCGGTGATCGATCCGGCGGCGGGCGCGGTGCTCTCCTTCGGCCTCGCGGGCGCCGCATCCGAGCTGCTGGGCGACACCGCGCACCGCCTCGTCCCGGTCACCGACCGCGAGGCGAACTCCCTGGTCCGATCCATCCGGACCGCGCCGCTCCTGTTCGGCTGGCGCGGCTCCGCGCCCGTCGACACCCCGGCCCTCGAAGAGCTGCTGCAGCGGGTGTCCCGGCTCGTCGACGACCACCCGGAGGTGGTCGGGGTCTCCCTGGAGCCCGTGGTCGTCGCCCAGCGCGGCCTCTCCGTGCTCGGCGCCTCCGTACGGCTCGCGCCGCCGCCCGCCCGCGACGACCTCGGCCCGCGCACCCTTCCGGGGTACTGAGCCGCCCTTTCCGGGCACCGGAGCGTCCGGCTCCCCGCCGAGGCGGCCACGGGGCACCGTGCGCCCCGCACCGGGCCGTAGGATGGACGGCATGGCAAAGACCGGTACGACGACCCAGGGGCTGCGCGCGGCGATCGAGCGCAGCGGCTACTACCCGGCCCTCGTGGCCGAGGCGGTGGAGGCCGCGATCGGCGGCGAGGCCATCGGGTCCTACCTGGTCCACCAGGAGACGACGTTCGACGCCAACGAAGTGCGCCGGCACGTCACCGTCCTCGTCCTGACCGGCACGCGCTTCATCGTCAGCCACACCGACGAGCAGGCGGCGGACAGCACCTCCCCGACGCCGTACGCGACCACCTCCACCGAGTCGGTCAAGATCGGCCGCATCTCCTCGGTCGTGGTCAGCCGCGTCGTCGCCAACCCGGAGAAGTACGTGCCGGGGACGCCGCCGCGCGAGGTCGTCCTGACCATCGGCTGGGGCGCGGTGTCCCGCATCGACCTGGAGCCCGCGGCCTGCGGTGACCCCAACTGCGAGGCGGACCACGGCTACACGGGCAGCTCGACCGCCGACGACCTCAGCCTGCGCGTCAGCGAGGCGGGCGACGGCCCCGACGCCGTGCGGCAGACCCTCGCCTTCGCCCAGGCGCTGTCCGAGGCGACCGCGGACACCGCCCGCTGATGTCCCTGCCTGCCTGGGACGACGTACAACCGCTCGCCCTCGACACCGCCCCGGTGCCCGCGTACGGCGCGGGCTCGCTGGCCGACCTGCTGCCCACCCTCGTCGCCCACCAGGGCGTCGACGGCTTCGCGCCCGTCATCCCCGAGCTCGCCCCGGCCGACCGGAACTGCGTCTTCCTGATCGACGGCCTCGGCTGGGAGCAGCTCAAGGCGCACCCGGACGAGGCGCCCTTCCTGAGCTCGCTCCTGCAGAGCTCGCGGGGCGGCACCGGCCGGCCCCTGACCGCGGGGTTCCCCGCCACCACGGCGACCTCGCTGGCCTCGGTCGGCACGGGACTGCCGCCCGGCGCGCACGGCCTGCCCGGCTACACCGTCCGCGACCCCGGCACCGGCGAGCTGATGAACCAGCTCCGCTGGAACCCGTGGACGGACCCGCACGCCTGGCAGCCCTACCCCACGGTCTTCCAGCGGGCCCACGACGCCGGCGTGCACACCGCGCAGGTCTCCTCCCCGACCTTCGAGCACACACCGCTCACCAAGGTCGCGCTGAGCGGCGGCACCTTCCGTGGCCGGCTCTCGGGGGAGGACCGCATGGACCTCGCCGCGCGGCAACTGGCCGCCGGGGACCGGTCGTTGGTCTACACGTACTACGCGGAAGTGGACGGCAAGGGACACCGCTTCGGCGTCGACTCCGACGCCTGGCGCGGTCAGCTCATGTACGTCGACCGGCTGGCCCAGCGCCTCGCCGAGCAACTGCCGCCGCGCAGTGCCCTGTACGTCACCGCGGACCACGGCATGATCGACATTCCGTTCGACGAGCGGTCCCGCATCGACTTCGACGAGGACTGGGAGCTGCGCGCCGGTGTCGCCCTCCTCGGCGGCGAGGGCCGTGCCCGGCACGTCTACGCGGTGCCGGGTGCCGAGAACGACGTCCTGACGGTCTGGCGCGAGGTGCTCGGCGAGCAGTTCTGGGTGGCCTCCCGCGACGAGGCCATCGAGGCGGGCTGGTTCGGTCCACACATTGATCAACGTGTGTACGGGCGTCTCGGCGACATCATCGTGGCCGCCCACGACGACGCCGCGATCATCGCCACGGAGCGCGAGCCCAACGAGTCGGCCCTGGTCGGCATGCACGGCTCCATGACCCCCGTCGAGCAGCTCGTCCCGCTGCTCGAAGTACGTTCCTGACCGCCGCCCTCCCTTGCCCCGCACTCCGTTGAAAGGCCCGCAACTTCGCATGTCCGAGCTGGTGTTCTTCTCCGGGACGATGGACTGCGGAAAGTCGACCCTGGCCCTGCAGATCGTCCACAACCGGTCCGCTCGTGGACTCCAGGGCCTGATCTTCGCCCGGGACGACCGCGCGGGGGAGGGCAAGCTGTCGTCGCGTCTCGGCCTGGTGACGGACGCGGTGGAGGCGCGGCCCGGCCTCGATCTGTACGGCCGTGTGGTGAGGGAGCTGTCGCAGGGCGGCCGGGTCGACTACGTGATCGTGGACGAGGCGCAGTTCCTGGCCCCGGAGCAGATCGACCAGCTGGCGCGCGTGGTGGACGACCTCGACCTCGACGTGTTCGCCTTCGGCATCACCACGGACTTCCGCACCAAGCTGTTCCCCGGCGCCCAGCGCCTGATCGAACTGGCGGACCGCCTGGAGACGTTGCAGGTCGAGGCGATGTGCTGGTGCGGGGCGCGGGCCACGCACAACGCCCGTACGGTGGACGGGCAGATGGTGGTCGAGGGCGAGCAGGTCGTCGTCGGGGACGTCGACCGGTCGGCCGAGGAGGTCGGCTACGAGGTGCTGTGCCGACGCCACCACCGCAACCGGATGACGAGCGCGACGGCCCGCGCGGCGGCGCTCTCCCCGGACGTCCTGCCCATCGCCTCCGCCTGACGACGGCACGCCGGACGCGTACATCTGCATGTACGGGTACATGTACGCGTACACATGTACATCGCGTACACATGAACATCGCGGTTCACCTGCGTACGCGTCCGGCTGGCGACGCCTCAGGTGATCAGTCCGCGTCGGCGGTGTGCACGACGGAGAACACCGCGCCCTCCGGGTCCGCCACCGTCGCCGTCCTGCCGTGATCGCCGTCGCTCGGCGGCTCGACGACGTGGCCGCCGAGCTCCACCACCCGCTCGACCGCCTCGTCCACGTCGGCGACCTCGAAGTGCGTCATCCAGTGCGGGCCCCGGTCGCGCGGCAGAGCCTGGCCCAGACCGTGCACGGAGGCCACCGGGCGGCCCCCCACGCACATCGTCGCGTGGTCGGCGCCGGAGCCCGCCGAGACGACGGCCTCGTCCGTGCCGAACACGGACTGGTAGAACTTGAGCACGCTCGCGGTCTCCCGGGTCAGCAGCTCGTTCCAGACCGGCGTGCCGGGCCTGCCGAACACCGCCGTGCCCAGGTGGGCCACGGCCTGCCAGACACCGAAGACGGCCCCCGCCGGGTCGGAGGCGATGGCCAGCCGCCCGGCATCCTCGCCCGCGTCGAGCGGACCGACGCCGACCGTGCCGCCGCAGTGCCGCACCGCGTCGGCCGTGGCGTCCGCGTCGTCCGACGCCAGGTACGTCGTCCAGGCGATGGGCAGATGACGGTCGGCCGGCAGCCGGCCGATGCCCGCCACCTCACGGCCGTCGAGAAACGCCCGCACATACGGCCCGAGCTGCTCCGGGCCCGGCCGGAAATCCCAGCCGAAGAGAGCTCCGTAGAACTCCTGAGTCGCGGTCAGGTCGTGCGTCATCAGGCTCACCCAGCAGGGCGTGCCCGGCCTGCGCCGACCGGTCCCCGCGCCCTCGCGCCGCGCCTTCCCCAAGGACTGCGACCAGTCCTCACCAGGGGGGACCCCATTCGCCCGCGCCTCGGTCATCGTCACCCTCTCCTCGGCCGTCGTGACGGCCGGTCAGCTACCACTCTCGACTGCGCACACGACCGCCGCACGATCGCCGCGCGTACCCGCGCCCGTGCTGATGCTCGCACCGCCTTCCACACCTTGCGTCCCGGCCGCGCCGCGCTGTCCGGCTTCCCGCGGAAGATGCCCGATTTCCGGTTGCTCATCCGTGACCGCGCGAGGACCGGGAGATGTTCATCGGGCGTACAGGGTGTGCATGGTTCCGTACGCCCCGTGTTCGGTGTGGTCCGGGCGGCAGGGTAGCCGGACCTTGGCGACACGACCACCCCGTACGCAAGGATGGGCCCATGAATCCCATCATCTCCGCATCCCAACTCGCGGGCGAGCTGGCGGGCCAGAACCCGCCGGTCCTTCTCGACGTCCGCTGGCAGCACCAGGGCTCCCAGCGCTCCGCCTACGCGGAGGGGCACATTCCGTCCGCCGTCTTCATCGATCTGGACGCCGACCTGGCGGGTGCCGCGGGCGCGGCCGGCCGGCACCCCCTGCCGGACCTGGGCCGGTTCGGCGCCGTGCTGCGCGCGGCGGGGGTCTCGGCGGACCGCGACGTCGTCGTGTACGACGGTGGCCAGAACTGGGCGGCGGCGCGCCTGTGGTGGATGCTGCGCTGGACGGGGCACACGTCCGTGCGCGTCCTGGACGGCGGCCTCGCCCTGTGGACCGGCCCACTGGAGCAGGGGCCCGGCGAGACCCCCGCCGAGGGCACCTTCGAGCCGGAGCCGAACAGCACCGACCTCCTGGACGCGGACTCGGCCGCGGCCCTGGCCCGTTCCGGCCTGCTCCTGGACGCCCGCGCGGGCGAGCGCTACCGCGGCGAGGTCGAGCCGATCGACAGCGTCGCCGGGCACATCCCGGGTGCGGTGTCGGCGCCGACCACGGAGAACGTCGAGGAGGACGGCCGCTTCAAGCCCGCCGCCGAACTCGCCGACCGCTTCAAGGCGCTGGGCGCGTCCGGCACGTCGGAGATCGGCGTCTACTGCGGCTCCGGCGTCTCGGGCGCCCACGAGGTGCTCGCGCTCGCGGTGGCCGGTATCCCGGCCTCGCTCTACGTCGGCTCCTGGTCGGAGTGGTCGGCCGACTCCTCGCGTCCCGTGGCGACGGGCCCGGACCCGCGGTAGCGCCAGCGGCGCGCAGGCGCACATTGCAGAGGGGCCCCACCGCGTCGGTGGGGCCCCTCTGCGCAGCGGGCCGCTCAGGCCGGCTGCTCGGCTACTCCTGCTTCTTGCGGCGCGTGCCGAAGACGATCTCGTCCCAACTGGGCACCGCCGCACGGCGTCCCGGCCGCACGCCGTCGGCCTCGGCCTGTCGGTCCGTGGAGCCGACCAGGCGGTCACGGTGGCTGGCCACCGAACGCGGCATCAGCACGTCCGCGTAGGCCGCACCGGCGCCCGCCGATGCCGCGGGCGGCTCCTCGGCGTCCGGCTCCTGCTCGTCGGGCTCCTCCTGGGCGGCCGGCGGCAGTTCCGTGGTGGTGGCGGCCGTCGGGCGCTCGGGCACGACCATGTCGCCGCGGAAGCTCGGCACCGCCTCCAGAAGGCTGGTCAGCGAGTCGCGTTCCTGCTCGGCGACCGCGGAGCCCGCGCCGGTGGCACCCTCCTCCGGCGGATCGGCCGGCGGGGCGGGGATGCTCGGGCGCTCCAACTGGCGTTCGAGGGCGCGGTCGAGCGGCCGGTCCGCCGGGCGGTCCCGGGGCAGCCGGGCGATGCGCGGCACGAACGGGAAGCTGGGCTCGGGCGCGGAGATGTCGTCCGTCTCGCCGATCAGCGAACGGGCCTCGTCGTCCACGGCCTGGACGAGCCGCCGGGGCGGGTCGTACGTCCAGCTCGCGGAGTGCGGCTCCGTCGCGACGCGGTAGACGAGCAGGACCTCCCAGGTGCCGTCGTCGCGGCGCCAGGAGTCCCACTGGACGGTGTCCTTGTCGACGCCCCGCATCATCAGGCGCTCCTGCACGGCCTCGCCGAGCTGGGGTCCGGTGTTCTCGCCGGGGCGGCGGACGGGGGTCTTCCTGGCGCGCTCCGCCATGAAGGCGCGCTCCGCGAGGACGGGTCCTTCGAAGCGGCGGACGCGATCGACGGGGATGCCGGCGAACTGGGCCACTTCTTCCGCGCTGGCGCCGGCACGTATCCGTGCCTGGATGTCGCGCGGGCGGAGGTGGCTCTCCACCTCGATCTCGATCTGTCCGAGTCGGGGCCGGTCGCCGCGGACGGCCGCACGCAGCCGCTCGTCGATCGGAAGCGTGTACTCCGTGCTGTCCGCAGCCTTCAGCACCAGCCGTGTGCCGTCGTTGCTGACGGCCACGACACGCAGTTCGGGCATGGGGACCTCCCGGGTGGTGCCTGCCGACGTCACGTGCGTCGCTGCTTCCGCTAGTCGAGTGTGGCCTGCCCGGGTGCAGCCTGCCACAACCTTGCCGAGTTGCCCGGCGTGTCGGGCATGGGCCCTGGATCGCCGTTATGGCACGGTTACCTTTTTCGCAACGCTAAGTGACGAGGTTCGTCACCCTGTGCAGCGAGCCCCCCACCCGGCGGTCCTGGAAGGCCCCGGGCACCCTGGCGGGAGACCGGACCCAGGGCTCGCAACAGTACTCCATTCGGGCCATGTGGGTGGACCGCCGCGCCGCCGAACTTCTCGTACCGGACGGGAGTTGGCCCCCGCCTCCGCTGTGCCGCGCCCGCGCGCGGGTGGCGCACTTCACTGAATGTCCCGAACCGGAACTAAACACTTCGCCCATACGTCCCTGTCTCGTGTGGTCAGTTGAGAAAGGTTGAGAAAGGCAGGCAAGGGTCGGAGATGCGTGAAAAGCCGGATTCCGGCAAGGAGTCGAAGGACCAGTCGAAGGGGCCGGAGGAGCCGGGCGAGAAGCGGCGCCTGGATCTGAGTCTGCCGCAGGTGGCGGGAAGCGCCATCGCCGCGGTCGTGGCGGCGAAGCTCGCCTCGAACCTCGGTGTCTACGGGACGATCCTCGGCGCCGGTGTCGTGAGCGCCATCGCGACCTGTGGCGGCACCGTCTTCCAGCACTTCTTCAAGCGTACGGGCGAGCAGATACGTGACGTCACGGTGCAGGCCAAGCCGAGGGCGCGGCAGGTCCCGGTGACCGCGGCGACGCCGGTGCCCGAGACGTTCAGGTCTCCCGCGTACACGGGAGCCATGCGGGCCACCGGGCCGGTGACCACGAGTTGGGGGAGGCCGCAGCAGCCCGCGGAGGCCCCGGCCGAGGCCGACGCGGAGGCGACCACCCTGCTGCCGGCCACCGAGGGCGCGGACCCCACCACCGTGCCGCCCACCACCGTGCCGCCCACCACCGTGCCGCCCGCCGTCGGGGACGACGACGCGACGACGATGCTGCCCGCCGCGGCACCCGGCGCGGACGCCGAGCGGACCCAGCTGCTCGGGGCCGTTGACGCCACCCGCGCGGTGCCGCGCGACGACGCCACCCGCGTGCTGCGCACCACAGGCCCGGGCACCATGGGCCCGGGCGCCACGGACCCGGCGCCGACGACCGCCTTCGCGCCGCCGCCGCTCCCGCCGGAGGAGTTCACGGCCGGCACCACGCACCGCACGCGGGTCCGCAGCTGGAAGCGGCCGTTGATCGCCGCGGCCGTCGTCTTCGGCGTCTCGATGGCGGGGATCACCACGTACGAGGTGGTCTCCGGGACGAACCTCAGCGGCGGCGAGGGCACCTCGATCGGCAACGGCATCTCGGGGCACAACTCCGCGCCGAAGAAGCAGTCCACGCCGTCCGACGACGAACCCGCCGGTGAGCCCTCGGGCAACGGCACCCCGAGCACGGGCGACGGTTCCCAGCAGGGCGACGGCAACGCCACGCAGGACCCGGACGGAACCGGTCAGACCCCGGAGAGCGGCAACGGCACCGGCACCGGCTCGCAGGACGACCCGGACAAGGGCACGGGCACGGACACCGGCAAGGACGACGGCTCCGACTCCGGGGACGACGGTTCCAAGACGGACCCGACCCCGACCCCCACGCCCACCCCGCCGACCCCGACGCCCACGCCGTCCAACGGCGACGGGTCGGGCGCCGGTGACGACGCCAAGGACGGCGGAGCGCCCACTCCGTAGCGGGCGCCCACTCCCCGGAGTCCGGTCAGGCGCCCAGGACCCGCCGCAGGTAGTCGTTGCCGAACAGGCGGTCCGGGTCGAGGCGGTCGCGCAGGGCCGTGAACTCGCCGAAGCGGGGGTAGGCCTTCGCGAAGTACTCCGCGTCGCGCGTGTGCACCTTGCCCCAGTGCGGCCGCCCCTCGTGCGCGGTGAAGATCCGCTCGGCGGCCGCGAAGTACGCCTGGTAGGGCGTACCGCGGTACATGTGGACGGCGATGTACGCGCTCTCCCGGCCCGAGGCCGTGGAGAGCGCGATGTCGTCCGCGGGGGCGGTGCGCACCTCCACCGGGAAGCTGACGCGCAGCGGGGAGCGGTCCACCATCGCCTTCAGTTCGCGCAGCGTCTCCACGAGGGCCGCGCGCGGCACCGCGTACTCCATCTCCATGAACCGCACGCGGCGCGGGCTGGTGAAGACCTTGTAGGGGATGTCCGTGTACGTCCGCGCGGAGAGCGCCTTGCTGGAGATCTTCGCGATCCCGGGGATGGCCGCGGGGACGGCGCGGCCGAGGGAATTGACCACCTGGAAGAGGCCGTTGGAGAGCAGTTCGTCCTCCACGAAGGCGCTGATCCTGCTGGGCGGCGCCGCGGGACCCGGGCTGCGGTTGTTGCGCTTGGTGTTGCAGTTGCCGGTGTGCGGGAACCAGTAGAACTCGAAGTGTTCGTTCTCGGTGACGAGTGCGTCGAAGTCCTCGGTGACCCGGTCGAAGGTCATCGGCTCCTCGCGCGCGGTGAGGAAGAAGACCGGCTCCACGGCGAAGGTGATCGCGGTGATGACGCCGAGCGCGCCGAGCCCTATCCGGGCGGCGGCGAAGACGTCGGGGTTCTCGTCGGCCGAGCAGTTCAGGACCGTGCCGTCCGCGGTGACCAGCTCAAGGCCCGTGATCTGGGCGGCGATCGAGGCCGAGTCGCGGCCCGTGCCGTGCGTCCCGGTGCTGACGGCGCCGGAGACGGTCTGCTCCATGATGTCGCCCATGTTCGTGAGCGACAGGCCCTCGCGGGCGAGCGCCGCGTTCAGGCGCTTCAGCGGGGTGCCGGCCTCCACGGTGACCGTGCCCGCCGCGCGGTCGACGGCGCGGATGCCGGTGAGCAGGTCGGGACGTATCAGGAGGCCGTCGGTCACGGCGGTGGCGGTGAAGGAGTGGCCCGAGCCGACGGGTTTCACCTTCAGGCCGTCCTCCTTGGCCCGGCGCACCGCCGCGACCAGTTCGCCGACCGAGGCGGGGGTGGCCTCGCGGACCGGCCGCGCGGTCACGTTCCCCGCCCAGTTACGCCACGTCGCTGTGCTCTTCCCGCTGCCCGTGCCCGTACTCATGGGTCCCTCCCCGTCGCGGAACCGGCCGCTTCAGCCGGCGATATCCCAGGAAGCCGACCGCGACCGCGACGGCTCCGGATACCCCCGGCACCGCGTACCCGGCGTCCGAACCGGCGGCGTCGATGACCCAGCCGGCCGCGGAGGAGCCGAGCGCGACGCCGACCGCGAGTCCGGTGCTCACCCAGGTCATGCCCTCGGTCAGTTTCGCGCGTGGTACGTGCTGCTCGACGAGGGCCATCGTCGTGATCATCGTCGGTGCGATGGAGAGGCCCGCCACGAACAGCGCCACGGCCAGCAACGGAAGGTTCCCGACCAGTTGAAGCGGGATCATACTCACGGCCATCGCACAGACGCCCAGCAGCCACCGGGGGGCCGGCGCCCCCTTGAAGTGCAGCAGCCCGAAGGCGGCACCGGCCAGGCAGGAGCCGAGCGCGTAGACGGCGAGGACCAGGCTGGCCGCGGACTTGTGGCCCTGGTCCTCCGCGTACGCCACGGTGACCACGTCGATCGAACCGAAGATCGCACCGGTCGCGGCGAAGGTGGCGACGAGGACCTGCAGCCCCACCGAGCGCAGCGCCGACTCCTTGGTGTGGTGTTCGCGCGGGTGCGGCACCGGTTCGGTGGCCCGCTGGGAGGTCAGCCAGAAGACGCCGACGGCGAGGAAGGCGCCGGCGAGCAGCGGTCCGGCCTCGGGGAACCACACCGTGGAGAGCCCGATCGAGATGATCGGCCCGAAGATGAAGCAGGCCTCGTCGACCACCGACTCGAAGGAGTACGCGGTGTGCAGTTGCGGGGTGCCGCGGTAGAGCGCCGCCCAGCGCGCCCGGATCATCGAGCCCACGCTCGGCACACAGCCGACCAGGGCGGCGAAGACGAAGAGCGTCCAGTCGGGCGCCTCGAACTTGGCGCAGAGCAGCAGCCCGGCGACGGCGGCCAGGGAGACCAGCGTCGCGGGCCGCAGCACCCGGCGCTGTCCGTGCCGGTCCACGAGCCGGGAGATCTGCGGGCCGATCGCGGCGGCCGACAGGGCGACCGTCGCCGACAGGGCGCCCGCGAGGCCATAGCGCCCGGTGAGCTGCGACACCATGGTCACGATGCCGATGCCCATCATCGACAGCGGCATACGGCCGAGGAAACCCGCCCCGGCGAAGGCTTTGGTGCCGGGGGCGGCGAAGATGGCGCGGTAGGGGCTGGGCACGGGGGACTCCGCTGGGGCTCCGGGCGGCTTCCGAGGGCGGAGGCTCCGGGTAAGGCGTAAAGATGGCTGATACAGCTTACGGCCGCGGGGCGGTCCGGCGCACCGGGTTTTCCGAACGGCGGAGGCCGTTTTCCGGCTGTCGGTGGCGGGTGGCAGGATCGGATGCATGTCCGACGCGCTGGATTCGACTCCCTACGACGCCCTGCTGTTGCTCTCGTTCGGTGGCCCGGAGGGCCCAGACGACGTCGTCCCGTTCCTGGAGAACGTGACGCGCGGGCGCGGCATCCCCACGGAGCGCCTGAAGGAGGTGGGGCAGCACTACTTCCTGTTCGGCGGGGTCAGCCCGATCAACGACCAGAACCGCGCGCTGCTCGACGCCCTGCGCAAGGACTTCGCGGAGCACGGCCTCGACCTGCCGGTCTACTGGGGCAACCGCAACTGGGCGCCGTATCTGACCGACACCCTGCGCGAGATGGCCGCCGACGGCCGCCGCCGCATCCTGACGCTCGCCACCAGCGCGTACGCCTCGTACTCGGGCTGCCGCCAGTACCGCGAGAACCTCGCGGAGTCCCTTGCCGTCCTGGCGTCCGAGGGCCTGGAGCTGCCGAAGATCGACAAGCTGCGGCACTATTTCAACCACCCGGGCTTCGTCCGCCCCATGATCGACGGTGTCCTGAAGTCCCTCTCCGAACTCCCCGAGGACGTACGGGAGGGGGCGCACCTGGCCTTCACCACGCACTCCATCCCGACCGCGGCGGCGGACACCTCGGGCCCGGTGGCGGAGCACGGCGACGGCGGCGCGTACGTCAAGCAGCACCTGGACGTGGCCCGGCTGATCGCCGAGGCCGTCCGCGAGGAGACCGGCATCGCGCACCCCTGGCAGCTCGTCTACCAGTCGCGCAGCGGCGCCCCGCACATCCCGTGGCTGGAGCCGGACATCTGCGACCACCTGGAGGAGCGGCACGCGGCCGGCGTCCCCGCCGTGGTCATGGTGCCCATCGGCTTCGTCTCCGACCACATGGAGGTCCTGTACGACCTCGACACCGAGGCCGAGGCCAAGGCGGCGGAGCTGGGGCTCTTGGTGCGCCGCTCGGCGACCGTCGGCGCCGACCCGCGGTTCGCCTCGGCCATCAGGGAACTGGTCCTGGAGCGGGCCGCCGCGGAGAGCGGCGCGGCCGTCACCCCCTGCGCCCTGGGCTCCCTCGGCGCGAGCCACGACCTGTGCCCGGTGGGCTGCTGTCCCGCCCGCGCCCCCAAGCCCGCGGCCGCGGGTGCCGACAGCCCGTACGCGTAAGAACCCCGAGGTAACGCTGTGACCGACGTGACCGACCTCAAGGCAGAACTCCTCCGCGTCGCCCTGGAGGCCGCCCACCGTGCCGGCGCCTTCCTGCGCGACGGGCGCCCCGACGACCTCGGCGTGGCCGCCACCAAGTCCAGCGCCGTGGACGTCGTCACCGAGATGGACGTCGCCTCCGAGAAGCTGATCACCGGCTTCCTGGCCGAGCACAGGCCGGACGACGGGGTGCTCGGCGAGGAGGGCGCGAGCTTCGAGGGCAGCAGCGGGATCCAGTGGGTCGTCGACCCCATCGACGGCACCGTCAACTACCTGTACGGGCGCCCCGACTGGTCCGTCTCCATCGCCGCCCGCAAGGACGGCGAGACGCTCGTCGGGGTCGTGCACGCCCCGATGCGCGGGGAGACCTGCCGCGCGGTCCTCGGCGAGGGCGCCTTCCTCAACGACGTGCCCGCCCGCGTGCGCCCCGCGCCCTCCCTCGACCAGGCGCTGGTCGGCACCGGCTTCGGGTACATCACCGAGCGCCGCGTCCGGCAGGCCGAGGTCGTCCGGCAGCTGATCCCGCGGGTGCGGGACATCCGGCGGGCCGGCTCGGCAGCGATCGACCTGTGCGACGTGGCGGCCGGCCGGCTCGACGCGTACTACGAGCGCGGTCTCAACCCCTGGGACTACGCGGCCGGGGAGCTCGTCGCCCGGGAGGCGGGCGCGCTGACCGGTGGCCGCCCCGGAGAGGCCCTCTCGGGCGAGCTGGCCGTCGCGGCCCCGCCCGCCCTCTTCGAGACGCTCCAGGGCCTCCTGGAGGACCTCGGCGCCTGGCACGACTGACCCGCACAGGATCCCCGCACGCACGGGCGGAGGACCCCGCACACACGAGCGGAGGACCCCCGCACACACGAAAGGGCCCCGGCACCTCGTCCCACAGGTGCCGGGGCCCTTCCGTGTGTGTCCTGGGACGTCGGTCAGGCCTGCAGAGCGCCCACCTCGACGCCGTGCTCGGCCGCCAGGCGGTGCAGATCCTCCAGCTCCGCCAGCTCGACCTCGGCAAGGAAGTCGTCGCCCGTCTCACGGGCCTTCGTGAGGTCGGACTCCGTGGCCTCTATGCGCTGCAGGAGTCCTGCGGTGAATGCGTCCATGGTTGCGCCCCCTCGGCTGGGTCGTGGGTCGTCGGCACGGGGGTGTGCCTCAAAGAAGGGGCGATCACGTCTCAAGCCGCTCTGCGGAAAGCAGTTTGGGCGTGCCACATACAAAGCGTGATCGCGGGTGTAAAGCCGTCCTCCCCTCGCTCCCTTCCGCAGAAACCTCAACCGCCGGAGAAAATCCGGCATTCCCCGCTCCGGACGCGATGACAGGCCGTCTTACAGCCGGTTTATGGCCGAAAGGGGCAGGATGGAGCCCTACCCCCGAGAGACCGACACACAGACATGCCCGCAAAGGGCACACAGGAAGGACAGCGACGTGCGCGTACTCGTCGTCGAGGACGAGCAGCTGCTCGCCGATGCGGTGGCCACCGGACTGCGCCGGGAGGCCATGGCCGTCGACGTCGTGTACGACGGAGCGGCCGCCCTGGAGCGCATCGGCGTCAACGACTACGACGTCGTGGTGCTCGACCGGGACCTCCCGCTCGTCCACGGCGACGACGTCTGCCGCAAGATCGTCGAGCTCGGCATGCCGACCCGTGTCCTGATGCTCACCGCGTCGGGCGACGTCAGCGACCGCGTCGAGGGCCTGGAGATCGGCGCCGACGACTACCTCCCCAAGCCCTTCGCCTTCAGCGAGCTCACGGCACGCGTGCGTGCCCTCGGCCGGCGCACCAGCGTGCCGCTGCCGCCCGTCCTGGAGCGCGCCGGGATCAAGCTCGACCCCAACCGCCGCGAGGTCTTCCGCGAGGGCAAGGAGATCCAGCTGGCGCCCAAGGAGTTCGCCGTCCTCGAAGTGCTGCTGCGCAGCGAGGGCGCCGTCGTCTCCGCGGAGCAGCTCCTGGAGAAGGCCTGGGACGAGAACACCGACCCGTTCACGAACGTCGTCCGGGTGACCGTCATGACGCTGCGCCGCAAGCTCGGCGAGCCCGCCGTCATCGTGACGGTGCCGGGCTCCGGCTACCGGATCTGACCCCCGGTGGCCGCGACCCCGGCGCCACCAGGAGCGCCTCCGAAGCCCACGTGGGACCCGCGGAAGGTCGAACCGCCCTTCCCGTGGCTGCGCCCCACCATCCGTATACGGCTCACCCTGCTCTACGGCGGGATGTTCCTGATCGCGGGCATCCTGCTGCTCTCGATCATCTATCTGCTCGCCGCCCAGGCGCTGAACGTGGGCAGTGAGCTGCCCTTCACCGTCACCGGCAACAGCCAGGTGAGCAGCAGCACCTGCGCGAGCTTCCACGGGCTGCCCGAGCGTCCCTCCGAGGTACAGCTCAACGACGCCCTCAACGAGTGCGTCAACCAGGTGCGCCAGCACGCCCTGGACAACCTGCTCAGCCGTTCGCTGCTCGCCCTGCTCGGCCTCGCCGTGATCGCCTTCGCCTTCGGGTACGCGATGGCGGGCCGCGTGCTCTCGCCGCTCGGCCGCATCACGCGCACCGCGCGGCGGGTGGCCGGCACGGACCTGTCCCGCCGCATCGAGCTGGACGGGCCCGACGACGAGCTGAAGGAGCTCTCGGACACCTTCGACGAGATGCTGGACCGCCTGGAGCGGGCCTTCACCGCCCAGCAGCGGTTCGTGGGCAACGCCTCGCACGAACTGCGCACCCCCCTGGCGATCAACCGCACGCTTCTCGAGGTGTCGCTCTCCGACCCGGGGGCGCCGCCCGAGCTCCATCAGCTCGGCAAGACCCTGCTCGCCACCAACGAACGCAGTGAGCAGCTCGTGGAGGGCCTGCTGCTGCTCGCCCGCAGCGACAACCAGATCGTGGAGCGCAAACCGGTCGACCTCGCCGAGGTCGCCGACCGCGCCGTCGACCAGGTGCGCGCCGAGGCCGACGCGAAGGGCGTGGAGATCCGCGGGGAGCGCGCTCCGGCCGTCGTGCAGGGCAACGGCGTCCTCCTGGAGCGGATCGCCCTGAACCTCGTCCAGAACGCCGTGCGGTACAACGTGCCGGACGCGGGGTGGGTCGAGGTCACCACGGAGGCCCAGCACGGCCAGGCGGTCCTGGTGGTGTCGAACACGGGCCCGGTGGTGCCCGCGTACGAGATCGACAACCTCTTCGAGCCGTTCCGGCGGCTGCGGACCGAGCGGACGGGCAGCGACAAGGGCGTCGGTCTCGGCCTGTCGATCGCCCGGTCGGTGGCGCGCGCCCACGGGGGCCGTATCATCGCGGAGCCGCGCGAGGGGGGAGGGCTCGTGATGCGAGTCACCCTTCCTCTCTGAGATGCTGCCGCGGACGCGCCGCGATGTTCGCTTTACGCGGAATTTTCGGATCTGTTCCCGGAGATTTCCTGTGTGATCGATCACAGGGGCGATTTTTCGGCCATCTACTCTCCGTGATCGTGAAAGTCGTCGGAAAGCCGGGAAAATCCGGGTTTTCAGGGGTCTTGATCACGGGAAGTACACGGGGTGGCGCCTGTGAAGTGCGACATTCGGACCGTGTACGGTCCCGATCGCCATCCAAACCGATCACCTCTTCAGGGGTGCGGTTGGGTGTCGATTGAGTAACAGACCTTGATGTGAGGCAAAATCTCCGCCTCAGGTCGGGCACAAGTCCGGCCTCTCACGCGTTACGAGCGCTTGAGACACCGCAGACACCCAGAGGGGGAGAGCGACATGGCAACGGACTACGACACCCCACGTAAGACCGACGATGACGTCAACGAGGACAGCATCGAGGAACTCAAGGCACGGCGGAACGACAAGTCGACCTCGGCTGTCGACGTCGACGAGTTCGAGGCCGCCGAAGGCCTCGAGCTGCCCGGCGCCGACCTTTCCAACGAGGAGCTCGCGGTCCGCGTGCTCCCGAAGCAGCAGGACGAGTTCACCTGCATGAGCTGCTTCCTGGTGCACCACCGCAGTCAGCTGGCCCGCGAGAAGAACGGCCAGCCGATCTGCCGCGACTGCGACTGAGGCGGGGTCGGCCGTGACTGGCTCGACCCCGTCCAGGAAGCGCCGCTTCCGCAAGCGCGGAGCGGACATGGCCGGCGTCCCGGACGCCGGTGTGCGTGACGACGAGCGGGGCTCTTCCGAGCCCGGAGCAGCCTCGCTCGAGCCGGCGGACGCCCCTGGGGCGCTGCCGGACGAGACGGCGGCCGGCAAGGCGCCCAGGACCACCCGGAAGGCGGGCGAGGCCACTGAGGCCGGGTCCAGGGGCCGCGTTGCCGCCGTCACGAGCGGAGTGATGCACGGCGTGCGCAAGGGCGGACGCGGTGCCAAGGCCGGCCTCGGTTACCTCGCCGACCGGCTCATCGAGAACGCCCCGCGGATCCCGGTCCGCGATCTGGCGACCCTCCGCAAGCAGTTCCCGGGCCTCGGCCCCGAGCAGCTCGCGGACAAACTCGTCGCGGGTGCCGCCAACGCCACGTCCACCGTGGGCGCGGGCGTGGGAGCCGCCGCGATGCTGCCGGTGCCGCCCGCGATGCCCGCCGAACTCGCGGCGGAGATCACCGGCGTCGCCGCCATAGAGCTGAAGCTCATCGCCGAGCTGCACGAGGTCTACGGCCGACGGCCCGAGGGCAACCTCAAGCAGCGCAGCACGGCCTATTTGAACTCCTGGTCGGAGGAGCGTGGCGTCGACGTCACCAAACCGGCCACCTTCAACACCGCGCTCGGCGGCCAGATGAAGCGCGAGCTGCGCCAGCAGATCATGAAGCGGATGGTCCGGAACCTGCCGAGCCTGATGCCCTTCATGGTGGGCGCCGCGGTCGGAGCGGTCATGAACCGCCGTGACACCAGGAAGCTGGCCGAGCGGATCCGCCGGGACCTGCGCAAGACCCAGGTGCCGTGGGACGCGCTGCCGGAGCTGCCGCCCCTCGAAAAGCCCGACGACCCGCTGCGGATGGGGGAGAGCCCCCGGGAGCTGGGGCGCTGACCGCCTCCGGCGCCCTAGGCGCTCTCGCGCACCGACTTCAGTGCCGCCGCCAGCTCTTCCGGGTGGCGTGTGGAGACGTACACGTACGGGGTGGGGTCCTCCGGGTCCGTGATGTCCACGCGCAGCGCCGTGGGGATGTAGGCGCGCAGCAGCATGTAGGCGCGCGGGTCCGCCTTGTACGTGCGCCAGGCGCGCGTCTCCTCGCCCGTCAGGACCTCCGCGTCACCCAGGGCCGACACCGGGATCTTCGCGTCCCCCGCGACCAGCGAGCCCGCCACCACCCGGATCCGCACCGCGCCGTACGCGCTGGTGACGACCGCTGCCACGGCCGTGCCGCCGACCAGTCCGCCGAGCAGCGGCAGCGTGCCGAACGGCAGCAGGATCAGGGCCATCGCGACGCCCACCAGGACCGAGGTGAACCACCAGGAACGGGGCGCGGTCAGGCGTTCTTCATAAGGCTGCATGCGACCAAGCTTGGCACGGTGCGGTCGCCGCGCTGACGCGGAGGTAAGGTCTGCGCCTGTGAGTGGTACATCTGCAGCTCTGAAGCCCCCGGCCGACGCGACAGCGCCCGTCCGCCACCCCGACGCGCCCGCTCCCGGCGAGCTGATCGGCGCCCACTACGAACACTGTTTCGGCTGTGGCGAGGGCCAGGCACACGGACTGCATCTGGCCGCGCGGGCCGGCGAGGGCGTGGCCGTCACCGCCGAGTTCACCGTGCGCGAGGCCCACCAGGGCGCGCCGGGCCTCGCCCACGGCGGCGTCCTGGCCACCGCGCTCGACGAGACGCTGGGCTCGCTGAACTGGCTGCTGCGGGTGATCGCCGTGACCGGCCGCCTGGAGACCGACTTCGTGCGGCCGGTGCCGCTCGGCACCGTGCTGTTCCTGGAGGCCGAGGTCACCGCCGTCGCCGGCCGGAAGATCTATTCGACCGCCACCGGCCGGCTCGGCGGCCCCGAGGGGCCTGTCGCGGTCCGCGCCGACGCCCTCTTCATCGAGGTGAAGGTCGACCACTTCATCGACAACGGCCGCCCGGAGGAGATCCAGGCCGCCATGAACAACCCGGACCAGGTCCGGCGCGCCCGCGCTTTCGAGGTGAACCCGTGACGTCCCCCCACGAGCTGAACGTACTGATCAGGCGCGTCGACCCCGACGTACCGCTGCCGGCGTACGCGCAGCCCGGCGACGCGGGCGCCGATCTGCGGACGACCGAATCCCGCGAACTGGCGCCGGGGGAACGAGCGGTGCTGCCGACCGGGGTGTCCATCGCGCTCCCCGAGGGGTACGCGGCCTTCGTGCACCCCCGTTCGGGGCTCGCCGCCCGCTGCGGTGTCGCTCTGGTGAATGCCCCGGGGACGGTGGATGCCGGGTACCGTGGAGAGATCAAGGTGATCGTGGTGAATCTCGACCCGCGCGAGGCAGTGCGGTTCGAGCGCTTCGACCGGATTGCCCAACTGGTCGTCCAGCAGGTCGAGAAGGTTCGCTTCCAGGAGGTGGCGGAGCTTCCCGCATCGGCGCGGGCCGAGGGGGGCTTCGGGTCCACCGGTGGCCATGCTGCCGTGGGCGTCGGCTCGGGCGTGAGCCCGGTCGAACAAACGGGTGGGAATCGATACGCATCGGTCGTATCCGACCGGGAAGGACAGTGACGTGTTCGGACGTCGCAAGAAGGACAGTGCCGCCGAGGATGCGGCGGGCGCGGACGAGCAGGTCGTCGACGGCGTGGACAGCGATGACTCCGCTGACGCCGGCGCCGCGCGCTCGCGCGTGAGGCTCGAGCCCGAGCCTCGTCCCGACGGCCCCTGGGACCTCTCGGAGGTCCGTGAGCCCGGCGAGGGCCGGGTGGACCTCGGCGGGCTCTTCGTGCCGGGCGTCGAGGGCATGGAGCTGCGGGTGGAGGTCGCGGGCGACGCGATCGTCGCGGCCACCGTCGTGCTCCAGGACAGCGCCATCCAGCTGCAGGGCTTCGCCGCCCCCAAGAAGGAGGGCATCTGGGGCGAGGTCCGCGAGGAGATCGCCTCGGGCATCACCCAGCAGGGCGGTGTCATCGACGAGGTCGAGGGCCCCCTCGGCTGGGAGCTGCGCGCCCAGGTGCCGGTGCAGCTGCCCGACGGCACGGGTGGCGTGCAGGTCGTGCGCTTCATCGGCGTCGACGGGCCGCGCTGGTTCCTGCGCGGTGTGATCTCCGGCCAGGGCGCGGTGCAGCCGCAGGCCGCGGGTCTGTTGGAGCAGATCTTCCGGGACACGGTCGTGGTGCGCGGCGAGGGCCCGATGGCGCCCCGCGACCCGATCGTCCTGAAGCTGCCGGACGACGCCCAGATGGTCGCCGAGAACGTGCAGCAGGAGCAGCAGGAGGGCTCGCGCTTCTCCGGTGGCATGGGGCAGCTGCAGCGCGGCCCCGAGATCACCGAGGTGCGCTGACCGCTCCTCGAACTCCCTTGTGGCCCGCGGCGGTTCCGGTTCATCCGGTGCCGCCGCGGGCCACATGTGTGTACGCCCGTGCGGTGCGCGGGTTCTCCGACGCCACGTCTTGACGGACGTCAGGTCCGTACCTATGGTCACGGGCCAACGCGCGTGTTCATAAAGGCGCTTGACGTTCACATACGAGAACCCGAGCTCTCTCATACGAGAACGGATGGTCCCCCCATGCCGTACGCCCCCGCCCCCGCACGCCCCCGCAGAGCCCGCCGCACCGCCGGCGCGGCCGCCGTCGCCGCGGTCACCGCCCTGATCGCCGGGTTCGTCGCCTTCCCCGGCGCCGACCGGGCCGAGGCGGCGCCCTCGGCCTTCGTCCACCCCGGAGTCACCGTCTCCCGCGGCCAGTTGGACTTCACCCGCGAGAAGGTCACCGCCGGCGCCCAGCCCTGGAAGTCCGCCTACGACCAGATGATGGGCAGCAAGTACGCCTCCCTCTCGCGCACCCCCAAGCCCCGCGCGGTCGTGGAGTGCGGCTCGTACTCCGACCCCAACTACGGCTGCACCGACGAGCGCGAGGACGCGATAGCCGCGTACACCACCGCCCTCGCCTGGTACATCACGCGGGACGAGCGGTACGCGAAGAAGTCCATCGAGCTGATGGACGCCTGGTCGGCCACCCTCAAGGACCACACCAACAGCAACGCGCCGCTGCAGACCGGCTGGGCGGGCTCCAGCTGGCCGCGCGCCGCCGAGATCATCAAGTACACGTACTCCGGGAACTGGGCCAACTCGGGCCGCTTCGGGACCATGTTGCGCACCGTCTACCTCCCCGAGGTCATCAACGGCTCGAACTCCAACGGGAACTGGGAGCTCTCGATGATGGAGGCCGCCGTCGGCATCTCCGTCTTCCTGGAGGACAAGGCGTCGTACGACGAGGCGATGGCGACGTTCCGCACGCGCACGGCCGCGTACGTCTACCTCGCCTCCGACGGCGCGCTGCCCAAGACCGTGCCCGGCCAGCACCTCGACACCCGCGACAAGATCGTCAAGTACTGGCAGGGCCAGGGCACGTTCACCACCGGCCTCACCCAGGAGACCTGCCGCGACTTCACCCACACCGGATACGGCCTCTCCGCGATCTCCCACGTGGCCGAGACCAGCCGCATCCAGGGCCAGGACCTCTACGGCACGGACGTCGGCGAACGGCTGCGCCAGGGGCTCGGCTTCCAGGCCAAGTACGAGCTGGGGGAGGCGCCCCCGGCCTCGCTCTGCAAGGGCACCGTCCACCGCGGCCTCGGGCCCGTCACCGAGGTCGGCTACAACGCCCTCGCCGGCCGCCTGGGCCAGCCCATGACCAACACCCAGAAGCTCACGGAACAGAACCGTCCGGCGGGCTCCAACAACCTGTTCGTCGCCTGGGAGACCCTGACGCACGCCGCCAACCCGCGCTGACCCCACCGTCCGCCACCGGCCCTGATGCGGGCGCCCCTCGTCCGCATCAGGGTTGTGTCAAGGACCGCACCCCCGTGCCCCCTCGTCCGTAATGCCGGAATTATTGGCCGTAAGGTCGACGCTGCGTACACAGCAGTTTCGGGAAGACAATGAGGCCATGGCACGCGGCAAGCTACGGATCTACCTCGGTGCGGCACCGGGCGTCGGCAAGACGTACGCCATGCTCTCCGAGGCGCACCGCCGTACCGAACGCGGCACCGACTGCGTCGTCGCCTTCGTGGAGCACCACGGCAGGCCGCGCACCGAGGTGATGCTGACCGGCCTCGAACAGGTGCCCCGCAAGGACCTGGAGTACCGCGGCACGGCCTTCACCGAGATGGACGTCGACGAGGTGCTGCGGCGCGCCCCCGCCGTCGCCCTGGTCGACGAGCTCGCCCACACCAACGTCCCCGGCTCGCGCAACGCCAAGCGCTGGCAGGACGTCGAGGAGCTCCTCACCGCCGGCATCGACGTCGTCTCGACCGTCAACATCCAGCACCTGGAGTCCCTCGGCGACGTCGTCGAGTCGATCACCGGCGTGCGCCAGCGCGAGACCGTCCCCGACGAGGTGGTGCGCAGGGCCGACCAGATCGAACTGGTCGACATGTCGCCCGAGGCGCTGCGCCGCCGCATGGCGCACGGCAACGTCTACCAGTCCGACCGCATCGACGCGTCCCTGTCGAACTACTTCCGGCCCGGCAACCTCACGGCGCTGCGCGAACTCGCGCTGCTCTGGGTCGCCGACCGCGTCGACGAGTACCTCCAGCAGTACCGGGGCGAGCACAACATCCGCTCCACCTGGCAGGCCCGCGAGCGCATCGTCGTCGGCCTCACCGGCGGACCCGAGGGCCGCACCCTGATCAGACGCGCCTCCCGGATGGCCGCCAAGGGCTCCGGCAGCGAGATCCTCGCCGTCTACATCGCCCGCAGCGACGGCCTGACCGGCGCGTCCCCCAAGGAACTCGCCGTCCAGCGCACCCTGGTCGAGGACCTCGGCGGCACCTTCCACCACGTCATCGGCGACGACATACCGGCCGCGCTCCTGGACTTCGCGCGCGGCGTCAACGCCACCCAGATCGTCCTCGGCTCCTCGCGCCGCAAGACCTGGCAGTACGTCTTCGGGCCCGGCGTCGGCGCGACCGTCGCCCGCGACTCGGGCCCCGACCTGGACGTGCACATCGTCACGCACGGGGAGGTCGCCAAGGGGCGCGGACTGCCCGTCGCCCGGGGGGCCAGGCTGGGCCGCTCCCGGGTCATCTGGGGCTGGCTGGTCGGCGTCGCGGGACCCGCCCTGCTGACCGTGCTGCTCACCCACGTCGACGCCGACCTCGGCCTCGCCAACGACATGCTGCTGTTCCTGACGCTGACGGTCGCCGCGGCGCTGGTGGGCGGGCTGCTCCCGGCGCTCGCGTCCGCGGCGTTCGGTTCGCTGCTGCTCAACTACTACTTCACGCCACCGCTGCACCTGTGGACGGTCTCCGACAACAACAACATCGTGGCGATCGCCGTCTTCGTGGGCGTCGCGGTGTCGGTGGCGTCCGTGGTGGACCTCGCCGCCCGGCGCACCGCCCAGGCCGCCCGGCTGCGGGCGGAGGCGGAGATACTCTCCTTCCTCGCCGGCAGCGTGCTGCGCGGCGAGACCAGCCTGGAGGCCCTCCTGGAGCGGGTCCGGGAGACCTTCGCGATGGACTCCGTCGCCCTCCTGGAACGCGCGGGCGACACCGACCCCTGGACCTGCGCCGGCAGCGCGGGCGACGGCCGCCCGCTGACCCGCCCCGAGGAGGCCGACGTCGACATGCCGGTCGGCGACCACATGGCGCTCGCCCTCTCCGGCCGCGTCCTGCCCGCGGCGGACCGCCGCGTCCTCGCCGCCTTCGCCGCGCAGGCCGCCGTCGTCCTGGACCGCCAGCGCCTGCAGTCCGAGGCCGACCAGGCCCGCACCCTCGCCGAGGGCAACCGCATCCGCACCGCCCTGCTCGCCGCCGTCAGCCACGACCTGCGCACCCCCCTCGCGGGCATCAAGGCGGCCGTGTCCTCGCTGCGCTCCGACGACGTGGAGTGGTCCGAGGAGGACGAGGCCGAGCTCCTGGAGGGCATCGAGGCGGGCGCCGACCGCCTGGAACACCTCGTCGGCAACCTGCTGGACATGTCCCGCCTGCAGACCGGCACCGTCACCCCGCTGATCCGCGAGGTCGACCTCGACGAGGTCGTCCCCATGGCGCTCGGCGGCGTCCCCGACGGCAGCGCGGACCTCGACATCCCCGAGACACTGCCGATGGTCGCCGTCGACAAGGGCCTCCTGGAGCGGGCGGTCGCCAACGTCGTCGAGAACGCCGTGAAGTACGCCCCCGATGGCGTCCCCGTCAAGGTCTCCGCCAGCGCCCTGGGCGAGCGCGTCGAGATACGCGTGGTGGACCGCGGGCCCGGGGTCCCCGACAGCGCCAAGGACCGCATCTTCGCGCCCTTCCAGCGCTACGGTGACGCTCCGCGCGGTGCCGGGGTGGGCCTCGGCCTCGCCGTCGCCCGCGGCTTCGCCGAGGCCATGGGCGGCACCCTCGCCGCCGAGGACACCCCCGGCGGCGGCCTGACCATGGTCCTCACCCTGCGGGCCGCGACCGGGCGGCCCACGGCCCGTCCCGAGCTCTCGGCCCAGGTCACCTCGTGACCCCGAACGGATGCTCGTGACCCCGAAGGGATGCAGGTGACCCCGAACAGATGCCAGAAAGGCAGGTACGCATGACCCGGGTGCTCGTGGTCGACGACGAGCCGCAGATCGTGCGCGCCCTCGTCATCAACCTGAAGGCGCGCAAGTACGAGGTGGACTCGGCCCCCGACGGCGCCACCGCGCTGCAGGTCGCCGCCGCCCGCCACCCCGACGTGATCGTGCTCGACCTCGGTCTGCCCGACATGGACGGCGTGGAGGTCATCAGGGGGCTGCGCGGCTGGACGCGCGTGCCGATCCTGGTCCTGTCCGCCCGGCACAGCTCGGACGAGAAGGTCGAGGCGCTGGACGCGGGCGCCGACGACTACGTGACCAAGCCCTTCGGCATGGACGAGCTCCTCGCCCGGCTGCGCGCCGCCGTGCGCAGGGCGGAGCCCACCGGGCCCGGCGAGGGCGACGTGCTGGTCGACACCGGGGACTTCTCCGTCGACCTGGCCGCGAAGAAAGTCAACCGCGCGGGCCGCGACGTACGCCTCACGCCCACGGAGTGGCACCTCCTGGAGGTCCTGGTGCGCAACACCGGCCGCCTGGTCAGCCAGAAGCAGCTGCTCCAGGAGGTCTGGGGGCCCTCGTACGGCACGGAGACGAACTACCTGCGCGTCTACATGGCGCAGCTGCGCCGCAAGCTGGAGACGGACCCGGCGCACCCGCGCCACTTCATCACGGAGCCCGGCATGGGATACCGGTTCGAGAAGTGACGGGCTGGGGGGTGACTGGCTGAGAGGTGACGGGCTGAGAAGTGACCGGATTAATTGCTTCAGCGGGGGTCGCAGCGGGTACTGAGCGGACATAAGCACAGATGAGCGCACCGCTTACCGCAGTGTCGGCGCCCCCCGGTACGCTTCTTGTATGAGTGCTGTTCCTGGTTCCGAAAAGCCGGCGGGCCGTTTCCGGCGCATGCTCGACCGGCTCTCCTCCTCCCAGGAGGACCTGGAGTCGGAGGAGCTGCGCGAGGACGCCGAGACGGCCGGGTGCGTCCGTATCGGCGACTGCCAGGACCGCCAGATCGTCACGGTTACTGGTACCTTGCGCACGGTCACTCTGCGGCCACGCGCCGGGGTCCCCGCCCTGGAGGCCGAGCTTTTCGACGGCTCGGCGGCGTTGGACGTGGTGTGGCTGGGCAGGCGCTCCATCGTGGGGATAGAACCGGGGCGCAAGTTGATCGCGTCGGGCCGGATCTCGATGAGCCGGGGCCGCCGGGTGCTCTTCAACCCCAAGTACGAACTCAGACCCCTCGGACGGGAGTAGCCGGTGACGTCCCTCGACAAGCCGACGGACCACGGGAAGACGGATCAGGACGCGGATTCCCGGGCCGTGACCGAGGCAGCGCTCTTCGAAGCCTTCGGCGGCGTGCGGGGCATGGTGGAGACGGTCGTTCCCGGCCTGCTCTTCGTGACCATCTTCACGATCAACAAGGACCTGCACATGTCGGCCATCGCGGCCCTCGCGGTGTCCCTGGTGCTCGTGGTGGTCCGCCTGGTCATGAGGGACACCGTCAAGCACGCCTTCAGCGGCGTCTTCGGCGTCGTCTTCGGTGTGGTCTTCGCGATGATGACCGGCAACGCCAAGGACTTCTACCTGCCGGGCATGCTCTACACCCTGGGCCTCGCCCTCGCGTACATGATCACGACCCTCGCGGGCGCCCCGCTGATCGGCCTGATCCTCGGCCCGGTCTTCAAGGAGAACCTCTCCTGGCGCACCCGCAACCCCGGCCGCAAGAAGGCCTACGCGAAGGCCAGCTGGGCCTGGGGCCTGATCCTGCTCGCCAAGTGCGCGATCCTCTTCCCGCTGTACTGGTGGGGGGACACCACGCAGTTCGGCTGGGTCCTGGTCGCCCTGAAGATCCCGCCGTTCCTGCTCGCCGTCTACCTCACCTGGGTCTTCCTGGCGAAGGCCCCGCCGCCCATCGACGTGTTCGCGGAGATGGAGGCCGAGGAGGAGGCCCAGAAGGCCCGCGAGGCGGAGCGGGAGCGGGAGCGCCGCGAGGTCTAGGCCGGGCTCACCGGACCGGTTCCGTCCGCCAGGTGACCGGCAGTTCGTGGACGCCGTAGATGTTCATGTCGGTCCTGAGCCGCACCTGGCCGGCGGGGACGGCGAGTTCCAGGTCCGGGAAGCGGCGCAGCAGACTCCGCAGGCCCGCGCGCATCTCGACGCGGGCCAGCTGCTGACCGAGGCACTGGTGGACGCCGTGGCCGAAGGCGAGGTGGCCGCGGGCGGCGCGGCGGATGTCCAGGGCGTCGGGGCCGTCGAAGCGCCGGGGGTCACGGTCGGCGGCCAGCAGGGAGACGACGACGGTCGAACCCTTCCGGATGAGCTCCCCGCCGAGCTCGATGTCCTCCGTGGCGTAGCGGTAGAAGATGTCGGCCACGGAGAGGTGGCGCAGCAGCTCCTCGACCGCGCCGGGCAGCAGGTCGGGGTCCGCGCGCAGGTCGGCCAGTTGCGCGGGGTGTTCCAGGAGCGCGAAGGTGCCGAGGGCCAGCATGTTGGCGGTGGTCTCGTGGCCGGCGAGGAGCAGCAGGAAGGCCATGCCGGTCAGTTCCTCGACGTCGAGGTCGTCGTGGCGGGCCAGGTCGGACAGCAGGTTGTCGCCGGGTTCTGCGCGCTTCGCGGTGACCAGCTCGGCCAGGTAGGCCATCATCGCCCCGTAAGCGGCCATCTTCGTGTCCAGCTCCACCTCCCGCTCCATGAACGTGGCGGAGTGGGCCTGGAAGCTCTCCCGGTCCTCTGCGGGGACCCCGAGCAGTTCGCAGATCACCAGGGACGGCACCGGCAGCGCGAACTCCTTGACCAGATCGACGGGCGCGGTCAGCCGCGCCATCGCGTCCAGCCGCCGCTCGGCGATGTCGACGACGCTCTCCTCCAACTGCTGCATGCGCCGGACGGTGAAGGCGCCGGTGAGTCTGCGGCGCAGCCGGGTGTGGTCCGGCGGGTCCATGGCGATGAACACGCCGGGAAGCTGCGGCGAGGGCTCGGTCACGGCGGGCATGCCGGGTATCTCGTACGGGACGTGGAGCGGGCCGAGGTCCTGGCGGGAGCTGAAGCGGTTATCGGCCAGGAGCCGGCGTACGGCGTCGTGACCGGTGACGAGCCAGCCCTCGTGGCCGTCGGGGAACAGCAGGGGGCTGACCGGACGCGCCGCGCGCAGCCGGGTGATCGCGCGGGGCGGGTCGAAGGGGCCCGCGTCGCGCTCCACGGGCAGACCGCGCGACACGGGGACCGAGTCGCTCATCGGCTTCCTTTCTGGGCGGGGCCGCCGGCGGTGGCTGCGGCGGTGGTGCGGCTCCGCACGGCAGGCTAACGTCGCGCTACCGCCCTGCGGACTGCTTCGGACATACGCGGAGGGGGCGCCCGAAATCCTCCGGGCGCCCCCTCCGTACGTACTGCCGCAAAGGCCTCAGCCCACCGCGTCCTCGCGGCGTACCGACAGCAGGTCCTCCAGCTGTTCCTCGCGGGCCTGGGCCGCGACGAAGAGGAGTTCGTCGCCCGCCTCCAGGGAGTCGTCCGCGGTCGGCGCGAGGACGCGGGTGCCGCGGATGATCGTGACCAGCGAGGTGTCCTCGGGCCACTGGACGTCGCCGACCTGCGTGCCCGCGAGCGCCGACTCGGGCGGCAGCGTCAGCTCGACGAGGTTCGCGTCGCCGTGGCTGAAGCGGAGCAGGCGCACCAGGTCGCCGACGCTCACCGCCTCCTCGACGAGCGCGGACATCAGACGCGGCGTGGAGACCGCGACGTCGACGCCCCAGGACTCGTTGAAGAGCCACTCGTTCTTGGGGTTGTTGACGCGGGCGACGACGCGCGGGACGCCGTACTCGGTCTTCGCGAGCAGCGAGACGACGAGGTTGACCTTGTCGTCGCCGGTGGCCGCGATGACCACGTTGCAGCGCTGCAGCGCCGCCTCGTCCAGGGACGTGATCTCGCAGGCGTCGGCGAGCAGCCACTCGGCCTGCGGCACGCGCTCGACGGAGATGGCCGTCGGCGCCTTGTCGATGAGCAGGACCTCGTGGCCGTTCTCCAGGAGCTCACCGGCGATGGAGCGCCCGACGGCGCCGGCTCCGGCAATGGCGACCCTCATCAGTGACCGCCTTCCTCGGGGCCTTCGGCGAACGCCGCTTCGACCTTGTCGACCTGGTCGGTGCGCATCATGACGTGCACCAGATCGCCCTCCTGCAGGACCGTCTGCGAGGTCGGCAGGACCGCCTCGCCCAGCCGGGTGAGGAAGGCCACGCGCACGCCCGTCTCCTCCTGGAGCTGGCTGATCTTGTGCCCGATCCAGGCCGACGACGCGTGCACCTCGGCGAGCTGCACGCCGCCGGTGGGGTCGCGCCACAGCGGCTCGGCGCCGGACGGCAGCAGCCGGCGCAGCATCTGGTCGGCGGTCCAGCGGACCGTGGCGACCGTCGGGATGCCCAGACGCTGGTAGACCTCGGCGCGGCGCGGGTCGTAGATGCGTGCCGCGACGTTCTCGATGCCGAACATCTCGCGGGCCACCCGGGCCGCGATGATGTTGGAGTTGTCGCCGCTGGAGACGGCGGCGAAGGCGCCCGCCTCCTCGATGCCGGCCTCGCGCAGGGTGTCCTGGTCGAAGCCGACGCCGGTCACCCGGCGGCCGCCGAACCCGGAGCCGAGCCGGCGGAAGGCCGTGGGGTCCTGGTCGACGACGGCGACCGTGTGCCCCTGTTGTTCGAGATTCTGGGCGAGAGCGGACCCGACTCTGCCGCAGCCCATGATGACGATGTGCACCTGTTTCTTACCCCGCACTCCTGGTCATCCCGCTGACCTGCGAAAACATCGGGCTCACTCTTCTCTCTCAGTCTGCTGGCACGAACGGGGCAACAGCGTGCGGCGTTGCCAAGAGACGAGCTTAAGCCGCAACCCCTCCCGCGCACTCACCCACGGTGGGCGCGGGGGACGCGGAGGCATACGTGAGGGGACAGGGGTGCTCAGTCCACGCTGCGGAGCAGACCCTCGACCTTCTCCAGGCGGTGGCCGAGCTCGACGAGCTGCAGACGGTTCGCCTCCTGCTCGGACCTGGCCCGCTCGACGGCCTCGCGGTAGCCGTTCATGGCGTCGGCGTACTGCCGGTCGCGTTCCTTGTTGCGCTGCGTCTGGAAGTACGCGACCGAGACGACCGCGCCGGCGAGTATCAGGAAAAAGGCAACCGGGATGATCACGTCGTCCACTAGGACGTCCCCCTCGATGAGTGCTGCTCGTCCTCTCCCGGCGGCTGCTGCCGCAGGGCGGCGACGATCGTATCCACGTTCAACCGGACGTCGAACGGCGCCAGTTCGAAGTACTTGAGCGCCTTGCCGTCGTCGGACAGCTCCAGGCGGCCGACGACGAGGCCGGCCTTCTCCATGCGTTCGAGATGCATGTAGAGCAGCGGGCGGGACACCCCGAGCCGCCGGGCCAGCTCGCTGACGTACAGCTGGCCGCCGGAGAGCTCGTTGATGATCCGGATGCGCTGCGCGTGACCCACCGCAGCGAGAAAAGCGAGTAGCTCCTCGCTGTCCATGGCCCGCCTTCGCGCTGGTCCCGAAACCTGTCAGCCAAGGCTTACGCATGACGGGATCCGCTGTCAATCCACTCCTGTCCGTATACGAATGACAGTTGACGGCTCGCTCCTTCACCTGTCAGTCTCCGCTTACACGTGAAGCATGGAGGGGGAACGAAATGAGAAAGCGATCGGTGACGGTCCGCGCGGCCCGCTGGAGCGCGCTGCATCCGGGGCGCGCGGTCATCGGCTGGCTGGTCTTCGTGGTGCTGTGCCTGGGGGTCGGCGCGGCCGCAGGCATGAACAGCGCGACCTCGGAGGACTTCCGCGTCGGCGAGGCGGGCCGCGCCGAGGCCCTGGCGACGGACGGCGGTCTACCGCTGCGGTCCACCGAACACGTACTGATCCGGGCCGCGAAGGGACCGCTGGACAAGACGGCCGCCGCGGCCGCCGTGCGGGACGTCACCGACCGGATGGAGGCCCTGCCCGAGGTGGCGTCGGTGGCGCCCCCGGCGCGCTCCGCCGACGGCCGCGTGCTGCGCGTCCAGGTGGAGCTGCACGGCTCCGAGCAGGACGACCAGAAGAACGTCCCGCCGCTCCAGGCCGTGACCGAGAAGGTCAAGAAGGCCCACCCGGGCCTGCTCGTCGAGGAGACCGGCGACGCCTCCGTGAGCAAGGGCGTCGAGGACCAGCGCAACAAGGACCTTCAGTTCTCCGAGGCGATCACGCTGCCCGTCACGCTGATCACGCTCGCCGTCGTCTTCGGCTCGGTGGTCATGGTCGGCGTACCGGTGCTGCTCGCCGTCACCTCGATCATGGCGACGATGGGCCTGGCGATGCTCGCCTCGCACCTGCTGCCCGACACCGGCGTCGGGATGAGCATGATCCTGCTCATCGGCATGGCCGTCGGCGTCGACTACACGCTCTTCTACCTCAAGCGCGAACGCGAGGAGCGGGCCAGGGCCGGCGGCCGCCTCACCTCCGCGGCGGTGGTCGAGGCGGCCGCGGCGACGGCCGGCCGCGCCATCGTGGTCTCCGGCCTCGCCGTGATCGTCTCCACCACCGCGCTCTTCCTGGCCCGTGACGTCATCTTCGACTCGCTCGCCACCGGCACCATCCTGGTCGTCGCCGTCGCCATGGTCAGCTCGGTGACGGTGCTGCCCGCCCTGCTCGTCGTGCTCGGCCGCCGCGCCGAGCGCCGCGCCGCCAAGCGCCTGGCCAAGGGCAAGCCGGTCCGGACGCGCGGGATGCGGGGGAGGAGCGGAGTGCGGGGGAGGAGCGAGACGTACGGCGAGCGTGAGTCGGGCCGCGTCTGGTCCGCCCTGCTCGCCCCGGCCCGCAAGCGCCCCGCGCTCACCCTGTGCCTCGCCGTCCTCGCCATGCTGGGCCTCGCGGTGCCCGCCCTCGACATGCACCTCAAGAACCCGGCGCGGGACAGCTTCTCGCGCGACATCGACGCCATGAAGGGGTACGACCGGCTGCTCGACGCCTTCCCGGAGCTGCGCGTACGGCACTTCGTGGTGGTCCGCGCCGACGCCGCGCGCGCCGGTGACGTACGCGAGGCCCTGACCGACCTCGACCGCGCCGCGCAGGACGACCCGCTCTTCGCGCGCGGCTCCGACGCCCCGCTCCTGCGCTCCGCCGCGGACCACCGGACGACCCTGCTCGAACTGAACGCCGCCGACCCCACGTACTCGAGAAACGCCGAAGTCTCACTCGAACATCTCCGGAAGGATCTGCTGCCCCGCACCGTCGGCCATGTGCCCGGCGCCGAGACGGCCGTCACCGGCGAGGTGGCGCGCGGCGTCGACTACGTCGGACACCAGAACGGCAAGCTCCCGCTGGTCCTCGGCTTCCTGCTCCTGATGACCTTCGCCATGACGGTCCTCGCGTTCCGCTCCGTCGTCCTCGGACTCCTCGGCGCCCTGCTCAACCTGCTCTCCGTGGGATCCGCGCTCGGCCTGCTCGTCCTCGTCTTCCAGGGCGAGTGGGCCGAGGGACTGCTCGCCTTCGACTCCCTGGACGGCATCTCCTCGCGCGTCCCGCTCTTCCTCTTCGTGATCCTCTTCGGGCTCTCGATGGACTACCAGGTCTTCGTGGTCAGCCGGATCCGCGAGGCGGCGCTGAACGGAGTGCCCACGCGGCAGGCGGTCCTGGACGGCATCGCGTCCTCCGCCAAGGTCGTGACCAGCGCGGCGATCGTCATGGTCACCGTCTTCGCGAGCTTCGTGATGCTGCACATCCTGGAGATGAAGCAGATGGGCTTCGTGCTCGCGGCGGCCGTCCTGCTCGACGCCTTCGTGATCCGCGTCATGATCCTGCCCGCGGCGCTGCTCCTGCTCGGCCGCGCCACCTGGTGGCCGTCCCGTGCCTTTCGCGGGCCGGAAAACCCGGCAATAGGAGGAGCGCAGGATCGCACAGGACCGATAACCGGTGAAGTTGGGGGTGGTGGGTGGGCGCGCCCCCAATCGAACGCTTACGATCCTCTGCGTGTCCAAACTGACCGACGTGCCCAAACGGATCCTCATCGGGCGCGCACTGCGCAGTGACCGGCTCGGAGAAACGCTCCTGCCGAAGCGCATCGCACTCCCCGTCTTCGCGTCCGACCCACTCTCCTCCGTGGCGTACGCGCCGGGAGAGGTCCTTCTCGTCCTCTCCATCGCGGGTGTGTCGGCCTACCACTTCAGCCCCTGGATCGCCGTCGCGGTCGTCGTGCTGATGTTCACGGTCGTGGCGTCCTACCGACAGAACGTGCACGCCTACCCGAGCGGTGGTGGCGACTACGAGGTCGCCACCACCAACCTCGGCCCCAAGGCCGGCCTCACCGTCGCCAGCGCCCTGCTCGTCGACTACGTCCTGACCGTGGCCGTGTCGATCTCCTCGGGCATCGAGAACCTCGGCTCCGCGGTCCCCTTCGTGGTCGAGCACAAGGTCCTCTGCGCGGTGGCCGTCATCGTCCTCCTCACGCTGATGAACCTGCGCGGCGTGAAGGAGTCCGGCAAGCTCTTCGCCATCCCGACGTACGTCTTCGTGGCGGGCGTCTTCATCATGATCGCGTGGGGCGCCTTCCGCGGCCTGGTCCTCGACGACTCGATGCGGGCGCCCACCGCCGACTACGAGATCAAGCCCGAGCACCAGGGCCTGGCCGGCTTCGCCCTGGTCTTCCTGCTGCTGCGGGCCTTCTCCTCCGGCTGTGCGGCGCTCACCGGCGTCGAGGCGATCAGCAACGGCGTCCCGGCCTTCCGCAAGCCGAAGTCCAAGAACGCCGCGACGACGCTGGCGCTCATGGGCGGCCTGGCCGTCACCATGTTCTGCGGCATCATCGTCCTCGCCATGGTGACCAAGGTCCGGATGGCGGAGATCCCCGGCAAGGACCTGTTCCACAACGGCGTCCCGGTCGGCTCGGACTACGTCCAGAACCCGGTGATCTCGCAGGTCGCCGAGGCCGTCTTCGGCCACGGCAGCTTCCCCTTCATGATCCTCGCCGCGGCGACCGCGCTGGTCCTCTTCCTCGCGGCCAACACCGCGTACAACGGCTTCCCGCTGCTCGGCTCGATCCTGGCCCAGGACCGCTACCTGCCGCGCCAGCTGCACACCCGCGGCGACCGCCTCGCGTTCTCCAACGGCATCGTGCTGCTCGCGGGCGCGGCCGCGCTCCTCGTCGTCATCTACGGCGCGGACTCCACCCGCCTCATCCAGCTCTACATCGTCGGCGTCTTCGTCTCCTTCACGCTCAGCCAGATCGGCATGGTCCGGCACTGGAACCGCCACCTGGCCAAGGAGAAGGACGCCAACAAGCGCCGCCACATGATCCGCTCCCGCGCGATCAACACGTTCGGCGCCTTCTTCACCGGCCTGGTCCTGGTCGTCGTCCTGCTCACGAAGTTCACCCACGGCGCCTGGGTCGCGCTGCTCGGCATGTGCATCTTCTACGCGACGATGACGGCCATCCGGCGCCACTACGACCGCGTGGCCGAGGAGATCGCCGCCCCCGACGCCCCCGGCGACGAGAGCGTGCGGCCCTCCCGGGTCCACTCGATCGTCCTGGTCTCCAAGATCCACCGCCCGACGCTGCGCGCCCTGTCGTACGCGAAGCTGATGCGCTCGCACGACCTGGAGGCGCTCAGCATCAACGTCGACCCGGCGGAGACCAAGGCCCTCAAGGAGGAGTGGGAGCGCCGCGGCATCACGGTCCCGCTGAAGGTCCTCGACTCGCCGTACCGCGAGATCACCCGCCCGATCATCGAGTACGTCAAGAACCTGCGCAGGGAGAGCCCGCGCGACGTGGTCAGCGTGATCATCCCCGAGTACGTGGTGGGCCACTGGTACGAGCACCTGCTCCACAACCAGAGCGCGCTGCGCCTCAAGGGCCGCCTTCTGTTCACGCCAGGCGTGATGGTGACGTCGGTCCCGTACCAGCTGGACTCCTCCGAGGCCGCGAAGAAGCGGGCCCGCAGGCGCTCGGAGTGGAACGCGCCGGGTGCGGTGCGCAGGGGTCCGGTGGAGCGGACGAAGCGACCGAAGGAACAGGGGAAGAAGGAGCCGAGCAAGAAGGGCTAGGAGTATCTGCCCCGTCCCGTCTGGTTCCGTGGCGAGCGGCCGGACGACACCCACGTAGACTGGTGGGCTGTTGTCCGGCCGTTCCCCTTTTACGTTGTGGAGTCACCCCGCCATGCAGGCAGAACCGAAGAACGAGCAGGCGGGGAACTCGCTGGTCGGCCAGGAGTACGAGGTCGAGATCGGCCCCGTCGCGCACGGCGGCCACTGCATCGCCCGTACGGCCGAGGGCCAGGTGCTCTTCGTACGGCACACGCTGCCCGGCGAGAAGGTCATCGCACGCGTGACCGAGGGCGAGGAGGGCGCGCGCTTCCTCCGGGCCGACGCGGTGACGATCCTCGACCCCTCCAAGGACCGGGTCGAGGCCCCCTGCCCGTACGCGGGACCCGGCCGCTGCGGCGGCTGCGACTGGCAGCACGCGAAGCCGGGCGCGCAGCGCCGCCTCAAGGGCGAGGTCATCGCCGAGCAGCTCCAGCGGCTGGCGGGGCTGACCCCCGAGGAGGCGGGCTGGGACGGCACGGTCATGCCGGCCGAGGGCGACAAGCTGCCGGCGGGCGAGGTCCCGTCGTGGCGCACGCGCGTGCAGTACGCGGTGGACGCGGACGGCAACGCCGGCCTGCGCCGCCACCGCTCGCACGAGGTCGAGCCGATCGAGCATTGCATGATCGCGGCCGAGGGCGTCTCCGAACTGGGCATCGAGGAGCGCGACTGGTCGGGCATGGCGTCGATCGAGGCGATCGCGGCGACGGGCTCAGGGGACCGCCAGGTGATCCTCGCCCCGAAGCCGGGAGCGCGCCTGCCGATCGTGGAGCTGGACAAGCCGGTGTCGGTGATGCGGGTGGAGGAGAAGGACGGCGGCATCCACCGCGTCCACGGCCGCGCGTTCGTCCGCGAGCGCGCCGACGGCCGCACGTACCGGGTCGGCAGCGGCGGCTTCTGGCAGGTCCACCCGAAGGCGGCGGAGACGCTGATGCTCGCCGTCATGCAGGGCCTCACCCCGCGCAAGGGCGACACGGCCCTCGACCTCTACTGCGGCGTCGGCCTCTTCGCGGGCGCGCTCGCGGACCGCGTCGGCGAGAAGGGCGCGGTGCTGGGCATCGAGTCCGGCAAGCGGGCGGTGGAGGACGCGCGCCACAACCTGGCGTCCTTCGACCGCGTCCGCATCGAACAGGGCAAGGTCGAAGCGGTCCTCCCGCGCACGGGCATCACGGAGGCCGACCTGATCGTCCTGGACCCGCCGAGGGCGGGCGCGGGCAAGGCGACGGTCCGCCACCTGACGGGCCTGGGCGCGCGACGCATCGCCTACGTGGCGTGCGATCCGGCGGCGCTGGCGCGGGACATCGGGTACTTCCGGGAGGGCGGGTACCGGGTGCGGACGCTTCGGGCGTTTGATTTGTTTCCTATGACGCATCATGTGGAGTGTGTGGCGATTTTGGAGCCTGCCGAGAAGGGCGCCTGACCTGCGGTTTTGCTGATGTGTATTGTATGTGTTGCGGGCGTTATGGACGATATCTTGACGCCGAAATGACGCTCATTTGACGCTCGTTCTGCTGGGCTGTCAGGTGCGGGTGATGGCTGGTCAGGGCTCGGGGGCCATGCCGGTGTAGCCGGGGTCCTGAGGGGTGTGACGCTGAGCGGCTTTGCTGATCCGCTTGCGCCGAACAGCAGCAGGTTTTTCGTCTGCTGGTGGTACAAGCGATAAACCCGTCTGACCAGCAAGAATGTCAGTGCGACAGGTCAGGATCTTGGTGGCGCCGACGGCGCGTACAGCCTCCTATGGCGAGCCGACGGGTGCTGGGGTGGCGGCCCTGCCGAGGCTGGAGCGGACATCTGCGGGTGCGGGGAGCACCCATCCTCGCGTTTCTCCTTGACCTGACCACGAGGACCAGCCCCGTGGGTGCGGGGACCACCTCCGGGTGCTCTTCCGCGAGGACCGCGGCCAGGGACCATCCCCGCGGGTGCGGGGAGCGCTCCACGGGGTCGGACGTCATCGCATAGGTACGGGGACCACCCGCGCGGGTGCGGGGAGCACGCGGCCTCAAGGGGGACCGCCAGTTCGTCGTCGGGACCACCCCCGCGGGTGCGGGGAGCACTCCGACATGCCGATCGTGGCAGACCAAGAGCTGGGACCACCCCCGCGGGTGCGGGGAGCACATTCAGAAGTCGAGATCCAGATAGTCGATGTCGGGACCACCCCCGCGGGTGCGGGGAGCACATCATGCACTCGGGGTTGGGGCACTCCCAGCGGGGACCACCCCCGCGGGTGCGGGGAGCACGCCACCGTGTCCGCGATCCCAGCACCCCACTTGGGACCACCCCCGCGGGTGCGGGGAGCACATCATGCACTCGGGGTTGGGGCACTCCCAGCGGGGACCACCCCCGCGGGTGCGGGGAGCACGTAGCGGGGCTGGGTCACGGTGGTCCTTTCGGGGGACCACCCCCGCGGGTGCGGGGAGCACGCCACCGTGTCCGCGATCCCAGCACCCCACTTGGGACCACCCCCGCGGGTGCGGGGAGCACTGTCTCTTCCCAGACGGTCTTGCCCTGCGCGCGGGACCACCCCCGCGGGTGCGGGGAGCACAACTCGTCTTCGGGGGTGAGGGGGCGTGTCTTGGGACCACCCCCGCGGGTGCGGGGAGCACCGAAGGCGAGAGGGGCGTACGACCCGAACGGGGGGACCACCCCCGCGGGTGCGGGGAGCACACACCTATGCATCACGGCCAGACGGCCGCGTCGGGACCACCCCCGCGGGTGCGGGGAGCACATCTGAGTGAGGCGGCGCGGCGCGGGCGCACCGGGACCACCCCCGCGGGTGCGGGGAGCACAGGTACCGGACACCGATCGACCACCGGGTTATGGGACCACCCCCGCGGGTGCGGGGAGCACCCGACGCGGATGACGTAGGGCTCGGCGAGCTTGGGACCACCCCCGCGGGTGCGGGGAGCACGTGAGGCGCTGATCATGGAACTCAACCGCATCGGGACCACCCCCGCGGGTGCGGGGAGCACCAGTCCCAGGAATCACTCGGCTGGAGCGAGTGGGGACCACCCCCGCGGGTGCGGGGAGCACGAGGAGGCAAGGGCGCTGGAGGAGTGGAACGGGGGACCACCCCCGCGGGTGCGGGGAGCACCTTCTCCCACCGCTCTCGGATCAGGATCCACCGGGACCACCCCCGCGGGTGCGGGGAGCACGCCGAGGTCGCGGAGCTGCGGCCGCGCGAAGAGGGACCACCCCCGCGGGTGCGGGGAGCACGACTGCTCGACCATGACGCACTCCAGCATGTTGGGACCACCCCCGCGGGTGCGGGGAGCACACCCCGTCCAAAATCACCTGGGACGAGTGCGAGGGACCACCCCCGCGGGTGCGGGGAGCACGGGTGGCGCGGAGCGCGCGATGTGATGTCCGGGGGACCACCCCCGCGGGTGCGGGGAGCACCCCCGTCCACTGGACGGGGCCCGCTTCTTTGCGGGACCACCCCCGCGGGTGCGGGGAGCACGAACTCCTGAAGCTGCGGGCCGAGTTGGAGAAGGGACCACCCCCGCGGGTGCGGGGAGCACTCCTGGGTGGCGCCCTGGCGGGCATCTGGCGCGGGACCACCCCCGCGGGTGCGGGGAGCACACTCAACGGCCTGCGACTTTATCGCCGCAGGGCGCTGGTTTCGGGAAGTTTCACCGAATCGGTAGTATCGGGCATTTTTGCCATTGGGGTTTCCTTGGTACTTGCGAGTGCTGGCAAGTCGAGTGTGTGCGACGCCGGATGATACGGCGTGCTGTGAGTGGGGGTCTGGATTCTCCGCGATGGGGATGCGCGTTTCCTGTATCGCTGACGCGGCCGTGGGTGTGCGTGTATGCCTGTGGCATGACGGTTGAGGGGGAGTTAGGGGCGGGTCTGGGGGGTCGGCTCGCGGGGCCGGTGCGTTCTGTGTGGGCCAAGCATGACCGGGATAGCGAGGGGTGGCTGCCCCTGTGGCGGCACATGGACGACAGTGCGGCGGTGGCCGCTTTGGTCTGGGACGAGTGGCTGCCCGCCGGCGTTCGGGCGCTGATAGCCGAGGCGTTGCCGGGTGGGGCGGAGGACGGCCGGTCGCTGGTGGTGTGGCTGGCGGCGGTGCACGACATCGGGAAGGCCACGCCGGCCTTTGCGTGCCAGGTCGATCAGCTTGCCGACGAGATGCGTCGTCAGGGCCTGCAGATGAAGACCCGCAAACAGTTCGGGGCCGATCGGGGGATGGCTCCGCACGCGCTGGCGGGGCAGGTATTGCTGGGTGAATGGCTGGAGGAACGGCAGGGCTGGCCGCCCCGGCAGGGCGGGCAGTTCGCGGTTGTCGCGGGTGGCCATCACGGGGTGCCGCCGGAGCATGGACAGCTCAATGACCTGTATGACCGTTTGCATCTGCTGCGGACTCCCGGCGCCAGCGAAGCGTTGTGGCGGCGGGTGCAGGAGGAGCTGCTGGAAGCGTGTGCCGATGAGTACGGCGTGCGTGAGCGCCTTGGTGCCTGGCGGGCGGTGAAACTGCCGCAGCCTGTGCAGGTGCTGCTCACCGCCGTGGTGATTGTCGCTGACTGGATCGCCAGCAACCCGGACCTGTTCCCGTATTTCCCGCAGGAGACGCGTACCGGTGAGGAGCGGGTCGCTGCGGCCTGGCGGGGTCTGCGGCTGCCCGCGCCGTGGCTGGCCAAGGAGCCGTCCGGGGGCGCTCAGGAGGTCTTCGCGTCACGTTTCGATCTGCCGTCGGGAGCGAAGGCCAGACCGGTACAGGAGGCCGCGGTGCGGCTGGCGCGCGAGATGCCCGCGCCTGGCCTGATGATCGTTGAGGCGCCGATGGGGGAGGGGAAGACGGAGGCCGCGCTCGCGGTTGCTGAGATCTTCGCGGCCCGTTCAGGTGCGGGCGGGGTGTTCTTCGCGCTGCCCACGATGGCGACCGGGAACGCGATGTTCCCGCGGCTGCTGGAGTGGCTTGGCCGGTTGCCCAAGCAGGAGGGCGACAGGTGGTCGGTGCTGCTCGCGCACTCCAAGGCCGCACTCAATGACGAGTACGCCGATTTGCTGCGTAGTGGCCGGCAGGAGATCGCTGCCGTCGACGTGGATGGTGAGGTGGGGCGGTGGCGGCCCTCGGACGAGATGCGGTTGGCTCCAGCCGAGTTGGTCGCCCATGCGTGGTTACGGGGGCGGAAGAAGGCGATGCTGGCGTCGTTCGTCGCCGGGACGGTGGATCAGTTGCTGTTCGCCGGGCTCAAGAGCCGGCATCTGGCGCTGCGTCATCTCGCGGTCGCGGGCAAAGTCGTGGTGATCGACGAGGCGCACGCCTATGACACGTATATGAGTGTCTATCTGGACCGGGTGCTGTCGTGGCTGGGGGCCTACCGGGTGCCGGTCGTGGTGCTGTCCGCGACTCTCCCCTCGGCCCGTCGCCGTCAGCTCGTAGAAGCCTACGCAGGAGGCGGCGGTGAGCGGGGTGAGGCGGGGGGTGCTTTCGAGGCGGTGGCCCGGGCTACCGCCTATCCGCTGCTGACCACCGTGACGCCCGGTCAGGACCCGGTCGTCGAAGGGACCGCGGCCTCTTCCCGGGGCGGTGATGTCCATGTGGAACGACTCGACGATGATTCGGAGGTCTTGGCCGACCGGCTGTCGGCCGAGCTTGAGGGCGGCGGCTGCGTTCTGGTCGTGCGCAACACGGTTCGCCGGGTTCTGGAGACCGCCCGAATGCTGCGTGAGCGCTTCGGTGAACAGGCCGTGACCGTCGCCCACTCGTGCTTCGTCGATGTGGACCGGGCGGTGAAGGACGCCGATCTCCTCGCCCGGTTCGGGCCGCCGGGCAAGGCGGGCGGGCGGCGCCCGGCCGGGCCGCACATCGTGGTTGCCAGCCAGGTTGCCGAGCAATCCCTCGATGTCGACTTCGACCTGCTCGTCACCGACTTGTGCCCGGTCGACCTGATGCTGCAGAGGATGGGACGCCTCCACCGTCACCGGCGCGGCAACGGGCAGGCGATGCGCCCTGAGCGGCTACGCAGGGCCCGGTGCCTGGTCACCGGTGTCGACTGGAGCGGGCCGGTGCCGGTGCCGGTGCGCGGATCGGTCGCGGTGTACGGGGCGTACGTGCTGCTGCGCTCCGCGGCTGTCCTGCTGCCTCACCTGGAGGGAGCGCGCCGTCCTGTGCGGCTGCCCGAAGACATCAGCCCTCTTGTCCAGGGTGCCTACGCCGATGGTCCTGTCGGCCCCGCAGTGTGGGCCGATGCGATGGCGGCGGCGGGGGAGCGGCACGCCAAGCACCGGGTGGAGCAGGCCGGGCGGGCGGAGGTCTTCCGGCTGGATGAGGTGGGGCGGCCTGGTCGGCCGCTCATCGGGTGGATCGCGGCGGGGGTGGGCGACGCGGACGACACCCGGGCCGGACGGGCTCAGGTCCGCGACAGCAAGGAGAGTTTGGAGGTGGTGGTCGTGCAGCGGCGTGCTGATGGGTCGCTGGCCACCCTGCCCTGGCTGGCGAAGGGCCAAGGAGGGCTGGACCTGCCCACCGACCGGCCTCCGACGGGCGCCGCGGCGCGGGCTGCGGCCAGTTGCGGACTGCGCCTGCCCATCCAGTTCTCGCACGCCGAGGTCATGGACCGCGCGATCGCCGAACTGGAGGAACTCTACGTCCCGGCCTGGCAGGGGAAGGGCAGCCATTGGCTGGCCGGCCAGCTGATCTTGGCGCTTGATGCCGATTGTCGGACCCGCTTGGCAGGCTTCTCACTCCGCTACAGCCAGAGCGACGGCCTTGAGGTGAGCAGTGACTGAGTTCGATGAACCAGCCGCGTTGGAAGGCATGTTGACGTTCGACCTGACCAGCCGTCCTTGGATCCCGGTGCTGGACGAGCACGGCGGCGAGGGGGAACTGTCGCTCCGCGACGTCTTCGCCCGCGCGGGCCAACTCCGTGGACTGGTGGGGGACCTGCCCACACAGGAGTTCGCGTTGCTGCGTCTGCTGCTGGCGCTGGCCCACGATGCGCTGGACGGCCCGCGCGACACTGAGCACTGGGCGAGCCTGTGGGCCGACGAGGACTGCTTCGCGCCGGTGGCGGCCTATCTCGATGAACACCGTGAGCGGTTCGACCTGTTGCACCCTGCCACGCCGTTCTTCCAGGTCGCACAGTTACGCACCGTGCGCGACGAAGTGTTCTCCCTCAACCGGATCGTTGCTGATGTCCCCAACGGGGAGCCGTTCTTCAGCTCCCGGATGCCGGCCGTCGACCGTCTCGGCTTTGCCGAAGCGGCCCGCTGGGTCGTGCACGCGCACGCCTACGACACCTCTGGTATCAAGACGGGCATCGAGGGCGATCACCGGGTCAAAGGCGGCAAGGTGTACCCACTGGGGGTGGGCTGGGCGGGCACGCTCGGGGGAGTCTTCGCCGAGGGGCCAAGCCTGCGCCAGACCCTGCTCCTGAACCTGGTCGCCGCCGATACCAGCGGTGTGCGGATCTCTCGCGACGACGCTCCGGCCTGGCGGCGCGAGGCGTACGGCCCCGGTCCGACGGGCCGCACACGTCCGTCGGGCGTGCGCGACCTGTACACGTGGCAGACCCGCCGGCTGCGTCTGCGCTTCGACGCGGACGGCGCCTACGGCGTCGTGCTGGGGTACGGTGACCCGCTCGCCGCGCACAACCTGCACACCCACGAGCCGATGACCGCCTGGCGCAGGAGCCCGGCCCAGGAGAAGAAGCGCGGCGAGCCGCTGGTGTACCTGCCGCGGGAGCATGATCCGGCCCGGTCGGCGTGGCGGGGTATCGAAGCCCTGGTGGCGGGGCGGGCCGAGACGGCACAGGGCGGCGAGGCCGCCAGAGTGCTGCGGCCGGGAATCCTGGAATGGATCGCCCGGCTGGTCACGGATGGCGAGTTGCCGCGCGGCTTTTTGATCCGGGCGCGCGTGGTGGGGGCGGTCTATGGAACCCAGCAGTCGGTGATCGACGAGATCGTCGATGATCGGCTGGCCATGGCTGTGGTGCTGCTGCATCAGCAGGACCGCGTGTATGCCCGCCAGGCCATCGACGCGGTCGGCGAGGCGGAGCGGGCGGTCACCGCACTGGGTGACCTCGCCACGGATCTCGCCCGTGCGGCGGGGAGTGAGAGCGAAGGACCCCGCGCGGCCGCCCGCACCCTCGGCTTCGCCACCCTGGACGGTCCCTACCGTCTATGGCTGCGCGACCTGGCCGCAGCCAAGGACCCCGACGCCCACCGCATCCGCTGGCAGCAGGACGCCCACCGGCACTTGTGGCGCCTGGGCGAACAGCTCATGAGCCAGGCAGGCGAAGCCGCATGGGAAGGGCGGGTCGTGGCCATGAAGAAGGGCTCCGAATGGCTCAACTCGGCACTCGCCGACAAGTGGTTCCGCATCCGCCTCGGAAAAGCACTCAGCGATCCCTACCCCTTTGACCGGCCGCCGGGCAACGGCTCCGCGCAGGGGCCCAACTCCCCACTTGAGGTGCCCGCATGACCACCCTCACCGTTGCGCAGCGCGTCGGCACACTCACCGGCGACCTCATCGTCCCGTTGCAACGGGGCTATCTGAGCGACCAGTCCCACGCGGTCGGCGCGCTGGCCCGGCTACGCCGAGGCGCGGGCAAGGAGTTCTCCCAGGTGCCGGACCTGTGGGGGCTGGCCGACACCACAGCCCTCCACGAGCGGCCCGCCGACGGCGGGCGGCCGCTGCGCGAGGATGAACTGACCTGCGCCGAGGACGCGGTACACGTGGCGCTCACGTTGTGGGCGCTGCACCAGCAGTCCCGCGGCACGGCCATGCACCGGTCCGGCGCCCGCACCGCGCCTCGGGGACTGGGCGCCGCCGTGCGCCAGTTGATGCCACCGGGCGAGATCGCCGAGCCCATCCGCAAACGCTTCGTGCGCGCCGGCACCGCACCTGGACTGCCCACGCTGGCCCAGCGTCTGCGCGAGCTCGTCCTGCTGCTGCGGGGTGCGGACATCCCCCTGGACTACACCCTGCTGGCCGGACAGCTCTACGGCTGGCAGCAACCCGCCGGCCGCGAGGCCGTACGCCGGTCCTGGGGACGGTCCTTCCACTCCTACCGGGCTCCCCACCAGAACACAGCACATATCGGGACTGTTCCTGACGGCATCGACGACATCACTGATCCCACGGACAAGGACACCTCGTGAACCGCATCTTCCTCGACGTGCACGCGCTGCAGACGGTGCCGCCAAGCAACCTCAACCGGGACGACACCGGCGCGCCGAAGTCAGCCGTCTACGGCGGCGTGCCCCGCGCCCGCGTCTCCAGCCAGGCGTGGAAGCGCGCCACCCGTACCTACTTCAGCCAGCAACACCTCCTGGACCCCAGCGAACTGGGAGTACGGACGAAGAAGGTCGCCGAGGTCCTCGCCGCTCGCATCACCAAACTCGACACCTCCCTCGACGCCGTGAAGGCTCTCCAGCTCGCCGCCGAGGTGATTCAGGGGGCGACCGGTTCCAAGATCGAGGCGCCCAAGCGGAAGACCGACGCAGCCAAGGACGGCGGCCAGGAGCCGGCGCCGGAGTCGAAGTACCTGATGTTCCTCAGCGCACGCCAGCTCGACGGTCTCGCCGCGCTGGCCGTCGAGGGCGCAGCCGACATCAAGACCCACCTCAAGGACAACAAGGCACGCGCGCGGGAGATCGCCGATACCCGGCACTCCGTCGACATCGCGCTGTTCGGCCGCATGGTCGCCGACTCCGCCGACTTCAACGTCGATGCCGCGGTCCAGGTCGCCCACGCCATCAGCGTGCACCGCGTGGACAACGAGTCGGACTACTACACGGCTGTGGACGACGAGAACACCGACGCCGAATCGGGAGCCGGAATGATCGGCACCGTCGACTTCAACTCCTCCACGCTCTACCGCTATGCGGCGCTCAGCGTCCACCAGCTCGCCAAGAACCTCGGGGAGGGACTGCGCGAGGACGACCCGCGGACCGCGCCCGTACGGCGCGCGGTCGAGGCGTTCGTACAGAGTTTCCTCGAGTCCCTGCCGACCGGAAAAATCAACACATTTGGGAACCACACCCTCCCCGACGCCGTGATCGTCAAACTGCGCGCCACCCGGCCCATCAGCTATGTCGCCGCGTTCGAGGAACCCGTCTCCGGGGAGAGCGGGCACCTGCGGGAAGCCGTGACCCGCCTCGCGCAGTATGTCCCGGACGTGGAACGCACCTACGGGGACGAGGAGTCCACCCTCTCCTGGGTGCTTCGGGTCGGACCCAACACTGAAGAGCTCACCGCCCTGGGTACGCAGGCTCACCGGCTGAGCGAACTGGTCGAGGCGGTCGGCCAGGCCGTCGCGGAACGCCTGGGCAAGCCCGCATGAGCGTTCTGGTCCTCCGGCTTGCCGCCCCCCTGCAAGCCTGGGGAGCATCGGCCCGCTTCGTGCGCCGCACCACCGAGTCCGCTCCCACCAAGAGCGGCGTCATCGGCGTGCTCGCCGCCGCCCAGGGCCTGGACCGCGGCGACGACGCGGGCCTTTCCCGTTTGGCCGCGCTGCGCTTCGGCGTCCGTACCGACCAACCCGGCACCCGAGTACGGGACTTTCAGACCGCCCAGCACGCGGTCACCGGCAAATCCATGCCGCTGTCCGAGCGCTTCTACCTCGCCGATGCCGTATTCGTCGCCGTCCTTGAAGGTGAGGGCGCCTTCCTGGACGACCTCTACGCCGCCCTGCGCACGCCCTTCCACCCTCTGTTCCTCGGCCGGCGTTCCTGCCCGCCGGCCCTTCCAGTGGAACTCGGCACCCGCGACAGCTCTCTCCTGCAGGCCCTTCGTAACGAGCCCTGGCAGGCCGCCGACTGGTACCAGCGTCTGCGCGGCCAGGAGCTCACGATCTCGCTGGTCGTGTCACGGGAGCCCGCTCCGGGCGAACAGCACGGGGACGTCATACGCGATCAGCCCCTAAGCTTCGCTGCCGCGCACCGGCGTCACGCACTGCGCTCCGTGGTCAGCACCACCGTGGAGGTCCCCAACCCCCGTGCCGTGGTGGCTCCCCGCGGACCGGCCAGCCGCCCGTTGCCGCGCCATGAGCCGTTCGACGCCGTGGAGGAGGAAACTCTCTGATGTATCTGACCCGCTTTCGTGTGAACACCGCACGCCCTGGTGCCCGCCGCCTGCTCTCCTCACCGCAGTCTCTGCACGCGGCGGTCATGTCCTCCTTCCCTGGCCTGCTGCCCACCACCAGCACGGGCGGTACTGAGGGGCCACGCGTGCTGTGGCGTTTGGACCACAACGCCAGGGCCGAGGTAATCCTCTACATCGTGAGCCCTGATCGGCCCGACCTGACCCACCTCGTGGAGCAGGCCGGCTGGCCGGCCGCCGCCCTCGACCCGGACACCCCCGGCTGGCAGAGCCGCCCCTACGGCCCCTTCCTCGACCGCCTCGCCGCGGGCGCCATCTGGGAGTTCCGGCTCACCGCCAACCCGGTCCACCAGATCCGGCGCAAGGACGGCGAACCAACCAAACGCACCGCGCACCTCACCCCCGTCCACCAGCAGGGCTGGCTCCTGGACCCCAAACGCCAGGAGCGGGCGGGCTTCCGCGTCCTGGAGAAGCCACAGCACCAACGCCTGCTGCCCGGCGGCACCACTCGGAACAACCACCCTCACCACGGTGACCGGTACCAACTGACCGTCCGTGACGAGCGCGCTCTGTCCTTCGCCAAGCCTCGCGACGACCGGTCACAGGCCCACCGGGTGAAAGTCGTGACGGTCACCTTCGACGGACGTCTCGAAGTCACCGACCCCGACGCCTTGCGCCGCACCCTCACTCAGGGATTGGGCAAGGCCAAGGCGTACGGCTGCGGGCTCATGACCCTCGCCCCCATCCCGACGCCTCCGGCTCCCGAGGAGTGAGGAGGTGCCGACCGTCGGCAAGCGTGCCGCCCTCACCCCGCGCCACCTCACCCGCACCGGTGAGCGGGTCTCCTTCATCTACCTGGAGCGCTGCACCGTACACCGCGACGCCAACGCCATCACCGTCGAGGACGCCGACGGCACCACCCACATCCCCTCCGCCACCATCGCCACCCTCCTGCTCGGGCCCGGCACCCGCATCACCCACCAGGCGATGAGTGTCCTCGGCGAGACCGGAGCGGCGGTCGCCTGGGTGGGAGAGCACGGCGTGCGCTACTACGCCGGCGGCAGAGCACTCAGCCGCTCAGCCGCACTCGTCGAAGCACAGGCCACCCAGTGGGCCAACCTGCGCAGCCGCCTCACCGTCGCACGCGCCATGTACCGGCTGCGCTTCCCCGACGAGGACCCGGACGGCCTGACCCGCCAACAGCTCCTCGGACGTGAAGGCGACCGTGTCAAAGAGTGCTACCGCACCCAGGCAGCCCGCACCGGAGTGCGCTGGCAGGGCAGGAAATACACCCCAGGCGACTTCGGCAGCGGCGACCCCGTCAACCAGAGCATCACCGCCGCCGCCCAGTGCATGTACGGCATCGCCCACGCCGTCGTCGCCTCGCTCGGGTGCAGCCCGGCCCTCGGATTCGTCCACTCCGGACACGAACTCTCCTTCGTCCTGGACATCGCAGACCTCTACAAAACCGAGATCGGCATCCCCCTCGCCTTCGACATCGCAGCCGAGAGCCCCGAGGACGTAGGCCCCCGAACCCGCCGCGGCCTGCGCGACCGCATCAACGAGACCGGACTCCTGGACCGGTGCGTCCGGGACATCAAACACATGCTGCTGCCCGGCCCCCGGAGCGCGGCTGACGACCCGCTTGGTGATCAGGACCGCGTCACGCTCCAAAGCGACCGCGGCCACCAAGTGGCGGCCGGTGTGAACTACAGCTCCGCAAACGAGGCCACGGACACGGACGAGGCGGTCATCTGGTGACCGTCATCGTCCTCACCACCTGCCCACCCGGACTCCGCGGATTCCTCACCCGCTGGCTCCTCGAAATCGCCGCAGGCGTCTTCATCGGGAACCCCTCCGCCCGCGTCCGCGACGTCCTGTGGAACGAGGTGCAGCAATACGCGGGCCAAGGCCGCGCGCTGCTTGCCCACACCACAAACAACGAACAGGGCTTCACCTTCCGCACCCATGACCACGCTTGGCACCCGATCGACCACGAGGGCCTAACCCTCATCCGCCGCCCGAACACCCAGGCGCCATCCTCCGCCACACCGAAGCCCGGCTGGAGCAACGTTGCGAAGCGCCGCCGATTCGGTAAGGGCTGACCTGGCCACATGTCCCTGTTGCTACTTTTGTCGGACTCGGTAGAGCAGCGTCGAGACGGCTCTGCCGGCTGACAAAAGAGCAGGTCGAGCAGCGTGCTCCCCGCACCTGCGGGGATGGTCCCGAGTAGGCCTCGACGGCGACTTCGCGCAGCTCGTGCTCCCCGCACCTGCGGGGATGGTCCCCCGCTGTTGGCGATGGTGGACGGGGACCCGGAGTGCTCCCCGCACCTGCGGGGATGGTCCCAGGCTGATGTCGGCGATGACGTCTTGCATGTGGTGCTCCCCGCACCTGCGGGGATGGTCCCACCGAAGCCTCACTGTCCCTGACCCGGCACCTGTGCTCCCCGCACCTGCGGGGATGGTCCCTGGCGCCACTGGGCATTGCCGTGGAAGGGGCAGTGCTCCCCGCACCTGCGGGGGTGGTCCCGGGACTCCGACGGCCCCAAGTACACCGCCGGCGTGCTCCCCGCACCTGCGGGAATGGTCCCCGGCAAGGGCCTTCTCGATGGGACTGCCGCTGGTGCTCCCCGCACCTGCGGGGTCCTGTCTTTAAGGGCGCCTGACCTGCGGTCCCCCCCCCGGGCTTGGCGCCGCTCAGACGTCGTCGCCCGGGGAGTTCCGGGCAGCGCGGTGGCGGAGGTGGAGGGGGAGGGCGTACCAGCAGATGGCGAACCACAGCATCACGCCGGCGGCCAGGGCCTCGGCCAGGGGGCCGGGGACGACTATGCGCAGTATCAGCAGGAGCGTGCAGCCGATCGTCAGGGCGAGGAGGACCATGCCGCACGTCATCAGGCGCCCCGCGGTCTCCACCACGTCGTCCTTCATGCGCTGCCCGGACAGGCAGCGGTGGATGGAGACGGGTGCGATCAGCGCTCCCGTGGCCGACGCGCCGAGCACCACCGTGACGACGTAGACGACTCGGTCGAACGTGCCCAGCTCCCGGAACATGGGAGTGAACGCCACGCTCAGCAGGAAGCCGAAGAGGATCTGCACACCGGTCTGGGCGACCCGCGTCTCCTGCAGGATCTCGTGCCAGCGACGGTTGACCCTCTCCCGCGAGGTCTCCGGCGCCTCGGCGGGTCTCTCCCGAGGTGTATGGGCGGGGGTCTCCCTCTCTTCCTTCTCCTTCTTCTTCGACTCGGCCCGTCGCTCGGTCATGGTCATGGCATCCTCCCCGGTTGGTGGGACCCTGATGCCCCAACCGGGGTCTTCCATGCAGGTCGTCGCCGGGGGCGTGCCTCTACAGCTGGGCTGTGTACACCGTGTTGGTGGCGTTCCCGCCCTGCAACGGGTTGGGAAAGTCGACGACGTGGCTCTCCGTCTTCGGGAAGACCTTGGCCAGTACGGCCTGGAACTCGTCGTCGGGCGGGTCGTTCGACCACAGGGCGAAGACGCCGTCCGGGTGGAGCCATCGGGCGAGCGCCCGCAGGCCCTCGGGGCGGTAGAGGGCCGCGTGCGCGGGGTGCAGTACGTGGCGGGGGGAGTGGTCCACGTCGAGCAGGACCGCGTGGAAGCGGCGGCCCGGTTCGTGCGGGTCCAGTCCGTCGTCGGCACCGGCCAGCGCGAAGAAGTCCCCCTGGACCAGGCGGCATCGGGAGTCCGACGTCAACTCGGCCCCGAGGGGCACGTATCCGCCCTCGTGCCATGCGATCACCTCTGCCAGCGTCTCGATCACCGTCAGGGAGCGCACCCGTGGGTCGGCCAGCGCTGCCTGCGCCGTGTATCCGAGGCCCAGGCCGCCCACGACGACGTCGAGGCCGGTGTCCGGAAGAGGCGCGAGGCCGAGGCGGGCGAGTGCGATCTCGCCCGCGGTGAAGAGGCTGGACATCAGGAACTCGTCCCCGAGCTTCACCTCGTACACATCCGCACCGGAGCCCGGGTCCCGGCGCCGCCGCAGGCTGATGTCCCCCATCGGGGTGGGGCGCCAGTCGATCTCCTCGAAACGCCGCTTGCTCACGTGCTGCCTCTTCTTTGGAGTGCGGACTGCGGGCTGCGGATTGCGGGCCGGGACCGTGGGGCCGGAATCAGACCGCCGGGGCCGGTGCCAGCAGGTCCGCGGAGATGCCGCCCTTGTCCGGCGCGTAGAAGTTCTTGATCTCGGCTTCCCAGGCATCCACCCTGATCCGGTCGGCGTCATCGGGCCCGAGGGCCTCGAAGAGGGCCTGGATGTTCGGCAGTTCGAACCCGACCCCCCTCAGCATGCCGGTGAAGACCGGCCGGGTCACCGTACCGGTGCCGTCCAGGTCCCCGAAGCGTGCGAAGCCGGCCGCGAACTCGTCGATCGCCCCGCTGAAACGCTCGGGCGACAGCACGCACGCCTGGTACTCGTCGTAGGTGATCCGGCCGTCACGATTGGTGTCGAGTTCGCCGACCAGCGTCTTCCAGTAGCGCGTGAACGCCGCTCGCATGGCCCGTTCGCTCTCCGCGTCGGCGCCGGGTGCGGCCGCGGCGACCCGGTCGCTCATCAGGTCGAAGTCGTCGGATTCCAGAACTCCGTTGCCGTCGGCGTCAAACAGGGTGAAGACGAGTCGAACGCGGTTGACCGCTTCGCTGCGCATGGGCTCCTACCTTTCGTTCAGGCCGGCTGACGGACAGCCGTGTTCGCGGTGAGCGGGTGGCACGGCCGTCGCGTTGTCACTATGCGGGCCCCGGAACGCCGTGTCCCGGGGCGATCTGACCGGTCAACAGAAAGAGTGAAACGGGCGTCGCTCCGGCATGAACCGGCGCCCCACTAGGGCATGACCCGCCGCAACCCGACGCAGGCAGTACGTGGACCGGCGTGCACGGCGCACTGGGGAGATCGCCGGCGCCTCGTTCGGTCCGCGTGCGCCCTACCCGTGGTCGCGGGACGCACTCGATGATGAGCGCACCGCACGGATCCCGAGCGACTCCGCACCCCCTGTCCACCTCTGCCCTCTGGGCACCCGTGGTGCCCCGGTGCCCCCGTCAGGCTGATCTGCGAAGAAGGAGCCCACATTGCTGCTGCTCATCTCCCCGGACGGCGTCGAGGAAGCCCTCGAATGTGCGAAGGCGGCGGAACACCTCGACATCGTGGACGTCAAGAAGCCCGACGAGGGCTCGCTCGGTGCCAACTACCCCTGGGTCATCAGAGAGATCCGTGACGTGGTCCCGGCCGACAGACCCGTCTCCGCGACCGTCGGCGACGTCCCGTACAAACCCGGCACCGTGGCCCAGGCGGCCCTCGGCGCGGTGGTCTCCGGAGCCACCTACATCAAGGTCGGCTTGTACGGCTGCACCACACCCGAGCAGGCCATCGACGTCATGCGAGGGGTCGTCCGGGCGGTCAAGGACCACCGGCCCGACGCCCTCGTCGTCGCCTCGGGGTACGCCGACGCCCACCGGATCGGCTCCGTCAACCCGCTCGCACTGCCCGACATCGCCGCGCGCTCCGGCTCCGACGCCGCCATGCTCGACACCGCGGTCAAGGACGGGACGAGGCTGTTCGACCATGTTCCGCCGGAGGTCTGCGGGGAGTTCGTGCTCCGGGCCCACCGGGCCGGTCTGCTCGCCGCCCTCGCGGGCAGTGTGCGGGTGGGTGACCTCGGTGCGCTCACTCGTATCGGCACGGACATCGTGGGTGTGCGCGGGGCGGTCTGCGAGGGCGGCGACCGCAACGCCGGAAGGATCAAGCCGCAGTTGATCGCCGCCTTCCGGGCGGAGATGGACCGGCATGCGCGGGACCACCACACGCCGGCCGTGACCGCTGCGGGGTGAGTGCTGGTACGTGCCGCCACGGCCACCACCCACCATGAACCCCGGCGTCCACCCGCGACCTTCGATGCCCGCAGGAGGCGTGACGATGAGGTTCGGCGCGGCGGTACTGCGTTCGTACGACGGCCCGTTCACCGTCGAAGAGGTACACCTGGACACGGGTACGGGCACGGGCACGGGTAGGGATACGGGTACGGATACGGGCACGTGCCCGGCCGACGGCGAGATCCTGGTCGAGATGGCGGGCTGCGGGATGTGCCGGACCGACCTCGCGGTCCGGCGTTCGGCGGGCCGCTCACCGTTGCCCGTGGTGCTCGGCCACGAAGGGGCCGGAGTCGTGGTGGCGACGGGCGGCCCGCACACCGGCCTGAGCGCGGGCGACCACGTCGTCCTGAGCTTCGACTCCTGCGGACACTGCCGAAGTTGCTTGGCCGCAGCTCCCGCCTACTGCGACTCCTTCGCCTCGCTCAACCTCTTCGGCGGGCGCGCGGAGAACGCCGCGCGGTTCACCGACGAGGCCGGGGAGAAGCTGGCTCCCCGGTGGTTCGGGCAGTCCTCGTTCGCGGAGTACGCGGTGGCCCCGGCGCGCAACGCCGTACGGGTCGACCCCGCGCTGCCCCTCGAACTGCTCGGGCCGCTCGGCTGCGGGTTCCTCACCGGCGCCGGCGCGGTCCTCAACTCCTTCGGTGCCGGGCCCGGCGAGACGCTCGTGGTCTTCGGTGCGGGAGCGGTGGGCTTGGCCGCGGTGATGGCGGCCACCGCCTCCGGTGCGGTCACCGTGGCCGTCGACCGGCACCCCGAACGGCTGGCCCTCGCCGAACGCTTCGGTGCGACCGCGGTGAGCGCCGCGACATCCGACCTGCCCGCCCACATCCGGCGACTGACCGGTGGCGGCGCGGCCTACGCCCTGGACACCACGGCCTCCCCTCGGTTGATCAACGACGCGCTCCTGTCGCTGCGTCCGACCGGCCGCCTCGGCCTGGTGGCACGGCTGCACGCCCCGCTGTCGCTCGAACCGGGGGCGCTGGACCGGGGCAGGAGCATCTCGCACATCTGTGAGGGGGACGCGGTGCCGGGAGTGCTGGTGCCGCGGCTGATCGGGCTGTGGCAGGCCGGACGGTTCCCCTTCGACGAGCTGATCCGGACCTATCCACTCACCGACATCAACGAGGCCGAACGGGACTGCGAGGCCGGCCGCGTGGTCAAACCCGTCGTGGTGCCGGAGCGCGGGAGCCGGTGAGCGGGGACTTCGAGGCCTCGCTCCCTCTCGTTCGTACGTACTTCTCGCTCTACGGGGACCGCATCCGCCAACGGAGGAAACGTGGCCGGCACAACGCATCACCCCACTCACCCCGCTCACCCCACTCCTACGGACGGCGTGGAAGGAGGTGTGGGCGCGACCGCTCTGCTGGTCGCCGCGGCGCGGGCGATCGAGACCCACCGCCCCGACGCCCTGGCACGGGACGTCTACGCGGAGCACTTCGTGCTCACCGCACCGGCCTCCGCCGGCTGGCCGGTCCGTATGCACCAGGTCGCGGACGGGGACGCGAACCCCCTGTGGGGGCGGTTCGCGCGGTACTTCGGTCTGCGGACGAGGGTCCTCGACGACTTCCTGCTCCGGTCGGTGCACACGTCAGGCATCCGCCAAGTCGTGTTGATGGGCGTGGGGTTGGACTCGCGGGCCTTCCGCCTCGACTGGCCCTCCGAGTGCGTCATCTTCGAGATCGACCGGGAAGGGGTGCTCCAGTTCAAGCACGAGGTACTCGACGGGTTGTCGGCCACCCCGAGGGCGAAGTGCGTACCCGTCCCCGTCGATCTCCGCGCCGACTGGGTCGCGGCGCTGGCCGACGCCGGCTTCGACACGGCCGCGCCGACCGCGTGGCTGGCCGAGGGGCTGCTGTTCTACCTGCCGCCCGCCGCAGAGACGTACCTCGTCGACAGGATCGACCACTTGAGCGCGGCAGGCAGTGCCCTGGCCTATGAAGTCAAGCTGGAGAAGGACCTGCTCGCCTACCGCGACAGCCCGCTCTACACCGCGACGACGCGGCAGATCGGCATCGACCTGCTCGACCTGTTCGACACCGGACCGCGCCCCGACTCCGCCGGTGACCTCGCGGGCAAGGGCTGGTCCACGACGGTCCGTACCCCCTTCGACTTCACCCGCCGGCACGGACGCGGCCCGCTGCCCGAGCCGAACGACGCGTTGGCGGGCAACCGGTGGGTGTTCGCGCACAAGCCCCGGCGGTGACGTGCAGGCCCGGCGATGACGCACAGGGTCACGGTGTCCGAAGCGGGAGGGAGAGCAAGTGAGCGGGAGACCGTGGTGAGTTGCTGGGTGTCGGCGCTCAAGGTGTCCTTGGCGGGGAGGATGATGCCCACCGCGCGGGAGGTCGCGGGCTCGCCGCCCGCTTGGGCGGCCAGGGCGCGGGGGATGAGCGTCGCGCCCTCTTCTGCGTGTCTCGTCGCCCCCCCCCGCACCCACCGCCTGGGTCCTGGGCGGGTACTGACGTGGGGGCAGGTGTGCGGTCAACTTCGATGTCAGTCAAAACGTGATCTTGACTGGGTAACGCTCCCTTTGCCCCGTCTCCGCCGGTGTCGACCCCAGGGGGTGCACCTGAGTGAAGGGGGTGCACCTGAGGGGAAGCTCGTGCTTCGTTGTCCGCCGCCGTGAACGGGAGTCGCGCTGTGTCAGATACGACGACTGGAGTGCGGGTGACACCGAAGCCGGCCGCCGCCCAACAGGTCCGCGCGCTGACGCGGGCCCTCGTCGGGTGGGTGGGCAGGCGGCCGCTCGACGGCGCGTCCGAGGCCGAGGGGCCGACCCTGATCCGCCACTCCGCGGAGGTCCGGCAGATGGTCATGGCCCTGACGCTGTGTGAGATACCGGTCGCCTTCCTGGTGTCGTCGATCCTGCCGGTGCCCGCGCGGTTCCCTCACGCGCTGCTCGAAGGGGCACTGATCCTGCTCGGTTTCAGCGTGCTCGCGGCCATGGCCCGGCATCCGCACCGGGTGTCCGCCTCCCGGGTCGTCCTGAGCACCGGATTCATGGGGGAGATCTCCCTACCGCGCGAAAACGTTCGCTCGGCCAGCCGGTCGATGCGCACGATCCCCGGCCGCGGCCTGCGGCCCGTGCCCGACGAACCGGGGTCCCTGGCCTGCTCGGTCGGCGGCTCCGTCAGCGTCTGCGTCCACCTCGAACCGCGGGTCCTCGTCGACCTCGGGAAGGACGGGACGATGGAGGTCACGTCGGTCTACGTCTCGGCGGACAACCCGGACGCGTTTCCCAGAGCCCTGAAGATCTGAAGCCGTGATCCGTGATCAAGGAGTCGTCTGTGAACCACGAAAGTGTCTCCACGGGCGTCGAGCGTGACAACCGGCAGGCCCTGGAGGAGTTCCTCGGCTGTTACGCCGAGTCGGTGTCGTACGAACGACGGATCAGGCGGCCGTGAAGCCGCCGTCTGCGGCGAGTACGGCGCCCGTGATGAAGGAGGAGCGCGGGGAGGCCAGGAAGCACAGGACTTCCGCGATCTCGCGGGGCCGCGCCACCCTGCCCAAGGGGTGGACGTCCGCGAAGGACGCGAGGTAGGCGCGGCTGTCGGGGCGGAACGTGTCGAGGAAGTCCGTCTCGACCACGCCCGCGGCGACGAGGTTCGCGCGGATGCCGAGGGGGCCGCCCTCCAGTGCGAGGACCTTGGTCAGTTGGGCCAGGGCCCCCTTCGACGCGCTGTAGGCGGCCCCCTGGGGCAGGCCGACCGTGGACGCGTACGAACCGGTGCTGACGATGGCGCCGCTGACGCCGCGCCCCTCCATCGCCCGGAAGGCTTCGCGGGCGAAGAGGAAGGCGCCGCGGGCGTTGACGTCCATCACGCTGTCCCAGTCCTGTGCGGTGGTGTGCGTGACGGGCTTGTTCAGGGTGCGTCCGGCGTTGTTGACCAGGATGTCGAGGCCGCCGAAGGCGTCGACGGCGGCGCCCACCGCGCGGGTGGCGGTCTCCTCCGCGGTGACGTCGCCGGTCACGGTCACGACCCCGGCCAACTCCGTTGCGAGGGCGCCCAGTTCGGGGCGTGTGTCGAGGGCGACGACGTGGGCGCCGCGGGTGTGGAGTAGGGCTGCGGTCTCCTTGCCGATGCCGCGTGCGGCGCCGGTGACGAGAGCCGTTTTCCCGGCGAACTCGGCGGACTCGGCGGAGGCGGCGAACTCGGCGGAGGCAGCGGCTTCGGTGGCTTCGGGGGACGGGGTTCGGGGTGTCATGTGGGTGCTCCCTGGTGAGGTCTGGGGTTTGGGGTCTTGGGTCGGTGGTCAGTGAGGTGTCGGGTCAGTGGTCCCGGCCCTCGGTCGGGCTCCCGCGCCCGATGAGCGTGGCGGCGGCCAGGCCCGCGAGCACGGTGGCGACGATGACGCCGGTGCCGAGGGCGTAGCCCGCCAGGGGGTCGCCCCGGTCCGTCCGCTGTCCGGCCTCGACGACGGCGGTGACCAGGGCGAGGACGACCGCGCCGCCGATCTGCATGAAGGTGTTGAGCAGGGCACCCGACAGCCCCTGGTCCCGGTCGGGCACCCCGGCCACCGCGCTCATGTTCAGGGCCGGGAACGTCGCCGCGGTGCCGATCCCGTTGACGACCATGACGGGCAGGACCACCGTGAGGAACGGGCTGTCGGGGCCGATGCGGAAGAACAGCGCGTAGGACAGCGCGAGGAGCAGCATCCCGGCGGCGATCATCCTGGGCGCGCCGAACCGGGCGGCGAGCCGCCCGGCGAACGGTGCCAGCGCGCCGTTGGCGAGGCCCAGCGGGACGAAGGCGCCGGCGGTCTGCAGCGGCGTCCAGCCCAGCACGTTCTGCAGGTAGAGCGTGGCCAGGAACGCGAACGACGTGTAGGCGCCCCACATGGCGAAGATCGTCAGGTTGGTCGCGGCGGTCGTGCGCCGGGTGAGGAAGGGCAGCGGGACCAGGGGCGTGCGGGCGCGGGACTCGGCACGTACGAACAGGACGAGCAGGGCGGCCGCCGCGCAGAAGAGGACGAGGGTACGGGCGGACAGCCAGCCGTACGAGGGGGCCAGGGTGAGGGCGTAGACCAGGATCACCAGCGCTCCGGTGGCCGTCAGCGCGCCGGGCACGTCGAGCTTTCCGCGGGCGCCGCCCCGGGGGTCCGGCGGGAGCAGGCGCGGTCCCGCGAGCAGCGCCGCCACGGCGATGGGTACGGGGAGCGCGAAGACCAGCCGCCACGACTGTTCGGTCAGTACGCCGCCGAGCACGAGACCGCCGACGAAGCCACAGGCGCCGGCGGTGGCGTACCAGCCGAGGGCACGGCCGCGCCGTGGGCCCTCCGGCCAGTTGGCGGTGATCAGGGAGAGCGCCGCCGGGGCGAGGAAGCCCGCCGCGACGCCTTTCACCAGACGCGCCGCGATCAGCAGTTCCCCGGTCGGGGCGAGCGCACCCAGCACGCTCACCACGCCGAAGACGGCGACCGAGGTCAGGAACGCGCGCCGCCTGCCGAACAGGTCGGCGACCCGCCCGCCCAGGAGCAGGAACCCGCCGTAGCCGAGGGCGTAGGCGGAGACGATCCACTGCAGGGAGCCCGCGGCCAGGCCGAGGTCGTGCTGGATCGCGGGCAGGGCCACGCCGACGTCGGACAGGTCGATGGCGTCCATGAAGTGAGCTGCGCACAGTACGAGCAGGGCCGGGGTGCCGGGTCGCGGGGAGACCTCGGCGGCGCCTCCGGGTCCGTCGGTGGCAGCTCCGGGGCCGTCGGCGGCAGCTGTGGGTCCGTCGGCGTCCGTGGCGGTCTCGCGGGCATCCGTGGTGGTCTCGTCGGCGTCCGCGGCGTCCGCGGCGTCCGCGGCGCCCTCGTCGGCATGTCCGACATCGCGGCCGCCGCTCCGTGCATCGGCTGTCATCAACGTGGCCTTCCTCGGTGGGGTGCAGGTGCCTCGGTGGGGTGCAGGTGTCGTGCCCGACCGAGTCTGTGCAGGTCAGCGAGGGGGTACCAGGGTGCTCGTTGCCTGGGTGCGGCACACCCAGGCTGTGGGAGCGGGCCACGGCCTAGCCTGGACGGCATGGACGACAACCACCTCGGGGAGTTCCTCCGCGCGCGCCGCGCCGGTCTGCGGCCGCAGGACGTCGGCATGCCGAGTCACGGCGTACGCAGGGTCGCGGGACTGCGCCGCGAGGAGGTCGCCGTCCTGGCCGGCGTGAACGCGGACTACTACACGCGGCTGGAGCAGGGCCGTGAGCGCCATCCCTCGCCGCAGGTGCTCGGCGCGCTCAGCCGTGCCCTGCTGCTCGACGGGGACGCCCGCGACCACGTGCACCGCCTCGCCGGTGTCTCACCGGACGGGCAGGACCGCCTCCACGCCGGCGAACACGTCAGCCCCGCGCTGCGGCAGCTGATGGACGGCTACCCGCACACTCCGGCGTTCGTGATGAGCCGCACCCTCGACCTGCTGGCCGCCAACGCCCTGGCCGACGCGCTGTACGCCCCCTTCACCCCTGCGGACAACCTGGCCCGCATGACGTTTCTCGACCCGGCCGGACGGCAGTTCTACCGGGACTGGGACCGGGCCGCCCAGGCCGCGGTCGCCAACCTGCGGCTGGCGAGCGGCTTCGACCCCGAACACCCGCGTCTGCGGGACCTGGTGGACACGCTGACCGAGCGCAGTGCGGCGTTCCGGCGGCTGTGGGCGCAGCACACGGTGCGCGGGAAGACCCGGGACGCCAAACAACTCCTCCACCCCGACGTGGGGCGGCTCTCCCTGACCTACCAGTCCTTCGACGTCAGGGACGCCCCGGGCCAGCAACTCGTCATCTACCACGCCGAACCGGCCGGCCCATCGGCCCAGGCCCTGGCCCTCTTGGGCTCGCTGCACGCCTCCCGGAGGCCTTCTCTGCTGGCGCGGCGCAGGGCTGGGTCGTCGGACGCGACGGAGCGCAACGCCTGACGGCGCTCCGTGTCGGGTACGCCAGTGCATCCGTGCCGGGTACTCCGGTGCCTCCGTGCCGGGTACGCCGGTGCCGAGCGTGGTGCGGCGGACGTCGTCCGTCCGTAAAGGCCCCACCTCGCCAGCCCGTGAGTAAGTACGCACGTGCCGCGCCCCCCCCACAGTCGTACCCCCCCGGCCCCCCGCCCCCCTACCCCCGCCGCTCCCTCCACCGCACCCCCGCCCCGAACCACCCCGCCAGTTCCTGTGCGTTGCGTTCGATCTCCCGGTCGTCCGCTCCCGTCAGGACGTAGGCCGCCAAGTAGTGGGCGGACTTCACTCCGCCCTCGTACGACGTGCCGATCGTGGCGCGGAGGCGTTCCTCCACCACGAACGGTGGGGGGTTGTGGGGCAGGGCCGCCAGCGTCGCGCGCTCGGGGTAGAAGACGACCCAGCCCGCGCTCCGGCCGGGAGCGACGCCGTGCGGGCGGGCGCTGGTCAGGGTCCGCGGGGCGACCTGCGCACGGAACCACTGTTCGTCGAGGCTGAAGCCGGTCGCCGCGTGGATCGCGGGGGAGGTGAGCGCGCCGCCCGTCCTGCTGCCGACCTCGCACAGCACCAGGCGGTCGTCGGGCGTGTGGAAGACCTCCAGGTGGAACGTGGTGCACTCGGGGGTGGGGAGTGACGCCAACACCGTGCGGGCGTAGGCGATCAGACGGTCCGTCATGGGGCGGTCCGATGCCAGTTGGGCCGAGCCCAGGTACACGCCGTCGTGGAACGACAGGCAGTCGTTGAGGTAGCGCGAGGCGAACGTGGCCACCGGCGCGCCGTCCGCCACCAGGCCGTCCACCACGTACATCCGGCCCTCCACGAACCGCTCCACCTCGGCCTGTTCGGGCAGGCCGGCGGCGAGGAGCCAGGCCAGGTCCGCGGGGCCGCGCAGCACCTGGGTGCCCGTGGAGCCGGAGCCGAGGGCCGGCTTCACCACCACGGGGTAGCCGTGCTCGCGGACGAAGCCGAAGAGATCGAAGGCCACCCGGACCGGGGCGAACTCCGGTACCTCCAGACCGTGTCGGCGCACCAGGTCCTTCATGTGGACCTTGTCGCGGAACGCGAGCGCGCCGGCGAAGTCCTGGCCCGGTACGCCGAGCAGTTCCCGCAGCCGCGCGGCGCGCAGCAGGTCGCCCTCCATGCGGGCGATGACCGCGCCGATCGGCGTGCGCCCTGCGATGTCGAGGGCCAGCCGCTCGGCCTCGCCGCCCTCGCGGAAGTCGGCGACGGAGACGGCGTCGGGGATGTGCCGGTACTGCGGGAATTTGGCCGCGGAGACCAGAAGGTACGGCCGTACGCCCGTATCGGCCGCCCACTTGTCGTACGGAGTGTCCGCATAGTCGCTGTCCACGAAAGCCAGAACATTCCGTGCCGCGCCGGAACTCATCGACATCTCCGCGCCCCCTCTCACCGCGCGCACCGGCTGCGCGCGGCACCCAGGCTAGGGGCGTGAGCCCAGGTCAGGGCCGTCCCGGCGGATACCTCGGCTTTACCTCGGAAAGATTGTTCTGCTCATTGCGCCCGTGTAGGAAGAACGGAGACCCAGAGTTTTTGATCTTGCACAGGAAACGGGGGGGAAGTTGAAGAACCAACGAATTCTCGCCGCAACGCCATCGGTTCACGACCACGGACCGGTGAATTTCCCGCATACCCTCGCGGGCTCGTCCGACCCGGAAATGCAGCCGGGAGCCGCGCCGTGATCGACGTGCTGGTCGTGGACGACGACTTCCATGTGGCCGAGATCAACTCCCGGTACGTGTCCCGCATTCAGGGCTTCCGCGTCATGGGGCGGGCCCACACGGCCGCCGAGGCGCTGCGGGCCGTCGAGCGCGGCGGCGTCGACCTGATGCTGCTCGACCACTACCTCCCCGACGAGGACGGGCTCCAACTGGTGCGCCGGTTGAGGCGGCTCGGACACGAGACCGACGTCATCATGATCTCGGCGGCGCACGGGGCGGAGCAGGTGAGCTCGGCGCTGCGCAACGGCGTCCTGCAGTACCTCGTCAAGCCGTTCACCTTCGCCGCGCTGCGCGCCAAGTTGACCTCGTACGCGCAGATGCGGGACCGGCTCGACCGCTCGGACTCCCTGGGCCAGGGCGAGGTGGACGAGATCTTCGGCACGCTGCACACGCCGGTCCGCGCGGAGCTGCCGCCCAAGGGCTACTCGGCGGCGACCACCGAGCACATCCGCGACGTACTGCTGCGGGCCGGCAAGGCGCTGTCCGCGCAGGAGGTGGCCGACCGCACCGGGGTGAGCCGCTCCACCGCGCAGCGCTACCTCAAGCACCTCCAGGAGTGCGGCACCGTCCAACTCGCCCTGAAGTACGGGGGAGCGGGCCGGCCCGAGCACCACTACGAGACCGCGCACGGCGCCTTACGCCCGCACCCCCGCTGAACTCCGCGGCAGTCGAGAGAAGCGGCAGTCGAGAGAAGCGGCAGCCGAAAGAAGCGGTAGTCAAAAGAAGCAGAAGGGGATTTCCGCAGTAAAGCCACAGTGCCCGCTAAACCGTGTCCGCCCCTGGCTCCTGATCTAGTGTCCGACTCGATCCACAAGCTCCTCACCTGCAAGGACACCGGAGACCTGCTATGGGCGTGACACGCCGTACGCTCCGCCTCGGAGCCTTTCTCCTGGCCCCCGGGTACCACGTCGCCTCCTGGCGGCACCCGACGGCCCGCGCGAACGGCGGCCTGGACTTCGCTCACTACCGCGAGCTCCTGCACACCGCCGAGCGCGGCAAGTTCGACATGTTCTTCGTCGCCGACGGGGTGGGCATCCGCACCCCGTACCGCGACGCCGACGACCTGAGCCGCTGGGGCCGCTTCCTCCAGTTCGACCCGCTGACGCTGCTGTCCGCCCTCGCCGTGCACACCACGCACATCGGTCTCGCGGCGACCGCGTCGACGACGTACAACGAACCGTTCCACATCGCGCGGAAGTTCGCCTCGATCGACCACCTGAGCTCCGGCCGCTCCGCCTGGAACATCGTCACCTCGGTCACCGACGCCGAGGCGAAGAACTTCAACCGCGACTCCCAGCCCGACCACGCCGCGCGCTACCACCGCGCCCGGGAGTTCATGGAGGTCGTCACCGGCCTGTGGGACAGCTGGGACGACGACGCGTTCATCTGCGACAAGGAGTCCGGGCGCTACTTCGACCCGGCCGGGCTGCACGTCCTGGACCACAAGGGCGAGCACTTCTCGGTGCGCGGGCCGCTCAACGTGGCCCGCCCGCCGCAGGGTTACCCCGTCCTCGTCCAGGCGGGCGCCTCCGCGGACGGCCAGGACTTCGCCGCGCGCTGGGCGGAGGTGATCTTCACCGCGGCCCAGACCCTGGACGAGGGGCGGACGTTCTACCGCGGCATCAAGGAACAGGCCGCCGGCTACGGACGCGACCCCGACCAGATGAAGGTCATGCCGGGCCTCTTCCCCGTGATCGGCCGCACCCGCGCCGAGGCCGAGGACAAGTACGCCGTGCTGCAGGAACTCGTCGACCCCGTCGTCGGGTTGGGGCTGCTCACCCAGCTCCTCGGCGACATCGACATCTCCGGCCTCCCGCTGGACGAGCCGCTGCCCGAACTGCCGCCCACCGAGGGCAGCACCAGCCGCCAGCAGCTCGTCTACGACAAGGCGCGCCGCGAGGGCCTGACGGTCAGGGAGCTGTACCGGTCCCTGACCGGGGGCCGCGGCCACCGCATCGTCATCGGCACCCCCGACGACGTCGCCGACCTCATGGAGGAGTGGTTCACCGGCGGGGCCGCCGACGGCTTCAACGTCATGCCGCCCGTACTCCCCGAGGGCCTGGACGACTTCGTCGACCTCGTCGTGCCCGAGCTGCAGCGCCGCGGCCTGTTCCGCACCGAGTACGAGAGCACCACCCTGCGCGGCAACCTCGGCATCGACCGGCCCGCCCGGGGTGCCGCGGCCCGCGTCCCGCTGAAGCCGGGCCCGTCCCGAGTCCAGGAGTGAGCACCGCCATGCCGTCGTTCGCCAGAACCCTCAGTGAGATACCGCCCTCCGCGCTGGTGGCCGTCGACCGGCTGCTGCGCTCCTCGGCGGTGGCCGACCCGGTGCCGCTGCAGCAGGGCAGAACCGTCTTCGAGCCGTGCGCGCGGCCCGGCACCTGGGACCGCGCCGAGTTCGGGATCGCCGCCCACGAGCACGCGCCGCCCGCCGGCGTCCCCGCGCTGCGCTCGGCCTTCGCCGAGGCGGCGAGCCGGCGCCGCGGCACCCCCGTCGACCCGGGGCAGGTCCTGGTCACCAGCGGCGCCACCCACGCCATCGCGGTGACCCTGCACGCCGTCCTCGACGCGGGCGACGAGGTCGTCGTGCTCTCCCCGCAGTGGCTGTTCGCGACCGGCCTGGTGTGGGCGGCCGGCGGCATCCCGCGCGAGGTGCCGGTCTTCCTGGAGCTCAGCGAGGACCCGGACTTCGACTTCATCGCCGCGATCGAGCGGGCGGTGGGACCGCGCACCCGGGCGATCTACTTCAACAACCCCAACAACCCCACCGGCTTCCGCCTCGACGCACGCGCCCTGGCCGCGCTCGCCGACCTCGCGGCCCGGCACGACCTGTGGCTGATCGCCGACAACGCCTACGAGAACTACGACTTCGGCGACGGCGGCTTCCTCGACACGGCGACCGTCCCCGGCGCCGCCGAGCGCACCTTCTCGGTGCACAGCTGCAGCAAGACGTACGCCATGCCCGGCGCCCGCGTGGGCCACCTCATCGCGCCGCCCGGCGCCGAGGAGGTCCTCACCAAGTGGTCGCTGCACACGCTGTACTCGGTCTCCACGGCCGCGCAATACACCGCCTTCCGCGCGCTCGCCACCCCCGCCGACGAGCTCGCGCGGCGCCGGGCGGCGGCCGAGCGCGCCTGGCGGCTCGCCGACGCCGCCCTGGAGATCCCGCACACCCGGGTCAGGGGCGGCCTCTACACCTTCCTCGACCTCGGCGGGTACGGCGACGGCGCGGAGTTCGTGCGGCGCTGCGCCGAGGCGGGCGTGGGGCTCGCGCCGGGCCGGGTGTTCGGCGCGCACTGCGACGGCTGGGCCCGGCTCTGCTTCACCGCGGCGCCCGAAGAGGCCGTCACGGACGCCATCGGCCGTATCAACAAGATCTACTGGGAGGGCGGCCGTGACCGTTGACACCACCACCGCGAGGCCCACGGCGGCCACCGCGCTCACCCCCTACCTGCACCGGTACGACAGCCCGGCCCAGTTAGGCCTCAAGATCAACGCGTACCGGGGGTACGAGGTGGAGGGCCTGGCCGAGGCGCTGCGCGCGCCGGACCTCCTCGACGCCCCCGTCGAATGCGTGATGGTCGGCGACTCGTACTTCATGACGCACCTGGGCCGCACCGGCACCGCCCTGACCGGCGACGCCGAGCAGGAGTGGGGCCTTGCCACCCTCACCGGCCTGGTGGCCGAGGTGCGCGAGACGCTGGACGCCGCATTCCCCTCCGCCCGGCGGCCGTTCCTCCTCGCCGACCTGCCGGACGGGACGACCCGCAGCCCCGCCACGGCCCGTGCCGCCGCCGACCGGTTCGTCGCCGCCGGCGCGGACGCCGTCAAGATCGAGGTGGCGGGGGAGGGCGAGTTCGGCTGCGTCGAGGCGGTGGCCGCGGCCGGCGTCCCCACCCTGGCGCACCTCGGCTACACCCCGCAGAGCGGCGGCCTGGCCCGGCACGGCGACGCCCTGGACGGCGCGCTCACGCTCTTCGCGCAGGCCCGCAGGGCCCGGGACGCGGGCGGCTGCGGGCTGATCGTCGAGATGGTCAGCGAGGCCGTGAACCAGGCGCTGAGCCGCCCGCACCCCGCGGGCCTCCCGCTGTACTCGGTGTTCAGCGGCCGGGCCCGCTGGGGCGGCCAGAGCCTCAACCTGTGGGACGCCGTCGTGCGCCCCGTCCCCGGCGGCCGCTACTTCCCGCCGACCCCGGTCATCGACGCGGCCGAGGTGCCCGAGCGGTACACCCCGGAGCTGATCGCCGACCGCATGCGCGAACTGCTGCGGCTCAGCGTCGCCGGCTGGTTCCCGCTCTCCCCGCGCACCGCACTGACCCCCCGTGAGACGGCCGAGATCACCGGCATCGACCCCTGGAGTGCCTCATGACCACCGCCGAACCGGTCACCGCTGGGCCGGTCACCGCAGAGCCGGTGACCACAGAGCCGGTTACCCCCGGCTCCGACACGGCCGTCTTCGACGAGCTCGAATCGGCCGTGCGCACCTACTGCCGGCGCTTTCCCGCCGTCTTCACGCGGGCCTCCGGACACCGCATGTGGGACGCCGAGGGCCGCGAGTACATCGACTTCCTGTCCGGCGCGGGCGCGCTCAACTACGGGCACAACCCGGCCGACCTGCGCGCCGCCCTCATCGCCTACCTCCAGGCCGACGGGCCGGTCCACGGCCTCGACCTGCACACCGGCGCCAAGGCCGCGTTCCTGCGCCGCTTCCGCGAGGTGGTGCTCGCGCCGCGCGGGCTCGACCACCGGGTGCAGTTCACCGGGCCGACCGGCACCAACGCCGTCGAGGCGGCCTTCAAGACGGCCCGCAGGGTCACCGGGCGCACCGACGTCATCGCCTTCACCGGCGGCTTCCACGGCCTCTCACTCGGCGCGCTCGCCGCGTCCGCCACCTCGTTCAAGCGCGGGGCGGCCGGGGTGCCGCTCGGCCACGTCACGCGCATGCCGTACGAGGGGTACGCGGGCGAAGGCGTCGACACCATCGACTATCTGACCCGGATGCTCGACGACCCGGGCAGCGGCGTCGACCTGCCCGCGGCCTTCGTGGTGGAGACCGTGCAGGGCGAGGGCGGCCTCGCGGCGGCGAGCCCCTCGTGGCTGCGCAGGCTCGCCGAGGTGGCGCGCGAGCGGGGCATCCTGCTCATCGTCGACGACATCCAGGCGGGCTGCGGGCGCACCGGCACCTTCTTCAGCTTCGAAGAGGCGGGCATCGTCCCGGACCTGATCTGTCTGTCCAAGTCCATCAGCGGCTTCGGCATGCCGATGGCCCTGGTCCTGGTCCGCCCCGAGCTCGACCAGCTGGGCCCCGGCGAGCACAGCGGCACCTTCCGCGGCAACAACCTCGCCTTCGTCACCGCCACGGCCTGCCTGGACCGCTGGGCGGACCCGGAGTTCGCCGCGCAGGTGCGGCGCAACGCCGCCGCCCTCGCGGACCGACTCACCGAACTGGCGGGCTCCTTCGCCGAGTTGGGCTGCACCGTCCTCGGCCGCGGCCTGATCCGCGGCCTCGGCTTCACCGACCCGGCGCTCGCGGACCGGGTGTCGCGGACCGCCTTCACGCGCGGGCTCCTGGTGGAGACGTCCGGCGCCCGCGGCCAGGTCCTCAAGATCATGCCGCCCATCGTGGCCGACGCCGACGAGCTCGCGCCCGGCCTCGCCCTGCTCGCCGACTCCGTCGCGGCGGCGGCACGACAGCACGTATCCGAAGGGGACCCGAGTTGAGCATCGCCGAACACGAGCACACCGTTGAGGACGACATCGAGGGCGACTTCGAGGACGCTCACGGAGACGGCCACGCGCACGACATCGACGAGACCGTGCTGCGCCGGATCGCCGACTCCTGGCCCCGGCGCGCCACCATCCGCACCGACCTGGACCAGATATCCGAGCCCGAGGAGTACGACGAGGGACTGCCGGACTACCCCGAGCACCTGCTGCCCTTCGCCGACCACCCGCTCTACCTCGCGGCCGCGCCCGAGCAGCGGCAGAAGGTCCTCACCCTGGCCTGGCTGGTCTACAACGAGCGGGTCATCGCGGCCGAGGAGCACGTCGCCAACCCCACCTTCGCCATGATCATGCACGGCGCCTTCCCGGGCGCCGACAGCGTCCAGCTCAAGCGTGCCGTCCAGCAGACGCACGTGGACGAGGTCTGGCACACGTACATGCACATGATCGCGATGCAGCGCACCCGCGAGGTGCGGCAGATCACCGGCGAGCCCGCCTACCCGCACACCGTCACCTACCGCCGCCTCCTCGAAGCCGACGCGAAGGCGTCGGAGCGCTGGGAGCGCGATCTGCTGAGGCTGGTCTGGACGACCGTCTCGGAGATCAGCGTCAACGCCTATCTGGAGCTGCTCTCCCGCGACAAGAGCGTCCAGCCGCTGCACGCCCTGGTGCCCCGGCTGCACGCCCGCGACGAGTCCGCGCACTCCTCCGTCATGGTCGAGGTCGCCAAGGCGCTGTACGTGCACATGAACACCGAGCAGCGCCGCACCTTCGTCGACTCGCTGCCCACGGCGCTGCACGCCTTCGTGGAGCAGGACTTCGCGGTGTGGCCCGGCATCCTGCGGGCGGCCGGGTTCGAGAAGGCCGACGAGATCGTCGAGGACTGCCGACGGCAGGCCGGCACCGGCCTGCTGGTGCGCGACTTCTCCGGGGTGCGGCGCATCGTGCGCGAGATGGAGCTCGAGGACCGGGTCGACTTCGACTTCGGGACCGAGTGACGTGAAGCTCACCGCGGGCGGGCGCAGGCTCGCCGCCGCAGCCCTCGTCCAGTCGCTCGGCATCGGCCTGTTCATGGCGAGCTCCATGGCGTACTTCACCCGGCAGGTGGACCTGTCGGCGAACCAGGTGGCCTCCGGGCTCGCCGTCGCCGGCGTCGTCGCCCTCGGGATCTCGCTGCTCGGCGGGGTCCTCGCCGACCGGTACGGGGCGCGGCGGGTGCTCGCCGCGGTGTATCTGGGGCGGGGCGTGTGCTGTGCGGCGTACGTCCTCGTCACCAGTTTCTGGCAGTTCATGGTGGTGACGCTCTGCGCGGTGGCGTGCGACAGGGCCGGGCCCCCGGTGCTCCAGGCGCTGGTCGCCGTGGCCGTGCCGGAACGCCGGGAGCGCACCCGGCTGCTCGCGGTGGTCAACGTCGTACGCAACTGCGGACTCGGGGTCGGTGCGATGGCGGCCGGTGTGGCGCTCGTCGGTGACACGCAGGCCGCCTACCGGGTCACCCTGATCGCCATCGGGCTGGCCTTTCTCGGCGGCGCGGTGCTGGTGCTGCGGGTGGACGAACTGGCCGCGCCCGGGGCCGGTTTGGATGATGAAGCCGGTGCCGAACCGCGGGAGACGGCGGAACGAGCCGTCAAGGAACGGGGGTTGCCCGACGCGCGCTATCTGACGCTGACCGCGCTCAACTTCCTGCTGTTCTCCTTCGACACGATGCTGCTCGTCGCGATGCCCGTGTGGATCCTGGAGCACACGGACGCGCCGCGGGCCACCGTGTCGGTGCTGTTCACGCTGAACACCGTGCTCGTCGTGGTCCTGCAGATCCCGGTCAGCAAGCTGGCCACCGGCCGGCGGCGCACCACCCGGATGCTCACCTGGACGGGCGCCGTGCTCGCGGTGAGCAGCCTGTGCTTCGCCGCGTCCGGCTCGGTCGCGGGCGGGCCCGCCGTGGCGTGGCTGGCCGCCGCCGTGGTGACGCTGTCCCTGGCCGAGGTGACCGCCAACTCCGCGGTGTGGGACCTCTCCATCGCCCTGGCCCCCGAGGAGCGGCGCGGGCGGTACCTGTCCGTGTTCAACCTGAGCGTGGCCGGCCAGCGCGTCCTCGGACCCGTCCTGGTCACCGGGCTGCTGCTCGGCTCCGGTTCGCTCGGCTGGGTGGTGGCCGCGGCGGTCCTCGTGGCCGCGGGCTTCGCGGCCGAGCGGGTGGCCCGCGCGGCGGGACGGCGGATCGGCGAGAAGGGGCTCGTCGATGCCTGAACTCTCCGTCCTCGTCTTCGCGTCCGTCGCGGTCTTCCTCGGCGCGCTGGTCCAGGGCAGCCTCGGCGTGGGGCTCGCCCTGGTGTCGGCGCCGGTGGTGCAGATCGCCGCGCCGGACCTCATGCCGGGCTCACTGCTCCTGGTCGCCGCGGTCCTGGCCGCGCTCGGGGCGGTGCGGGAGATCTCCCACACCGACTGGTACGGCGTCTCCTGGGCGATGGCCGGGCGGATCGTCGGCACGGTGACGGCGTCGTACGTCATCCTCGTCGTCTCGGTGCCGACGCTCGACCTGCTCTCCGCGGGGATCACCCTGGGCGTCGTCTCGCTGCTCGCCTTCGACCCGGCCAGGCTGCCCAGAAACCGGAGCACGTTGATCGCCTCCGGCGCCGTGGCGGGCCTCACCGGCACGACCTCGTCCATCGGCGGGCCGTTCATCGCGCTCGTCTACAGCCAGGAACCCGGGCCCAAGGTCCGCGGCACCCTCAGCGTCTTCTACACGGCGGGCACGCTGCTGTCGCTCGTCTCCCTCACCGCGGTGGGCCGGCTCTCGGGCGACCAACTGTCCTTCGGCGCGATGCTGTTGCCCGCCGTGGTGGCCGGGTTCGCGCTGTCGGGGCCGGTCCGCAAGCGGGTGGATGGCGGCGGCCGGTTGCGCGGCGCGGTGCTCGTCCTCGCCGTCGTCGCCGCGGCCGTCCTCATCGTCCGGGGCCTGACGGCCCTCGTCGCCGGGTGAGCGCATGGAGCGGGATGAGCACACGCACCGAGATGAGCACACGTACCGGGATGAGCACACGTACCGCGATGAGTTCACGTACCGAGATGAGCTCACGCACCGAGAAAGGAACGGTTCGATGAGAGTGGGGTTCGCGGGACTGGGGTCCATGGGCGGCGGGATGTGCCGCCGCCTCGCGGAGCGCGGGTTCGACGTGGTCGCGTACGACGCCGATCCGGGCGTCGCCGCGGCGGGCGGGGAACACCCGGGCGTGCGCGCGGCGCGGGGCGTCGCGGAGCTGGCCGCGCCGGTGGTGGTCACCATGCTGCCCGACGGCGCGGCGGTCCGGCAGGTGGCCGACGAGCTGCTCCCGCACCTCGACGCCGGCTCGCTGATCGTCGACACGGGCTCATCGGCGCCCGGGGACACCCTCGCCCTCGGGCGCGCGGCCGCCGCGTACGGGGTGTCCGTGGTGGACGCGCCGGTCTCCGGCTCACCGGCCGCCGCGCGCGCGGGCGAGCTGACGCTGATGGCCGCGGGCGGAGCCGAGGACGTCGTACGGGCGGAACAGGTGCTCGGCGCGCTCGGCCGGGTCCACCGGGTGGGCCCCGCGGGCGCGGGCCACGCCCTGAAGGCGCTCAACAACCTGCTCTCCGCGGTCAATCTGGCAGCCGTCACCGAAGTCATGCTCGCCGGGCGGGCGTTCGGGCTCGAACCCGCGGCGATGCTGGAGGTGATCAACGCGTCGACCGGGCGCAACCACGCCTCGCAGACCAAGCTGCCCGACCATGTGCTGACCGGCACCTTCGACTCGGGGTTCGCGCTGCGGCTGATGCTCAAGGACATCCGCATCGGCACGTCGCTGCTCGACTCCGCGGGCGGCCCCGCCGCCTTCGGCCACGCCTGCCAGGAGCTGTGGGAGAAGGCGCACGACGAGCTGCCGGCGGGCGCCGACAACGTCGAGGTCGTGCGCTGGCTGGAGAACGCATCGGGACGGGAGCTGCGCGCATGACGCACGAAGACGAGAGCAACAAGCACGAGTACGAGAGCGACAACCGCGGGCACGAGAGCGACGACCACCGGCACGAGGCCGCGCCCCGGATCGCGGTGATCGGCGGGCAGGTCGCCGCCCTGGAGAAGGCCCGCGCGGCCGGGTTCGACGTCGTCTGGCTGCACGGACCGCACGAACTCGACCCCGCGGGCCTTGCGTTGGTGGCCGAGGCGCATCTCACCGACTACCGCGACCCGCAGGCCGTCGCCGACCTCCTCGCCGCCGTGCACCGGCACCGGCCGCTGGTCCGGGTCGTCTCGATCATCGAGGACGGCCTGGAGTCGGCGGCGGCCGCGACGACGGCGCTCGGCCTGCCGGGCACCGGCCTCGAAACCGTCCGCCTGCTGCAGGACAAGCTGGCCTTCCGGGAGCTGCTCGCCGAGCGCGGCATCGAGGGCGTCGCCGCACGCCTCGGCCACGACGAGGCCGACATCCGCGCCTTCGTCGACGCGCACGGGGCCGCGGTGATCAAGCCCCGGTACGGCTCCGGCAGCCTGGGCGTGCGGCTGGTGCCGGGGCCCGAAGCGGTGGCCGAAGTGGCGTCCTGGGCGGCGGAGTTCGGGCTGCACACGTTCGTGATGGAGCAGTATCTGCGCGGCCCGGAGTTCAGCGTCGAGGCGTTCAGCTTCGCGGGTGAGCACGTGGTCGTCGCGTACACCGCCAAGGAGAAGCTCGACTCGTTCGTCGAGGTCGGGCACGTACAGCCGGCGGGCCTCGACGCGGTGGACGTGGCCCGCATCGGCTCGCTGGTGGGCAGGATGCTGGATGCCGTCGGGGTCACGGACGGCCCCTCGCACACCGAGGTGATCCTCACCGCCGAAGGGCCCCGCCTGGTCGAGTCGCACAACCGGCGCGGCGGCGACCGGATCACCGACCTGGCCCACGAGGTGTACGGCACCGACATCGACGCGCTGGGCTTCCTCTGGTACGCGGGCCGCACCGGGCCCCGCACGCCGGGCCCGGCCAGGGGCGGCGGCGCGATCCGGTTCCTCACCGCCGAGCCGGGCGTCGTCGAGTCCGTCACCGGCGCCGAGGAGGTGCGCGCCGACCCGCGGGTGGTCTCCCTGCAGCTCTCCGTCGCCCCCGGTGACACGGTCGACCCCATCGCCTGGTCGTACGACCGGTCCGGGCTGCTCATCGTCCGGGGCGACTCGGCCGACGAGGCGCGCGACGCGGCCCATGAACTGGCCGCCCGGATCACCATCACGACCCGGCCGGGCGCGGCGCCCGGCGCACCCCGCTCCATCACGGCGGTGGCCCCCCGGCCCGAGCGGCTGATCGGCGCGACGCCCCCGGCGGCGCGCTCGTGACCACGGCGCCGCCCACGGTGGGAGCGGGTGAGCTGCGCGCCGCGCTGCGGGGGCACGCCTCGGGCGTCGCGGTGCTCACCGCGGCCACGCCCGACGGTCCCGCCGGGGTGACGATCACGTCGTTCACTTCGGTGAGCGCGGAACCGGCGCTGGTCTCCTTCGCGCTCGCCGAGACGTCCTCGACGTGGGCCAGGATCAAGGGTTGCCGGCGGTTCGGGATCCAGTTGCTGGGTGCGGGGCAACGGGAGGTGGCCGAGCGGTTCGCGGCGCGCGGCGTCGACCGGTTCGCCCCGCCCACCCGCTGGCACACCGGCCCGCACGGGGTGCCGCTGCTCGACGACTGCGCGGCCTGGCTGGTCGGCGCCCGCCACCGTCAACTGACGCTGGGCGACCACGAGTTGATCGTGTGCGTCGTGGAGCACGTACGGATCGGTGCGCCGGGCGGAGGCCTGGTCCATCTGCACGGAGGCCTGCACGCCGCGCCGGGTTCACCCGCGGCGCCCGGTGGCCGACAGAGCTGACTCCCTGTGCGGGACGGCCACTTGCCGTGCCGCATTGTTGGTTAGGGTGACGGGAAGAGACCGATTGCCGATGCGCGAGGCCAGGCGGGAGCCGGGAAACTGACGGGACACGACCGAAAGCGGACCGAACGGCCCTCAAGTGCGCCTGAGATGACGGCGCCGGCCCCCGCCCTGCCCCCTTCGCTGCGCGGCCCGCTCGGTCTGATCGCGCTCCTCGCCACGCTCGTGGTCGGCGCGATCGGGGCCTTGTACGCGGGGCACGGCGAGCCCGGCCGGGTGGACCGGTGGTTCGTCGACCCGACGGCGGACAGCGTGCGGTCGCCGTGGCGCGGCATCGCTCTGGCCACGGACTTCCTGGGGGAGCCCGCGGGCGCGGCGCTGCTGATGGTGGCGGCCGTCGCGGGCTGCCTGCTGTGGCGGCGGCCGCGCGGGGCGGTGCTCGTGGTGGCCTCCGCCGCCCTGGCCGTGGGCGCGGCGACGCTGCTCAAGCACGTGGTGGGGCGCACCATTCACGGCGCGGGCAACCTGTCCTACCCGAGCGGCCACACGGCCTTCTTCACGGCACTCGCCGTCGCGGCGGCGCTGCTCGCGGCCGGCCGACTCGGCCTCGGCAGGGGCGCCGGGCTGCTGCTCGTGCTCGCCACGGCGCTGGTGGCGGGCGCCGCGATGGGCTGGGCGCAGGTCGCGCTGGGAGCGCATTACCCGACGGACGTCCTCGGCGGCTGGTGCGTCGCGCTAGCGCTGGTACCGGCGGTGGCGTGGCTGGCCGACGGGGTGGCCGACCGGATGACGCCCCGGACGACGGACTCCCGCCAGGGGCAGCACGCCTGACGTTGCGTCAGGCTCGGGTGCGGCGCAGCTCGGGCGATACTGCCCCGCCAGCCCGCCAGCCCGCCAGCCCGCCAGCCCGCCAGCCCGCCAGCCCGCCAGCCCGCCAGCCCGCCAGCCCGCCAGCCCGCCAGCGCGTCCTGCCTCGCCAGCCCCACCCTGCCTCGCCGGACTTCGCCCGCCTGGTCTGCCCCGCCTGCCCGCTGGCCCCGCCCGTCCCACCGGGCTTCTCCTGCCTGGTCGGGCTTTGCCCGTCCCGCCGGGTCTCGCTGACCTCGCCGGCCCCCGGCCTCCCCGGCCTCGCCGGCCCCGGCCCCCCGGCCCCGCCGGGCCGGGACCGGGGCTCAGGCGGCGTACGGCCTCACCCCACCCGTCGGAACGTCAGCCGCACCGGGCGGCTCCCAGCCAAGGGGGGGCGCCCGCGTCCGGTGCCTTTCGGCCAGGTCGCGTACCGTCTCACCCCACCCGGCGGAACACCGGCCGCACCGGGCGGCCCCCCAGCCATGGGGTGGGGTCGTTCGTGTCCAGTGCCTTGCGGTACAGCGCGCACGCCTGGGCCACCGTCTCCACCGTGTGGTCGATGTCCGCCTCGGTCAGCGCGCTGCTCACCACGAACGACGGGGCCAGGACCCCGCCTTCGAGGAGCCGGCGCAGGAACAGGGTGCGGTACTCCTGCGACGGGCGGCCCTCCGCGTCCAGCGTGGCGAAGACCAGGTTGCTGGCCCGGCCCCTGACCACGACGTGGTCGGCGACGCCCATCCCCGCCGCCGCCTCGCGGACCCCGGCCGCCAGGCGGTCGCCGAGGGCGTGCAGGCGCGCCGTGACGCCCTCCTCGACGTAGACGGCCTGCACGGCCATCGCCGCCGCCAGCGAGTGCGTCTCCGCCCCGTGCGTCGTGGACAGCAGGAACACCCGCTCGCCGGAGTGCCGGAAGCCGCCCCGCTCCATCAGCTCCCTACGCCCGGCGAGCGCGGAGACCGCACAGCCGTTGCCCAGCGCCTTGCCGAACGTCGAGAGGTCCGGCACCACGCCGTACAGCCCCTGGGCGCCCGCCTCCGACCAGCGGAAGCCGGTGATCATCTCGTCGAAGATCAGCACGCAGCCGTGCCGGTCGGCGAGTTCGCGCAGGCCCGCGAGGTAGCCCGGGGGAGGCTCGGTGTGGGTGGCGGGCTCCAGGATCAGGCAGGCCACCTCGTCCCGGTACCGGGTGAGCAGCTCCTCCGTGGCGGCCAGATCCCCGTACGGGAACGTCACGGTGAGCTCGTCCGTCGCCGCCGGGACGCCCGCGGACATCGGCGTCGTCCCGATGAACCAGTCGTCGACGGAGAAGAACGGGTGATCGCCGCAGAGGGCCACCCGCGCCCGCCCGGTGGCGGCGCGGGCCAGCCGTACCGCGGCGGTGGTGGCGTCGGAGCCGTTCTTCGCGAACTTCACCATCTCGGCGGTCGGCACGGTCGCCAGGAAGCGCTCGGCGGCCTCGACCTCCACGACGGAGGGCCGCACGAAGTTGCTGCCCCGGTCGAGCTCCCGCCGCACCGCCTCGACGACCCGCGGGTGGGCGTGGCCGAGGCTGACCGACCGAAGGCCCGACCCGTACTCGATGTAGCGGTTGCCGTCGACGTCCCACACGTGGGCGCCGCGGCCGTGGCTGATGACCGGCGCGAGGTGCTCGGGATACTGGTCGTCGCCCTTGGCGTAGGTGTGCGCGCCGCCCGGGACCAGCGCGTGCAGCCGCTCGTTCAGCGCCTGCGACTTGGGGAGCCGCAACTCCCCGGCGCCTGCGGTGTTCTCGGTGTCCACGTCCACGACCGTTTTCCCGTCCACGTCACCCCTCCCTCTGCTTCAGGACCTCGGCGAGGCCCGGCGCCGCCCGGTCCCGCGCGGACACCGACGTCACCGGCAGCGGCCACGGAATGGCGAGCTCCGGGTCGTCGAACGCGATCGTCACGTCCTCGCTCGGGTCGTGCGGCCGGTCGATCTTGTACGAGGTGTCCGCGGTGTCCGTCAGGACCTGGAAGCCGTGCGCGCACCCCGCCGGGATGTACACCGTCGTCTGCGTCTCGCCGGACAGGTCGAAGAAGGCCCGGCCCAGATAGGTCGGCGAGTCCTTCCGCAGATCCACGGCGACGTCGAAGATCCGCCCGTACGAGCACCGCACCAGCTTGGCCTCGCCCGCGCCGGAGCGCAGGTGCAGGCCGCGCAGCACGCCCCGGACCGAACGGGACACGCTGTCCTGGACGAAGGCGGCCGGGTCGAGCCCCACCGAGCGGATCACGTCGGCGTCGAACGTCCGGCAGAAGAAGCCGCGTTCGTCGGCGTGCCGCTCCGGCTCGAACTGGTACGCGCCGGCGATCGCCGGGACTTCGGTCACTTTCATGGTGCCTCCTGCCGGGGACGGGACCCGGCGTGTTCGGTCTTCGACTTCGACGTGGTCTTCGTCTTCGTGGGGAACAGAACGGCGGTCAACTCGGCCCACTGGTCGGCGAGTTGCGCGGTAGCGGTCCGGTTGCGCTCGGCGAGGGTCCGGCGCAGCCCGGCCGCCCGCTTCTCCAGTTCGCGGAACTGCTCCAACAGCCGGCCGGCGTCGACCTCGCGGGCCGGGTGGCAGTACGCGCCGAGGCCCATCCGGTCCATCAGCGCGTCGCTCTTCGCCGCGTAACTGAGGGCGAGCGTAGGGGCGTTGGACTTCAGGGCGCAGACCAGGTTGTGGTACCGGGTCGCCACCACGGCGTCGGCCGCCGCCGTCTCCCGCATCAGATCGTCGAGCGAGGCCGCGTCGGCCGCGGTGACCAGCGGCGAGCCGACCGCGTCGAGGATCGCGGCCACCACCGCCCCGTCGACGTCGTCGCCGGTGAGCAGCCGGACCGGCCGGCCCTCCTCGACCAGCGCGCGGACGAACGCGGTGACCCCGTCGAGATAGCGCCGGTGGATCTCCTCGGCGCGGTCGCGGTCGGCGTCACTGCCGTGGAAGGCCATCACGCCGACACAGACCAGACCGGGAACATCCGATGGCGCGCTCGCCTCCGCCGTCGGCAGGGCGAACGCGAGGTCCGGGTAGACACGGTCGCGCCCGGTGTCCACGCCCATCGCCCGCATCGCGTCGCGGGACAGGTCGTCACGGTACGAGCGGTACGCCGCGAGCCGCGCCGACCAGCGGACCAGGGTGCGGGTCGACCGGTTGCGGATCGTGTCCGCGCCCACGCCGACCAGCGCGACCCGGGTGCCGAGCAGCCGGCCGCTCGCGCAGAGCAGGAACAGCGCGTACGGGAAGCCCCAGGGCCGCAGCGGCAGCGTGGCTTCCAGGACGCCCATGCCCGGCACGATCACCACGTCGTGGCGGCGCACCCACGCGGCGGTGCGGAACGCGTCGACGAGCTTGCCGAACCCCTTGCCCGCGACGGCGCCCGCGCGGGACGCGGTCCGATACTCGCCGCGGTACCAGTGCAGCCGCGTCGCGGGGATCCCGTACCGCGCCGTGATCGCATCGGGTCCGCCGCACAGCGCGTCCACGGCGGCCCCCGGGTGTGCGGTGCGCAGATGACCGAGCACGGCTTCGAGCGACCCGTCGTTGCCGAGGTTGCCGGAACCGAGCAGCCCGAACACCCCGACGCGCACGGGGGGTTGGCCGGCCGACGTCGTCATCCCTGACGCCCCTCACGGCCGGCGCGCCCCTCGCGGCCCGCGACGACCTCGTCCACGGAGACGGTGTGCGCGCCCGGGTCGACGGGGGCGCGGTCCTCCACCCGCTCGCCGGCGCCGGGGCGGGCCCGGCTCGCCAGCCACGCGGCCACGTGGCGGTGGCACGCGCGCCGGTCCGCGGCGGACAGCGGCGCCCGCTGGATCGCCGAGGTGAACCCCAGGACGTACTCGGCGAGCAGCCGGGGCGTCGGGTGCAGCCGGCCCGCGCGGCGCGGGTCCAGGTTGACGCAGCGGGAGCGCAGCGAGGGGTTCGCGCGCTCGGCGCGGGTGGGGTGGTCGCGGCGGAAGTACAGCAGCTCCGGCACCTGGTAAAAGGGCCCGTGCAGGGTGATCTCGGCGACGAACGTGCGGTCGGCGTGGTGGTAGCTGTCGTGCGGCTTCACCCGGCGCAGCACGTCGGCCCGCATCACCCCGTAGAAGTCGTCGCCGCCCGGCTCGAAGAGCAGGCTGCGAAAGCGCTCCGGGGCGCGCGGCGAGTCGGTGGCGAGCCCGTACGCGTAGGGGACCTTCACCGTGCCGTCGCCGTCGATGACCGCCTGGCCGCTGTGCGCGAGGATCACCTCCGGCCGCTCGTCCAACGCCTCCACGCAGCGCTTCAGCAGGTCGCGCGCGTACAGGTCGTCGTGCGAGGCCCACTTGAAGAGCTCGCCGCGGCACTGCGTGAACACGTAGTTGTGGTTGGGCGCGGCGCCGATGTTCCGCGGCAGCCGCAGGTAGCGGATGCGCGGGTCCTTCGCGGCGTACTCGCGGCAGATGTCCTGGGTGCCGTCGGTCGAGGCGTTGTCCGAGATGACCAGCTCGAAGTCCTCGTAGGTCTGGCCGAGCAGGGCGTCGAGCGCCTCGGCGAGGTACTCCTCGCCGTCGTACACGGGCAGGCCGATGCTCAGCCGGGGATGCGCGGTCATGACGTCCTCACTTCGGTAATGGAGTTCTGGTGGTGCTCGCGCAGCGCGGCGCGCAGCTGCAGCCACCACACGGCGGAACCGCAGACGGTCGCGGCGGCGACGCCCCAGGCCGAGCCGACCGTGCCGGCCACGACCGCGCCGCCGAGCCCGCCGGCGACATAGCAGGCGGAGGCGAACAGCTGGCTGCGCAGACTGCGCCGGGCCAGGCCGAGGGCGCGCAGGCCGGCCGCGGCGCCGGTGCCGAGCCCTGCGCCCGCGACCCCGAGCGTGGCCGGCACGATGAGCTCGGAGGCGGCGCCCCAGACGTCGCCGAGGGTGAGCTCGCCGAGCCGGTCCGGCATCAGGAGCAGCGCCGCGCCCCAGAGCAGCGCGGCCACCGCCTGCGCGCCGCCCAGCAGGAAACAGAAGGTGCCGAGGCGGTGCGGGGCCCTGCGCAGCACCCGCGCCGCCTCCGCCACGGTGACCAGCGACAGGCCCATCAGCACGGCCATGAACGGGCCGAGCAGCAGTTCGGCGCCGCGGACCACGCCCACCGCGCTGACGCCGACGATCGCACCGAGCCCGTACGCCCGCAGCTGGGCCGCGCCGCTGGTGCTGACGTTCTCGACCAGGTACCGCAGCCCGAGGTCGTGGTGGTCGCGGAGCCACGCGCGCGCCCCGGTGAGCCGCGGCCGGATACCGGACTGCAGACACCCGTACACCGCGGCGACGGCGGCCGACGCGCCCCAGGCGAGGACGAACGCGGCCACGCCGCCCACCCGGGCGGCCACCACCAGGGCGGGGACGAGCGCGATGCCCCACACCAGGTCGTTGACGAACGCCTTGCGCCCGGCGCCCGCCGCGAAGAACGAGTACCGCCAGGCATCCTGCATCAGCAGCCCCGGCAGCACGACGCCGAGGCCGGCGAACGCGGGCCCCACGCGGCCGCCGACCCCCAGACCGACCACCAGGCACACCGCGCCGACGGCGGCGCCGACACCGAGCGCGGTGCCCGACGAGCGGGCCACCGCGGTGCGCCAGGCGGAGTCCGGCACACCGCTGAAACGCACCACGAGCGGGTCGGTGGCGAGCCCGCGGGAGACGCTGAGCACCACGCCGTAGGTCACCCAGGCGAGACTGAACACGCCGAACGCGGCAAGCCCCAGCGAGCGGGCCACGTAGATGCCCACCACGAAGTTGGAGATGCTGGAGGCCGCCTGGTCGGCGAGGCCCCAGGAGAGCCGGCCGAACATGGCCCGCTTGGCTGTCCGCGCCGTGCTCCGCATCGGGGCCTGCGGCGTCGTCGTGTTCTCCCCCTCGGTGGCCATCGGCGTCATGCCTTGATCAGTCCGGCGCCGTGCAGGGCGTCGGCCGCCGCGGCGACGGTGTCGAACGCGAGCCCCGACCGTGCGGCGACGTCCAGCAGACCGTGCTCGCCGTCGGAGAGGCTGAGCACCCAGAGCATCGCCATCTGCGCCTCCTTGGCGTCGCTGCGGCCACCGAGGGATTCGTACAACCCCCGCCGCCCCAGTTGCGGTTCGCCGTAGGGGCTGAGGTTGACGTAGCGCCGGTTGCGGTCGAGGACGCCGAACGCCGTACGGCAGACGTCGAGGGTGTCCGCCATCGCCTCCGCGGAGACGAAGTCCGGGTTGTCCGCCGACGTGTGGTACTCCGGATAGCTCGCGTACGGCGTCCGGCTGAGCGAGCCCACCCCGAGGTCGAACCCGGGCGAGCAGAACTGCCGCTCGTCGTAGCCGTACGGGGTGAACTCCCTGACCTGGTGCGGGCGTTCGGTCGCGGCGAGCACATGCCGCAGCACCCGGTCGATCTCCGCGTCGCCGCGCCTGCTCTGCTTGTACGTCAACTGGCCCGCGTCACCGGCGCAGGCGAGCACGAGCCCGTGCTTGACCCGGTCGATCCGCTCCGCGTTGCGGGCCAGCCAGGTGATGGCGCCGATGGTGCCCGGCGCGAAGATGAACCGGTAGGTGTAGTACGGCGTGGTCCCGGCCAGCGAGCGGGCCAGATAGGTCGCCACCGCGATGCCGGCCAGATTGTCGTTGGCCAGCGACGGGTGGCAGACGTGGCAGGAGACGATCACCTCGTCCGGCACCTGTCCGGGGATCACGTGCTCGGCGTAGGTCAGATGACCGTCGGCGAGCGTGGAGTCGACGCGCACCTCGTAGTCGCCGTCCGGCAGGGCGTCCAGGGTCTCCTGGGCCAGACAGAACCCCCACTGCGGCTGGTAGTAACTCGTGCGGTACGGAACCCATTTGGGGTGGTCCGGCAATGTGTGCAGATGGCTCCGCAGCTCGGCGAGCGGCATCGTCGCCGACACCGGCACGCTGTAGCCGAGCACGTGCAGGCTGGACGCGGCGAAGTCGACGACCCGGCGGCCGGAGGCGTCGGCGACGTACGCGTCCCGGATGTTCCACTCCTGCGGCACCGTCCAGTCGAGGACCTGCGTCCCGGTCGGCACCTCGTGCATCTCCAGCGGAAGATACTCGTCGACGATGCGCAGGGTGGCGCGCACACCGTCGCCGGTGATGCTCCGGCAGAGCGGGTACAGCCGCTCCACCAGTGCGTGCATCTCCTCGCCGACCGCCGTCACGGGCGCCGCCGCAGGGTGTCGTCGACGGTGCCCGCACCGGAGGCCGCGCGCAGCACGGCGAGACGGGTGAAGCGCTGCTCGAAGTCCTCCTGGGTCAGGCCGTGTTCGCGGTAGGCATCGGCCAGTTCGCGCGCGCCCTGCTGCACCGTCCACGTGCAGTCGAAGCCGGGCACCGCGGCGCGGAACCGGGAGAAGTCCACCCGGTAGGAGCGCGGATCGGCGCCGTTCTCGCCGGTGATGACCACCTTCGAGCCGGACACCGAAGCGGCGACCTGCTCGGCGATCTCCGCGACCGTGACGTTGTTGATCTCGCTGCCGATGTTGAACGCCCGGTCGTGCACCGCCTCCCGGGGCGCGCCCAGCGCGGCGGTGAAGGCCCGCGCGATGTCCGCGGCGTGCACCAGCGGGCGCCACGGCGTGCCGTCGGAGAGCACCAGCACCTCGCCGGTGAGCAGCGCGTGGCCAACCAGGTTGTTCAGGACGATGTCGGCGCGCAGCCGGGGCGAGAAGCCGAAGGCGGTGGCGTTGCGCATGTACACCGGGCTGAAGTCGTCGTCGGCCAGCGCGTGCAGGTCGTCCTCCACCCGCACCTTGGACTCCGCGTACGGGGTCACCGGGCGCAACGGGGCGTCCTCGCCGACCAGTTCACCGCCGCCCGCGGCGCCGTAGACCGAGCAGGTGGACGCGTACAGGAAGCGCCGCACCCCGGCCTCGCGGGCCAGCCGGGCCAGCCGCACGGACGCGTGGTGGTTGATGTCGTAGGTGAGTTCGGGCGCCAGCGAGCCCAGCGGGTCGTTGGAGAGCGCGGCCAGATGGATCACCGCGTCGAATCCGGCCACGTGGTCGGCCGTGACGTCCCGCAGGTCCACCCGGTGCCCCGTCGGGTCGGCGGGCCGCGGGCCGAGGACGCAGTCGGCGAACAGGCCGGAGTCGAGGCCGGTGACCTCGTGTCCCGCGGCCGCGAGGACCGGGGCCATCACGGTGCCCAGGTAGCCCTGATGTCCGGTCAGCAGTACGCGCAAGGTTCATTCCCCCAGGTCGAGAGTGAGTTTGGTGACGGCGAACGCCTCGGCGTACCGGGCGTGGCATTCGATGCCGCGGATCCGCGCGAGGCCGAGGAAGGCCTCCCGGTCGTACCAGGGCCGGTGCCGCTGCGAGGGGTAGTGCTCCTGCAGCAGCCGCACCTTCCGCTCGGCGGTCTCCGGCGAAAGCGGCTGGTACGCGGCCATCCGGCCGAGATCGCCGTCCCACTTGACGATCTCGTAGCCGAGCACGAGGTGGTCGCGGAAGGCGGTGGGCACGAGCTGGGCGAGGCCCCGGTGGTCCTGGTGCGCGTCGTCGGTGCGCGGGGCGAGGACGAGGTCGGGGTCGCTCTGCGCGCGCAGCTCCTCGACCGCGGCCTTGGCCTCCTCCCAGTGCGTGGGGAGCCGGCCGTCCGGCAGCTTGAGGACGGTCAGCCGCAGGTCGGCGCCGGGGCAGAACGCGGCGAGCGCGGCCCGCTCCTCCTGCTCCCGCTCGCCGCCCCCGCCGGTCAGCACCAGCGCGTCGACGCGGACGCCCGGCCGGGCCAGGCACAGCGTGAGCAGTGTGCCGCCGGCGCCGATGGCGATGTCGTCGCAGTGCGCGCCCACCGCGACGATCCGTTCCAGGCGCCCGGCCCCGAGCCGGATCACGCGCGCACCCCGGCGTCCGTCGGCACGCCGTCGCGCTCCCACACGGCCCACGGGCGCTCGCCGCGGGTGTACGCGGCATCGAGCGCGGCCCGCTCCTTGACCGTGTCGGTCGGCTTCCAGAAGCCGCGGTGCTGGTGCGCCACCAGGCGTCCCCGCTTGGCGAGTTGGCCGCATCCGTCGGCGACCAGGTCGCCGTTCTCCGGTATGTGGTCGAAGACCTCCTGGCGGAGCACGAAGTAGCCGCCGTTCTCCCACAGCGGCAGTTCACTGACCGCCGTGATGCCGCCCACCAGGTTGTCCTCGCCCAGCTCCACGCAGTGGAAGGAGGACTGCGGCGGCACCACCATCATCGAGGCGCCCGCGTCCCGCCGGGCGAACCGGTCGATCATCTCCGGCAGCGGGGCGTCGGTCAGCACGTCCGCGTAGTTGGCGAGGAACATCTCGTCGCCGTCCAGGTGGTGGCGGACCCGGCGCAGCCGCTCGCCGATCGGCGACTCGATGCCGGTCTGCGCGAACGTGATCGTCCAGTCGGCTATGTCGGTGGACAGCAGCTCGGTCCTGCCGCCCCGCAGCACGAAGTCGTTGGACGTCGTCTCCTCGTAGTTGAGGAAGAAGTTCTTGATGTGGTGCGCCCCGTACCCCAGGCACAGGATGAACTCCTTGTGCCCGAAGTGCGCGTAGTAGCGCATGACGTGCCAGATCAGCGGCCGCGGGCCGACCATCGCCATCGGCTTGGGCATGTCGTCGGCGGCCCCGTCGCGCATCCGCATCCCGTAACCGCCGCAGAACAGGACGACCTTCATGCTGTGGCCTCTTTCGAAGACGTGGCGTCGACGACGCTCAGTTCCGGGACGGGGAAGACCAGGCGGCCGCCCCACTCGTGCACGTAGGACAGCTGCTCGACCAGCTCGGCCCGCAGGTTCCAGGGCAGGATCAGGACGTAGTCGGGCCGGTCGGCGGCGATCCGCTCGGGCGGCAGGATCGGGATGCGGGTGCCCGGGGTGAACCGGCCGTGCTTGTACGGGTTGCGGTCGACCGTGTACGCGAGCAGGTCGGGCCGGATGCCGCAGTGGTTGAGCAGGGTGTTGCCCTTGCCGGGCGCGCCGTAGCCGACGACCGTCTCGCCGCGCTCGGCCGCCTCGATGAGGAACTTCAGCAGGTCCCTGCGGACCTTGGCGACCCGGGCGGAGAACTCGGTGTACCCGGACAGGTCCTGGAGCCCGGCGGCCTTCTCCCGGTCCAGGACCTCGGCCACCTGCCGTGACGGCTCGCCCGCGACCTCGGCGGGGCGGGCCCACAGCCGGATGGAGCCGCCGTGCGTGGGCAGCAACTCGACGTCCACGAGGGCGAGTCCACCGCTCGCGAGCGCCCGCGCCGCCGAGGCGACCGTGTAGTACTGGAAGTGCTCGTGGTAGATCGTGTCGTACTGGTTCTCCTCGATCAGGGTCAGCAGGTGCTGCACCTCGATGGAGACCCAGCCGTCGTCGGCGACCAGGGCGCGCAGCCCCTCGGTGAACCCGACCACGTCCGGGATGTGCGCGTACACGTTGTTGGCCACGACCAGGTCGGCCGGGCCGTGCTCGGCGCGGACGGCCGCGCCCGTCTCGGGGCTCAGGAACTCCGTGACCGTGGGCACGCCCGCCTCCCTGGCCGCGGCACCGACGTTCACCGACGGCTCGACGCCCAGGCAGCGGATCCCCCGGTCCACCACGTGCTTGAGCAGATACCCGTCGTTGCTCGCGACCTCGACCACGAAGGAGTCGGCGCCGAGCCCCACCCGCCGGGCGGCGTCGGCGACGAAGGTGCGCGCGTGCTCCACCCACGACGTCGAGAAGGAGGAGAAGTACGCGTACTCCTTGAACGTCTCCTCCGGCGTGATCAGCGGCGGGATCTGCGCGAGCCAGCACTCCGTGCAGACCCGCAGGTGCAGCGGGTACGCGGGCTCCGGCTCGTCCAGCCGGTCCGCGGCGAGAAAGCTCTCGCACGGCGGGGTCGCCCCCAGGTCGACGACGCTCTCCAGCGCCGCCGAGCCGCAGAGTCGGCATCGTGTCATCTAACTGCCCCCATCCCTGCCCGTACGGGTGTCCCCGCCACGAGCCCGTGTTTCCGTTCCCCCTGCCGGCGACGGACCGTTCCCGTCTCCGGCCCGCACCGCGATCGCGGTGCGATACCCCTCCACCAGGCGGTCCAGGCCGACGGCGGGGCTGAACCCCTGCTCGTACCGGCCGCGGGCCGCCCGGCCCATCTCCCGGTTGCGGCCGCGATCGACCGCGATCCGGCGTATGCGGGACGCGAGCGACGCGGCGTCGCCCGGCCGGTGCAGCAGCCCGGTCACCCCGTCCTCGACGAGCTCGACGAAGGCGCCGTGCCCGGCGGCCACGGCCGGCACGCCCGCCGCCATCGCCTCCACGACGACCAGGCCGAAGGCCTCCAGCCACGTCGAGGGGGCGACCACGGCGACCGACCGCGCGAGCGCCTTGCGGCACTCCGCGGTGTCGTACAGGCCGACGTACCGCACGTCGTCCCGGCCCGCCGCCCACGCCGTCACCTCCGGCTCCAGCGGACCCGTCCCGGCGATCACGAGCGGTACGCCCACGCCGCCGTCCGCCGCGAGCTCGTCCCACGCGGCCATGAGCAGCCGCACGCCCTTGGCCTCCGCGAGCCGGCCGAGGTAGAGCAGGTGCTCGCCGTCGCCCGTCCGGCGCTCCTCCGGCTCCGGCACGAAGTTGTGCTTCACGGCGAGGCGTTCGGCGGGCATGCCGGCCGCCACCAGGACCTCGCGCTGGGCCGCCGAGATGCAGAAGAACCGCTCCACACCGGTCCACCACCGGCGCCGGTTGACCGACAGGCTGACCGCCAGCGGCACCGTCGCCAGGCGGGAGTTCCGGTAGCAGCCGTGCCGGACGGCGGGCAGCGGCGACGAGCCGACGCACTCGGTGCACGGCCTGCCGTCCCGCTGCAGGGTGCCGGGCGGGCAGATCTGCGTGTAGTTGTGCAGCGTGGCCACGGCGGGCACGCCCGCGTCGGCGCAGGCGGCGATGACCGCGGGCGAGAGCAGCGGGAAGACGTTGTGGACGTGCACGACGTCCGGGCGCTCGGCGCGCAGCCGGGCGGCGAGCTCCGAGCGGACCGCCGGGTTCCAGGGCACGAGCAGCGGCACCGCGACCTTGCCCGGCAGGGAACGGGCGGCGATGGTGTCGCTGCGCCGCTCGAACAGGTCGACGTGGTGGCCGGCCGCGCGCAGCAGCTCGATCTCCTGGTCGACGACCTTGTTCTCGCCGCTCGGCTGCGCCGAGGCGTAACGGTTGTGCACCACGAGGATGCGCACGGTCAGATCACCTCCGATCCGCGCGCCCAGCGCGGGACACGTCGTCGGGAGGCCGCGGGCGCCGGGAGCGGCGGGGCCGCGGCGGGCGCCGCCAACAGCGAGGCGGCCACGGCCAGATGGAGCAGATACGGCGAGGCGTCGCCGAGACCGGCCTCGGTGTACGAGGCGATGGCGCAGTAGCTGATCAGGAAGATGGCGCAGGCCCGCTGCAGCGACGGCGGCCGCAGCAGCGCGACACCGCCGAGCACGAGGATGATCACCGCCACGATGGCCGTGCCGGTCAGGCCCTGCTCCTGGTAGACGGCCAGCCAGCTGTTGTCGATCGGCAGGCCGCCGAACGACTTGTCGCCGAGGCCCATCCCGAACAGCTGCTCCGAGGTGGAGCGGGGGGCCGCGAGGAGGGCGTCCCAGACCTTGGCCCGGCCGGTGAGGTTGGAGAAGTTCTCCTCGGTCTGGCCGCGCAGGAACCACGCCTGGAGCGCGGAGCTGAACGCCACCGCGGCCACCGTGGCGGTCAGCACCGCCCAGGTGAAGAACCGGCGGGCGGCGGAGCTGGTCAGCAGCAGCGAGCAGATCGCGAGGGCGAGCCCGATGAACAGGCCGAGCGTGGCCGTCCGGGTGTGGGTCAGCGCGAGCAGCACGAAGGACGGCACGACGACCAGCGCGGCACTGGTCCGGTCGGTCCTGCGGCCCAGGAGCAGCAGCACGGTGAGTCCGATGATGACCGCGGCGTACTGCCCGATCTGCGGCGGCGTGAGCGGCCACAGCGCGCCGACGAGACGCCCGCCGTAGAGGTCGGGCAGGGCGGCGCCCGGCGAGATGACCAGACCGGCGGCAACCGACCCGAGGACCACGAAGTACATCCGGATGTGGTGTCTGACGAAGCTCAGCCCCCCGTCCCACCAGCGGCTGAGCAGCCACAGGGTGGCGACGAAGAGCGCCAGCCTGCCGCAGCGGAACAGCGCGCCGAAGCCGGAGTCCGGGTTCACGCTGGAGATCAGGCTCGGCACGAGCAGCAGGGTGAGCAGGAAGACGTACGCGCCCGGCCGGATGCGCAGCGTGAGGTTGACCGCGAGCGCCAGCGCGAACGCCAGGACCAGCGCGCCCATGGTGGCCATCTGGATGAGGGAGCGGGGCAGCGGGACGATGGTCTCCGCCCCGGCGGAGCCGAGCGTGTTGAGGACCAGCAGTCCCCAGGCGACGGCGACCGTCCGCGACGTGTGGTCCGCGGGCATCTCAGTCACCTGCCCGGGTACGCAGGGTGCTGCGGTCGTCCTGCCGGTACGGGGCGGCCTGCCACTGCCCGAAGTCGAGGACCCGGCTCGGGTCGTGGGCCACGAACTTCCACGGTCCGACGTAGGTGTTGTGGCGCCAGCGGTTGTGCTGCTTGCCGGTGATCGACTCGGCCACCCGCTCGCCCATGTAGGGCGACCAGTCCGGATAGGTGCCGTAGTTGGCGAGGACCGCCATCCGGTCGCACTTGGTCGTGCACTCGACGACGGCCTTGTCCAGGACGAAGCGGTTGTCGTGGATGTCGACCCGCTGGGTCTTCCAGCGGCAGTCCGCGTAGAGCGGTTCCTTGGTGATGCCCGGCCGCGCGCACCGCTCGGTGTCCTTGACCAGCAGCGTGCAGTTGCCGGACGAGGTGTTGGCCGGGCTGTTGCAGAACCGGTCGGCGTTCTCCCACAGGGTGATCCCGGACCAGTTGTCCTCCAGGACGTTCCGGTCGATCTCGATCTCGTCCGTACGCGCCTTCACGCGCGGCTCGCCGCCCGACTCCGAGATGTAGACGGTCGCGAGCGGGAAGGAGTCGCCGCGGTCGGCGTACCGGCGCCCCTCGACCCAGTTGTTCCGCCGGATCGTGTTCTTCCGGATGACCGCGTTGTAGCTGGTCTCGTAGATCAGCGCCGCCCCGTCGTTCTTCTCCAGGACGTTGCCCTCGATGCGGAAGTCGTTGTTGTTGGTGTCCGCCCACAGCCCGGTGCCGCGGTTGTCGTGCACCCAGTTGCCACGCACGTCGGCTCCGTCGACCGCCCAGAACTTGACGCCTCCGGTGCAGCCGCAGCCCTTGCGCTTCCGTTCCCAGTCGCCGGTGTTGTTGCCGACGATCTCGTTGCCCTCGACGACCAGGCCGCTGATCCGGCCCTTGGCCTTGTACGCGTTCATGCCGTACTGGCCGTTCTCGCGCAGGCAGTTGGCGCGGACCCGCTGGCGTGCGCCGGCCATCAGACCGGCACCGGTGTTGTGCTGGATCGTCGCGTGCTCGATCACCCAGCCGTCGGCCGAGTCGTGGTTGACCACGCCCTCGTCGGGCGGCGCCACGAAACGCTGCACGGTCAGATGGCCGACGGTGACGTCGCGGGCGGAGCCGCCGAACGCGTACTGGTTGCGCTTGTTGCCGTCGAGCACCGCGCCCGGCGCGCCCAGATAGCGGTTGCCCTTCTTCGGGATGACCTGGGCGAACCGGTCGGACGCGAGGCGGTGCTTGCCCGGCCGCAGCCAGAACGTGGTGTGCGGCGGGCTCTTCTTGGTCTTGGCGACCAGGTCGCCCACCTTCGCGGGGTCGACCGTGACCGCGCCCGCCGGTGCCTTCGCGGGGCCGGGTTCGGGCTTGGCGCACACCCGGGCCACGGGGGTGGCGGGTGCGACGGCCGCGGGCTTCGCCCGGGGCGCGGGCGCGTCGTCACAGCCGGCCGCCGTCAGCAGGACCACCACCAGCGGTGCCGCCGACCACACCCCGAGCCGCCTCTTCATCACCACGTGGCCTCCCTAACCCCGGAACGTGAGGACGGTGGTGAACTCCCGCACGCCGTCGCCGGAACCGGCCGCCGCGGAGGCGGTGCCGATCAGCGTGGTGGCGGGTTCCTTGCGTCCGAAGCCGGGGGAGTACCAGCCAAGCGGCGGCTCGCTCTCGCCGCGGTGCGCCCGCCAGGAGAGCTCCCCGGGCAGGTCGAGCACCGCGGAGCGGTCCTCGCCGTCGCGGGTCCAGGTCAGCACGGCCCGGCTGTCCACCAGGTCCACGGCGACGGCCGGGCCGAGGTGGAAGGCGAGGCGCACGCTCCGGCGCGGGCCGCGCACCTCGTCGATCACCTTCAACTCCCGGCGTGCTGCCGTGAGTTCGACCTTACGGCGGTGGGTGGCGTCCTGATAGCCGTCGTGCTCGGCGCACCAGCGGGCCGTCGCCCCGTCGGACCCGGCGCCGGTCTCCGCGATCAGCACGCGGCTGCGGGCGTGCCGGGTCCACAGGAACGGGCCGCCGGACACCGACTGGTCGGCGCCGTCCAGCTGCAGCGTGTTGTGGCCGAGCGTCGACCGGAAGTACTGCCGCCACTCGGGCTGGCCGTGGTAGCAGAACGTCCCCGGGTCGGCGAGCACATCGACCCCGTCGTGCCGCACCTCCACGGAGAGCGCGTCCGCGTGGGCGTGCGCGGCGATGGACAGGAAGCCGTGCGGACCGCCGTCGCAGCGGCACCAGATCTCCTCCGGGCCGCGCAGGATCGTCATGCCCGCATCCGCGAAGTGGCTCGGCCTGCTCTCCGGCCGGGCCACGGCCTGCGCGGTCCCCGGCTGCCCGTACGGCCGCAGGAGCGCGGCGAGCAGCGGCGTGCGCACATCGGTGCCGGTCACCTTCGGCCACCAGTCGAGCCGCCCGAACACGGCGTCCCCGGTGGCGAGCAGCGAGCCCCAGCGGTCGGTGCCCGCGCCGTCCACGACCAGACCGTGACCGTCGTCCGCGTCGCCCTGGCGCGGCGGCCGCAGCCGGTTGTCGACGACGGCCGCGAGCGCGTCGGTCATCCGCAGCAGCACCGGCCGGACCGTCGCCGGGACCGGCACGCCGGCCGCGTCCGCCTCGGCGACCGCGGCGAGCCCCAGTTCGAGCACCAGGCCGTGGTACTCGGTGGCCAGCTCGCGGTTGAGACCGGAGACGTAGGTGTTGGCGCGCAGATGGCGCTCCAGCGAGCGCAGCGCGTCCTCCCGCCACCGCGCGGACTCCGGGAACCACCCGAAGGCGCAGGCGGCGGCCAACTGCCCGGCGGCCTCCGCGATGACGTGGTTGTTCGCCGACGACCCCCGGCTGGGGAAGGCGGCCAGCCAGCGCTGGTGGTGCCAGATCTGGTGCAGCGCCGCCGGGTCGTCCTCGAACAGGCCCCGCGCGCCGGACCACCCGTCGAGCAGCCGGCGCACCCACACCCAGGAGAGCAGCCGGACGCCCAGCTCGATGCCGCTGATCCAATGCACGCCGCGCAGCGGCGGATTGCCCGCCCACCAGGACCGCAGGTGCGCGGCCACGCGTTCGGCGTACCGCTCGTCGCCGGTGACCGCGTAGGCCGCGGCGAGCACGGTCAGGTACTGGTGCCGGGAGAGCTCCCAGATCTGCTTGACGTCGCCGACCGCGTCCTCGTCCCGGTACGGCACGTCGAAGGCGTAGTCCCACGGGGCGCGCCGGCCGGTCTTCGGGTCGGACCACCAGTCCGGGTCCGCCAGGTCGTCGCGGTCCACCCCGAAGTACGTGACGTGCCCGGCCATCAGCCGGTCCGCCTCGGCGACCAGGCGCTTCGCCGCGTCCGGCGGTATCGCGGCGATCGCCTCCGCGGGCAGCGCCGCGGTGAAGCGGGCGCCGGACACGGGCGGGCAGTGCGGCCGCTCCGAGCGCCACCGCTGTCTGCGCACCGCGTCGCCCACCCGGCCGCCGACCTCCCGCGGCTCCATCCGGGACAGCCGCCGCAGGTACCAGCCCGCGCTCAGCGTCATCGCTCTCCCGCCAGCGTCACCGGCGCGCCGCCGGCCAGGGCGGTCCGCACGGCGAGGGTGGCCGCCGTGGTGGCGACCAGCGACTCCAGCGGCACCGGCATCGGCCCGCCCGAGCGCACGGCCCGTACGAACGCGGCCAGTTCTGCGGACTGGCCCTTGTCCCTGGCCTTGGGCAGCCGTGAACTGACCCACTTCTTCTGGCCGTGGACCGAGGCGCGCACGAAGTCGTCGAGGCGCAGGGCGCGGCCGTCCGCGACCAGGTCGAGGGTCTCCTTGGGGAAGCTCGACGGGCCGGTGGTGACGTAGCTGATGGTGGCCGTCGACCCGTCGGGGTAGCGCAGGACGACCTGGAGGTCCTCGTGGCCCGAGGTGGCGACCGCGTACACCGAGACCGGGTCGGCCCCGAGCAGCCAGCTCGCCGTGTCGATGAAGTGCCCGCCCTCTCCGGCGAACCGCGAGCCCTCGGTGCCCTGCTGGAGGTACCAGCTGCCGTGCTGCAGCCGGCCCGCGTTGACCAGATAGCGCAGGTGGGCCGGGCCGCTGCGGGCGCCGAACCGCTGCTTGGCCTCGCGCAGCAGCGGCGAGAAGCGGCGGTTGAAGCCCACCTGCAGCCGGTCGTTGCCGGACTCCTCCACCGTCGCGACCACGCTCGCCAGCTCGTCCTCGGTGAGTGCGAGCGGCTTCTCCACGAACACGGCCTTGCCGGCCAGGAGCGCCTTGCGGGTCAGCTCGGCGTGCGAGCTGTGCCGGGTGACCACGAACACCGCGTCGACGGACTTGTCGCCGAGGACGGCGTCGAGATCGGTGGTCGCCTCGGCGAAGCCGAACTTGCGTCGGGCGTTGGCCGCGGAGAGCGCGGTCGTGGTGACGACGGTGGACAGCTCGACGCCCTCGCGCCCCTGCAGGTGCGGGAGCAGCATCGACGTCGCGTAGTTCCCGGCGCCGACGAACGCGAGGCGCACGGGCGTCTTGGACGCCCGGACCGGGGCGGGCGCGCCGCCAATGCTCCGCTTCACGGCGGGCACGGTCACCGAGGGCGCCGCCTCGCCCTCTTCCGTCAACTCGCCGGAGTCTGCCGCTGGTTCGGGGTAGCGGAACAGCACCGCCACGGCCTTCAGGTCGCCGTCCTTCAGGCGCTGGTACGTCTCGACGGCGTCCGCGAAGTCGGCCGTGTGGGAGACCAGGGGCTCCACGTCGACGCGGCCCCGGGCGACGAGGTCGAGGAAGCACGCGAGGTTGCGGCGCTCGGTCCAGCGCACATAGCCGATCGGGTAGTCGCGCCCCTCCAGTTCGTACGCCGGGTCGTAGCGCCCGGGGCCGTAACTGCGGGAGAACCGTACGTCGAGCTCCTTCTCGTAGTACGCGTTCCACGGCAGGTCGAGCCGGCACTTGCCGATGTCGACCACCCGGCCCCGGTCCCGGCAGAGCCGGGCGGCCAGCTCGACGGGCTGGTTGCTGCCGCCGCCCGCGGCCAGATACACCTGGTCCACGCCGTGCCCGTCGGTGAGTTCGGCGACGGCGTTCTCCACCGCGGAGGACTCGGGGTCGCCGCAGGCCGCAGCGCCGAGCCGCTCGGCGAGCTCGCAGCGCACCGGGTCGGGGTCGACGCCCACCACGCGGGCCCCGGAGGCGGCCAGGAGCTGCACCACCAGCTGGCCGATCAGCCCGAGGCCGATGACCAGCGCCACGTCGCCGAGCTGGGGCTCGCCGCGGCGGACGCCCTGCATCGCGATCGACCCGACGGTGCCGAAGGCGGCATGCCGGGCGGCGAGGCCGTCCGGCACCGGGGCGTAGAGGTTCTGCGGCACCCAGTTCACCTCGGCGTGCAGCGCGTGCTCGTTGCCCGCGCAGGCCACCAGGTCACCGACGGACACGTCGTCGATCCCGGCGCCGACCTGCTCGACCACCCCGCACAGCGAGTAGCCCAGCGGCGTGTACGAGTCCAGCTTGCCCATCACCTTGCGATAGGTGGCGGGCACCCCGTTGGTGGCCACGCTCTGCATGACCTTGGCCACCTGGTCGGGGCGTGAGCGGGCCTTGCCGACCATCGACATGCCGGCCTCGGAGACCTTCATGAGCTCGGTCCCGGTGGAGATCAGCGAGAAGGCGCTGCGGACCAGCACACCGCCCGCCTTGCACCCGGGGACCGGCACGTCGAGGACCGCCAGCTCGCCGCTCTTGTAGTTCTGAACAACCTGCTTCACCCGTACTCCTCTGAATTCCTAAGCCGTTTACCGAGTGCTCCGGTCGGACCCAGAGGTCGCGCCGCGATACCAGTACTCGAGGGTCAGCACATGCCACAGATGTTTGGAGAAGTCCCGCTGTCCGGCGGCGTCCTCGGCGACCATGCGCGCCAGCGCGTCGCGGCGCAGGATCCCCGAGGTGACAAGGACCCCGTCGTTCACCACCTCGCGCACGAGGGGCGCCAGGTCCCGGCTCATCCAGGCCCGCAGCGGGGCGCTGAACAGCCCCTTGGGCCGGTACACGATCTCCCGGGGCAGGGTCGAGGTGGCCGCCTCCTTGAGGACGGCCTTGCCCTGCCGTCCGACGATCTTGCGGCTGCCGGGCACCGCGAACGCCGCCTTGACCACCTCGACGTCCACGTACGGCACCCGCACCTCGGTCGACGCGGCCATGCTGGAGCGGTCCGTGTAGGCGAGGTTCAGGCCCGGCAGGAACATCCGGGCGTCGGCCAGGCACATCCGGTTGACGAAGTCGTCGAGGTCGTTGTCCGCGTAGACGTCCGCGTGCTCGGTCAGCACGTCGTCGACCGTCCCGGCGAGGTCCGGATCGACCAGGGCGAGCAGCTCCTCCTGGTCGTACATGGTGTAGCTGCGCCGGAACGCGGTCTCCTCCGGCAGATCGGCGAAGGAGAGGAACCGCTTGGCGAACCGCACCGACCGGTACCCCCGCCGGGCCGTGGCGACCGGCAGCCGGTCCACGGCACCCGACACCGCGCGCCGCAGCGGCCGCGGGACGCGCTGGTAGCGCAGCGCGAGCGTGTTGGCCAGGTGCTTGCGGTACCCGGCGAACAGCTCGTCGGCGCCCATCCCGGAGAGCATCACCTTGACGCCCGCCTCCCGGGCCGCCGAGCAGATCAGATACGTGTTGATCGCGGCGGGGTCGCCGATCGGCTCGTCCAGGTGGTACGTCATCTCCGGCAGCAGGTCGAGGACGTTCGGCGCGATCTCGATCTCGTGCAGGTCGACGCCGTACCGCGCGGCCACCTGCCGGGCGTAGCGCAGGTCGTCCGGCATCGCCTCGAACTTGGCGTCCTCCGCGCGGAATCCGATCGTGTACGCGGAGATGCCGGGCTGGTGGCGGGCGGCCAGGGCGGTCAGATAGCTGGAGTCGAGACCGCCGGAGAGGAACGTCGCCACGGGCACGTCGGAGAGCATGTGCCGGCGCGTCGACTCCGCGACGACGGCGGCGATGTCCGGCAACTGCCCCGACCGGGCCCGTTCCTGGCCCTCCGCGGCGACGTCCTTCAGGTTCCAGAACCGCCCCCGGTCGACCCGGCCGTCGGGTCGGCACCGCAGCCAGCTCCCCGGCGGCAGCTTCTCCGCCTCGCGGTACGCGCAGCGCGAGTCCGGGACCCAGTAGTACAGCAGCGACGCCACCAGCGCCCCGGGATCCACGTCGAGGGAGCCGCCGGTCGCGGCGGCCAGCGCCTTGAGCTCGGAGGCGAACACCAGGCCGGGGCCGCGGCGCAGCAGGAACAGCGGCTTGATGCCGAGCTGGTCGCGGGCGAGCACCAGCTCGCCGGTGCGCTCGTCGAAGACCCCGAACGCGAACATGCCGCGCAGCCGGGGCAGACAGTCCGTGCCCCAGCGCCGCCACGCCTCCAGGACCACCTCGGTGTCGGAGGTGCCGCGAAAGCGCACCCCCGCGGAGGCCAACTCGGCACGCAGTTCGGGCGCGTTGTACAGCTCGCCGTTGTACGTGAGGGCCAGGCCGTCACAGACCATCGGCTGGGCGCCGGTCTCGGACAGGTCGATGATGGCCAGCCGGCGGTGGCCGAGCTGGACGTCGCCGTCACCGGCGGGGTGGCTGTACCGGCCCGCCCCGTCCGGGCCGCGATGGGCGAGGGTTTCGGTCAGCCGGTCGGTCACGGCCTTTCCGTCCGGCCACCGGTACGTGCCTGCGATGCCACACATGTGCTACCTCGCCTCCTTGTCACTGTCGGGAACGCGTACTGCTCTCGATGAACGCTCGGTGCGCGCGCGGCCCCGCACGCTCTCCCGGGCCAGCCGCTCGCCGTGGCCGCGCAGCGCGATGTGCAGCCCGTCCCAGAGCGTGCCGTCGGTCCGGTCGCGCGGGTCGGGGTCGACAAGGACCACGCCGAGGACCGGGATGTTCTGGTCCGCGAGCTGCCGCGCCACGGTGTGCAACCAGCCCGCGCTGCCGTGTCCCGCGCGCACCACGAGCACGGTCTGGCCGCCGAGGTACTGCAGGTCGGTCCAGGCGGTGCCGGGCGCGACCGAGCCGACGCCGATCCTGCGCACCTGGCGCGGCAGGGCGGCGGCCTGCTCGCCGGTGACCACGTCCGGGTCGCCGGGGCCCCGGCGGGCCTCGGCGAGGTGCGGGCCCGGCAGGCCGTCGACGAGGGCCACCGGGCCGTCCGCCGCCAGGGCCGCGGCGACGTTCCGGGCGAGCACGCTCGTGCTGCGCGCGCATCCCAGTTCGAGCAGCGACACGGGCTCGGATGCGCCGCGCACGGTGCGGGCCAGCGTCGTGGTGACCCGCTCGTGGGCCGCCCGGGTCCTGCGCAGCCGCCAGGGCCAGGAGAAGCGCCGGGGCAGGCCGCGCAGCTCCGCGACGACCGAGGCGCCGAGGTTCGCCGCGATCTCCCGGCGCAGCACGGGGCGGTCCGCCACCACCGAGCCGACCGCGGCCACCGCGAGCCCGAGGAAGAGCCCGAGGAAGAACCCGATCCCGGCGTTGGTGAGGGCCGACTTCGGCAGGGAGTGATGCACGGCGCGCGGGGCGTCCACGATCTGGGTGCCCGCGACGAGCTTGGGCGTGCCGATGCGCGCCTCCTCGGCGCGCTGGTCGAAGTCGGCGATGCGCGAGTTCAGTTCGGCGCGCCGGGCGTAGAGCGACTCGATGCTCGCCGAGCCCTGCGGGTCGCTCTCCGGCGAGCGGGTCCCGATCGAGTCGTTGATCTGCCCGAGCTCCTTGCGCATCCGGTCGCGCTGCGCGATGAGCGCCTTGGCCTCGGCCTTGGCGCTCTCCCGCATCCGCCGTACGTGGTCGGCGACGAACGCGTCGGCCAGCGCCTTCACCCGGGCCACCGCGTCCGCGTCGCTCGCACCCGTCACGTCGATCTGCAGCAGGTTGTTGGTGACGCCGGTCCCTCGGTAGTCCGCCATGAAGTCCTCGGGCTTCTCGGTGGACTTGAGCGCCTGCAGGGCCTTGCCGGCGATGCGGGTGGTGCCGAGCAGTTCGACGTCGGTGCGGATCAGCGTGCCGGTGTCGTTGGGCTGGTCGTCCTGGTGGGTGACGAGCACCTTGGTCGTCGCGGCGGGCGGCGGCGGGCGCAGTACGGCGAGCGCGGCACCGGCGAGCAGCCCGAGCAGCGCCAGGGCGCACCAGAAGCGGCGGCGCCTGCGCACGGCGACCACCAGCGCGTGCAGGTCGAAGAGGGGAGAGGACCCCGTATCCGATGTCCTGTCCGTCGTCACACCGCACCTCCTCGCGCGTCGTCCCCCACGGCGACCGCCCGCGCGTGAGGGGGCCGGGGGAGGTCGGCGGCCCGTTCCGAGCGGGCGGCCCGGACCGGGTCGGCGACGACGACGCCCACGACCTCGTGTCTGCCGTCCGCGCACGCCTCGGCGACGCCGGCGAGCTCGCCCGCGCTCCAGCAGCCCGCGCTGAGCACGACGAGGGCGCCGGACTCGGTGCCGCGGTCCGGCACCAGCGGCCGGGTCACCGAGACCTCCACCACGCGCAGCAGCGGATCGTTCCCGGCCTCGGCGGCTAGCTGCCCGGCGGCCCGCAGGGCGATCTCGTCGCCCTCCGGTACGACGGCCAGAATCCGTCGGGGGGAGGGGAGTTGGTTGCGCAGGCGGGCGCACACCCGCCGGTACCGGGTCTGCCGTCCCGCCGCGCCGGCGGACGGCCGCGGGGCCGGCAGGTCCCACCGGACGTCGGCGCCGAGGAGTCGGCGCAGCCAGCGCGGGCCGCGGCCCCGTGAGCGGGGCAGGCCGCGCTCACCGGGCACGTCGACGGTGCCGATCAGCGTGGAGCCGAGCGCCGCGCTGATCTCCGCCTCGGTGCGCAGACCGCGGTGGGTCCGGGCAGTGGCGAGGTGGCCGATGACGGCGAACAGGAAGAACAACACCGCACCGGCGACGGTGAGTTGTGTCCGCGTCGGCGGCGCCTCGCCGCTGGGCCGGGCGGCCGGGCCCATGACGACCATGTTGGCCTTGTTGGTCGCCGGGTCCGCGTCGTCCAGCTTCTTCATGGCCTGCTGCAGCGCGGTGCGCAGCTTCTCCAGCTCGGTGCGGGCCTGCACGCTCTCCACGGTCCGCCCCGGGTCGGCCGAGTCGGCCAGGTCGGAGATGCGGCGGTTGGTCGTCGCCACCCGCTCGCGCAGCGCCTCGGGCCCCTCCTCCTCGTCGGCGTTGGTGCCGTCGCCCGCGATCCGCGCGGCGAAGGTGACGAACTCCTGCGCCACCTGGTCGGAGAGGCGCTGGGCGCGCCCCGGCGTCTCGGCCGTACCGGAGATCTTGATGATGTTCCCGTCGGCCGCCTTGGCGCTCACCTGGTCGCCCAGGTCACCGGCGCCGACGCCGTCCCATTCGAGGGCGGCGGCCGCGCGGTCGACCACCGCCGAACTGGACGCGATCTCCGCCTGGGTCAGCAGCTCGCGCTCCTCCCACTGACCGGCCAGCAGGACCGAGGTCGACGTCGTGTAGGTCGGCGGGAACAGCAGTGAGGCGCCGTAGCCGACCAGGGCGCCCAGAACGGCGGCGACGACGAGGAGCCGCCAGCGCCGCCGGAAGATCCGCCCGATGGTGACCAGGCGTATGACGTCCTCACTCAACTGCGCTGCCTCTTCCCTGTACGGACTCGGGGGGCCGCCGACACCGGGGCGCGGCCCCGGGTGGCGGCGGCGTAGGCGTCGAGCAGCGAGCGCTGGGAGTTCCGCCAGGAGAGCTGTCCGCCGATCCGCTCCTGGCCGAGCTTGCCCATCTCGGCCCGCTGCTCCGGGTCGTCCAGGAGCAGCGCGACGAGCCGGGCGAACTCCGCCTCGTCGTTGGCGGGCGCGTAGAGCGCCGCGTCACCCGCGGAGACCCGCGCCTCCCGCAGGTCGAACGAGACGATCGGGCGGCCCATCACCATGTATTCGAGGACCTTGTTCATGGTGGACACGTCGTTGAGCGGGTTGCGCGGGTCGGGGGAGAGGCACACGTCAGCGGTGGACAGATAGCGCGCCAGGTCGGCGTCCGGGATGCGCCCGGTGAACTGCACCTGCTCCGACAGGCCGAGCCGCTTCGACAGCTCCACCATCGCGTCGAAGGCGTCGCCCGCACCGACGAACACCGCGTGCCAGTCGGTCCGCCCGAGGTCGTCGCGCAGCTTGGCCAGCGCGCGCAGGGCGTAGTCGACGCCGTCCTGCGGGCCCATCACGCCGAGGTAGCACAGCAGATGGGGCTTGCCGCGCTTCAACTCCGGTTCGGCGGGCACCGGGTGGAAGCGGTCGGTGTCGGGCGCGCTGCGCACCACGAAGACGTCCTCCGGCCGCTGTCCGCCGCGGCGCACCGCGACGTCCCGGTAGCTCTCGTTGGTGGCGAGCACGACGTCGGCGGCCCGGTACGTCATCCGTTCCAGCGCGCACACGCCCCGGTAGAGCAGGTCCTTGCCCCGGTCGAACCGGGAGAGGTACAGCTCGGGCACCAGGTCGTGCTGGTCGAAGACGAACCGCGCGCCGCGCCGCTTCAGCCACAGCGCGGGCAGGAACAGCAGGTCGGGCGGGTTGCAGGCGTGGACGACGTCGACCGGTCCCACCGCGCGGGCCAGCCGGGCCGTGTGCCACAGCGCCGTGCCGTACTCGCGCAGATAGCCGGCCGGGCCTCCGGTGGCCGCGCGCAACGGGTAGCGGTGGATGCGCACCCCGTCGATCACGGCCTCCGCCTCCGTGTCCCGCTTGGTCCCGCGCGGGCAGATGACGTGCACCTCCCACCCGGCGTCGCGCAGCGTGGTGCACTCCTGCCACACCCTCCGGTCGAAGGGCACGGAGAGGTTCTCCACCAGGACCAGCGCGCGCCGGCCCGCACCGGCGGTCATGTCGTCGGCCGCCGCGTCGTCGGACGTCGTGTCACCAAGCAAGGCCCATGTACCCCGGTTCGGTCCGGCGCGCCTCGGCGTCGGGAAGGCGGATGAGGTCGACGATCACCGGCGCCGCGCCGTGCGGCAGTTTGGCCAGGACGGCCGGGTCGCTGCTGCCGACGAGGCACACCTCGGCGTGGTCGAGCACCTCGTCGACGGAGTCGGCGAGCAGCTGCGCGAGGTGCGGCAGCCGGGTCTCGATGTACTCGCGGTTGGCGCCCATGAGCCGCGAGAGGCTCACGTTGGCGTCGTAGATCCGCAGGTCGTACCCCTTGCCGAAGAGCCGCTCGGCCAGCTCGACGAGCGGGCTCTCGCGGAGGTCGTCGGTGCCGGGCTTGAAGGAGAGCCCGAAGAGCCCGACCCGCCGCTTGCCGGTGCGCTCGACGAGGTCCACCGCGCGCTGCAGGTGGTCGGCGTTGGAGGCGAGGACGTGGGACAGGATCGGCACCGAGACGTCGGCGCGCTGCGCCGCGTACACCAGGCTGCGCAGGTCCTTGGGCAGGCAGGAGCCGCCGAAGGCGAAGCCGGGCCGCAGATAGGCGGGGCTGATGTTGAGCTTGCGGTCGGCGAGGAACACGTCCATCACCTGGTGCGAGTCCACCCCGAGCGCCTGGCACACCGAGCCCAGCTCGTTGGCGAAGCCGATCTTGAGGCCGTGGAACGCGTTGTCCGCGTACTTGATCGCCTCGGCCGCCGGGACGGGCACCCGGAACACCTCGCCGGGCAGGCCGTCGTAGAGCGCGGCGACCACGTCGCCGCTGGCGGGGTCGAGTTCGCCGATGACGGTCTTCGGCGGGTCGAAGAAGTCCCGCACGCTGGTGCCCTCGCGCAGGAACTCCGGGTTGACCGCGACCCCGAAGTCCGTTCCGGCGGTGCCGCCGGCGTGCTTCTCCAGGATCGGCACCAGCAGGTTCAGGCAGGTGCCGGGGAGCATGGTGCTGCGGAAGACGACGGTGTGCCGGCCGCCCTCCGTGCCCCGCTCGGCCAGCGCGGCGCCGATCTGCTCGGTGACCCGCTCCAAGTAGGTGGTGCACAGGCTGCCGTTGGGCTCCGACGGGGTGCCCACACAGATCAGCGACACGTCGCTGTTGAGGACCGCGTCGCGGACGTCGCGGGTGGCGCGCAGCGCCCCGGACTCCACGACGCCGGCGACGAGTTCGCCGATCCGCTCCTCGACCACCGGCGCCTTGCCGGCGTTGACCAGGTCGACCTTGGCCTGGTTGACGTCGACCCCGATGACCTCGTGGCCCTGGCCCGCCAGGCACGCGGCCGACACGCAGCCCACGTATCCGAGCCCTAAGACGCTGACTCTCATGACGCTCTCCTCCCCCCAGGCAGGCCCTGGCGGCCTGCGCTTCCTGCGCCGACGAAGCGGCGCCCCCCGGATATCGGTGGCCTCCCGAACATCAGTAGGCCCCCTGGCCCTTGAGCACCGCGCGCAGCGTCTTCCACAAGATCACCGAGTCGAGCGCGAGCGACCAGTCCTCCACGTACCGCAGGTCGAGCCGGACCGCCTCCTCCCACGGCAGGTCGCTGCGTCCGCTGATCTGCCACAGGCCGGTGAGGCCGGGCTTGACGAGCAGCCGCCGGCGGATGTCCGGGCCGTACGCGGCGGACTCCTCCGGCAGCGGGGGCCGCGGGCCGACGAGCGACATCGACCCGGTGAGTACGTTGAACAGCTGCGGGAGCTCGTCGATCGAGTACCGGCGCAGCACCGTCCCCACCCGGGTCACCCGCGGGTCCCTGCGGAGCTTGAACAGCAGCCCGGCGCCTTCGTTGTGGTCGGCCAGCGCGGCACGTGCCGTGTGGGCGCCGGTGACCATGGTGCGGAACTTGAAGATGGTGAACTCGCAGCCGTCCTTGCCGACCCGGCGCTGGCGGTAGAGCGCTCCGCCGCGGCTGTCCGCCATGACGAGCAGCGCGACGACCACCATGAGCGGCGCGAAGAGCAGCAGCAGGAGCGCGGCGCCCAGCCGGTCGACGACCCCTTTCACCACCCGGCGCCCGCCGGAGAAGGTGGGCATGCTGACCCGCAGCAGCGGGATCCCGAGCACCGCGTCGACGTGCAGCCGCGGCCCCGCCACCTCCATCAGGACGGGGGCGACGACCATCTCGGCGTCGCTGCCCTCCAGGTTCCAGGCCAGCCGCTGCAGCCGGTCCGGTGACCAGTGCGGATCCGGGGTGACCGCGACGACCCGGTACCCGTCGCTGCGCACGTGGCCCGCGACGTCCGCCAGCCGCCCGACGACCGGCACGCCGTCCACATGGTCGCTGTCGATGCCGTGGTCGTCCGGCGTGCACACCGCCTCCACGCGCCAGCCCAGGTGCGGGAACTTGCGGGTCCGCATGATCAGGTCCCGTACGGTGGCCGGGCTTCCGGCGGCGAGCACCGGGCGCAGACACCGCCCCTCTTTGCGCTGTTTGTGCAGCCAGAGCCGGAGCAGATACCGCTCGGTCATGGTGACGAGCGCGATGGCCGGCAGGGCGACGAATATCCAGAGCTTGATGTTGCGGGAGGCGAGCGCGATCCCGCCGAGCGACAGCACGACCGCCGCCGTGAACAGCGAGCGTCCGAGCCTGCGGAACTCCTCCGCGCCCTGCCCGAGCACGGCCGGCGCCCACGCCTTGCTCATCGCGAGCGCCACCAGCACCAGCAGTTCGGTGCCGAAGGCGAGAATCCTCCACTTCTCGTGCCAGTTGGCGGCGTCCCTGACTCCGAAGAACCCGCCGATCGACGCCACGACGAAGGCGGTGGCGACCGTATCGCTGGTGATCACGATGCGGCGGTACCGCTGCTCCCACTCCATGGCGGGCCGGCTGATGGCCCCGTTCGTCAGACGCCCCCGCGCCGACGGAAACGGGTTGACTAATTCCCCCTGCTGCACAGGACCCCCCAGGTCTGCAGTGGTTCGTGTTCAACTCGCACTGGTGCCCCGGAAGGCACCCCAGCCTCCCGCTCCGCGCTGTTCTTCCCCCCGCGGAAGGCTCAGCCTTCCGCGCATGACATGCCGGTCCCTGCCGCGTCGGTGGATGTGATTCACGCAGGCGACAGCGAACGCGCAGTCCCTGCCGGCTTTGTGCGCACACGGGAACCCGTCTCAACCTCGGGTGCTCCCCACACCCAAGGACCCCTCTCGGGTTCCAGGAACCGGTCGCTTCAGTTCTGAACCTCTGAAGCACGGTCAATCTAGACCATCGAGCCCGCTATGGAGAGGGGATGTGTGGAATTTGTGCCCAAGCTTGCCGACCGGCCGCTGGAAAGGCTTATTCGCGTCGCTTGGCGACAAATGGAGGGCCCCGCAACGGAGTTGAAACCGGCGGGGCCCTCGGGGTTGTGACGGGTGGGACGGGGTCAGTCCCGTGTCGCGTACGAGAGGAAGCGGAGCCATGCCTCGGGCGTGACGGCGAACCGCGGACTGCGCGGCAGCTTCGAGTCCCGCACGTGCACCGCCCCGTCGGACGTCGTGGCCGCTCCGGACAGCGCCACCTCGACACAGCTGTCACCTTCGGAGCCGCTGTAACTGCTCTTGAACCAGGCCAGTTCGGACGTGCTCATAGCGCTCCTCGCATCCGCTTCAGCAGGCCCAGCGAGTGTTCGGGGGTCAGGGCCTGTGAGCGCATCTTGGCATAGCGCTGTTGGAGCACGCTGATCTCTTTCGGGTCGCTGATCAGCCGTCCGTTCTTCTGCCCCTCCGAGTATCCGAACCACCGGTGGTCCGGCGTCTCCGCCAACTGGAGCGGACCGTCCAGGCCCGCGTGCTTCGGCTGGCGCAGCGGCATCAGCTGGAACTCCACGTTCCAGTGCCGGTCGATCACGCCGAGCAGATGGTCGTAGAGCTCCCGCGTCACCTCCTCGCCGCCCGTGTGCCGTTCGAGCACCGCCTGTTCCACGATGAAGCTGAAGGAGGTCGGCGGCCTGCGGTTCGTGGCCAGCAGGTCCTGGCGCGCGAGCCGCGCGGCGATGCGCTCGCTCAACTGCGCCTCGTCCGGCAGCGGCGGCACGCTGAACGACACCGCTCGCGCGTACGCCTCCGTCTGCAACAGGCCCGGCACCACCCGGCATTCGTACGTGTTCAGGCTCACCGCGTCCGCCTCGAACTGCGCCCACCGGCGGAACCAGCTCGCGAGACCCGGCTGCCGGGACAGATGCCGCGCCGCGCCCCGCAGCGCCCCGAACCCGTCGAGGACCTCCTCGGCCCGCTCCACGAAGTCCGGCTGGGGGAAACGGCGGCCCTGCTCGATCTTGGCGACCGTCTGCACCGAGTACGGGACCCGTTCGGCGAACTCCTCCTGGGTCAGACGCGCCCGCTTGCGGAACGCCTTGAGGACCTCGCCGAACGTCCTGAGGCTGTCCGACACCTCCGGCTCGCTCCCGCCGGACGAACCACCCGTACCACCCCGGCCGTCCGTGCCGTCCGTGCCGTCCGTACCGTCCGCCATGCGAGGACACCTCCCGTACGCCTGCCCCGCGGCCCACTCCCGACCCGGCCATGGTTACGTTCCGTTGCGGGGCTGTCCACCCTCCGTACTCGTACTCCGTCACGGAGTACCAGTCGCCGGCCTGGTGGCTACGCGGCCTCCGCCGCCCGGCGCAGGGCGGCGAGGAGGGCGCGGTTGCCCGTGCCCTTGAGCACGTACTCGCGGGCGCCCGCGCTCGTCATCTGCTCCACGGAGGTCTTGTCGTCGTAGGCCGAGAACACCACGACGCGGCTGGCCGGCGAGCACTTCGCGATGCCCCGCGCGACGGAGGGGCCGCCGCCGGGGAAGCGGACGTCCAGGACGACGAGGTCCGGCCGGTGCAGCGCCGCGAGCCGGAGCGCCTGCTCCCCGTCGCGCGCGGTGCCCACGACCGCCATGTCGGGCTGGGCCCGCACGACTTCGTCCAGTGTCTCCAGGAGCAGTGCGTTGTCGTCGCACAGGAGTACCGAGAAGGGTGAACGGGGGGAGCCGTCCTCGGCCGCAGCGGTCACGGCTCGTCGCTCTTCGGTTCCGGTCCGGGAGCCGGTGCCTCGGCGGGTAGCGGGTTCGGCACCCAGAACTCGACGGTCGTCCCCGTACCGGGGCGGCTGTGCATGGACCACCATCCTCCTGCCGTCTCGGCCCGCTCCCGCATCTCGATCACCCCGAAGTGGTCACGGGCACCGTCCTGCGACACCGGGGTGCCGGTTCCGTCGTCCACGACCCGCGTCACGATGCCTCCGTCGGCCGACGCGACCCGCACGTCGACCCGGTTGGCGCGCGCGTGCTTGTGTACGTTCAGCAATGCTTCCTGGACGATACGGAAAATGGTGATGGCTGTCTCGGGGGTCGGCTCGCGCTCCAGTTCGTGCGCCAGCGAGTAGGCCATCCCCCAGGAGGATCCCACCATGTCCTCCAGGTGGCTGGCGAGCCCCTCGACCAAGCCGTGCCGGTCGATGCCGGGCGGGTGCAGCCGGAAGGTCAGAGTCCGCAGGCGGCCGATCGCCTCGCGCACCGACGCGTCGAGCCGCTGGAGTTCGGCCGCGTACGCCTCCGGCACCCGGTCCGCGAGGAGTTCCAGCCGCATCCCGACGGCGACCATCGCCTGGATCGAGTCGTCGTGGACGTCCCAGGCGATGCGGCGCCGCTCCGTCTCCTGCGCCTGGACCAGGTGGTCGAAGAGCCGCCGGCGCTCACTGAGGGCGTGCTGTGCGGCCCGCCGCTCGGACATGTCGCGGGTGACCTTGCCGAACCCCTGCAGCACGCCCTGGTCGTTCCACAGGGCGGTGATGACGACGTTCGCCCAGAACCGGGAGCCGTCCTTGCGGACGCGCCACCCCTCGTCCTCGAGGCGGCCGTCGGCCACGGCCGTCTCCAGCTCCCACTGCGGCTTGCCCGAGGCCTGGTCCTCCGGCGGGTAGAAGACGGAGAAGTGCTGTCCGACGATGTCCTCGGCGCGGTACCCCTTGATCCGCTCCGCGCCGGCGTTCCAGCTGATGATGTGGCCCTGCGGGTCGAGCATGAAGATGCCGTAGTCGAGGACGCCCTGGACCAGCAGCGTGAAGGCGGCCTCCGACATCGGCGCCGCCCGCCTCTGTCGACCCTGCTGCTGTTCCTCCCGCTGCTGTTCGCCCTCCTCCCGCGTCACGTGAGGAGCCCTTCGCGGCGCGCGATCGTCACGGCCTCCAGCTGGGAACGCGCGCCCAGCTTCTCCAGCACCCGCTGGACGTGATTGCGCCCGGTGTTGAGGGCGACCCCGAGCTGCTCGCTGATCTCCGCGGTGGTGCGCCCTTCGCCGAGGAGGTGGAGGACCTCGCGCTCCCGCGGGGTGAGGTTGGCGCCGACCCCCGCGGTCCTGCCGCTCAGCCGCTCCAGCACGTCGCCCAGCAGACCGGGGCTGAACACCACCTCGCCGGCCGCCACCCGGCGTACGGCGTCCTCCAGTTCGTGCAGTCCGCGGGCCTTCAGGATCAGTCCGGCGCCGCCCGTCTCCGCCACGCGCGCGGCCACCGATCCGTTGCCCTCGCCGGTCAGGATCAGCACGCGCACGTCCGGTATCAGGGCCAGCAGATCGGCGATGGCGGTGACCCCGTCACCGTCCGGCAGGCGGCGGTCCATCAGGACGACGTCCGGCGCACACCGCCGCGCCGTGTTCAGGGCCCCGGCCACCGACGGCGCACGCCCCACGACCCGTAGATCGGGTGACCGCTCCAGGGCCAGGCAGATCGCCTCGGCCACCATGTCGTGGTCCTCCACCAGCAGGACCTTGACCGGACGGTGGTGGGCAGACGGCGCAGGCATGGGGACATCCTCGCAGGTGGCGGACCGCACGATCATGCCAGTTGGTCCCGGAGCGGCGACTCGGCGGCCGCTGCGGGGGCGGTCTCCCCGAGAAACAGGGACTCGGCCCCGATCAGGGCGAGCAGCCGCGACAACTGCTCGCCGACCCCTTCGACGCGGAGGCCCACACCCGCCCAGAGCACCGAATTCCGGGCCACCAGCAAGGAGTTCAGGCCGGCGCAGTCACAGAAGGAGACACCGGTCAGATCGAGGTCGAGGCTGGTCGGGCGCTTCACCAGACAGGCCGCGACGGCGTCGCGGACGTAGGGCGCGGCGTCCAGGTCGAGTTCGCCGACGAGCGTCACCCGGGCGGCGCCCGCGTGGACGTCCGCCCGCGACGTGAACGGATGAACGGTCACAGTGTCCCGCACCTCTCCGTGCTCACGCGCGGCATGTGCCGACGCTGGTGGGCCTTTGGAGCGCTTCCTGGGGGGAAGGTCCGTGTGGTCGGCCACGACATCGCTACCTCATAGTGCGAGGGCATCAGTTGAGCTCTAGTGAATCTGCACTAGTCGTGGAAGTCAACACGCGCCTACGGAGGTTGCCGCGCCGCCGCGGTCCGTCAGCGGGCGCGGCGGATGCGGAGGGGGCCGCGGGCCTGCGCGGCGTCGACGGGCTTGCCGCCCTGGGTGATCTCCACCTCACCCGCGTCGACCAGGCGCCGAGCCGCCCGGCGGGCGGGTTCCATGAGCGCGCGCCAGCCGTCGTCGTCTGCGGTGTGGACGGCGCGCGCGGCGTCCGAGGGGCAGATGGAGGAGGTCGGGTCACGGCGTGCCAGGAGGTCCAGGATGGCGCGCTCCAGGCGGCGGTCGATGGTGGTGTGGTCGTCGTGGTCCGGCCCGTTCCGCGACCCGCTCTGCCGTTCGTTCTCCGTCACGCGGTCAGTGTCGCACCGGTGACCGCTGGTCGCGCGGTGGCCGGGTACGCCCGGTGCGGTCCCGCGCCTTCGAACGGTCACACGCCACCTGGCCTGCGCATTTGCCTGCTTCTCCGACCCCGGGCTTGACCTTGACACGGTGTTAAGGTCTCCCCTTGGGCGCAGGAGGTGGTCCCGATCAACGACTCGAACCAGGTGACCCCGCAACACGCCCGCGTGATCAACGCCTTGGGCGCCGACGACTCGTCCGTGCGGCTGCAGGCGGCCCTGGCGGTGGGCTCGCGCCCCGACCCCGTGTTCCTGGAGGCGCTCGTCGAGCGGTGCGCGGTCGAGCCGGACTTCTTCGTACGGGACATGCTGTCCTGGGCGCTGACCCGTCTCCCGGCGGAGAACGCCCTGCCCCGGATCCGCCGGGAGCTGGCCGCGGAACGCCCGCAGGCGCGCGGACAGGCGCTGCACACGCTCTCGAAGATCGGCGACGCCAGGGCGTGGCCCTGGATCACCGGCGACCTGCTGAGCGACCCCGACGACGAGGTGGCACGGACCGCGTGGCGCGTGGCGGTCGCCCTGGCGCCGCGGGACGAGGCGGAGAGGCACGCCCTGGCCGAGGACCTGTCCCGGCAACTGGCCCGAGGCGGCCACGAGGTACGCCGCAGCCTGAGCCGCGCGTTCGTCGACCTGGGAGAGGCGGCCCACCCCGTACTGGAGAGGTCCGCGACGTCGCCCGACCCGGAGGTGGCCGCCCACGCCCACGCGACGGAATTGCTCCTGCGGGACCCGGAGAGGGATTTCGACGCGGCGGTCGAGGAGGCGAAGCGACAGGTGGTGCTGGGTTCGGGGGCCGGGGGTTGTTGATCGGGGAGGTGGCGCGGCGGTCCGGCGTGAGTGCCCGGATGCTTCGGCATTACGACGCGCTCGGTCTGGTGCGGCCCACGGGCCGTACCGTCGGCGGCTACCGCGAGTACTCCGCCGCGGACATCCGCAGGATCTTCCACGTGGAGAGCCTGCGGTCCCTCGGGCTCTCGCTCAAGCAGATCGGGCGCGCGCTCGAGGACCCGGACTTCACGCCCTCCGCCCTGGTCGGCGACCTCATCGAGTGGGCCGAGGACCGCCTGGCGCGGGAGCGGGAACTGCTCGCGCGGCTCCGCGCGATCGACGCCTCCGCGCCCGCGGGCTGGCAGGACGTCCTGCGCGTGGTGGAGCTGATGCGGGAGCTCGACTCGGCCGGCGCCGCACGCCGGCAGCAGGCGGTCCTGGCCCATCCTGCGGACGCGCCGGCCCCCGCCGAGGTGCTGGCCGGCGCGGTCCTCGCCGAGGCCGACCCGTACGTGGCGGGCGCGCTGCGCTGGGCGCTCGCCCGCGCGGGGGACGACGGGGTGGCGGCGCTGGCCGCCGGCGCGCACGACCCGGACGTCGACGTCCGGCGGCGCGCGATGCTGGCGCTCGCCGGGATGCCGGGGGCCCCGGGCGCCACCGCGGTGCTCACGGCGGCGCTCGGCGACGCCGACACGACGGTGCGCCGGCAGGCCGCGCTGGCCCTGGGCCGGCACGGCACCGCCGCGACCGCACCGGCCGCCGTACCGGTCCTCGTCGACATGGTGGTCGAGGGCGCGAACGACGTGGACGCGGCGGAGGTGCTCGGCGCGCTGTCCGGCGACCCGGAGTGCGCGCACCGCATCACGGCCGCCCTCGCCGAGGAGCTGGCCGCGCCGTCCGCGGACTCCGCGACCCGGATCCGCCTCACCCAGGCGCTGGTGGAGGTCGGAGGAGCGGCGGCCCGCGAGACCCTCCGGGGCCTGACCGACGACCCCGACCCGGCCGTGGCCCTGGTCGCCACCGCCCTGCTCGGAGTGCTCCCGGACGACACCCCGCCGCAGGGCCCGAGCGCCTGACGGACGGCTCAGGCCTCGACCGGCACCAGTTCCCAGGGGTTCGGGCCGGTGCCGTCGCACCACGCCTGAAGCTCCGCGCCGTTCACGCAGACTATGCCGCACTGCTCCGCGTACTCCAGGGCGGGCGCGGTGAAGTCGCTCGTCGTCACGAGCGCCGCGACGTCCGCCTCGTGGACGGTGAAACACGTGCCCCCGAAGCGCTGCAGGTCCTGGGAGCCGACCTTGTGGTCCGCGCCGTACCGCTTGCACTGGATGACGACCCTGCGGCCGTCCGGGGCCACCGCCAGGACGTCCGCGCCCAAGTCGCAGGCGCCGCCCACGACTTCGGCGTCCTGGCAGGCGTCACGGGCGCACAGGTCGGCTATGGCCTGCTCGAAGGCGTCGGGGTCGAGGGCGGCGTAGTCGACCGGCGCGTCGAGCACGACGGTCGTCGCGGCCTCCACGTCGTCGTCCAGGACGAGCGTCTCGGAGGCCGACTCGGTCACCGTGTACGTGGTCTCGGCCACGTAGGTCTCGGCCATGTCCGTCCGGTCCACGTACGTCTCGTCCACGTACGTCTGGTCCACGTACGTCTCGTCCCGCGGCCCCCACCCGCCGGCCCCGCGCAGGTCGGCAACCCCGGCGACGGCGGGTGCCGGCCCCGCGGGCGCGGTGGCGTCGAGGCTCGCCGAGGCCCGCTCGGCCGCCTCCTCCAGGACCTCGGCCGCGCGCCGCGCATACCGCGCCGCGGAGAAACGGCGCCACCGGGCCCGTCCCAGATAGGCGGCCGCGAGACCCACGACGACGAGCGATCCGACCCACAGCGGACGGGTCTGCGCCATCTGCGCGGCGGTCCTGACCAGGAACACCGTGCCGCACAGGGCGACGGCGACGAGGACGAAGAACAGGGCGGTCGTACGGAGATCGAAGCGCCGCTCACGATCCCTGCGGCGAACCGGGCGCGAGGGCACGGTCATTCCCTCCCTCAATGGTGGACGACAACCAAGATCACGCATCCCCGGGTGCCCAAGATCGGCAACGCTAAAAGGGATGGTCAGGAGGGGGCGGCAGAGGCGGGAGGAGGGAACGAGCGAGGGCCGGCGCGACCTGTGTCGACGCCGGCCCTCACGGTCCGAAATGCAGTGTTATCGAACCCGGTGTTACGGGAACGACGTGTTACTCGCCCACGACGCCCGAGGACGCGATGACGATCTTCGCCTTCGTGGCACCGGAGCGCGAGCCCAGGGACTCGATCTTCTTCACCAGGTCCTCGCCCTCGACGACCTCGCCGAAGACGACGTGCTTGCCGTCGAGCCACGGGGTGAGGACGGTCGTGATGAAGAACTGCGAGCCGTTGCTGTTCGGGCCCGCGTTCGCCATCGACAGCAGGAACGGCTTGTCGTGCTTGAGCTGGAAGTTCTCGTCGGCGAACTTCTCGCCGTAGATGCTCTTGCCGCCGGTGCCGTCACCGCGGGTGAAGTCGCCGCCCTGGAGCATGAACTCCGGGATGACGCGGTGGAAGCCGGAGCCCTCGTACCCGAAGCCGTTCTGGCCGGTGGCGAGCTCACGGAAGTTCTGCGCCGTCTTGGGGACGACGTCGTCGTACAGCTTGAAGACGATGCGGCCTGCGGCCTCGCCATCGATGGTGATGTTGAAGAAAACGTTTGTAGCCATAAGGCGATCCTGCCATGGCCTCGGCCTGCGTGACGCCGCGAATGGCCTTACGCCGCGCGAATGTGGCCCTGTGTAGGCTGACGTAAGGGCGCCCCAGCACTCGGCTCCCCTTTCCGGCCCTCCGGTCCGGGACGGCGCACCGGCCCGCACGTCGCACCACGGACGCGGGCCGACAAAGACGACGCGCCGGGACCGCACGGGCCCGATCTGTGCACCACGCCACCACGACGGCGTGACAGATCTCATTTTCTACCGCCCCGCCCGGCGCCGCCGCCGACGTCCCTCCGACGTCGACGGCGAGCCGGCTCGCGGCGCGAATCGAGGCGACACATGTCGACCACCCTCCGCCCTCCCACGACGGATCGGGCGCGCCCCGCCCGACGTGAGGGGGGCAGTGACTTCGCACGACTGGCGAAGGAGATCAAGGACGCCGGGCTGATGCGGCGCAGGCCGTTCTACTACGGCGTGCGCATGGCCCTGGTGACAGCGGCCTTCGCGGGCGGCTGGACGGCCTTCGTGGCCGTCGGCGACAGCTGGTGGACGCTGGCGATCGGAGCGTTCCTGGCGCTGGTCTTCGGCCAGGTCGCGCTCGTCGCCCACGACGTCGGCCACCGCCAGGTGTTCCGCAGGACCCGTTCCAGCGCGGTGGTCGGACGGATCGCCGCCAACCTCGGCATCGGCATGGGATACGGCTGGTGGCAGGACAAGCACGCGCGCCACCACGCGAACCCCAACCACGAGGAGCTCGACCCCGACGTGGCCCCCGACATCCTGGTCTGGAGCCAGGCGCAGGCCCGCGCGGCCGGCGGCCTGCCCCGGCTGATCGGGAGGGCGCAGGCGTACCTGTTCTTCCCCCTCCTGGCCCTGGAGGGCTTCAACCTCCACGTCGCCGGGGTGCGCGCCCTGGCGGACCGGTCGCTCAAGCAGCGCCGGCTCGAAGGGGCGCTGCTGGCCGCGCACTTCGCCCTGTACCTCTCGGCCCTGTTCCTGACACTCTCACCGGGCAAGGCGGTGCTGTTCATCGTCGTGCACCAGTGCCTGTTCGGCCTCTATCTGGGCGCCATCTTCGCCCCGAACCACAAGGGCATGCCGACGCTCACCGGCGACGAACGGCCCGACTTCCTGCGCCGCCAGGTGCTCACCTCGCGCAACGTACGCGGAAGCTGGTTCACGGACGTCGTGCTGGGCGGGCTGAACCACCAGATCGAGCACCACCTGTTCCCCAGCATGCCCTCGCCGAACCTGCGCAGGGCGCAGCTCCTGGTCCGCCGCTACTGCGACGAGCTGGGTGTGACGTACCTGCAGACCTCGCTCGTCGCCTCCTACGGCCAGGCGCTCAGGAGCCTGCACCGGGCGGGCCGGCCCCTGCGTGAGCAGCGAGCCGGCTGACCCGGGCGGCGTGCGCGGTCGTCGTAGTGGCTCAGTCGTCGGGGTGGCTCGGTCGTCGGCGTGGCTCAGTGGTCGGAATAGCTGAAGTCGCCCATGCTCCAGGCGCTGACGTCGTCGATTGCCACCCGGTACATCCCGCCCGTCTCGGGGATCCCCACCGTGCCCTGCAGGATCCGGGCGACGTGGAAGTGCAGATGGGTGGGCGGCCCGTCCTTCGTGGGAGTGTCGAACACGGCGGAGAACTCACCCAGGCGGACCGAGTCCGTCAGGACCTCGGACACCCGCTGCCTCCACACCGCTTCGGGAGCCAGTCGGCCGGTGATCACGGCGCCGCCGGTGACCACGGTCAGGGACATCTGGTTGCTCTGCCCGGACTCCACCAGGGCGGCGACGTCAACGAGCAGTTCGTCAGTCTTCGACATGAGGCAGATTCTATGCAGCGGCCGACCGCGAGGCGGTCACGGCAACCCCCTTACCGGACGCCGGCCGGGCGGCCGCCCGGGTCGGCCGCCACAACCGCCGACACCGCCGCGGCCCCGCCCTCGTACTCCCACGCCTGGTCCAGGCCCAGCGGCTCGGCCGGCGCGTGGGCGCCGTGCCGTGCCGCGTCCTCGGCCATGAGCGCGCTCGCGGTCAGCTCCGGGCCCGCCGGGTCGGACGCGGCCGCCATGAGACGGGCCGCCGCCTCGGGTGCCGTCCCGGGCGGGACGACCAGCAGGTCCCAGCGGCCGACACCGTACGAGAGCAGGAGCAGTTTGTGCGGGTCGATCTCCGGGGTGAACCAGCCGACCCGCACGACGTGACCGTCCACGGGGACCTTGCGCGGGACGACCGGCCAGTACGTCGGATTGACGGCGACGCGGGTGATGCGGCCCCACACCGGTTCCAACGCCGCGGTCAGCGCGGGCAGTTCGCTCAGCAGGTCCCGGGAGCGGGGCCACCAGGCGCCGTCCAGGAGTCCTCGGTGTGTGCCGCCGCTCTTGAGCGTGAGCCGCACGGCCGGGGCCGCGTCGGGCTCGACGGGGGGCAGGAGTGGGTGCAAGGTCGCCGACATGGCGCGGACCCGTCTCCGGGTCGGCCGCTGCGACCGGCCCGGGGTTCATCGCTCACCGAGAACGACCCGGCTCGGAGCCGGTGTGCGAAATGCCCTCGGTACCCTCCACCGTACTCCGCGGACCGGCCGGGTGCGCCGGGCCCGCCGCCCGGCGAAAGACCCTAGAGCCGGGTCAGCCGCTGGATGGTCTCCCGGTACTGGCGCAGCGCGAGCCGGGCCTCGGCCGACTGGGTGTCGAGATCCTGCTCGTGCCAGCCGGCGCGCAGGGCACGCCGCCGCTCCGCGATGGCCTCCACCAGCTTGGCGGACGTCTCGTCCAACAGGGCGTCGGCCTCCTCCAGCGCCTCGCGCGGGGTGTCCGCGAAGGTGTTGACCGAGTGGCCGAGGCGCCGGGTGATCCTGTCGCGTTCGTCCGACGGGAGCAGCGGCTCCGGTCCGGCGGCGGGACGTTCCGAACGGCCCCCCGGCTGGTCCGCGGGCTGCTGGGCGCGTGTCTGGTCGTACATCAGGTGCCGTTTCCGTTCCGCAGGTGGGGATGATCGTGCTCGGTGTGCGGGCGTGATCGATGGTGTGCACGGCTCGTGTCCGGCCCTGCGGAAAGCTGGTGCTCCCGCCGGGCTTTTGTCAGTCAACGTCCGGCCGCGGTCCGTGTCAACGCGGAGGCCGGCCGATCCGGACCGCTCCGCTTTCGGGCGTACGGGAGTACGGTGGACAGGGCGAGGGCCCTCGACGTCGTTTCCGACCGGTCGGGCCGCGCAACTCCCTCCACAGGGGCAGCCCGTGACCCCGGCCGCGCCATTCGCACCGAGGCCGAGGAGCCCCGTATGACCCTCGTTTCCGGCACCCCCGCGACGGCCGCCCCCTCGGGCGCCGACACGCCTTCAGGGGCCGGCCCGGCGATCCGCGCTCCCCGTACCGCCACGGCCCGTATCCGCCCGGCCCGGGTCTTTGCCCGCCGCCTCCGCATCCAACCGCCCACCCCCCATGAGAAAGTTGGCAGGCGCGCCATGGTCCTCGCCCCGGAACCCCTCCACCAGCCCACCCATCCCGACCTCCGCCTGAGCCTGGCACCCCGCGGCACGCTGCCCCGGGCCATCGACGGCGCATGGTGGCCGCGCTCGTACGATGTGCTCGCCGAACTTCCGCAGCTGTTGGCGGGGTTGCCCCACGCCTGGGGCGAGGTCAGCTCCGTCACCGTCAACGGACCGATGTGGTCCGACGCGCCGGGCCGGATGCTCGTGGCCAACCAGGTCGTCCAGGTGCACCGCAACCCGACGGCGCCTCTGCCGCACACCGTCCTCCTGCTCGCTCCGGGCCGGGGACGCTGGGATCTGCTGGTCGTGCCGCCGGACACGACCGAGCAGGCGGCGGCGCCGCTCATGGCGGCCGCCTCGGAAGGCCCCGCCGCCTAGGCCGCAGGCACGGGGGATGGGGCACGGGATTACGAGGGCCGGGCGGCACCGGCGGCCCTGATTCCGCCGGACCGGCACCGCCCGCCCGCGGCCGTGGCTCAGCGCCGGCGTCCGCGGCCCGCGGACCAGCCGGACCCGAGGCCGGCCGAGTGCAGGGCGAGGAGCGCGAGGCCGACGAGCATGAGGCTCGTCGGGCTGAAGACGGCCTCGGTCGATGTCTCGGTGGCGTGGATGACGAACGCGATGACGAAGAGCACGGCTGCCGCGATTGCAAGCATCTGTCTTCTCCTGCCGGGGGACGGGGAGTCGCGGGTGATCCCGCTGTCCGCCGTGTTCCCCGCTATGGGGTGATCAGGCAGAAGTCGGCGGACGGGCTCGCGCACCAGCCGCTTCAGCCGCGGAGCTCCGGGGGAAAACCGGTCCAGCGCAGCTCTTTCGGCAGGTGGCGCATGTCGTTGAAGAAGACCACCGTGGCGGTGCGGCCGGGGGTGTACCGCAGCAGGGTCAGGGCCGCGTTGCCGTGGTTCAGGCCCAGCCAGCGTGCGGGCGGGGCGCCGAGCGCGGCCCGGACCAGCCAGCCGATCAGGAAGTTGTGGGTGACGAGGAGTTCGTGCCGCGGCTCGGTTCCCGCGACGGGGCCGGTGAACCGGGCGACCGCCTCGCGGGCCAGGGCCGGTCCGCCCGCGCGCTCCGCCTCGGGGAACTCGGCGAGACGCGCCAGGGTGGCCTCCGCGGTCTCCGGCGGCAGTTCGTCCCGCGCGGGCAGGTAGGGGATGTAGTCGCCGGCCGGTTCCGAACTGTGCAGGGGGACTCCGGCGAGCCGCTCGCCGATCAGTTGGGCGGTCTGCGTGGCGCGGGGGAGCGGGCCGTGGTGGATCGCCGCGAGCGGTATGTCCCTGAGCCGTTCGCCGAGCAGTACCGCCTGGCGCAGGCCCGCCTCGCTCAGCCCGCTCTCGTCGGGCGTGGCCTCGGCGTGCCGGGCGATGTAGAGGTGGCGGGTGGCGGTCGGGGTGGGGGGTGCGGTCGCGGTGGTGGGTGCGGCGGGGGGTGTGGTCATGGGGTGCGGTCCCTTTCGATCTTCGGTGGCGGCAGGCGAGGGGACGCGTCGGGGTCACGGTCCGGTTCCGGTGGTTCCGGTGGTTCCGGCGGGCGGTTCCGGCGGTTCTGGCAAGTCGATCCTGATCACGACCCCGTACGTTGGACGGCGGGAGCGCCACAGACGAGGAGCGTGAGATGACCGCCGCCGAACCGAAGCCCGCCGCCACGGGTGAGCTCACCAGCACGTCCCGACCCGCCGCCCTGCGCGGCCTCGACGCCATCCGGGACGACCTGGCCGACCTCTACCGCGATCTGCACGCCCACCCGGAGCTCTCCTTCGAGGAACACCGCACCGCCGCCGAGGTCGCCCGCCGCGCCGCCTCGTACGGCTACGAGGTCACCACCGGCGTCGGCCGCACCGGCGTGGTCGCCGTCCTGGCGAACGACGGCGCGCAACCGGACGGTGGCCCCGAGTCTGAGGACCGTGACTCGGAGCCGGCCGCCGGCCCCACCGTCCTGCTCCGCGCCGACATGGACGCGCTCCCCGTCACCGAGCGCACCGGGTTGCCGTACGCCTCCCGCACCGACGGCGTCATGCACGCCTGCGGCCACGACATGCACGTCACCTGTCTGCTGGGCGCCCTGAAGCTGCTGGCCGACGCCCGCGAGGACTGGTCCGGCCGGATCGTCGCCGTCTTCCAGCCCGCAGAGGAGGCCGGGCAGGGCGCGCAGGAGATGGTCGACGACCGTTTCTACGAGCGGTTCGGCACGCCCGACGTCGTGCTCGGCCAGCACGTCGCGCCGCTGCCCGCCGGCATGATCGGCGCCCACCCGGGCGCGGCCTTCGCGGCGACCGACGCGCTGCGGGTGCGGCTGTTCGGCAAGGGCGGGCACGGCTCGCGCCCGGAGGCGACCATCGACCCCGTCGTCCTCGCCGCGTCGACCGTGATGCGGCTGCAGACGGTGGTGTCCCGGGAGATCGCGGGCGGCGAGACCGCCGTGGTCACCGTCGGCTCGGTGCGGGCGGGCACGAAGCACAACATCATTCCCGACGAGGCCGAACTCCAGCTCAACATCCGCACCTACACGCCCGAGGTCCGCACCCGCGTCCTCGCCGCCGTCGAGCGCATCATCAGGGGCGAGGCCGCCACGGCCGGGGCGGAGAAGGAGCCGGAGATCACGGAGATCGACACCTTCCCCGTCGTCGTCAACGACGCGGACGCCGTCGACCGGACGATGGCCGCGATCAGCGCCGTCCTCGGCACGGAGCGGGTCATCGACCCCGGCCAGGTCACCGGCAGCGAGGACGTCGGGATCTTCGCCACCGCCGCGGAGGGCGAAGTCCCGCTCTGCTACTGGCTGTTCGGCGGCGCCGACGCGGACGAGGTGATCGCCGCGCAGCGCGCGGGCACCTTCGAGCGGGACATCCCCTCGAACCACTCGCCGTCCTTCGCGCCGCTGGTCGAGCCGACGCTCACCACCGGCGTCACCGCGCTGACGACGGCCGCGCTGGCCTGGCTGGACGGCGGCCGGCCGGCGCGGTGACGGCCGGCCGCCGGGGCGGGCGAGGGGCTCAGCCCTCGTCCTCCAGGTTGCCCTCGGTCTCCAGGTAGGCCTGGCGCAGCGCTTCGAGCACCGCCGGGTCCGGCTTCGCCCACATGCCGCGCGACTCGGCCTCCAGGAGGCGCTCCGCGATGCCGTGCAGCGCCCAGGGGTTGTTCTCCTGGAGGAACTGACGGTTCGTCGGGTCGAGGACGTACGTCTCGGTGAGCTTGTCGTACATCCAGTCGGCGACGACGCCCGTCGTGGCGTCGTACCCGAACAAGTAGTCCACGGTCGCGGCGAGTTCGAAGGCGCCCTTGTAGCCGTGGCGGCGCATCGCCTCGATCCACTTGGGGTTGACGACGCGCGCGCGGAACACCCGCGAGGTCTCCTCCACCAGCGTGCGGGTGCGGACCGTCTCGGGGCGCGTGGAGTCGCCGATGTACGCCTCCGGGGCGGTGCCCCGCAGCGCGCGCACGGTCGCCACCATGCCGCCGTGGTACTGGAAGTAGTCGTCCGAGTCCGCGATGTCGTGCTCGCGGGTGTCGGTGTTCTTCGCGGCCACCGCGATGCGCTTGTACGCGGTCTCCATCTCGGCGCGCGCCGGGCGTCCTTCGAGCCCGCGGCCGTACGCGTAACCGCCCCACACCGTGTACACCTCGGCGAGGTCGGCGTCGGTGCGCCAGTCGCGGGAGTCGATGAGCTGCAGCAGACCGGCGCCGTACGTGCCGGGGCGGGAGCCGAAGATGCGGGTGGTGGCCCGGCGTTCGTCGCCGTGCTCGGCCAGGTCGGCCTGGGCGTGGGCGCGGACGTGGTTGCGGTCGGCGGGCTCGTCCAGGGAGGCGGCGAGCCGTACCGCGTCGTCGAGCAGGCCGATGGTGTGCGGGAACGCGTCGCGGAAGAACCCTGAGATGCGCAGCGTCACATCGATGCGCGGGCGGCCCAACTCCTCGTACGGGATGGCCTCCAGGCCGGTGACGCGGCGCGACGCGTCGTCCCAGACGGGGCGGACGCCGAGCAGCGCCATGGCCTCCGCGACGTCGTCGCCCGCGGTGCGCATCGCGCTGGTGCCCCACAGGGACAGGCCGACGGAGGTGGGGTACGCGCCGTTGTCGGACTTGTACCGCTCCAGCAGGGAGTCGGCCAGCGCCTGGCCGGTCTCCCACGCGAGGCGGGACGGCACGGCCTTGGGGTCGACCGAGTAGAAGTTGCGGCCGGTCGGCAGGACGTTGACCAGGCCGCGCAGGGGAGAGCCCGAGGGGCCCGCCGGGACGAAGCCGCCGTTCAGGGCGTGCACCGCGTGGTCGAGCTCGGCGGTGGTGCCTGCGAGGCGCGGGACGACCTCGCGGGCCGCGAACTCCAGGACGGCGGCGACCTGTTCACCCTGGTCGGTGGGGAGCGCGGCGAGGTCCCAGTCCGCGTCGTCCATCGCCTGGACCAGCGCGCGGGCCTTCTCCTCGGCCTCGTCGGCGCCGGTGCGGGTCGCCGCGGACTCGTCGAGACCGAGGGCCTCGCGCAGACCCGGCAGCGCGGTGGTGCCGCCCCAGATCTGGCGGGCCCGCAGGATCGCGAGGACGAGGTTGACGCGGTCGGCGCCCGCCGGGGCGGCGCCGAGCACGTGCAGACCGTCGCGGATCTGCATGTCCTTGATCTCGCAGAGCCAGCCGTCGACGTGCAGCAGGAAGTCGTCGAAGCCGTCGTCGTCCGGACGGTCCTCAAGACCCAGGTCGTGGTCGAGCTTGGCGGCCTGGATGAGCGTCCAGATCTGCGCGCGGATCGCGGGCAGCTTCGCCGGGTCCATGGAGCTGATCTGGGCGTATTCGTCGAGGAGTTGCTCCAGGCGGGCGATGTCGCCGTAGGAGTCGGCGCGCGCCATCGGCGGCACCAGGTGGTCGATGAGCGTGGCGTGCACACGGCGCTTGGCCTGCGTGCCCTCGCCCGGGTCGTTGACCAGGAAGGGGTAGATCAGCGGCAGGTCGCCGAGCGCGGCGTCCGGGCCGCAGGCGGCGGAGAGCCCCGCGTTCTTGCCGGGCAGCCACTCCAGGTTGCCGTGCTTGCCGAGGTGGATCATCGCGTCGGCGCCGAAGCCGCCGTCGGACGCGGCGGCCGCGATCCAGCGGTATGCCGCCAGGTAGTGGTGCGACGGCGGCAGATCCGGGTCGTGGTAGATCGCGATCGGGTTCTCGCCGAAGCCGCGCGGCGGCTGGATGAGGATGAGCAGATTGCCGCGGCGCAGGGCGGCGAGCACGATGTCGCCCTCCGGGTCGCCGCCGTCGCCCACCCGGGACCGGTCCAGGAACATCTCGCCGGGCGGCGGCCCCCAGTGGCCCTCGACGGACGCGCGCAGCTCCGCGGGGAGCGTCGCGTACCAGCGCTTGTAGTCGGCGGCCGGGATGCGCACCGGGTTGGCGGCGAGCTGCTCCTCGGTCAGCCACTCCTGGTCGTGGCCGCCCGCGTCGATCAGCGCGCGGATCAGCTCGTCGCCGTCGCCGGAGACCAGGCCGGGGATGTCGGCCTCGGGCCCGAAGTCGTACCCCTCGGCGCGCAGCCTGCGCAGCAGCGCCACGGCGGAGGCGGGGGTGTCGAGGCCGACCGCGTTGCCGATGCGGGAGTGCTTGGTCGGGTACGCGGACAGGACCAGCGCGAGGCGCTTGTCGGCGGCCGGGATGTGCTTCAGGCGGGCGTGCCGCACGGCGATGCCGGCGACGCGGGCCGCGCGCTCGGCGTCGGCCACGTACGCGGGAAGCCCGTCCTCGTCGATCTCCTTGAAGGAGAAGGGGACCGTGATGAGGCGGCCGTCGAACTCCGGCACCGCGATCTGGCTCGCGGCGTCGAGCGGCGAGACGCCCTCGTCGTTCTCCTCCCAGGCGGAGCGCGACCCGGTCAGGCAGAGCGCCTGCAGGATCGGCACGTCCAGGCCGGACAGGGCGCCCGCGTCCCACGACTCGTCGTCGCCGCCCGCGGAGGCCTCGGCGGGCCTGGTGCCGCCGGCCGCGAGGACGGTGGTCACGATGGTGTCGGCGGCGCGCAGCGCGTCGATCAGCTCCGGCTCGGGGGCGCGCAGCGAGGCCACGTACAGCGGCAGCGGGCGGGCCCCGGCGTCCTCGATGGCGCCGCACAGGGCGTCCACGAAGGCGGTGTTGCCGCTCATGTGGTGGGCGCGGTAGTAGAGCACCGCCACGGTCGGGCCCTCGACGTCCGCGCGGGCCGTGCGCTCCAGCGGGCCCCAGGACGGGGCGGGCGCGGGCGGCTCGAAGCCGTGGCCGGTGAGCAGCACGGTGTCGGAGAGGAAGCGGGCCAGCTGCTCCAGGTTGGCGGGGCCGCCGTGCGCCAGGTAGGCGTGCGCCTCGGCGGCGATGCCGACCGGCACGGTGGAGGACGCCATCAGCTGGGCGTCGGGTGCCTGTTCGCCGGTGAGCACGACGACCGGGAGGCCGGTGGCGATGAGCTGGTCCAGGCCGTCCTGCCAGGCGCGTACGCCGCCGAGGAGGCGTACGACGACGAGGTCGACGCCGTCGAGCAGGGCGGGCAGCCCGGCGAGGTCCAGGCGCGAGGGGTTGGCGAACCGGTAGTCGACCGGGCCTCCCGCCGCGCGGGCGCTGAGCAGGTCGGTGTCGGAGGTCGACAACAGCAGAAGCATGCGGGCGCAGGCCTTCCTCGGGGTGTCCGCGCCCCGGGTGGTCGTATGGACGGCGGGAGTTCCTGGCTCACCCCACGGGTGGGGCTCACAGTGGCGGGACCGCGCCGGATTCGCACCGGGCTTCCTCCCTCGGGTCCTGGTGGACCCACGCCGTCGCTGGCGTCGACGGACTTGGCAGCCCGCCGCCTGCATAGTAAGTCCTGCCCGCCGCGAGCGGGGCGGCCACCTGCCGGGACGGCCCGTCTCGGGAGGCGACCGGCCGGATCGGCGTGGGTATGCTCGCCGCCATGCCGCCCACCCGAACCCCCTCCCCAGACCAGGGCGAATCCCCCATACGTGACCGGGGTGACGCCTGCCCCGGAGCACTCCGCCTGCACCTCGCCGACGACGGCCGCCTGGCCCGACTCCGGTTGCCCGGCGGCCTCTTGACGGCCCGTCAGGTCGAGGTGCTCGCCGATGTGGCGGAGCGCCTGGCGGACGGCAACCTCAGCGTCACCTCGCGCGGCAACATCGAGCTGCGCGGGCTCGGGGAGACCTGCGGCGGCGAACTCTCCCGACTGCTCGCCGATGCGGGCCTGCTGCCCTCGGAACGGCACGAACGCGTCCGGAACGTGGTGGCGTCCCCCCTGGCCACGACGGACGGACTCGGCCACGCCGACGTGCAGTTGTGGGCCCGTGAGCTGGACGGACTCCTCTGCGGCGCGGAGTGGACGACACAGCTCTCCGGCCGCTTCCTGTTCGTCCTGGACGACGGCCGCGGAGATGTGGCCGGACTGGGCGGCGATGTGACCTTGATCGCAGAATCGGGGGGTACGGCGGTCGTACGGGTCGGGTCGAGTGCCCTCCGCGTCACCGCATCCGACGCACCACGGGCGGCCCTGGCCGCAGCCGAAGCCTTCCTGACCGCGGCCCACGAGGCGGGCAACGGCGCGTGGCGGGTACGGGAGCTGCCGCCGGGGTGGGACGTGGACGTGGCGGGGGCGTTGGAGGGGGCGGGGGTTGCGGCGACGGCCACCGCTGAGGCACGGGTCGGCACCTTGGGCGTGCCGGTCCCCACCGCTGAGACACCCGTCGGCCCCGCGGGCGCGCCGGTCGCCACCCCGGACGTACCCGTCACTGGTCCGCCCGTACCCGTCACCGGCCCGCCCCCACCCGGTGTTCACGGGCGGGCCGTCCTCGTCAATGCCCCCCTCGGGCGGGTGGGCGTCGACGCATGGCGGGCCTTGCTGCCGTTGCCCGGTGGCGAGCTGCGGGTCACGCCCTGGCGTGGCTTCGTGCTGCCCGGCTTCGCCGACGACGGGGCCGCCCGGGAACGGCTGGCCGCGCTCGACGGCGCCGGATACCTCACCACCCCCGACTCGCCGTGGCTCGGCGTCGGCGCCTGCACCGGCCGCCCCGGCTGCGCCAAGTCCCGCGCCGACGTCCGCGCGGACGTCGTACCGGGCCCCGGCGGGCTTCCCGTCCACTGGTCCGGCTGCGAACGGCGCTGCGGGCACCCGCACGGCGACTGGGTCGACGTACTCGCCACCGGCGAAGGACGGTACGAGGTCACGGTGCACGCCCCCGGCGAGGAACCCGCACGCGTCACCGGCAGGACCCTGACCGAGACGGTCACCACCGCACGTACCACCCCGAAAACCACGGCCACGAGATGAGCGAGAGCACAGTGTTCGACTACGAGAAGGACGGCGCGGCGATCTACCGCGAGTCCTTTGCCACCATCCGCGCGGAGGCGGACCTCGAGGGCCTGCCCGCCGACGTCAGCCAGGTCGCGGTCCGGATGATCCACGCCTGCGGGATGGTCGACCTTGTGCGCGACCTCTCGTACAGCCCGCGCGTGATCGCCGACGCCCGCAAGGCGCTGCGCGACGGCGCGCCGATCCTGTGCGACGCGAACATGGTCGCGAGCGGCGTCACGCGCAAGCGGCTGCCCGCCGGCAACGACGTGATCTGCACCCTCGCCGACCCGTCCGTGCCGGACCTCGCGGCGCGCCTCGGCACTACCCGCAGCGCCGCCGCCCTCGAACTCTGGCGCGACCGCCTCGAAGGGTCGGTCGTGGCCATCGGCAACGCTCCCACCGCCCTCTTCCGCCTCCTGGAGATGATCGAGGAGGGCGCGCCCCGCCCGGCCGCCGTCCTCGGCATCCCGGTCGGCTTTGTCGGCGCCGCCGAGTCCAAGGACGCGCTCGCGGCCCACCACGCGGGCCTGGAGTACCTGGTCGTACGGGGACGTCGCGGCGGCAGCGCGATGGCCGCGGCGGCGATCAACGCGATTGCGAGCGAGGCGGAATGAGCGGCGTGCCCACCGGACAGCAGCAGCCGCAGGGCCGCCTCTACGGGGTCGGGCTCGGCCCCGGCGACCCGTCCCTGATGACGTTGCGCGCCGCCGAGGTGATCGCGGCGGCCGACGTCGTCGCGTACCACTCGGCGCGGCACGGCCGTTCCATCGCCCGCTCGATCGCGGCCGCGCACCTGCGCGCCGACCACATCGAGGAGGCGCTGGTCTACCCCGTCACCACGGAGCGGACCGACCATCCCGGCGGCTACCGTGGCGCGCTCGACGCGTTCTACGAGGAGGCCGCGGCCCGCCTCGCCGGCCACCTCGACGCGGGCCGCACGGTCGCCGTCCTCGCCGAGGGCGACCCGCTCTTCTACGGCTCCTACCAGCACATGCACAAGCGCCTCGCGCACCGCTACCCGACCGAGGTGATTCCCGGCGTCACCTCGGTGAGCGCGGCGGCGGCCCGCCTCGGCGAGCCGCTCGTGGAGGCCGAGGAGGTGCTCACGATCCTGCCGGGCACGCTCCCGGAGGAGGAGCTCGCGGCGCGCCTCGCGGCGACGGACTCGGCGGTCGTCATGAAGCTGGGCCGCACGTTCGGCAAGGTGCGCGGCGCGCTGGAGAGCGCGGGCCGCCTCGACGAGGCGCGCTACGTCGAGCGGGCCACCATGGCGGGCGAACGCACCGGCCGGCTGGCCGACGTGGACCCGGAGTCGGTGCCGTACTTCTCCGTGGCGGTGCTGCCGAGCCGGGTGGCGCCGCTGACGGGCGGGCCCGCGCCGGAGCCGGTCGCGGAGCGGTGCGGAGAGGTCGTGGTGGTCGGCACCGGACCCGCGGGCCCGCTGTGGCTGACCCCCGAGACGCGCGGCGCGCTCGCCGCCGCCGACGACCTGGTCGGCTACACCACGTACGTCGACCGGGTGCCGCACCGCCCCGGCCAGCGCCGGCACGGCTCCGACAACCGGGTCGAGTCCGAACGCGCGGAGTACGCACTGGAGTTGGCGCGGCGCGGGCGACGGGTGGCCGTCGTCTCGGGCGGCGACCCCGGCGTCTTCGCGATGGCCACGGCGGTCCTGGAGGTCGCCTCGCAGGACGCGTACGAGGACGTCCCCGTACGGGTGCTCCCCGGGGTGACCGCCGCCAACGCGGCCGCCGCCCGCGCGGGCGCCCCGCTCGGCCACGACTACGCCACGCTCTCCCTCTCCGACCGCCTCAAGCCGTGGGAGGTCATCGCGGAGCGGCTGGCCGCGGCGGCCGCGGCGGACCTGGTCCTCGCCCTCTACAACCCCGGCTCGCGCAGCCGCACCTGGCAGGTGGGCAAGGCCCGCGAACTGCTCCTGGAACACCGCACCCCCGACACCCCGGTGGTGCTCGGCAGGGACGTGGGCGGCCCCGAGGAGAGCGTCCGGATCGTCCGCCTGGGCGACCTGGACCCGGCTGACGTCGACATGCGCACCCTCCTGATCGTCGGCTCCTCCCAGACCCGGTGGGTCAGGCGGCACGGGGGCAAGGAGCAGATCGTGTGGACACCGCGGCGGTATCCCGAGGGATAGCCCCCTGGTGTGCCGCCTGCGGGTGCGCCGTGGCCGCTCGCGCAGTTCCCCGCGCCCCTAAAAGCACGGGTCCGCGCCCCTGCAGGGGCGCGGGGAACTGCGCGACCAGCCCCCACCAGGGCCAGCCGCACACGTCCCGCACCGGGTGACGGCCGCCCGTCGTGGGGCACCCGCCCAGGCCCACCTCAGGGGCGCGGGGAACTGCGCGACCAGCCACGAGCGACCCGCTCCTCACCACGCAGCAGGCTCACCCAAGCAAGCGCCTCCTCCGGCGTGGCGACGCCGGTGACCCCCTCCGGCCCGGGGGGACGCCGGACCACCACGACGGGAACCCCCGCCTCGCGCGCAGCGACAAGCTTCGGCGCGGTCGCCGCGCCCCCACTGTCCTTGGTCACCACGACATCGATGTGGTGGGAGTAAAAGATCTCCCGCTCCCCGTCCAACGTGAACGGCCCCCGGTCGAGGAGGACCTCCATCCGGGCCGGACACGGCGGCTCCGGCGCGTCGACCGAACGTACGAGGAACCACAGCCCCGCCAGATCCGCCCCCGAGAACGCCGCGAGCCCCATCCGCCCCGTGGTCAGGAACACCCGCTCACCGAGCCCGGGAAGCACCCGCGCCGCCTGCTCCAGGGAGTCGACCGGGTGCCAGTCGTCCCCGGCACCGGCGACCCACCCGGGCCGGCGCAGGGCGAGCAGGGGAACATGGGCGGTGGCGGCAGCCGTCGCCGCGTTGAACGAGATCGTCCCGGCGAAAGGATGGGTGGCGTCGATGAGCGCGTCCACATGGTGCTCGCGGAGCCACGCCGCCAACCCCTGTGCCCCGCCGAAGCCGCCGACGCGGACCTCGCCGGGCGGCAGCCGGGGCGCGGCCACCCGCCCCGCCAGGGAGCTGGTCACCCGCAGCCCCGCCTCGCCCACGAGGAGCTCCGCCAGCCTGCGGGCCTCGGTCGTCCCACCCAGAATCAGTACGTGCACGGAGTTCGGTTTCCTTCATGAGTGAGGCAAGTGCGGCAAGCGAGCCCAAGGGCGGACGCGGCGCCCAACTCAAGCACACCGGTCTGCGGCCCGGCTGGACGACCGGCGCCTGTGCGACCGCCGCCACCACCGCCGCGTACACGGCGCTGCTGACCGGCGACTTCCCCGACCCGGTGACCATCACCCTGCCCAAGGGCCAGACCCCGTCCTTCGCGCTCGCCGCGGAGGAGCTGGTCGGGGAACCGGATGAGGGGCCGATCGAAGGGCCGAGCGCGGGGCCGACCGCACCGCGCCCCCGCGACACGTACGCCATGGCGGCCGTCGTCAAGGACGCCGGCGACGACCCCGACGTCACCCACGGCGCACTGCTGCGGGCCACGGTACGGCTGCTGCCCCCCGGCGCGGGCGTCGTCTTCAAGGCGGGCCCGGGCGTGGGCACCGTCACCCGCCCCGGGCTGCCCCTGGACGTGGGCGAGCCCGCGATCAACCCCGTGCCCCGGCAGCTGATGCGCGACCACGTGGCGGCGGTCGCCGCGGCGCACGGCGGCACCGGCGACGTCGAGATCACCGTCTCCGTCGACCACGGCGAGGAGATCGCCCGCTCCACCTGGAACCCGCGCCTCGGCATCCTCGGCGGCCTGTCGATCCTCGGCACGACCGGCATCGTCGTCCCCTACTCCTGCTCGGCGTGGATCGACTCCATCCGGCGCGGCGTGGACGTGGCGCGGGCGGCCGGGCGCACCCATCTGGCCGGGTGCACGGGGTCGACGTCGGAGAAGACCGTCGTCGCCGAGTACGGCCTGCCGGAGGACGCGCTCCTGGACATGGGGGACTTCGCGGGCGCGGTCCTGAAGTACGTGCGCCGCCACCCCGTCGACCGCCTCACGATCTGCGGCGGCTTCGCCAAGCTGTCGAAGCTCGCGGCGGGCCACCTGGACCTGCACTCGGCCCGCTCCCAGGTCGACAAGGGCTTCCTGGCCGAGCTCGCCCGCCGGGGCGGCGCCGGTGCCGGCCTGGCCGCTCAGGTCGCCGACGCCAACACGGGCCTCGCCGCACTGCAGTTGTGCGCGGCGGCGGGCGTACCGCTCGGCGACCTGGTCGCCGAGACCGCCCGCGACGAGGCGCTCGCGGTGCTGCGGGGCGCCCCCGTCCAGGTGGACGTCATCTGCATCGACCGGGCGGGCACGGTGGTGGGGCGCAGCGGGGTCCGCGCCCCGTAAGGGGCCACGGACAACGGTCCCGGCACGCGCCGCGCTCAGCAGACGTGCCGGTCCCGCTCCGCCGAGTACAGATGGCTGTCGCGGAACTGCGACGCCCCCAGCGTCCGCCCCACCATGATGACGGCGGTCCGTACGATGCCCGCCTCCTTGACCTGCCCCGCGATGGACTCCAGCGTGCCCCGCAGGATCACTTCGTCGGGACGGCTCGCGAGGGCGACCACGGCCGCGGGGCAGTCGGCGCCGTAGTGCGGCAGGAGCTCCTCGACCACGCGGTCGACGTAGCCCGCGGCCAGGTGCAGCACGAGCAGCGCGCCGCTGCGGCCGAGCGTGGCCAGGTCCTCGCCCTCCGGCATGGCGGTCGCGCGCTGGGCGATCCGGGTGAGGATGACGGTCTGGCCGACGGTCGGCACCGTCAGCTCCCGCTTCAGCGCGGCCGCCGCCGCGGCGAACGCCGGGACGCCCGGCACCACTTCGTACGGCACCCCGGCCGCGTCGAGCCGCCGCATCTGCTCGGCGACCGCGCTGAACACCGACGGGTCGCCCGAGTGCAGCCGCGCCACGTCGAGCCCCTGCTCGTGCGCGTGCACCAGCTTCTCGGTGATCTGGTCCAGGGTGAGCTGCGCGGTGTCCACGAGCTGCGCGCCGTCCGGGCACTCGGCCAGCAGCTCGCGCGGCACCAGGCTGCCCGCGTACAGGCAGACCTGGCAGGCGGCGATCCGCCGCGCGCCGCGGACCGTGATCAGGTCGGCGGCGCCGGGACCCGCGCCGATGAAGTACACGGTCATCGTTCTTGCTCTCCAGACTTGGTGACGGACCATTGGGTGACCGGCATGGCCTGCCGCCAGCCGGTGAAGCCGCCCACGGGGACGGCCTGCGCGACGGCGAGGCGCACCAACTCGCCGCCGTGGCGCCGGTACCACTCGGTGAGCAGCGCCTCCGACTCCAGCGTGACGGTGTTGGCGACCAGGCGCCCGCCGGGCGCCAGCGCGGCGAACGCGCCGTCGAGGAGGCCGGGCGCGGTGAGGCCGCCGCCGATGAACACGGCGTCCGGCGCGGGGAGTCCGGCGAGCGCGGCGGGCGCGGCGCCGGTGACGACGCGCAGCGCGGGCACGCCGAGCCGTTCGGCGTTGCGGGTGATCCGCTCGGCGCGCACGGGGTTCTTCTCGACGGTGACGGCACGGCACGACGGGTGCGCCCGCAGCCACTCCACGGCGATCGATCCCGAGCCGCCGCCGATGTCCCAGAGCAGCTCGCCGGGTGCGGGCGCGAGGGCGGCGAGCGTGGCGGCACGCACGTACCGCTTGGTGAGCTGGCCGTCGTTCTCGTACGCGGCGTCGGGCAGGCCGGGCACCACGCCGAGCCGCAGCGCGTCGGGGGAGCGGCGGCACTCGACGGCGACGACGTTCAGCGCGTCGCCGGGCGGGTGCGCCCAGGTGTCGGCGCGTCCGTCGTACGTCAACTCGCCCTCCCCGCCGAGCTGTTCGAGGACCCGCAGCCGGCTCGGGCCGAAGCCGCGCTCGCGCAGCAGGGCGGCGACCTCGCCGGGCGTGGCCGCGTTCGCGCTGAGCACGAGGAGGCGGCGCCCGTCGTGCAGCGCGGCGGTGAGCCGCGCGGCCGGGCGCCCGACGAGCGTGACGACCTCGGTGTCCTCGACCGGCCAGCCGAGGCGCGCGCAGGCGAGGGAGACGGAGGACGGGTGCGGCAGGACGCGCAGCGCGGCGGCGCCCAGTTCCTCGGTCAGGGCCCGCCCGATGCCGTAGAACATCGGGTCACCGCTGGCGAGGACGGCGACGCGGCGCCCCGCGTGCGCGGCGAGCAGGCCGGGCACGGCGGGCCGCAGCGGTGCGGGCCAGGCGACGCGCTCGCCCGCGCAGCGGTCGGCGGGCAGCAGGTCGAGCTGGCGCGGGCCGCCGATCAGGACCTCGGCGGCGCAGAGCGCCGTGCGCGAGGCGGCCGGAAGGCCCTCCCAGCCGTCGGCCCCGATCCCGACGACGGTCACGGCCGGGGTGCCTGCGGGGGGTGCGGGGGTCACTGCGGGTACCTGACCTCGGGGTTCGGGGAGAAGCTGCGCAGCCGCACTCTACTGGTGACCGGGCGGCGTACCCTTATTGCGAACTACTTGCAATAAGCCGTGCGGTCTCCCGCGCGGCCTCCCTGGGCAGAAAGGCCGCTGTGCGATGGGCTCTCCGGTGGTGCTCGGCATCGAGTCGTCCTGTGACGAGACGGGCGCGGGCCTGGTCCGCGAGGGCCGGCTGCTCGGCCACGCGGTCGCGTCGAGCATGGACGAGCACGCCCGCTACGGCGGGGTGGTCCCGGAGATCGCCGCCCGCGCCCACCTGCACTCCTTCACCCCGGTGGTCCGCAGGGCGCTCGACGAGGCGGGCCTGCGGATGTCCGACGTCGACGCCGTCGCCGTGACCACGGGACCGGGCCTGTCCGGCGCCCTCCAGGTCGGCCTCGCCGGCGCGAAGAGCCTCGCGTACGGGCTCGGCGTCCCGCTGTACGGCGTGCACCACCTGGCCGGGCACGTCGCCGCCGACACCCTGGAGCACGGCTCGCTGCCCGACCCCTGCATGGTCCTGATCGTGTCCGGCGGCCACACCTCGCTGCTGCTCGTACGCGATCTGGCGCGCGACCCGATCGTCCACCTCGGCGACACCCTCGACGACGCGGCGGGGGAGTGCTTCGACAAGGTGGCGCGGGTCTTCGGCCTGCCCTACCCGGGCGGCCCGGCCGTCGACCGGGCGGCGCGGGAGGGGGACCCGGCCGCCGTGTCCTTCCCACGCCCGCTCACCGGGCCGCGCGACGCCCCGTACGACTTCTCCTTCTCCGGCCTGAAGACGGCCGCCGCCCGCTGGGCCGAGAACCACGCGGGGCACGAGCTGCCGGTCGCCGACGGGGCGGCCTCGCTCCAGGAGGCCGTCGCCGACGTGCTGACCCGCAAGGCGGTGGCGGCCTGCCGCGAACACGGCGTCGGCACGCTGGTCGTGGTCGGCGGCGTCGCGGCCAACTCCCGGGTGCGCGCGCTCGCCGAGGAACGCTGCCGGCAGACCGGCATCGCCCTGCGGGTCCCGCCGCTGCGGCTGTGCACGGACAACGGCGCGATGATCGCGGCCGTCGGCGACCTGCTGGTGCGCGCGGGCGCGGAGTCGGCGCCGCTGGACGTCTCCATCGACCCGTCGGCGCCGCTGGAGTTCGCGTCGCTCAACCCGGTGGGGGCGTTCGGCGCGCGTGCGGCGGCCGGTGCGGGCCGGGGCGCGGCCGCGTGAGCGTGAGGGCGGGGCTGCGCGTCCGGAACGGGCTGGCCGGTGCCGAACTGCTCGGGTACGCCGAGGGCGTGCGCTCCGTGTACGCCGAGGCGTTCGGGCAGCCGCCCTGGAACGAGGACCCGGCCCAGGCCGACCGCTACCTCGAACGACTCGCGGACGAGGCCGGGTACGCCGGCTTCACGGGAGCGGTCGCACTGGAGGGCACGGCAGGCCAGGGGCCCGGCCCGCGCGGCCGGGAACCCCGCGTCCTCGGCTTCGCGTCCGCGTGGCCGACCGGATACCCGCTGCCCGACACCCGCTCCTACCCGCTCGTCACCGCCGCCCTCGGCGCCCGGCGTACGGAGGAGTGGCTGGGCGGCGCCCTGCAGGTCGACGAACTCGCCGTCCGGCCGTCCGCGCACGGCCGCGGCGTCGGCCGCGCGCTCCTCGCCGCGGTGACCGGCGGTGCGCCCGACGGCCGTTGCTGGCTGCTGACCTCACCGCAGGCCGCCGCCGCAGTGCGCTTCTACCGGCGCGCGGGCTGGCACCAGGTCACCCACCCCGGCGAGGGCGACCCGGAGCCGGTGCTGTTCCTGGGCCCCGACCATCCGGCCGCGACCCGGGGAGCGGAACGCCCGGATCTGGCCTAGACAGGCCGAGTTGACGCCGGTACACCTGTCGGCCCCGTGCCCGAAGGTGGCGAACCTCACGGAGCCGGAAGCCCCGAAACGCCGCCCCCACCCCTGTCCTGGCCCCGTTTCCGGGCCGGTGCCGACGGGGCCATCCGTGTCGCTGTTGGGCTGAACGGGTGACTTGGCGTAAGAATTGGCCGGTGCAGAGAACAAGTGCGAGCCAGGACGGGGTGGGCAAGTGAGCAGTAGTCAGCGCCACGACGTCACCGATGAACAGTGGGAAGGGCTCGCCCAGGTCGTACCGCTGCGCAGCCGCAACGAATGGCCCTCGTGGCCGGGGCACCGCGCGCTGCCCGACGCGGAGACCGAGACGCGGCGCCGCTTCGTCGTGATGCGGGTGAACGTCTTCGCGGACGCCCGCGAGGTCGCCGAGACCGTGATGGCCCAGATCCCGGTCCTGCTGGACCTGACCGGCGCGGAGACGGAAGTCGCCAAGCGGGTCCTGGACTTCAGCAGCGGCGTGGTCCTCGGCCTCGGCTGCGGCATGCACCGGGTCGACAAGAACGTCTTCCTCCTCGCGCCGCCCGGCACCGAGGTGCAGGGCCTGGTGGACGCCGTCGCGCAGTCCTAGGCGTGGCCCTGGGCGGTGCTCAGGGTACGGCCGGGATCCGGCGGATCATGGGCGGGTGACCCAAACCCGTGCATGGTCCGCCGGGGCGGCGCGACCCGGACGCGCCGGGCTCGTCAGGACCCGGACCGGCACAGTTCCCGGTCGATGAGCGCGGTCATGGCCTCCTCGGTGTCCGGGCCGCCGTTGCGGGTGACGTACACCACCGCGGTGCGGTCGCCGTCCGGGGTGGTGCCGGCCCAGGTGACGTAGCCGAGGAGTTCGCCCCGGTGGCCGAAGTAACTCCCGCCGCACGACAACTGGATCTCGCCGATCCCGAGCCCGTACTCCGCGTTCAGCGCGGGCGCGTCCACGGTGGACTTCATCTCGTCGAGCTGTGCGGGCTCGAGGAGACGGCCGCCGAGCAGCGCGGCGTAGAACCGGTTCAGGTCGTGGGCGGTGCTGACGACCGAGCCCGAGCCGACGGCCATGCTCGGGTTCAGTACGGTGACATCGGTACCGGCAGTGTCGGTGCCGCTGCCGTCACCGGAGGGGCCGTCGTCGAACGTGGCGTACGCGGCCGCGTGCCGCCCCGCGATGAACGGATAGGTGCGCGAGACACCGGTGTCCCGCAGCCCCAGGGGGCGGATGATCCGGCGCTCCACCTCGTGTTCCCAGCTGTGGCCCGTGACCTTCTCGACGATCATCGCGGCGAGCACGTAGTTGGTGTTGGAGTACGCCCAGCCCGGCACCCCCGGCGCGGGGCGCGACTCCCGCAGCGCCATCTCCACCATCTGCCGGGGTCGGTACGTGCGGAAGCGCTCGGCCCGATAGCCTTCCGCGCTCTTCAGGGCGGGCGGCGGCACAGGGTCGGTGATGCCGCTGGTGTGCCGCAGCAACTGCCGTACGGTGATCCGCCCGCCGTCCCAGCCGTTGCCCCGGACCACGCCCGGCAGCCACCGCTCCACGGTGTCGTCCAGCGACAGGCGCCCCTCGCCGACGAGGCGCAGCACGACCGCGGCCGTGAACGTCTTCGTCGTACTACCGATACGGAAGCGGCCGTTCCGCGGCATCGCCCTCGGGCCGCCCGCCTCGGCCGTTCCGGCGCGCGCCGTGGCGTGTCCGCCCGCCGTGCCGGGCCCGCCCGCCGAGGTCACGTCGGCGGCCACGCCGACGGCTCCGGTGCGGTGGATCGCCTCCACCTCCCGTTGCAGTGAATCGTCCGGTCCCGGTCCCGGTCCCGGTCCCGGTCCCGGTCCCGGTCCCGGTCCCGGTCCCGGTCCCGGTCCCGGTCCGGGTCCCGGTCCCGGTCCCGGCTCCGCGGTCGCGGTCGCCGCCGCCCCGGTCGACACGGCGAGCAGGGCACCGACCACCCCGACGACCCCGACCAGCCCGGCCAGACGTACCGGCCCCCGTCTATTGCGTGACGCCACCAGCATGATGAGCTCCTCGGCACAGAGAGACGACGTTCGGCGACCACCCCACCAGCCCGGCGGGGAACGGCCCATCCGGCTGGCCCCAGAGGCGTCGACGTGCTGGCCCTATGGCGGCTCCGGGGGCTGCCCCCCGGGGCCCCCACAACCACCGCACCCACCACGGCCGTTAGCCGTCAGCCGTCCGCCGCCCAGCCCCTCGCCTAGCCGTTCGCCGATCGCCGCGGGGGACATTCCGGGGGAATCCCTCGATCGTGGGAAGGTCGGTTGGGCGTAACGGTTCGGCGCGTTCGCCGCCGCTTACCTTCCGGACATGACGGAGCATTCCCGGGTGTCGGTCCCAAGGCCACCGACGGGCCAGGACCGGCCGCAGGTCACCGAACTGCGCCTGTCCGCCTTCGCCGGGCACCGCGCCACGGTGCTCCCGCTCGGTCCGCTGACCCTGCTCACCGGGCCGAGCGGCAGCGGCAAGTCCAGCGCCCTCGGGGCGTACGAGGCGCTGGCGCGGCTCTGCGCCGGGGAGGAGCTCGCCGAGGTCTTCGCCGACCCCGTCGCGTGCGTGCCCGAACGCGCCCGCGCCGACCGGCAGCAGCGGCGCGGCTTCCGCATCGGCTGCACGGTCGGCGGGCCCGCCGGGGCGATCCGCCTCGACCTCGCCGTCCAGGCCGAGCCCGAACTGCGCGTCGTGGGCGAGCGCTTGACCAGGGGCGGCCTCGTCCTCCTGGAGACCGCGCTGCGCGACCCCGGCCGGCGCGTGGTCCAGGCGGCCTGGCACACCGCGGGCTCGGCGCCCGTGACGCGCGCCCCGATGCCGGACGACCGGCTCGGCACGGCGCTCGTCCCGCTGCGGGTGGCCGGGAAGACCGAGGGGCAGCGGCTGGTGCTCGCGGCGGCGGAGCAGGTCGTCGTCGCGCTGCGCTCGGCGTTCGCCTGCGACCCGCGGCCCAGCCGGATGCGCGCGCCGGTCCCGGCGGGGCTGATCGGCGCGGGCCGGCTGCGGGGCGGCTGCGACAACCTCGCCGAAGTGCTCTGGCGTACGAGGTCGGAGTGCGCGGTGCGGCACGGGATGCTCGTCTCGGCGGTGCGGACCGGGTGCGCGGGGCCGGTCGCCGACGTGCGGGCCGAGGAGGTGGCGGACGGCGCGGTACACGCCTTCATCGACCGGGGCGCCGGAGTGCGCACGCCGCTGGGGCGGCTCGGGGACGGCGAGTTGAGATATCTGGCGCTGGCGCTCGTCCTGCTCACCGGGCCCGGCGTGCTCGCCGTCGACCCGGTGGCCGAGGTGCCGCAGGCCTACCAGACCCTCACGGTCCTCGCCGACGGCCTGGACCGGCGCCTGGACGCCCGGCAGGCCCGCGCTCTCGGCGAACTGGCGGCGCGGACCTGCGAGCGCGGGCACATCCGCCTGGTGGGGGTGGTGGGGGACGCGTCCTGGGCCCCCGACGCCACGGGCGCCTCGGTGGTAGACCTGGAGCCGTGACGGAACGACTTGATGTGGCGGTGCTGCAGCGCAGGCTGGCCGAGTTCGCGGCGGCGCGCGACTGGGAGCAGTACCACACCCCGAAGAACCTGGCCGCGGCGCTCAGCGTCGAGGCGTCCGAACTCGTCGAGATCTTCCAGTGGTTGACGCCGGAGGAGTCGGTGCGGGTGATGGCGGACCCGGACACGGCGCCCCGGGTGGCGGACGAGGTCGCCGACGTCCTCGCGTATTTGCTGCAGTTCTGCGAGGTCCTGGGCATCGACGTGCTGGCGGCGCTCGCGGCGAAGATCGAACGGAACGAGCGGCGCTTCCCGGCGCCCGGGGGCTCCTGAGCCGGCCGCACGGAACCGGACGCACGGAGCCGGGGGCTTGAGCGGCTGCTCGGAACCGGACGCACGGCACTCGGAACCTCCGATTCCGCTCATTTCGTCACTCTCCGGAGTGGATGGCTTGGCCAAGCCGGACCGGTTGTCCACAGATTTCCGGCTACCCCTGGCTTTTCGCCCGGATGAGTATCACTCTGGGTAGTGGACAGGGGAGTTCGGGCAATCGGGCGGCGCGTGCGCGCGGGATGGAGGGGGCCGGCATGGACGCGATGCGGCTCATCGAGGCGAACCGCCGCGCTCTGGCGCGCAGTCAGGATCCCGCGGACATCGTCGTGGAGGTCTGGCAGTCGCAGGCTCTCGCGCAGGCGATCGGCGTCCGCCTCGCGGTCGCGGGACCACCGGAGTTACGGGGGGAGGCGCTGGGCCTGAGCGAGGTCGGCGGCAGATTCTGCGGGGTGCTCGACGCCCCGCGCCTCGGCACGGAGGAGATACGGGCGGCGCGGCTGACGGAGACCGGTGACGCGCAGCAGGTCCTGCTCGGGCTCGACCGGCTCCTGGGCGAGGTCGGCATCGCGCTCGTGGGGGTGGCCATGGGCGCCGATGAGGAGGGGGTGTACTGGCAGTGCATGGAGGCGATCGACGCCGCCGACGAGTCGCGGGACCGGGTCCTTGAGATGCTGCGCAGACTCGCGGTGCGGGAGGGGAGCCTGCCCGGGGCGGACTCGACGGCGGGGCCGTCGTGAGGCGGCCGCTCCGTGCCGCCCACCCCGCCGTGGGGCAGGGCCGCCGCACAGGTTCCCGGCTGACGCCGGTGACAGATTCCCGAAGGGCGCCGGTGCCGTCAGAAGAGGCCGGGCCCGTCGCCGCCCGGCGGACGGACGCCGGCGACCGAGGAGCCTGCGGTGCTGGTGCTGGTGCTGGTGCTGGTGCTGGGTCCGGCCGTGTCCGTGGAGGGCGTCGCGGGGGCGTCCTGGGACGGCGTGCCGGGGGACGTGGACTGCTGCAGATCGGCGTCGAGCTGGCTCAGATCGGCGTTGAGCGCTGCCATCAACTCCTCCATCTGCTGCAACAGGCCCTTGGGCGCACCCTGCTGCGTGGACGTGGACGTGGACGTGGACGTGGACGTGGACGTGGACGCGGGCGACGGCGCTCGGTGCGCGGCGGCCTCTTGGTCGGGCGCGGCTTCCTGGGATATGACGGCCTCCTCGGCCCTCGCCCTCCCCGCGGGGGAGAGCAGATGACGCAGAAGACGCACCGGCAGCGGCCGCCGGCGCGGGTGCCGGGCGGTCCGGCTCCGCCCGAGCCAACGATCACCCGGCGGGCGGGGTCACTGGAGCGGGCGCGGGCCCCCGCCGGGTTGACGGATTTTCACCCGACCGGGGCGGTGCCGGATCGGCGGGACCGGCGGGGTTGACGGGCGTTCGAGCGTGCAGGATGGAGCCATGGATCTTCGAATCTTCACCGAGCCCCAGCAAGGGGCCACCTACGACACCCTGCTCACCGTCGCCAAAGCCACCGAGGACCTCGGCTTCGACGCCTTCTTCCGCTCGGACCACTACCTCCGCATGGGCACGGCCGACGGTCTGCCGGGGCCCACGGACGCCTGGATCACGCTGGCCGGCCTCGCCCGCGAGACGAAGCGGATCAGGCTCGGCACCCTGATGACGGCGGGCACGTTCCGGTTGCCGGGCGTCCTCGCGATCCAGGTGGCGCAGGTCGACCAGATGTCGGGCGGGCGGGTCGAACTGGGCCTGGGAGCGGGCTGGTTCGAGGACGAGCACCGGGCGTACGGCATTCCCTTCCCCAAGGAGAAGTTCGCCCGCCTGGAGGAGCAGCTGGAGATCGTCACCGGGCTGTGGTCGACGGAGGTCGGCCGGACCTTCAGCCACGCCGGGAAGCACTACCAGCTGACCGATTCCCCGGCGCTGCCCAAGCCCGCCCAGGCGAAGGTGCCGGTCCTGATCGGCGGCCACGGCGCGACCCGTACCCCGCGCCTCGCCGCTCAGTATGCCGACGAGTTCAACATCCCGTTCGCCTCGATCGAGGACAGCGAGCGGCAGTTCGGGCGGGTCCGCGCGGCCGCCGAGCAGGCCGGGCGCCGGGGCGACGACCTGGTGTACTCCAGCGCGCTGGTGGTCTGCGTGGGCAAGGACGACGCGGAGGTGGCCCGGCGTGCCGCGGCCATCGGCCGTGACGTGGACGAGCTGAAGGCCAACGGCCTGGCGGGTTCGCCCGCCGAGGTCGTCGACAAGATCGGGCGGTACGAGGCGATCGGCGCGAGCCGCGTCTACCTCCAGTGCCTGGACCTGGCCGACCTGGACCACCTGGAGCTCATCTCCTCGCAGGTGCAGTCGCAGCTGCCCTAGCCGCACGGCGTGCCGCCGGCCGCCGACCGCCGGCCCTCGTGCGTGGCCGCCGGGCTCACCCCTCCGGTGCCCGGCGGCCACTCCTTCCGCGGTCCGGCCGACCGCTGCCGGGACGCCCCGGTGCCAGGGCCGACCGCGGCCGGGTCGGCTACTGTCCGGTCGACCGGCCGAAGAACTCCAGCTCGGCGATGGCCACCTGGCGGTCCTTGCCCGTGCCGTAGGCGGAGCGCAGCACGAGCCGGGCGGTGACCGCGTCCCGTACGCGTACGTCGACCCGCTGCACGCCGCCGTCGTTGATCCGGCGGTGCATGGTGTGCACCTTGCCCGAGGAGTCGCTGACCACCAGGTCGAACTCCATGGGCCGGGCCTGCTCGGCGGCCTGGGCGCTGCGCGGCGAAGTGCCGGGCGTGATCAGGAGGTTGAGCAGGTCGGTGGGCTGGCCGAAGTCGGCCTGCACCCACTGGCCCGCCGAGTCGCCCGCGTAGCCGGTGCCCCACCAGGTGTTGGCATAGCCGTCGAAGGCGAGCTTGGCCGCCTGCTTGGGGGCGGCGTGCGACGCGCTCCAGTCGTTGGGGTGGACCGGGACCCGCTTGGCGAAGTGGTCCTGGATCGCCCGCGCGGCCGGCGGCCCCCCGAAGATCCCGCCGACGATCAGGCCCGCGACCACCGCGACGCCCACGGCACGGGCGATCCAGCGGGTGCGGTCCCGGTGCAACCGAGGCCGCTGACCGGCGTACGGACCCTCGGCGGCCGGGGTCATGGAGTCCCTGAGGGGGCTCGCGCAGCTGCGGCAGAAGTGCCGGTGGGGCGCGTTGGGCACCCGGCAGCTCGGGCACGGCGGGCCGCTCTCCGGCTCGGCGGGCACGGCGGCCTGTCGTACGCGCGGCCGGGCCGCCTCGGGCCTGCCCGGGAGCACGCCGCCCGGGGTCTCCGGCGCGACGGGCTCGGCGGCGTCCGGCACCGGCACGAGCAGGGACCGTATCGCCGTGTCGGACGGCGACGACGAGGAGGGGGCGGGGGACGGCGCGTTCGTGGTGGCGGCCGACGGCGGCGTTGCGGGCGGGTCCTGGGGGCCGCTCGACGGGAGCGGCACGGTGGTGTCCGTGGAGCCCGCCGGGCCCGGCGAACCGTGCCGCAGCCGGGGGTCGGCGGCCGGGGCGGGACCGTTGCTGCCACTGTTGTGGCCGCTGTTGCTGCCGCTACTGCCGCTACTGCCGCTGTTGCCGCCGTGGGGCCGGCCCGCGGGAGGCGTGGGGCGGTGTCCGGGTGTCGCGGCGTCGGAGGCGTTCGAAGGGCCGACCGGTGTGGCCGGGGTGTCCCAGCGCAGGAAGGCGCCGCACGAGTCGCAGAAGGACTGGCCGTGCTGGCGGGCCGGGGTGCCGCACTCGGGGCACGGGGGTGTGGTGGCGGGGGAGTTCGACATTCCGTCCATCTCGGGCTGCTCGGGCATTGCTAGGTCCCTTCAGGGGAAGGTGTGGCGGTCACCTCGGCCGTGAAGGGGAGGTGGGCGGGGCGGGCCGCGGCGACGACGGCGCGCAGGCGGTGCGGGTCGACCGTCGCCGGGTCGTGCACGCGCAGGGCCACGTGCAGTCCGGGGCGCGGGGTGCCGGGGAAGGCGCCCAGCGGCCGCGCGGACCAGGTCGCGCCGCCGCTCTCGGTGATCTCCGGGCGGATGCCGAAGGCGAGTTCGACGGCGGCGGACAGACCGCGCCGGGTGCCGCGGACCCGGTGCAGGGCGACGGCGGAGGCCACGGCGTGGCGGCGCATCGCCGGCGGCTCCGTGCCGTCCAGCTCCGTACCGACCCAGTCCGTCAGCCAGCCGACGAAGTCCTCGGGCGCCAGGGCGGGCGTGAAGTACGCCTCCAGACAGTCCAGGACCGTGAAGACCGGCGCGAGCACCACGTCCAGGCCCGAGACGAAGCGCAGTATGAAGTCGTCGTCGGCGAAGACGCCGGGCAGCTGCTCCGCGAGCGGATGAGCCGAACCGAGCGTCGCCAACGACCCGCGGCGCGAGCCCGACGAGGACTGCGCCGGCGAGCCCGGCTTGCGCAGCCCCACCTTCTCGGCGCGCGCCCGGTCGGCGAGCACACCCGGGGCGTGCCCCTCGGTACCGGCGGTCATCGTGCCTCGATGACGCGGACGCGGTGGTCGAAGGAGAAGAGCAGCGCGGACGGCGCGAGTTCGATGCGGTCGGTGGCGTCGCCGCGCCGGCCGGTGAGCGGGTCGGCGGGGTGCAGGAGGACCTCGTCGACCAGCTCCACGCCGGGCACCCGCTGCAGCGCGGCGAAGATCTCGCCGGCCCGCAGCGGACGGCCGAACGGCCAGCCCTCGCCGTGCGCCCCGCCGGTCAGCGGGTCGAGGTAGGCGTACAGCGCGTCGAGCGCCTCGGCGCGCACCCGCTCGGCCTGCGCGGCGCGGAAGGAGTGCAGCGTGGCGACGACCGTGACGCCCTGGTAGTAGGGCGGCCCGACCGACAGGCGGGTGCCCAGCGGGCGGCGCTCGTCGAGGAAGTCGGTGACGCGCGAGAGGAGTTCCTGGCCGGGCACCAGCTGCTCGAAGCGGAGCCGGCCGCCCCGGTCCGCCACGGCCTGAGGGACGACGAGGACCCGGACCGCGTTCTCGCCGACCTCCGCGGACTCCGCCGCCAGACAGTGGATCCGGGCCGTCTCGGGGGCCGCCCTGCGGGCCAGCTCCTCGTAGTCGCGTGCGGTCACCGCCCGTTCCTGCGCGCGCAGCGCGATGGGCGCGCGGACCTTGGCCTCCTGCACGGTCTCGCCGTCCACGCCGCCGCGCGCCGCCTCCCGGTTCTCCACCCGGGCGACGTACGGGATGGAGCTGCGAAGCACCTGGATCGCGCCCCGGGCCACATTGCCCGCGCGGCCGCCGCCGGTGCGGTAGCGGGTCGCGCGGATCGCCGACCCCTTGGCCGGCACCGCGCCGAACTGCCGCAGCGTGCCGTCCGGTTCGCGCACCGCGGGCCCGAAGGCGATCTCCCCGGTCGTCGCGTCGAGCGTGACGTGCGGATCGTAGGGGCCGGACGCGGCGAAGTGCTCCACGACCTGCCACGCGTGCCAGCCCGAGTCCTCGCCGTCGGAGACCTCGAGGACCAGCGGCGGCCGGTCGGCGACCACCGGGGCCTGGGCGAGCCGGACGCGCTGTCCCGGCACACCCGTGGAGTCGCCGAGCATCTCGTCGCGCACCACGTCCGCGTGGGCGACGGCGGTCGTCCCGCCGATGGTGAACGCGGCCGCGGAGCGCACGGTCGGCGACGCGCTGTAGAACGGCTGGCCCTTGACGGCCTCGACCACCCGGCAGCGCACCCAGCCCGCGTCCTGCCGCCCGATGCGGGAGACGATGTGCCCGGCCGGGATGTGCAGGACGACCTCGCCGGGCCGGTTGAGGCCACCGGTGGAGTCGGAGTCCACCTCGCACTCGGTCCAGCCCTCTGCGGTCCACGCCTCCCACACCAGCGGCGGCTGGCGCGGGTCGACGCCGACGCCGTCCACCCGGCTGTCCAGCTGCAGGACGGCCGCGCAGTGCGGCACCGCGGCGCTGAGTCCGAAGAGCAGGGTGTCGCCGGGGCGCGGCGAGGTCGCGAAGACCGCCACGTCCCGGCCGCCGAACACGTCCTGCCCGCAGTCCTGCGGGGTGCCGCCCTCCTCCTGGCGCAGCACGGCGTCCAGTTCGCAGGGGACGACGGTCAGGTCGCCCTCCGTCGCGAAGGCCACCGCCTCCTCGGTCTCGGTGCGGCTGGTCGCCACCTCCGTCCCCGCGGGCAGCACCACCGGTTCGGGCTGCGGCGCCGACAGCCAGAAGGTGACGTCGGCGCGGGCCGCGGAGGGCGGGAAGAGGGTGACGCCGAGCAGGTCGAGGAAGGCCAGGTGGTTCTTCTCCGGCACGCGGTTGAGGCGGTAGACGATCTGGTCGGCCATGTGCGCGACCGCCTCGACGAGGGTGACACCCGGGTCGGAGACGTTGTGATCGGTCCACTCCGGGCAGCGCTGCTGGATGTAGCGCTTGGCGTCGTCGACGAACTGCTGGAAGCGCCGGTCGTCGAGGTGAGGGGCGGGCAGGGCCATCGGACTTCAGACTCCGCTCTCTGATTCCGTGGACGGGATCACATAGAAGGGGAAGACGAGACTGCGCGGGTTGTTGGTGCCGCGCACGCTGTAGCTCACGTCGATGAACAGGACGGACGGATCGTCGGGCGCCGGGCTGACCTCGACGTCGAGGACGTCGATGCGCGGCTCCCAGCGGTCGAGCGAGGACCGCACCTCGTACCGGATCCGGCCCGCCGTCGCCTCGTTGACCGGCGCGAACACCATGTCGTGGACGGCGCAGCCGAATTCGGGCCGCATCGGCCGCTCGCCCGGCGCGGTGGCGAGCACGAGCCGGATCGACTCCTCGATCTCGCGCTCGCGCCGGGCCAGCGCGATGCCGCCGCCCGCGTCCGTGCGCAGCGGGAACGTCCAGCCCGCGCCGACGAACTGCTCACTCATGTCCGGTGACCCCCTTGAGGCACATGTCGTTCCACTCCCTCAAGTCCGTTAGAACGGGATGCCGTTGCGCAGCACGGCCGGGGCCGTCAGCGCGACCGTGGCCGGCGAGGTGATGGCGGCCGCGGCGCCCGCGTTGACCGCGACCGCGCCGGCCGCGGTGACGGAGACGGCGCCGACCGCGTTGACGGCGACCGCACCGGCCGACTTGAGGCTGACGGCGCCGGTCGCGTTGATGTCGGCGACGCCACCCGCGGCGACCCCGAACTTGGCGCCGGCCTTGATGTCGACCGCGCCGCCCGCGCTCATCGTCAGCGAACCGCCCGCGGTCAGCGACAGGTTGCCGCCCGCCCGGATGCTGACGTTGCGCGTCCCGGAGATGGACACCGAGCCGTCGCTGCGGATCGTCACGCTGGTCCGCGTCTCGTCCATGTGGACGGTGAGCCTGCCGTTGCCGGTCTGCAGCCGGATCCCGCTCTTCATCCGGGACTTGGCGTCCACGAGCTCCATGGTGTGGCCGCTGCGCGAGGAGATGGACCGCCAGTTGACCCGGCCGCTCGTCGGGTCGATCGGCTGCAGCCCGTCGGTGTTGGGCGTCGGTTTGTCGCGGCCGTTGTACAGCCCAGCCAGGACGTACGGGTGCTCCAGCGAGCCCCGGTCGAAGGCGACGAGCACCTCGTCGCCCACCTCCGGCAGCATCAGACCGCCGCCGCGTACGCCGCCCAGCTGGGCGATCCGGCACCAGTCGCTCTCATAGGTGTCCGAGAGCCACGGGAAGCGCAGCTTGACCCGGTTCATCTTGAGCGGGTCCTTGGCGTTGCTGACCAGCGCCATGGCGACACCCGGCATCGGCGGCGCGGCGTCCGCGCCGCCGGAGGCGAGACCGTACAGCGAACGGAACTGTCGCCCCGACACGGTCAGCCAGGTCATGAACTGCCGCCCGGACTCGAAGAGATGGCGCACACCGGTCGCCGTGTACTTGCCCTCGAAGGGGAACCCGGCGCCCTTCAGCGCCACCGGCTGCCCCGGCCGCAGATCGGGGTTGCCGGTCACCGCGACCTCGACCTCCGCGAAGGACCCCGCCACGTCGTCCGCCAACGCCTTGGCCGCGTGCGTGACTTGGGCCTGCGTGGTGTACGGCGTGCGGGTCTCCGTCAGCTCGGCCTTGCCGAACGGCGTGGAGAGCTGCCCGGGGGTGATGTCGGCGACGATGTCCTTGCTGGTCACGGCCGGCGACTGGGCGGACAGGGCGCGCTTGGCCCGCATGTCCCAGCCGCGCACCCCGGCCTTGGCGACCTGTCCCGCGGCGGTCACCGCGACCCGGCTGTGCAGCGCGTTGTGCCCGAACTCGAGGACGTACGGGCTCTGCGCGGCCGGCGTGGAGTCGGCCGGCGCGCCCGCGGCGGGCTTGAGCTTGCCGAAGCAGAGCTTGCCCTTCTCGTCGAACGACAGATGGGTGTCGTTCTCCTGGGCGAGGCGGGAGAGGAAGTCCCAGTCGGTGATGCCGGGTTGGGTGGCCAGTTCGTAGACCGTCGGCGTCGACTCGATCTTGCCGAGCTTGAGACTGTTCAGGGAGGCGACGCGGCGCACGATGTCGGAGGCCGTCATGTTCTTGTAGCCCTGCACACGGCGGTTGCGCAGCAGCCGGTGGCCAGGGTCGTAGCCGCGGACGACCAGCGACTTGCCGCCCCCGTCGGCGTCCACCTCCAGGGCGGTCACTTCGCCGGTGAGCATGGGCTTGCCGCGCACCCCGTCGGTGAACGGCGAGAGCACCGCCTTGGCGCCCACCTTGATCTGCGGGAACTTCTCCAGGATGTCCCCGCCGGTGTCGGCGAAGGTCAGCTGGAAGGCGGACGGCACGTTCACGCTGGAGTCCACCCAGCCCTCGACGAGCAGCATGGCGAGCTTGTCGGGCAGGACGGACCCGCCGATCTCGGCGTGCAGGACGCTCGTGTACGTCTTCTCGGTCATGCGGACTCCACGTGCGCGGTGGCGGGGACGGGGTGCGCCTCGTCGGCGGCGGGCAGCAGCAGTTCGGTGCCGGGTCTCAGCCGCATCGGGTCGTCGATCTCGTTGGCCTCGGCGATCAGCCGCCAGCGGGTCGCGTCGCCGTACTCCTGCCAGGCCAGCGACGCCAGCGAGTCACCGGCGACGGTGCGGTGCACCCGGCGGGCGGAGAGCGCGCCGGACGTCGGGTTCTGCCCCTTGGTGGGCATCGCCACCTCGGTCAGCGACAGCGAGCAGGTGGCGCGGATCGGCTCGCCGGTCGGGTTGAACAGGGTGTACGTGGCGCTGACGTTGGTCACGTACGCGACGAACTGCACCGTGTTGAACGACCCCCAGGAGAACCGCACCCAGGGCGGCGAGGGCCGCTTGGAGGTGAGGCTCTGCGGCGTCACCTCGCAGCAGGAGAGCAGCAGCTCCACCTGCTTCTGCACCTTCCCCGAGTTCGGGGTGCCCGAGGAGTCGAGGAAGACCTCCAACTGCAGGGTCGCGGGGGCGGCGCCGGTGAACTTGGGCGGCGCGCCGCGCGTGTAGGCGACGGCGTGCTGCGTGCGCCACTCGGCGGAGCGGCCCATCTGCAGCTGCGTCGGGTTGAACTGGAACTCCACCTCGCCGATCCGCCCGCCCATGGACCCGCCGAGGTCGGTGGGCGGCTGGTGGATGGCGAGCGCGGCACGCACCAGGCTCGCGCCGGCGCGGCCGCCGGTCGGCGCGGCCATCTCAGGCACCTCCCGCGTCGGTGAAGCCGTGGTGCGCGATCTCCAGCGTCTCCGTCGCCACGGCCGGACTGTCCGGGCTCAGGCTCGGCCCCTGCCAGCGCACCGGCAGCACCTCGACGAGCCCCCACTGCGCGACGATGGAACCGTCCGCGCGCAGGGCCGCGATCTGCGCGGTGGGCCGCGTGATCCCGGTCGCGATGGACGAGATCCAGGACGCCACGCGCGAGGTGTCCTTGGTCAGCGGCCGGGTGAGCCGGATGGTGGAGAAGGTGACGCGGGTGGGCAGCTGCCAGACGAATCCGTTGTTGCCGCCCTCCTGCCGCTGCTCGACCTCCACCTCGGAGGCCAGGCCCTCGCAGCCGTTGAACAGGCCGAGGTCCTGGCCGTCGATGGTGAGCTTGAAGAAGACGGTCGAGCCTGGGTCCAGGGGCGAGGGCATGGGATGACTTCCTGGGTTCTTGGGCGGTGGCGGTGGATGCGGTCAGGGACGGGGTCGGGCTCGGTGCCGGGTCAGCGGCCGTGGTCGCGGATCCGCCCGATCCGCTCGCGGTCGCTGCGGAGCTCCGCGCGGAGCAGCCGCGACAGGGGGGCCAGCAGCCGCCGGGCCAGGTCGTCGAGGTCGGCGGGGGTCGCCTCCGATGCGGCCGCCGAGTCGGCGGGGGCCTGTGCGGTGGCGGACTGCGCGGCCGGGGCGGTGGTCTTGGCGGCGCTGCTCGGCGCGGTCCCGGATCCGCCGCCGGTACGGGCGACGGTGACGGGCTTCTGCGCCGCGGGCGCGGATGCCGGCGGGGGCGCCTGGGGCGCGGGGGCGGCTGCCGCGGCCCGCTGGACGGGGGCGGTCGGGGCGGTACGGCGTACGGGTACGGGAGTCGGCGCGGCGGCGTGCGCGCGGCGGGCCGCCGGGCCGGCCGGCTGCGCGAGCGGTACGACGACCGGCGCGGCCGACGCGGATGCGGCGGGCGCGGGCTGCTGGAGGGGTACGGGTACGGGGGCGGGGGCGGGCGTCGGGGTGGCCGAGGGGCGCCGCCCGGCGGGGGCGGGGGCGGTGGCGGACGCGGGTGCCGGTGAGCCCGTCGCCGGGCCGGGGACGGAGAGTCCCCGGGAGGGAGCGAGGGGGCGCGGGTGCGTGGCGCCGGGGGCGGCGGGCCGGTAACTGCCGGGGGTGATACGGCGGTTGACCGGGACGACGGGGAGCGGGTGCGGGTGCGGGTGCGGCTCCGGCTGCTTCTGCGGCTCGGGGGTGGGCGCGGGGGCGGGGGTCTGGACGGGCTCGGGCTCGGGCGCAGGCGTGGGTGTCGCCGCGGGGGCGGGCAGGGGCGCGGGGCCGGGCGTGCCGCCGGGTGCCTTCTGTACGGGGGTGATGGGCGCGCCGATCGGGGTCCGGCGCGGCCGGCCCTGCGGTGCCGGGACGGGCGGGGCCGCGGGGGAGGGCGGGTTCACGGGCTGGCTCGCGGGCCGGCTCACCGGCTGGCCGAGGCCCGTGCGAGGGGCGCCGGTCGAGGTGGGGCCGTTGTCCTGCGCGCGCCGGACCCGTCGTACGTGAGGCCGTCGCTGTACGGGCTGAACGGGGGAATTCGCCCGTACAGCGACGGAGTCGGGGGCCGCGGGGGCGGGGGGAGTCCCCGGGCCGGCGGGGGAAGCCGACCCGGGGACGTCGGTGGGCCGGCCGCCGCTCGTGGCGAGGTCCGGCGCGGTGGTGGCGGTGGGAGTGGGCTTGGTGTCCGGTGCGGGGGTGGTACGGGGGGTGGTCCCGACGGGGAACAGCTTCCGCTGCGGCACGACGGCCGGGACCGCCGACACGAGCGGGGACCGGGCCGTCCGCGTCCGCTGAACCACGGGCACGGTGGGCTCCGCCGCTGCGGCGGCGGGCTGAACCTCCGTGCCGGTGAGCGGAGTTGAGGCTCCGGTCAAGGGCTTGGTCGCGGGCGTGTCCGTACGGTTGCCGGGGGCGGCGGACACCGCGGAGTCACCGCCGGGCGCGGGGCCGGCCGACGGGGCGTCGGATCGCGGGTCTCCGGAACGCCGGGTGGCGGGGCCGGTGGGTGTGCCGGTGGCCGGGGAGGTGGCGGCGGAGCGCTGAACTGCGGGGCCCGTCGGTGCGGCACCCGTGGTTGAGGCGCCGGGCCGCGAGGTGTCGGGCCTCCGAGTCGTGGGGCCGGTGGGCGAGCCGGGGGCGTGCTGCACGGTCGGGCCTGAGGGGGCGGCACCGGTTGCTGCGGCGCCGGGTGCAGGGCTACCGGAGGGTCGGGTCGTGGTGGGTGTGTCGCCGGGGGGTGTGGCGGCGGCGCGTTGGGCTGCGGAACTCAGCGGGGCGGTGCCGGCCGACAGGGCGTCGGATCGCAGGTCTCCGGGACGCCGGGTGGCGGGGGCCGTGGGTGCGCTGTCGGCCGCGGAGGTGGCGGCGGAGCGCTGGACTGCGGGGCCCGTCGGCGCCGCTTCAGCGGCCGAGGCGTCGGACCTTCGAGCCGTGGGGCCGGTGGGCGAGCCGGGGGCGCGCCGAACCGTGGGGCCCGACGGGGTGGCCCCGGCTGTGGTTGAGGTGCCGGGCGCGGAGTCACCGGAGGGTCGGGCTGTGGTGGGTGTGTCGCCGGGGGGTGTGGTGGCGGCGCGTTGGGCTGCGGAACTCAGCGGGGCGGTGCCGGCCGACGGGGCGTCGGATCGCGGGTCTCCGGGACGCCGGGTGGCGGGGGTCGTGGGTGAGCTGGTGGCCGGGGAGGTGGCGGCGGAGCGCTGAACTGCGGGGCCTGCCGGTGCGGCACCTGCGGTTGCGGCGCCGGGCCGTGCGCCGCCGGAAGGCGAGCTGCTGGGGGGCGTGGCGGTTGTGCGCCGACTCGTGGGACCCGAAGGGGCGGTACCAGCGGCGGAGGCGCCGGGGCGTGAGGCGTCGGACGACGAGCTGCTGGGCGGTGTGGCGGTGGCCCGAGCCGCGGGGCCCGAAGGGGCGGTGCCGCCGGTCGAGGCGCCGGGCCGTGAGTCTGTGGAGCGCCGAGCCGTGGAGCCCGACGGGGCGGTACGGGTCGCCGAGTCGCCGGACGGTACGGCGGCGCGCTGAACTGCCGGGCCTGCCGGGGCGGCACCTGCGGTTGCGGCGCTGGGCCGTGAGTCGCCGGACGGCGAGTCACCGGGCGGTGTGGCGGCAGCGCGCCGCACCGTGGGACCCGAAGGGGCGGAACCTGCGGGTGAGGCGTCCGACCTCCGAGCCGTGGGACCGGAGGGCGAGCCGGGCGCGTGCCGCACCGTGGGGCCCGACGGGGCGGCCCCAGCCGCTGCAGTGCCGGGCGCGGAGTCAGCGGAGTCATCGGAGGGCCGACCCGTGGCGGCGGCGCGTTCGGCCGCGGAACTCAGCGGAGCCGTGCCTGTCGACGGGCCACCGGCACGCTGTGCCATCGAGCCGGACGGTGACGCACCGGTCGGCGGCGTCGACGAACCCCCGGCCCGTTGTTCCGTGGAACCCGAAGAGGCCGCACCGGCCGACGCCCCGCCGGGACCGGAAGGTGAACCTCCGGACGGCGAGGCGACCGCACGCTGCACCGCGGGGCCCGACGGCGACGTACCCGACGTACCCGTCGAGGCAGACCCGGACGACGAGACACCGGTCGACGAGGCCGAGGACGGCGACGTACCAGCCGGTGACGCGCCGGCGGACGACTTGCCCGCCGACGCAGGGCGAACCCCGGACGCCGCACGCGACGACGTACCGGAAGGTCCCGCAGCCGACGGCCGCCGGGAGGCCGACGTCGACGGAGCCGAGGGGAAGAACGCGGGAGCAACCCCCGCCTCCGCCCCCGGCTCCTCGGGCCCCGCCCCCTCCGTCCGCCCCCGCACGGGCAACCGCAGCGACGGCAGGTCGAGGCTGCCGGGGGTGCCGGCCACCGGAGTGAGGACGTCACGCAGCAGGCCCCCGGGCGCCGAGGACCGCACCGCGTGCCCCAACTCGCCCCCGAAGGACGGGTTCTGGTGCGTCGCGAGCATCGCGCCGAAGCCCTGCTCGGCGACCGTCCGAGGCGCCGCGAGCACACGCTGGACCGGCGGCATGCCGATCCACCCGCCGCCACGGGAAGCACCACCGGATACATCACCGGAAGCACCGGAAACGACACCGGAAGCACCGGTACCGCTGCCGGAAACACCGGTACCGCCACCGGCACCGACGATCGCCGAATCCGCGCCCGCAGCCTCCGGACCCGCCGCATCCGGCACTACCGGCACTACCGGCACCGCTGACACCACCGGCCCGTCGCCCCGCGACCCCCGCCGCCACCTGAACAAGCCCATCACTTACCTCGACTCACCGACCGACTGCCCACCTCACCGACCTGTCACTGCCTCGCCTCCGCCTGTTCCACCAACGTGGCGGTCCGGGCCACGTACGCGCGCCGGTCCGCGTGTTCGAGGTCGAGGATGTCGTCCATGCCCCAGTGGAAGTGGTAGGCGAGGTACGCGACTTCCTCCTCGATGCGGTCGGCCGCGTACGTCACGATTCCCCCAGGCGGCTCCCGGCCAGCTCGACCTCGAAGGATTCCGAGCAGTGCGGGCAGGCCACCGCCGCGCGGGTGTGGCCCTCCGCGTTGATCTGCCGGTAGAAGTCCTGCAGGAAGGCCAGGTCGGAGGCGAACATGTTCTCCACCGTGCCGTCGTGGACGGAGCCGAGCGTGCCGAGCCGGGTGATGACCCGGCCGAGCAGCACGACGGACAGATACGCCGGGTTCTCGCGCACCCGCACGTCCCGCAGCGGGACGAGCTCGTCGCGCGCCGTCGCCAGCCGCATCGCGCCGTTGCGGTGCACGGTGCCGGACTCGTCGACGAAACCGCGGGGGAGCTCGAACTCGAACTCCGTGCGCAGCGGTTCGCGGGTGTCCGTCGCGGCACCGGGCACCGCTCCCGCCACTGCCCCCGGCGCCGCCGGGCCTTCGCGCCGCATTATTCGATGACCAGCTCTTCGAAGACGATGGTGACCTGCTCGGTCAGGGCGGCGGCGTCGCCGGCCTTGACCCCGCTGGTCTCCACCTTGCTGCACCAGGCGTTGCGCAGGTTGTACCGCTTCACCGGGTTGTTCTGGTAGTCCATCATCATGATCGTGGCGTTCTTGCGCGCCGAACCCATGTCGCCCGCGATGGACTTGTTGATCCACTCGCTGAAGACCGGGCTCTGCGTCATGCCGCGGGTGACGGTGCACTCGCCGGCCTTCTTCACGCCGGGCATCTTCTTGACGACAGGCTTGCCGTCCGCCGAGACCTGCTGGTACTCGATGACGTCCTGCTCCATCGAGAGGCCGCTGACCTCCTGCAGGTACTCGACCATGACACCGTCGATCTGCAGGCCGAAATTGTGGGTGGTGAGGGCGTCACCGGGCTGAAGGGACAAGGAAGTTCACTCCTGAAACGGTTCTTGCGGGTGGCTGAGGTTCGGTTCGTGCGGGCGTGCCTACTCCTCCAGCTCGCCGCCCCCGCCGGAGAACTGCGCGAGCCGGAAGACCACGAACTCGGCGGGCTTGACCGGCGCGATGCCGATCTCGCAGACGACCCGGCCGAGGTCCACCGACTCCGGGGGGTTGGTCTCGTCGTCACACTTCACGTAGAACGCGTCCTCGGGGCGCTGGCCGAACAGGGCGCCCGAGCGCCACTCGTTGACCAGGAACGCGGAGACGTTGCGCCGGATACGGGCCCACAGCGCGTGGTCGTTCGGCTCGAAGACCACCCACTGGGTGCCGATCAGGATCGACTCCTCGAGGTAGTTGAAGTAGCGGCGCACGTTCAGGTAGCGCCAGGCCGGGTCGGACGCCATGGTGCGCGCGCCCCACACCCGGATGCCGCGCCCGGGGAAGGCGCGGATGCAGTTCACGCCGACCGGGTTGAGCAGGTCCTGCTCACCGCGGGTGATCTGCAGGTCCAGGTCCACGGCCCCGCGCACGATCTCGTTGGCCGGGGCCTTGTGCACGCCGCGCTCGGCGTCGTTGCGCGCCCAGATGCCGGCCATGTGACCGGACGGCGGCACGACCACCGACTGCCCGGAGGCCGGGTCGAAGGACTTGATCCACGGGTAGTACAGGGCGGCGTAGCGCGAGTCGTAGCCGGCCAGCTCCTGACGCCACTGCCGCACCTGGCGGGCGTTGAGCGACGGCGGCGGGTCGATGATGGCCATCCGGTCGCCCATCAGCTCGCAGTGCGAGATGAGACCGAGCTGGACCGCCTTGACCTGCTCCTCGTCGATCAGACCCTGCTGGTAGGCGGCCATCAGGTCGGGCACCGCGACCATGTTGACCTCGTCGAGGGCCTCCAGGCCGCCGAAGCCGGTGCGGTCCGCGGAGTCGCCGATGAACTGGGCGGTCTCCACGCGGGACACGGCGCCGTTCGACGCGGGCACGGCCGGGGCCGCCGGGGCCGGCGGCGCGAGGGTCACGGTCTGCGCCTCGGGCTTGGCGAGCTGCGCGGACGCCGTGGCCTCCTCCAGGACGATGGTCTTGGAGCGCTGCTTGACCTGGGTGACGACGTAGTTGCGCGCGGTCTTCTTCGCGCTGACGTCGAAGCTCTCGACGACCTTCTCGCCGTCCTTGACGATCAGCTTGAAGCGGTCCGCCGCGCCCTCGCCCTCGCCGTCCTGCACCTCGACGGTGAGCGCGCCGCCGTCGGTGCTGCCCGAGGTGATCGCCGACACCGTGAAGGTGCCGAGCGCGGCGGGCGCGCCGGCGGTGAGCTCCTTGGGGGACCGGTCCTGGGCGGGAGCGGCCTGCTGCTGCGGCTCGTCGCCGTCGGTGCCGCCGACGCGCACGACGTACGCCGCGGAACCGCCGTTGTTGAAGAAGCCGTACACGGAGTGCGCCAGGTAGTACCCGTCCGTGAACTCGCCGAACGCGGCCACGTACTGCGACCAGTTGGTCACCAGCGTCGGCTCGTTGAGCGGTCCCCGCGGCGCGAGACCGACGAAGGCCGCCACGGAGGTGCCGACCCCTTCGATGGGGCGCGAACCGCTGGCGACTTCCTCGATGTAGACGCCGGGGGACAGGTAGTTGGGCATGCTGCTGTGCTCCAAGGTTCGAGGGCGAGCGGGACCGGCGCACAGCCGGCACGGGTTCGTACCGTGTCGACGATGTCCCACGCGCGCACCGGTGCGTAGAGACGGACGGACGTCAACGAGGGCAGATGCCACTGCCCGTTCAGACGCCCGTGAACACCTTCCGGCCAGAATTCGCCCGCCGGAACCTGGATATGGCGCGGCGGACCGCCGCCCGTTGCCCTTCCGGTCACCGGAGTCGGGCACGGTGCGGGGCCGCGGCGCGGGGCGCGTGCCCGTCGGCGGCCGGATGTGACCGCTCGGTGGCGCATATGCCCCGCACTCCGTGTCCGCGGCGTCAACACCTGGTCAACATGGCCGTAGCGGAACCACACGATGCGGGATGACGTCTGTGGCTGACGTAACGTTTGGTGCGGATGGCCATCCGTGGCCAGTACGAACGGGCACGTCGAAGAGCGTCACGGGGCAAGGAGCGCGGGCTGACGATGCGGGGCGACGCGGAGCACGCGGGCGGCGGTCCTGGCCGCGACGGCAACAGCGGAACCGACCCGGACGGCCTGGGCGCAACGCTCTGGTTCCAGGTCCTCGGGCCGGTGCGCGCCTGGCGGGACGGACAGCCCCTCACGCTCGGCCCGCCGCAGCAGCGCGCCACCCTGGCGGCCCTGCTGCTGCGCGACGGACACCCGGTGTCGGCGGCCGAACTGGTCGACGCGCTGTGGGGCGAGGAGCCGCCGCTGCGCGCGATCGGCACGCTGCGCACGTACGTCTCCCGGCTGCGCGCCCTCCTCGAACCGGACCGGCGCGCCCGCCGGCCCGCCCGGCTCCTGGTGTCGTCGGGCGACGGCTACGCCCTGCGGGTGCCGCGGACCTGTCTCGACGCGTGCGAGCTGGAGGACCGGGTGGCCGCGGCGCGCGCCCTGCGCGCCGCCGACGAACACGCCGACGCCCACGCCGAGTTGACCGCCGCGCTCGCCCTGTCGGACGGCGCCCCGCTGGCCGGCCTGCCGGGCCCGTACGCCCGGCGCCAGCGGGACCGGCTCACCGAACTGTCCGTCGCCGCCCAGGAGGAGTACTTCGGCTGCGCGCTCGAACTGGGCCGGCACGGCGAGACGACCGCGCCGCTCAGCGTCTTCGCGGCCGAGCACCCGCTGCGCGAGCGCGCCCAGGCGCTGCTGATGCTCGCCCTGCACCGGGGCGGCCGGCGCGCCGACGCGCTCGCCGTGTACGAGGCCACGCGCCGCAGGCTCGCCGCCGAGCTGGGCGTCGACCCGGGCAGGGAACTGACCTCCCTGTACGAGGGGTTGCTGAAGGGTGTCCCGCTCCCGGCGGCCGGCGCCCCGCGCCCCGGCCTGCGCGCCGCGCCGCACGCCCTGTCGCCGCCCCGCGTCGGCGAGCAGCGCGGGCGCATATCCGGGCCGCGCCGGACCGGCCCCGACCCTCAGGAGACGGCCGCCGGCTCGCGGGGCGCCGCGTCCCGTACGTCTTCCCGTACGTACGGGCACCTGGCGGTGGCGCGGCAGGGCGAGGCTCCGAGCAACGGCACCCCCGGCGCCGGTCCCGCTTCCCCGGCGGGCGCGGCATCGGACCGTACGACGACGAGCCGCCCGGCCCCGGACCGTACGACCACCACCGCCCCGGACCGCACCCCGGACCTCCCCCTCGACCTCCGCCGCCTCCACCCCCTGCGCACCCCGGCCCCCGCGCCCCTCACCCCCGCCCAACTCCTGCCCGACGTACCCGACTTCACCGGGCGCGAGGCAGAGGCGCGGCTGCTGACGGAGACGTTGCGCACCGCCGCCTCCGGCAGCGCGATGGCCGTCGCCACCCTCACCGGCCTCGGCGGCGTCGGCAAGACCGCGCTCGCCGTACACGTCGCGCACGCCTTGCGGAGCGAGTTCCCCGACGGGCAGCTGTACGTGGATCTGCGCGGCGCGGACCCGGCGCCCGGCGTGGACAGCGGCAGGGCCCTCACCGGGTTCCTGCGCGCCCTCGGCGTGCCCGAGAGCGCCGTGCCGGACGGCCTCGACCAGCAGACCGCGCTGTACCGCTCGCTGCTCGCCGGGCGCCGCGTGCTCGTACTCCTCGACAACGCCCGCGACACCGCGCAGGTGCGGCCGCTGCTGCCCGGCACACCGGGCTGCGCGGTCCTGGTGACCAGCCGCTCGCGGACCATCACCCTGCCCGGCGCGCGCCTGCTCGACGTCGAGACGATGGACGAAACGCAGGGACTCGGCCTGCTCTCCGCCATGGCCGGCGCCGACCGGGTGGCCGCCGAACCGGCCGCCGCCCGCGAACTGGTCGCCACCTGCGGCGGATTGCCGCTGGCCGTCCGGATCGCCGCCGCCCGGCTCGCCGCCCGGCCGGGCCGCTCCGTCGCCGACCTCGCCGCGCGGCTGCGCGACGAGCACCGCAGGCTGGACGAGCTGCGGGTGGACGACCTGAACGTCGAGGCGAGCTTCCGGCTCGGGTACGAGGCGCTGGAACCGGGCCTCGCCCGCGCCTTCCGGATGGTCTCGCTCTGCTACATGCCGTCCTTCTGCCGGGGCGCCGCGGGCGCGCTGCTCGACGTGAGCGACGAGGAGGCGGAGAGCGCGGTGGAACGCCTCGTCGACGCGGGGCTCATGGAGCTGCACGGCGAGGACCGCTACCGCTTCCACGACCTCGTGCGGCTCTTCGCGCGCCGTCAGTGCGAGCGGCGCGAGAGCGCCGGGGAGCGCGCCGCCGCCCGGCTCCGCTTCCTCGACTACGTGCTGGCCACCGTCATCACCGCGATCCGTCGCACCAAGCCGCACAGCGTGCTGCCGCAGCTGCTGCACACCCCGGCCTCCGCCGGCAAGCAGCTGCCGGACGAGGCCACCGCGCACGACTGGCTGGTCGTCGCGCACTCCCGGCTGTGCGCCGCCGCGGAGAACGCGCTGCGGCACGTGCCGGACGCGGGGGACGCCGAGGCCGGGACCTCGGACGCCGGGACTTCGAACGCCAGGGTCGCGGGTGCCGCGGCGCCGGGCGGGCCGCCCGGTCTGCGTCCCACCGTCGACCTGCTCACCGCCTGGTCCCACCTGGTGGCGGGCACCGCACGCCACCGCGACCTCGAACCCCTCGCCGAACTCGCCCTGCGGACCGCGCGCGCCCACGGCGACGACCGGTCGGCGGCCCGCGCCCTGCGCCTGCTCGGCGCCCCGCACTACGGCACCGAGACCTACGGCCGCGCCGAGCGCGCGCTGCGCGAGAGCCTGCGCCTCGCCGCGGCCGCGGGCGACCCGCTGGTCGGCGCGGAGGGCAGCCACGAGCTGGGCATCGTCCTGATCAGCATGGGCCGCCACGAGGAGGCGCTCGACCAACTGCGCCTGGCGTACGCGCGGTTCGGCGCGCTCGGCGGCCACGGCGACCGGATCCGCATCCTGTCCCACATGGCGCGGGCGTACATCGGCCTCGGCCGGCGGGCCGAGGCGGACACCGCCGTCGTCGCGGCCGAGCGCCAGGCGCGCGCGTCGGACTCCACGTCCACGCTCGCGCACGTCCTCTACCAGTCGGGCTGCACGCTGCTGCGGGACGGTCGCGCGGGCGCGGCGGCGGACCGGCTGCGCGAGGCGCAGCGGCTGCACGGCAGCGCGCACAACCCGCGCTGGGAGGCGCTGTGCTGGGCCCGCCTCGCCTCCTGCGAACTGGAGCAGGGCAGACCCGTCGAGGCCATGGAGTGCGCGGACACGGCGCTCGCGGTGGAGGCCGAGCTGGGCGACGCGTTCTGCCACGCGCTGGCGATGGCCGCGCGCGGCCGCGCGCTGCTCGCCCTCGGCGACCTCGACCGGGCCCGCGCCGCACTGCGGATCGCCCACCGCGGCATGGACCGCCGCGGTGCCCTGGAGGCCACCGAGATCGCCGGATTCCTGTCCGGCGGGCCACCCTGCCCCGACGCCCCGAGCCCCGCCCTGTCGGCTCACGGCTGAACCACGGCGCGGGGCGGGCCACGCCTGCGCGGGGGCCGCGATGTCCCCTTCGTACGTCCTTGAACCCGCCCCGCACACACCGGCGTTGCGTGGGGCGACCGCGGGGGCCGTACGGGAGGGCAGGACGGGCTGCCCCTGACGTCGCCCTTTCGTACAAGGCGACACCTGGGGGTGCGCTCTACCGTGCCCGTATGACGTGGTGGAACTCCCTTGACCCGGCCGCGGTGACCGTTGATGCCGGTGGCCGCGCGACCGTACGGTTTCGCGTACGCAACACGGGAGACACCGTCGAGGAGTACCGGCTCGCGGTGGTCGGCGCCACGTCGGGATGGGCCCGCGTCGAACCGGACGTGCTGCGGCTCTACCCGGGCAGCGAGGGCACGGCCGAGATCTCGTTCGCGCCGCCCCGTTCACCGGACGCGCCGGCCGGCCCCACCCCGTACGGCATCCGCGTCGAGCCCCGGGAGAACCCCGAGGGCCGCGACGTCGTCGAGGGGCAGGTCACCGTCGCGCCCTTCTCGGAGCTGCGGGCCGAACTACTGCCGCCCACCCTCGTCGGCCGGCTCCGCGGCCGCGCCTCGGTCGCCGTCGACAACCTCGGCAACACCCCGCTGACCGCCACCCTCTCCGTCCGCGACGACGCCGGGCGGCTGATCTGCGAGGCCACCCCGGTGGCCGTCCAGGCGGCCCCCGGCCGCGCCGCGTTCGCACGGCTCACCGTGCGCCCGCAGCGGCTGCTGTGGACGGGCACCGCCCAGCCGCACCCGCTCACCGTCTCGGTGCGCCGCTCCGGCGACGAGCAGGCCCACGAGCTGCCCGGCAGCTTCGACCAGCGGCCGGTCCTGCCCCGGTCGCTGCTGGCGCTCGGCAGCGTCGTCGCGGCGCTCTGCGTCGCGTTCCTCGTGGCCTGGTTCACCTACGCGCCCGACGTCACCGGGTCGACGCGCGAGAACCAGGCGGACGCCGCGCCCGCCGCCGTACCGCAGGGCGGCGAGAAGGACGAGCTGATGGACGCCCCGAAGGACGCCGAGGACAAGGGCGGCGACGGCGGCGGACACGGCGACGGAGGAGCGGGCGGCAGCGGCGACGGCGCGGGCGCGGGCCCCGCCGACGCGGACAAGGCCGGATCGTCTGACGCCTCTTTCGGTGGCGGGGGCGGTGGCGGCGCGGACACGAAGGCCGGGTCGGCCCGCGGCGCCGGGCCCCGTTCGGGACCGCCCTGGCGGCGCGGCTACCAGGCGGACGTCGTGGTCGAGTACGCCCAGCGCCGCCTCGCCGCCCTCGGCTCGAGCAACCCCTGCACCCTCGCCGGGCACTACTCGCCCGGCGTGATCGACGCCAACACCGAGGCCAAACTCATCTGTTACCAGAAGGCCGTCGTCCGCAGCGGACGCGACTCAGGGCGCAACACCGCGCAGATCTTCGAGACCGACCCGGAAGGCACGCTCGGCCGGGCCACCCTGACCTCCCTGTGGGCCCAGGGCATCACCCCCGACGACGTCCGTTCCGGCACCGATGGCTGGGAGGTCGTGCAGTTGCAGGCCGCGTTCTGGTGGGCCTCGCAGGCCGGCATCAGCGACAAGGACCTGAACCGCGACCGGGAGTACGCCGCACACGGCGTCGCCTACTTCAAGAACGGGCGCACACCCCCCACGACCGCCCGCTACAGCAGCAATACCGCCACCCACATCAAGGAGTACCAGGTGTCCGTCGGCCTTCCGGCGACCGGCACCGCCGACAGCGCCACCTTGCGGGCGCTCGTCGGCGGCAGCGTCAACAACCCCGGCGTGGCGGGGCGGTGAGCGGCATGTGGACCTCACTCGAACCGTCCGCGACCTCCGTGGACCCCGGCTCCACCGCGAGCGTACGGCTGCGCGTGCGCAACACCGGCGACACGGTGGAGGAGTACCGCCTCCAGGTCGTCGGCGCCGCCGCGGGCTGGTCCCGCGTGCAGCCCGACGTGCTGCGCCTGTACCCGGGGGCCGAGGGCACCGCGGAGGTGTCGTTCGCGCCGCCCCGGACCCCGGACGCGATCGCGGGGCCCACGCCGTTCGGCGTCCGGGTCATGCCCCGGGAGAACCCGCACACCGCGGGCGTGGCCGAGGGCCAGGTCACCGTCGGGCCCTTCGCCGAACTCCGCTCGGAGCTGCTGCCGTTGATCGTGCGCGGCAGGCTCAGCGCCAAGGCGTCGGTGGCCGTCGACAACCTCGGCAACCAGCAGCTGACGGCGTCCCTGTCCGGGCGTGAGAACGGCGAGGAGCTGGAGGTCGAGGCGGAGCCGGGCTCCGTCCAGGTGGCCCCGGGCCGCGCCGGGTTCGCGGACCTGCGCATCAAGCCCGGCGCGGTGAGCTGGGTCGGCGGCACCCGCAAGCACCCGTTCACCGTCTCCGTGCTGCGGGCCGGGGTGCCCGAGCCGGTCGAGCTGCGCGGCACCTACGTCCAGCCCTCGGTGATCCCGCGCTGGGTGATGGCGGTGCTCTCGGTCCTCCTCGCGGCGGCCGTCGCCTTCGCCGTGGTGTGGTTCCAGCACAAGCCGAGCGTGGCCACGGCGGCCAGGGAGAAGCCGGGGCGGCAGGAGGTGCTCCCGCACGACGACGGCATGAAGAAGGCGCCGAGCCCGTCGGCGAGCGAGGAGAAGAAGGAGGAGGAGAAGCCCCCGCCCGCGGACGCCGCGAAGGACGACGCGCCGAAGTCCAAGCCGGGCGGCGGCGGCAAGAAGGACGACAAGCCCAAGGGCCCCAAGACGCACACCATCCGCAGCGACGAGGGCAGCGGCTGGTACCTGGAGGTCAAGAAGGGCGAGAAGGCCGACGGCACCTACGTCGGGCAGAATCCCAACCAGAGCGACGAGTTCGGGAAGAACCAGGAGTGGATCCTGCACCACTACCCGGAGTCCGACACCTACGCCCTGGAGCCGGCCAACGCCCCGGGCACCGTCCTGGACCAGAAGGTCAACACCAACATCGCCCAGATCTTCCACGCGCCGCCGGAGAACATCAGGAGCGGCCGGCTGCCGGACAACCAGAAGTGGAAGCTGGAGCGGCGTGACGACGGCCTGACGCGGATCGTCGGCGTCGGCAACGGCGAGTGCCTCGTCGACATGCAGAACGACACGAGCGCCGTCACCTGGAAGTGCGACGACCGCAAGAGCATGGGCTGGACGATCTCGGACTGGCCTGAGTAACAGCGCGGGGCGCGGACTGGCCTGAGCGGAGGCCGCGGAACGAACGATGCGGGCGGTGCCGAGAAGGCGCCGCCCGCATCCGGCCGTCCGGCCCCGTCGCGTCACTGCCAGGGCAGGGACGTCCCCGGCTCCAGGCGGCCCATCTTGCGGTACTCCCGCCGCGCCCCGGCCAGCACGTCGTCCCCCGAGACCGGGCCGCCGTGCCCCGCCGCCAGATAGGCGGCCGTCACCGCGGCCGACCGGATGGCGCCGCCCGCCAGCTCGAACTCCTTGGCGCACCGGGCGAGTTCGTCCTCGATGTCCGGCGCGCAGGGCGTGTCGGCGAGGCTGGTCCGCCACAGCGCGAGGCGCTGCTCGACGTCCGGGAACGGGAAGTCGACCACCAGGTCGAGCCGGCGCGTGAACGCGTCGTCGATGTTGGCCCGCAGGTTGGTGGTCAGCACCGCGATCCCGTCGAACGCCTCCAGACGCTGCAGCAGGTACGCGCTCTCCAGGTTGGCGTACCGGTCGTGCGAACTCTTGACCTCCGAGCGCTTGCCGAAGACGGCGTCGGCCTCGTCGAAGAGCAGCACCGCGTCCGTGCGGTCCGCCTCCACGAAGATCCGCTCCAGGTTCTTCTCCGTCTCGCCGACGTACTTGTCGACGACCGCCGACAGGTCCACCACGTAGAGGTCCAGGCCGAGTTCACCGGCCACCACCTCGGCCGACAGCGTCTTGCCGGTGCCGGAGTCGCCGGCGAACAGCGCGATCACGCCACGCCCGCGCCCGCCGCCGGTGCGCAGCCGCCACTCGCCGAGCACCTTGTCGCGGTGCCGGGCGCGCAGGGCCAACTCGTGGAGCAGGCCGAGCGGTTCGGCCGGCAGGACCAGATCGCCCAAGCCGACCTCGGGACGGATCCGCCGGGCGTGCTTGTCGAGCAGCGGCGCGGACTGCAGCCGGGCGTTGCGCTGCAGATGGGCCGCGGTGGGCGCGGTCCCGTCGAACGCGGCGTGCTCCGCGGCGCCGCGCGCCGCCCGCCGGATCTGCGCACCGCTGAGCCGGTACGGCGCGACCGCCTCGCCGAGGTCGAAGTCCGGCGCGTACGCGGGGGTGTGCCGGGCGAGTTCGCCCTGCCAGGCCCCGGCCGCGTCGACGCCGTCCTGCGGCGCGTCCAGGGCGAGCAGCCCGGCGTCCGGCGCCCACCCCGGGTCGTACGGCTCACCGCCGAAGAAGACCACCGGCACGTCGCCGGTGGCCAGGGACCGCACCAGCGGGCCCGCGTCGGCGGGCAGCGGCCCGACGACGAGCGCCGCCCGCCGCAGCCGCGCCTCGCGCACGAGCGCGGTGGCGGCGCCCGTCCCGGAGGCGCCGTCCCCGGTACGGGCCGGCGGGCGGTACCGCAGCACGGGCAGTCCGGCCGCCCGCAGCGCCTCGGTCACCGGCCCCGCGGCGGTGCCCTCCCTGCGCTCGCGCAGATGGACCAGGAGCGGCCGTTCGACGGCGAGCTCCGCGATCCGGGCGGCGAGCGGGTGCGCGGGCGCCGCCGCCACCCCGCCCTCCCGCAACTCCACGTCGTGGCCGACCAGTTCGGGGTCGAGGGTGTCGTCGCCGAGCAGCTGCGCGACCACCCGCTCCGGCACGCGCAGGGCGCGCCCCGGCAGCGGCCGCTCCTCGTCCTCGACGACGATGAGGCCCCCGGCGCGCAGCGGCGACCGGGGGTGGAAGCGGGTGCGGGCGAACGGGTCGTGCGGCCCGGTGCCCGCGAGGTCGAGGGCCAGCGCGACGGTGGCCCTGCGCCGCCCGACGTCGTCGTTGAGGTAGCCGTACAGCGGCTCGAAGCGGCGGTCGACGTCGGGCGCGAGGGCGGCCAGGAGGATCTCCCGGTCCAACGCGCCGAGTCCGAACCGCCGCGCGAGCTCCGCCAGCGGGTCCAGCGGGTCCAGCGGGTCCTGCGCGTCGTCGCCGTCCGCGCCCGCCGGGTCCCGCGCGGGCAGCGGCGGCTCGGGCGGGGGAGCGGTGGCCAGCCGGTGGGCCGTCTCGCGCGTCACGTACAGACCGCGCAGCGGGTCCGCGGCCGTGGGGTCGTCGCCCCCGCGCCGCTCCACGAGCTCGGCGACCCGGCCGCGCAGCGCGTCCAGGCGCGCCAGGATCGCGTCGGCGGCGCTCACCGCTGCCCCGCCCCGTCGCCCCGCTGGGTGCGCAGCATCCGGGGCTTCGCGTCGCCGGGCACGCCGTCGATGCCGCGGACGCCCACGACCGCGCCCTCGGTGACCGGCGGCGCCACCTCGTACGTCGGCGAGACCGGGAACGGCACGGTGATGACCACGTCGAGGGACGGCTTGAGCTCACCGCCGAGCGCCGACCAGATGTCCGCGATGGAGCGGGACTCGGGCGGCGGCACCGCGACGGTCAGCGGCAGGGTGGCGCGCAGCGCGGCGAGCGCGTCGGGCAGGTTCTCCGGCGGCAGCAGCTCGTGCGCGAGCAGGGTGCCGAGGGCGGCCGAGAGGAGCCGGTGCTCGTCCTCGGGGCGGTTGGTCCACGCGGTGAGCAGGTAGGAGAGCCGGAACCAGCGCGGCGGCTGCCGCCTGCGCAGCACCGTGCCGTCGGGGCCGCGCTCGGCGTAGGCGCCGCGCTCGCGCCGGGCCACGTCCTCCCGGATGTCGTACAGGTACGAGTTGAGCGTCGGGGCGTTGCGGCGCGCGGCCCAGTCGCGGGTCGGGGCCTCGAAGACGACCTCGCCGGTGCCTTCGGGGAGCGCGCCGCGCAGCAGTCCGCGCAGCGCCTCGTCGACTTCGTGGATCACGGCCGGACTCCTCGCGTGGACGGTCCGCGTCCGGGGGCGCGGTGCGGAGGCTGGTTCGGTCGCATCAGATGTATCCCTCCCGCAGCGCGTACGCGACGGCATGCGCGCGGTTCTGCAGCTGCAGGCGCGTCATCAGCGCGTGCAGGACGTTCTTGACGGTGCGTTCGGAGTAGGCGAGCTTCTCCGAGATCTGCTTGGTGTCCAGGCCCTCCGCGATCAGCCGCACCACGTCCACCTCGCGGGGCGCCATGCCCAGCGTGGGCACGAGGGTCCCGGCGCCGGAGGGCGGGCCGTCGAGCGCCGAGAGCCGCAGGCGGCCCAGCTGGGTCATGAGCCGGTTGATGAGGTCGGGCGGCAGCTCCCCCTCGCCGCGCGCCGCGCTGTGCACGGCGCGCAGCAGCTTCTGCGGGGTCGCCTGGTGCCGCCAGAGGATGGCGCGCACGCCGTACTCGACGACCGAGAGGAGTTCGGGCTCGCGCAGTTCGCTCGCGATCAGGACCACGCGCTGTTCGGTGGAGCGGGCCAGGCGCCGCAGCTCGGCGCCGGCCGTGTCGTCGAGCCGGTCCACGAGCATGACGGCGACCCGGTCCGGGGCGGACGCGGGGGAGCGGGCCGGTTCGGGGGCCGGCGGGCCGTCTCCGGCCCTGTCCACCAGTTCCACGGTGGGTTCGTGCCGGAGATGGCTGATCACTCCGGCCCGGCTGAGGGGGTCGGCGGCGTGCACGGCCACCGATATACGTGTATCGGACACTGAAGTTCCCTGTCTTCCCCCGAATAGCGACAGGGCAGGGTGACCCGACTCGATCAATAAACGATTGCCGACGGATCAACGTGGACGTTTACCGACGCGTCCCGGTCGTATTCCGTCAGCCGCGCCGAGTCCGCCGCTCTCCCGTACCGTCGCTTCCAGGGCGCGTGTCCGCCCCCGCGCAGGCGTGTGACCTGGTGGTGCGTGCTGGCGGCCGGCCCGGGGTACCAGGCCCGGGCGGATCGGCGAGCCGACGGAAAGGAGCCTTTCGTGAGCGAGAAGGACCGACTGCGGACCTACCGGGGGAAGCGGCACTTCGACCGCACGAAGGAGCCGAGCGGCGACCGTACGGACGAGCCCGCCGGCAAGCGTGAGGACGAGCCCGGCGACGACCGTACCGAACCCCGTGGCGAGCGCGCCGCGCGGGACGACGAACCCGTCTTCGTGGTGCAGATCCACGACGCGAGCACCATGCACTTCGACTTCCGGCTCGAGGTCGACGGCGTGCTCAAGTCCTGGTCGGTCCCCAAGGGCCCGTCCACCGACCCGCACGACAAGCGGCTCGCCATCCCCACCGAGGACCACCCCATGGACTACCGGGACTTCGAGGGGGTGATCCCCGAGGGCGAGTACGGCGGCGGCACCGTCATCGTCTGGGACCGCGGCACCTACACCCCGACCAGCCACGACAAGCAGAAGCGGCCCGTACCGTTCGGCCAGGCCCTGGAGAACGGCCACGCCACCTTCGAGCTGCACGGCGAGAAGCTGCGCGGCCCGTACGCCCTCACCCGGTTCCACGGCCGCGAGGAGCAGGACGGCGGCTCCGCCAAGCCCACCTGGCTCCTGGTGCGGGCCGGGTCCGGGGGCGCGAAGAGCGGCGGCACCCCCGACCCGCGGCGGGCCCGCTCCGCGCGCAGCGGCCGCACCCTGCGCCAGGTCGCCGAGGCCCCGGACGCCCCCAGATGGGAGTCGAACGGCGGGGGGAAGGGGTGAGCGGCCTCCTCGACACGCTGGCGGCCGACGACGCCGGGCGGCTGCGCGAGGCGCCGCCCGGCGTCGAGCTGGCCGCCGCGCCGATGCTGGCCCGGCTCAGCGACCGGCGCGACTTCCCGGCGGGCTGGATCTTCGAGCGGAAGCTGGACGGCATCCGGGTGCTCGCCGTCCGCGAGAACGGCCGGGTCACCCTCCGCTCCCGCTCCGGACGACGGCTCGACGCCACGTACCCGGAGATCGTCGACGCCCTCGCCGCCCAGGACTGCGCCGACTTCACCGTCGACGGCGAGATCGTCGCGTACGCGCACGGCCGGACCGACTTCGCGCGGCTCCAGCAGCGCATGGGGCTCACCCGGCGGGCCGACGTCGAGGCGAGCAAGGTCGCCGTCACGTACTACGTCTTCGACCTGCTGCGCCTGGACGGCACGGACGTGCGGCGGCTGCCGCTGCGCACCCGCAAGTCCCTGCTGCGCCGCGCCCTCACCTTCGCGGCCCCGCTGCGGTTCTGCGCGCACCGCAACGAAGGCGGCGCCGACCTCCTCGCCGACGCCTGCGCGCGCGGCTGGGAGGGGCTGATCGCCAAGCGGGCCGACAGCGCCTACCGGACACGGCGCTCCGACGACTGGCTCAAGCTGAAGTGCTCCCAGGGCCAGGAGTTCGTGGTCGGCGGCTTCACGGAACCCGCGGGCAGCCGCGTGGGCATCGGCGCGCTGCTCATCGGCTACCACGAGGGCGGCCGGCTGCGGTACGCGGGCAAGGTCGGCACCGGCTTCGACCGGCGCGCCCTGCTCGACCTGCGCACGCGGCTGGACGGGCTGGAGACCTCCGGTTCGCCGTTCGAGGGCCGGGTCGCCGAGCGGACCGCGCACTGGGTGCGGCCCCGGCTCGTCGCGCAGATCGCCTTCACCGAGTGGACGCGCGACGGGATGCTGCGGCACCCCCGCTACCAGGGGCTGCGCGACGACAAGGACCCGGCGGACATCGTCCGGGAACGCCCGCGGGACTGACCTTCCCCGCGGCGCGGGCACACCTCCCGGCTCCCGCTCCTCTCCCGTAGGTCCCGGCCCAGCTGAGGACCTTCGCCCCCGAGGTGAGGGCGGAAGGTCCCGGTATGGGGGTTTCGTTCTGCGGAACGACACGGCTGACGCCCGGAACCGGATGAGGGAGAAGGCTGTGCCACGGGACATGAGTGTGGGCAACGAACGGGAGCGGACGGCACGGCGGGAGGAGGCGGTGCCCCACGCGCCGACCGGGGGCCGGGAGGTGGTGCGGCGCCCGCGGGCCCTGCGCAGGACGTTCTGGAAGACGAGGGCGCTGCGCCTGGTCCCGCCGGGTGAGCGCGGGCCCGCCGCCCCCGCGGCCACTGACGCCCCGCCGCCGGGCGGCGCGGGCCGGGCCCTGGGCGCGCCCTGCTGGCTGAGCCTGGTCACCCGCGACATCCGGGCCGCCGAGGAGTTCTACGGCCGGGTCCTCGGCTGGTGCCACGTGCCGCTGCTCGGCTCGGCGGGCCGGGCCCGCTCGCTGGTCCTCAAGGGCGGGGTGCCGGTGGGGACCATCAGCGAAACCGCCGGCGATCTGGGCGGTCACGCGAGCTGGATGCCGTACTTCCTGGTGCACGACGTGGACACCGCCGTCGCCCGGCTGCGCGAACGCGGCGCCACCGTGGCGGTCGGGCCGCTGACCACCGGCGCCGGCCGGGTCGCCGTGGTGGCGGGCCCGGAGGACGCGGTGTTCGGCGTCCGCCAGAAGGCCCCCGACCTGCGCTGGAGCGTGGGCCATGCCCCGACGGCCCGGCTCGAACTGCACACCCGGGACATCTTCGCGGCGGCCCTCTTCTACGGGGGCGTCCTCGGCTGGGCCGGCGACCCGGAGACCAGCTGCGACGTGGAGTACGTGGACGACCGGATAGCGGTGCTCGACGGCCGGCGCAGGGTCGCCGCCCTGCGGGGCGGGACGGCGCCGGGCTCCGGGGGCCGCCACCGCTGGCACACGAGCTTCCGGGTGGCCGACGTCGACGCGGCCGCCGCCGCGGCGCTCGACCGGGGCGGCCGGGTGATCGCGCCGCCGTACGGACCGCCCTCCCGCCGGGAGGCCGTGCTGGGCGACCGCGAAGGCATCCCCTTCACGGTCGTCGCGACCTGAAGGTGCGGGGCACGGACCGCGAATCACGACGGACGAGTACGAGTACGAGTACCGGGCGCAGAGCGCCACTCAGACTAGGGGTTGGACGATGTTTCTTCGGGCAGTCGGCGTGGACGAGGCCGCTGAGCCGAACGCGGGGACGCGCGCCGAGACCCTCGGCATCCCGCGGAACGAGGTGGTCGCGCCCCGGCGTGCCGAGGCCGTCGAGTTCCTGCGCGGCGAGGCCGTGGAGTTTCCGCGCGGCGAGGCGGTCGGAGCGCTGCCGCGGATCGAGGCGGACCAGGTCGCGCCGAAGGACGCCCGGGAGCTGTCGAAGCTGTTCTTCGAGCGGCTCGGGACGCTGGAGGTGGGCTCGCCGGAGCACACGTACACGCGCGACACCCTCATCGAGATGAACCTCTCCCTGGTCCACTACGTGGCGGGCCGCTTCCGCAACCGCGGCAACGGTCAGCTGGAGGACATCGTCCAGGTGGGGACCGTGGGGCTGATCAAGGCGATCGACCGGTTCGACATGGGCCGCGGCTTCGAGTTCGTCTCGTTCGCCGTGCCCTGCATCCTCGGTGAGATCAAGCGGTACTTCCGCGACACCAGCTGGGCCGTGCACGTCCCGCGCAGACTGCAGGAACTGCGCATCGAACTGACCAGAGCGCAGGAGCGGCTCTCCTCCGTGCTCGGCCGCGAGCCCACGGTCAAGGAGCTCGCCGCCGATCTGAAGGTGGGCGAGGAGCAGGTCCTGGAGGGGATCGTGGCCGCCAACGGCTACGCCGCGGGCTCCCTGGACGCCCCGCACGACACGGGCGACGACGGCGAGGCGCACCGGAGCGGGCGTTCGCTGGCCGAGGTGATGGGCGACGTGGACCCCGCCATCGAGGTCGTCGAACAGCTCCACGCCCTGGCCCCGCTCCTCGCGGAACTGGACGAGAGGGAGCGCCGCATCATCGAGCTCCGCTTCGGCCAGGAGATGACACAGGCCGACATCGGCATCGTCCTCGGCATCTCGCAGATGCACGTGTCCCGGCTGCTGGCGCGTACGTTGGCGCGGCTGCGGGCGGGGATGCTGACCCGCGAGTAGCCGCGGGGCGTGCCCGTGTCCCGTCAGTCCAGTACGCCGAGTTCGGTGTCGGGGCGGCAGTGCGGGCACGGGTCGACGTTCTCGGCGAGGGCGCGGCGTGCCTGCTCGCGGGGGACGCCGCGCCACCGTTTGCCCGCCATGTGACAGCCGCCGACGTGCACGTACACCGGGGCGCGGCCGCCGAGGCCCTGTTCGATCACCCAGTCGGGGACGGGTGGCCTGGCCTGCGCGCCGCGGAGCCGCTCGGCCTCGCGCCGCTCCTCGGCGGCGATCCAGCCGCGCGTGCGCTCCAGGTCGCCGAGCTGCACGCGCTCCAGGAAGCGCAGCAGGTCGAGACGGGTCAGCGGACGCGGTTCGTTCACATGTTCGAGTCTAGACGTCCGGTCGGGGATCGCGCGGATCGAGGGTCTGCGCGGTCGCCGGGCGGACGGTCTGCTCGGGGATCACCTGCAGCGGTCTGCCGACGAAGCGTTCGGCGGTCCTGCGGGCCACCTCGCCGACGATGTTGGCGGCGGGCTGGATCTCCTCGCGCGGCGTGCTGTGCGGCACGGTGGACGGCACGTGGGGCTGGGTGGCGAACGCGACGACGGTCGGCAGCGCCGTGGCGGCGAGGGCGACGACGACGATCAGGAGGGCTCGCAGGCGCGCGGGCACGGGACCGGGTCCTTTCGGCTGGGGCTAGGGGGCGGTGAGGGGGTGCGGGAGGCGGGGCGTGCCCGGATGAGTCCCATGCATCCGGGCGCGCCCCGCCTCCCGTTCGAGAGGTGGCGCCGTCAGGCGACGGGCGCCGGGTTGACCGCGCCCGGGTCGGTGCTCGGGGCGATCGGGGAGACCGGCGAGACCGGGGCGGGCGCGGGCTTGGTGTCGTCGGGCTTCGGCGTGGGGGCCGGGGCCGGCGCCGGGTTCTGGTCGGGGACCGGTGCCGGGTCCGGGGTGGGCTCCGGGTCGGGGTCCGGCGTCGGCTCGGGGTCCGGGACCGGCGCCGGGGTGGGGTCCTCGACCTGGTCCAGCCAGGAGCGGAACTGGCCGTCGGGCGAGAGGACGACGTGCAGGCCGTTGTCCTCGCCGGTGGCGGCGCGGCCGTTCGCGTCGAGGGTGCCCAGCTTGGCGCCCCGGCCGAAGAGGTCGGCCTGGAAGTGGTTGGTCGACAGCTTGTAGACCTTCGCGGTGCCGTGGCCGTCGGCCAGGGCGTGCGTGGAGACCAGGACCCGCTTGGCGGGCTTGGGCTTCGGCTTCGGCTTGGGCTTGGGGGCCGGCTTGGCACGGTCGACCCAGGAGGTGACCGCGCCACGCTGGGTGAGCTTGACGTGCAGGCCGTTCAGGTTGGCCGAGGCCGCCTTGCCGGACGCGGTCAGGGTGGCGATCTTGTGGCCCTTGTGGATCACGTCGGCCTGGAACTTGGCGGCGCCGAGCTTGTAGACCTTGGCGGTGTGCCCCTTCGAGGCCAGCTTGACCGTCTTGACGTAGGCGCGCTTGGTCTTGGCGGTCTTGGCGTTCTTCTTGGCGTTCTTCTTGGCGTGGGACGCGGCCTCGACCGTGACGCCGGCGGGGGCGTGCTGGGTGGCGGCGAGGGCGCCGGAGGCGGCGCCGAGGGTGATCGCGGAGGCGGCGGTGGCGGTGATGATGCCGGTACGCAGGGCGCGGGAGGTCATACGCATGGGAAAGAGGGCCATTCAGGGTCTCGGTTTCTCGGGGGTGCCGCCCCGTTGCGGCGACATCTACGAAGCTACGCACCCTGCATCAAGCCCACCCATAAGGGACGTAACAACCCAAAGGCGCAAAAGTCACAGAACCCTCACAGGGGGCCGCGGCCCCCCTTCCGGCACCCATCCGCCCCGTCGGCAGCGCGCAAACTCCGTGGCCTTCCCCGCGGCCGACGGCGATACTCAGCCGTGTGTTCTTGACGATCTCGACTACAGGCGATGCGCGGAACCCAGCCACTGACCTGGGCTTTCTGCTGCACAAGCACCCGGATAAAGCGCAGGCGTACCGCACGGCGCACGGCGTCGCGCACGTCCTCTACCCCGAGGCGACCGCCGAGCGCTGCACCGCCGCGCTGCTCCTGGAGGTCGACCCCATCGCGCTCGTGCGGCGCGGCAAGGGGAGAGGCAAGGGGCGCGGCGGTGCGCCCGACGCGGCCCTCGCGCAGTACGTGAACGACCGGCCGTACGCGGCGTCGTCGCTGCTCGCCGTGGCGCTGAGCGCGGTGTTCTCCAGCGCGATGCGCGGCGTGTGCGCGGCCCGCCCCGAGCGGGCCGCGCGGCCGCTGCCGCTGCGCGTCGAGGTGCCCGCCCTGCCCGCCCGCGGCGGCGCGGACCTGGTGCGCGCGCTCTTCGAGCCGCTGGGCTGGACGGTCGCGGTGACGCCGGTGCCCCTGGACGTGACGTTCCCCGAGTGGGGCGACTCGAGCTACGTCCAGCTCGTCCTGCAGGCGGACGACGGGAAGCTGACCCTGGGCGAGGCGCTGCGCCACCTGTACGTGCTGCTGCCGGTCCTCGACGACGCCAAGCACTACTGGGTCTCGCCGGACGAGGTCGACAAGCTGCTGCGGGCCGGCGACGGCTGGCTCGCGGACCACCCGGAGCAGCAGATCATCACCAGCCGCTACCTCGCGCGGCGCCGGTCGCTGACCCGGGAGGCCGCCGAGCGGCTCGAACTGGTGCGGCTCGCCGACGCGGACGACACCGACGTCGAGGAGATCGACAACGCCGTCGACGAGAACGCCGACACCGAGGAGAAGCCGGTGCCGCTCGCCGTGCGGCGCCGCGAGGCGATCCTCGCCGCGCTGACCGCCGCAGGGGCGTCCCGCGTGCTCGATCTGGGCTGCGGGCAGGGCCAGTTGGTGCAGGAGCTGCTCAAGGACGTGCGGTTCACCGAGATCGTCGGGGTCGACGTGTCGGTGCGCGCGCTGACCGTCGCCGCACGACGGCTGAACCTCGACCGCGTGGGGGAGCGCCGGGCGGAGCGCGTCACGCTCCTCCAGGGCTCCCTCGCGTACACCGACAAGCGGCTCAAGGGGTACGACGCCGCGGTGCTCAGCGAGGTCGTCGAGCACGTGGACGTGGCGCGCCTGCCCGCCCTGGAGTACGCCGTGTTCGGCTCCGCGCGCCCCCGCACCGTCCTCGTGACGACGCCGAACGTGGAGTACAACGTCCGCTGGGAGTCGCTCCCCGCCGGGCACGTGCGCCACGGCGACCACCGCTTCGAGTGGACGCGCGAGGAGTTCGCCGCGTGGGCCCGCGCGGTGGCCGAACGGCACGGCTACGACGTGGAGTTCGCGCCCGTCGGCGACGACGACCCCGAGGTGGGACCGCCGACCCAGATGGCCGTCTTCACCCGGAGCGAGCGGACCCCGCAGAACGCCCCGGCCGGCACCACGACCACCACATCAACCACATCCGGCACGACCGGCACGACCGGCACACCCAAGACCACCAAGGAGGTGCGGGCCGCATGACCACCGACAACGGCGCCACCCCCGCGTCCGCCCGGACCACCCGCACCCTGCCCGTCACCGACCTCTCCCTGGTCGTCCTCGTCGGCGCCACCGGATCCGGCAAGTCGACCTTCGCGCGCCGGCACTTCAGGCCCACCGAGGTCATATCCAGCGACTTCTGCCGCGGGCTCGTCGCCGACGACGAGAACGACCAGAGCGCGAGCGGCGACGCCTTCGACGTGCTCCACTACATCGCGGGCAAGCGCCTCGCCGCGGGCCGCCGCACCGTCGTCGACGCGACCAGCGTGCAGAGCGACAGCCGCAAGCAGCTGATCGAACTGGCCAAAGCGCACGACGTGCTGCCCATCGCCATCGTGCTCGACGTGCCCGAGGAGGTCTGCGCCGAGCGCAACGCGGCACGCGCGGACCGGTCCGGCATCCCGCGCCGCGTCATCCAGCGCCACCAGCGCGAACTGCGCCGCTCCCTGCGCCACTTGGAGCGCGAGGGCTTCCGGAAGGTGCACGTCCTGCGGGGCGTCGAGGAGATCGAGTCGGCCACCGTCGTCACCGAGAAGCGCTACAACGACCTCTCGCACCTCACCGGCCCGTTCGACGTCATCGGCGACATCCACGGCTGCGCCGCCGAGCTGGAGACCCTGCTCGGCAAGCTCGGTTACGTCGACGGCGCGCACCCGGAAGGCCGTACCGCCGTCTTCGTCGGCGACCTCGTCGACCGCGGCCCGGACACCCCGGGCGTGCTGCGCCGCGTGATGGGGATGGTCGCTGCCGGCACCGCCCTCTGCGTGCCCGGCAACCACGAGAACAAGCTCGGCCGGTACCTGAAGGGCCGCGGCGTCCAGCTCACCCACGGCCTCGCCGAGACCGTCGAACAGCTGGCGGCCGAGAGCGAGGAATTCCGCGCGCAGGTACGGGAGTTCGTGGACGGCCTCGTCTCGCACTACGTCCTGGACGGCGGCAGACTCGTCGTCTGCCACGCCGGTCTGCCCGAGAAGTACCACGGGCGCACCTCGGGTCGGGTGCGCTCGCACGCGCTGTACGGCGACACCACGGGCGAGACCGACGCGTTCGGGCTGCCCGTGCGCTACCCGTGGGCGGAGGACTACCGGGGCGAGGCCGCGGTCGTCTACGGCCACACCCCGGTGCCCACCGCCACCTGGCTGAACAACACCATCTGCCTGGACACCGGCGCCGTCTTCGGCGGCCGGCTCACCGCGCTGCGCTGGCCGGAGCGCGAGCTCGTCGACGTACCCGCCGAGCGGGTCTGGTACGAGCCGGCCAAGCCGCTGCGCACCGAGGCACCCGGCGGGCACGAGGGGCGCCCGCTCGACCTGACCGACGTGCACGGCCGCCGCACGGTGGAGACCCGGCACGCGGGCCGCGTCGCCGTGCGCGAGGAGAACGCGGCCGCGGCCCTGGAGGTCATGAGCCGCTTCGCGGTCGACCCGCGGCTGCTGCCGTACCTGCCGCCGACGATGGCGCCGACCGCCACCTCCGGCCTCGAGGGGTATCTGGAGCACCCGGTGGAGGCCTTCGCCGCGTACGCGCAGGACGGCGTCGCCCGCGTCGTGTGCGAGGAGAAGCACATGGGGTCGCGCGCGGTGGTACTCCTCTGCCGCGACGCCGAGGTGGCCCGGGAGCGCTTCGGCGTGACGGGCGGCCCGACCGGCTCCCTCTGCACCCGCACGGGCCGCCCCTTCTTCGACGACCCCGCCGTCACCGAGGAGATCCTCGGCCGGCTGCGCGAGGCCGTCACCGAGGCGGGCCTGTGGGAGGAGCTGGCGACGGACTGGCTGCTGCTCGACGCGGAGCTGATGCCGTGGTCCCTGAAGGCCTCCGGGCTGCTCCGCACCCAGTACGCCGCCACGGGAGCCGCCGCCGGAGCCGTCCTCCCCGGCGCCATCGCCGCCCTGGAGGCCGCGGCGGCGCGCGGCGTCGACACCGGTGACCTGCTGCGCGGGCAGCGCGGCCGGGCCGCGGACGCCGCCGCGTTCACCGAGGCGTACCGCCGCTACTGCTGGCCGACCGACGGCCTGGAGGGCGTGCGGCTCGCGCCGTTCCAGATCCTGGCCGTCCAGGGCCGCAGCCTCGCCGACCTCCCGCACGACCGGCAACTGGCCCTGATCGACCGCATGGTGGAGCACGACGGCGGCCAGGGCTCGGACCTGCTGCAGACCACCCGCCGCCTGTACGTGGACACCGGCGACGAGGCGTCCGTGCGGGCCGGGGTCGACTGGTGGCTGGAGATGACCGGACGCGGCGGCGAGGGCATGGTCGTCAAGCCGGTCGGGGCGCTGGTCAGGAACGGACAGGGGCGGCTCGTCCAGCCCGGCATCAAGTGCCGGGGCCGCGAGTACCTGCGGATCGTCTACGGCCCGGAGTACACGCGGCCGGAGAACCTGGCGCGGCTGCGCGACCGCTCCCTCGGCCACAAGCGCTCGCTCGCCGTCCGCGAGTACGCGCTCGGCCTCGAGGCGCTGGACCGGCTCGCGGACGGCGAGCCGCTGTGGCGCGTGCACGAGGCGGTCTTCGCCGTCCTCGCCCTGGAGTCGGAGCCGGTGGACCCGAGGCTCTGACCCGCCGGGTCATTGCCCGCAATGACAGGCGTCGGCCGTCCGGCCGGGGAAAGATGGACTCCATGGGATTCCATGTCGACTCCGAGGCCGGGCGGCTGCGCCGCGTCATACTGCACCGCCCCGATCTGGAGCTCAAGCGGCTGACTCCGAGCAACAAGAACGCCCTGCTCTTCGACGACGTCCTGTGGGTGCGCAGGGCCCGTCAGGAGCACGACGGGTTCGCGGACGTGCTGCGCGACCGGGGGGTGGCGGTCCACCTCTTCGGTGACCTGCTGACCGAGACCCTGGACGTGCCCGCGGCCCGCCTCCTCGTCCTGGACCGCGTCTTCGACGAGAAGGAGTACGGGCCGCTCGCCACCGACCACCTGCGGGCCGCGTTCGAGACGATGCCGTCGGTGGAGCTCGCCGAGGCGCTGGTGGGCGGCATGACCAAGCGGGAGTTCCTGGCGGCGCACCCCGAGCCGACGTCGGTGCGCTTCCACTGCATGGACCTGGACGACTTCCTGCTCGGGCCGCTGCCCAACCACCTCTTCACCCGCGACACCTCCGCCTGGATCTACGACGGGGTCTCCATCAACGCGATGCGCTGGCCGGCCAGGCAGCGCGAGACCGTGCACTTCGAGGCGATCTACCGCCACCACCCGCTCTTCCGGGACGAGGACTTCAACGTCTGGTCCCAGGGCCAGGCGGACTACCCCTCGACCATCGAGGGCGGCGACGTCCTGGTGATCGGCAAGGGCGCGGTGCTCATCGGGATGAGCGAGCGCACCACCCCGCAGGCCGTGGAGATGCTCGCGCACAAGCTGTTCGCGGCGGGCTCGGCGCAGACGATCGTGGCCCTCGACATGCCCAAGCGCCGTGCCTTCATGCATCTGGACACGGTCATGACGATGGTCGACGGCGACACCTTCACGCAGTACGCGGGCCTCGGCATGCTCCGCTCGTACACCATCGAACCGGGCGTCGGCGACCGGGAGTTGAAGGTCACCGACCATCCGCCGGAGAACATGCACCGGGCCATCGCCGCCGCGCTCGGCCTCGACGCGATCCGGGTGCTCACGGCCACCCAGGACGTGCACGCGGCCGAGCGCGAGCAGTGGGACGACGGCTGCAACGTCCTCGCCGTGGAGCCCGGCGTCGTGGTCGCGTACGAGCGCAACTCCACGACCAACACCTTCCTGCGCAAGCAGGGCCTCGAGGTGATCGAGATCCTGGGGAGCGAGCTGGGGCGTGGCAGGGGCGGCCCGCGGTGCATGAGCTGCCCGGTGGAGCGGGACCCGGTGGCCGGCGCGTAAGCGGGCACGGACCGCCCCGCGCGGCCACGGACCGCCCCGCGCGGAGACAGCCTGTATATAAATGTGGAGGGTCGTATATAGTTTCAGGGTCACCCTGCGGGGTGACCCCTGCCCGCACACCCCTCCGCATCCCTGGAGCGCCTCATGGCCACAGACCTCACCGGCCGCCACTTCCTCAAGGAGCTGGACTTCACCGCCGACGAGTTCCGCGGCCTGGTCGAGCTGGCCGCCGGGCTGAAGGCGGCCAAGAAGGCCGGGGCCGAGACGCCGCGGCTGCGGGGCAGGAACATCGCGCTGATCTTCGAGAAGAGCTCGACGCGGACCCGCTGCGCGTTCGAGGTGGCCGCCGCCGACCAGGGCGCCTCGACGACGTACATCGACCCGTCCGGCTCGCACATCGGCAAGAAGGAGTCCCCCAAGGACACCGCCCGGGTGCTCGGCCGGATGTTCGACGCCATCGAGTTCCGCGGGGACGCGCAGGAGACGGTCGAGACGCTCGCCGCCCACGCGGGCGTGCCCGTCTACAACGGCCTGACCAATGACTGGCACCCCACCCAGATGCTGGCCGACGTGCTCACGATGACCGAGCACACCGCGAAGCCGCTGCACGAGACCGCCTTCGCCTACCTCGGGGACGCCCGCTTCAACATGGGCAACTCCTACCTGGTCACCGGGGCGCTGCTCGGCATGGACGTCCGTATCGTCGCGCCCCGGGCCTACTGGCCCGCCGACGACGTCGTCGCCCGCGCCCGCGCGCTGGCCGAGGCGAGCGGCGCCCGCCTCACCCTCACCGAGGACATCGCCGAGGGCGTCCGGGGCGCCGACTTCGTCGGCACCGACGTCTGGGTGTCGATGGGGGAGCCGCAGGAGGTCTGGGCCGAGCGGATAGCGGCCCTCGCGCCGTACGCGGTGACGATGGACGTGCTGCGCGCCACCGGCAACGCCGACGTGAAGTTCCTGCACTGCCTGCCCGCCTTCCACGACCTGGACACCCAGGTCTCCCGGGACATCCACGCGAGATACGGCCTGGACTCCCTGGAGGTCACCGACGAGGTCTTCGAGTCGGCGCACTCCGTCGTCTTCGACGAGGCGGAGAACCGGCTGCACACGATCAAGGCGGTCCTGGTCGCCACGCTCGCCTGACCCGCGGTACGCACGACCTGCGCCCGCCCTGACCTGCCGTACCCGCTCCACCGGCACAGACTGGTGGGACCGGACCACCGCACCCGGCCCCACCAGAAACGAGAACCACCTCATGAGCCCCTCGCGCACCTCCGGGCTTCGCATCAAGTCCCCCGACCGGCTCGTCGCCGAGTCGGGTGCCGACCTGGAGGGCCACGGCCTCCGGCGCACCATGGGGCTTTTCCAGCTCGTCTGCTTCGGCGTCGGCGCGATCGTCGGCACCGGCATCTTCGTCGGCCTCTCCGACTCCGTCGCCAAGGCCGGGCCCGCCGTCGCCGTCTCGTATGTCCTCGCGGCCGTGACCTGCGTCTTCACCGCCTTCTCGTTCGCCGAGCTGGGCGGCGCGATCCCGGTCTCCGGCAGCTCGTACTCCTTCGCGTACGCCTCCCTGGGCGAGCGGACCGCCTTCCTCGTCGGCTGGTGTCTGCTCCTGGAGTACGGCGTCTCGGTGTCCGCCGTCGCGGTCGGCTGGAGCCAGTACCTGAATCAGTTGCTGCACAGCCTCACGGGCTGGGAGCTGCCCGCCGCGCTCTCCGCGGGGCCGGGGGAGGGCGGGGCGGTGAACCTGCCCGCCGTCCTCGTCATCCTGCTCGCCGCCGTGCTCCTGGTGCGCGGCATCCGGGAGAGCGCGGGCGCCACGGCGGCCATGGCGGTGCTGAAGATCGCCATCCTGCTGTTCTTCCTGGCCATCGCGTTCACCGCGTTCGAGGACGGCCACCTCACGCCCTTCGCGGGCGCGGGCGCCTCGGGCATCACGGCCGGCGCCTCGCTGGCCTTCTTCTCCTTCATCGGCTTCGACGCGGTCACCACGGCCGGCGAAGAGGTGCGCGACCCGCGGCGCAACATCCCGCTCGCGATCCTGATCTGCATCGGCGTCGTCACGCTGCTCTACGTCGCCGTGGCGCTCGCCGCGATCGGCGCGCTCGGCCCGGACGCGGTCGCCGACAAGCCCGCCGCGCTCTCGCTCATCGTCGACCAGGTGACCGACTCGACCGTCGGCGGCGGCATCATCGCCTTCGGTGCGGTCGTCGCCATCGCCTCCGTGGTGCTCGCCGTGATGTACGGCCAGACCCGCATCCTGATGTCGATGTCCCGCGACGGCCTGATGCCGCGCGTCTTCGAGAAGATCTCGCCGCGGACCGCCACCCCGGCCGCGGGCACCTGGATCGTCGCGGCGGTCGTCGCCGTGCCCGCCGCCTTCTCCTCGCTCGACGTGGTCGTCAACCTCACCACCATCGGCACGCTGGCGATCATGGTGGCGGTGAACGTCGCGGTCATCGCGCTGCGCCGCTCGTGCCCGGAGCTGCGCCGCACCTTCCGGGTGCCGTTCTTCCCGGTCAGCCCGCTCCTCGGGGTGGGCTTCTGCCTGTATCTGATCTGGGGCACCGGGTGGACGACGTGGCTGCAGTTCGCCGTCTTCCTCGTGGTGGGCGCCGTGGTCTACGCGCTCTACGGCCGCGGCCACTCGCGGCTCGGCCGGGGCGAGGGGCCGGTCAGTGCCGGTGCGGGGGCAGCGCGGGGAGCGTGAACCAGACGGCCTTGCCGGACGCGGTGGGGCGGTGGCCGCAGGAGGAGCTGAGGGTGCGGATCAGGAGCAGGCCGCGGCCGTGCTCCTGCCAGGGGTCCGGCTCCACGGGGCAGGGGTCGGTGAGGTTGCCGGGCGGCAGCGGGTTGGAGTCGTGCACCTCGACCTGACAGCCGGTCGGCAGGAGCTCGATCACCAGCTCTATGGGCTCCTGCCCGCCGGTGTGCTCGACGGCGTTGGCCACCAGCTCCGCGGTGAGCAGCTCGGCGGTGTCGGAGTCGGCGGAGAACTCGATGTCCGTGAGTGCTGTACGGACCAGTGCGCGCGCGACGGGCACGGCTGCCGTGGTGTGCGGCAGCGCGATGCGCCACGAGGCGGGGGAGGAAGGTTCGTACAAGGCGGGTCCGTTCACAGCAGCAGGCGGCGGTCCTGCTTTCAACCGTACGAATCCTAAGCGCCATGTCGACAGGGGCGACGGTCGGGCATGTCCGGGACGTCCGTCCCTGGGGTGTCAGGGGAGACAAGACGTGCATGTCGGGACTTCCGCGACAGGCATGTATCGCGTACTCCTGACGACAGTCACGGAACAGTGATAACTTCGGGGGGCAGTCCACGCCAGCGAACTCCAGCGCCCAGGCCGAGGAGGCCGCACCTCATGAGTCCCTTCACCGGCTCCGCGACCCGCACCCCCGACTGGCGGCACCTGCGCCTGACCGTCGACGCGGGGGTCGCCACGGTCACCCTGGCCCGCCCCGACAAGCTCAACGCGCTCACCTTCGGCGCCTACGCCGACCTGCGCGACCTGCTCGCCGAGCTGTCCCGCGACAAGTCCGTGCGCGCGCTCGTGCTGGGGGGCGAGGGGCGCGGCTTCTGCTCCGGCGGCGACGTCGACGAGATCATCGGCGCCACGCTCGCCATGGACACCGCCCAGCTCCTCGACTTCAACCGGATGACCGGACAGGTCGTGCGGGCCGTCCGCGAGTGCCCCTTCCCGGTGATCGCCGCCGTGCACGGGGTGGCGGCGGGCGCCGGCGCGGTGCTCGCCCTCGCCGCCGACTTCCGCGTCGCCGACCCCTCCGCCCGGTTCGCCTTCCTCTTCACCCGGGTGGGCCTCTCCGGCGGCGACATGGGCGCCGCCTACCTCCTGCCGCGCGTCGTCGGGCTCGGCCACGCCACCCGGCTGCTCATGCTGGGCGAGCCGGTGCGCGCCCCCGAGGCCGAACGGATCGGCCTGATCAGCGAGTTGACCGAGGAGGGCAAGGCCGGCGAGGCCGCGGCGAATCTCGCCCGCCGGCTCGCCGACGGACCCGCCCTCGCGTACGCGCAGACCAAGGCGCTGCTCACCGCCGAACTGGACATGCCGCTCGCCGCCTCCGTCGAGCTCGACGCCTCGACCCAGGCGCTGCTCATGAACGGCGAGGACTACCGGGAGTTCCACGCGGCCTTCACGGAGAAGCGCCCGCCGAAGTGGCAGGGACGGTGACGACGATGAGCGCCGCGCCGTCCGCCCAGCCGTCCGCCCAGCCGCCCGCCGGGGGCGCCGCCGCGGCCCACCGGATCGCCGTCATCGGTGGCGGCCCCGGCGGCCTCTACGCCGCCGCCCTGCTCAAGCGCCTCGACCCGGCCCGCGAGGTCACCGTCTGGGAGCGCAACGCCCCCGACGACACCTTCGGCTTCGGCGTCGTCCTCTCCGACGAGACCCTCGGCGGCATCGAACACGCCGACCCCGCCGTCTACGCCGCCCTCCAGGCCGAGTTCGTGCGCTGGGACGACATCGACATCGTGCACGGCGGCCGGCGCCACACCTCAGGCGGCCACGGCTTCGCGGCCCTCGGCCGGCGCAGGCTCCTGGAGATCCTGCACGAGCGCTGCCGCGGCCTCGGCGTCGCACTGCGCTTTCGCACCGAGGCGCCGCCCGCCGCCGAGCTCGCCGCGGCGTACGACCTGGTCGTCGCCGCGGACGGCGTGCACAGCCTCACCCGCGAGGCGCACGCCGACGTCTTCGGGCCGAGCCTGACCACCCACCGCTGCCGCTACATCTGGCTCGCCGCCGACTTCGCCTTCGACGCCTTCCGCTTCGAGATCGCCGAGACCGAGCACGGCGTGATGCAGCTGCACGGCTACCCCTTCTCGGCGGCCGGCACCGGCGCCTCCACCGTCATCGTCGAGATGCGCGAGGAGGTCTGGGAGGCCGCGGGCTTCGCCGACCTCGACGAGCAGGGCTCCACCGAACGCTGCGCCAAGATCTTCGCGGACGCGCTCGGCGGCCGCCCGCTGCGCTCCAACAAATCCTCCTGGACCACCTTCCGCACCGTCGTCAACTCCCGCTGGTCGCACGGCAACACGGTCCTGCTCGGCGACGCGGCGCACACCGCGCACTTCTCCATCGGCTCCGGCACCAAGCTCGCCGTCGAGGACGCCCTCGCCCTCGCCGCCTGCCTGGAGGAGCAGCCCGACATCCCGGCCGCGCTGCGGGCGTACGAGGAGGAGCGCCGCCCCGTCGTCGCCTCCACCCAGCGCGCGGCCCGCGCCAGCCTGGAGTGGTTCGAGCGGCTGCCCGACCACCTCGGCCAGCCGCCGCTCCAGTTCGCGTTCAACCTGCTCACCCGCAGCCGCCGCGTCACCCACGACAACCTCCGGCTGCGCGACGCCGGGTTCACCCGATCCGTCGAGCGCGAGTTCGGCTGCCCGGACGGCACACCCCCGATGTTCACGCCCCTGCGCCTGCGCGGGCTGACACTGCGCAATCGCGTCGTCGTCTCCCCGATGGACATGTACTCGGCCGTCGACGGCGTACCCGGCGACTTCCACCTGGTCCACCTGGGCGCACGGGCACTCGGCGGGGCGGGCCTGGTGATGACGGAGATGGTCTGCGTCAGCGAGCGCGGCCGCATCACTCCGGGCTGCGCCGGGCTCTACACCGACGAACAGGCCGAGGCGTGGCGCCGCGTCACGGACTTCGCGCACGCCCAGGCGCCCGGCACGGCCATCGGCCTGCAGCTGGGCCACTCGGGCCGCAAGGGCTCCACCAAGCTGATGTGGGAGGGCATCGACGATCCGCTGCCCGACGGCAACTGGCCGCTGGAGGCCGCGTCCCCGCTCCCGTACAAGCCGGGCAGCCAGATCCCGCGCGAGCTCTCCCGCGCCGGACTGACCGCGATCCGCGACCAGTTCGTCGCGGCCGCCCGGCGCGCCGAGCGGGCCGGATTCGACCTGCTCGAACTGCACTGCGCCCACGGCTACTTGCTCTCCGGCTTTCTCTCCCCGCTCACCAACCGCCGCACGGACGCGTACGGCGGCGACCTGCCGGGCCGGCTGCGCTACCCCCTCGAAGTCTTCGACGCGGTACGGGAGGTGTGGCCCGCGCGGAAGCCCATGACGGTCCGCATCTCCGCCACCGACTGGGCCGAGGGCGGCACCACGGCCGAGGACGCCGTCGGAATCGCCCGCGCCTTCGCCGCCCACGGCGCCGACGCCATCGACGTCTCGACGGGCCAGGTGGTCTCCGACGAACGCCCCGCGTACGGCCGCTCGTACCAGACGCCGTACGCCGACCGCATCCGCAACCTGACCGGCATCCCCGTCATCACGGTCGGCGCCGTCTCCTCCTGGGACGACGTCAACTCCCTGCTGCTCGCCGGGCGCGCGGACCTCTGCGCACTGGCCCGCCCGCACCTGTACGACCCGCACTGGACCCTGCACGCCGCCGCCGAACAGGGCTACACAGGTCCGGGCGCCACCTGGCCGCAGCAGTACCGCGCGGGCAGCCGGCGCCCCCAGACGGGACGCACGGACGCGCCCAAGCCCAGGCTGACGCTCAGTCAAGGCTGAGCCGGGGCTGAGGGGAGGTCAGGCGTCCGGGTGCGCGAACCGGGCTCCGGCCTCCCGCAGCCGCTCGTCCAGCGCCGCGAACACCGCGGCGGAGCGGGCGCCGGGCCAGTCGGCGGGCAGCAGCTCGGCGGGCAGGCCCGGGTCGGCGTAGGGGAGTTGGCGCCAGGAGTCGAGCGCGAGGAGGTAGTCGCGGTAGGCCTCCTCCGGGCGCGGGGGCTCGCCCGCACGGGACTCCCAGGAGCGCAGCACCGGTTCGTGCCGGTCCAGGAACGCCTCGTGCTGCTTGGCCAGGGACGACAGGTCCCACCAGCGTGCGACCGCCTCGGCCGTCGCGGCGAACCCCAGGTGCTCGCCGCGGAACAGGTCGACGTAGGAAGCGAGTTGGAGCCGCTCCAGAGTGTGCCGGGTCTCCTCGTAGAGGTGGGCGGGGGCGATCCAGACGCCCGGGGCCGCCGTGCCGAAGCCGAGGCCCGAGAGGCGCGAGCGCAGCACGTGACGCTTGTTGCGCTCCGACTCGGGCACGGAGAAGACGGCGAGGACCCAGCCGCCCCGCTGCCGCGCGGCCTCGGTGCCGTAGATGCGGCGGTCGCCGTCCTCCAGGAGCTGGCGGGCGTCGGGCGAGAGCGCGTATCCCGCCGCGCCCGACCCGGTGCGCGCGGGCACGAGCAGCCCGCGCCGCTTCAGCCGGGAGACCGACGACCGGACCGACGGCGCGTCCACGCCGACCGGCGCGAGGAGGCGCACCAGCTCGGCCACCGGGACCGGGCCGGGGGCGGCCCGCCCGTAGGCGCCGTAGAAGGTGACGATCAGGGACCGTGGAGTGTGCTGCTCGGACACGTGATCACTCTACGGCTCCGGCCGGTCCCGCTGCCCGCCGCGCAGCCGGAACCGCTGCAGCTTCCCCGTCGCCGTCCTCGGCAGCGCGTCCAGGAAGACGATCTCGCGGGGGCACTTGTACGGCACGAGCTCCGCCTTGACGAACGCGCGCAGCCGCGCCGCCGTCTCCTCGTCCCGCGCCGCCCCCTCGCGCGGCACCACGAACGCCACCGCCACCTGGCCGCGCAGCGCGTCGGGGCGGCCCACGACCGCCGTCTCGGCGACGTCGGGGTGGCGCAGCAGGGCCTCCTCCACCTCGGCGCCCGCGATGTTGTACCCGGCCGAGATGATCATGTCGTCCGCGCGCGAGACATAGCGGAAGTAGCCGTCGGCGTCGCGGACGTAGGTGTCGCCGGTGACGTTCCAGCCGTGCCGTACGTACTGCAGCTGACGGTCGTCGGCGAGGTAGCGGCAGCCCACCGGGCCGCGCACGGCGAGGAGCCCGGGTTCACCGTCGGGCACCGGGGCGCCGGAGTCGTCGACCACGCGCGCCTGCCACCCCGGCACGGCACGCCCGGTGGTGCCGGGCCGGATCGCGTCGTCGGCCGCGGAGACGAAGATGTGCAGGAGCTCGGTCGCGCCGATGCCGTTGATGACGCGGTGGCCGGTGCGCTCGTGCCAGGCCCGCCAGGTGGCCGCGGGCAGGTTCTCGCCGGCCGAGACGCAGCGGCGCAGCGAGGAGACGTCGTGGCCGTCGAGCTGGTCCAGCATCGTGCGGTAGGCGGTCGGCGCGGTGAAGAGCACCGATATCCGGTGGCGCGCTATGGCGGGCAACAGGAGCTTGGGGCCGGCCTGTTCGAGCAGGACCGAGGAGGCGCCGAAGCGCAGCGGGAAGATGACGAGTCCGCCGAGGCCGAAGGTGAAGCCGAGCGGAGGGCTGCCCGCGAACACGTCGTCGGGCACCGGCTTCAGGACGTGCCGCGCGAAGGTGTCGGCGATGGCGAGCACGTCCCGGTGGAAGTGCATGCAGCCCTTGGGGCGGCCGGTCGTGCCGGAGGTGAAGGCGATCAGCGCGACGTCGTCGGCGGCCGTGTCCACCGCCTCGTACCGGTCGGGGCTGCGGGCGGCGCGCACCAGCAGGTCGTCGGGCCCCTCGCCGCCGTACGTGGTGACGCTCAGCCCCGGCACCCCGGCCTTGATCAGATCGTCCACCACCCGGATGTCGCACAGCGCGTGCCGCACCTCGGCGATCTCGCACATGGTGGCCAGCTCCTGCGCCCGCTGCTGGGCCAGCACGGTGACGGCGACCGCGCCCGCCTTCATCACGGCGAGCCAGCAGGCCGCGAGCCACGGCGTGGTGGCCCCGCGCAGCAGGACGCGCTCGCCGGGGCGCACGCCGAGCTCGTGGCTCAGCACGTGCGCGACGCGGTCGACGTGGCGCCGCAGCTGCCCGTACGTCCACGTCTCGCCGGAGGCGGCGTGGAAGGCGGGGCGTTCGGCGCCGAACCGTTCGAGGGAGCGGTCCAGGAGCTCCGCGCCGCAGTTGAGACGGTCGGGGTAGCGCAGTTCGGGGCGGTCGTGCACCAGCGCGGGCCACTGTTCGCGCGGCGGGAGGTGGTCCCGGGTGAACGTGTCGACGTGGCCGGATGCGGTCATCACTGGGTTGCCGGTGGAGTCCATGGCGGCTCTGCCCCCTTGCCTGCCGGTCGGGCGCTGTGGTGGGCTCGCGGGACGAGCGTATCGTGATGGTGACGGCAGTCAACGGTGCGCGATAAAGGAGGGGCCCGGGATGACGGCATTCTCGCTCGATCCGGCACGAACCGCCCGTTGCGCGGAGCTGCGCGCGCTGGCCGCCGAGCGGCTGCGTCCGCTGGCGGAGAAGGGCGAGCCGGGCCGCGTGAACCGGCCACTGGTCGCCGAGCTGGGCCAACTCGGCCTGCTGGAGGCCTTGTTCGAGGATCGCGGGGAAGCGGGGGCGGGCGCGGGCGCTGGCGCGGGCGGGTCCGGCGCCCTCGACCTCTGCCTGATGCGCGAGTCCCTCGCGTACGCCTGTACGGAGGCGGAGACCGCACTCGCCCTGCAGGGCCTGGGCGCCCATCCCGTGCACGCGCACGGCACGCGGGCGCAGCGCGAGCGCTGGCTGCCGCCCGTGCGCGCCGGGCAGGCCGTCGCGGCCTTCGCGCTCTCCGAGCCGGACGCGGGATCGGACGCGGCGGCGCTCGGCCTCGCGGCGGAGCCGGACGGGCCCGACGGCTGGCGCCTCACCGGCGAGAAGTGCTGGATCTCCAACGCCCCCGAGGCCGACTTCTACACCGTCTTCGCCCGTACGGCCCCGGGCGCGGGCGCGCGCGGCGTCACCGCCTTCCTGGTCCCGGCGGACCGGGCGGGCCTCACCGGCACCCCGCTCGACATGCTCTCCCCGCACCCGATCGGCGCCCTCGACTTCGACGGGGTGCGGGTCGGCGGGGACGACGTGCTCGGCGAGGTGGACCGCGGCTTCCGGGTCGCGATGACCACGCTCAACCGGTTCCGGCCGAGCGTCGGCGCGTTCGCGGTCGGCATGGCGCAGTCCGCCCTCGACGCCACGCTGGCGCACACCGCCGAACGGGACGCGTTCGGCGGGAAGTTGAAGGACCTCCAGGCAGTCGCCCACCAAGTCGCCGAGATGGCCACGCGCACCGAGGCGGCCCGCCTGATGGTGTACGCGGCGGCCGCGGCGTACGACCGCGAGGGCCCCCGGGGCGAGGGCATCGCGCGGCGCGCCGCCATGGCCAAACTCATCGCCACCGAGACCGCGCAGTACGTCGTCGACGCGGCCGTCCAACTGCACGGCGCCCGCGCCCTGCGCCGCGGCCACCTCCTGGAACACCTCTACCGCGAGGTGCGCGCGCCCCGCATCTACGAGGGCGCGAGCGAGGTCCAACGCACGGTCATCGCCAAGGAGTTGTACGCGTCCTTGGCGCCCGCCCCTTCATCCGCCCCGCCCCCCACCCCGACCCCGACCCCGACCCCGACCTCCGGCGAGGAGCCCTCCGCATGAGCAGCCCGCACCGCGTCAACCCCGCCGAACTCTCCCCGCCCACCGGCTTCTCGCACGCCGTCACCGCGACCGGCTCGCGCCTCGTCTTCCTCGCCGGGCAGACCGCCCTGGACGGCGAGGGCAAGGTCACCGGGGCGACCCTGACCGAGCAGTTCGAACGCGCCCTGACCAACCTCCTCACCGCCCTGCGCCACGCCGGCGGCACCCCCGCCGACCTGGCCCGCGTCACCGTCTACGCCACGGACGTCGCCGACTACCGCGACCACGCCGCCGAACTCGGGCGCGTATGGAAGAGGTTGGCGGGCCGCGACTACCCCGCGATGGCGGTGATCGGCGCGGTCCGGCTCTGGGACGAGCAGGCACTGGTGGAGCTGGACGGCGTCGCGGTACTGGAGTGACGGGCGAGTTAGGCGGAATGACCGGTACCGGGTGAGCTCGGCGCATCGCGGGGTACTGGATCACGACCGCGGCCACCGGGGTCGTGGAGTACGGGACGGAAAGACGTTCCGCAGGAGGGGTGACCACGTGCGTGCGAGCAAGGTTACGGGCGTTATCGGCATGGTCGGACTCGGCGCGGTTCTGCTGACGGGCTGCGGCGACAGCGACGACGGAGGCGACTCCAAGCCGTTCGCCAAGGACAGCGCGGACCAGATCGCGGCCAAGGCGGTGGCGGCCACCAAGGGCGCCGAGTCGATGCGCCTCAAGGGTGACATGAAGCAGGCCGACGGCAAGTCGGTGAGCCTGGACCTCGCGGTCGACCAGGAGAAGAACTGCGAGGGGACCGTCGACACCGCGGGGACCAAGGCCGAGCTGCGCCACACGAACGGGACGCTGTACGTGCGCGGCAACGAGCAGTACTGGAAGAGCGCGCTGAAGGGCCAGGCCGGTTCGCAGAAGGTGCTGGCGAAGGTGGTCGACAAGTGGGTCAAGATGCCCGCCGACGACGCGCAGACCGCGGGCATGTGCGACAAGCAGGGCCTGGTGGCGTCGATGGACGAGGACAAGTCCACGCGCAAGGGCATGAAGAAGGGCGACACGACGTCCGTCGACGGGAAGGAGGCCATCATGCTGACGAAGAAGGCCTCCGGCGGCGAGACGCACACCCTGTACGTGGCCACGGAGGGCAAGCCGTACATCCTGCGCAGCTCCGTGAAGGGCGGCGACAAGCCGAACGAGGCCACCTTCACCGACTACAACAAGCCCGTGAAGCCCGAGACGCCGGGCAAGGGCGAGACGGTGGACCTCAAGGAACTGGCCGCCTCGGGGCGGTAGTCGGGGCGTACGGCCCCACGCGGGACAGCGGCGCGGCGCAGGTCCGATGAGGACCGGCGCCGCGTCCGCGTGCCCGGACGCGCACGCTCCCTTTCCGCCTCTGCGGACACCTCCCTTGTTACCAAGTACGGACAGAAACCGGTGAACAATTCCCGCACGGGCGTCATCTGACGGGGTGCAGCCAACAGCAGATCCGGCCCGCCGCCTGCGGGGAGCAGGCGCCGGAACGGCATCCCGATCACCCGTGGGGGGATTCCCGTCATGACCACTCGCCGTTCGCGCGGTACCGTCCGTGCCGCCTCGCTGCTCGCCGTCGCGGCCGCCGCGGTGCTCTCGCTGACCGCCTGCCAGACCGGCGGTGACGACGACACGGGACCGGACGGCAAGGCGGGCGCCGTCATCACCCGCTCCATCGGCGACGGCGTCACTCCTGACACCCCCGATACCCCCGACGCTTCCGGGACCTCCGGGACCTCCGGGACCTCCGGGGCCGACGTCGACCGCGTGTCCGTCGTGCTCGGCTCCGCCGACGTGATCAGCGCCCACACGTGAGTGCCGGCGCTTTCGGGGAACGTCCGACGGGAAGGGAGCAGGTGCGGATGGGGTCGCTCGCGGAGCTGCTGGGGGAGCTCAAGGAGCGGTCCGGGCTCAGTTACGGGGTGCTGGCCAAGCGGCTGCACATGAGTACGTCCACGTTGCACCGGTACTGCAACGGGGACGCGGTGCCCACCGAGTTCGCCCCGGTGCAACGGCTCGCCCGCCTGTGCAGGGCCACGCCGGAGGAGCTGGTGGAGGTCCACCGGCGGTGGATCCTGGCGGACGCGGACCGCGGACGGAAACCGGGGCGCGCCGCGCCCGGCGCGTCCACCACCCGCACACCCGGCAACGACGGTGCCGCGCCCACGAGTTCGGCCGACCCGAACCCCGCACCCCTGCCCGAACACGGCGCGGAGACCACGCCGACGGCCGAGCCCGGAACGCCCTCGGGACCGGGCCGCGTGACCGCCGCCGCGCCGCCGCTGTCCCTCTCCCGCCGACGGCGCACCCTCGCCCTCGCGGCCGCCGTGGCCGCGGTCGTCGGCATCGGCTCCGCCGCGCTCGTCCTGCACGGCGGCGCAGGCGACGGACAGCGTCGCGACACCGGGCAGGCCGCGGTCTCCTCGGACGCGAGCGCCCTCCGCTCACCCGGCACCGGGCACGGAAAGGGCGACGGCAGGGACGACGCCGGGAAGCAGAAGGGCGCCCCCTCCGCCCCGCCCACCCAGGAGGAGGCCCCGTCGTCCGGTGCCTCGCGGAACTCCGGGACGGGCACCGCGCCCGGCGGAGCGCGGGGCGGGCCGGACCTGGTGACGACGCGCACCAAGCCGTACGTCTACGAAGATCCCTGCGCCAAGGACTTCCTGGTCAACCGCGCCCCCGGCGACATGCCGCAGCCACCCGCCGCCGACCAGGACGCGCCCGGCTGGGTCGGCGACCTCGGCGCGGTCTCGTCCCGCGACCAGTTCGTCGAGGTCACCGTGCAGGGCGTGGGCAAACAGCCGGTCGTCCTGGAGCGCATGAACGTCCGCGTGCAGAGCACCGGCGCCCCGCTCGCCTGGAACAACTACCAGATGCACACCGGCTGCGGCGGCGACGTGTCCACCAGGTCCTTCGCCGTCGACCTCGACGACCCGGCGCCGCGCGCCGTCCCCGAGCACGGCCAGCGCGACTTCCCGTACAAGATCAGCGAGAACGACCCCGAGGTCTTCTACATCAGCGCCAACGCCGACGCGCACGACGTCCGTTGGTACCTCGAACTGGAGTGGTCCAGCGGCGAACGGCACGGCGTGACCCGCGTCGACGACCAGAGCAAGCCGTTCCGCACCAGCGGCCGCGCGGGCCGCCCCACGTACGGCTGGCCGCCCGGCGCCACCGGATGGGAACGCCAGCTGCAGGACGGCTGACCGCCGCGCCGCACCGGCGAGCTCCCCGCCCCTGGGCCGTACGGGGCACCGGGGCACCGGTACGGGCGTGGGGGGTGGGGGGGGGCGGTTCCCGGGCGGGAGTTTGGGCGGGCGGTGCCCTGGAACCTGGCGGAAACGGTGCGCGGACGGCGGGGGCGCTGCGCCCACTCGCCCACCATCAGGAGGACCGTCGTGACCTTCAATCCGCTCGAACAGCGGGGCATCCCGCTGGACAAGCAGGTACGCAACTGGCGCGAGCTCAACGTCGCTCCCATCGACCCCGACCACTGCGACCCGTACACCCGCTGCCGCATCATCACGATGAACGGCATCGAGGTCGAAGCGATCATGTTCAGCCACCAGCTGGCCAGGAACACGGTGGACCCCGAGGTCAAGCGGCAGCTGGCGCGGACCCGGTACATCGAGGCGCAGCAGCAGAAGGTCGTCAACTGGCTGCTGCCGGGGGTCTCTTCGGTGCTGGAGACGACGGTCGCCTACGAGCAGGTGGCGGTCGACCTCACCGCGTGGGTGGCGCGGATGGAGCCGGACCCGTACCTGAAGCAGGCGTACCAGTTCGGCGTCCTGGAGGACTTCGACCACCTGTACCGGTACGCGAACCTGTACGAGATGATCGAGCACCGCAAGGCGGAGTCGATCGTGGACGGCCTGACGGAGGTCATGCCGGGCCGGCCCACGCGCTTCCACCACCGCGACCCGGTGGACAACGTCCGTGACCCGTACGCCAAGGACGGGACGGACCCGCTGTCCAAGCTGCACGCCCTGACCATCATGTCGGCGGAGCAGCAGACGATGAACTTCTACATGAACACCGGCCCCACCTACATGGAGCCCATCGCCCGCCAGCTGTACCAGGAGATCGGGCTCATCGAGGAGGAGCACGTCACCCACTACGAGTCGCTGGTGGACCCGGGCGAGACGTGGTGGGAGCAGCTCGTCAACCACGAGTACAACGAGTGCTACCTGTACCACTCCTTCATGGAGCAGGAGAGCGACCCGAAGGTCAAGGCGATCTGGGAGCTGCACCTGAACATGGAACTGGAGCATCTGCACGCCGCGTGCGACCTGATGCGCACGTACGACGGCCGCGACCCCGCCTCGGTGCTGGCGCCGGAGCTGCCCAACGTGCTCACGTTCGAGCCGAACAAAGGCTACCTGCGCGAGCTGCTCGACACCCAGATGGACCTGACCACGCTCGGCGCGGGCTATGTGCGGGAGGCGCACGAGCGGTTCGAGACGATGCAGGAGCAGATCCACGGCGGCGAGGCGCCGCCGAGCGACCGCGTCATGGTCGAGCACGACGCCATGTTCGGCCGCGAGTACCGCGTCCAGACCGAGGGCGAGCACCCCGACCCGTCCCAGCGGGAGAAGTGAGGCGGCATGTCCACCCTCCACACCCCCCAGGCCGGTGCCGACCACGCCGAGGACACCGACGTCGTCGGCCTGCTGATGCGCCAGCACGGCGACATCCGCAACCTCTTCGACGAGGTCGAGGCCGCGACCGGTGACGAGCGCCGCACGGCCTGGCGGCACCTGGTGCGCCTGCTCGCCGTGCACGAGACCGCGGAGGAGGAGGTCGTCCATCCCTTCGCCCGCCACGCCTTCGCCGGCGGCACACAGGTCGTGGACGACCGGCTCGCCGAGGAGAAGGCCGCCAAGGAGACCCTGGCGGACCTGGACGACTACGACACCGACGACCCGAAGTTCATGCCGCAGCTCCTGAAGCTGCGCAAGGACGTCCAGGAGCACGCGCGGGCGGAGGAACGGTACGAGTTCACGCACATCCGTCGCAGCACCGACGTCACCGACCTGGCGGCGATGGCGAAGGCGGTCAAGGCCGCCGAGGCGATGGCACCGACGCGGCCCCACCCCGGCGTGGAGTCGGGCGCGGCGAACATGGCCCTGGGGCCCGTCGCGGCCCTGATGGACCGCACGAGGGACGCCGTGCGCAAGGCGATGGGCAAGGAGTAGCGGCCACCCGCCGTGACGGCCAACCGCTGTAACGGCCCCCTCCCGGGCCGTCACGGCGGGTCACTCCTCGTTGCGCTGCAGCAGGCAGTCGTAGCCGAGTTGCATGGTGTCGGAGAGCGCCAGCGCGGTGAGGCCACCGGTGACGGCCCGGGTGGCGTCCGGCCACAGCAGGCGGGCCCCGGTGAACGTGGTGGTCAGCCAGACGCTCAGGCAGAACGGGCAGGTCACCAGTTCACCCACCGTCGACCTGACGGCGCCGCCGCGCGGGCTCTCGTGCACCTCGGCGGGCCCCGACGCCTCCTCGAACCGGGTGAACGGCGCCCGCAGCGGGCTCGTCACGGACCCCTTGCTGAGCAGCCGGCTCAGCCGGAACACGGCGGTCGCCGTCAGCACGATGTCCCCCGGCTCGCAGCGGCCCGGCAGCTTCACCTTCCGCCGCCCCAGCACGGCACCCCAGGCGGCCGCGTAAGCCCCAAAGGCGACCACGGCCCCGGCGTGCCCGCCGACCTTGTGCTCCCCTCGCGGATCATAGGCCCGCCCGACCCGGCGGAGGAGGTCCCCCATCCGGTGCGTACGGGCGTCTTGCTGAGGTGCGTCATCCGGCTCATCGACCATGCCCCACAAGTAACCGTTTGCCACGAGAGGAAACGAAGGTCCACCTCCATGGGTCCGTATGCCCCGTCACAAAGGACGGACGGGCACGGTCCGTACTCCCCCGAAGAGAGGGGAGCGTCAGGCATTACCCGATGTCCGGTTCACCGGATTCTTCGAGGAGACGGGCCGCGAGATCGTCGGCCCACTCCACGGCCCAGTTGCGAAGGGTGGTGATGGTGGCGTCATCGAGTCCATAGGCAGCGAAGGCTTCGTCGTCGGTCCACTCGGCGCCGGTGAGGTTCGCCTGCAGATCCTCGCGCTCGAAGCGGCCGCGTGCGTGGCGGCGTCCGAACTCTTCGAGCTCGGCATTCGTCCAGCGGCGGGAAGCTGCGAACACGTCGATCAGATCGCGGGGCGCACCTCGGTCGGCGAGGGCACGGACCTTGGTCCCGATCACGTCCTCCTCCGCGAGGACGGGCCCGTACGGGCTTTGGGCGACCGGCCGCCAGAAGATCTCTTTGAGGATGTCGACTTCGCATTCCTGCCCGGTGGCGGGGTCGGTCACGGTGAAGCGGGCGGACAGCGGGGCGGTCTCCAGCGCGCGCACCTCCCAGCCGCGGGCTTCCAGGCCGACGCGGAGCGTGGCGGCGATCTCGGCCATGGGCGCTGGGTTCTCGGTGGCGACGTCGAGGTCCTGGCTGGGGCGGTTGACGAGGTGGTGCGCCCGCACGGCATATCCGCCGGTGAGGACCAGGGGATACGGCGAGCCGAGGGCGATCACATCGGCCAGGAGCCGCGTGTGCAGCTCCGGCATGTCCGTCACGCGGCGGCCTGGGTGCGGGAGGCCAGCTGAGGGAAGGCGTCTTCCCATACGGTGCGCACGGTGCGGCCGACGAGGGTGCGCAGTACCGGCCACAACTGGAGCAGCAGGTCCTGGTTGAGGTAGCGGGGCAGGTCGTCGTGCAGGCCCTCGTGCAGGACGGTGCGGTACAGGCCCATGCACTGGCGAGGTTTGCCCAGGTCGTACGAGGTCATGCCGGACCAGGCCACGTGCAGCGGTAGCTCGACGACCCCCTGGGTGGGGCCGTGCAATTCGTCCAGCGACTCCGGCAGACGGCGACGGAACTTCTCCCGGTACAGCGCGAGGTCCTCGACGTCGGTGCCAAGGAGGTCCGTCGACACGGAGGCGGGATCGTGTGGGCTGGATGCCATGACTCCATTATGGCGGCCGGGTTTCGGTGCGGGCCATGATGGGCGAGCCGGTGTCCGGATCGAGGAGCATGGTCCGTGCCGGGCGGGCATGGCTGTGGCAGCGCGTTCCGCCCCGAGCGGAGGCATGCGCTGTCGGGATGATGCCCGTCCGCCACACCCCTCCTGCCTCGCGTCCACTCAGGGCAGCAGGGGTGTGGCGACACGTCTTCCCTGAGACGTCAGATGTCCCGGAACGTCTCGATCTGTGCGCCCACCGAGTTCAGGCGCTCCGCCAGGTCCTCGTAGCCGCGGTTGATCACGTACACGTTCCGCAGGACCGACGTGCCCTCCGCCGCCATCATCGCGAGCAGGACGACCACGGCGGGGCGCAGGGCCGGTGGGCACATCATTTCCGCGGCGCGCCAGCGGGTGGGGCCCTCCACCAGGACCCGGTGCGGGTCGAGGAGTTGGAGGCGGCCGCCGAGGCGGTTGAGGTCCGTGAGGTAGATCGCCCGGTTGTCGTAGACCCAGTCGTGGATCAGCGTCTTGCCCTGCGCCGCCGCCGCGATGGCCGCGAAGAAGGGGACGTTGTCGATGTTCAGGCCGGGGAACGGCATCGGGTGGATCTTGTCGATCGGCGCCTCCAGCTTGGAGGGCCGCACCGTGAGGTCGATCAGGCGCGTACGGCCGTTGTCCGCGGGGTACTCCGCGGTGCGGTCGTGGTCCAGGCCCATCTCCTCCAGGACCGCGAGCTCGATCTCCAGGAACTCGATCGGCACCCGGCGGACCGTCAGCTCGGACTCCGTGACGACCGCGGCCGCCAGCAGGCTCATCGCCTCGACCGGGTCCTCGGAGGGGGAGTAGTCCACGTCGACGTCGATGGTGGGCACGCCGTGCACGGTCAGCGTGGTCGTGCCGATGCCCTCGACCTTGACGCCGAGCGCCTCCAGGAAGAAGCACAGGTCCTGGACCATGTAGTTCGACGAGGCGTTGCGGATGACGGTGGTGCCGGCGCTGCGCGCCGCGGCGAGCAGCGCGTTCTCGGTGACGGTGTCCCCGCGCTCGGTGAGGACGATGGGGCGGTCGGGGCTGACGTCGCGCGACACCTCGGCGTGATACAGCCCCTCGGTCGCCGCGATCTCCAGACCGAACCGGCGCAGCGCGATCATGTGTGGCTCGATCGTGCGGGTGCCCAGGTCGCAGCCGCCCGCGTACGGCAGCTTGAAGTGGTCGAGGCGGTGCAGCAGCGGGCCCAGGAACATGATGATGGAGCGGGTGCGGCGCGCGGCCTCCGCGTCGATGGCCTCCATTTCGAGCCGGGCGGGCGGCACGATCTCCAGGTCGACGCCGTCGTTGATCCAACGGGTGCGTACGCCGATGGAGTTGAGGACCTCCAGGAGGCGGTAGACCTCCTCGATGCGGGCGACGCGGCGCAGCACCGTGCGGCCCTTGTTGAGGAGGGACGCGCAGAGCAGCGCCACGCACGCGTTCTTGCTCGTCTTCACGTCGATGGAGCCGGAGAGCCGGCGGCCGCCGACCACCCGCAGGTGCATCGGCCCGGCATAGCCGAGCGACACGATCTCGCTGTCGAGCGCCTCGCCGATCCGGGCGATCATCTCAAGGCTGATGTTCTGGTTGCCGCGCTCGATGCGGTTCACGGCGCTCTGGCTGGTGGAGAGCGCCTCGGCGAGCTGCGTCTGTGTCCAGCCCCGGTGCTGCCGGGCGTCACGGATGAGCTTGCCGATGCGTACGAGGTAGTCGTCTGCCATGCGTCGAAGGCTATCTCAGATATGAGATGAAGAGCGCGCGGGGGTGGGCCATATGGGGAGCGGCCGTCCGACGGGTTCTCCGCGGACCGTCCCGCGCCCGGCAGTTCGGCCGTACCCCTGCCCGACCGTGGCGCCGGGGGCGGTCAGCCGCACCCGCACGAGGCGTGCCGGCCGCCGTGCACCGACGCGTACGACGTGGGCCGGGGCCCCGCCGCCGCCCGCGTCACCCGGGCGGCGGCCGCGCGTCCTGCCGACGACTGCGCGTCGTGCACCACTGTGCCTCCCACCAGGGTCATGCGCACGTCGACAGAGCTGATATCGGCCACCGGACACCGCGTCACATCGCGGTCCAGGAGCACGAGATCGGCCGCCTTCCCCCTCTCCACGGTGCCGGTGAGGTGCTCGGAGCGCAGTTGCCGTGCGGTGCCCACGGTGTGCATGAGCAGGGAGGACGTCCGGCTGATCCCTTCCTGGGCGCGGTACAGGTCGCCCTCGCCCTCCATGCCCTCGCGGTCGGTCGCGGTGCGGATCTGGTTCCAGACCTGCAGGGGGTCGACCGGCCAGTCCGAGCCACCCGCGAGGGCCGCGCGCCGCTCGCGCAGACTGCGCGCCGGGTACAGCCATCGGTGGCGTGCCGCGCCGATGTAGGGCCGCAGCGCGTCCATGGTCCAGACGTTGCGGGTGGCCCACTGGAGCTGCATGCAGGCGACGACGCCGAGCGCGGCGAAGCGGGGGAGGTCGGCGGGGTCGACCAGTTGGAGGTGGGCCGTGGTGTTGCGCAGATCGCGGCGGCCGGTCTTGCGCAGGGCGTACGCGTATCCGTCGAGGGAGGTGCGCACGGCGCGGTCGCCGATGGCGTGGGCGTGCATCTGCCAGCCCTCGGCGTTGAAGGCGGCGCTCAGCCGGCCGTAGTCGGCGGACGACACGTACAGCTCGCCGCGGTGGTCGGTCGGCCTGCCGTCCTCGTCCAGGTAGGGCTCAAGGAGCGCGGCGGTCTGGGCGGGGTACTCGATGACGCCGTCGAGGAAGACCTTGACCGTGCCGAAGCGCAGTCCGCGTACGCCCTGGAAGTCCGCCCGCAGCTCCTTCGCGTACGCGAGCGCCGCGGCCGGGTCCTTCGTCAGCTCGGTCTCGATGCGCAGGGCGGGCACGATGCGCTGGGGCAGCCGCCCGGACTCGGCGAGCCGCTGATAGACCTTCAGCTCGTCGCGGCCCACCACGGCTTCCATGAAGGTGGTGATGCCGGACGCGGCGGCCTCGGCGAAGATCTTCGCGGCGGCGTCCGTGAGCCGGGTCGCGTCCGGCTCGGGGATGTGCCGGGAGACGAGCGGCTGGGCGTCGTCCTTGAGTACGCCGGTGGGCTCGCCGTCCGCGCCCTTGACGATCGTGCCGCCGACCGGGTCGGGGGTGGCCGCGGTGATCTTCGCGATGTCGAGGGCGCGCTGATTGGCCCAGAGGTTGTGGCCGTCGCCGCCGCGCAGGGCGATGGGGCGCCGGGTCGGCAGGGCGTCGAGCAGGGAGTGGTGCGGGGCCGTGCCGCGGGGGAGCAGCCCGACCGGGTTCCAGTCCTCCACCACCAGCCAGCCGTCCGGCTCCTGCTCCGCGGAGTCCTCCAGGAACCCGGTCAGCGTCTTGCGCAGCTCCTCCACGGTCTGCTCGGCGCTCGCGAGGGAGGGCCGCAGCGAGCGGTTCGCGGCGTCCATCGGGTGGGCGTGCCCGTCGTGGACGCCGCTCATGAGGGTGCCGCCCCGGGCGTCGACGACCTCGGTGTCGCGCCCGGCGAAGCGCTTGACGACGGCGTCGGTGCCGACGGCGAGGATCCGCCCGTCCCGGCCCACGGCCACGGCGTCGGCCCTGGCGTCGGGTCGGCCGTGGCCCGAAGTGCCGGTGAAGACACGGGCGTTGTGTACGACGAGGGCGGCGGACCTGCGCCGCGCGGACGCCGGTGCGGGTGCGGAGGCCGCGGCGGGCCCCGCGGCGGCGACGAGCCCGGCCGCTCCTGCGACTCCTGCGGCTCCCGCGGCGAGGAGGCCGCGCCGGGAGAGCGGGAGGACGGACGGCTGAGATGGCTGGGACGGTTGAGACGGCTGGGACGGCTGGGACATGGCCACACTCCAACGCGTAGGGGAAGCGAGTGGAGGGAACCCTCGACGAGTAACCCGTTAACCAGAACCCGCCGCGCGCCACGGATTCCGTACGATGAGCCGCGTGCCAGGGCCGACTCTCGCCGACATAGCCCGCGCCGCGGAGGTTTCGACGGCGACCGTCTCGCACGCCCTCAACGGCACCGGCCGGATCGCCGACGCCACCCGCCGCCGGGTCCGCGACACCGCGACCCGGCTCGGCTACGGCACCCCGGGGCCGCCGCGCAGCCGCACCCTGGGCATCGCCGTCACCACGTTCCCCGCCGCCTGGAACTACACCGACATCGCCTACTTCTCCCGTGCCGTCACCGCGGCCACCTCGGCGGCCCACGCGCGCGGTTACGCCCTCACCACGCTGCCTGCCGACCGCGCCGCCGACGACTCCTGGCACGGTCTCGCCGTCGACGGCATGCTGATCGTGGACAGCCCGCCCGGCGACCCGATGGTCCGGGCCCTGCGCGCCCGCGGCATCCCGCTCGTCTTCGACGGCCTCCCCGGCGACCCGCGCCCCGGCGACCACTGGGTCGACAACGACCACGAGGCGACCACCCGCACGGTCCTCGACCACCTCGCCGCCGCCGGCGCCCGCCGCCCGGCCCTGCAGGCGGGCAACGGCGACGAGCACTACGCCCGCGCGGTGACGGCGACGTACCTGCGGTGGTGCGCGGAGCGCGGCGCGGCTCCGCTGATCGTGCCCTTCGACCCCACCGACGACCGGGGCCACGCCTTCGACCCGCTGCTGACGGGTGCGCACCGCGCCGACGCGGTCTACGCGGCGTACGACCCCGGCGGCCGCCAGCTCCTGGCCGCGGCGACCCGGCACGGCCTGCGCGTCCCGGACGACGTGCGCCTGGTGTGCGCGAGCGAGGACCTGGCCTACGCGACGACCGAACCCCCGGTGACGACGGTGACGCTGGCCCCGGAGCGGGCGGCCCGTACGGCGGTGGCTGCCCTGGTCGACCTGATCGAGGGCACGGGCACGCCGCTCCCGGGCCTGGTCGTCGTCCCGGCCGGGCTGGTGGTCCGCGCGTCTTCGGCCCGGCGGCCGGCGGCGCCTTGAGCGGGCGGACGCGTCCGGGGCCTCACCTCGGCCGAGCCCCCGGTGACCCTCGCCCCGGATCGGGCGACCCGTACCGCGGTGGCTGCCCTAGTCGACCTGATCGAGGGCACCGGCACGCCGCTCCCGGGCCTGGTCGTCGTACCGGCCGGCCTCGTGGCCCGCGCGTCTTCGGCCCGGTGGACGGCGGCGCGCTGAGCGTCCGGACGCGGCATCCGGGGCCTCACCCCTCGCGTACGGCCCGTACCGCCGTGGCTGCCCTCGTAGACCTGATCGAGGGCACGGGCACGCCGCTCCCGGGTCTGGTCGTCGTCCCGGCCGGGCTCGTGGTCCGCACGTCCTCGGCCCGGCGGCCGACGGCGCGCTGAGCGGACGGACGCCTCCCGGGCCTCACCCCTCGCGTACGGCCCCGCCGATCACCGAGACCACGACCTTGCGTACCGCCTCCGGCTCCGGCGGCCCTTCCTCGTGTCCGGCGAAGAGCAGGTGTCCGGCGCCGGTCAGGGCGAGGGCGAGCGTGTCGACGTCGGCGTCGGGGGCGAGCCGGCCGAGGTCGCGCTCCGCCGTGAGGTAGGCGATGAGGACGGCGGCGGCCTCCGTCAGCAGGGGGATCCCGACCGGCGTGGTACGGCGCAGCCGCGCCCGCAGCGCGTCCCGCGAGGTGATCAGGCCGAGGACGCCGAGGGCGACGGGCCCGAACAGCTCCGTGAGCGCGTCGGTGAGCCGGCCGACGACGGTGCCGGTCCCGGCGGCGGCGCACAGCGCGGCGCCGCGCGCGTCGAGCCGGCCGATGCGGTCGAGCACCAGCTCGGCGAGGAAGGCGTCGAAGTCGGCGAAGTGCCGGTGCAGGACGCCCTTGGCGCAGCCCGCCTCCTCGGTCACCGCGCGGCTGGTCAGCGCGTTCGGTCCGGCGCGGAGCAGGACGCGTTCGGCGGCGCCGAACAGCTGCTCGCGCACATCGCGGAGGGCCACCCCGGTCGGCGCCATACGTTCTCCTCTGCCCTGTGGCCGTCTTGCCCGTCCGATACGACGGTTCGTGTCTGCCTGATCCTGCTGGTCGTGCCCGACCCGTTGACGAGTGGGCACGTGCCCACTCACAGTGGGCGCATGCCCACTATCCCGGAGAACGAGCCCCACCGGCAGCGCGGTATCGCCGAGTCCTTCGGCGTGGACGCCGAACGGTACGACAGGACCCGGCCCCGCTACCCGGACGCCCTGATCCACCGGATCGTCGGTGACGGCCCCCCGCCCGCCGTCCTCGACGTCGGCTGCGGCACCGGCATCGCGGCCCGCCAACTGCAGGCCGCGGGCTGCTCCGTGCTGGGCGTCGAGCCCGACGGGCGGATGGCCGAACTGGCCCGGCGGCTCGGCGTCGAGACCGAGGTGGCGACGGTCGAGGAGTGGGACCCGGCGGGCCGCCGCTTCGACGCGGTGGTCGCGGGCCAGGCCTGGCACTGGGTGGACCCGGTCGCGGGGGCGGCCAAGGCGGCGCGCGTGCTGCGCCCCGGCGGCCGCCTCGTGGCGTTCTGGAACGTGCACGAACCGCCAGCCGCCGTGGCGGACGCGTTCGCCACGGCCTACCGGGAGGCGGCGCCCGACTCGCCGCTGGCTGCCCAGGCGACGACGGTAAGTAAGACCACGACGGCAACCACGGACTCGTACCGGCTCATCCTCGGCAAGGCGGCCGACGGGATCCGCCGGGCGGGCGGCTTCGCGGAACCGGAGGAGTGGCGCCTGGCCTGGGAGTGCACGTACACCCGGGACGCCTGGCTGGACCAGCTCCCGACCCAGGGCGCCCTCACCCGCCTGCCCGCGGAGGCCCAGTCCCACGTGATGGCCGCGGTGGGCACGGCCGTCGACGCGATGGGCGGCAGCTTCACGATGCGGTACGTGACGGTGGCGGTGGCGGCGGTGCGTACGGGCGAGAGCTGAGGGGCGGGGAGACGGACGAATCCGTCATCCGCCATCCGCCGTACGTCATACGCCATACATCATCCGTCAGGGCGTAGGCGCGGTGAGATACCGCTGGACCGTGGGTCCGAGCCAGTCCACGATCTCCTCGCGGCCGAGCGCCACGCTCGCCGGGAACCGCAGCACGTAACGCGTCAGCGCGAGCCCCAGCACGGTCGAGACGCACAGCGCGGCCCGCGCCTGCGCCTGCTCGGGGTCGTGGCCCAGCCGCTGGGCCAGCGGGATCATCTGGTCGCGCAGCACACTCTCCATGCGAGCGGCGGCGGCCGGGTCGGTGGCGCCGACCCGCATCAGCGCGGTGAGCTCGCCGTTCTCCTCCCACAGGGTGAGGAAGTGCCGCACCAGCGTGCGGCCGATCTCCTCGCGCGGTTCGAGGGGCAGACCCGGCAACCCGGGATCGATCGCGACGGCCGCCGCGAACAGGCCCGCCTTGTTGCCGTAGTAGCGCATCACCATGGACGGGTCGATCTTCGCGTCGCGCGCGATGGCCCGGATGGTCGCCTTCTCGTACCCGTCCGCCACGAACCGCTCGCGGGCCGCGTCGAGGATCGTGGCGCGGGTGGCGTCGGAACGCCGTGCGGCCTGCTGGTTCTCCGTGGTGCCGGTCATGCCAACAACGTAGACCAACGGGTGTTGACAGTCCAGAGTCGCGGCTCTACGTTTGCCAACAGCGTAGGCCAACGCTGTTGGCAAACGGACGTTGGCGGCGTCGTGTCCGCTTTAGTCCCACCCGTCAGCTGGAGTCTCACCCGTCAAAGGAGAAGAACCATGTCGCTGAAGAACGTCAACACCGTCCTGGCCACCGTCTGCGCCCTGTTCGTCCTCTACCTCGGGTCGTTGTTCATCCTGGCCCCGGAGGCGTCCACGCACGGCGTTGGTCTGCCGACCTGGCCCGCCGGCAACGGCGACGGCTTCCTCATCATGAAGGGCACCCGTGAACTCTCGATGGGCCTGGTCATCGGCGTCCTCCTGCTGACGGGCCACCGCCGCGCCCTGGGGTGGGTCCTGCTGATGGAGGCCGTCGCCCCGTTCGGCGACATGATCAACGTCCTGGCCCACGACGGCCCCCTCGCCACCGCGCTCGGCGTCCACGGCCTGACCGCGGCGCTGATCGCGATCACCGGCCTGCTGACCCTCCGGGAGACCGGCGCGGCACGCAAGGCCACCGCCCCGGCGCGCTCACGGACCGCGGTCATCGGCAGCGGGGCGTGACCTCACGCAGCCCGCACCGGCTCGGCCGGGGCCGTCCACCGCTCGCTCACCCACGCGTCCAGGCTCGTCAGCCCGGGGTGGCGCTCGCGCAGCGCGGGCAGGTCGGCGCGGAAGCCCACGGTGTTGAACCAGTCGAACATGGCCCCCATCTCCTCACTGTGCGCCCGCACCTGCTCGACCGGCAGGGCGTCGAAGCGCACCGGCCGGCCCGCGGCGCGACCGAAGATCTCGGCCATCTGGGGGCCGGTCGCCTCGTCCCCGGCGATCTCGATGGTGCGCCCCAGATAGTCGGCAGGCGCGTCGAAGGCGGCCGCGGCGATGACCCCGATGTCCCCGGGGGCGATCATCTGCAGCCGGGTCTCCGGCGCGAGCGCCAGCGCGAGCACCAGTTCTCCCTCGCTCCACTGCGGGCCGAGCCCTTCGAAGTTGGTGATGAAGAACGACGGGCGCAGCACCGTGGCCGGCAGCCCGAGCGCCTCGATGTGCCGCTCGACCTCCCCCTTGCTCGCGAAGTGCCGCACCTCACCGGGCCGGTCGGCGCCGTCCACGGAGCTGTAGACGAAGTGCGCGACGCCCGCCCGGGCCGCCGCGTCCGCGAGGGCCTTGCCCTGCCGCGCCTCGCCGACGAAGCCGTCGGGCCCGGCGAAGGTCTGCACGCTGAAGACCCCGTACGCCCCCGCCAGCGCCGCATCCAGTGAGGCCGCGTCGTCGAGATCGCCGCGCACCAGCACGGCCCCGGCCTCCTTCAGCGCCAGAGCCTCCGCCTTGCCGGTATCGCGCACCAGCGCATGCACCGTCCAGCCGCGGGACAGCAGGGCGCGGGCGGTGGCGCCGCCCTGCTTGCCAGTCGCACCGGTGACCACCACGACACGGTTGTCAGCCATCACAGACTCCTCAATGAGCGCAGGTCCCGGGCGACCGTGAAGCGATCGCCCCGCTGACCGGAAGCCTGCTTGCTCAACCGCAGTTGAGGTCCAGCAGGTGTGACCCGCCTCACGCACTACATAGTCGCCCTTCCGGCTGGAGTCACTGCCGGAAGGGCCAAACGGCCGGGTTGGCGGCATGCGCCTCGTCGCCCGCGCGGGTCATGTACTAGAGTTATCTCGACATCGAGATATCTGCCGAGGCGCACCAGAGGCCGCCACTCGGTAAGGGTTACCTAACTAAGCCTTACCTTAGCGGATCGACGAGGAGTCGTGGCGGCAGGATGTGAGCGAACGCGCACAAATATGAAGGAGACTGTCGTGTCGGCGAACAGCTTCGACGCCCGCAGCACGCTGCGCGTGGGCGACGAGTCGTACGAGATCTTCAAGCTGGACAAGGTCGAGGGTTCCGCACGGCTCCCTTACAGCCTGAAGGTCCTCCTTGAGAACCTGCTCCGTACCGAGGACGGCGCGAACATCACCGCCGACCACATCCGTGCGATCGGCGGCTGGGACTCCCAGGCCCAGCCCTCGCAGGAGATCCAGTTCACGCCGGCCCGCGTGATCATGCAGGACTTCACCGGCGTGCCCTGCGTCGTCGACCTCGCCACCATGCGTGAGGCCGTCAAGGAGCTCGGCGGCGACGCGGACAAGGTCAACCCGCTCTCCCCGGCCGAGCTGGTCATCGACCACTCCGTCATCGCCGACAAGTTCGGCACCGCCGACGCGTTCGGCCAGAACGTCGAGCTGGAGTACGGCCGCAACAAGGAGCGCTACCAGTTCCTGCGCTGGGGCCAGACCGCCTTCGACGACTTCAAGGTCGTCCCCCCGGGCACCGGCATCGTCCACCAGGTCAACATCGAGAAGCTGGCCCGTACGGTCATGGTCCGTAACGGCCAGGCCTACCCCGACACGCTGGTCGGCACCGACTCGCACACCACGATGGTCAACGGCCTGGGCGTCCTCGGCTGGGGCGTCGGCGGCATCGAGGCCGAGGCCGCGATGCTCGGCCAGCCGGTCTCCATGCTCATCCCGCGCGTGGTCGGCTTCAAGCTGACCGGTGAGCTGCCCGCCGGCACCACCGCCACCGACCTGGTGCTCACCATCACCGAGATGCTGCGCAAGCACGGCGTCGTCGGCAAGTTCGTCGAGTTCTACGGCGAGGGTGTGGCGGCCACGAGCCTCGCCAACCGCGCCACCATCGGCAACATGTCGCCGGAGTTCGGCTCCACCGCCGCGATCTTCCCGATCGACGACGAGACGCTGAAGTACCTGAAGCTGACGGGCCGCGACGCGCAGCAGGTCGCCCTCGTCGAGGCGTACGCCAAGGAGCAGGGCCTCTGGCTGGACCCGGCCGCCGAGCCGGACTTCTCCGAGAAGCTCGAGCTGGACCTCTCCACGGTCGTCCCGTCGATCGCCGGCCCGAAGCGTCCGCAGGACCGCATCGTCCTCGCCAACGCCTCCGAGCAGTTCAAGATCGACGTGCGCAACTACGTCGACAGCGTGGACGAGGCGGGCAAGGAGTCCTTCCCGGCCTCCGACTCCCCGGCCACCACCAACGGCGTCCCGTCCAACCCGGTCCTGGTGACCGCCCCCGACGGCTCGACGTACGAGCTGGACCACGGCGCCGTCACCGTCGCCGCGATCACCTCCTGCACCAACACCTCGAACCCGTACGTGATGGTCGCCGCCGCGCTCGTCGCGAAGAAGGCCGTCGAGAAGGGCCTGACCCGCAAGCCCTGGGTCAAGACCACCCTCGCGCCCGGCTCCAAGGTCGTCACCGACTACTTCGACAAGGCGGGGCTCACCCCCTACCTCGACAAGGTCGGCTTCAACCTCGTCGGCTACGGCTGCACCACCTGCATCGGCAACTCGGGCCCGCTGCCCGAGGAGGTCTCGAAGGCCGTCAACGACCACGACCTGGCCGTGACGTCGGTCCTCTCCGGCAACCGGAACTTCGAGGGCCGCATCAACCCCGACGTCAAGATGAACTACCTGGCGTCCCCGCCGCTGGTCGTCGCGTACGCCCTGGCCGGTTCGATGAAGATCGACATCACCACCGAGGCCCTCGGCGTCGACCAGGACGGCAACCCGGTCCACCTCAAGGACATCTGGCCCTCCGAGGCCGAGGTGAACGACGTCGTCGCCAACTCCATCGGCGAGGACATGTTCAACAAGTCCTACGAGGACGTCTTCGCGGGCGACGCCCAGTGGCAGGCCCTCTCGATCCCCACCGGCAACACCTTCGAGTGGGACCCCGAGTCGACCTACGTCCGCAAGCCCCCGTACTTCGAGGGCATGGCGCACGAGCCGGCCCCGGTCGAGGACATCACCGGCGCCCGCGTCCTCGCGAAGCTGGGCGACTCGGTCACCACCGACCACATCTCCCCGGCCGGTGCGATCAAGGCCGACACCCCGGCCGGCAAGTACCTCACGGAGCACGGCGTGCAGCGCCGCGACTTCAACAGCTACGGCTCGCGCCGCGGCAACCACGAGGTCATGATCCGTGGCACGTTCGCCAACATCCGCCTGCGCAACCAGATCGCGCCGGGCACCGAGGGCGGCTTCACGCGTGACTTCACGCAGGAGGACGCGCCGGTCTCGTTCATCTACGACGCCTCGCGCAACTACATCGACCAGGGCATCCCGCTGGTCGTCCTGGCCGGCAAGGAGTACGGCTCCGGCTCGTCCCGCGACTGGGCCGCCAAGGGCACCGCGCTCCTCGGCGTGAAGGCCGTCATCGCCGAGTCGTACGAGCGCATCCACCGCTCGAACCTCATCGGCATGGGCGTCCTGCCGCTCCAGTACCCGGAGGGCCAGACCGCGTCCTCGCTCGGCCTCACCGGTGAGGAGACCTTCTCCTTCTCCGGCGTGACGGAGCTGAACGACGGCTCCACGCCGCGCACGGTCAAGGTCACCACCGACTCCGGTGTGGAGTTCGACGCGGTCGTCCGCATCGACACCCCCGGTGAGGCGGACTACTACCGCAACGGCGGCATCATGCAGTACGTGCTGCGCTCGCTGATCAAGAAGTAGGTCTGCGAGCCGCAAGTGCGCGGCCCGGTAAGGCCAGTTGGGCCCGTACTCCCTGCGAAGGGGGTGCGGGCCCTACGCTTTGTGTGCCGGGTGCGCCGACGAGTACGGGTACGCGGACCGGTGGTACGGGCACGGGTGCGAGAGGGCGGGGGCTGCGCGTGGACGTGGGAGCGGTGGGGCTCAAGGTCGCGTCCTCGGTGGTCGTGCCGCTGCTCAAACGGCTGGTCCTGCCGCCGCCCAAGGCGCCCGGCGCCGAATTCGGCGAACGGCCCGTGCGCATCACGGGGTTGCTGTCCTTCGCCGGGGACCACCCCGCGCTCAGCAAGGACGACATGCACCGGCTCGCGAGCGAACTGGTGCGCCGCGCCGTGCGGGCCGCGGGCCCCGGCGAGCGGCCCATCGAGGACGACGAGCACGACGCCGTCGGCCAGGCCCTCACCCGTACCCTCTTCGCGCTCGGCGAGCTCGACATGGACGACGTGCAGGTCTTCGTGCTCGGGCCCGAGCGGCTCGCCGCCCGGCTGTCCCGGCAGGCCGGGCCCGACACCCGCAGGCTCCTGACCCGCGACGCCGCGCTCTTCCACGACCAGCTCCTGCAGACGGCCTGCGTGCACCTCGTCCGGTTCTTCACCCAGCGCCCCGGCTTCGCCGCCCGCGCCCAGCTGGAAGGACTGCGCGAAATGCGGGAACAGAGCGAGCAGTTGGAGATCATCCGGCGGCGCGTGTCCGGCGACGACTGGACGACGGCGGACGCCCGCTTCGAGGAGAGCTACGCGCACTACGTCGTCGAGCGGCACGGCAGCCTCACCATCTACGGCGTCGACCTGCGCGACCCCGGCGGCCAGGAGTGGTCCCTGGAGAGCGCCTACCTGAGCCCGCGGGCCGTCGCCGCGCCCGCAGCGGCCGTCGACGAGTCCGAGGCCGTGGAGGCGGTCCGGGACGCGGAGCTGGAGGAGAGCGTCGAAAGCGCCCTGGCCGGCCGCGGCCGGGTGCTGCTGCACGGGCTCGCCGGCACCGGCAAGACGACCCTCGTGCAGTGGCTGGCGATCACCACCGCCCGCCAGGAGACGGTGCCGGCCCACCTGCCGCAGCTGCTCGGCCGCGTCCCCTTCGTCCTGCCGCTGCGCACCCTGGCCCGCGAGGGCACCGAACTCCCGCTGCCCCAGGATTTCCTGCGGTGGATGGGCTGCCCGCTGGTGGGCACCGAGCCGGACGGCTGGGCCGCGCGCGTGCTGCAGAACGGGCGCGGGCTCCTGCTCATCGACGGGCTCGACGAGATTCCCAAGGGCGACCGCACCCGCACCCGCGTCTGGCTGCGCGGGCTCCTCGCCGCCTTCCCCGGCAACCTGTGGCTCGCCACCACCCGTCCCTCCGCGCTCGACCCCGGCTGGCTGGCCCGCGAAGGCTTCCACGAGTTCACCCTGAACGCGCTGCGCCCCGACGACCTGCGCGTCTTCATCCAGCGCTGGCACACCGCGGCCGGCGCGCGCGAAGGGCTCGGCGACGAGCTGACCGAGGCCCTGCGCGCCAGCCCGGAGCTGAGCAGACTCGCCACCAACCCGCTGATGTGCAGCCTGATCTGCGCCCTGCACCGCGAACGCCGCGGCTTCCTGCCCCGGGGCCGCGCCGCCCTCTACAAGGCGGCCCTGTCCATGCTGCTCGAACGGCGCGACATGGAACGGGAGTTGTTCGGCAGGGGCGGCCACGCCGAGCTGGACGAGGAGGCCGCCACCGAGCCCCTCAAGCGCCTCGCGTACTGGCTGATCCGCAACGAACGCACCCAGATCGAACGCGCCGACGCCGTCGACGTGGTGCGCAGGCTCCAGCCCCAGGTCCCCAGCCTGCAGCAGCTGGGGGAGCCCGAGGACGCCCTGCAGTACCTCCTGGAACGCTCCGGTCTGCTCCGTGAACCCGCCGTGGGCGCCGTGGACTTCGTCCACCGCACGTTCCAGGATTATCTGGGGGCCAAGGCCGTGCTCGAGGAGCGCGACTTCGGCATCCTGGTGAAGAACGCACATGTCGACCAGTGGGAAGATGTGGTGCAGATGGCCGTGGCACAGAGCGACCACAACGGACGCGCCGACCTGCTCATGCGCCTCAACGACCGCGGCAACCGCGAGAAGGACCCGACCGTCCGGGCCCGCCTGCGGCTGCTGGCCCTCGCCTCCCTGGAACAGGCCACCCGCCTCGACCCCGCCGTACGCAGGACCATCGAGACCGAGGCCGCCCGCATGCTGCCGCCGCGCAGCCTGCGCCAGGCCCGGGTGCTCGCCCGCACCGGCCCGCTGCTCCTGCAGATGCTGCCCCACGCGGGCGAGCTGTCGGGTGACGAGGAGCTGGCGACCGTGCACGCGATCTGCCAGATCGGCGGGGACTCCGCGATACCCCGGCTGCGCGAGTTCCTCGACACCCGCCAGTCCGTCGTACGGGCCCAACTCCTCGGCCACTGGGACCGGTTCGACACGCGTGTCTACGCCGAAGAGATCATCGGGCCGCTGCTCGCCGCCGACCCCACCCAACCCGTCACCGTGCGCTCGCGGGCCGAACTCGACGCGCTCGCCGCGCTGCCGGGCTGCGAACGGGTCGGCATCCACGGCGACTTCGACCCGGCGGCCGTGCGCGCCGCCCTCGATCCGCGCCGGCTGCGCGAGCTGCGTCTGCGCGGCGCCCTCCAGCTGGACGACCTCGGCCCGCTCGCGGACTTCGCGCACCTGGAGAGCCTCACCCTGCAGGGCTGCCGCAACGTCAAGGATCCCGCGCCGCTCACCCTCCTGCCCGCCCTGCGCACCCTCGTACTGGAGGACCTGCCACAGTTCGAGCCGCTGGCCCGGCTCGCCGACTGCCCGCGTCTGACCGAGCTGCACCTGGGCGCGCAGGTGCCCTGGCGCGGCCTCGCCGACCTGCCGCACCCCGAGCGTCTGCGCGTCCTCGCGCTGCCGCCGGGCACCGTCGAGATGGCGGAGATCACCCGCTGCACGGCCCTGGAGGAGCTGCGCCTGCACGACGCCGGTGAGCGTCTGATGCCCGACCACTGGGCGGGCCTGCTCGCCGCACGCGAGGGCGCGGAGCCGAGGCTGCCCACGCTGCACACGCTGACCCTCTCGCCCGAGCAGCTGAGCATGCTGCTCTTCTTCGGCCCGAGCACGGGAATCCCGCAGATCAAGTACCTGTACGTGTACGCCAAGCCGGGCGCCCCCGTGTCGCTGCGCAGGATCGCGGGACGGCTGCCCGGCCTCGCGGAGCTCCACCTCACCCAGGGCACCGACATCCACCTCCGCTCGCTCAAGGGGCTGACCGGACTGCGGCGGGTCAGGCTCGCGTATCCCGGTGAGGTGCAGGGGGCGTCCGATCTTCCGGACGGGGTGGACCTGGAGATATATCCGCATCCCTGACCCCTTGTTCCGCTGGCGGGAGACGGGATGCGCAGGTAAGTTCTGCCGTCCGTAGGGGAGTTGTCGCACACAGCCAGCGGCCGGTCGCGGCCGAGGATCGCAAGGGAAGCGGGACGTCGTCGGATGGGCAGGCCGCAAGCGCCACTGCTGTACGGTCGTGACCCGTTGGTGGGCTCGCTCGTCCCCTCGCTCACCGGCCTCGCCTACGAGGAACGGGCGCGCAGGAAGCGGGAGTTCGGCGACGACCCGCCGGTCGTGCTGCTCACCGGCCAGCACGGCCTCGGCCGCAGCGCCGTCCTCGACGGCCTCGCGCGCGCCTACGACACGAGGCTGCCGCTCGCCCACATACGCGTCGCGGTGGCCGGGGCGCCCGACCCCGAGGCGCCGCCCGGCGGGGTCCCCGCCGCGCCGGCCGCCGACCTGGTGCAGATCCTGGAGCGTCTGGTGTGCGCGTTCGCACCCGGACTCGGGCACTTCCCCGTCCTGCTGCCCGGCCTGTTCGCCGTCTCCGGCTGGTATCTGGACGACGCCGACGGGCGGGACGCCGTCTGCGTGCGCCATGCCCGACTCCTCGGCGCCTGCGGTCTGTTGAGCGGGCCCGAGCGGGATGTGGCGCGGCAGTGGTCGGAGCGGGTCGAGGCCTCCGTCGAGGAGGCCGCGGGCGCGGCCGCCGCCGGGATCGAGCTGCAGGACGACGACGGCTCGCAGCCGGTCACCGCGGCGATCCTGCGCGAACTGCAGTCCCTGCGCTCCCTCGATCCGGCCAGGAACTGGTACGGGCAGCGGCACACCGCCCCCGCCGGCGCCACCGCGCCGCCCGACGCCCTCCTGGAGCTCGGCCGCCGCTTCCACCGGGGCGGCGACTACCAGCACGCCGTGGAGAACACCCTCATGGCCGCCTTCCTCCACGAAGTGGCCACCGCCTACGGCCGGGTGCGCCGCTGGAACCGCGAGCCCTGGCCGCTGATCCTCCTCGACGACGCGCACACCCCCGCCGGGCGGCGCTTCCTCGAACTCCTCCTGGAACACCGCGCCACCGCGCAGCACCCCGGCCGGGACCGGATCACCGTCGTCGCCACCCGCCTCGGCGACCTGCCGCCGGACGAGGCCCCGCACGCGGTCCGCCGCGAACTCGCCGACCTGCTGCCCGTCGTCGGCGGCGCGCACCGCAAGGACGCGGCCCCCCTGTGGCAGCGCGACGGGCACGACCCGTCCGCCGGACTGCTCGTCGTGCCGCTCACCCCCCTGGGCCGCGACGACATCCTCTCCCTGCTCGACCGGGCCTCCTCCCGGCTGCTCCACCCCCACCTGGCGACCGCGCTGCACGCGCTGACCGGGGGACACCCGTCGGCCAGCACCGTGCTGTGCGACGCCGTGGTGCACGCCGCGGGACAGAACCGCGCGGTCACCCCCAAGGACCTCCTCGACCTGCCCACCGCCGCGGGCCGGCCCGTCACCCACGTACTCCTGGAGGACCTGCTGCCGGACCGGCGCCAGCGCGACCGGCTCGTCGTGCTGTGCCTGGCGCGGGACGGCGCGGCCGCCGAGGCGCTCGCCGAGGACCTGCGCCTCGACGGGCCCGAGCAGTTGCCCGCGAACGCGGCGGCCCAGTACCTGGTGGAGCGCCAGTGGCAGCAAGCCGTGCCCGTCGAGGGGCCGTTGGTGGAGAACCGGCTGCTGCAGACGCTGCTCGTGCACGAGGCGCGCCGCACCTCGCCGCCCGCCGACGACCCGCACAGCTGGTACCAGATCCACCGCTTCCTGCATCTGCACCACGTCCAGCGCGCCGACACCGAGGAGGCGGACGCGCTGCGGCACAGCCTGGCCACCGGCAACGCGGGGCAGGTGGTGGACATGCTGGCGGACGAGTTCGGCGCCGAGGAGGCCGAGCAGAGCGTCGAGCACTGGCTGGTCTGCCTGCGCCACTGCGCGACCGCGCCGACCCCGCCGGTGGGCAGCGCCCCGTCGGGCGCCTTCTACGGGAGCGACGGCGAGGGGTGGAGCGACCAGCGGGTGGAGATCGCCCTCGGTGAGCACGCCTCCCGCTACACCCACCTCGACGAGGCGGGCCGGTGCGTCAACCGGCTCCTGCACGCGCTGTGGTACCTGTCCGAGCCGTACGCCGACCCGGCCATCGACCCGGACGCCGAGACCCTCTGCCAGGCGGTCGGCGACGAGCTGGGCTTCCTGTCCCGGCGCCACCCCGCCTGGTACGCCGCCCTCGGCAGGGCCGCCCGCGACTGGCCCGCCGCCGCCCGCAAGCGCCAGGTCCTGCCCGTCCCCGCCAGTGAGGGGTCCTGATGTTCAACCACCCGCCCAAGGAGTGGGGTCCGCTCGAATGGCTGGTGGCCGCGGTGGTGGCGGCCGCACTGGTCGCGGGCTCACTGGTCTGGGTCAACTCGCGTCCTGGCCCGTGTGGTGACGGTCTGTCAAAGATCAACGGCGAGTGCGTCGGGGTCGCCGACCACACCTTCGACGCGGACGACGGCATCGCGTCCCTCATGGAGGCCGTGGCGGACGAGAACGCGCGCGTCGAGCAGGACTGGGAGAACCCCAAGGGCAACGGGCACCGCATTCCGTACGTACGCATCGCGCTGATGATGCCGTTCACGTCGGACGAGTCGAGCGTGATGACCGGGGACATGATCCGGCGGGCGCTCGCGGGTGCGCTGGCGGCGCAGCAGGAGGCGAACAGCGCGAGCGGGCCGCACTACCAGCTGCTGTTCGCGCCCGACGGCCGCGACCTCGGCCAGTGGAAGACCGTCGTCGACCGCCTTGAGGGCCTGACGAAGGACACCGAGGCGCCGCTGGTCGGGGTGACCGGGCTCCCCAGCAGTACGGAGGAGACCCGCGCGATGGTCGCCGAGCTGTCCGCGCGCGGCATCCCCACGGTCGGCCCGGTCCTCACCGCCGCCTCCATGAACTCCCGCTACCTCTTCAAGACGTCGCCCAACAACGAGGAGTTCGCCCGCGCCCTGGCCCGCTACCTCGACCGCTATCCGCAGAAGGGCAAGGGCCTGCTGCTCTGGGACAGCCGTGAGGGCGACGTGTACTCGAAGAACCTCCGCGAGGTCTTCGAGCGCCACTTCGGTGAGAAGTACGACCTCGCGAACCACACCGCGCACTTCATCGGCTCGTCAGGCAACGACCAGGGCATTCCGCAGCGGTTCGCCGACGCGGTGGCGAAGATCTGCCGCGACCGGGTCGACACGGTCTTCTACGCGGGCCGCGACCAGGACCTGCCCGCCTTCGTCAACCGCCTTGCGGGTGAGGCCGGTTGCGACCGCAGCCGCAAACTGCGGATCATGAAGGTGGCCATAGGCCTGGAGCCGACGCTCAGCAGCGTCGAGGCGGAACGCAGCCTGCGCACCGCCAACGCGACGATCGTCGACGCGGCGGCGTACGACCCGCAGTGGGCGAAGGGCAAGAACGCGCCGCCCCAGGGGTCGGCGGAGTTCCTGGCCCGCTTCAAGAAGATCGCGAGCGCCCACCCGCTGGGCGCGAAGCCCCTGGACGACGGCTACGCGTCCCTGTACCACGACGGTTTCGCCCTGCTCGCGGACGCGGTGGACCGCACGTACAGCGAGGTCAACGAGGGCGGCACGACGACCCCGGACCCGGCGAAGCTGCCGACCACGAAGGACATCTACAGCACGCTGACGACGTCGACGGTCAACGGCAGCGAGTGCCTGGGGTGTCTGGCCGGGTCGAGCGGGACGTTCGGCTTCACGGGCCCCGGCGTCAACGACCAGTGGGCCGTGTGCAAGCCGGTCCCGGTGATCGAGTTCCCCTCGGTACGCCATCGGGACGACGGCAAGGGGGAGTTGCCGCTGTACCGGACGTACCGGGGGGAGGGGGCGAAGAGCTGCCCTTCTTGAACCGCGCGGGCGGTCGGGGCGCGCGCTACTCGGGGGAGCCGGGGAAGCCCCCGTACGGCACCGTGATGATCTCCATGCCGTGCCCGGCCGGATCCATGAAGTACACCCCACGGCCGCCGTCGTGGTGGTTGATCTCGCCGGGCTGCTTGCCGTGCGGGTCGGCGTAGTACGTGAGCCCGCGCTCGCGGATCCGTGCGAACGCCGCGTCGAACTCGGGCTCCGAGAGCAGGAACGCGTAGTGCTGCGGGGTGATCTTCTCGGCGGGGATGGCGGCGAAGTCCAGGGTGACGCCGTTGCTCAACTGGACCGCGACGAACGGCCCCCACTCGGCGGTGATTTCGAGCCCCAGAATGCCCGAGAGAAACTCGGCGGACTCCCGGTTGTCCCGGGCGTGAATGATGGTGTGGTTCAACTCGACGGACAAGGAATGCCTCCAGAAGGCATCTCCCGACACCTCCATGCCTCACCCAGCCGGTGACCGACACGCGATGTCGCCGTGGATCATAGCCACGGCGCTCCCCATACGTCGAGCCCTCCCCGCCGGGGGGGCTACCTGCCGCGGCGTCGCACGCCGCGGATGACCACCGCGAGCGGAATGGCGATGATGAGCAGGAGCACGAGCATGATCACCAGTTCTACGGGGCCCACGTTGCCCATGACGTCCGACCTCCTCGACTCCGAGGTGCGGGCCGTCGGACACCGGCGACGCACCCCCCGGCGACCCGGGGCGTGCCCTTCCGTGTTCCCCGTCCCCACAGCACAACACCGCCTGAGCGCCCGACAGTTGGTGGGCCGGCAACGCCGGGTGGGCGAGCGGTAGGTCTGGACTTGTCCCGCGAGGATCCCTACGCTTCCCCGCGGCACCTGAGAGCGCTCTCACGCACACGACTCCGTTCCACCACCCCCGCTGGTACGACGAGAGGACCCCCCTGTGAGACGCAAGACCCGTACGAGTCTCGGACTGTCCGCCCTGCTGGTCGCCGCCGCCTGTGTCGGTACCGGCTTCACCCCCGCCGCCGCGAGCCCCGCCCCCGTACCCGGCTCCGAGGCCCAAGCACCCGCCACCGGCGCCCAGTTGCAGGCCATGCAGCGCGATCTCGGCCTCACCCCCGCCGCCGCGCGTGACCGCCTCGCCGACGAGCGCAAGGCCACCAAGACCGAGCGCGCGGCACGCAAGGCGGCGGGCGCCGCCTACGCCGGGTCCTGGTACGACGCCGGCCCCGGCCGGCTCACCGTCGCCGTGACCAAGCGGACCGCCGCCGCCGACGTCCGCGCGACCGGCGCCGACGTCCGTCTCGTCGAGCACAGCGCCCGCACGCTGGACGCGGCGAAGAAGCGGATCGACAAGCTCAAGGCCCCCGCCGACGTGGCCAGTTGGCGCGTCGACACCCGCAAGAACCGGGTCGTCGTGGACGTCGTCGCGGGCCACCGTTCCGACAACGATGTCAGCACCTTCCTGCGCCGCGCCCGCGCCGCCGGGCCCGTCCAGGTCGACACGGTCGCCGCCCGGCCCAGCACCTTCGCCGCCGGAACCGTCGGCGGCGACCCGTACTACACCGGCAACGTCCGCTGCTCCATCGGCTTCTCCGTGTACGGCGGCTTCGTCACGGCCGGCCACTGCGGCGGCGCCGGCCAGGCGGTGCGCGGCTGGGACAACTCCGCCGTCGGCTCGTTCCAGGGCTCGTCGTTCCCCGGCGACGACTACGCCTGGGTCTCCGTCGGCAACGGCTGGTGGACCGTACCGGTCGTCCTCGGCTGGGGCACGGTCTCCGACCAGCTGGTCCGCGGCTCGGCCGAAGCGCCGGTCGGCGCGTCGATCTGCCGCTCCGGTTCCACCTCGCACTGGCACTGCGGCCAGCTCCTCGCCAAGAACGAGACCGTCAACTACTCGGACGGCAGAACGGTGTACCAGCTCACCAAGACCAGCGTCTGCGCCGAACCCGGCGACTCGGGCGGCTCGTTCATCAGCGGCGACCAGGCGCAGGGCGTCACGTCCGGCGGCTGGGGCGACTGTTCCGGCGGCGGCGAGACGTGGTTCCAGCCGGTGAACGAGATCCTTCAACGGTATGGGCTGACGCTGCACACCGCCTGAGCCGGGCGGGGTGGGGCGCCCGGCGCTTGCCGGGCGCCCCACCCCGCGTGCGTCAGGCGCGGGCGCCGTCCCGGGGCAGGGAAAGGAACGCGGTCCAGGTGGTCGGGGCGACCGTGAAGTGGGGGCCGTCCGGGTTCTTGGAGTCGCGGATGTGGATGGCGGCGGGGTGCGCGGAGACCTCCAGGCAGGCGCCGCCTTCACTCCCGCTGTAGCTCGACTTGCGCCAACCGTAGGCGACTTCGAGGCATTCGCCGCCTTCGCTGCCGCTGTGGCTGGACTTGCGCCAGGCGTACGCGACTTCGAGGCACTCGCCGCCCTCGCTGCCGCTGTAGGTCGACTTGAACCACATAAGCGCGGTGCCGCTCATTGATCTCCTAGCAGACGGTCCAACTCGGCCCTCGTGAGCTCGGCGTTGAGGGCCTGTGTTCGCAGCATCGCACATTTCTGCGTCAGGATCGCCACCTCGTCCGGGTCAGCGATCAGTTGACTTCCGCGCTGGGTTTCCGTGTACGCGAGGCGTTGATGATCAAGGGTCTCCAGGAGTACGAAGGGGCCGTCGAGCGCCGCATGAGTGGTGCGCCCGAAAGGCAGGATCTGCAGAGCGAGTCCGGGTAGTTCGGCATACTCTCGCAGGCGGCGGAGCTGCTCGTAGTAGACCTGCTGGCCGCCGAGACGGTCGTGCAGCACCGCCTCCCAGATGACAAAACTGGTGGTCGGGGGGACCCTGCGATGCAGGATCTCCTGGCGCTCTACTCGTGCCGCCACGAGCCGCTCGATTTCGTCCTCGTCGAAGACCGGTACGCGGCTGCGGAAGACTGCCCGTGCATAGGCCTCGGTCTGCAACTGACCGGGCAAGACCTGGTTCGCGTACAGAGAGATAGCGATCGCCTCCCGCTCGCAGTCCAGATACTCCTCGGCCCACCGAGGAACCAGGTCCACCTCCGGCATGTTCTCCACGGCGGTCTGCAACGTCCTGTTCGTGCCGAGGACGTCGTCCAACTGCACCGCCAGATCCATCTTCAGCGGCCGCCGCCCCTGCTCGATGGAGGCAATCTGCTCCTCACTCACGACGAACCGCTCCGCCAGCGACCGCTGCGTGTACCCGGCCGCCTCCCGGTGGACGGCGAGCAGCGCGCCCACCATCTTCATCGCCGACGCGTTCCTGCGAGACCGTCGCCTAGGGCTGTTCATACGGTCCAACTCCCCACCAGAAGCCGTGCCTTCACACGGTGAACCCGTACAGCTCAGACGTACGGGTTCACGTACTGCCTCATCATGGCCACGGAGCGTGACTCTCGTCACGTGAACGACGAAACTCCACCCCACACCCCCCACGCCCCCTGCATCCCCCTCACCCCCCACGCCCCGCGTGAACGCTTCTACCGGCGCGAGCGGCGGTCCGTCCCCGTGGCCCGCGCCTTCACGGCCGCCGCCCTCGCCGACTGGGGGATCCGTGGCGAGCGCGCGGACGACATCACCCTCTGTGTCGACGAGCTGGCGAGCAACGCCCTGCTGCACGGCGTCCCGCCCGGCCGCGGATTCCGGCTGCACCTGCGCCACGCGGGCGGCGCCGTCCGCGTCGAGGTGCACGACAGCGGGGGCGGCCGGCCCGTGCTCGACCTGCGCGAGGACGGCGACGCCGAGTCGGGGCGCGGGCTCCTGCTCGTGGCGGCCCTCGCCGACAAGTGGGGGGTCGGCGAGCGGGACCCCGGCAAGGTGGTGTGGTGCGAGTTCGCCGCGGAGAGGCACACGTCGGACACCTGAACCGGCACCCGCACCCCCCCCCGGCACATGAGGGGGCCGTGCGGTGCCGGACAGGTCACGGCACCGCACGGCCCCGGTCATACGGGCCGCGCCCGGCTCAGCTCAGGAGTTCCACCTCCGCCAGCGTCGCCGAGCCGGTCGGCACGAGCCGGTAGTGCGCGTACGCGCCGGGCCGGGCCACCGTGAAGGCACGGGTCTGGTGGTCCCAGGCGAACGACTCGCCCGAACGCCGGTCCAGCGTCCGCCACTTCCGGCCGCCCTTGGAGCCCTGCAGCGTCCAGCCGCGCGGCGCCTTCGCCTTGTCGGACGCCGACGTCAGCGTGTACTGCACCGCCTTGGTCCTGCCCTTCACCGGCAGGGTCACCGGTGTGCCCGCGCCCGAAGTCGCCTGCGTCGACGACGTGTTGTCGAACAGGGCGCCCTCGCCGGAAACCGCGTCCTTCCGGGGCGACGGCACCTTGTCGTCCTTCGTGACCGACGCCGGCTGCGCGTTCTTGCCGGAGCCCCACGACGACGGCTTCGGGCCCATGTCGAACTCCAGGACCCCGCCGCGCGCCACGATCTCGTGCGGCAGCGCGGTCGACTTCCACGCCTTGCCGTTGACCTTGAGCCCCTGCACGTACACGTTCTTCGCGCTGTTCTTCGGCGCCTTGACGACCAGGTCGCGGCCGTTGTCCAGGTGCAGGGTCATCTTCGTGAACTGCGGTGACCCGATGGCGTATTCACCGCTGCCCATGACCAGGGGGTAGAAGCCGAGCGAGGAGAACAGGTACCAGGCCGACTGCTCGCCGTTGTCCTCGTCGCCGTGGTAGCCCTGGCCGATCTCGCTGCCGGTGTAGAGGCGGGAGAGGACCTCGCGGACCTTCTCCTGCGTCTTCCACGGCTGCCCGGCCGCGTCGTACATGTACGCCACGTGGTGGGCGACCTGGTTGGAGTGGCCGTACATGCCCATGCGCACGTCGCGCGCCTCGGTCATCTCGTGGATGACACCGCCGTACGAGCCCGCGAACTCCGCGGAGCCGGTCTCGGGGGTGGCGAAGTACGTGTCGAGCTTGTCGCCGAGCCCCTTGCGCCCGCCGTACAGGTTCGCCAGACCGCGCGAGTCCTGCGGGGCGGTGAACGCGTAACCCCAGGCGTTGGTCTCCGTGTAGTCGTGGCCCCACACGCGCGGGTCGAACTTCGAGGAGTCCACCCGCCAGTCGCCCTTGGCGTCCTTGCCCTGGAAGAAGCCCGGGGAGGTGCCGGCGCCCGCCGCCTTGTCGTCGAAGAGGTTCACGTAGTCACGGGCGCGGTTGAGGAAGTACTCCGACTCCTCCTTGTAGTGCTTCTTGCCCGTCTTCTTGTAGAGGGCGGCGCCCATGCGGGAGATGCCGTAGTCGTTGAGATAGCCCTCAAGCGCCCACGACAGGCCCTCGTGCGTCTCGCTGGGCGTGTAGCCGAGGAACGGCGAGGTCTCCATGCCCTTGCGTCCGACGCCCGAACTCGGCGGCACCACCGTCGCGTTCTTCAGCGCGGCGTCGTACGCGTCCTTGGCGTCGAACTTCACGCCCTTGACGTACGCGTCGGCGAACGCGACGTCCGACGACGTGCCCGTCATCAGGTCCGCGTAGCCCGGCGAGGACCAGCGCGAGGTCCAGCCGCCGTCCTTGTACTGCTGCACGAAGCCGTCGACCAGCTCGCCCGCCTTCTTCGGGGTGAGCAGCGAGTAGGCCGGCCACGTCGTGCGATAGGTGTCCCAGAAGCCGTTGTTGACGTACGGCTTGCCCTCGACGATCTTCGCGCCGGTGTGGGTGGGGGTGTCCGGGCCCGTCTGCGGCGAGAAGGGGGAGGCGTACTTGTACGTCGACTTGCCGCTCTCCGAACGCACCTTCTCGAAGCCCGAGTTGGGGTAGAGGTAGAGCCGGTAGAGCGAGGAGTACAGGCTCGTGCGCTGCCCCTCGCTCGCGCCCTCGACCTCCACCTTGCCGAGGATGTCGTCCCACGCCTGCTGGGCGCGGTTCTCGACGCGGTCGAAGGAGGTGCCGGACGGGATCTCCTGGGCGAGGTTGGCCTTCGCCTGGTCCAGGCTGATCAGGGAGGTGGCGAGCCGCAGGTTGACCGCGCGGTCCTTGCCCGGCTTGAAGCGGAGGTAGCCGGTGACGTCACCGCCACCGCCGCCCTCCAGCTTGCCGCCCGCGGTGACCGGCGCGTCGAAGACCCCGTACACGAAGAGCCGCGTCGCGCCCGTCGACAGGCCCGACTTGACGTCCGAGAATCCGGAGACGACGCCCTTGTCCTCGTCGAGGGTGAGGCCGCCCTTCTCCGAGACGTTGTCGAATATGACGCTCGCGTCGTCACCGGGATAGGTGAACCGCATCATCGCGGCGTGGTCGGTCGGCGCCATCTCGGCCTTCAGGCCGTTCTCGAAGGTCACGCCGTAGTAGTGCGGGCGCGCCGTCTCCTTGTCGTGCCGGAAGGGCAGCGCCCGCTTGGTCCGGGAGGCGTCCGGGGTGCCCTGGGCGAGCGACGGCATCAGCTGGAACGTCTGCCGGTCGCCCATCCACGGGCTCGGCTCGTGGCTCGCGCTGAACGCCTGCATGGTCGGCAGGTTGTCGTCGTTGTTGCCGCGCGCGTAGTCGTACAACCAGCTCAGCGAGCCCGCGTTGGTCACCGGCGTCCAGAAGTTGAAGCCGTGCGGGACCGCCGTGGCCGGGAAGGTGTTGCCGCGCGAGAAGCCGCCGCTGGAGTTGGTGCCGCGCGTCGTGTCGGCGTAGTCGGAGAGGTGCGCCTTCGGCTTGGCCGGTGCCTTCTCCTTCAGGGACACGTCGTCGAGCCAGCCGCGGAACTTGGCCGGGCCCTTGGGCGCGTCGTACGCCACGAGGATGCGGTCGACCGTCTTGCCCCCGGCCACCTGCCCGATCCGCGCCGCCACGTCGTTCCACTGGTTGACGTAGAGCGCCTTGGACGCGCCCTGGCCCTGCGGAGTGAGCGGGAAGCCGTGCCGGTCGACGGCCTTGAGGTCGCTGAGGTACGTGCCGTCGGTGAAGGCGAGGTCGACGGAGACGTTCGTGGCGGCGTAGTCACGGTCGCCCTCGGCCATGGCGGGGAAGATCCGGTAGCCGAGCTCGGTGTTCCGCCCGACCTTGACGTCGACGTCGAAAACCTTGTTGTACGAGTAACCGCGGCCGTCCGCCTTGTGGCTGCCCGCGTAGCGCAGCGCCTGCTTTCCGGTGAACCCGGCGCGGGACTTGGCGGTGGGGGAGCCGCTGGGGCCGCGGTCCACCAGGCTCAGCATGTCCTCGGGGGCCGGGGCGTCCGCGCCGCCCACCGACAACTGCACGTCGGCCAGTTGCAGGGCGTCGTCCGCGCCATTGTTCGCGGTGACGTCCAGGCGGTAGTGCGCGTACGCCGTGGCGTTGTCGATGTCGTACTTCTTGGTCTTGTGGCGGCCGTCGAACGTCTCGCCCGTGCGCTCGTCGAGTACCTTCCAGTCCTTGCCGTCCGTCGAACCCTTCAGGGTCCAGTCCTTGGGGTCGCGCTCCGCGTGGTCGTTGGCGGAGGTCAGCGCGTACGTCACGACCTTCGCGGGCTCGTCCAGGTCGAACTCGGCCCAACCGTCCTTGGCGAACGTCAGCCATTTGCTCGTCGCCTCGCCGTCGACGAGGTTCGCCGCGACCTCGCCCGAGCCGCTGTTCTCGCCGCTCGCACGGACCTCGGTGACGTGGTCGTTGACGCTGCCGGGCAGACCGGAGCTGAACTCGCCGTTCACGCCGGCGGCCTTCTTCTTGCCGTCCGGTCCGGTCTCGACGGTGTTCAGCCAGTCGGGTTGCGCCTCCCCCTTCTCGAAGGAGGAGGAGAACTCCCGCTCCGAGCGGGGCGGTTGCTCGGGCCCGGCGACGGCGGCCCCCTGTGCCGCCGCGATGAGCGAGAGCGCCAGCGCCCCGGCGGCCACGGCCGAACGGGGGACCGGTCCGAGCGGACGGTGGTGTCTGAGACGAGGTCTGCGTGCCGTGTACGGCATCCCCGAGCCCCTCCTTGCGGGTTGGACAACGTTGTCACGATCGCTGCGCAAGGTCTAGTAGGGCGTCAAGTGGTGATGGGTGTCAAGGTTGTTGACGGGTGTCGTGAGTCGTACGGGCGTGTCCGTGTCGCGGGACCACCACCCGTACCGCCGCCGGTACCTTGCGGGAAAGTCCATGGAAACCGGCGCGAAAGTCCAGGGGTTGCGGCAACGATCTGCGAGAGGTTCTCACCAGGGATCTTCGCAGGTCTCAACTCGGAAAAGGGGCGGAGCAAAGCTGTATTCGATCTTGCCCAGCCGACCGCGAGTGGACTATACCTGTCGGCGTCCGCGCGGGCCGTCCGGCCGGTCGCGGGCCCGGTCGACCGCATCCTGCCGCTTCACCGATGTATCTGCACGACCCCAGCTTCACACCACCGCGGTGCCGGGGAGGATCCGGTTCACCGCCTGAGTCCTGGAGAAGGCGAGGACTTGAGCATGGGATCCACCAGCGTCAACCGTCGTGATGTCATGAAGCGGGCGGCTGTCGCCGGTCTGCTCGCGGTGCCGGCCGTAGGGGCACTGAGCTCCTGCGCCAGCGGAGGCGGCGACGAGAACAAGGCCGAAAAGGGCGAGAAGACCAAGAAGAACCCGCTCGGCGTCAAGGAGGACGCGGGGCTCACGGTCTACATCTTCAACGGCGGGTACGGCGACAAGTACGCCCAGTTCGTCACGGACATGTACGGCAAGAAGTACCCCAAGGCCGACACGGACCAGAAGCCCACCGAGAAGATCGCCACCCAGGTCCAGCCGAAGATCGTCCGGGGCAAGCCCACGGCGGACGTCGTCAACAACTCCGGCGCCGACCAGATGAACATCGGCAAGCTCGTCCACAACAAGCAGGTCGCCGACTTCAACGAGATGCTCGCGTCCCCCTCCTGGGACGACCCGAAGGTCACCGTGCGCGAGACCCTGGTGCCGGTCGTCGAGCAGATGGGCCGCTTCGGCGGCAAGGAGTGCTACCAGCTCAACATCACGATGACGGTGTACGGCAACTGGTACTCCCAGAAGCTCCTGGAGGAGGGCCTGGAGGCGGAGTACCCGAAGACCTGGGACGAGATGCTCGCGGTCTGCAAGAAGGCCAAGGCCAAGGGCATCCACGGCTGGAGCTACCCCGGCGGCCACCCCCGCTACATGTTCTTCAGCATGTACGCGATGTTCGCCCAGCGCGGCGGCCGCGAGGTCACCACGGCGATGGACTACCTGGAGCCGGACGCCTGGAAGCACGACGCGGTCAAGGACGTCTTCGAGGCCTGGGAGGAGCTGGTCGCCAAGAAGTACGTGCTGACCGGCTTCGACGGCACCGAGGCGCACACCGAGATGCAGACCGCGTGGACGAAGGAGGGCAAGTGTCTCTTCGTGCCCAACGGCTCCTGGGTGGAGAACGAGGCCAAGGACACCACGCCGAAGGACTTCCGGATGGCGGTGGGCGCGACCCCGTCGCTCGACTCGGGCGACAAGATGCCGTTCGGCACGCTCTACGCCCCGGCCGGTGAGCCCTTCATCGTCCCCGCCAAGGCCAAGAACGTACAGGGCGGCCTGGAGTGGATGCGGATGATGTACAGCAGGGAGGCTGCCGTCAACCTCTTCAAGGAGGTCGGCTCGTTGCCCGTCGTCAAGGGCGTCCTCGAGGGTCTGAAGCAGCTGCCCCCGGGCGCGGCGAGCGCCCAGGCGGCGATCAAGGCGGCCGGCGAGAACGTCGTCATCCCCCAGTTCATGGACTGGTACAACGAGCTGTTCCGTGAGGACTTCAACAACATGATCCACAAGTTCATGCAGGGCCAGATCGGCGCCCGGCAGGCGATGGACACCATGCAGAAGGCCTCCGACCGGATCAAGAACGACCCCGACATCACGAAGATCAAGAAGGCCTGACCTTCCGATCCCTACGTGATCCGCCCGACGGTCCGGGGCCCGCACGGCCCCGGACCCGGGCACGCGACCGAGCACACAGGCATGTGAAAGAGCGGCGGGGCTGAGCAGCGTGAAGACCGACACCCTGGTGGAGAACTCCCCACCTCCGAAGAAGCAGAAGACGGGCCCGAGGCCGGCGCCGGGCGCACCGAGCCTGCCGTTGTTCCTCCTGGCGGCGGTGCTGCCGCCCCGCTTCACCCCCGAGCGGGTGCGCTACGACCGGCGCTACCGCACGCTCGACAAGTACCGCTTCATCGTCGGCTTCCTGGCCGTGCCGCTGGCGTTCTACGCGCTGTTCGTCATCTCGCCCTTTGTGCAGGCGATCTACTACTCGTTCACCGACTGGTCCGGCGGTCCCGTCGCGCACTTCGTCGGGTTCGAGAACTACCAGAAGATGTGGAACGACGAACGCTTCTGGGACTCCCTGCAGGTGAGCGCGCTCCTGCTGCTCATCGCCCCCGCGATCACCCTGATCCTCGGCATGTTCTTCGCCTACATGATCACCTCGGGCGGCCGGCACCGCAGGGGACAGGCCATCGCGGGCGTCGCGGGCTCCTCGGTCTACAAGGTCGTCTATTTCTTCCCGCAGGTGCTCTCCGTCGCCATCATCGCCGTGGTGTGGGGCCGCGTCTTCAACACCAACAGCGGCCTGATCAACGGCGGTCTCGACAAGGCCGGCATCCAAGGCCCCGCCTGGCTGGGCGGCGACGAGACGCTCGGCATCATCTCGCTGCTCACGGTGGTCAGCTGGAGCTTCATCGGCTTCTACGTCGTCCTGTTCTCCGCCGCGATGGGCGCGATCCCCAAGGACATCTACGAGGCCGCGCTCCTGGACGGGGCGGGCCGCGCCCGCACCTTCTTCAACGTGACGCTCCCGCTGATCTGGGACACGGTGCGCACCGGCTGGATCTACATGGGCATCCAGGCCCTGGACACCTTCGCGATCTGCCTGGTCATGGTCCCCCCGCACGTACTGAAGGTGACCCCGGTCTTCCTCTACGAGCGGTTCCGGGACGGCCAGTACGGCTACGCCACCTCCATCGGCGTCGTGCTGCTCTTCCTGAGCATGGCGTTCTCCCTGATCGTCATGCGGGTCGGGAACCGCGACCGGATCGAATACTGAGACCGCGGGAGCCACTGCATCATGACCACGACCACCACCACCGCGCCGCGCTCCGAGACCACCGACGCGCCCCGCCGCGAGCGGGAGACGGGCGGCGCGACCCTCAACGTCTTCTCGCACGCCTTCCTCGTCCTGTGGGTCATCCTGGCCGCCGGGCCGCTGATCTGGGTCGCGCTCACCGCGTTCCGCCCCTCGGCGGAGATCCTCAGCGACCCGATGGGCTGGCCGGCCTCCTTCCACTGGGAGAACTTCTCCAACGCGTGGAGCAAGGCGAGCATCGGGCAGTACACCCTCAACTCGCTGATCATCCTGGCAGGTTCGCTGACCGGCACGATGCTGCTCGGCTCGATGGCCGCCTACGTCATCGCCCGCTTCACCTTCCCCGGCAACCGGCTGATCTTCATGCTGTTCGCGGGCGGCATGATGTTCCCGGTCATCCTCGCCCTGGTGCCGCTCTTCGCGGTCATGGAGAACTTCGGTCTGCTGGACACCCGGCCCGGCCTGATGATCGCCTACATCGCGTACTCGCTGCCGTTCACCACCTTCTTCCTGACCTCCTTCTTCCGCACGCTGCCGACCGGCGTGCAGGAGGCGGCGATGGTCGACGGCGCGTCGCACACCCGGACGTTCTTCCAGATCATGCTGCCGATGGCCAAGCCCGGCCTGGTCAGCATCGGCATCTTCAACTTCCTCGGCCAGTGGAACCAGTACCTGCTCCCGCTGCTGCTCAACAACGAGGACGAGAAGAGTTACGTGCTGCCCCAGGGGCTCGCCTCGCTGGCCGTCTCGCAGGGCTACCGCGGCGACTGGGGCGCGCTCTTCGCGGGCCTGACCATCGCGATGCTTCCCGTGCTCGTCGTCTACGCGGTCTTCCAGCGACAGGTACAGGCGGGTCTCACCGCGGGCGCCATCAAGTGACCTGGTGAGGCAGGTGATTTCAGCTTGGCCACGAAAGTGGTCTAGGCCTGTCGAGGCGAATCGGGCCGTGAGTAGTGTCGGCGCCACGGGCCGCGGGGGGCGACTGGACGCGCTCAAGTCGACACCGATGTCGAAGGGTTGAACCATCATGAGGAATCGAATAGTCGCCACCGGTGCGGCAACGCTCGCCATGGCGCTGAGTCTTACCGCCTGCGGCGGTGACAGCGACAGCGGGGACGGCAAGACCATCAAGCTCGTCGCCGCCGACTACGGCGACAAGGCCTCCAACGCCTCCAAGGTGTACTGGAACCAGGTCAAGAAGGAATTCGAGAAGGCCAACAAGGGCTACAAGGTCGATGTCCAGGTCATCAACTGGAACGAGATCGACAAGTCCGTCAAGAACATGATCCAGGCGGGCAACGAGCCCGACCTGCTGCAGACCGGCGGTTACGCGGACAAGGTCGCCGACGACCTGCTCTACAAGGCGGACGAGGTGATGTCGCCCACGACGCGCGACAACCTCATCCCCACCTTCGCCAAGGCCGGCGAGGTCGACGGCACCCAGTACGGCATCCCGTGGGTCTCCTCCAGCCGCGTGATGTTCTACAACAAGTCCGTCTTCAAGAAGGCCGGCATCAAGAGCCCGCCGAAGACGTGGGACGAACTGGCGGCCGCCGCGAAGAAGATCAAGGACAAGAAGGCCGCCGACACCCCCTACGCGCTGCCCCTGGGCCCCGAGGAGACCCAGGGCGAGTCGATGATGTGGGAGCTCGGCAACGGCGGCGGCTACACCGACGCGAGCGGCAAGTACACGATCGACAGCGCCAAGAACGTCGAGACCTTCGACTGGCTCAAGACCAACCTGGTCAAGCCCGGCCTGACGTACGCCAACCCCGCCTCCACCGACCGCAAGACGGCCTTCGCCGACTTCGCGGCCGGCAAGGTCGGCATGCTCAACGGCCACCCGAGCCTCATCCAGATGGCCAAGGAGGGCAAGGTCGACTACGGCGTCGCGCCCATCCCCGGCAAGGACGGGCCGCTGAAGTCCACCCTCGGCGTGGCCGACTGGATGATGGCGTTCAAGGACGGCGGCGCCAAGAAGGAGGGCGTGAAGAAGTTCCTGGACTTCACGTACTCCAAGAAGATGCTGGCGTTCGACGAGATGTACAACCTGATGCCGGTCACCCAGGACGCCCTCAAGACGATGCAGGGCAACGGCAAGCACGAGGACCTGGTGCCGTTCTTCCAGGTGCTGCCGAACGCCAAGTTCTACCCGCTGGGTGACACCACCTGGGACGTCGTGTCGGCCGAGATCAAGAAGACCGGCGGCAAGGCCGTCTCCGACGACCCCAAGCAGGTCCTCGGCGACCTGCAGAAGAAGGCGGAGTCGGCGGCGGCCGAGGCCAAGTAGCGCCCGGCCGGGCCCTCTTCACCCCTCATCCCGTCCGCAAGGAGTCCTTGTGTCCCTGAAGGCCCCTCCGTCCCCGGCCGATTCCGGCCGGGGACGGGGCGGGCGCGCACCCAGGCCGGTGAGCCGCCGCAGCGGTCTGGCCCGGCTCGGTCCGCTGCCCTGGATAGCGCCCGTCATCCTGCTGATCCTCGCCGTGGTCGTCTGGCCCGTCGTCGAGCTGATCCGCACCTCGTTCCTCAACATCTCCATCGCCGGCAAGGTGCGCGGCAGCGCCGGGACCGACAAGTTCAAGAAGCTCTTCGAGGAGAGCGACTTCGGGTCCGTCCTGCTCTGGACGGTGCTGTGGACGGTCGTCGTCGTCACCGCGACGATGCTGCTCTCGCTGGCCCTGGCCCAGCTCTTCAACCAGAAGTTCCCCGGCCGCCGCATCACCCGCTGGGCGCTCATCGCCCCGTGGGCGGCGTCCGTCCTGATGACCGCCATCGGCTTCAAGTGGATGCTCAACCAGACCGCGGGCGTGCTCAACACCTTCATGCTCGACCTCGGTCTGATCGACGGCTCCAAGGACTGGCTGGGCAAGCCGGAGACCGCCTGGCCGTGGATGATGGCGGTCGCCGTCTTCGTCTCCCTGCCCTTCACCACGTACACGCTCCTGGCCGGCCTGCAGACCATCCCCCAGGACGTCTACGAGGCCTCGCGGATCGACGGGGCGGGCCCCTGGCAGACGTACCGCCACATCACGCTCCCGATGCTGCGGCCCGCCTTCCTCGTCGGTGTGGTCATCAACCTCATCAACGTCTTCAACTCCTTCCCGATCATCTGGGCCATGACCCAGGGCGGTCCGGGCTACGACACCTCCACGTCGATGGTGTTCATGTACAAGCTGAAGGAGACCGACATCGGCGAGTCCGCGGCCATGTCGGTCGTCAACTTCCTGATGGTCGTGGTGCTCGTGCTGATCTTCCTGAAGGTCAGCCGGTGGAACGAGGAGGACTGATGGCCACCGCGACGGCGACCCGCCCCGCGCCCCACAAGGACGGCGGGCCCGCGAAGGCCCGGCGCGCCTTCCGGCCCCGCACCCTGGTCGTCACGGCCTGCGCCTGGCTGCTCGCCGCGGTCTTCCTCGCGCCGTACCTGGAGATGGTCGTCACCGCGCTCCGCCCCAAGGAGGAGCTGCGCGACCGCACGTACCTGCCCGGCAAGCTGGAGTGGGCCAACTTCATCGACGTCTGGAAGGAGTCCGAGCTCGGCCAGAACCTGCAGGTGACCCTGCTGGTCGCGGGCGGCGCCACGCTCCTGGTGCTGCTCGTCTCGCTGCCCGCCGCGTACTACACGGCCCGGATGCGCTACCGGGGCCGCAAGCTCTTCCTGCTGCTCGTCCTGGTCACCCAGATGTTCCAGCCCACCGCGCTGCTGGTCGGCCTCTACCGCGAGTTCCACGAGCTGGACATGCTCAACTCGGTGTGGACCCTGATCCTCACCAACGCGGCGTTCAACCTCGCCTTCGCGGTGTGGATCCTGACGGCCTACATCAGCTCCATCCCGCCGGAGCTGGAGGAGGCCGCCATGGTGGACGGCACCAGCCGCTTCGGCGCCATGATCAAGGTGACCCTGCCGCTCGCCCTGCCGGGCGTGGTCACGGCCGTGATCTTCACCTTCATCACCTCGTGGAACGAGTTCGTGATGGGCCTGACCCTCACGACGGAGCCGGAGAAGCAGCCGCTGACGGTCGGCATCAACAACTTCATCGGCAACTACACGGTGCAGTGGAACTACCTCTTCGCCGCGTCGGTCGTCGCCATCGTGCCGGTCATCGTGCTGTTCGCGTTCATCGAGCGGCATGTGGTGTCGGGACTCACGGCGGGCTCGGTGAAATAGGCGGGAGGGCGGGCGTGCGGCCCGTCCGAAGGAGTACGGAGGCGGTCGCTCCCGGCAGGGGGCGGCCGTTTCCGGTATTCGCTGGGTGGAGGGTCCGGATTTTCCTCAACGACTTGACTGCAGCGACTCCTTCAGCAGAGTTTGGAGTTCATAACTTGTACATGGCCCGGTAGGCGTTTCCGAGGCCGGTGTCGCGGGCGGCCCACGGGCCGCCCGAAAGAGGGCAAAGGGTGAGAGTCAATGGAGACTCCGGGGTCGCAGTCGTCTCTGCACCGGGCCAATCTCGAACGGGTCGTGCGCGCCGTACGGCTCGCCGGGTCGCTCACGCAGGCGGAGATCGCGAGGACGACGGGCCTGTCGGCCGCGACCGTCTCCAACATCGTCCGGGAGCTAAAGGACGCCGGGACGGTCGAGGTCACGCCCACCTCGGCGGGCGGCAGGCGGGCCCGCAGCGTCTCGCTCAGCGGTGACGCCGGCATCGTCATCGGGGTCGACTTCGGCCACACCCACCTGCGTGTGGCGGTCGGCAACCTCGCCCACCAGGTGCTCGCCGAGGAGTCCGAGCCGCTGGACGTCGACGCGTCCGCCGCGCAGGGCTTCGACCGGGCCGAACAGCTGGTCAGCCGGTTGATCGCGGCCACCGGAGTGGACCGTACGAAGATCGCCGGGGTCGGGCTCGGCGTGCCGGGACCCATCGACGTGGAGTCCGGCACGCTGGGCTCGACGTCGATCCTGCCGGGCTGGACCGGCACCAAGCCCGCCGAGGAGCTGCAGGGCCGCCTCGGGGTGCCGGTGCACGTCGACAACGACGCCAACCTCGGCGCGCTCGGCGAGCTGGTCTGGGGCAGCGGCCGGGGCGTCAAGGACCTCGCGTACATCAAGGTCGCCAGCGGCGTCGGTGCCGGGCTCGTGATCAGCGGGCGGATCTACCGGGGGCCCGGCGGCACCGCGGGGGAGATCGGGCACATCACGCTCGACGAGTCGGGCCCGGTGTGCCGCTGCGGCAACCGCGGCTGCCTGGAGACCTTCGCCGCCGCCCGGTACGTGCTGCCGCTGCTGCAGTCCAGCCACGGCACCGATCTGACCATGGAGCGGGTGGTCGGGCTCGCGCGGGACGGCGACCCGGGGTGCCGGCGGGTGATCGCCGACGTGGGCCGGCACATCGGCAGCGGCGTCGCGAACCTCTGCAACCTCCTCAACCCCTCCCGTGTCGTGCTCGGCGGCGATCTCGCGGAAGCCGGCGAGCTCGTGCTCGGGCCCATCCGGGAGTCGGTCGGGCGGTACGCCATCCCCAGCGCGGCGCGGCAGCTGTCCGTGCTGCCGGGGGCGCTGGGCGGGCGCGCCGAGGTGCTCGGCGCGCTGGCCCTCGCGCTGAGCGAGATGGGGGATTCCACCCTTTTGGACGGAAGCCTCCCCACGCAGGCGCCTGCCTTCACTTAGATAACGCATGGCACCGTTGTCATCTCGTTAAGGATTTACTCCTTGACGCTGGTGTGGCGGCCGAGTTGACTTCGAGCCACCTCGGCCGCAACGTCGCGGCCTCGTCAGGGAGGCACCCCAATGAACGCAATGACGCGTCGCGTCGTCATAGGCACCGCAGCGGTTTCGATGGCACTGGCCATGACCGCGTGCGGCAAGGCCGGCGACGACGACGACAAGGGCAGCGGCGGCGACACCAAGACCATCGGTCTGCTGCTCCCCGAGAACAAGACCACGCGCTACGAGACCTTCGACCGCCCCTTCATGGAGGCGAAGATCAAGGAACTCTGCTCGGACTGCAAGGTCAAGTACAACAACGCCGCGCAGGACATCGAGACGCAGAAGAAGCAGTTCGACGCGCTCGTCACCCAGGGCATCAAGGTCATCATCCTGGACGCGGTCGACTACAAGTCGACCAAGTCGTGGGTCAAGCAGGCCGACAAGCAGGGCGTGAAGGTCGTGGCGTACGACCGCCTCGCCGAGGGCCCGCTCGCCGCGTACGTGTCGTACGACAACGAGAAGATCGGCCGCCTGCAGGGCGGGGCCATGGTCAAGGCCCTCGGCTCGAAGGCCAAGGACGCCAACGTCGTCATGCTCAACGGCTCTCCGACCGACCCGAACGCCCCCTTCTTCAAGAAGGGCGCCCACTCGGTGCTCGACAAGAAGGTCAAGAAGATCGCGTACGAGCAGGACATCCCGGACTGGTCGCCGGAGGAGGCGAGCCGCAAGATGTCCTCCGCGATCGACAAGCTCGGCAAGGACGGCATCCAGGGCGTCTACGCCGCCAACGACACCATGGCGGGCGCCGCGATCACCGCGCTCAAGGGCCGCGGCATCAAGGTCCCGGTCGGCGGCCAGGACGCCGAACTCGCGGGCGTACAGCGTCTGTTGGGTGGCACCCAGGACTACACGATCTACAAGCAGATCAAGCCGGAGGCCGAGACCACCGCCGAGATCGCCGTGCGTCTGCTGCAGGGCAAGGACATCGACGCCCTCGCCGACCGCAAGGTCGACTCGCTCAGCGGCGACGTCAAGGGCATCCCGGCCAAGCTGTACGACGCGCAGGCGATCACCAAGGACGAGGTCGCCGACACGATCATCAAGGACAAGGTGTACAAGGCCAGTGAGATCTGCACGGCCCAGTACAAGAAGGCCTGTGACGCCGCGGGTATCAAGTAACGCCCGTCTGCGGTAAGCCCGTTCGTACGAAGTGGGGCCCGGGGGCGCGTGAGAGCGCTCCCCGGGCCCGTACGGAACGGAACCCCCGGTACCGGTCCGGTGCCCGCCCCATCAAACCGCCCCGCAAACGGGGGGCGGGTGCCGGACTTGCCCGCGGAAGGCTGTTCTCCCCCGGGCACTGTCCTTGCTGCACCACCATCCCCGCCGGTCAGGCGGCGAAGGAGCTGATTCACGTGTCCGCTACGCCCGTGCTGGCGTTGCGCGGGGTCTCCAAGCGGTTCGGCGCCGTCCAGGCGCTCACGGACGTAGACCTCGAAATCCACACCGGTGAGGTGGTCGCCCTGGTCGGCGACAACGGCGCCGGCAAGTCCACGCTCGTCAAGACGATCTCGGGCGTCCACCCGATCGACGACGGCACCATCGAGTGGGAGGGCAAGGGGGTCCGCATCGGACGCCCGCACGACGCCCAGAACCTCGGCGTCGCCACCGTCTACCAGGACCTCGCGCTCTGCGACAACCTCGACGTCGTGGCCAACCTCTTCCTCGGCAGCGAGCTGAGGACGGCGTCCGTCCTGGACGAGATCAAGATGGAGAAGCGGGCCAAGGAGCTCCTGGACACCCTCTCCATCCGCATCCCCAGCGTCCGCATCCCGGTCGCGGCGCTCTCCGGCGGTCAGCGCCAGGTCGTCGCCATCGCCCGCGCGCTGGTCGGCGACCCCAAGGTCGTCATCCTCGACGAGCCCACCGCGGCCCTCGGCGTCGAGCAGACCGCCCAGGTCCTCGACCTGGTGGAGCGGCTGCGCGAGCGCGGCCACGGCGTGATCCTGATCAGCCACAACATGGCCGACGTGAAGGCCGTCGCGGACCGGGTCGCGGTGCTGCGGCTCGGCCGCAACAACGGCACCTTCACCGTCGCGGACACCACCAACGAAGAGATCATCGCCGCCATCACCGGCGCCACGGACAACGCCGTGACCCGCCGCTCGGCGCGCTCGGCCTCGGTCACGAACCCGGGCGCGAACCCGGTCACGAAGGAGGACGCGAAGTGAGCGACCTCGCCAAGAACCCGAAGCCCACCGCGGACGCCCCCGCCACGGACACCTCCGCCGCGGGCACCGGCACCGCCGCCGTGCCGGCCCAGGTGGACAAGTCGGCGGCGCCGGTCCCGGTCGTCGACCCCCGGCTGCTCGTCCGCGAGGAGGGCCTGGCCGGCTACTGGACCGAGTTCAAGCGCAAGATGCGAGGCGGCGAGCTCGGCTCGCTGCCCGTCGTCGTGGGCCTGATCGTCATCGCGATCATCTTCCAGCTGAAGAACGAGCACTTCCTGGACGCGAGCAGCCTCGCGAACATCGCGGTCTTCACCTCCGGCCTCGGCATCATGGCCGTCGGCATCGTCTTCGTCCTGCTGCTCGGCGAGATCGACCTGTCGGTCGGTTCCGTGGCCGGCATGGGCGCGGCGGTCTGGGCCGTGCTGAACGTCACCCACGAGATGAACGACTGGCTCTCGGTGCTCATCGCCGTCCTGACCGGCCTGGTCATCGGCGCCCTGCACGGCTTCTTCTTCGCCAAGATCGGCGTGCCGGCCTTCGTGGTCACGCTCGCGGGCTTCCTCGGCTGGAGCGGCGTACAGATCTGGCTGATGGGCGGCGAGGGCAGCATCAACACGCCCGAGGGCAGCATCGTCGAGAACCTCACCGGGCACTTCTTCGCGGAGAAGGGCGCGGCCTACGGGCTCGCGGCCGTCGCGATCGTCGCGTACGCGGCCTCCCTGCTGCTCGACAGCAAGCGCCGCAGGTCCGCCGGGCTGCCGTCCCGGCCGGTCAGCGAGATCGTGCTGCGCACGGTCGTCGTCGCCGTCCTCGCGGGCGGCGCGGCGTACGAGCTGAACGAGCCGGACGGCGCCCGCGGGCTGCCGCTCGCCCTGGTGCTCTTCCTCGCCGTCCTGGTGATCGCGGACTTCGTGGCGCGGCGCACCACCTTCGGCCGCCAGGTCTTCGCGGTCGGCGGCAACGCGGAGGCCGCGCGCCGGGCCGGCATCAACGTCGACCGGGTCCGGATCATCGTCTTCGCGATCTCCGGCATGCTCGCGGCCTTCGGCGGCCTCTTCATCGCCAGCCTCTCGGGCGGCGCCACGAAGAGCCTGGGCGGCGGCAACACGCTGATGATGGTGATCGCCGCGGCGGTCATCGGCGGGACGAGCCTCTTCGGCGGGCGCGGCAAGGTGTGGTCCGCGCTGCTCGGCATGCTGGTCATCCAGTCGATCCAGCAGGGGCTCAACATGCTCGGCATGGCGAGTGAGATTCAGTTCATGATCACGGGTGCGGTGCTGCTCGCCGCGGTGGTCATTGACTCTATTTCGCGGCGGACCCAGAAATCGGCGGGGCGCGCGTAGCGTTCCCCTGAGCGGGTTCGGGGGCGGCCCGTGGTCTTTCGGCCGCCGGGCCGTCCCTGGCTGAGCGCGCAGTTCCCCGCGCCCCTTACGGGGCACGCCGGACCCCGCGTCCCCTTACGGGGCGCGGGGTTCCGCTGTTCGTGTGACCCGGAAAACGCCGCCCGGACGCCGCCGCCGGTTGCGGAACATTAGACTCGACAGACCCGGCAACGCTCGAACAGCACATCTCAGCTCTACTGCAAGGAGGCACGGGTGCCGCTGCTGAACCGCATCACGGGACCGCGCGATCTTGACCGGCTCAGTCCCGAGGAGCTGAACCAGCTGGCCGGAGAGATCCGCGGCTTCCTCGTCGACGCAGTCTCCAAGACCGGCGGCCACCTCGGCCCCAATCTCGGCGTGGTCGAGCTCACCATCGCCCTGCACCGCGTCTTCGAGTCCCCGCAGGACAAGGTCCTCTTCGACACCGGCCACCAGAGCTACGTGCACAAGCTGCTCACCGGCCGCCAGGACTTCGAGAAGCTGCGCACCAAGGGCGGCATCTCCGGCTACCCCTCGCGCGCCGAGTCCGACCACGACGTGATCGAGAACAGCCACGCCTCCACCGTCCTCGGCTGGGCCGACGGCCTGGCCAAGGCGAACGAGGTGCGCCGCAAGGACGACCACGTCGTCGCCGTCATCGGTGACGGCGCGCTGACCGGCGGCATGGCCTGGGAGGCGCTGAACAACATCGCGGCCGCCAAGGACCGCCCGCTCGTGATCGTCGTCAACGACAACGAACGGTCGTACGCGCCGACCATCGGCGGCCTCGCCAACCACCTCGCGACCCTGCGCACCACCGACGGGTACGAGCGGTTCCTGGCCCGCGGCAAGGACCTCCTGGAGCGCACGCCGGTCGTCGGCAGGCCGCTCTACGAGACCCTGCACGGCGCCAAGAAGGGCCTGAAGGACTTCATCGCCCCGCAGGGCATGTTCGAGGACCTCGGCCTGAAGTACGTCGGCCCCATCGACGGCCACGACATCGAGGCCCTGGAGTCCGCCCTGCAGCGCGCCAAGCGCTTCGGCGGCCCGGTCATCGTGCACTGCATCACCGAGAAGGGCCGCGGCTACAAGCCCGCCGAGGAGGACGAGGCCGACCACTTCCACGGCATCGGCCCGATCCACCCCGACACCGGCCTGCCCATCGCCTCCGGCGGCATGGACTGGACGTCCGTCTTCGGCGAGGAGATGGTCAAGCTCGGCCACGAGCGCGAGGACATCGTCGCCATCACGGCCGCCATGCTCCAGCCGGTCGGCCTGCAGAAGTTCGCCAAGGCCTTCCCCGACCGCGTCTACGACGTGGGCATCGCCGAGCAGCACGCCGCCGTCTCCGCGGCCGGCCTCGCCACCGGCGGCCTGCACCCGGTCTTCGCCGTCTACGCGACCTTCCTCAACCGCGCGTTCGACCAGCTCCTGATGGACGTGGCGCTTCACAAGTGCGGCGTCACCTTCGTCCTGGACCGCGCCGGCGTCACCGGTTCGGACGGCGCCTCGCACAACGGCATGTGGGACATGTCGATCCTGCAGTGCGTGCCGACCCTGCGGATCGCCGCGCCGCGCGACGCCGACCAGGTCCGCATGCAGCTGCGCGAGGCCGTCGAGGTCGACGACGCGCCGACCGTGGTGCGCTACTCCAAGGGCGCGGTCGGCCCGGCGGTCAAGGCCGTCGGCAAGGTCGGCTCGATGGACGTGCTGCGCGAGGCGTCCGCCGACAAGCCGGACGTGCTGCTCGTCTCCGTGGGCGCGCTCGCGCCGATGTGCCTGGAGATCGCCGGCCTGCTCGACAAGCAGGGCATCACCACGACCGTCGTCGACCCGCGCTGGGTCAAGCCGGTCGACGAGGCGATGGCCCCGCTCGCCGAGAAGCACCGCGTCGTCGTCACCGTCGAGGACAACTCCCGCGCGGGCGGCGTCGGTTCGGCCATCGCCCAGGCGCTGCGCGACGCCGGCGTCGACGTACCGCTGCGCGACTTCGGCATCCCGCCGCGCTTCCTCGACCACGCGTCCCGCAAGGAGATCATGGCGGAGATCGGGCTGACCGCGCCGGACATCGCCCGGCAGGTCACCGGCCTGGTCGCCAAGCTCGACGGCAAGTACGAGCGGAACACCGCCGCCGCGGTCGACGCGGTGGAGCCCGCCCGCGACTGACGTCAACGCGCACCGCCGATGGGCCGGTTTCAGCACCCTGTACGGGTGGTGGGACCGGCCCATTCGCGTGAATCGGCCCGCGCCGGGGCTTTCGGGGTACTCGGTCTCTCGATCATGTCGGGGACGACAAGCGTGGAGGTACGCCCGTGAGCAACACCCTCTTCAGGACGAAGAGCGTCGAGCGGTCCATCAAGGACACCGAGGAACCGGAGCACGCGCTCAAGAAGTCGCTGTCCGCCCTCGACCTCACGGTCTTCGGCGTCGGCGTCATCATCGGCACCGGAATCTTCGTACTGACCGGAAAAATCGCCAAGGAGACGGCCGGGCCCTCGGTGGCCCTGGCCTTCGTCGTCGCCGGAGTCGTGTGCGCCCTCGCGGCGCTCTGCTACGCCGAGTTCGCCTCGACCGTGCCGGTCGCCGGGTCCGCGTACACCTTCTCGTACGCCTCGCTCGGCGAGTTCCCGGCCTGGATCATCGGCTGGGACCTGGTCCTCGAACTCGCGCTCGGCTGCGCGGTGGTGGCGGTCGGCTGGTCCGGCTACCTCCGCTCGCTGCTCGACACCGCGGGCGTGCATCTGCCGCAGGCGCTGAGCGGCACGCACGAGGGGAAGTTCGGCTTCGACCTGCTGGCCGCGGTGCTCGTGCTGATCCTGACCGCCATCCTCGTCGCCGGGATGAAGCTGTCCTCGCGGGTCACCAACATCATCGTCGCCGTCAAGGTCACCGTGGTCGTGCTCGTCATCATCGTGGGCGCCTTCTTCATCACCGGCTCCAACTACGACCCGTTCGTCCCGCCGAGCAAGCAGGTCGAGGGCGGCGGCGGCATCACGGCGCCGCTGGTCCAGCTGATCTTCGGGTTCACCCCGGGCGACTTCGGCGTGATGGGCATCTTCACCGCGGCGGCCGTCGTCTTCTTCGCGTTCATCGGCTTCGACATCGTCGCGACCGCCGCCGAGGAGACCCACAACCCGCAGCGCGACGTGCCCCGCGGCATCCTCGGCTCGCTGCTCATCTGCACGATCCTGTACGTCGCGGTCTCCGTCGTCGTGACCGGCATGCAGAAGTACACCGACCTCTCCACGGACGCGCCGCTCGCGGACGCCTTCAAGGCCGTCGGGCACCCCTTCTGGGCGGGTCTGATCAGCTTCGGCGCCGCCGTCGGCCTCACCTCCGTCTGCATGATCCTGCTGCTCGGCCAGACCCGGGTGTTCTTCGCGATGAGCCGGGACGGGCTGCTGCCGATGACCTTCTCCAAGGTCCACCCCAAGTTCGGCACGCCGTACCGCTCGACGATCCTGCTCGGTCTGATCGTGGCGGTCGTCGCGGGCTTCACCTCCATCGACGAGCTGGCCGAACTGGTCAACATCGGCACGCTGTTCGCCTTCGTCGTGGTCGCCCTCGGCGTCATCCTGCTCCGCAGGCAGCGTCCCGACCTGCCGCGCGCCTTCCGCACCCCGCTGGTGCCGTTCGTGCCGATCCTCTCGGTGCTCGCGTCGCTGTGGCTGATGCTGAACCTGCCGGCCGAGACCTGGGTGCGGTTCGGCGTCTGGATGGTGCTCGGCGTGGTCATCTACTTCGCGTACGGGCGCTCGCACAGTCGTCTGCACGTCCGTGACGGGCAGGCCGGCGACGCACGGTAGTCACCCGCCGTTCGGCAGGCATTACGCCCCGGCCCCGTATGTCCCGATCCGTCGGGGCGTGCGGGGCCGTTAGCGTGCCCGTATGCTCGCCCCGCCCTCCGCGTCACCACGCTCCGTGCCCGGCCTCCGGGTGCCGGGCCCGCGTACGGAGCCCGCCCCCGGAAGGGGTGCACGGGCCGCGTACTGGGCGCGGCTGCTCCCGCTGCTCGCCGCCCTGGCGTGCGTGACGCGGCTGCCCTCCTTCCGGTGGCCCATGTGGAGCCCGGACGAGGGCTATCTCGCCGTCCAGGCACGGATGTTGGCGGACGGCGGCGAGCTCTACGAGACGGTCGTCGACCGCAAGCCGCCGCTCGTCCCCTGGCTGTACGCGGGCGCGTTCGCGCTCTTCGGCGACGACTCCCTGCTGCCCCTGAAGCTCCTCGCCGTCGCCGTGCAGCTCCTGACGGCGGTGCTCCTGGTCTCGCTGGCCCGGCACCGCTGGGGGGACGGCGCGGGCCGCACGGCGGGCGTGCTGTACCTGCTGATCTCCGTGGGCCTCAACCCGGAGGACGCCCAGGCGGCCACCTTCGAGGTCTTCATGCTGCCGTGCACGGCGGCCGCCATGTGGTGCGCGGACCGCCGCAGGTGGGGCGCCGCGGGGGCCGCCGTGGCCTGCGCCTTCCTGGCCAAGCAGACCGGCGGGGCCGTGCTCCTGCCGGTCGGCTGGCTGCTGTGGCACGGCGGGGCGAACCGGCGGGATGCCGGGCGCCTGACCGCCGGCCTCGGCCTGCCGGTACTGGCGGCCGCGCTCCTGACGACCCCCACCGGCTTCCTGTTCTGGACGGTGACGGGATCCGGCGCGTACGCCTCCTTCACCGGCTCCGAACTCCACGTACTGGCGCGGGGTTTGATCAACGCGGCGGTCCTCGCGGCGGCCTGCGCGGGAATCCTCCCACCGGTCGTACGGGTGCTGCGGATCGCCCGCACCGGCGCGGCGGAGCTGTGGCTCTGGCTCGCCTCGTCGGTGGCCGCGGTCCTGCTCGGCTTCCACTTCTTCGGCCACTACTACCTCCAACTCATGCCGCCGCTAGCCCTGTTGGGGGTGGCCGCGCTGCAGATCCTGCCGCGCGAGCGGACGGTGCGGGCCCTGGTCACCTCCGGGTGCGCGTGCGCCGTGTTCCTCGCCTGGGGGCTGCTCGCGCCCCGCCCCGAACTGGCGCACGCCACCCGCCTGGCGCAGGCGGTCAGGGCCGAGACGGGACCGCGCGACCGGGTGCTGCTCTGGGGCATACACCCGGAGACGTACTGGCTGGCCGACCGTGCCCCCGCGAGCCGCTACCTCACGGCCGGCCTGCTCACGAACTACAGCGGGGGCCGGGACGGGCCCCAGGTGGGCGAGAAGTACGCGGTCGAGGGCGCCTGGCCGGTCTTCCGCCGGGAGATGCGGCGCGACCCGCCGGCGGTCGTGGTCGACGACTCCCGCGGCAAGCCGTTCGCCCCGGACCGGGTGCCGTCACTGCGCCGGATCCTCTCGGTCGGGTACGCGCCGGTGGCGCGGGTGGCGGGGGCGGTGGTGTATGTGCGGGTGGGGCGGTGAGAGGGGGGCGGCACCGGGTGCGTCACCGGGCGCGCGTGTACGTCAGCGTGTCCTCGCCGGCGATGCGCCGCAGCGTGTTGTCACCCACCACGAGCACCGTCGAGGCGCCGCCCGGACTGCACGATTCGGGCGGGCGGCCGCGAGCCACGGTCGACTTGCCCAACCGGATGCCGTCGAGGACGACGGCTTCGAGCCGGGCGCGGAAGACGCAGTGGTACTCGGGGCCGTCCGCCGTCAGGGACATCACCGTGTCGCCCACCTCGCCCTGCCGGATCACGAGCGTCCGGGTGTTGTCGGGGCTTCCCGGGACCGCGGTCTTCCACGTGCCGATGTACCTCTCCGGCAGCGCGCCCGCCGGGGGAGCGGTGTCCACGAAGGTGTCCTCGCGGTAGGCGCTGAAGGCGCCGAAGGCGATGGCGACGACGGCGGCCACCGCGGCCAGGACGAGACCGCGGCGCCGGCGTGTGCGGGGCGGAGGGCCTCCGGCGGACACGAGAAACGGACCGGACGGCGCGCTTCTCTCCGCGCGCCCTGCTGTCGCGTTCCGCGCCGGCTCCTTCCCGGCGGTCGCCGGATGCGGTCGCCGGGTGCGGACCCCGATGGTGGCGGCGGCCGCCCTGCGGGCCAGGGTGAGGTCGTGGCGCGGGGGCAGGGAGCGGGCGCGGTCGGGGCGCCGGTCGACGCCGATCGTGGCCGCGGCGGCCCGGCGCAGCAGCGCGGGCCGGATCATTCGGCACCCCTGCGCTCCGCGGCCGACGGCCGCGGGCGCGGCAGGGGCCCGGGATCGCGGGCCGGCGGCTCGCCCTGGGGCGGCGGCACCGGCTGGCCGGCCTGCGCGGCGCCCGCGTCACCGAGGACGATGTCCGCGAGCCGGGAGTTCTTGAGCTGTACGAGGACCAAGGGCGCCGAAGCTCCCGCGGCGAAGGTCGCGAAGCCCCCGCTGATCTGCCCCGAGGCGCCGAGGAGCACCGCCACCCCGGCACCCAGCGCGATGTGCACGGCGGCGGCGACGCACTCACCCGCGATGTCGTAGTACGCGCCGAACGCGGGAGGTTCCTCGTCCCCGGGGTGCCCGGAGAGCCGATGGTCCCGGCGCCGGGCGAGCCACTCGGTCATGCAGTCGTAGGCATGCACGACCCCGCGCACCGCTCCGCCGGCCGCGCCGAGCAGAAGCAGGGTCGCAGTGTCCACGTGTCCTCAGCCAACGCAGGTGAGACTTCGACGAGTTGGTGTCACAGGCTACGGACCTCGTCGGCGCCTGAGAAGAGCCCCTTCGGGCCACGCGGGCCAAAACGGAGGGGGGTGGCGGCGCGGCCCGGCGGGGGCTACGAGCGGCGTTGCCAGGTGCGGGTGACGTCCGCGAGTGCTCCCACGACCGCTCGGGTGTGGTCGCGGTCCACCCGGATGCGGGGGCCGAACTCGACGTGCAGGAACGGCACGTCGTGCGCGGCGGCGGCCCGCCCCTGCATGTTGGAGCGACCCGCGAGCGGGCAGGACCTGGCCCAGGCGCGGCAGAGGGGATCGGCGCGGCCGACCGCCCCAAGTCCATCGATCGGCGACAAGGGCGGCACGTCGCGCCTGGACGGCAACGGCTACTACGCCTCGACGTTGCGCAGCGCGAAGCGGCTTTAGCGCTTCGCTGGGCGGGCGGTTCACCGGCTGCGGGCCGGTGGGGGCCGGTCGCGCAGTTCCCCGCGCCCCTCACGGGGCGCGGACCGCCCTTGGGCCCGTGCATTCTGCGCCCACCTCGCCCACCCTCCGGCGCAGCTCGCGGTCGGCCGTGACCACCACGCACGGGCGGCCCGCCGCCCCGGCCGCCACTTCCACGATGTGGTCGTCACCGCTGCCGGGTGCGCTCTCCACCCGTACGCCGGGCACCGACTCCACTCCTCGGGCGGCGCCCTCGACGACGAGTACCAGGTCCACGGGGCCCGGGTGTCCGGGCAGTCCGTCCGCGGCGTACGGGACGAGGGAGTCCCGGAGCCGCTCGGCGGCCCCGCGGCGGTCCTTCCACCAACCGTCGGGCACGGATCCGACGACGTTCGCGGCATCGACGACGACGAGAGTTCTCATGCGGCAAACGTAAACTAATAGGCAAAACGCTGTGCGTCCGTGACCGTGGACGTGATCGTGGAAGGGGAGGCGCCGAGTCATGCCGTCGAGGTCCACCAGCACCGGTGCCCCGGACACCGCCCGCTGGCTGCTGCGCGGCCGGGACGGCCGGCTGACCGCCTACGCCCGTGCCGGGGGAGGGCTGCTGCGCTGGACGGAGGAGCGGCCCGGCGGCCCCGACTGGAGCGGCCCCGACTTCTTCGAGGCGCCCGACCTGACCTACCTCACCCTCGCCCAGGGCAGCGACGGCTACGTGCACTTCCTGGGCCGCAGGGAGCGGCGGGACGCGGCGGGGGAGCCCGTCGTGGAGATCATGCACTCCATCCAGTACCAGTCGGGCCGGCCGCTCATGGACTGGCGCTCGCTCGGCAACCCGCACACCAAGCGCCTCGACCGCGCCCCCTCGCTCGGTGCCCCCGCCGCCGCGGTGGACGCCGCGGGCACCGTCCACGTCTTCGTGCGGGACGCGATCGGCAGCGTCCGGATGCGCCGCGAGGGCAAGGGCGGCAGGTGGGAGGGGTGGAAGGACCTCAAGGTCCGCGACACCCTGGACGGCATGGCCGCGCTCGCCACCTCGACGGGCCGCGTGGAGCTCCTCGCCCCGTCCGGCAAGGCCACCCTGCGCTGGGCCCAGGAGAGCCAGGGCGGCGAGCTGCGGCGCGCCGACGACGTCCCCCTGGCCCCCGCCCCCGGCTCCGGCACCGCCTTGGAGACCGGCCCCGACCGCCTCACGTACTACGCGGCCGACGCCCTCGGCGACGGCGTCCTCGCCCACCGCCCGGCGGACGGCGGCCCCGCGATGCCGCTCGGCGGCGCGCCGGGCCCCGGCCCCACGGCGGCCGTGCGGACCACCGTCGACGGCCACGACTGCACGGTCCTCGCGCACCGCACGACCGGCGGGCGCCCGGCGCTCGCCGCGTTCCCCACGGAGGACGAGGGGGCGGGCCTGTGGTGGGCCGAGACCGGCGAACCGTGCCTGGGCGCCCCGTCGTTGGCGCTCGACGCGCACGGCCGGGTGGTCATGGCGGCGATCGGCCTCGACGGCACGCTGCGCCTCGCCCGCCAGAAGGCGGAGCCGGGCCTCGCGCTGGAGGCGTGGGCCGCGGTGTGAACAGACGGCAGTGGGCCGTACGGGACAACTCCCGTACGGCCCACTGTCGTTGCTGCGTGCGGTGAAGCGTTACGCGGGAACGCTCGCCACGCCCGGGGCGAGGAACCGCTTGCCGTTGACGCGCTCGCTGACGCCCTCACGGTCCAGGTACGGCGTGATGCCGCCCAGGTGGAAGGGCCAGCCCGCGCCGGTGATCAGGCAGAGGTCGATGTCCTGCGCCTCGGCGACGACACCCTCGTCGAGCATGAGCCCGATCTCCTGCGCCACCGCGTCGAGCACGCGGTCGCGGACCTGCTCCTCGGTCAGGACGGAGTCGCCCTGCTTGAGGAGCGCGGCGACCTCGGGGTCCAGCTCCGGCTTGCCGCTGTCGTACACGTAGAAGCCGCGCTTGCCCGCCTTGACGACGGCCGCGAGGTTCGGCGAGACGGTGAAGCGCTCGGGGAAGGAGCGGTTCAGGGTCTCCGAGACGTGCAGGCCGATGGCCGGGCCGACCAGCTCCAGGAGGATCAGCGGCGACATCGGCAGACCGAGCGGCTCGACGGCCTTCTCGGCGACGGCGACCGGGGTGCCCTCGTCGATGACGTTCTGGATCTCGCCCATGAAGCGGGTGAGGATGCGGTTCACGACGAACGCCGGGGCGTCCTTGACCAGCACCGCGGTCTTCTTCAGCTTCTTGGCGACGCCGAAGGCCGTGGCCAGCGAGGCGTCGTCGGTCTGCTCGCCGCGCACGATCTCCAGGAGCGGCAGGATCGCGACCGGGTTGAAGAAGTGGAAGCCGACGACCCGCTCGGGGTGCTGCAGCTTCGACGCCATCTCGGAGACCGAGAGCGAAGAGGTGTTGGTGGCGAGGATCGCGTGCGCCGGGGCGACCGCCTCGACCTCGGCGAACACCTGCTGCTTGACGCCGATCTCCTCGAAGACGGCCTCGATGATGAAGTCGGCGTCGGAGAAGCCCTCGGCCTTGTCCAGGACACCGGAGACCAGCGCCTTGAGGCGGTTGGCCTTGTCCTGGTTGACGCGGCCCTTGAGGAGCAGCTTGTCGATCTCCTCGTGGACGTAGCCCACGCCCTTGTCGACGCGCTCCTGGTCGATGTCGGTCAGCACGACCGGCACCTCCAGGCGGCGCAGGAAGAGCAGCGCGAGCTGCGAGGCCATCAGACCGGCGCCGACGACGCCGACCTTGGTGACCGGGCGCGCCAGGTTCTTGTCCGGGGCGCCCGCGGGGCGCTTGGCGCGCTTCTGTACGAGGTTGAACGAGTAGATGCCCGCGCGCAGTTCACCGCCCATGATGAGGTCGGCGAGCGCGACGTCCTCGGCGTCGAAGCCCTTCTGCAGGTCGCCGTCCTTGGCGGCCGCGATGATCTCCAGGGCGCGGTAGGCGGCCGGAGCGGCGCCGTGCACCTTGGAGTCGGCGATGGCACGGCCGCGCGCGACGGCGGCCTCCCAGCCCTCGCCGCGGTCGATCTCGGGACGCGTGACCTGGACCGAGCCGTTCAGGACGGAGGCCGTCCAGATCAGCGACTGCTCCAGGAAGTCGGCGCCCTCGAAGAGCGCGTCGGCGATGCCGAGCTCGAAGACCTGCTTGCCCTTGAGCTGACGGTTCTGGTTCAGCGAGTTCTCGATGATGACCGAGACGGCCTTGTCGGCGCCGATCAGGTTCGGCAGCAGCGCGCAGCCGCCCCAGCCGGGGACCAGGCCGAGGAAGACCTCGGGCAGCGAGAACGCGGGCAGCGCCTTGGAGACGGTGCGGTAGGAGCAGTGCAGACCGACCTCGACGCCACCGCCCATCGCGGCGCCGTTGTAGTACGCGAAGGTCGGCACGGCCAGGCCGGAGAGGCGCTTGAAGACCTCGTGACCGCCCTTGCCGATGGCCAGCGCGTCCTCGTGGTGCTTGAGGAGTTCGACGCCCTTGAGGTCGGCGCCGACGGCGAAGATGAACGGCTTGCCGGTGATGCCGACGCCGACGATGGAGCCCTCGGAGGCCTCCTTCTCGACCTGGTCGATCGCGGCGTTGAGATTCGCGAGCGAGCCGGGCCCGAAGGTGGTCGGCTTGGTGTGGTCGAAGCCGTTGTCCAGGGTGATGAGGGCGAAGCGGCCCGCGCCCTGGGGGAGGTCGAGGTGGCGTACGTGCGCCTGCGTGACGACCTCGTCCGGGAACAGCTCGGCCGCACCCTTCAGAAGCTCAGCGGTCGTGGTGCTCACTTGTCGCCTCCGGCGTCCTTGTGGTTCGGGTTCTCCCAGATGACCGTGGCGCCCATGCCGAAGCCGACGCACATGGTCGTGAGGCCGTAGCGGACCTCCGGCTGCTCCTCGAACTGCCGCGCCAGCTGCGTCATCAGGCGCACGCCCGAGGAGGCCAGCGGGTGGCCGAACGCGATGGCGCCGCCGTACTGGTTGACGCGCGCGTCGTCGTCTGCGATGCCGTAGTGCTCCAGGAAGGCGAGCACCTGCACGGCGAAGGCCTCGTTGATCTCGAAGAGGCCGATGTCGGAGATGGAGAGGCCCGCCTTGGCGAGCGCCTTCTCGGTGGCCGGGATCGGGCCGTAGCCCATGACCTCCGGCTCGACACCCGCGAAGGAGTACGAGACGAGCCGCATCTTGACCGGCAGGCCGTTCTCCCGCGCGAACTCCTCGGAGGCGATGAGGGAGGCGGTGGCGCCGTCGTTGAGACCGGCGGCGTTGCCCGCGGTGACGCGGCCGTGCGTACGGAACGGCGTCTTCAGCCCGGCGAGGCTCTCCAGGGTGGTGCCCGGACGCATCGGCTCGTCGGCGGTGGCGAGGCCCCAGCCGGTCTCGCCGGCCTCCTCGTTGGTGCGCCGTACGGAGATCGGCACCAGGTCGGCCTGGATCTTGCCGTCGGCGTACGCCTTGGCGGCCTTCTCCTGCGAGCGCACGGCGTACTCGTCGGCGCGCTGCTTGGTGATGCTCGGGTAGCGGTCGTGCAGGTTCTCCGCGGTCATGCCCATGAACAGGGCGGACTCGTCGACGAGCTTCTCGCTCACGAACCGCGGGTTGGGGTCGACGCCCTCACCCATGGGGTGGCGGCCCATGTGCTCGACGCCGCCGGCCACGGCGATGTCGTACGCACCGAAGGCGACGCTGCCCGCGACCGAGGTCACGGCGGTCAGCGCGCCGGCGCACATGCGGTCGATGGAGTAGCCGGGCACGGACTGCGGCAGCCCGGCCAGGATGCCGGCGGTGCGGCCGATCGTCAGACCCTGGTCGCCGATCTGCGTGGTCGCGGCGATGGCGACCTCGTCGATCTTGGCGGGGTCGAGGTCAGGGTTCCGGCGCAGCAGCTCCCGGATGGCCTTCACGACGAGGTCATCAGCACGGGTCTCGTGGTAGATGCCCTTCGGGCCCGCCTTGCCGAACGGGGTGCGGACGCCATCCACGAAGACGACGTCCCTGACGGTACGAGGCACGATGGCTCTCCTCCAGGGTGCGGTTGCGCCACACCTGCGGCGCGCTTCCTCAGGTCATGCTACTTGTCGGTAACTATGTGGCCAAGGGCTGCCCGCCGCCGCCTCGGCGAGGCGAAGGTCACACGCGCCCGGGGCGACCGGATCCACGGCTCCCACTTGGGCCGACAACCGGTGGTTGTCGGCCGTCTCGTTCCGTTGTTGGCCGAGGGGACGGCTCCCGGGATTGCCTCGCCGTCATGCGATCCATGCCCCCCGTCCCCGAATTCGCCGCCGCCCAGTGGACGCGTGCCACCGGCGCCGGCGTGGACCCCCACGAGTACCGGCGCGTCACCGACGACCTGACCTCGGTCGCCGACTGGGGTCCGGCCTTCCTCCGCACCGGTCAGGAGCACCTGCGGCGCGCCCGGGACGCCGGCTCGGCCCGCTCGGCGGGGGAGCACCTCCTGACCGCCGCCCGGTGGTTCCACCTGGCCACCCTCGCACCGTACGAGGAGGCGCACCGCGCCGCCGTCGCGGCCGACGAGGCCCTGGGCGAGGCCCTCGCCCTCTTGGAGCCCGGCGCGCGGCAGGTGAGCGGCGAGGGGTTCACCGGCCGGTTGCGCGGACCCGTCGACGCGCCCGGGACCGTCGTGATCGTCCCGGGCCTCGACTCGGCGAAGGAGGAGTTCCTCGATCTGGCGTCCGCGCTACTGGCCAGGGGGCTCGCGGTCTTCGCGATGGACGGTCCCGGACAGGGCGTGCTCGCGGCGGATTCGGTCTTCGAGGCGGAGTACGAGCGGGTCGTGGCCCGTGTCGTCGACGCCCTCGGAGCCCTGGCGGGCCGCAGGAATCTCCGGGTCGGGCTCGTCGGGATGAGTCTGGGCGGCTACTTCGCGGCGCGGGCGGCGGCGCTGGAGCCGAGGGTGGCGGCCGTCGCCACCGTCAGCGGTCCGTCCCGTCTCGACTGGGACGAACTGCCGCAGCCCGTACGGGACATGATCGCGCGCCGCACCGGCGGTACCGACGCCGCCCGCGCGTTCGCGCGCCGGGTGGACCTCGCCCCGCTCGCCCCGCGCATCGCGGCACCGCTGCTGGTCGTGGACGGCGCCCAGGACGTCATCCCGGGCGTGACGAACGGCGAGCCGCTCGCGAGGTCGGCGCCGCACGGCACGTACCTCCGCGTCCCGCACGGCGACCACCTGCTCGGCAACGCGCGCCCCGACTGGCTGCCGCACCTGGCCGACCACGTCGCACAGACCCTGACGGCGGACCACAGCTGATCCGCACGCCGAACCCGATCCGTACACCGAACCCGATCCGCACGCCGAACGGCCACCCCGCGTCGCGAGGTGGCCGTCGGGTCGTCACGGGGTCAGGACAGGGTCGTCGCCAAGGCCGTCACCAGGGCCGGCGTCACCAGCGTGACCTGCCACCGGCGGGCGCCGTGCGCGGCCAGGGCCGAGGCCACGGACTCCTCGTCCACCCGGGCCGGCGGCTCCCAGCAGACGCGGCGGACCGTGTCCGGAGTGATCAGGTTCTCCTGCGGCATGTTCAGCTCCTCGGCGAGGGCGGAGACCGCGGCCCGCGCCGCGGAGAGCCGCGCCGCGGCGGCCGGGTCGCGTTCCGCCCAGGAGCGGGGCGGCGGCGGTCCCGTGACCGCCTGGCCCGGCTGCGGAAGCTCCGCGTCCGGCAGCTCCTTGGCGCGGTCGACGGCGGCCTGCCACTGCTCCAGCTGACGCCGCCCCATGCGGTGCCCGAATCCGGTGAGCCCGGCGAGCGCGTGCACGTTGGGCGGCAGCGCGAGCGCGGCCTCGACGATCGCCCCGTCGCCGAGCACCTTGCCGGGCGACACGTCGCGGCGCTGCGCGATCCGGTCGCGGGCGGTCCACAGCTCACGGACGACCGCCATCTGCCGGCGCCTGCGCACCTTGTGCATGCCGGACGTACGGCGCCAGGGGTCCTTGCGGGGCGGCGCGGGCGGCGCGGAGGCGATGGCGTCGAACTCCTCGCGGGCCCACTCCAGCTTCCCCTGCCGGTCGAGCTCCTTCTCCAGGGCGTCGCGCAGGTCGACGAGGAGCTCCACGTCGAGCGCGGCGTACCGCAGCCAGGGTTCGGGGAGCGGCCGGGTCGACCAGTCGACGGCGGAGTGACCCTTCTCCAGGACATAGCCGAGGACGCCCTCGACCATCGCGCCGAGACCCACCCGCGGGAACCCGGCGAGCCGGCCCGCGAGCTCCGTGTCGAAGATCCGCGACGGAACCATGCCTATCTCGCGCAGACACGGCAGGTCCTGGGTGGCGGCGTGCAGCACCCACTCGGTGTCGGCGAGGGCGGCGCCGAGGCCGGAGAGGTCGGGGCAGGCGACGGGGTCGACGAGAGCGGTGCCCGCGCCCTCCCTGCGGAGCTGGACGAGATAGGCGCGCTGGCCGTACCGGTAGCCGGACGCGCGCTCGGCGTCGACGGCCACGGGGCCGGTGCCCGCGGCGAAGGCGGCCACCGTCGCGGCGAGGGACTCCTCGTCGGCGATCACCGGCGGAATGCCGTCGCGCGGCTCGAGGAGGGGGATCGGCAACCCTTCGGAAGAGAGGCCGTCGTCGTCCGGAGGGGCGCCCCCGGTGGTGCGCAGTGAGCTGTCTGCTGCGGTCTCTTGGGCGTCGGTCACCTGTCAAGGGTATCTGTGTATGGACAGCGCCCGTCGACGGAACGTTCCGTCGACGGGCGCCTGAGGGGTGTAAATGAGTCAGTGGATGATGCCGGTACGCAGCGCCACCGCCACCATCCCGGCTCTGTCACCCGTGCCGAGCTTGCGCGCGATCCTCGCGAGGTGGCTCTTCACGGTCAGGGCGGACAGGCCCATCGAGACGCCGATGGCCTTGTTGGACTGGCCCTCCGCGACCAGGCGCAGCACCTCGACCTCGCGGCCGGAGAGCTCGCGGTAGCCGCCGGGGTGGCTCGGGGCGCCCGGAGGGCGGCGGTGCATACGGGCGGCGGCCGAACCGATCGGAGCCGCGCCGGGGCGGGTGGGGAGTCCGACGTTCGTACGGGTGCCGGTGACGACGTAGCCCTTGACGCCGCCCGCGAGGGCGTTGCGCACGGCACCGATGTCGTCGGCGGCGGAGAGGGCGAGGCCGTTCGGCCAGCCCGCGGCACGGGTTTCGGAGAGGAGCGTGAGGCCGGAGCCGTCGGGGAGGTGGACGTCTGCGACGCAGATGTCCCGGGGGTTGCCGATGCGGGGACGAGCCTCCGCGATCGACGAGGCCTCGATGACGTCGCGTACACCGAGCGCCCACAGGTGGCGGGTGACGGTGGAACGGACGCGGGGGTCGGCCACGACGACCATGGCGGTCGGCTTGTTCGGGCGGTAGGCGACCAGGCTTGCGGGCTGCTCGAGGAGAACGGACACCAGGCCTCCTGGGTGGGGGGACGGGAGGGACCGGCTCGGGGATGAAGCCGGGACGAACCGTGCTTTCAAGGTCACAAACCTCTTCGGCACCAATCGCATCCGCCTTTAGGGAATGATCACGATTTGGTGAGAGAGAATTGGGGCAATTCGGACATGCGCTCGATCATCCGAAGATCAAACCGAACACGCCCTCTTACGGGTGACCCCCACGCGGACAAACCCCGCGGCACCCGGCCGCGGGGAGAGGGAGACGGATGACGGCGGCTCAGGGGGAGAGCGGCCCGCGCCGCTGGGGCAGCGAGACCACCGAGCCGTCGCCGGCCGGGCCCGCCGGCGGCAGCCCCGCGATCTGGCAGAGCAGATCGCACCACGCCGCCAGATGGGCGCCGGTGTCCGGCACCCCACCGGCCGCCTCCCGCGGCGTCCACGAGGCGCGGATCTCGATCTGCGAGGCGGGCGGCCGCTCCGAGAGGCCGCCGAAGTAGTGCGAGCCCGCCCGGGTCACCGTGCCGCTCGCCTCCCCCGCGGTGAGCCCGCGCGCCTGCAGCGCCCCGGTCAGCCACGACCAGCACACCTCCGGCAGCAGCGGATCCGCCGCCATCTCCGGTTCCAGCTCCGCCCGCACCAGCGTGACCAGGCGGAAAGTGCCCTTCCAGGCGTCGTGCCCCGCCGGATCGTGCAGCAGCACGAGCCGCCCGTCCGCGAGGTCCTCCTCGTCCTCGACGACCGCCGCCTCCACCGCGTACGCGTACGGCGCGAGCCGTTTCGGCGGCGGGGTCGGATCGATCTCGATCTCCGGCCGAAGCCGTGCCCCCCGCAGCGCCTCGACCGCCGCGCGAAAGGGCGGCGGAGCCGAATCCGCCACCTTCCCCTCCGAACTCTCCATCTCGCCAGCGCCGTCCGACCGTTGTCCCTGAGCCGCAGCCATGCGGGGAAGGTTAAGGGGAACGGCGCCTTCGCGCAGGGAGAGACACCCGTGAGGGCGCTCTCGGTCGACGTGCGAGACTTTCCGCGTGAGTGCCAATGACAGCCGAGGCCCCGCGGGCCGGCAGAACGCAGCGACGTACGACTCCCCCTTCATGAAGGCGTGCAGGCGCGAGGCCGTGCCGCACACGCCGGTCTGGTTCATGCGGCAGGCGGGGCGCTCACTGCCCGAGTACCGCAAGGTGCGCGAGGGCACCGCCATGCTGGAGTCCTGCATGCGCCCCGACCTCGTCACCGAGATCACGCTGCAGCCGGTGCGCCGCCACAACGTGGACGCCGCGATCTACTTCAGCGACATCGTCGTGCCGCTCAAGGCGATCGGCGTCGACCTCGACATCAAGCCGGGCGTCGGCCCGGTCGTCGAGAACCCGATCCGCACCCGCGCCGACCTCGCGCAGCTGCGGGACCTCACGCCCGACGACGTCCACTACGTCACCGAGGCGATGGGGATGCTCACCGCCGAGCTCGGCTCGACGCCGCTCATCGGGTTCGCCGGCGCGCCCTTCACCCTCGCGAGCTACCTCGTCGAGGGCGGCCCGAGCCGCAACCACGAGCACACCAAGGCGCTCATGTACGGCGACCCGCAGCTCTGGGCGGACCTGCTGGACCGGCTCGCGGAGATCACCGCCGCCTTCCTGAAGGTGCAGATCGAGGCGGGCGCGAGCGCCGTGCAGCTCTTCGACTCGTGGGTGGGCGCGCTGTCGCCCGCCGACTACCGCCGCTCGGTGATGCCCGCCTCGACAAAGGTCTTCGACGCCGTCGCCTCGTACGACGTGCCCCGCATCCACTTCGGCGTCGGCACGGGCGAGCTGCTCGGGCTGATGGGCGAGGCCGGCGCCGACGTCGTGGGCGCCGACTGGCGGGTGCCGCTGGACGAGGCCGCGCGCCGCGTCGGGCCCGGCAAGGCGATCCAGGGCAACCTCGACCCGGCCGTCCTTTTCTCCACCCGCGAGGCCGTCGAGGCCAGGACCGACGAGGTGCTCGCCGCCGCGAAGGGTCTCGAGGGGCACATCTTCAACCTCGGGCACGGCGTCCTGCCGACGACGGACCCGGAGGCGCTGACCCGTCTCGTGGAGTACGTGCACACGCGCACGGCGGTCTGAACGGCGCCCGTCCGAAAGATGTCCGAAAAGGGTCCCTGCCCAGGTGGGCGGGGACCCTTTCCGTACACGGCTCCCGTCATCGGTCCCCGTACTCAGCGGTCGGAGCGCACCGCCGCCACCGCCTTGCGCGCCGCCACCAGGACCGGGTCCCACACCGGGGAGAACGGCGGCGCGTACCCCAGGTCGAGCGCCGTCATCTGCTCGACCGTCATCTGCGCGGTGAGCGCGACGGCCGCCACGTCGACGCGCTTGCCCGCCCCCTCGCGGCCGACGATCTGCACGCCGAGGAGGCGCCCGGTGCGCCGCTCGGCGAGCATCTTCACCGTCATCAGGGCCGCGCCCGGGAAGTAACCGGCCCGGCTCGTCGACTCGATGGTCACCGTGACGAACCGCAGCCCGGCGGCCTCCGCGTCCCGCTCGCGCAGTCCGGTGCGGGCGATCTCCAGGTCGCAGACCTTGCTGACGGCCGTGCCGACGACGCCCGGGAAGGTCGCGTAACCGCCGCCCGCGTTCGAGCCGATGACCTGGCCGTGCTTGTTGGCGTGGGTGCCGAGGGCGATGTGCCGCTCGCGTCTGGACACCAGGTCGAGGACCTCGACGCAGTCCCCGCCCGCCCAGATGTCGTCGTACCCGCGCACCCGCATCGCCAGGTCGGTGAGCAGCCCGCCGTACGCGCCGAGCGGGAGGCCGGCCTCGCGGGCGAGCGTGGTCTCGGGGCGCACGCCGATGCCGAGGACCACGACGTCCGCCGGGTACTCGGCGTCCTCCGTGGCGACCGCGGCGACCCGTCCGTCGTCGCCGGTGAGGATCTTGGTGACCTCGGCGCCGTTCACCATGGTGATGCCGAGGCCCGTCATGGCGTCGTGCACCAGGCACCCCATGTCCGGGTCGAGCGTCGACATGGGCTCCTTGCCGCGGTTGACGACGGTCACCTCGTAACCGCGCTTGATCAGCGCCTCGGCCATCTCGACGCCGATGTATCCCGCGCCGATCACCACGGCCCGCCGCCCGGAGGTGCCGGCCAGCGTGTCGAGCAGGGCCTGGCCGTCGTCCAGGGTCTGCACGCCGTGCACGCCGGGCGCGTCGATGCCGGGCAGCGGCGGGCGGACGGGGCGCGCGCCGGTCGCGATGACGAGCTTGTCGTACGAGGTCCAGTACTCCTCGCCCGCGTCGAGGTCGCGGGCCAGGACGCGGCGGCCCGGCACGTCGAGCCGCACCACCTCCGTGCGCATCCGCAGATCGATCGCGCGCTCGCGGTGCTGCTCGGGCGAGCGCGCGACGAGGTCGTCCCGCTCCGCCACGTCGCCGCCCACCCAGTAGGGGATGCCGCAGGCGGAGTACGAGGTGAAGTGGCCCCGCTCGAACGCCACGATCTCCAGCTCGTCGGGGCCCTTGAGCCTGCGCGCCTGCGACGCGGCGGACATGCCCGCCGCGTCGCCCCCGATGATCACCAGTCGTTCCCGTGTGCTGCTCATACGGACACGCTACGGCGCGGGGGCCTGCGCGACGGCCCTCAATCCCGGTCGTCCTGACGGCCGGTGGCGGCCCGCGGAGCCGGCGGGGCCGGCGGGGCGAGGGGAGCCGGGGCCGGCGTCGCCCGGCGGGTGACGCGCGGGCGGACCACCCGCAGCCACAGCAGGAACAGCAGCGCGGCGATCGCCGCGAAGGGCAGCACCGCGGCCAGGACGACGCCGATCCACCGCAGCGCCGTGACGAAGGCGTCCCAGCCGCCCGCGAGCGCGTCCGTGAACGACGGGTCGTCGTCATCGACGCCCGTCTTCGCCGCCGCGTTCTCGGTGAGCGAGAGCGTGATCGTCGCCATGCTCGTGCGGTCCTTCAGGGACGACCGCTGGGCGAGCAGCGCCTCTAGGTCGGACTGGCGGGTGCTCAACTCGCCCTCCAGGGCGACCACGTCGCTCAGCCTGGTCGCCTTGTCCATCAGCTCCCGCACCCGCGCCACGCTCGCCCGCTGCGACTTGACGCGGCTCTCCACGTCGACGACCCGGTCCGTGACGTCCTGCGCCTTCGCCTCGCGGTCGATCAGCCTGCCGGTGCCGGAGAGCGCGTCGAGGACCTTCTCGTACCGGTCCTGCGGGACGCGCAGCACGACACGGGAGCGCTCGCGGCCCCCGTCGTCGCGGCTGGTGTCCTCGTCGCCGACGATTCCCCCGGCGTCCTCGGCCGCCGCGCGCGCCGTGTCGAGCGCCCGGGGGACGTCCTTGACCCGGACGGTGAGCCGCGCGGTGCGGATGATGTAGGTGGCGGCGGGCACGGCCGTCTTCCGGCCACCGGGGCGCTCGCCACCGGACGTATCGGCGCGGCCCCCGCCGGCCCCCTGCGCGCCGGCCGAGCTGCCCGCCGCCTTGCGGTCCGTGTCACCGCCGCTGTCATCGCCGTCACCCCCCGCGCCGCACCCGGTGACGGCGAGCGCGACCACCAACAGGAGACCGGAGACCGCCCGGACGGCAAGAGGACGGGAACGGGACAGGGACAAGGAGAGAGACCTGCTGGACGCGTGCATCGACGTACCCCCGAGAGACGTGGTGACCGATGCTTCTTTGACGCCGCGCGGACCCGGAACGGTGGTTGCCGCCCGGTCCCGATGCGGTCACGGTCGGGACTCGCCGGTCTGAGAGAGTGGGGGGCATGCGCGCAACGGACACACGTACGGGGATGGGCCACGCCGTCGTCATCGGGGGTGGGATCGCCGGGCTCGCCGCCGCGCATCGATGGCTCACCTCGGGACCCGGGCGGCGGGTCACCGTTCTGGAGGCCTCCGGGCGGGTCGGCGGCAAGTTGCACGCCGACGAGATCGCCGGGGTCCGCGTCGACCTCGGCGCCGAGTCGATGCTCGCCCGCCGTCCCGAAGCCGTCGCCCTCGCCCGCGAGGTGGGCCTCGCCGACCTGCTGGAGCCGCCCGCCACCGCGACCGCGGCGATCTGGACCCGTGGCGCCCTGCGGCCGATGCCCAAGGGGCACGTCATGGGCGTGCCCGGCGACGCGTCGGCCCTGGCGGGGGTGGTCTCCGACGAGGGGCTGCGGCGCATCGAGCGGGACCGTGAACTGCCGCCCACCGAGGTCGGCGACGACATCGCCGTCGGTGAGTACGTCGCCGCGCGCCTCGGCCGCGAGGTCGTCGACCGCCTCGTGGAGCCGCTGCTCGGCGGGGTGTACGCCGGGGACGCGTACCGCATCTCCATGCGCTCGGCCGTCCCGCAGCTCTTCGCGGCGGCCCGCACCCACGCCTCCCTCACCGAGGGCGTCCGCGAGATCCAGGCGCGCGCCGCGCAGAACCAGCAGACCGGGCCCGTCTTCATGGGCATCGACGGCGGCATCGGCCGCCTCCCGCTCGCCGTCGCCGCGTCGCTGCGCGCACGCGGCGCCGAGATCCGCACCGACACGCCGGTCACCGAGGTGCGGCGGAGGGCCGACGGGTGGCTGGTGACCACGGAGAGCGGACGGCACGAGGCCGACGCCGTCATCGTCGCGCTGCCCGCGCCCGCCGCCGCGAAGCTCCTGGACACCGAGTCGCCCGGCGCCGCGGCCGAGCTGCGCGCCGTCGAGTACGCCTCCATGGCGCTGATGACCCTCGTCTACCGCCGCGCCGAGACCGACCTTCCCGAAGGCAGCGGTTTCCTCGTGCCGCCCGTCGACGGGCACACCATCAAGGCGTCCACCTTCGCCGGCCGCAAGTGGGGCTGGATCGACCGGCAGGACCCGGAGCTGGTCGTCCTGCGCACCTCCGTCGGGCGCCACCGCGAGACGGAGATCCTGGAGCGCGACGACGCCGAACTCGTCGCCCTCTCCCGGCACGACCTGCGCGCGGCCACCGGCCTGACCGCCGAGCCGGTCGCCACCCGCGTCACCCGCTGGAACGACGGCCTGCCGCAGTACCCGGTGGGCCACCACGCGCGCGTGGCCCGCATCCGCGCCCACGTCGCCGCCCTGCCCGGCCTCGCGGTGTGCGGCGCCGCCTACGACGGCGTGGGCATCCCCGCCTGCATCGCGAGCGCCCACGCCGCCGTCGACCAGCTGGGCGGGGACCTCGCCGGTGTGGAGGAGCTCACCCGCAACCCGGTGCAGAGCCTGCACGGCGGCGGAGGAGAATAGCCCCATGAGTGACGACGCCCCCGCCAAGACGCCCAACGCGGGCAAGAAGGCCAAGGACCTCAACGAGGTCATCCGCTACACCCTGTGGTCCGTCTTCAAGCTGCGAGACGTGCTCCCCGAGGACGGCACGGTCCGCGCGGGCTACGCGGACGAGGTCCAGGACCTCTTCGACCGGCTCGCCGCCAAGGACATCACCGTCCGCGGCACCTACGACGTCTCCGGCCTGCGCGCCGACGCCGACGTCATGATCTGGTGGCACGCCGAGACCTCCGACGAGCTGCAGGAGGCCTACAACCTCTTCCGCCGCACGAAGCTCGGCCGCGCCCTGGACCCGGTCTGGTCGAACATGGCGCTGCACCGCCCCGCCGAGTTCAACAAGTCGCACATCCCGGCGTTCCTCGCCGACGAGACGCCGCGCAACTACATCAGCGTCTACCCCTTCGTGCGCTCCTACGACTGGTACCTGCTGCCCGACGAGGACCGCCGCCGCATGCTCAAGGACCACGGCATGATGGCCCGCGGTTACCCCGACGTGCGCGCCAACACGGTCGCCTCGTTCTCGCTGGGCGACTACGAGTGGCTCCTCGCCTTCGAGGCCGACGAGCTGTACCGCATCGTCGACCTCATGCGTCACCTGCGTGCCTCCGAGGCCCGGATGCACGTCCGTGAAGAGGTGCCGTTCTACACCGGCCGCCGCAAGTCCGTGGCGGACCTGGTGGCGGGCCTGGCGTAGCGGGCCGGCACCCCCCGGGTCCTGCGGGTCAGCGCTCCCGGGGCAGTTCCGCCGCGCGGATCCCGGACGTCGGCGAGGGCTCCTTGTGCGGTGCGCACGCCGCGCGCCGCACGGGGAGCTCGCCGTGCAGGAGATACGCGTCCAGGTGCCCGTTGACGCACTGGTTGGGGCCGCCGCCGATGCCGTGCGTGCCGGCGCCCCGCTCGGTGACCAGGACCGATCCCTCAAGGCGCCGGTTCAGCTCCCGCGCCCCCTCGTACGGCGTCGCCGCGTCGCGCTCGGCGGCCAGGATCAGCGTCGGCGGCAGCTCGCCGCCGGCCGCGCGCACGTCCAGGGGCTGTTGCCGGGGCGCCTTCCAGTAGGCGCACGGCAGGTTCATCCAGGCGTTGTCCCAGGTCTCGAAGGGCGCGGTGCGCGCGAGCCGGGTGTTGTCGTGGTCCCAGGTGGCGAAGTCGGTGGGCCAGTCCGCGTCGTTGCACTCCACGGCCGTGTAGACGGCGTTGCCGTTCTCCTCCTCCGCGGCCGCCTTCGGCTCCGGCGCGGCCTGTTCGATCAGCGGCTTGGGGTTGCCCTTCAGATACGCGGAGAGCGCCGCCGCGCGCATCGGCCAGTAGTCGTCGTAGTACCCGGCCTTGAGGTAGGCGCCCTGCAGCTGGCCGGGGCCGACCTTGCCGCCCGCGGGCTTGCGGACCAGCTCGGCGCGCACCTTCTCGTAGCTGCGAAGGACCTGCTCGGGCGTGCTGCCCAGGTGGTAGGTCTTGTCGTGCTTGGCCACCCAGGCGCGGAAGTCCGCCCAGCGCCGCTCGAAGGCCGCCGACTGGTCGAGGTTGTTGCCGTACCAGATCTGCCGCGGGTCGGGGTTGACCGCCGAGTCGAAGACCATGCGGCGCACGTGCGAGGGGAAGAGCGTGGCGTAGACCGCGCCGAAGTACGTGCCGTACGAGGCGCCCATGAACGTCAGCTTCCGCTCACCGAGGGCCGCCCGCAGCACATCCAGGTCACGTGCGTTGTTCAGCGTCGTGTAGTGGCGCAGGCCGGGGTTGCGGGCCGCGCAGCCGCGCGCGTACGCCTTCGCCCGCGCGACGCGCTTACGCTTGTACGCCTCGTCGGGGTGGGTCGGCGACTGCGTGGGCGCCTTGATGTACGACTTCGGGTCCTCGCAGGACAGCGGCGCCGAGCGGCCCACCCCGCGCGGGGCGTAGCCGACCAGGTCGTAGGCGGCGGCGATGCGCTTCCACTCGGGCATCATGCCGACCATCGGGAAGTACGTGCCGGAGGCGCCGGGTCCGCCGGGGTTGTAGACGAGGGAGCCCTGCCGGGTGACCTTCTTGCCCGCCGCCTTGCCGGCCGCCTTGCCGGTGGCCTTGGTGCGGCTGACGGTCAGTTTGATCTGCTTGCCGCCGGGGCGGGCGTAGTCGAGCGGCACGGAGACCGTGCCGCACTTGATGGACGGCGGAAGGCCCTCGGCCTTCGCGCAGGTGCCCCAGTGGATCCCGGCGGCCTCGGCGCGCTGGGCCGCGACGGCGGTGCCGAACGTCTCGGGGGAGGGCGGGGCGCCGCTCGCGCTCCCCGCGGGGGCGGCGACGAGGGCGGTCAGGACCAGGGATCCGGCGGTTCCGTAACGGACGGCTGCTGCTCTCATCGCGCGTGCATACCCCTTTTGTTCGGTTGTGCGTGCGGGAGGTTCTCGAACAAAAGGGATGATTCGTGTGGTAATTGACGAAGTAAAGCACCGGCCCGCCGGTGTCGGCTCAATGACCCCGTTGCCCCGCCTCCCGGTGCGGCCGCTGCGCGAAGGCCGCCCGTAGTCCGGGGTCGCCGGTGGCGCGGACCCCGCGCACCGCGACGGCGGTGAGCCCCTCGCCGCGCGCGGGCAGCGCGCCGAGCAGCCGCTGGCCCGCGGGGGACGCCCACCGCGTGTACGGGTGGATCTCGACGCGGGCGATGAGCAGACAGCCCGCGCAGACGAGGAGCGGCAGCGCGAACCAGACCGCGACGGGCACCTGCCCGGCGACGCCCGGCCCCTGCCCCGGCAGCAGCACCGCGACGGTGCCGAGGGCGAGCACCGCCACGGTGGCGGCCCGCACCTGGCGCACCGCCGCCGCGACGCCCGTCCCGGTGTCCTCCGGGACCGCGAGCCCGGCCGCGACGAGCCGGTCCGCGAGTGCCCGCACCGGGTCGGCGGCGGCCGTGGCCCGGCGTATCTTCGCTATCCGCGACTGTCCGTCCCGGCCGATCGCGCCGAGCACCGAGCGCTCGATGGCGTCGCGGCCCACCGGGTCGACGACGGTCGCCCAGCCGGTGTGGGCGATCAGCAGCCGGCGCGCCCCGGCCATCGCGACGAGCGTCACGTCGGCGACGCGGTACGGGCCGCCGGACAGGAACGCCGTCTCGTAGAGGGTGAGTTCGTGGTCGCGGGCCGCGGTCTTCTCCTGGGTGGCGGCGCGGCTCGCGGCGAGGCAGAGCCGGCCGCAGGACAGCCCGGCGGCGGCCCAGGCGAGGAGGAACAGAGGGACCCAGAACATGGCGGTTTTCTATGCGAAGGCGCCGCATTCCGCCATGGCTTATTCACCATGCGGACAGCCGGTGACAGGTAGGTAACGTTCCGTTTGCCGTCGCTCCCGGTCACCGGGTGGCGGGTGCGGGCCGGGAGACGGCCGGGGGCAGCGAGTAGGTGGCCGACGGTGTGACGGGTGCGGCGGGGGCGGGGGAGTCGGTCGGACCGGGCGGCGGCGGCGGTGCCCGGGTCACCGGTCCCGCGGGGCCGGACGTGGCCGCGTCCTTCGCCAGCCCGTCGAAGTCGACGAGTCCGGTGCTCTCCAGGACCTTGATGTGGTCGAGGACGGTCGTGTTGGCGTCGTCGGCCAGGCCGCGCACCAGCGAGTTGCGGGTGTTCGCGCGGACCAGGGCCACCAGGGAGAAGACCGTGCCGTGGGCGCGCCGCAGGATGTTGGCGAACTTTTCGTCGTACGTCTCGCCGCGGGCGCCGCTCAACTCGACCAGCCAGTCGCGCTGTTGGGGGCTCGGCTGACTGGGCAGCTCCAGGCTGAGCCGAGCCGCGACCTCGCGCACGCGTGCGTCCAGGAAGGTGTGCCCCTGTACGAGGTGCTCGCCGGCCGTGCGCACGGCCCTGGTGGTGCCGCGCTCCTCCGCCTGCTGCCCGGCGGGCAGCTCCCACAGCCCGGCGAGGCGCACCTTGATGATGAACTCCCGGTCCTGGGCGGACAGCGGCCCGAAGTCGGTCGACACGGACTCGGCGTCGAGCCGGTCGAGGGCGGTGCCCGAGCGGTCCTCGTAGGACCAGAGCGGGAAGATCAGCGCGGTCAGGGTCGCGACGAGGCCCGCCACGATGAGGCCGGTGCCGTTGATGGTTCGGGATCGCATGACGCCTCCTGGTGCGCCACCGCACGTTAGTGCGCGCCGGGCGGGGCGCGGCCCGATACGGCGAAGAGTACGTCAACTGCCTTACGGGGCGGCCGGGTTGCCCGGCGCGGAGGGTGCCCGCAGACGGCGTACCCTCGTCTGCACCACCTGGCCCGCGACTCCCGTCACCTCCGCAGCAGGACCCGGCGGGTGGCCCGGCGCAGGCGGGCGGCGGGGCGGTGCGACAGGGGGGCCGGGCCCGAGCGCTCCCGCCACCAGGTCCTCAGCTCTCCGCGGGCGGCCGTGTCCTCGGGCCGGCCGGTGGACAGCAGGTGGGCGGCGAAGTGCAGCGCGTCGTGGCGGTAGCCGGCGGTCATGGGGCGGGAGCGGGCGTAGTCCAGGAAGTGGGTGCGGTACGCGGCGCCGAGGATCCCGGGCAGCTCCGGGGCGACCTTCGCCACCACGTCGGCCCGCTTGGCGGCCAGGGCGTGGCTCTGCACCTTCAGCCGCGCGTGGTCGAATCCCTCGGGCGCCGGGGTGCCCGCGACGAGCGCGGAGAGCAGCGAGGCCTGGGCGAGCGCGGTCCGCTGCCGGGCGGCCGGGGAGGCGGGCGTCACCTCACGCCGAGCGGCGGGCTCCGGCGCGGGCAGCTCGCCCGAGACCTTCACGGTGGCCCGGATGGCGTCCAACTCGCCTTCCAGCTCCGCGGGTTCGGGGAAGTTCTCGTCGCGCTCCAGGAGTACGCCCGGCGGGGACACCCGCGACGCCAGGTCGGCGAGGATCGCGAGGACCGGCTCGGGCACCGGGTGTGCGTGGCTGTCGTGCCACACCCCGTCCCGCTCGAAGCCGCCCGCCACATGGACGTACGCGATGGCCTCGACGGGCAGCTCGTCCAGGGCCCTTGCCGGGTCCTCGCCGCGGTTGACGTGGTTGGTGTGCAGGTTGGCGACGTCGATGAGCAGCCGTACGCCGGTCCGCTCGACGAGCTCGTACAGGAACTGTCCCTCGGTCATCTCCTCGCCCGGCCAGGCGACCAGCGCCGCGATGTTCTCCACGGCGAGCGGCACGGGCAGCGCGTCCTGGGCGACGCGGACGTTCTCGCAGAGCACGTCGAGGGCGTCACGGGTGCGCGGCACGGGCAGCAGGTGCCCGGCCTCCAGCGGCTGCGTCGCGGTGAGGGTGCCGCCCGCCCGTACGAACGCGATGTGCTCGGTGACCAGCGGCGAACCGAGGGCCTCCGCACGCTCGGCGAGCGCCGTCAGACGCCCCTCGTCGGGGCGGTCCGCGCCGCCGAGCCCCAGCGAGACGCCGTGCGGCACGACGGTCACCCCGCGCTCGCGCAGCCGCAGCAGGGAGTCGGGCAGATGGCCCGGACAGAGGTTCTCGGCGACGGCCTCGACCCAGTCGATGCCGGGCATCGCCTCCACGGCGTCGGCGATCTCGGGCCGCCAGCCGATCCCCGTGCCCAGTCGTGCGATCCCCGTACCCGGTCGTGCGCTCCCCGTACCCGGTAGTGCCGGCCGTCCCAGGTGCCTCTCCTGACGCGTCATGCCGCTCCCCTTCGTCCCGCGGGCCCCCGTACCCCCGGCCCTCCGTCCTCAGGGCATGACCGGGACGGGGGCGGGTGAACCCTCGGGGGAGGACGTTCAGAGCTACATTTGAGGTTCCGGCCGGCCGGTGTTGACCTGGCCGGGCGGCGCGGGCGAGGGGCGGGACGTGGCCGACACGTCGCCGCTGGGCCCGGCGGGCGGCGCCTGCGGGGGCGCGACGCCGGACGGCGGCGGAGGTCCGGTGGGGCTGGCGGTCGCGGTCGAGGCGGCGCCGTTCGCGATCCCGTCGAAGTCGACCTCGCCGGTGGCCTCCAGCATCGTGATGTGGTCGAGGACGGTCTGGTTGGAGTCGGTGGCGAGCTGCCGCACGAGCGAGTTGCGGGTGCTGTCGCGGACCAGCGCGATCGCGCCGAAGACCTTGCCGTGCGAGGCGCGCAGCAGATTGGCGAACTTGCGCTGGTACTCCTCGCCGCTCGCCGCGGTCAACTCGTCCAGCCAGCCCTGCTGTTGCTCGGTGGGCTGGTTGGGCAGCTCGACGCCGAGCTGCGCCGCGACGCCGCGCACCCGGCGGTCGAGGTCGGTGTGGCCGACGATCAGATGGTCCCCGGCCTCCTTGACCGCCTTGGTCGGCGCCCGCTCGACGGCCTGCTGTCCCGCGGGTATCTCCCACAGTCCGGCGAGCCGCACCTTCACCAGCAGGTCCCGGTCGGCGGCGGAGAGCGGCCCCCACCGGGTGGCGACGGAACCGGCGGCCAGATTGGCCTGCCCGGTTCCGGACCGGTCGGCGTAGGACCACACGGGGAACGCGATCGCCCCCAGCGTGGCGACGAGTGCCGCGATGATCAGAGCCGTGCCGTTGACGCGCCGCAAGGTGCCTCCCGTGGTGCTCCGGTGTCGCCGGTGATACCGGGGAGTACGGAAGATACGGGCGGGGCGTTCAACCGCGCGAGACGTCGGACGCGAACGGTACGGGGGAGCGGCCGAGGTGGGTCAGCACCTGGTCCAGGGCGCCGGCGTCGGGCGGGGTGGGCAGCGCGGGCGCGAACGCGGCGCCGGGGCCGCGGAGTTCGGGTGTAGCGGGCACCCGCCGGGCCACCGCGAGCGCGGCGGCGACCACCTCGTCGGGGAAGGTGACCGGGACGTCGAGGGTGACGGCCACGTCCCACGCGTGCACCACGTAGTCGAGGAGGTGGAACCCGACGGCGGTACGTCCGGAGAAGCTGCCGCCGAGCTCCGGCAGCACGAACTGCCGCTCCCTGCCGTCCTGTTCGTACGCTGCCCCGTACTCGGCGAAGGCGGCGACGACATGCCGCACGGACTCCTCGTAGCGGGCCGACGGGTCGCTGCCGAGGTCCAGTTCGAGCCAGAACGTGCGGTCGTCGCCGGCCCCGCGCGCGGCCGCCGCGAAGCCGTGGTGCTGGGCGGTCATATGGGTCACGAGGCGGCGCAGGGTCCAGCCCGCGCAGGGGGTGGGGCGCTCCCAGTCGGCCGCGTCGCGGGCGAAGGACAGGACGTGCAGGGAGGTCTGGACGGCGGTGCGGTCGAGGGCGACGAGGTCGGTCACGGTGTGCCTGCTTTCCGGGTCGGGGTTCCGGGCGGGGCGGGAAGCCGTCGAAGGCATGCGGCCAGCATAAAACTAAACGAACGGTCGTGCTAGCGGGTTTCGGTGCGGGATGGGCCAGCGCCCCAGGGGGCCGGGTGGGCCGGCGCCTCGGGGAGCCCGATGGGCCGGCGCCTCAGGGAGCCCGATGGGCCAGCGCCTCGGGGAGCCCGATGGGCCGACGCCTCAGGGGAGTTGCGGCACCAGCTCCGGATCCGTGGCCGCCGCCCGCAGCCGCGCCGTGATGCCCGAACTCGCCCGCCGGTACGCGTCCGGCGCGCCGTGCAGCACCGAGTACGCGTTGGCCGTCTCCATGAGGGCGACGAGTTCGAAGGCGAGCTGCCCGATGTCCGTGTCCGCCCGCACCTCACCGGCGTCGCGCGCCTCGCCGATGCAGCGCTCCATCTGCCCGGTCCAGCCGCGGGCGGCGTCGACGACGGCGTCGTGCACGGCCCCCTCGCGTGCGTCGTACTCGGCCATCGCCCCGTAGAAGAAGCAGCCGCCGGGGAAGACCCGCTCCTCCGAGTACGCCAGCCAGTTCGCGCAGAGCCGTGCCACCTGCCCGAGGCCGGGCGGCTCCTCGCGCGCGGGCTCCACCACCGTGTCGAGGAAGATGCGCCCCGCCGCCCTGACGGTCGCCAGCTGCAGCTCCTCCTTCGAGCCGAAGAGCGCGAACACCCCGCTCTTGCTGAGGTTCAGCTCGGCGGCGATGCGCCCCAGCGACAGGGCGTCGAGCCCCTCGACGGAGGCGATGTCGACGGTGCGGCGCAGCACGAGGCGGCGGGTCTGGTTGCCGCGTTCGACCCGGCCGTCCAGCCGCCCGCCGGTTCCCGCGGTGCCGCTGCTCACGACCGGCCCCCGGGCCGGTCCGACGCCGCGCGTCCGCGTTCCGCTCTCGCCCGCATGTCTTCCTCCGCTCCTGGCCCGCGCCGACACCACTCTGCGCCCGGCTTCGCCGCCGGCCGGGTCCGTCCGTGCTCGCACCCTAGTGCCCGGGTCAGTGTCCCGGCGCGCGCGGCGTGCGACGACCGCCGTGGGCTTCATCAGCACTGCTCAACCCGGTCATTCCATTTTCGGCAATGATCCCGTGCCGAAGTTCCTCTTGTCGCAATGACCCGGCGCTCCACAGGATGAGGACATACCGAAACCGCACCGAGCCACGAGGTTTGCATGATCGTCATCACCGCTCCCACCGGGAACATCGGCCGCCATCTGCTGCCCCTGCTCCTGCAGTCCGCCCCCGCCCACGGCGAGCGCCTGCGCGTCGTGGTGCGCGACCCGGCCCGCCTTCCCGACGCGACGCGTGAACGGGTCGAGGTGGTCGTCGGCTCGCACGGCGACGCCGACGTCGTCGACCGGGCCTTCGCCGGCGCGGACGCCGTGTTCTGGCTCGTCCCGCCGGACTCCTCGCGGACGCCGGACGAGGGCTTCCGGGGCTTCACGCGTCCCGCCGCGCAGGCGCTCGTCACCCACGGCGTCGGCCATGTGGTCGGCGTCTCCGCGCTCGGCCGCGGCACGCCCGTCGCCGACCGGGCCGGGCTGGTCACGGCCTCGCTCGCCATGGACGATCTCATCGCCGGGACCGGCGTCGCCTACCGCGCCCTCGCCAACCCCTCGTACTTCGAGAACTTCCTGGAGGACGCCGAGGAGATCCGGGAGAAGGGCGTCTTCACGGACGTCGTCGACCCCGACCGCAAGGTCCCCCTCGTCGCCGTCGCCGACATCGCGGCCGTCGCCGCCGGGCTGCTCCTGGAGCGCACGTGGTCCGGTGTGGACAGCGTCCCGGTCCTCGGGCCGCAGGACCTGTCCCCGAACGACCTGGCCCGCATCATGACGGAGCGGCTCGGTCGGCCCGTACGGTACGAGCGCCAGGCGTTCGACGAGTTGTACGCCGCCCTCGTCGGCTACGGGCTCGACGAGACGTTCGCGCGGGGCGTCTGCGACATGAAGCGGGCCAAGGACGCGGGCCTCGACGCCGGCGTCACCCGCACGCCGGACACCGCCACGCCCACCACGTTCGAGCAGTGGTGCGACCGGGTGCTCAGGCCTGCCGTCGCGTCCTCGCCCGCCGCCTGACCGTTCCCCGCGACCCGACCTGACCCGATCTGCACCCGTACCCCATCATCGACACACCTCCCGGAGGCCCGTCCCATGTCCGCACAGGAAACCGCCCTGCCCGTCACGGCGTTCATGCTCGTCAAGACCACGCCCGAATGGCTCGCCATGACCCCGCAGGAGCGGGTGGAGGCGTTCACCACGCAGGTCGTCCCCGCCGTCGAGGCCGGGACCACCGGCGTCCGGTCGCGCTTCTACGACACCGAGTTCTACTCCACCCGCGTCACCGACGTCTGGGTCTGGGAGGCCGTCGACCACGACGCCTACCAGCGCCTCGTCGACGCCCTGCGCGAAACCCCGTTCTGGGACCGCTACTTCGAGGTCGTCGACCTCCTGGTCGGCACCGAGAACGGCTACGCCCGTACGTACGGCGTCGAGGCCGTCACGTCGATCAGCACCTGATCCCTCAGGCGGCACCTGATCCCTCGGGCAGCACGTGATCCCTCAGGGGCCGAGGAGGCCGATGCGGTTCACGCCCTCGACCGCGACGGTCGGGCCGGGGGCGATCTCGGTGAAGCCCGCGTCGCGGACCACCGGGTTGTCGCCGGCGCACACCACGCGCCAGTGGCCGGCGTCGGCGGTCCGCACGGAGAGCGGGAAGCCGGCGTCGCGCCACGCCGCGCGCTCCTCGTCCGAGAGGTCCCACCAGGCGAGTTGGGCTCCGTGGCCTGCCTGGGCCATGGTCTTGCCCGCCGTCATCTCCACGTGGGGATTCAGCCAGAGCACGGGGTGCGTCGGGTCGGCGCCCGCCGGCGGCTCCGGGTCGTCGAGTTCGGTCCCGGAGACCTGGAGCCGCGCCAGTTCCTTCGGCCATCCGTCGAGCGGTACGGGAGGGAAGACGCGGACCTCCGCCGACTTGCCGGTGACGGTGATGCCCGGCAGCGCCTCGGCCTTGCGCCACTCGGCTCCCCGGGCCCGGCGCACCACCTTGCGGATACGGGCGTCCTGCCAGTCCCGCATGGCCTGCGCCCACTCGCCGTCGCCGAGGGAACGCGCGTCGCTCAGCATCACCAGGACGGCGCGGGCCGCGGTCTCCAGGGCATCCGTGCGGGCCGGCGGAGCGGCGCGCTCGATGCGGGCGACGAGGGGCAGCACGAACTGCGGCGCCTCGTCGCGCGAGGTGATCTCGTGCCGGAACGGGCTGTCCTGCGCGGCAGGCCCGGCGGGGGCGCTGGCGGGGGCGCTGTCGGCGGTGGTCGTCTCTTCGCTGCTCACGCGGCAAGTCTGCCAGCCTCCCGGCCGACGGGCCGTGCCCGGCCCCGGCCCGTACGTGGATCGTGTCTGCCCCGGCCCATACGTGGATCGTTACCGCCCCGGCCCGTACGCGAGGATGGCCCGCATGGAACGTGAGCACGCCGTACGGCTCGACAAGGTGGGTCGCCGCTACGGCATGCGCGGCCCCTGGGTGCTGCGCGAGGTCGACCTCGGTATACCGGCGGGCGCCCTGGTGCGCGTCGAGGGCGGCAACGGCACAGGAAAATCAACCCTGTTGAGGCTGCTCGCCGGGATCGACGCGCCCTCCGAGGGGCGGGTGGCCGGGCGTCCGCGCACCGCGTTCGTGCCCGAACGGTTCCCCGCCGCACTGCCGTTCACCGCGATCGGCTACCTCACGCACATGGGCCGCGTGCACGGTCTCGCGCGCGCTGCGGCCCGGCGCCGGGCGGCGGAGTGGCTGGAGCGTTTCGGCGCCGACGGGTACGCGCGGACGCCGCTGTCGGAGCTCTCCAAGGGCAGCAGCCAGAAGGTCGCCGTGGCGCAGGCGCTGCTGGCCGACCCCGAACTCCTCGTCCTCGACGAGGCGTGGACCGGCCTGGACGCGCCCGCCCGCGGCGAGCTCGACCGCGCGGTGGCCGAGCGGACCTCGGCGGGCGGCTCCGCGGTCTTCGTCGACCACGACCCGCTGCGGCTGCGGGGCCTGGCGGAGGCGACGTACGCGGTGACGGGCTCGACGCTGAACCGCCGTACGGAACAGGCGACTTCGGGGGAGGGGGCGGGGCCCATGGTGTCCATCGAGGTACAGGGGCCCACGGGGGCGCGAGGGTCCTCCGGGGCGCAGGGGCCCTCCGGGGCGCAGGGGGCCGCGCTCCCGGCGTCGGTCGCGGCGGCGGTCGTGGCCCGGACGGAGGGGGCCGCACCCGGTCTGCTGCGACTCACCGTCCCCGAGCCCCACTCGGACCGGGTCCTGCGGGAGCTGCTGACGGCACGGCCGCCGTGGCACGTGGTGCGGGTGCACGCCGCGGACGCCGACGCCCATGCCGCGGTGCGGGCGGCCACGGACGGGGAGGTGCGGTGATGCGTGCCGCGCTGCGCTACCAGAGCGCCCTGCTGGTGCGGTCCCAGCGGTGGCTTCCGCCGGTGATCCTGTACGCCGTGTTCCTCGGCGTCGGCGTACAGGGCGGGCAGCCCATCCTGGACTCGCTCGCGTACGCCGCCGGGGGCCTGCTGCCCGTGGCGGGCTGGCTCGTCCGTATCTGCGTGTCCAACGAGCCGCCCGCGGCGCGCAGTTGCTCCGCCGCGGCCATCGGCCCCGGCCGGGCCCACCTCGCGTCGCTGCTGGCCGCATTGCTCACCGCCGCCGCGCTCGGCGGCGCGGCGGTGTGCGTCGTGACGGTCATCAGCGACGCGACGAGCACGAACGCACGGGTGCCGGTGGAACGGCTGCCCGCGGGCGCGGCCGGACTCCTCGCGATGCTGGTCAGCGCGTTGCTCGGTACCGCGCTCGGGGCGCTCGCCTCCTGGCCGCTGCTGCGCTCCGCGGGCCGCGCCGTGCCCGCGCTGCTGCTCGGCGCGCTGTTCCTGCTGGTCACCACGGGTTCCCCGGCCAAGTCGGTCCTGACGGACCTGACCACGGGGTCGAGGGAGGGCGCGGTGCCCGCCCCGCTGGGCGCGCTCGTGGCGGCGCTGGCTGTCACGGCGGCGGCGCTGTGGGGGGCGTGCGCGCTCAGCTCGCGGCGCGGTTGACGGAGCCGGGGTGCGTAACGCTCAGCCCGAACAGGCCGAGCGCTGCGCCTCCTGCCACGCGCACGCCGGGCAGAGCGTGACGCCCCGCCGGGACTCCGGGTACTCGGTGGGGGCGCGGCAGAGCACGCACTCGGCGAAGGGCTCATCCGGCCGCTCCGGCGGGGCGCCCTCGCGGTCATGGTCGTCCGGCATGCGGTCCAGCCTAGTCGGGCCGGTTCAGGACCCGTCGGCGGTTCATGACCCGCTGCTCCGGTTCATGAGCCGCGGCCCCGGTTCATGAGCCGCGGCCCCGGTTCATGAACCCGCCGCTCCGGTTCCGGACACCCGCCGCTCCGGTTCAGGACTTGTCGGACGCGTCCCGCCCCGCCGAGTCCGGCGCGTCCCCCGCACCCGTCGCCCGGGGCGACGCCCCCGTCGTCCCCGGCGCCCCGGACGACCGGATCTGCTCCGAGACGCGGACGAACCGGTACCCGCGCTCGCGCAGGCCGGGGACGATCGTGCGCAGGGCGCGCTCCGTCGCGGGCGCCGCGCTGCGCGTGCAGTGCAGGACGACGACCGAGCCCGGCCGCACCCCGTCGAGCACCTGCCGGGCGACCGCCGAGGAGTCCGTGGCGAAGGCGTCGCCGCCGACCACGTCCCACTGCACCGCGGTCACGCCGCCGGGCGCCAGCGCCCGCAGGGCCTGCCGGTCGTAACAGCCGCCGGGGAAGCGGAAGTACGGCACGCGGCGCTCGACGCCCGCCGTGCGGAAGGCCGCGAAGGCGCGGTCCATGTCGGTGCGCATCCGGGCCGCGGGCACGGTCGGCAGCCCGTAGCAGTCGCCGGTGTAGGCGTGGTGGCTGTACGAGTGGTTGGCGACCTCGAAGAGCGGGTCGCGGCCGATGTCCTTGGCCTGCTTCGGGTACTCCTCGGCCCACCGGCCGGTCATGAAGAACGTGGCGGGCACCTTCAGCCGCCGCAACGTGGCGACCAGGGCCGGATTGTCGAACCGCTCACCGGCCGCCGCACGCGGTCCCTGGTCCGCCGTCATGTCGGCGTCGAAGGTGAGGGCGACGGTACGGCCGTGCTTGCGGGACCCGTTGGTGAACACGGGGGTGATCCCGGCGGGGCCCGGCGCGAGGGTCGGGGGAGCGGACGACGAGGGGGCGGTCGGCGCGGGGCGGGCGGTGCGGCCCGCGTGACCGGACGTGGCGGTGTCGGCGCCGCAGCTGGCCAGGGCGACGGTCAGGGAGCCGAGGGCGCAGAGCGCGGCGCATCTCCGTACGAGAGTGATCACCCGCGCGACGATATAGGCATTAATACGTCAAATAGGACAACAGGCCCAAGAGGTCGCGAGGACTCACTCCACCGCCACGCCCGATCCCCAGAGACCCCTCCTCAGGGCCACCCCCCAGCGTCCCCCTCAGATCCACCCCTCCAGCGAGCCCATGAACGCGTCGAAGTCGTCGCGGTACATGGTGTGTCCGGCGCCCCGGACCGTCCGCACCTCGAAGCCGCGCCGCGCCAGCTCCTCCTTGAGCGCCTCGTCGACGACGGGGCTGGGGTCCGCGACCTGGACGAGCGAGGGCACGACCGGCGCGGCGGGCGTGTGGTCGGCGGCGTGCGCGCCGGACAGCGACAGCGCGGAGTCCGGGTCCCAGGCGGCCAGCGTGGCGACCTCGACGTCCACGTCGGCCGCCTCCCAGCGCGGGTTGAACTTCGCTATCACGTCCCGCGAGAGCCGCTGGAACGCCACGAACGCCGCGGGGTCGACCGCGCCGTCGGTGCCGAGCGCCCACGCCGGATCGCAGTAGACGGCCCGCGCGGGGGCGAGCCGCTCGGCCGCGAGGGCCAGGGCGAGACCGCCGAGCGAGTGCCCGAGCGCGAGGTCGGCGCCGGCCGGCAGCGTGTCGACGAGGTCGTCGGCGAAGAGCCGCGCGCCGTACGCGCCGCGTCCGCTCGCACCGTGGCCGCGCAGGTCGACGGCGATCACGCGGTACCCCCGGTCGGCGAGGGCGGGCCCCACGCGCCGCCAGGTGCGGTGGTCCGACATCATCCCGTGGATCAACAGGGCGATCCGGTCGCCGGTTCCCCACTCGTGGGTGTGCAGCTGCATCGTGGTGCCTCTCTCCTGCGTCCCCTGCGTCCCCCGCGCGCCCGCGGACGGCCGGACGGTCTCCACGGATCTTGGTATCAGGAGCACGCGTACGTCCGACGACCGGGTGAACCGGAACGGAACTCCGCCCCCGCCCCTCTTCCCCTACGGCATGGCTGCCCGCTCACCGGCGCACTCCGGATATGCCCGGCATAGCCCATCACCTGGCCGTTTATCGGCTGTTGATCGGGGACGGAGATCCTCCGCAGGTCCGTGTCCGGCACGGACGAACGGAAACGACCGGAGGTATGCACATGAAGGTTGTCCGCTCCCTCAAGAAGAAGGTCACCGGAGAGAAGAGCCTCAAGTCCTACGCCTGGTACATCTGGTACTAGGCCGCAGGCAGGGCACCGCGCGCATCCCGCGCGGACGCACATTCCGTAGGGACGCAATGCGCCGTCGAGGCCCGCGCCCGGTGTGCCGAACGCCGGGTGCGGGCCTCCCGCTCCTGGAGACTCCCGATGTCCATATCCGGTACCGCCGGGCGCGCGCGGACCACGCTCCTCACGCCCCGGCTCGACGCCCTGCTGCGCGACCACCGCGGCGAGGACGTGTTCCGCCTGGACGCCGACACCGTCGGCGTCGCAGGACCCGCCCTGACCGACCAGATCCTCGCCGCCCGCCCGGCCACCGAGCGCGAACGCCCCACCTTCAAACCGCTGCAGGGGCGTTCCATCCCGCGTACGGAGGCGGCCGCCGTCATGCAGGCCATCGGCCGCGACGTACGGGCGGCGCTGAAGAAGCCGGTGCCCGGCCGCCTCGACCTCTCGGGGCAGTGGCCGCACGTCGGCCACGTCCACCTGCGCGACCTGATCCTCGGCGCCGACCCGTACCGGCTGCGCGTCCTCATGGACCGCACGCTGGAGCTGACGCCCAAGCTGACCTGGGCGGTCATCGCCACCGGCGCCGCCCTGCCCGGCAGGCTCCGCCCCGGCGCGCCCGCCACCAGCATCGCGGGCCTGACCGCGAAGGCCGCGAACTACAACGAACGCCGCTACGCCATGGGCATGTACCGGCGCGCCGCCGCGCCCGTCTGCTTCACCGTCTCCACGCTCGTCGCCAACGCGTACTGGCTCGGGGCGCCGTTCGACGACGACACGCCGAACGACCACATCCTCTACGAGTCGATGCGGCTGCTGCCGCCGTCCTGGAACCTCCTGCGCAACGCCGGCCCCGAGTACCCCGCCCTCGACGACCGCATCGGCCCGGGCGACGACGTGCTGCTGCTGCCGCTGCTCAGCCACCGCGACCCGGCGCTGTGGGACGACCCGGACGACTTCCGCCCCGAGCGCTGGGACACGCTCGACCCCGACGACCACCCGGGCTACCTCCCCTTCGGCCACGTCTCCGAACGCTGCTGGGGGCGGCACATGGTGATGCCGCTGGCCGGCATGCTCCTCGACATCCTGCGCGCCGAGGGCGTGACGGTCGACCCCCGGCAGACCACGGCGAAGGTGCCGCTGGCGGGGCTGCTGGGCGTCGACAAGGTGCGGTTGGTGCTCGGGGGCGGGGCCAGGCCTTAGGCCTGCCCGTCCGCCTGGTCCGCGTCGTCCCTGCGGAACAGGGCCGCCCAGAGGAACGGTTCGCCGAAGCGCGGGGAGCCGGGCGGCTCGTCGTGCATGCGGCGGAGCTCGACCTCCGTCAGGTCGGCGAAGATCCCGCGCAGCGACTCCGCCGTGTACGCCAGGCCGCCGTGCAGCCCGCCCTGCCGATAGAAGTCCGCGTCGGAGAGCTCGGAGCCCATGCCCGCCTCGCCGGCCGCGAAACAGCTGAGGGCGAAGTGGCCGCCGGGGGCCAACCGGCGGTCGAGGAGGGCGAGATAGCTGACGCGGCGGTGCGGCGGCAGGTGGTGGAAGCAGCCGGAGTCGTAGATCAGGTCGTACGGGCCGCTCAGCTCCGCCCGCGCGAGCGCGAAGGCGTCACCGTGGTGGAAGCTCACCTCGGCTCCCGCCGCGCGGGCCCGGTCCGCCGCCCAGGCGAGGGCGCCCTGCGACAGGTCGACGGCGTCCACCGCGAAGCCGAGCGAGGCGAGGTGCAGGGCGTTGCGCCCCGGGCCGCAGCCCAGGTCGAGGGCGCGCCCCGGGGTGAGCAGACCCCGTTCACCGTACGAGACGAGGCTTTCGTCGGGCTTGTCCGCGAAGAACGGCACCGGCTTCGACCGGTCGGCGTAGAAGCCGTCCCACCACGCGGCCCCGTCCGCCGACCACCGGTCGGCCGCCGGCTCGAAGAGCCCGTCCAGAAGCTTCATCACGTCATCGATCGTGCGTACGCTGCGGTCCATCAAGTCCCCTTTCGCAGAACCCGATTGTAGGCCGCGCACACCTCATCGCCCCAGGTCGGAGCGGGTTTACGCGGGGGCTGCGGAGGCCGGCGAAGGGCGTCCGCGGTCGTGTGCGCGCCCCACGCGCGGGCGGCGACCCCCGCCCGTACACCCCGCCCCCAAGAACCGCCCGCGGGTCCGCCGAGTCCCGCCAAGGGGGTGTTCCGCGCCGCGCCGGCGGACCTTTTCGGAGCCTGGGCGCGGATCGTGTTCACGCGACGTATCCCCAGAAGTAGTTCCCGCTGGTTGGATGTGCGGACTTCCAACCGGCCCCCGGACCCCTGGAGTTACCGTGCCGCACTCAGCGCCGCGCAGGACCCACGCCGCGGCGATCACCTCCGTGCTCGCCGCCGCCACGCTCGCCGTCGCCACGGTCGTCGCCGTCGCCCCGTCCGCGTCCGCGGCCGGCGCCGCTGCCGCCCCGCCCCCGCTCAAGGTGCTCACGTACAACACGTTCCTGTTCAGCAAGACGCTGTACCCGAACTGGGGCCAGGACCACCGGGCCCGGGCGATACCGGCCGCCGGCTTCTTCCGGGGCCAGGACGTCGTCGTGCTGCAGGAGGCCTTCGACAACTCCGCGTCCGACGCGCTGAAGTCGAACGCCGCGGCGGCGTACCCGCACCAGACCCCGGTGATGGGCCGCGGCAAGGGTGGCTGGGACGCCACCGGCGGCGCGTACTCCTCGGTGACGCCGGAGGACGGCGGGGTGACGGTCCTGAGCAAGTGGCCGATCGTGCGCAAGGAGCAGTACGTCTACAAGGAGGCGTGCGGCTCCGACGCGTACTCCAACAAGGGCTTCGTCTATGCCGTCCTCGACGTGAACGGCGTCCGGACGCACGTCGTCGGGACGCACACCCAGTCCACCGACTCCGGCTGCGCCGACGGGGAGGCCGCGGCCACCCGCGCCGCGCAGCTCAAGGAGATGGACGCCTTCCTGGACGCCAAGAACATCCCGGCGGCCGAACAGGTCGTCGTGGCGGGCGACTTCAACGTCGACTCACGCAGCGCCGAGTACGCCTCGATGCTCGCCACCGGAGACCTCGTCCCGGCCGACGCCCGCACCGGCCACCCGTACTCCTTCGACACGCAGGACAACTCCATCGCCGCCGACCGCTACCCGGACGACCCGCGCGAGGACCTCGACCACGTCCTGCACCGCAAGGGCCATGCCCGGCCCGCCACCTGGACCAACCACGTCGTCAGGGAGCGGAGCGCGCCCTGGACGGTGTCGAGCTGGGGCAAGGACTACACGTACACCAACCTGTCGGACCACTATCCCGTGACGGCGTACTGACCGGGCGACCGGGCGTGGCCCTCGCCCGCGGGGACGAGGACCACGGACCGCCGCGCTACTTGTGCCAGGGACCCGTCACCGCGAACGTCGTGCCGGGGGTGTAGCAGTTCACGTACATCGTGTCGTGGTCCGGCGAGAAGGTGACGCCCGCGAACTCGCCCCACTCGGGCTTGTCGGGGGTGCCGATGTTCTGGCGGCCGCGGGCCATCGCGTAGACCTCGCCGCCGCGGGTGAGGCCGAACACGTGCTGGGCGCCCCCGCCGTCCTCGCACACCATCAGGCCGCCGCTGGGCGCGAGGCAGATGTTGTCGGGGGACTCGCCGGGCAGCTGGACGTCGGTGCTCGGGCCGAAGAGGACGACGAGGGTGAGGCGGCGCCGGGACGGGTCGTAGCGCCAGATCTGGCCGTAGTGGTCGCCCGCCGAGCCCGCCGCGCTGTGCGCGAAGGACGACACGAAGTAGACGGACGAGCCGCCCCAGTAGCAGCCCTCCAGCTTCTGGGCGTGCGTGATGCCCTTCTTGCCGAAGTCCTGGAAGCGGATGGGCGTTTGGGCGGCGAGCGGGTCCGGCACGTCGACCCATTCGATGCCGTCGAAGGTCGCGCCGGTCTCCTGCACCGAGGAGAGGTCGGGCACGCCGGGCACCCGCATCGCCTGCAGTCTGCCGCCCGCGCGCAGCGAACCCCGGCCGCCCTCGGGCTTCTCGGGCAGGAAGCGGTAGAAGAGGCCGAAGGGCTTGTCGAAGGCGTCCTCGGTCTCGTAGACGATCCCGCGCTTCGGGTCGACGGCGATCGCCTCGTGCTGGAAGCGGCCCATCGCGGTCAGCGGTACCGCGCCGGTGCGGTGCGGGTCGACCGGGTCGACCTCGAAGATGAAGCCGTGGTCCTTGGTGTAACCGTTCGTGCCGGCCTTGTCCTCGGTCTCCTCGCAGGTGAGCCAGGTACCCCACGGGGTGGGCCCGCCCGCGCAGTTGACCGCGGTCCCGGCGATCGCGACGCGCTCGCTCAGGACCCGGTTGTGCCGGTCGAGCGCGAGCGCCGTACAGCCGCCCTTGCCCATCGGGTCGTACGTGAGTCCCTTCACGGTCGGCACCGGAACCCGGCCGTCGGCGCGGTTCTCGTGGTTGCGCACGAGGTTCGTGCCGCCACCGCGGCCCCGGAAGGCGGCCATGCCGTCGTGGTTGCTGGGGACCTTGCCCTCGCCGGAGCGCAGCTCGTCGCCCTCGCGCGAGAGAACCGTGTAGCGGAAGCCCTTGGGCAGGTCGAGCAGGCCCTTGGGGTCGGGGACGAGGGGGCCGTAACCGGCCTTCCCGTGCGCGGCCGCGGTGCCCGCGAAGAGTTCCGAGAGTGCGCCGGTGAAGGCGATCCCCGCGCCCAGCGCACCGGAGCGGGCGAGAACCTGACGTCGTGTGGCAGTCATGATGGGCGACCTCCTGCTGGCGGACAGGAATGTGACCGGATGTGTGTACCACGCGCCTGGGGGCACGGGAACCACGCGCGTAGCTTCCGTTGCGCGCGCCGTCCCGCGGCCCCGGCCCGCCGATGCCGCCCGCGGGCCTACTCGCCCACGAGCCCCTTGGCGTCCCGTGCGAGCGCCGTGAGCCGCGATATGGCGCGGAAGTACTTCTTCCGGTATCCGCCGTTCAGCATGTCCTCGCTGAAGAGCCGGTCGAAGGGCACCCCGGAGGCGAGCACCGGTACCTCTCGGTCGTACAGCCGGTCGGCGAGGACCACAAGGCGCAGCGCGGTCGACTGGTCGGGCACCGGCGTCACATCGGTCAGACAGACGGCGTCGAGCTCGTCGGTCAGCGCGCCGTACCGGCTGGGGTGCACCTTGGCGAGGTGGGCCAGCAGGTGCGGGAAGTCGTCGAGCGAGGCGCGGTCGGTGGCGTAGGCCGTCTTGGTGACCTGCTCCTCGGAGTACGGGGCGGGGGCCTCCGGCAGGCCGCGGTGGCGGTAGTCCTCGCCGTCGATGCGCAACGCCTTGAAGTGCGCCGAGAGGCCCTGGATCTCCCGCAGGAAGTCGGTGGCCGCGAACCGGCCCTCGCCGAGCTTGCCCGGCAGCGTGTTCGATGTCGCGGCCAGCGCCACGCCCTGCTCGACGAGCTTGCTGAGCAGCGACGACACCAGCACCGTGTCGCCCGGGTCGTCGAGCTCGAACTCGTCGATGCAGAGCAGCCGGTGATCGCTGAGGGTGCGCACGGTCTGCTGGAAGCCGAGGGCGCCGACCAGGTTCGTGAGCTCCACGAAGGTGCCGAACGCCTTCTGCTCGGGCGCGGCGGGCGTCGCGTGCCACAGGGAGGCCAGGAGGTGGGTCTTGCCCACGCCGTAGCCGCCGTCGAGGTAGATGCCGCGCGGGCCCGCCGGAGCGGAGGCCTTGGAGCGCCCGAACCACCGCTTCCTGCCCGACCCGGAGGCGTGCGCCCCGCCGAGCCCCGCGGCGAAACCGCTCAGCGCGCGGACCGCCTCGGTCTGGCTGGGCTGACCGGGGTCCGGGATGTAGGTGTCGAAGCGGACCGAGTCGAAGCGCGGCGGCGGCACCATCTCGGCGACCAGGCGGTCGGCGGGGACATGGGGCTCGCGGGCGCACAGGGACAGCGGAGCCACTTCGGCTGTGCGGCGGTGCCCGGGGGCTGAGGTGGAGGACGACACGGTTCCCCAGCTTAAGGGGCATGCGAGACTGCGGATATGCGACGCCTGTTCCCTGTGACCGACCCGACAGCCGACCGGCCGGACATCCGCGCGGAGGACCGGACATCCGACCGGGCCCCCCGGCGGCAGGACGAGACCACCGCCCCGGAGCGGGGACCCCACGCCGACCGGGAGCGGGGACTCCACGACGACCGCGAGTGGGGACTCGACGAGCTCGCCGAGGCCTACGCCTACCCCGCGGGGGAGGCGACCTGGCTGCGCGCCAACATGGTCTCCACGCTCGACGGCGCCGCCCACCACGACGGCCGCTCGCACCCGATCTCCGGCGACACCGACATGCGGATCTTCGGCACCCTGCGGAGCCTCGCCGACGCCGTGATCGTCGGCGCCGAGACCGTCCGCAAGGAGGGGTACCGCCCGGCGAAGGCGCGGGCCGCCTTCGAGGAGCGCAGGGCGGCGGCCGGACAGTCGCCGGCGCCCGCCATCGTGGTGGTCAGCGCCGGCCTCGACCTGGACTTCTCCCTCCCGCTCTTCACGGCGCCCCTGACGCCCACCCTCCTGGTGACGGGGGCCGCCGCGCCCGCCGAGCGGATCGCCGCGGCGGAGAAGGCGGGCGCCGTCGTGCTGATCGCGGGGGAGGGCGCGACCGTGGAACCGGAGCGGGTCGCGCCCGCGCTGGCCGAGCGGGGGCTGACCCGGCTGCTCACCGAGGGCGGGCCCCGGCTCCTCGGCCAGTTCGTGGCCGCCGGGGCGCTGGACGAGCTCTGTCTGACGGTGTCGCCGATGCTCACTTCGGGGGACGCCCAGCGGATCGCGGGCGGCTCCGCGCTCACGGTGCCGGACCGCTTCGTACTGACGTCCGTACTGGAAGAGGCCGGGTTCCTCTTCACTCGATACCGCCGAACCTGACAATCAGCGGAATCAGTCGTTCCGTTTGGCTTCGGCCGGGCACACTAGATCTCGCAGTCCCCGTGCGGTAACGGGGCAGGATGGTTTCCGCAAGGGCCTGAGAACCGGCCCACGGATGAGAAGGGCGCCTGGCGTGTTCACAAGCGTATTGATGATCGAGAAGGCCCTGACGTCCGCCGACGTTGAATTCGTCACCACCTTGCACGGCGACGAGCCCGTCGCCTTCCACGTGCTGCTCCAGCCCAGGGGTGACCAGGCGGACCGCCTGCTGCGGGCCATCGACGACGTCGCCCTCGGCGAGCTGGACGAGGCGGCGCGCGAGGGCGAGACCCCGGAGGGGCAGGAGGCGACGCACCTCGGCGAGCAGGCACTGGACGTCTCCCTGCGGGCGCTGCGGGCGGCGGGCTGCGCGGCACAGGGGCGGCTGATCGAGGACCACCCGCTGGACGCGCTCAAGACCCTGGTCGAGGAGGCCGGGGCCGACGAGGTGATCGTCCTGACCGACCCGCACTACGTGGAGGAGTTCTTCCACCGCGACTGGGCCTCGCGGGCCCGGCACAAGGTGGGCGTGCCGGTCCTCAAGCTCTTCTCGCACAGCACGGCGGACGAGGCGTAGCCGCTTCCGGCGAGGCAATAGGCTGGGGGCTGCTCAGACGTCGTACGCCGTGACAGGCGGCGTACGACGTGACCCGTACCGCACCACCAGGGGAGACACGCGCATGGCACCCGGCCTGCCCCATTCCATCGCCGACATGGAACGACCGCACTTCATCGGCATCGGCGGCGCCGGAATGTCGGGCATCGCCAAGATCCTGGCCCAGCGCGGCGCCAAGGTCGCGGGCAGCGACGCCCGCGAGTCCGCCACCGCCGACGCGCTGCGCGCGCTCGGCGTCACGGTCCACATCGGCCACGACGCCGCGCACATCGCCTCCGACGCCACCTGCGTCGTCGTCTCCTCCGCCATCCGCGCCGACAACCCCGAGCTGGCCCGCGCCACCGAGCTCGGCATCCCGGTCGTGCACCGTTCGGACGCCCTCGCCGCCCTGATGGAGGGCCTGCGCCCGATCGCGGTGGCCGGCACGCACGGCAAGACCACCACGACGTCGATGCTCGCCGTCACCCTCGCCACCCTCGGCCTCGACCCGTCGTACGCGATCGGCGGCGACCTGGACGTGCCCGGCTCGAACGCGCTGCACGGCGCGGGCGACATCTTCGTGGCCGAGGCCGACGAGAGTGACCGCAGCTTCCACAAGTACGCCCCCGAGGTCGCCATCGTCCTCAACGTGGAGCTCGACCACCACGCCAACTACGCCTCGATGGACGAGATCTACGAGTCCTTCGAGATCTTCGCCGGCAAGGTCGTGCCCGGCGGCACGCTGGTCGTCTCTGCGGACCAGCCGGGCGCCGTCGAGCTGACCAAGCGGGTGCGCGACCTCGGAGGGCTCAAGGTCGTCACGTACGGCGAGTCCGAGGACGCCGACCTGCGCATCCACAAGATCACCGCGCGCGGTCTGACCAGCGAGGTCACCGTGCTCCTGGACGGCAAGCTGCTGACCTTCACGGTCTCCGTGCCCGGCCGCCACTACGCGAGCAACGCGGTCGCGGCCCTCGCCGCGGGCATCGCGCTCGGCATCCCCTCCCGGAACCTGGCCGGCGCCCTGAAGTCGTACACCGGCGTCAAGCGCCGCCTGCAGCTCAAGGGCGAGGCCGCGGGGGTCCAGGTCATCGACTCCTACGCCCACCACCCCACCGAGATGACGGCCGACCTGGAGGCGATGCGCTCCGCCGCGGGCGAGGCGCGCATCCTGGTCCTCTTCCAGCCGCACCTCTTCTCCCGCACCCAGGAACTGGGCACGGAGATGGGCCAGGCCCTCGCCCTCGCCGACTCCTCGGTGGTCCTCGACATCTACCCGGCCCGCGAGGACCCGATCCCCGGCATCACCAGCGCCCTGATCATCGACGCGGCCCGCGCGGCGGGCGCCGAGGTGACCGCCGCGTCCGACAAGGCGGCGGCGGTGCGGCTGATCGCGGGAATGGCGAAGCCGGGCGATCTTGTTCTCACCATGGGAGCGGGCGACGTCACGGACCTCGGCCCGCGCATCCTGGCCGAGCTGTCCGAGTAGTCCGGGTATCCCCGGTATTCCGGACGGTCCGGCCGCCGAAGCAAGTCGATCTGAGGGGAAGGCACCCATGTCGTACGACGTCGAGAAGCCGGACGAGCAGTGGCGGGCGGAGCTGACCCCCTCGGAGTACGCGGTGCTGCGCCAGGCCGGCACGGAGCCCGCCTTCGTGGGCGAGTACACCGACACCAAGACCAAGGGCGTCTACTCCTGCCGCGCGTGCGGCGCGGAGCTGTTCACCTCGGGCGAGAAGTTCGAGTCGCACTGCGGCTGGCCGAGCTTCTTCGACCCCAAGGACACGGACGCGGTCGAGCTGGTGCAGGACACCTCGCACGGAATGGTGCGCACCGAGGTGCGCTGCGCACGCTGCGGCTCGCACCTCGGCCACGTCTTCGAGGGCGAGGGCTACCCCACGCCGACGGATCAGCGGTACTGCATCAACAGCATCTCGCTGCGGTTGGCGGCGGAGGAGGGCTGAGCGGCGGCCAGTGGGCCGGACGGTTCACCGGGACGTTGCCCGAGAGCCCTTGTTCACCCAGGCGCCGCCGCATAGGAAAAGCGGGACCAGGGCCACCAGGGCCATGACACCGACGACCGTCCTTGTCGTACCGCTCATCGCCATGAGGATGGAAACGACGACAAGACCGAAGACGATGAGCCCGGCCAGAAACACTCCCAGCCTACTGGCGTGACTTTTCACAGGATGTCCTCTCCTTCGGCGCTCCGTGTGCGGGGAGCGGCCCGTTCCCCGCACACGAAGCGTCATTGCACCTACTTGAGTGCCTTCGTCGCCATCTTCGTAGCCGCACCGAGACCAGCGGTCCCGGCTCCGAGTGCTCCCTGTTCCAGGCAGGATTTGCCCACTCCGCCGAGGCCCTCCCCGTCGATCGCCGCTGTGATTCCTCCTCCGATGCAGCCGCCGACCGCGCCTCCTGCAACGGGCCCCAAGACCCCGTCGAGGGCAGCGCTCGCTACGGCACCGACGGCGGCTCCGACGACATCACCGAGTGAGAGAAGGCCGCTGGGGTCGATGCGATTGACGGGGTCGCCCTCTGCGTACAGGTAAGGGTTCCTCTCCTGCCCAGAAGGGTCACGCTGGGTGAAGCGGCCGATGTTGGGGTCGTAGTAGCGGGCCGCATAGTGGTACATGCCGGTGGGGTCCTGGTAGCCGCCGGCGAACCGGTAGGGCTGCGTGGTCGTCTCCGAGGTGGTCGACCGCTCCACGCCGCGCGGGCTGTAGGAGTACGTGTTGACCTTCGCGCCGGCCTCGTCGGTGACGGCTACGACGGAGCCGAGTGCGTCGGTGAGGTAGAAGTAGGTCTTCCCGTCCCGGGTCATGGAGTTCAGCGTGCCCCCGGGCTCGCGGTTGAAGCCCGTGTCCACACCGGCAGTTGAGGTTGCGGAGAGGCCGAGGGGCCCGTTGTGGAAGTAGGTGTCGCCGAGCTTGATGCGCTCACTCTGGTCGGTGGAGCCGTACTGGCCCGCGTAGGTTTTGCCGCCCACGGTCAGCGAGGTCAACTGGCTGTGATCGGACCACTTCTCGCCGGTGCGGGTGCCCTCGGGGGTGGAGGCGCCGGCCGTCTCGTGGCCTTCGGCGTCGTAGGACCAGTTGGTGGTGGAGCCGTTCTTGGCTGTGATCTGCTGGGCGTCGTTGATGGTGTAGGTGGTGCCGCGCGGGCAGTCCTTGGCGGTGCCCTGGCTGGTGAGGTTCCCGGCCAGGTCGTAGCAGTACTGCCAGGAGGAGTTGAGGGTCGAGCCCTTCTTCTCCTCGGCGTAGGAGAAGCGTCCCGCGCCGTCGTAGGTGTAGCTGGTCTTCATGCCCGTGACCGCGTCGGTCGTGGTGCGGATCTTGTCGCCGTCGGTCTTGGCGTCGGTGCCGTAGCCGTAGGTGTAGGCCAGGTCGACCAGGGTGCCCTTGGGGGAGGTCGCCTTGATCTTCTCGGGGCGGCTGGACTTGTCGACGTCGACCGTCTGCACGGTGCCGCCCGGGTAGGCGGTCTGGGTGCGGATGTCGTTGTTGTTGTACTTGTACGTGGTGGTCTTGCCCGCCGGGTCCTTGAACTCCTTGAGCTTGTTGACCTCGTTCCAGGTGTAGTCGGTCTTGCCGGCCGGGTCCTGGTAGAAGTCGACGTTGCCCGCCGGGGTGTAGGCCAGCAGGGTCTGCGAGCCGTCCTGCAGGGTGCGGACGGTTTCGCGCTGCAGCGGGTCGAACTCGTACTTCACCGTGCCGGTGGAGTCGTCGCGCTGGCGCAGGTTGCCGTCACCGTCGTAGTGGTAGCGCACCGTGTCGTTCGTGGTGGAGACCGTCTTGATCCGGTCGAGGTGGTCGTAGGTGAAGACCTTCTTGATGCCCCGGCCGTCGGTGAGCGTCTCGGTGCGGCCCAACGCGTCATAGGTATAGGTCGTCTTCTCCAACGGCTTGGGCGGGGTGACCTTGGTCAGGTTGCCCTGGTCGTCGTAGGTGAACGACGTCTTTACCGTCTTCGACGCGGACACCTTCGTCTGGGCCGTGCACCGCTGACCCTCGAAGCCTCCGCAGTCGGGAGTGGCGGGGTTGTACGTGTAGGAGACGTTTCCGCCGCCGGTGCCGGTCTGCGCAACCGACTTCGTATTGCCCGCCGTGTCATACGTGTACGACGTCTTCTCGCCGTCGGCGTTCGTGGAGTCCTTGGGCTTGTCACCGCCCGCGACCGTCTGCCAGCTGGTCACCGACTTGCCCCCGGTCGGGGACTTCACCGACTCCAGGTTGTTGCGCGTGTTGAACCCGTAGTCCGTCACATTGCCACCGGTGCTGCCGGTGCCCATGGCATCGGTGGCGGTGTCCACGTTGTGGTTCGCGTCGAACTTCGTCGACCGCTTGTGCCCGAGCGCGTCGGTGACCTTCTCGACCTGGCCGTCACCGTCGTGCTCATAACGCGTTACGTGCTCTTCGGGGTCGGTGACCTTCGTCGTCCCCGCCGCCGTGGGCGAGGCGGCGTCGTACTCGTACGTCCACGTCGGCCCGGTGTGGCCGGAGCCGTTGAGCTCGGTGGCGCGCAGCATCGAGGTGACCCGGTTGGCGTCGTCGTAGGTGAAGACGGTGACGCGGCCCTCGGCGGTGGTGATCTTGGCCAGGCGGCGGGAGGAGTCGTAGCCGAAGGTGGTGGTCTTGCCCTCGGCGTCCGTGGTCCTGCTGAGGTTGCCCGCCGAGTCGAGGTCGAAGACGGCCGTGCGGCCGGAGTTGTCCTTGGCCTGCCACTGTGAAGCATCGGTCTTGACCAGGTCGATCCAGCGGTTCGAGCGGGTCTCGGTCAGCTTGAAGCCCTTGTTCTCGCCGCCCTTGTCGTGCTGGTCGATCGTGATGGTGCCCTTGTTCTTGTCGGTCACCTTGGTGAGCGTGCCGTGCTCGTCGTAGGTGTCCTTGGTGTGCGACTTCCAGTCGCTGACCGTGTAGGTGCCGTCGGCGTTCTTCTTCAGCTCCTTCGAGTAACCCTTCGGGGTGGTGAAGGAGCCGTCCGAACCCTTCTTGAAGCGCAGGGTGTCGCCGGAGGCGTCGTAGAGGACCACCTCGTTGTCGAAGAGCTGCAGGTAGCGCTCGTACTGCTGCCACCACCGCTGGGACACCTTGCCCCACGGCGCGTCCAGCGAGTTGTACGTCCGGGCCAGGGTGAGCTGCTGGCCGACACCCGCGATGGAGAAGTCGGTGGCCGTGAGCATCAGGTTGCCGGTCGAGTAGTCGATCCGGGCCGTCAGCGCGTCCGTGATCGCGAAATCACTGATCCGGTGCCAGGGCACGTCACCCTGACCCTCGGGCACGTAGGTGTCCACGGCTTCCCCGCCGGCACGAGCTGACGCGGACGCGGTCTCGCCGCTCTCGGCGCGCTTCTTCTGCTGCGCCCGCCAAGCCGCCACCTCCTGCGAGGGCTGGCGTTCAGCCCGTGGTGCGACGGGCTTGTTCGCCCCGACCTTCACCGCGGGCATCGTGAAGTTGGGTGCGTCCTTGCCCCACGCCGAGCCCGGGTCATCGGCCGCGGAAGCACCGGCGGCCGGCAACAGGGACAAGGTCAGGGCGCCAGCGGCCAGGACGGCCGCGGTGGCGAGGCTGGTTCTCTTTCGGGCACGCGAAACACGCGCACCACCGGTGCGTTGCATCAAGGCTTCCCCCCACAGGAAGACACATCTCGCAGACCCCAGTGGTCACGAGGCGCACACAAATTGCCACACGATCCCCATAGATCGCGGCGCCGTGCCCCCGAACGCCCGTTCCATACGGGTCGGAATCGGCCCCTCCCCATAACGGCGTGAATGCCCACAACACTGACCTCAAGCAGTGCGCTTCGTGTCGCTGTTGCGTCCTGCGCGTACAGAAACATCCACAAGGTGACCGGATACTTGCGGGCCACGCACGGTCGAGTACCCGGTGGACGGTTTGACGATGGCCGGGCACCTCACGCTTCCAGGCGGTGTCGGCCGTCGGCCCGTGCTACTGGTCGGGCAGGAGGGTTGGGGCTCAGCGACGTCGAGCGCCGCAGGGCAGGGGCTCTCGCCGACTTGGGATACGTGGCGCTGGCCTTCGATCTGCACGAGGGGGGCGGTATCTGGCTGATCCCGAGGAGATGCTCGCCCGCTGCATGTCGCTGCTCGACGACACCGACCGGATGCGGGGCATCGGCCACGCGGCACTAGACGTGTCGCGCGCCGAACCGCGGACCGGTCCCGACCGGATCGCCGCCATCGGATACGGCACCGGGGCGCCATCGGGCTCGAACTCGGGCGCGACGGTGTCGACCTGCGGGCCATCGCCACTGTCCATGCGGTGACCACCGGCCGGCCCGGGGAGGCGGCGCGTATTCGCTGTCCGGTGTGGGTCGGGGTCGGGTCGGAGGACCTGAGCTGCCAGCCGCGCAACGGGAGGCGTTCGCCGCCGAGATGCAGGCCGCGGGCGTCGACTGGCGCCTCGTGGTCTACGGCGGCGCCCTGCACGCCTTCCACCACCCGCCTGTCGACCACCCCGCGGTCCCCGGTGTCGGCTACCACCCACGGCACGCGCGGCGAGCCCGGTGTGATGTCGTCGCCCTGCTCGCTGAGTGCGTGCCCGTTGAGGCATGATCCGGCCGGCCTGGGTTTGGGGGGGGCGCCGAGCGTGGTGACGCCCGGCTGCAGGTGCGATCCTCTGGGTGTGGATCATCCCGGCGATGCCAACCTGCACACCTTGACCATCCGCCTCATGACCCTTCTGGCGGCCGACGCCCGGGATCAGCTCGCGTGGCTGGGCGGGCGTGAGCTGGAGACGATCGAGGTCGTCGAGGAGGCGGAGCTGGTCTGTCGCATCGGTGAAGGGCTCGCGGAACGCGGGGTCTTCGAGCCGGAGCACCTGCGCGACCTCCGCGCCATCGGCCGTCGTCTCGACGCCATCGACGCCCCCTGCCGGCTCGGCCGCTGGGGTGACGCGCTGGCCGCCGAGCCGGCGTGGGACGACCTGCGTTTGCTCGCCCGTCGTTTCCTCCGCACAAGGCTGGGCGACTGGCGTCAGCCGCTCCCGCCTCCCGTGTCCCGCCTCGTGCCTCCCGCCGGGCCGGGGGCCGGTGACAAGTGAGCGGAGACCGGGGAGGCGGCCGGGGCGCGGACTCGTTCCGCGGCCCGGCCGCCCCGGCCATGGTGTGCGTCGCTCAAGGGGTCAGAACGTCAGCTTCCAGCTGTTGATGTAGCCGGTGTCCTGCGACGCGACGTCCTGGACACGGAGTTTCCAGGCGCCGTTCGCGGCCTCGCTCGACGCGTTGACCGTGTACGTGGCGATGACGTTGTCCGCCGAGTCGTTGCTGCTGGAGTTCTTCAGGCGGTACGCGGTGCCGTCCGGTGCGACCAGGTCGACGACCACGTCGCCGCGCCAGGTGTGCCGGATGTCGACGTCCACCTTGAGGGTGGCGGGCGCGTTGCCGGTGCGGCCGGTCACGTTCACCGTCGAGGTTACCGCGGCGCCGTTGTCCGGGATGGCGACGTCCGCGGTGTTCTCGTAGCTGTCGCCGGGCGGTACGGGCGTGCCGTCCCCGGCGAGGTGCCAGATCGCGTACGCGATGGCGTCGCTGTTGCGGTCGAGAGCCGTGTCGTTGATGTTCGACGTGGTGTCGCAGGACGAGTGGTAGCAGCGGTCGAAGGCCTGGCCCGCGGTGCCGCCCCACTTCTGCGCCTGCGCACTGGACTTGCTGCGCTCGGCGCCGCTGAACAGGCCGCCGACCGGGATGCCCGCGCTGTCGAACGGGGCGTGGTCGGAGCGGCCGTCGCCCTCGGTCTCGATCTCCGTGGGGACGTTCAGGCCCGCGTAGTAGTCCTTGAACGTCTTCTCGATCGTGGGGTCGTCGTCGTAGACGAAGTAGCCCGGGTTCGGCGAGGCGATCATGTCGAAGTTCAGATAGCCGCTGATCTTCGAACGGTCCGTGGACGGCAGGTTGTTGACGTAGTACCGCGAACCGACCATGCCCAGCTCCTCGGCGCCCCACCAGGCGAACCGCAGGTGCTTGTCCGGCTTGAGCTGCGCGCGCGACACGGCGAGCGCGGTCTCCAGGATGCCGGCCGAGCCCGAGCCGTTGTCGTTGATGCCGGGGCCCGCCGAGACGCTGTCGAGGTGCGCGCCCGCCATCAGGACCTGGTTCGCGTCGCCGCCCGGCCAGTCGGCGATCAGGTTGTAGCCGGTGGCACCGCTGGACGTGAACTGCTGGATACGGGTGGTGAATCCGGCCGCGTCCAGCTTGCCCTTCACATAGTCGAGGGAGGCCTTGTAGCCGGGGCGTCCGTGGGCGCGGTTGCCGCCGTTGGCCGAGGCTATGGACTGGAGCTGGGTGAGGTGCGCCTTGACGTTGGCGAGCGGGATGTCGGGCGCCGCGAGGGTGGGTGAGGGGGCGGCGGCCGACGGGGCGGCGGTGGCGAGCAGGCCGCCGATGGCCAGGGTGGCGGCACCGACGGCCGCACGTCTGTACAGGTTCATGTGGGGCTCCGTATTCCGAACGGCGAGAGGGACGGAACGTGCGAGGCGCCCTGCGACGCGGGTGCCGCGGGGCGCCTTTGGAGCTGGTGCGTTGCCTGATGTTGAGGTCTTGACGATCCACCGTCAAGGGCGGAATCCGGTCACAATGCGGTCAGTCGCGTTCGTATAGCGGACTACCCGGGCGCGCCGCTCTCGCCGGCACCGGTCGCCCGCCTCCGTCATCCGTCATCCGTCATCCGTCAGAAGAAGACCCCGCACCTCAGCAGTACGTTCGCGTACGGTCGCGCCTCACCGGTGCGCACCACCAGGCGGGCCGCCGCCGAACGGCGCTTGACCTCCTCGTGCGCGACGAACTCCAGCGCGGGCAGGCTCTCCCGCAGCAGCCGCGCCGCCCCGGGATTGGCCTCCCGCACCTCGTCCGCCGCCGTGCCGCCCTCCACCACCAGCTCGGCGAGGAGCCCGTCGAGCACCTCCGCGAAGGACGGGACCCCGGCGCGGAACGCCAGGTCCACCACGCGCGGGCCCGCCGGGATCGGCATGCCCGCGTCGCAGACGAGCACGGTGTCCCCGTGCCCCAACTCGGCCAGCGCGCCCGCGAGATGGCGGTTGAGTATCCCCGACCTCTTCACCGGGACGGGACCTCCGGCGCCTCGGGGAGCTCCGAAGCCGTCGGGTAGGAGTCCTGCGCCCCCTTACGGGTGACCGCCGCCGCCCCCACCCGTACCGCGTACGCCGCCGCCGTCGGCAAATCCTCGCCGAGGCCGAGCCGCCAGCCGAGGGCCGCGGTGAAGGCGTCGCCCGCCCCCGTCGTGTCCACCGCGTCGACCCGCGGGCTCGGCACCCGTACGCACGCGTCGGCCGAGGCCTCCGCGGTGAGCGCGCCCTCGGCGCCCAGCGTGATCACCACCGAGCGCGGGCCGAGCGCGAGCAGGCCGCGCGCCCACTCCTCGGGGGCGTCGCCCGCGTCCTCGCCGAGGATCACCCGCGCCTCGTGCTCGTTGACCACCAGCGGGTCGCAGGCGGCGAGCACCTCGTCGGGCAGCGGGGCCGGCGGGGAGGGGTTCAGGACGAAACGGGCCCCGGGCCGCAGCGTGCGCACCACCTCGGCGACCGTGTCCAGCGGGATCTCCAGCTGGCTGGAGACCACCCGGGCCGCCCCGAGCAGGCCGCCCGCCGCGCGGATGTCCTCGGGGGTCAGCCGGGCGTTGGCGCCGGGCGACACCACGATGCTGTTGTCGCCGGACGGGTCGACGGTGATCAGCGCGACGCCGGTGGGCGCGCCGCCCTGGAGCACGCCGTCGGTGTCCACCCCGGCCGCGCGCTGCGCGTCCAGGAGGAGCCGTCCGTGCGCGTCGTCACCGACCCGGGCGAGGAGCGCGGTGCGGGCACCGAGCCGGGCGGCGGCGACCGCCTGGTTGCCGCCCTTGCCGCCCGGGTGGACGGCCAGGTCGGAGCCGAGGACCGTCTCGCCCGGCGCGGGGCGCCGCTCCACGCCCACCACCAGATCGGCGTTGGCGGAGCCCACGACAAGGAGCTCGTAGTCGTCGTTCATGTCTGCTTGTTCCTGCTTTCGTGCGATGAGGTGCGGTGGTGACGGTACTCGGAACGGCCGTCGGTCAGCGCCCGGGGCACGGACGCGCAGACGGGGGTTCAAGGACAGGCCCTCAGGAGAAGTCCTTGACGTTCTTCGCCGTGACGACCTTCACCGGCACCTTCACCGTCTCCCGTACCTTCTTGCCCTGCGCCGACCGCACCGCGTTCCGCACCGCGATCTTCCCGAGCTCCTTGGGCTGCTGCGCCACGGACGCGTACAGCGTCCCCGCGCCGACCGCCTTGAGGCCGTCGGGCGTGCCGTCGAAGCCGACCACCGGCACGGACTCGCCCGCCTTGTCGCCGAGCGCCTTGACCGCGCCGAGCGCCATCTCGTCGTTCTCGGCGAAGACGCCGTTCACGCCCTTGTGGGACTGCAGGAGGTTGGTCATGACGTCCAGGCCCTTGGTGCGGTCGAAGTCCGCGGGCTGCCGGGCGACGACGTCGATCCCGGGGTAGGCCTTGATGCCCTCGGCGAAGCCCTGGCCGCGCTCACGGCTCGCGGAGGTGCCCGCCGTGCCCTGCAGCACGATCACCTTGCCCTTGCCGCCGAGCTTCTCGGCGAGCGTCTTCGCCGCGAGCCTGCCGCCCGCGACGTTGTCGGAGGCGACCAGCGTCGCGGTCTTCGCCTTGTTCACGCCGCGGTCCGCGGCGACCACCGGGATGTCCTGCTTGTTGGCGCCGCGCACGGCGGGGCCCGCGGCGTCGGAGTCCACCGGGTTCACGATGATGGACCGCACGCCTTCGCCGGTGAAGTTCTGCAGCTGGTTGGACTGCTGGGACGCGTCGTTCTGCGCGTCGGTGACGGTCAGGTCGATGCCCGACTTCTTCGCCTCGGCCTGCGCGCCCTCCTTCATCTGCACGAAGAAGGGGTTGTTGAGCGTGGACAGCGACATGCCGATCTTCGTCGAGGTGCCGGACGAGCCCGAGTTGAAGAAGGAGACCGCGCCGACGACGGCCGCCACGACCACGGCGGCCACCGCGTACTTCGCGGCCTGCGGCCCCTTTCCCCGCACCCCGCCGGACGCCCCCGACGAGGCCCCGGGCGTCGCGCCCGCCTTGCGCCGGAGCGTGTCCAGGAGGACCGCGAGCGCGATGACGACACCGATCACGACCTGCTGCCAGAAGGCCGACACGGAGAGGAGGTTGAGGCCGTTGCGGAGGACCGCGAGGATCAGCGCGCCGATCAGCGTGCCGGACGCCTTGCCGACACCGCCCGCCAGGCTCGCGCCGCCGATGACGACCGCGGCGATGGCGTCCAGCTCGTACCCCTGCGCGGCCTGCGGCTGCGCGGAGACCAGGCGGGAGGCGAGCACGATGCCGGCGACGGCGGCGAAGAGACCGGAGAGCGCGTAGATCACGAGCTTCTGGCGCTTGACCCGCAGCCCGGACAGGCGCGCGGCCTCTTCGTTGCCGCCGATCGCGTACATGGAGCGGCCGATGAACGTACGCCCGAGGACCAGCGCCGTGACCAGGCCCATCGCGACCATCACGATCACCGGCACGGGCAGCCAGCCGCCGACCGTGTCACCGAGGTGCGAGACCGAGTCGGGGAAGGCGATCGGGCTGCCCTGGGAGATCACCAGGGAGAGGCCGCGCGCCACCGACAGCATCGCGAGCGTCGCGATGAACGGCGGCAGCTTCCCGTACGAGACGAGCACGCCGTTGACGAACCCGCAGACCACGCCGGTCGCCACGGCCATGACGACCGCCAGCCACACCGGGAGCCCCTGCGACGTCGCCGTCCAGGCGAGGACGGTGGCCGAGAGCGCGGCCACCGAGCCGACCGACAGGTCGATGCCCGCCGAGACGATCACGAAGGTCACGCCGAACGCCAGGATCGCGGTGACCGCGGCCTGCACGCCGACGTTGAGCAGGTTCTGCGTGGTCAGGAAGTCGCCGGACAGCAGCGACATCCCGACGACCAGGACGATCAGGGCGCTCAGCGCGCCGTTGTCGAGCAGCACGCGGCGGAGCGTCGGTGCGCCACCCGCGTCGCGCTTCAGGGTTTCAGTGGCCACGGGTGCCCTCCGCTGTCTTGTCGTTCCCTTGCGGTGTTCCGGTGCCGTCGACGACGGGTGCGCTGCTGACCGCGAGCGCCATCACCGCGTCCTGGCTCGCCTCTTCGGCGGTGAGCTCGCCGGCGATCCGGCCCTGCGCCATCACCAGGACCCGGTCGCTCATGCCGAGCACCTCGGGCAGATCACTGGAGATCATCAGGACCGCGTGCCCGGACGCCGTCAACTCGTTGATCAGCTGGTAGATCTCGACCTTCGCGCCCACGTCGATGCCGCGGGTCGGCTCGTCGAGGATGAGGACCTTGATGTCGGCGAGCAGCCACTTGCCGATGACGACCTTCTGCTGGTTGCCGCCGGACAGGGTGCGCACGTGCTGGCCGAGCCCGGCCATCCGCACCCCGAGCTGCTCGGCGATCCGGGCGGCCGCCCGCTGCTGCCCCTTGAGGTCCACGAGCCCGGCCCGGGTGGCCGAACGCAGCGTCACCAGACCGAGGTTCTCCCGTACGGAGGCGTCGAGGACGAGCCCCTGCCCCTTGCGGTCCTCGGGGACCAGGCCGACGCCCGCGCCCATCGCCGCGTTCACGTCGTGCCGGGGCAGCCGCTCGCCGTGTACGCGTACGGTGCCCGCGTCGTACGGATCGGCGCCGAAGACGGCGCGCGCCACCTCGGTGCGGCCCGCGCCGACCAGGCCCGCGAGGCCCACGACCTCGCCGGCCCGCACCTCGAAGCTGACGTCGTGGAAGGCGCCGTCGCGGGTGAGACCGGTGACGGAGAGCAACGGGGGCCCGGTGTCCGGGCGTTCGCGCGGATACTGCTGCTCGATGCTGCGCCCCACCATCAGCCGGACCAGCTCGTCCTCGTCCGTCGACGCGGGCACCTGGGCGACGCTGCGGCCGTCCCGCAGGACGGTGACGCGGTCGCCGAGCGCCGCGATCTCCTCCAGGTGGTGGGTGATGAAGACGATGCCGACGCCGTCCGCGCGCAGCGTGCGCACGATGGCGAAGAGCTTGTCGACCTCTTCGGAGGTGAGGACGGCGGTGGGCTCGTCCATGATGAGGACGCGCGCGTCCAGGCTCAGCGCCTTGGCGATCTCGACCATCTGCAGCCGGGCGATGCCCAGTTCGCGCACCTTCGCGCGCGGTGACACCCGCACGCCGACCCGCTTCAGGAGCGCCTCGGCGTCCGCCTCCATCTTCTTGCGGTCGACGAGACCGAAGCGGCGGGGCTGACGCCCGAGGAAGATGTTCTCGGCGACGGTGAGGTCGGGGACGAGGTTGAACTCCTGGTAGATCGTGGCGATGCCGAGCCGCTCGGCGTCCTGTGCGCCGTGGATGCGCACCTCGCGCCCCTCGGCGAACACGCGTCCGCTGTCGGGGCGGTAGGCGCCGGAGAGCATCTTGATCAGGGTGCTCTTGCCCGCGCCGTTCTCGCCGAGCAGGACGTGCACCTCGCCGCGGCGCAGATCGAAGTCGACGGAGTCGAGCGCGACGACGCCCGGGAACGTCTTGCGTATGCCTTCGATGCGCAGCAACTCGTCTCGGCTGCTCACGGATTGCTCCTTCGTACGGAGGTGTCCTCGCCGGCGGGCTCGCCGCAGGAGCGGCGGACCACGAGGCGGGCGGGCAGGGTCACGGACTGCGGGCGTCTGCCCTCGATCAGGTCGGTCAGCGCGTGCACGGCGGCCCGGCCGAGCTCGGCGGTCGGCTGGGCGATCGCGGTGACCGGCGGGTCGGTGTGCACGAACCACGGGATGTCGTCGAAGGCCGCGAGCCCGATGTCGTGCGGGACGCGCAGGCCGTGCGCGCGGATCGCGTCGAGGGCGCCGAGCGCCATCAGGTTGTCGGCGGCGAAGACGACGTCGGGCGGCTCGGGCAGGGCGAGGAAGCGCGTCGTGGCGCGGCGCCCGCTGTCGGCCTGGAAGTCGCCCTGCCCGATGTAGGCGTCGGGCAGCGCGATGCCCTGCTCGTACAGCGCGTCGCGGAAGGCCTCGACGCGCTCGCTGCCGGTGGTGGTGGCGGCCGGGCCCGCGATGATGGCGAGCCTGCGGTGGCCGAGTCCGTGCAGGTGGGCGACGAGGTCGCGGACGGCGCGGCGGCCGTCGGAGCGGACGACGGGGACGTCGACGCCGGGGATCCACCGGTCCACGAAGACCATCGGGGTGCCGCCGCGCACGGCGTCCAGCATCAGCGGCGAGCCGCCGTCGGTGGGGGAGACGAGCAGCCCGTCGATCCGCCGGTCGAGCAGGGTCCGCACGTGGTGGTCCTGCAGCTCGGGCCGCTCGTCGGCGTTGCCGATGATCACGCTGTAGCCGAGCGCGCGGGCGGCCTCCTCGACGGACCGCGCCAGCTCCGTGAAGTACGGGTTGAGCACGTCGCTGATGACGAGCCCGAGGGTCCGGGTCTGGTCGGTGCGCAGGGACCGGGCGACGGCGTTGGGCCGGTAGCCGAGCGCCTCGACGGCGGCGAGGACACGGCCGCGCGACGCGGGGCTGACGGAGGGGTGCCCGTTGAGCACGCGCGACACGGTGGCGACGGACACCCCGGCCTCGGCCGCGACGTCCTTGATCCCCACGGAACTGGGCGCCATCGTCGGTCCACCTCCTCGTGGAATCGATTACACGGAGGATTGGAAACGATTACACGGGGGCGTGGCAAGGGGTGGCGGGGGCGTGAGATCTGATCGTGATGTGGGGTGGGAGTGGTGGCGGTGCCGCGAGCCGGGCCGGTGAGGCGGCCGCCGACCGTTGGCACGGTGACCCGGCCGGCCGGGAACCCGGCGGGTGGCCCCCGCGTCGGAGCGTCAAGGCATCCCGACGGGGAGGGGGCGCGGGTATGTCTTCCCGTGCACAGGAAGAATCAGCCGTGGTGCGCTCGGAGATGCAGAGCGCCAACACGCAGGCATCGATAGCGCTCGCCGGTCTCGCGGTGGCAGTGGCCTCGTTCGGTGGCCACGCCAGGGACCTGCTCCAGCAGCCGTGGCCGGTCGCCGTTCTCGGCGCCGGCGGGAGCGGGGCGGCGGCGGCCGCGGTCTGGTCGCTGCTGGGAGTCGTCCTGCCCCGCCTCGACGCGTCGGGGCGGGGCAGTTTCCTGACGTGGTCGGAGTGTGAGCCCGACCGGCTGCGCGAGGCGCTCGAAGCCGACTACCAGGTCGAGGAGCTCCGCGTGCTGTCGCGCATAGCCGTGGCCAAGTACCGGGGGCTGAGAAGGTCCGGGCAGCTGATCCGGGTGGGACTCGTGCTGTTGGGCGCGGCCTCGGTCCTGGGCGCGTGGTGACAGGGTCCGACCGGTGAGCGCCGCTACACCCCCCGGAAGTCCACCGTCAGCCAGGGGCTGTCCGGGTCGGTGGTCAGGGCCCGGTGGGCGCGGAGTGCGTCCGTGTACCAGGTGCCGAACTGTTCCTCGTCGAAGTGGAGGCAGCGGCCCAGGATGTAGCCCGCGGAGAACGACTCCCACGAGCTGTACGCGGCACGGGCCGCCTCCGAGGCGCGTTCCAGGGCCTTGAGCAGTTCCGCGCGCGTGGCGTAGCGGGCGCCCACGCCCCAGCGGGCCATCTTCGAGGCGCGGCCGGTGTCCCAGGCCGCGACCGTGTCGACGCGGCCGCCGGGCGGCAGCAGGGCGTCGGCGCGGAAGCGGGACTCGTAGCGGATCACCTTGCCGACCAGGTCGCGCAGGTGCCCGACGAAGCCGTCCAGGTCGGCGTCCTCGCCGGGGCGGTGCGGGGCGTCGGGGCCCGAGGTCTGCGACACGCGGTGGCGCAGTGTCGCCTCGGTCCGCTCGCGCCAGAGCTCCGGGTCGACCCGCGGACCGTACCGCTCGATCAGCGCGGCGCGGACGTCCAGGACGAAGTCCCAGTACCAGGGGCTGACCTCCCGGGTGAGCAGGCGCTCCTGCAGGGCCAGCCAGTCGTCGCGGTCGTGCACGCCCCACCACTCCCGCAGCCGGTCGATCTCGTTGTGGTGGCCCGCGCCGTGCCAGTCGAGGGTGTTCCAGGCGTCGCCGTTGGCGAAGCACAGGTGTGCGCCACAGGCGAGGCCGTGCAGGACCGGGCTGCCGGGTGCGGGCGCCCCCGTGCGGCGGGTCTCGATGCGGTGGGCGAGGTTGCCGGGGCGGTAGTGGCGCGCGTGCAGGTCCGACCAGACCTCCCGCTCGTCGTCGGTCGTCAGGTAGAACTGCTGACAGGGCGTCGCCGCGTTCACGACGAGCAGGTCGACGTCGTCCGGACAGTGCGCGGCGAGCGTGTCCAGCGTGACGTACTCGTAGACGAGCTCGGGGTGCGGGCGGGGCAGGAAGCCCGCCGTGTACACCTGCGCGATCTTCCTGCCGTCCGGCAGGTCGAAGGTGAGCAACTCCGATGCCGCGCCGCCCTGTTCGGACTCGTCGTCCGGCCCGCCCTCCGCACTCCTCGCGTCGTCCTCGTCGAGCCGCACCGGGCGGTACAGGCCCTCGACGGCCAGCGCCCGCAGATACCCGTACGCGTCGTCCTCCTGGCACAGCTCGTACAGGTGCTGCTCCAGATCGGCGGGCGCCTGCCAGGAACTGCCGTCCTCCGGCACGGGGACGTCGGGGAAGAACTCGTCGTGGTACTCGTCCGCGTGCTCGGCGAGGTCGTCTGTGAGGTCTGTGAGGTCTGCGGAGGCTATGTGTGTTGCCGGGTCTATGTGACCGGCAGGGCTGGTGTGCCCCGCGGGGTCGGTGTGCTCTGTGTGTTCGTCGTGCATGAGGGTCTCCGCTCGGGCGCCGCGCCGGAATTCGCGATCTTGCACCTTACGCGGGCACCTCGACGCACAGCGACTTCAGGCCGTTGATGAAGTGTGAGACCAGCCGCCGGGGTGGGGACGCCAGGCGCAGGGTCGGCAGGGCGCGCGTGAACTCCTCGTAGAACAGGCGGAGTTGGAGGCGGGCGAAGTGGGCGCCCAGGCACACGTGCGGGCCGTCGCCGAACGCCACGTGGGGGTTGGGGGAGCGGGTCAGGTCGAGGCGGTGCGGGTCGGTGAAGACGCGCTCGTCGTGGTGGGCGGACGCGTGGAAGACGACGACCTTGTCCCCGGCCGCGATGCGCGTGCCCGCGAGTTCGGTGTCCCGGGTCGCCGTGCGCCGGAAGCTGAGCACCGGGGGGTGCCGGCGCAGCAGCTCCTCCACCGCGGTGGCCAGGGGGGCCGCGCCCGTGCGCAGCCGCTCGTACTCGCGCGGGCTCTCGGAGAGCGCGAGCAGCCTGCCGGGCGCCGCGCCGCGCACGGTGTCGTTGCCCGCGACGGTGAGCAGGAAGAAGAACATCTCCAGTTCTGCGGAGCCGAGTTCGGGATCGGTGGCAAGCGTCGTCAGCACGTCGTCGGCGGGGTGCGCGCGCTTGTGCGTCGCCAGCGTCCCCGCGTACTCGAACATGTCGCGCAGCATCGCCGGCGACCGCGGGTCGAGCGGTACGCCGTCGGGGCCGAGCACGGGCGCGGCCGCCTCGTCGGGGTCCTGGTAGCCGATGACGCGCTGCGTCCAGTGCAGCAGCAGGCCGCGGTCGGCGGCCGGGACGCCGAGCAGGTCGGCGAGGTTGAGCAGGGCGTAGTCGTCGGTGACGGTCGCGACGACGTCGAACGTGCCGTCGCCGGCCCTGGCCTGCCGCACGGCGGCGTCGAGCAGCGTACGGGCCCGCTCGCGCACCGCCTCCTCGAACCGCTCGATCCGCCGTGGCGTGAACGCGCGGCTGACCAGCCTGCGCAGCCTGCCGTGATCGGCGGGCCCCGCCCCGGCGGACGGGCCGCCGGCCCCCGCCGCCGGGTCCTGGTTGAGCATCATGCGGCGGATGAACGGCAGGTCGTCCGGCGCGGGATCACGGATCTGGGTGGCGCCCAGGTACGAGGAGTACGTCGCCGGGTCCTTGAGCACGCGTACGACGTCCGCGTGCCGGGTGACCGCCCAGAACCCCGGCCCCGCGGGCCAGCCGAGCACCGCCCCCTCCTCCTGCCACGCCACCGGGTGGTGGTCGCGCAGCACGCGGTAGCGCTCGTACGGGACGCCCTCCGCGTAGAGCCGGGGGTCGAAGACGTCGGGCACGGGTGGGGTGGCGTGCGGAGGCCCGGGTGGCGGCTCCGGTGGTGTGCCGGGTGTGCCGGGTGGCGCGCCGTGCTCGTTCACGCGGCGCCGCCCCGCGCGCCGCCGGCGTACCCGACCCCGCCCCCGCGCGCGTCACCGTCCAGGCCGTCGCCGAGGTCGCTCTCGGCGCGCAGGAAGTCCTCCACCGTACGGATCAGCTCCAGCGGCACCTCGTCCAGCGCGTAGTGCCCCGCTCCCGGCAGCTCCGCCAGCTCGCCCTGCGGGAAGGAGCGCAGCCAGGTGGCGCGCATCAGGTCGGCCGACAGGGCCGGGTCGAGCGCCCCGGTGACGGCGAGCGCGGCGACGGGCGAACCGTCGATCTCGGTGTGGAAGTCCTCGCACGCCCACGAGTCCAGCCAGGCACGGAACGCCTTCGCGTCGCTGACCGCGAGCGAGCGGCGCACCATCCGGTCCAGCCAGGCGCGCGGGCGCACGCCGCCCGTGGTGAAGTCGATGATGGCGCGCCGGTTCTCCGGAAGGTGCGCGGCCGAGGCGAACAACTCCCACTGCTCCGGCGGAAGTTGCAGACCCTCGGCCGGGACCGGGGACACCCCGACGAGCCGCCGCACCCGGTGCGGGGCGGCGGCCAGGACGCGCTGCGCCACACTGCCGCCCATGGAGTGCCCGACGAGCGAGAACCGCTCCCAGCCGAGCCGGTCGGCGAGGTCGAGCACGTCGGCGGCGCCCTCGCTCGTCGTGTACGCGCCGACGGCGTCCTTGGCCTCGCCGTAGCCGCGCAGGTCCACCACCGCGTACTGGAACGCGTTGCCGTCGAGGTCCGCGAGCACCGGCTCGTACGCCGTGCGGTCGGCGAACCAGCCGTGCACCGCGACCACCTTGTGGGGGCCTTCGCCGAGCAGGGTGTGGGGGAGCGGGAAGGAGGTCACTGCGACTCCGATCGCCGGCGGGTCCGGGGCCCCGGTTGCGGGCGGCCCCGGGGACGGGTGCGGGGCCGTGACCACGGTGTCCCCAACCCCCGTGCCGCGCAAGGGTGCCCGCGCCGCGCCATGTGTTCGACAGCGGGTGCGAAGGGCGCACACCGGGGCGGGGGGTGAACTTGGCCGACGGCCTGCGGGGCGGTGCCGCGGTTGGTCAGAATGTGGCATGGCCATCCGTCGCCGCAGCTACCGGCTCGACCAGGAGCCGGACACCGGAGCCCCCCGCCTGATCCGCGCGGAACAGGCCGGGCCCGGGCCGCAGCAACCGCACGAGGAGCACGAGCAGCACGGGGAACAAGGGGATTACGAGGCGCACGGCGGCCGTGGGGACAGTGGGAACCACGGGGAGTACGAGCGCCACGGGGCGCACGAGGCGCGCGGCGAGCGCGCGTTGCGCGGCGTACACGAGACGCGCCGCGAGCGCGCGGACGCGGACGCGCTGGACTCCGTCGTCGCGCGGATCGCCGGCGCCGTCACGGAGTTGAGCTACACCCTGCTCCCGGACGGCGCCCGGCTCCTGTGCGCCGCCCTCCCCGGACAGCGCGTCGAGGCGCTGCACGTGAGCGCCGACACCCCAGGACCCGGCCCCGTCTGGCCCATCGACACCTGGCGCTCCGACGCCTGGGAACCGGGCGCCGGCGACACCCTCGGCGCGGGGTTCGTCGAGTCCGAACTGCCGCTCGCAGAACCCCACTTGGACCACTCGGTGCTCGTGGAGTTCGCCCGGGCGCACGCCGACCGTGTCGCGCCCTTCCTCACCGACGTGCGCCGGCTCTTCGGCGACCCCGCGGGGCGGCAGATCGTCCTGGTCGAGGAGGAGCCCGAGACCGTGGCCCGCTGGATCGCGCTCGCCTGCGCCTCCCTGCCCGAGACGTACGTGCCCGCGCTGACCTTCACGACCTGGACCGCCGACCCGTACCGCGCCCCGCAGCAGATCATCGGCATCGGTCCGGGCGCCGCGTTCGACCGCTCCGACGAGGCGACGACCGCGTATCTGTACCGGGTGTACGACGGCACGGGCGGACCGCAGAGCCCGCCGCCCGACGAACCCGACGCCTGGGCCCGGCTGACCGCCGAGCGGTGGCTCGCCGGCAACCCGCCGCGCCCCGCGCCCGGCGCGGCGACGTACCCGGAGGGTCCCTTCGCGCTCCTGCCGCTGGTCTCGGGCGCCGGCCGGAAGGACACCGCGGACGGCGGCGCGAGCTCCCTCTCCGGCGCCGAACTCGCCGGTCTGAGCAGTGAATCCCTGCACGTCGTGTTCGATGCCCTCGCCGGGTCCGTGCACCGGGGCGAGGCCGCCCCGCACACCCTCGACGGCCTCGACCGGCTCTGCCGCGACCTCGACGGCGACCAGGCCCTGGCGGCCCGACCTCTCGCCCTCGCCCTGGTCAAGCACCGGCTCGACGCCTCGCGCGGTCACGGGAGCCTGCCCGACCTGACCGCTTTCGACGGCCTTCCGCTCGGCCAGGACGCCTGGCGGGAGTTGCGCGAGGAGTACGGCGAGCGCGCCGACGACGCCCTGCGCGCCCGGCTCCGCGGCCCCGTCACCGGCTGGACCGAGCCGCTGCGCCTCGCCCTCGCGGTGGGCGCCGACGGCGGGCCCGGCCTCGCCGAGGCCATGGACCGGCTCGCGGACGCCCTGCTGCACCCCGAGGGGCGTGAGTGCGCGCAGGCCGTCCGGGTCCTGACGGAGGTCGACCGGGTCGCCTTCACCCGCCGGGTGCTCCGGCTGCTCCTCGTCGACTTCACCGTACGCAAACTGGACCGGCTGCGCGCGCTCGCCAGGTCGCCGCAGGGCGAGTGGCTGCGGCGCAACATCGAGGACGCGCCGCTCACCGTCCGCCTCGCCGCGGCCGCCGCGTACCTGAGCGACGCGCCCGACCACCTGCGCGGCGCCCAGCTCTTCGAGCGGCTCACCGAACTCCTCTCGGGCCCGAAGGTCGAGGACGCCACGACGCTGCGCCTGTTGTGGCACATCGTGTGGCGCAACGACCCGCCGGACCCCGAGGACCAGGCCTGGGTGGCCCGCGCCTGCACGCCCCGCCTGATCATCGAAGCGGACCTCGGTCGGCGCATCATGGGCTGGCTCAAGGAACCCGACCGCTGCGACCGCGAACTGGTCGACTTCGCACGGGCGATGCGCGAGGACGGCAAGCTGGGCGCCCACGAGCGCAACACCGCGAAACTCCTCGTGGCCGCCCAGGACCTGCTCGACGGCCGGCTGCCCCTGAGCAAGGCCGCCATCGACCTCCTGGAGGAGCTGGGCCGCAAGGCGCCGCCGCCCGGCCCGGTGCTCCGCAAAGGCATCGAGGAGCGGGTGGGCCGCGCCCTCGCGGGGGCCAACCCGCTCGACATGTGCGAGGCGCACGGACTGCGCATCCTCGTCGCCGCGGGCCCCGCGCTCCTGAACACCTACCGCGCGTACCTCCTCGACCCCGCCCAGGTCGACCGCATGGTGCGCGAACTGCCCGACAAGCCATCGGAGTTGGCCGCGTACTTCTATCTGTGGCGGCCCCGCCGGCGGCACGGCGTCACCCCGCAGTGGCGCGCCGTCGCCGAGGAACTCCTCACCCACGCCCTCGAACCCGTCCTCGAACGCCTCGACCACCGCCGGCTCGGACAGGTGGCCACCGTCTTCGAGCGGGAGGGGCAGGGCCTGCAGGAGTGGACGGCATGGCGTCACCAGGTCGCCGGGCGGCAGAGCTGACCGGGCACCACCGGCGGCGCGCCCGTGACGGCACCCCCGCGCCGCCCCACCACCCTCTTCCCACGAAAGGACCAGCGTGAGCGACACCACCCAGACCATCGTCGACAACTTCCCCGGCGGCAGTATGGCCAGCCGGCCCGTGCACTTCATCTGGATGCTCGACTGCTCGGGCTCCATGGGCATGAACGGCAAGATCGGCCAGCTGAACTTCGCCATCCGCGAGGCCATCCCCGAGATGCAGCAGGCCGCCCAGTCCAACCCCGCCGCCTCCCTGCTCGTCCGCGCCATCACCTTCGCCAGCGGCGCGAGCTGGCACGTCAGCGAGCCCACCCCCGTCGACCAGTTCTCCTGGGAGGACGTGCACATCTACGGCGGCACGGACATGGGCGCCGCCTTCAAGCTGGCGGCCGGCGCGCTGCAGACCCCGCCGATGCCGCAGCGCGCCCTGCCGCCCGTGCTCGCGCTCGCCTCCGACGGGCAGCCCACCGACGACTGGCGGGCCGGGCTGCGCGCCATCGACGGCACCCCGTGGGGCAAGCGCGCCGTGCGCGTCGCGGTGGCCATCGGCGACGACGCGGACAAGAGCATGCTCAAGGAGTTCCTCGGCAACCCCGAACTGGAGCCGCTGCAGGCGAAGAACCCGCGCCAGCTCGCCGCCGCCATCCGCTGGATGTCCACCGCGGTCGTCAAGGACGCGTCGACGCCGAAGGTCGACGACGGCGCGAAACCGGCGACGCCGCTCGACGTGCCCTCGATGACCAAGGGCGAAGACGACATCTGGTGACCGGACCGGAGACGACGACCAGACCCGCGGCGGCGCGGACCGCGCCCTGGGCGCTGCTCGACGGCGCGGTCCGCGGGGTGGCGAAGAAGTACAGCCAGGACCGCAGCGCGGCCCGGCTGGTCGCCGGGGGCCGCGCGGTCGTCCTCGCGGTCGCCGACGGACACGGCAGCGCCGCGCACTTCCGCAGCGACCTCGGGGCGAGCTGGGCGGTCGAGGAGTTCACGGCGTGCGCCATGCCCTTCGCGCACGAGGCCGCGCGCATCGGTGACGACGCGGCGCTCTGGCCCGCCCTGCGCGAGGAGGCGCGCCGGCTGCCGCAGCAGGTGGGCCACCGCTGGCACGGGTGCGCCCTGCTGCAGGAGGCCAACGCGCCCGCGCACGGCTCCCGTTGGCTGCCCGCCGCGGACCCCACGAAGCCCCGCGAGCGCCCCGAGAGCCCGGACCTCGCCGCCTACGGCAGCACCCTCATCGGCGCCGTGCTCACCGAACACATGTTGTTCTGCTGGCAGTTGGGCGACGGAGACATAGTGGTCGTCGACGCCGAAGGCGTCCCGCACACGCCGCTCTCCACCGGACCCGACATGGGCGACGAGACCGACTCGCTCTGCGAGGCCGAACCCTGGCGCAAGACGCGCTCGCACTGGCAGCCCTTCACCGGCGGCGCGCCCCCGTGCGTGCTGCTCTCCACCGACGGGCTCTCCAAGAGCTTCGCCGACCACCAGGGCTTCCTGGACTTCGCCACCGGCCTCGGCGGACGCGCCGCCGAACAGGGCGTGGCGGCGGTGCAGGCCCAGCTCCCGGACTGGCTCGGGCGGGCCGCCACGTACTCCGGGGACGACACCACCCTCGTGGGCGCCATAACGGTGCCCGCACAGCGCAGCCAACCGTGAGCACAGCGCAGCGAATCGTCAAGGGCAGAGAGGAACAGAATGGTGAACGGCATGCTCGCCGCCGGAAAGACCCTGGTGGCCGAGTCGGGGGAGAAGCTGAAGGTCGCCGAGCTCTTCGGCTCCGGAGGGCAGGGCGAGGTCTACCGCGTCCAGACCCCGACCGGCGACCGGGCGGTCAAGTGGTACTACCCCCAGCTCGCCGACGGCCGCCAGCGGGAGATCCTCGAAGGCCTCATCGCCAAGGGCTGGGACGACCCCCGCTTCCTGTGGCCCCGCTCCATCGTGATGGACCCCGAGGGCAAACAGCCCGGCTTCGGCTACCTCATGGACGTACGGCCCGCACGCTTCTGCGATCTGCCCGCCCTGTTCCGCCGCGACCCCTCGGTGGCGTCCGCGACGATGCGCACCCTGGTGACCGTGGCCCTGCACACCGTCGAGGCCTACCGCGCCCTGCACTCCCGGGGCATCGCCTACCGGGACATCAACTGGGGCAACATCTTCTTCGACCCGGTCACCGGCGACGTCCTGGTCTGCGACAACGACAACGCGGTCGTGGAGGGCGCGGAGGCCGCCGTCGCGGGCACCATGGACTTCATGGCGCCCGAGCTGGTCCGCGGCGACCGGGGCACCCAGCCCGGCACCCAGAGCGACCTGCACTCCCTGGCCGTGCTGCTCTTCCTGCTGCTGATGAACGACCACCCGTTCAACGGCGCCCTGGCCCTGAACATCCGCTGCATGGACGAGGCCGCCAAGCGCAAGCTGTACGGCACCGACCCGGTCTTCGTCTACGACCCGGCCGACACCCGCAACCGCCCGGTCCCCGGCGAGCAGCCGACCGTCGAGGCGACCTGGGGCGCGCTGCCGCAGATCCTGCGGGACCTGTTCATCCGGACGTTCACGGACGGCCTGCGCAGCCCCAAGCTGCGGGTGCGCGAGTCGCAGTGGCGCGAGGCGCTCAGCCAGGTCCTGGACGCCATCACCCAGTGCGGCGCGTGCGGCAAGCAGAACCTGACGCAGCCCGACGGCGCGCCCCCCAACTGCTGGAAGTGCCGCACCACCCTGAAGCTGCCGCCCCGCCTCGAACTGGTCACCGGCACCGGCACGTTCCGCACCCGGCGCGGCATCCGGCTCGCCCCCAGCGCCCGCGTCTACGCCCACCATCTGCGCGAGGACCCCGACCGGCACGACTTCTCCGCCGTGGTCGGCGAGGTCACCGAACACCCGCAGCAGCGCGGCCGGTTCGGCCTGACCAACCGCACCTCGACGGTGTGGACGGCCCGCAAGGACGACGGGACGGTACGCGACGTCGACCCCGGCAAGACGATCGCGCTGCGGTCGGGGCTGCTCATCGAGTTCGGCGGCGGGACGGAGGCCGTGGTCAAGGAGTGACGCCGGCGGGGCGGCGGGCGCCGACGCGTGGCCGGGTCAGGTCCACCAGCGGCGCCAGCGCCGCCACCAGCCGCCCCACCACGGGGGGGCCGGTGGCGCCGGGGGTGGCGGTGGCGGGGCCGCGGGCAGGACCGCGCGGGCCGGCTCGGTCGGGAACGCCACCGCGTCGGGGCGGGGCAGCGGCGCCACGGTGACGACGCACTCGGCGGCGGACACGGGGAGGTCCACGCCCTGCCCGGCCCGGTGCGCGCTGCGGGGCACGCGCCGCTCGCCGCCGCGCTGCCCGTCGGTCCACGCCGCGTGCACCAGGACGGCGGGCTCCGGCCAGTCGAAGTGCAGCTCGGCACGGTCGTCGGCGACCCGCCGTACCACCAACTCTCCAATGGCGTCCGGGTGTTCAATGACCAGGCTCGGTCCGGACACGGCCCGCCCGCCGAGCACGCTCACCGCGGTGACCCGGACCCGCCGCTCGGACGGCGGCGTCAGCTCCACGCGCGACTCGGCGCCCGCGACGGTCGCCGGGATCCGGTCCACCAGGCCCACCACGGATGAGACGTCGGCGCCCGGTTCGACGGGGCTCGTGGTCCACGGCAGCAGCGCCCCGTCGCCGAGCTCGGGCGGCCGCCACGCGATGGTCACCCGCCCGCCGTTTGGGTCCTCGCGCACCGTCAGCTCCTCCACCGGCGACGGCCACTGCTCGGCGACGGCGGCCACCGTGACGCCCCGCGACCACACCAGGCCACCGTCCGGGCCGCGGTAGCCGCAGCGCACTTCGTACGTGTACGTGCCCGGGGCGAGCGGCACGTCGAGCACCCCGTCGCGCGCGCAGGGCACCCGCACGAGCGACGCCCCGCCCCAGCCCGTACTGTCCGCCGCCGTCCCCGACCGGGTGACGCGCACCTCGGCCGCCGCCGGGTCAGGCCGCCAGGACAGCCGCACCCCGCCGGGCACCACGGTGTGGCGCAGCTCCGTGACGACCGGCGTGAGCAGCACCGGCGCGGTCACCCGCGGCACCCCGGCGACGCGGCCGCGGCGCAGCGGCACGACGGCGTACCGCAGGGGATGGCCGACGGGCACGTCCGTGTCGACCGCGGTGAGCCCGGCCGCGCCCGCCACCGTCTCGACCACCACCGTCTCGACCGCCGACTCCGGTGCGCCGTCCGGGAAGCGCAGGACCCGGTACGACACTCCGGTGACCGGCCGTCCGGGCGCGCACCAGGACAGCCGTACGGCGCGTTCGTCGGTCACCGCCGTCACCTCGGCGCTCGCCGGGGTGAAAGGGTCGTCGGCGAGCAGCGCGGCCACCCGCAGCAGGCCCGCCCGGGCCGGCGCGTCGTCCGTGGCCAGGCGCAGCGCGCCGAGCCAGGCGTCGGCGGCGGCCCGCAGCGCACCGGTGGTCTCGGCGGTGTCGGCGGCCGCGGTGAGCCGCGCGACCTCGGCGGCCCGTGCGCGGACGGCGCCGACGAGCGCGGCCAGGCGGTGGTCGTCGGGGCCGTCGGCATAGGCGGAGGCGCGCGGGAGCCGTGCCACGACCCGCTCCGCCTCGCGCAGCCGTACGCCCGGCCAGACGTCGTTGAGGGTCTCGGCGGCGTGCCGGGCGGGACCGGTCGCGGGGAACCCGGCGGCGACGGCCGAGGCGAGCAGCCCCGCCTCCGCGCGGTGCACGCCGAGCGCGACGGCCTCGGCCTCGCCGGGCCGCTCGCCGCCGTCCCGCAGCAGACAGCAGACCTCCCACAGCACCAGGCGGCGCAGCCCCATGGCGTCGTCCCGGATCAGCGTCTCCAGGGTGTCCACCAGGGCCGCGGCGGTGCCGGAGCGCGGGTCGGGCGAGGACAGCCACCGGCCGCGCGCCTGCCGGACGTAGGAGAGGTCGACGCGCTGCCAGATCCCGCCGCGCCCGGGGAACCAGAGCCCGTCGAGGACCCGGAAGCCGTCGTCCGTGTCGACCCTGGGGAGGGTGCCGAAGACGGTGTCGTGCGCGGGGGCGGGGGTCGGGGCGCGCAGCACGTCGGCGGCGTGCCGGAACTGCAACTGGCGGATCGCAGCGTGGAGTTGGGTATAGCCGCGCAGCCCGGGGCAGCGCGGCAGGCTCGGCAGCGGGGCGCGGGAGCCACTCGTTCCCGGGTGCTCGCCCGGGCGCAGGACCGCCATCGCCTAGCCGCCCGGCGCCGTGTAGAAGTACACGCGCACCACCGCCGTCTCCGCGGGCCGGCCGAGGCTGTGGTAGTCGTCCGTGACCGTCTTCTTGGTGAACATCGCCGGGCGCGCCCTGCCGAGCAGGCCGTTGACGCGGTGGGCGTAGACGGTGCCGTTCGAGCTGCCGCCGAAGGTGAGGACGAGTGCCGCCTCGCGCCCGGACCACTTGCGGGTGTCCTTGGTGATCTCCTTGACCAGGTCGCCCTTGTCGTCGCCCGACACCTGGAACTCCTGGGGGTGGCGGTCCACGGAGCGGGGGCCCGTGGGCTCATGGCTCGGCGAACCGGTCTTCGAGGGGCTGGGCTTGGGGTGCTCGGGGATCTTCGGGTCGGGGCGGTCGCCCATCGACACCAGGGCGAGCACGAGCAGCAGGTCCGCGAAGAGCCACCCGGCGAGCACGACGACCCCCATCCGCCCGCCGCGCCGCCGCGAGGCGCGGCCTCGGCTCACGCGGCGCCCCCGCCCCTGGGGCCGGGCGGCGGCAGCCGGGTCGTCGGCGCGTCGAGCGGGGTGTCGAGGGCGGGATCGAGGGGCGGGTCCCCGGGCCGGCTCGGCCCGGGGAGTGAACTCCCCTCGTTGGGCGCGCCGTTGGCGCCGTGTCCGCCCGCCCCGGTGTCGGTTCCGTACGCCCCGCCGTGGGCGGCGTGCGCACCTGTGCCCGCCCCGTACGCGCGCGCGTCCGGTGGCCCGTACGTCCCGCCGTTCGTCGTACCTCCGTACGCCCCGCCGTTCGTCGTGCCCCCGTACGCCCCGTGGGTGCCACCCGGGTCGTAGCCGGCGGTCCGTGCACCCGGTGCCATCGGTGCGAGCGCCGGAAGCGCGCCCGCCAGTGTGTCCATGCGGGCGTCGAGGCGGGCCGCCGCGTCCTGCCAGTGGGCGGCCGCCGCGTCCCAGCGCTCCGTGGCCTCGCGCATGCCGTCCACCGCGTCGCCGGTGCGGCCCGTGCTCGACACCAGGGCCTGGGAGGCCTGTTCGGTCGCCTTCGCCACCGACTCCGACTTCAGTACGAGGGACTGCTGGGCGGCGACGAGGGCCTTCAGCGAGGCCTCGACGGTGTCGCCCGCCGCCTTGACGTGGTCGGCGATCCCGCGGGCCGCCCGCGCGTTGGCCTGGCCCGCCTTGACGGTCTCCTGGGTGCCGTCGCGCAGGGTGGTGTCGATGCGGTTCGCCGCGTCGCCGAGCTTCGGCACCTCGGTCGTGAGGGACTGGGTCGCCTGGCGGAGCGCGTCGATGGCCTGGCTCACCGACGCCGTGGCCCCGCTGAGCGCCTTGTGGCTCTGCTCCGCCTTCTGCGTCACCAGCTGCATCTTCTGCGCGGCCTTGGTGAGTTCGGCGGTGAACTGCTGCGGGGAGGCGGCGCGGTGCGAGGCGAGCAGCATCTGGGCGCGGGTCAGCACCGACGCGAGCTCCGCCAGGAGCTTCTCCTCCTCCGCCTCCTGGGTCTCCTCGTGGTGTTCGGTGCGCACCCGCACCCGCCCGTGCCACACCGAGAGCGCCACGAGCAGGGCGATGAGCAGCACCGCCATCAGGGCCACGTTCTCGAACCGTCCGAGCGACGACAGATGCCCGCCGAACCCGGTCTGCCACTGCTGCAGGAAGGGGCGGGTCGCCTGGTCGGGGTCCTCCTTCGCGAGCTCACCGTAGGCACGCACGGCCTCGCGGAGCCCGAACCAGGTGATGAGGAGCGGTACGAAGACCAGCACTCCGAGCGCCGCCTCCAGGAGCCGGTCGTGCCGCCCCGACGGCCGGCCGCCGACCGCCCGCACGCTCTCGGGACGTACGTAGGTCTGGACGAGGTCGATCTCCGCCCACCGGTCGAGCTGGTGGGAGCCGGCCAGGTCCTGGTGGAGCACGGTCAGTTCGGCGGAGCGCGGGGCGAGCGCGGGCAGTGTCGCGAGGCGCCGCAACTCCTTGACGATCAAGGCCTTGTCGAGCAGTTGTGCGGGCGTCAAGCGGTTCCCTCCCTGGCTTGCGGGGTGCCTCACGGCGGCGGTTCGAGGGGCCTCTGTCCGAGGACGTCCCCTCTGCCGCGCCGGTTCCTGCCACCACGGGCAAGACGCCGCAACAGGGCTCCCGCGTCGGCGTGTTCAGGATCCCATGTCAGACACTTCCGCAGGGCCTCAATCGCCTCATCCCGCTCCCCGCGCCGGTCGAGTTCCACCGCGTGGCGGTAGGTGCGTTCGGCGAGCAGGCCGCGGACGCGCACGTTCGTCGGATCGTGGCCGTAGGCGCAGTTGAGCCAGCGTTCGGCGTCGGCGAAGTGTTCGGGCGCCATGTCGGCCATCGCGGCGGCGCAGTGCACGTCGATCATCGCGTCCAGCATGTCGGCGCCGGCCGGCCGGGTCGCCGCGTCCTGCCAGGCGATGTGCGCGGCCTGAACGGCGTGGTCGTACCGTCCGAGCGACAACAAGGCCTGCGCGCGGGCGAGTTGGCGTCGGGAGGCGGGGTCCAGGGTCGGGGCGGGGGTGGGGCCATTGGGCGGCGGGGCGCCGGACACCGGGGGTTCCGCCGGGCGGTGCAGGGCGTCGAGCAGTTCCTGGGCCTCGGCGATGATCTCGTGCAGCAGCGTGACCGCCTCGCCCGCGCGCCCCTGCCGGGCGAGCAGCCTGGCGTGCGCCACGCCCCGGCCCGCCGCGCCGTCGTCGTCCGTGAGGTGGGTGTCGGGCGAGGGACCGGGCCCGGCTGCGGTGCCGAAGGCGAGCGCGACGCCGGGGGTGAGGGGGGTGCCGGGGGTGAGCGCGGCGCCGGGGGTGAGGGTGGTGCCAGGTGGCGGCGTGGTCCGCGGATCGGGGACGAGGCCCGGCCGGTGTCCGGCGCCCCCCTCCCGTACCGCACCGCCCGTGTCCCGTTCCTCCTCCGCGCCCACCAGCGTCGCCGCGAGCGGCGGGGCGTCCGAGAGGGTGTCCTGGGCCGACGAGTCGGGCTCCAGCGGGCCCTCCTCCAGGGCGGCGGGGCCCGAGGACGCCGCGCCGCCCGCGAGCCGCACCGCGTGCCGCAGCGCGCCGAGCGCGAGGACCTCCGGCGGCGCCTGCACGCTCCGCGCACCGAGCACCGCCACCCGCGAACGCACCTGCTCCATCCGGGTGTTGCCGCCCACCAGCAGCACCGTGTCGACGTCCATCGGCGTCATCCCCGACTGGTCGAGCAGCGACCGCGCCCGGTCCACCGTGCGCCCCACATGGCGCTCCAGGTACGTGTCCAGATCGGGCCGCGCGATGCGCACCCACAGCGCGGGCCCGGCGCCCAGGTCCAGATCGAGCCGTGCCGCCGCCGGGCCGTCCGGCGCGCTGAGCGCCTCCCGCACCTCCTGACCGCGCGCCCGCAGCTCCTGCCACACCGCGGCGTCCACCCCGGTGACCGCACTCGCCCCGCGGTGTCTGCGCAGCAGCCGTACCGCCGACGAGAGCGTCTCCGCGTCGAAGGAACGGCCGCCCGACGTCGCCCCGCCCTCGTAGCCGAGCGAGCGGAAGTGGCCGCGCACGCTGCGGATCAGACCGAGCTCGAACCCCTCGTACCCCATGCCGTAGACCAGGCACGTGCCGCTGTCCCGCTCCGTCATGTGGCCGATCACCGCGGCCATGGAGTCGTTGACGAGCCGGGCGGGTTCCAGGCCCGCCTCGCGCGCCGCGTCGCGCAGCGCGGCCCGCTGCGCCGAACCGAAGTACGCGGGCACGCTGATCACGGTCTGCGCCACCCGCCCCTGCGCCACCGCCTCCACCCGCTCGCGCACCGACCGCAGCAGCCGCGCCACGATCCGGTCCGCGTCCACCGCCTTGCCCCCGAGATGCACCGGACGGCCGCTGCCCAGACGGCTCTTGAGGCTCGGGAACGTCACCGGCAGCTCACCGGCGGCGGCCGGCTCGCACAGCAGCCACGGCCCGTCGCCCCACTCCGCCGCGAGACGGTGGGCTGCGCCGTCCTGCGCGGCGTAGAGCGCGCGGATGCCCGTGGCGCCGAAGTCGATGCCGAGGCTGACCGGTGTCGCCCGGGTGTCCGATCCCGCCCCCGGTCCTGCTCCCGGTTCCGCGCCCGGACCCGGCGCGGGCCGGGCCGTCTGCCGCGGTCGCGTCATCCGCCGGCCGTCTCTTCGGCGAACCGCAGGATGCCCTCGTAGTCCGGCCGGTCGGGCAGGGCGGGCACGGCGCGCTCGGACTGGGCGACCGCCACCAGGTTGACCAGGTTGCGGGCCTGTTGGGCCGTCGTCACCCGGTTGCCCTGCCGGTGGGCCTGCTTGACGAACTCGACCGCCTCGTTGATCTGCCGGACGGTCTCCGGCGGCGCGCCCTCCGAGGCGAGCTCCGCCTGGCGGAACTGGCTCGCCAGACCGCACTGCCGGTACATGTCGTCGAGCAGCAGTTCGGTCAGGCGCTTGTACTCGCCGCTGTCGCCCATCGCCGCCGCCCGCTGCGCCTGCTCGATGTCGCGCCGCACCTTCATCGCCTGTACCGGCTCGATGTAGGGCCCGTACCGTTTCAGGAAGTGGTCGGCCTCCCGCTCGGCGTAGCCCAGCTGCTCGCGCAGCACCGCGCTGTCCAGCTCCTCCACCGGCTCCGGCGGGGGCGTGCGCGGCTTCTCGCGGTTGGGTGTGGCCTCCAGGACCATGTCGGTGCCGCGCACGGAGATCTTCACCGTGATGATGCGGTCCGCCGAGTAGTTGAAGGAGACGTCCACCTGCCGGTTGATCTCGATCTCCTGCGGCAGTTCGAACTCGACCACGCCCTGTTCGTGGTTCTCGCTGGCCACCTTGCTGTCGCCCTCGTAGACCGGCACCCGGATGCGCCGGCTGTCCGTGGCGTGGAAGGTGCGCCTGCGGGGCTCGGAGAGCGGGTACGGCGAGCCCGCCTCGATGATCTCGACGAACACGTCGCGCTGGCTGCCCTTGATCGCGGCGATGCCCATGGCCATCGGCGTCGACTCGTACAGGCCCGTGTCGCCCTTGGAGCGCCCGTCGGCGAGGCTGCGGCCACAGGCCGTACAGGAGTCCGCACCGTAGTCGTTGACCTTCGCGCACTCCGCGTCCGAGCACTCCACGCCGCGCAGCGTCTCCGCGAGAACGCCCGCGCCGAAGGCCACGCACTCCATGGGGTTGATGTTCCTGCGCACCTTGGCGGCGCCGAAGAACGCCTCGACCGCCTCGTACACGGGCCGGGTGAGCGTGCCACCGCCCACCAGCAGCACGTCGGAGATGTCGTCCGTGGACAGCTCGTACCGGGCCAGGGACTCCTGGACCAGCTCCATCGTCCGGGTCACCAGCGGCGCGATCATCGACTGGAACTCGCCGCGGGTCAGCTTCATCTCGACGTCGAGGACGCCGTTCTCGCTGCGGTACGCGGCCGGGATCACGATGTACGTCTCGGGCAGGTCGTTCAGCTCCCGCTTGGCGCGCTCGGCGGCCTTCTTCGCCTGGAACAGGAACGCCTTGTCGCCGGACGGGTCGACGTGGTGCTCCTCGCGCATCCACGCGATGATCCGCTCCACGATGGCCAGGTCGAAGTCGTCGCCGCCCAGCCAGATGTCACCGGCCGCGCGCAGCACCTGGAACTGGCTGTGGCCCTCCTTGTCCTTGACCGTGTTGAGGATCGAGATGTCGAAGGTGCCGCCGCCCAGGTCGTAGACGAGCACCCGGCTGCGCTCGCCGCCCGGCTTGTGCAGGCCGAAGGCGACCGCGGCGGCCGTCGGCTCGTCGACGATCTTCTTCACCACCAGGCCCGCCTTCTCGGCGGCCTCCCGGGTGGCGGCCCGCTGCGCGTCGCGGAAGTACGCGGGCACGGTGATCACGGCGTGCGTCACCGGCTCGCCGAGCACCCGGGAGGCGTCCCTGACCAGCTTGTCCAGGATCACGCTGGAGATCTCCGCCGGGGTGCGGGCCCGCCCGCCGAGGAGCACGTACGCGCGCGGGTCCTCGTCGGGGCCCTCGACGATGTCGTAGCTCATCCGGTCGCGCGCCTTGGCCACCGGCGCGTCCGCGAAGTCCCGGCCCATCAGCCGCTTCACGGAGACGATGGTCTCCTTGGGCTGGCGGACCGCCCAGTTCAGCGCGTCCTCACCGACCAGCGGCTGGTCCTTGCCGTCGCGGTGCACGACGCCGACGACGGACGGGGTGAGCCGCTCGCCCTTGCTGTTGGTCAGCACCGCGATGTCCGCGCGGTGCGGATCGTGGGCGGCGACCACGCTGTTGGTGGTGCCGAGGTCGATGCCGATGGCCTTCATTCTCGCTCCGTCCCTTGTTCGGTGCCGCGTCGTTCGCTGCCGCGCCGTTCCGTGTCGCCGTGCTCCGTGCCGCCGTGCTCCGTGCCGTCTCGTTCCGTGCCGTCTTGTTCCGTGCCGTCCTCGACGGCGACGACCACCCGGGCGGCGCGCAGCAGGTGCCCCCGGTAGCGGTATCCGCGCCGCAGGACCTCCAGGACCTCGTCGCCGCGCCCGCCGGGCGGCGCGGGCCGCACGTCGGCGATGTGGTGCGTGGCGGGCTCGGCCCGCTCGCCGACACGGCCGACGCGTTCGAGGCCCTCCTCGGCGAGGTCCCGCTCCAGCTGCCCGGCGATCAGGGCCAGGCTCCCGCGGTACGTCTCCACATCGCTCGCCGCGCCGTCGGCGAGGAGCCGGTCGAACGAGTCGATGGCGTCGGCACAGCGCAGCAACAGCCGTTCGGTGAGCGCCTGGTGGGCGGCGTCACGGGCGGCGAGCGCGCGGGCGTGCTCGTAGACGAGCCGGGCCGTCGGGTCAGACATCGAACCGGATCAGGTCGTCCAGGAGCCGCGCCGAGGCCTCCGGGAGGGTGCTCGGCGGCGGGTCCTGCGGGGCGGGCTCGGCCGCCAGCGCGCGGTCGACGTCCGCGAGGGCACGCGGGACTTCGGCCGCGAGGTCCACGTCGTACAGGAGCAGATCGACCAGGATTCTGCGGCGCACACTGCGCAGCGCGTCCCACGCCTGCTGGGTGGCGGGCGTCATCAGATGCCGGGCGAGCAGCTCGAAGGAGACCTCCTGCATGTCCCGGTGGGTCGTCCAGGGGGTCACGCCCGCCGGGGCGAGCACATCGTAGGGAAGAGGTCCGTCCCCGTCCGCGCAGGGGTCCTTGATCACGCGACGCCGCCTCCTTGTTGGTTCCGGGGTGCCGTGGTGCCGGGCCCGAGTTCGGCGAGCCAGCGGTGGGCCGCGCCGAGCAGGGCCCGTCTGATGCGGTGGTCGGTGGGTTCCGCGCGGGTGGCGCGGATCAGGTGGTGCAGCGCCCACAGGATGTCGCCGCCGAGCAGCGCCCGTTCGGCCCGACCGGTCAACTCCGCGGCCCAGGCGGGCAGATCGTCGTCGTCGGGCGGTGTCTCCTGGCTGTCGCTGCGGATCAGGTCGCCCATGCCCACCACCCCGAGGTGCCGGGTGATCAGCTTCTCCAGCTCGTCGAGTGCCTCGCCGAGCGTCTCGCGGTAGCGGTGCGTCAGCGCCTGGCCGAGGCCCACGTCCAGGAGGCCGAGCGCCTCGTGGAGCAGCTTGAGCCGCGTCGGCACCTCGCGGGTCCGCTCGTCGAGGGTGAAGACGAGGGCGCGGGCCAGGTTGTCGCGGGCGTGGCTCGACTCCGGGTTGAGGGCGAGGGCGCGGCGCAGGTCGGCCTCGGCGCCGTGCATGTCGGACCACATGCCGTGCTTGGTACGGGTGTAGCCGCGCCACACGCCGCGCATGGAGAGCAACGCCGAGAGTTTGGCGTTGAGTTGGCTGAAGAGCTCGCGGTCGAGCGGGTGCAGCACCTCGATGACCGACTCGACGAGCGTGACGGCCTCGTCCAGGCAGCCGCCGAGGTGCACGCCGTCCTCGTCGGTGAGCGCCTCGACCCGGCCGAGCACGGTGCGGATCACCGCCTTCTTGGAGCGGGCCTGCATCCCGGCGTTGCGGGACACCTTCACCAGCTCGCCCCACTGCTCCAGGGCCTCGCCGAGCCCGCCGTCGCCACGCGTCAGCGCGGTCTTGGCCAGTGCGAGACGGATGTGCACGGCGAGTTCGACGCCGTCCTGGAGCAGCCGGGCGTGGCGCCTGGGCAGCCGTACGTAGGCGGGGTTGCGGCGCAGGAAATCCTGGCAGTGCCCGCACTCCTCGGCGTGGCCCGCCTCCGCGGCCGGTCCCGCGCAGTCGTCCGGCAGCGTGGTCAGGGTGCGGAACGCGGGCAGCGCGCGCAGCGCGGACCCGAACTTGCGCACCTCACACAGGGCGAAGCTCCGCGCCAACTCCGAGAAGGCCCAGCGCAGTTCCCGTACCGCGTACTCGCCGGGGTCCTTGCCCTGCAGGGCCGCCGCGTCGAGTTCGGCGGCCAGCGCGGCGAACGGCTCCTGCAGACAGAGCAGCCGCAGATAGCGCGGACCGCAGGCGAGGGTGGCGCCCGCGCCCGGCACGGACGGCAGACCGCCGACGTCCTTCAGTACCCGCGCACCCCCCAGCTCCGACTCAAGCAGCGCCCCCAACTCCTGGTAGGCGGCCGCCTGTTGCGGGCGGTCCTGCTCGGAGTGGCGCTGCTCGTAGGCCGACAGCTGCTCGAAGAGGTGCTGGCTGAGCTCCCAGCGCAGCGAGGCCATGTCGTCGTGCGTCAGATCGCGCCGGTACGCGGCGGCCCGCTCGACCCGCCACCCGTCCCAGTACTCGTCGTCGCTGAGCAGCGTCGCCCAGTACGCGAGCGCCGACTCCCAGGCCCGCACCGCGTGTTCCCACGCCCCGCTCTGCTCCAGCTCCTGCGCCTGCCACAGCCGGGCGGCGGCGAGCCCGTGCACCACGGCCATGTCACCGGGCGCCTGCTTCAATCGCCGCTCCCATTCGGCGGCGGCCGTCTCGCGGTCCCGGGCGAGCAGGAGCAGCAGCGGCGCGTCCTGCGGCGAGCGGGCGCACAGGGCGTCCAGGAGGCCGGGCCCTTCGTCCGGCGAGAGGGAGGCGAGGGCCTCGCGCAGGGCGTCGGGGGCGTGCCAGCGGTAGAGCAGCGCGTCGAGCTGGAGGCGCCGGCCCGGCAGCCGCAGCCGCTCCAGCGCGACCCGCTCGTGCCACGACATGGTGCCGCGCTCCAACAGGGCGTACGAGGCGTTCTTGACCACGTCCATCGAGGCACCCGGGTCGACGCCCGCGTCCCGCAGGGCGAGGTACGGGAACGCCTGGTCCCGCACGGCGAACGGATCGGCGACGAGCGGGGCGGCGATGAGGCCGTCCGCCCACGGGAGCAGCCCGATGAGCCGCCGCAGCCGGCGACAGCGCACGTCGGCCCGGTCGAGGGCGCCGCCCGCCCGCTCGTACGCGGCGACGGCGTCGCTCCAGCGGCCCGCCGCCTCCAGCAACCTGCCCTCGGCGTACGCCAGATGGGCGTCGGCGTCCCGGTGGCCGGGGCACTGCCGGAACGCGTCGGCGGCGCTCTGCCACTCCTGGTGCGCGTCGGCGAGGCGGCCGCGCGCGTAGGCGGCGACGGCGGGGGCGTCCCGGTGCGGGCCGAGGGCGTCGGCCTCGGCGGCGACCCCGGCCCAGTCGGCGTCGGCCTCGGCGGCACGCACGCGTGCGTAGCGGCCGCGGGCGGCGATGTCGGAGTCCGGGCCGTCCGCCCGCACGTGGTCTTGCTCCAACGCGGCGTAGGCGTCGGCCACGCGCTGCCAGGCCTCGCGCCCCTCGGCGCGCTCTTCCTCGACGCGGGCCCGCACGTAGCGCCGCCGCAGCGGGACGTCGCCCCACGCGTCGTCCAGGTGCAGGTAGAGCTTGAGCGCCTCCTGCCATTGCCCGCAGGCTTCGTGGGAGCGGGCGAGGGCGTAGCGGTAGAGGGGGAGGGCTTCGGGGTCGGGGGTTGGGGTGGGATGAGGGTGGGGTCGGGGTGCGGGGGTGTCAGGGTCCGCGGGCTTGGGGGTGGTGGGGGTCCGGCCGGGCGCCGGGGGCGGTGGGGGCGGTGGGGCCGGGGCTGGAGGGATCGAGGGGACCGGTGGGGTCGATGGGTCCGGGGGGCCGTCGGGGAAGGCGCGGGCGTAGATCTCGCAGGCGGCGGCCCAGTCGCCGGTCGCCTCCGCGCGGCGGCCGGCGGCCTTGCGGCGCAGGGCTCCCACCGCTCCCTCGCGGGCCCCGTCCGGTACGCCGGTGAGCAGGCTGAGGACCGCCGGCCAGTCGTCGCGCAGATCGGCGGCCACGCGCGCGCGTGCGTACAGGCGGCGGACGCCGACCTCGCCGTCCGCGTATGTGTCGGGCAGCCGGCCGAACCCGTCGATGACTCCGTTCCACTCGCCCCGCGCGTCCGCGGCCCGCCCCCGCGCGTACAGCACGCGGTCGGGCACGTCGGCGACCTCGGACGGCAGCCCCACGAACAGGGCGAGCGCGTCGTCCCACTGCCCCCGCGCCTGACACAGCCGCCCGCGGGCGTACCGCCACAGGTTCGCGGCGTCCGCGAGCACGCGATCGACCACGCCGGCGGCGGCTCGATCGCCGCCCTGGGCGAGGGGATGCCCGGCGCAGGTGTGCGGCGCGCCTACGGCGGCCTGAACGTGGTCGCCGTCCCGGACGCTGTACGGGTGGTGGGCGGGGCCGGTTGCGGCGTCGGAGGTGGGGTTGGCGCTGCTGCCGGTGCGGGGTTCGGTCCCGTTACGGGAGGGGCCTTCGTCCGCGGGCGCAGGTCTGGCGCCGGGCTCGGACTCGGCATGGGTATCGGTTCCGTGGGCCCCGTGGGCCCGGGGACCGTTGCCGGGGGTGTCCTCGGCAGGGGTACGGGGCTCGGTTCCGGAGGGACGCTCGTCGGCGGATGCGGATGCGGATGCGGATGCGGATGCGGCGTCGGGCTCGGTCCCGGACTCGGCATGGGTATCGGTTCCGTGGGCGCCAGGTCCGTTGCCGGGGGTGCCCTTGGCAGGGGTGCGGGGCTTGGTTCCGGAGGGACGCTCGTCGGTGGATGCGGGCGCGGCCTCGGGCTCGGTCCCGGACTCGGTGGCGAGGCCCGTCCCCCCGGCCCCGGCCCCGTTGGTGAACGAGCCCTGGCCGGTGGCCCCGGCGCTGGTCTGGTTGGCGGCCCCGATCCCGAACGACCCGTCCCCACCACCCGCAGGCTCGACTTCGGCCTCGGCCCCGCGAGCCCCGACCCGACTCCCGAACGGGCCCTGGCCAGAGGCCGCACGCCCACCCCGGCCCGCGCCCCCGGCGGCCACACACTTCCCGAAAGCCTCCGCAGCGGCCCCCCACTCGCCCGCCCCCGCCGCCAACTTCCCCTCCGCGTACCGCCGCAGCGCACGCACCGCGCGGTAGTCCTCGGGGAGCGGAGTCAGATGGGTGAGGGCGGCCGGCCAGTCGGCCGCCTCCGTGGCGGTCAGCGCGGCCTCGTACACGCGCCGACGCAGTTCGCCGAGGAACGGTTCCGTGTCCCAGTCCCGCGCGGCCGCCGCCGCGAGGTCCGTGAGGGCGTCGGCGAAGCGGCCCGCCTCCGCCGCGCCCCGCCCGCGCGCGTACAACAGCCGTACCGAGCTGTCCTCGAACCCACCAGCCGCCGCGTACCCCGCCACCGCCGCGTCCCACAGCCCCGCAGCATCGGCGGCCCGGCCCGCGCAGTACCCGTACCAGTTACGGCAGTCGACCTGGGACCCGACTTCGGCCTCGGTTACGGTCCCGGCTTCGGCCGCGGCCACGGACCCACCCCCCGCCTCCGCAAACGCATCCCGCGCCGCCGCCCACGCCCCCGACTCCGCGGCCGCCCGGCCCCGCGCGTACGCCGCTCGTTGTGCCGCGCCCTCGACCTCCGTGCACGCGGCGTACGCGGACTGTGCCGTCGGCCAGTCCTCGTTCGCCTCTGCGGTCCTTCCGGCCACGTAGGAGACCCACGCCGTCGCCGTCCGGTGGCCCGGGCGCAGGGTCAGGACGGCCGCGTACGACTGGGCCGCCGCCCCCCAGTCGCCCGCCCGCCGCGCCGACTCCGCGGCCTCGCAGGTCCGTGCGACGTGCAGCTCGTCGCGCGCCGCGGCGAGCCGCTCGGCCACGTCCCGCAGCCCACCCGGCCGCGCGGCGAGCACGTCCTCGTAGCGGTCGATCGCCGTCGCCCAGTCGGCCGCCGCCTCCGCCGCCCGCGCCTCGTCGACGAGCGCGGCGAGCCGCCGCAGCCCGGCGACCTCCGCCTCCAGCGCGCCCGGCAGGGCACCCGGCAGCCGCTCGCGCACCACGTCGAGCTGCGCCTCGGCGCCCCGCGCATCCCGCTCGCCCGCGAGCAGCGCGCACAGCTTGTCCAGCTCGGGCCAGGCCTGCTCGAAGGCCGCCTCTGCCTGCATCCGGCGCCGCTCGTCCGCGTAGACCTGGGTGGGCGCCATCAGGGTCCGCTGGACCTGTTCCCAGTTCCCGAGGTCACGCTGGAAGCGGGCCGCGACGATCAGATCCGCCGAACGGACGTGCCCCACATGGCTCTTCAGGGTCCGCAGCGCCTCCGCACCCTCCCGCAGCGGATCCGCCACCGCCCGGCCCCCACCCCCGCTCCCGCCCCCGCCTCCGCTCCCGGCGTCCTGCGCCTCGAAGGCGTCGTCCTGCACCTCGCGGGCCTTGAACAACCAGCCCTGCCGGCACTCCTCGTGCAGGAACAGCGTGGGGGTCGCCCACTCGACCGCCGTGTGCTGCGGCTGGTGGTAGATGCGCAGCCGCGCCGCGGCCATGGCCTCGTCGACGGTCTTGTTCGCCGCGATGCCCTTCAGCAGCTCGGGGCTGAACGCGCCCGCCGACACATCGCTGACCCGCCCCCGCATCGCCACCACCGCGGGCACCCCGCCACCGATCAGGGACTGGGCGAGACCCGAGAAGGGTTCGAGGTGCGAACTGTCCGCCCCGGAACAGAGGTTGAGGACCACGAGCCTGAGCCGCCGGGCGTTCAGCAGGGTCGAGCTGAGCAGATCCGCGGGCACCCGGTCGATGCCGCCGCTCTCCGTCTCCAGGGCCACCACGCCCTTGCCGATCTTCTCGTCGTACGTCCCGTGTGCGATCAGCAGGACGGCCGTGGGCAGTTCGGGATGGGTGGCGAGGGCCCGGTCGAGGCGTGCACGCGTCGTCTGCTCCAACACGGTGAGGTGTACGGCCACTTCGGACAGGTCACGGCGGAGTGTGGCCACCTCCTCGGCGGCCCGCAGCCGTTCGAGCCCGCGGGGCGACGCGCAGGCCACCAGGAGCCGGATCACACTCGGCTCGTCGCCCGCTTCCGGCAGCCGCTGCTTCCCCACGGGCCCGCCCGTCAGCGAACGGACCAGCGAATAGCCGTGGTTGAGGGCGAACGTCTGCTGCGGATTGTCCGCGGGCGCGCACAACGACTCCAGGGGCAGATCGCGCAGCTCGGGCGGCAGGTCGAAGCGAATCCGCAGCCCGCGCGGCGGACTCATCCGCTGGGCCCGGTCGAACGCGGCGTCGACGCACACACCGACACGCGACCCCACCCCCTCGCGGCCCCCCTCGCCGGTCTGCCCGGCGTCACCCTCCGCCGCCGGCCGCCCGTCGCCGAACAGCAGCCGGAACACATCGCGCCCCAGCGCGCGCAGCCGGGGCACGGTTGCGTGCGGACCGTCCGGCGATCCGTTCGGAGGCCCGTCCGACGCCCCGTCCCACAGCCCGTCCGGCGGCCCGTACCCGAGCTCCGTCGCGATCAGCCGGTCCCACTGGTCGCGGAAGGCGGCCGGCTCCGAGCCGACCGCGATCACCTCGGCCGCGCGGGCCGGGCCGTTGGCGGTCATCAGATAGCGGGCCGCGCCGACGCGGCGGATCCGGATGCGCAGCTCCTCGTAGGCGAGCACGGCCCTCACTGCTCGCTCTCGTCGGGCTGCCACATGACGTGGTTGAGGTCGGCGACGGCGGCTTCCCGCTGCTCCTCCAGGTCGGGGTCGTCGGGGAAGTGGACGAGCGCGGCGGTGAGTTGGTCGATGGCCTCCCGCAGGAGCGCCGCGGCGCCCGACAGGCTGCCGGAGCCCCAGCGGGCCGCGGCGAGCCCGCGCAGCACGATGCCGAGGCTGACCTGCGTCCGCAGCAGGTGCGGGTTGAACGCGACGGAGCGGCGCAGATCCGCGGCGGGCTGGTCGAGCAACGCCTCCTCGTCGTTGGCCACCGAGATCCCGCGATCGGCGAGGACGCGCGCCAACTGGCCTTCCAGGCGCGGCCGTTCATTGGCCCCGATGACGGAACGCGTCGCGTCGAGCGTCGACACGGCGAGGCTCAGCAGCCCCTGCCGGTGCGCCGCGCGCGCGGCGCCGAGCGCCATGTCGACGATGGCGGTCTGCGTCTCGCGGTACCGGTCGAGCTCCCTGCTGTGCACCAGCGCGCGACACCAGTACGCGGCCGCGGCCGCGAAGTCCGGTCGCGGCGAGGTCAGTTCACCGATCCCCATGCTGAGCCGCGCCTCCAGGGCGAGTCCCCGCGCGTCCAGGGCGAGTCGGCGATGTTTGTCGGGGAGCCCGGCGTACCCGGGGTTCAGCTCGTCGAAGCGGGCGCACCCCGGCTCGCACACGGCTGCGCCCCCGGGACCGCCGCGCGCGGCCCGACACGCGGAGCAGCGCAGCTCGCTGAGGGCGGCGAGGGCGTCGCGTGCCTTGTGCTGGCCCAACAGAGGCTGAGCGAAGCCGAGTTCGGAGAAGGCGTACGTGAGGGAGGGGTGCGGGGAGGCGGCGTCCTGCGCGGCGGCGAACGCACCGAACTCGGCGGTCCGGTCGAGCTGGGCGATGCGCAGGGGCCCACAGACCAGTGGCACGCCGTCGTCCCCCTTCTCCCCGTTCTCTCGGCCGGGGGAGGGGAAGCCACCGACTGCCGCGAGCAGCTTCGCGGCGTCGGCCTCACGCTGGAGCAGCGGGCCGGGCGCGACACGCATACCGACGTCGTCGCCGGGCATGCGCCGCTCCAACTCCTCACGCAGCCCGGCCCGGAGCACGGGCACGAGGTCCCCCTCGACGGCCACGCCGTACCGCCCCCCGGCGCCGTCCAGGACGTGCGTCCAGAACCTGTCGTCGTGGAGCAGGGCGGCCCAGGCGGCGATGCACTGGGCCCAGTCGGGGGAGGGGCCGGACGGCTCCGCGACCGAGGTGGTCGGCATGGGGGCGGGCGCGGGCGCGGTGTCCGCGGGATACGTGGCGGGGCCCGGCCCGTCCGTGGAGGCTGGCTCCGCCACCTCCATGGCGGCCTCTACGGGGGCGTGCGCGGGGGAGTGGAGAAGCGCGAGGGCGAGGGCGTGGGTGACGCGGTGGTCGGCGGGGTCGTGCCGGACGGCGTCCCCGAGCAACGCGACGGCGGCGGCACGCCGCCTGCTGCGTACCAGGGCGACGGCGTAGAGCGGGGCGAAGTCCCAGACCTCTGGGGTGAGGTCACCGCCCGGAGCCCAGCCTCTCGCCGGGGCGCGTCCGCTTGTACGGGGATGGTCGCCGGGTAGTCCGTCACAGCCGCCCGAGGGGGCGCCGTCGACACCACCGTGCGTACGGTCGTCTTCTCGCAGCCCGTGAGCGTCGCGCGGCACGCGCCCGGCGTCGAGGTCCTCATGTCCGGGGAGGCCCCCGGCTCCCGGCGCGTTCTGAACACCGAGTGTGTCGGCCGCTCCGGGCCCGCCGCTCCCACCACCAACTGCGCCCAGAGTGCGGGACCTTGCGGCATTGCCGGCTGCTCGCACGTCGTCGGCTGCCTGCTCCGGCCCGTGGACACGCCGGGTGGCGTCGTCACCGCCGTACGCGTCATGGGTGCTCGCCGTAGCCGCGGCCCGCCCGGCGCGTCCCGAGCCAGGGGTTCGCTGCGTGACGTCGACCTCGTAGGCGTGGGGGGCGTCGGTCTGACCTGAACGGTCGGACCCCCGGGCGACGTCGGTCCCGTGCGTATCGGGGGCGTCGCCTCCACCGACTCCACTCGGCCCGCGCCCGGGCTGTCCGGCCTCATCGTGCCGTGGGGCGGGTGCATTTTGCGGGCTGTGGGCTTGCTGGGGGTCGTTGGGTTCGTGTGCGTGGTTGGGCGTCGTCGCATCGAGGTCGCTCGGCACGCCCCCGGGGCGCCCCGCGTCGTTGTCCCACTGGGTGGGGACGCCCTGCGGGTGGCCGGTCGAGGCATGGGCCCCTAGTGGACCGTGAGCGCCGCCGCTGTTTACGGCGCCGTAGTCGCCGTAAGCGCCCTCCACCGCATGGGCGCCGCCGCCCTCCACCGCATGGGCGCCGCCCTCCACCCGCCCCGCGCCCTCGGCTCCGGTGGGGCCTCCGAACTCCCCGGCTCCGTAGGGTTCCTGCTCGCCTCTGAGAGGTCCCGTCGCCCGTTGCGCACCCTCAGCCGCCAGTGCACCACCGGTATCCCTCGCGCCCCCACCCGCACGCGCCCTCTGAGCCCCTCCAGCACCGTGCGTCCCATCAGTGCCCCGCACCCTCTCGCCCCCCGGCGCCCCCTCGACCTCAACAGGCCCCTGGACCCCATTGGCCTCGTGGGCCCCAACACCCCCCTCAACCACCAACGCAGCCTCAATCAACTCACCGGCCCGCTCCCACCCCCCACCGCCGCTGCCCGACCCATCCGACGTCACGTTCGACAGTGCGGTGAGGGCCGCCCTTCGGAGGCGTAGGGAGATCTCGCGCGGGGAGCGGGTCGACAGGGTGGCCAGGACCCAGCGGGCCTCGTCGTCCAGGGGGCCCGTCAGGGCCGCCGCGCGGAGGTCGTTCAGCGCGGCCTGCGCGTCGCCCGCGCGGGCCCGCACGTACGCGCGCTGTACGCGGCTACGGCGATGCGGCACCGCGCACGCGAGCGCCGCCGTGAAGTGGCGCTCGGCCGCACCGAAGTCACCGCGGTGCGCTGCCGCGCAGCCCAGCCAGTGCAACGGCCCCGCCGCCGAAGGACGCAACTCGCTCGCCCGTGCGAACTCCGCCTCGGCCGCGCCGATATCCCCACGCGCGAGCAGCACCCGCCCCGCCCCGGTCCGCGCCCGCGCGACCACGCGCGCCCCACCCTCCGAGGCTCCACCCTCGCCCTCGTCGCCCTCCGCGGGGCCGTGCTCGCGTGGCGACGCCGACATCGACGCCGAGTCCATCCCCGAGACCAACCCCAAGGCCACGCCAAAGTGCTTCTCCGCCGCCACCGTGTCGCCGCGCTCCAGCGCCGACTCCCCGTCAACGCACGCCTGTTCGGCGCGGGTCAGCCCGTCCACCTCACCTGAGTCCCGCATGTCACCCGAGTCCCGCATGTCACCCGAGCCACCCGAGCCACCCGAAGCACTCGAGCCACCCGAAGCACCCGAGTCGTACACGCCACCCGTATCGCCCGCACGCGCGGTCTGCGCAGTCACAGTCAGCCCCCGTTCCGTGGCAGCCGGTCCGCCGCGTCCTCCGGTCGGCGGCGGTCAGCCGGCGGTCTCGTCAAGGTCCGGACGCCGCCCGCGTACCGGGGCGCCGGCGCCGGGCCGGGCGAACACGGCGGCCCGCGCCTGACGCGAGCCTTCGGAGGCCGCACGGTCCAGGATCCGCACCGCGCGCGGCAGCGCATACGCATCGGTCATGGAGATGGGTTCCTTCCGGGGGGCGTGGACGGCAGCCTAGGGCCGTACGTCGTGCGCACGCGGGGAAACCGGGGATTCGGTACGGGCGATCCAGGGAGAGGATCCGGGGCACGCACACAGGGCGCGGGCCCGGGGCGCCGTCCCGGGCCGCCCACGGGGCCCCACCAGGGGCATCGCGGGCGGTCCGGGGCGCCATACCTCCGCGCACGCCCCCGCACTCCCCGTCGCGCCCCCGATTCACGCGATGGTGCGATCATGTGCCCCGCCGCGGATGGCGACCGGAGCCCCCGGGTAGGGCCGGGCCATGACGAAGCCGTTCGAACTTCCGCACTTCTACATGCCGTACACCGCGCGGCTCAACCCCCACCTGGAGGAGGCCCGCACACACTCCGCGCGGTGGGCGCGGGACATGGGCATGCTGGAAGGTTCCGGCATCTGGGAGCAGAGCGACCTCGACGCGCACGACTACGGCCTGTTGTGCGCGTACACCCACCCGGACTGCGACGGCCCCGCGCTGTCGCTGATCACCGACTGGTACGTGTGGGTCTTCTTCTTCGACGACCACTTCCTGGACATGTACAAGCGCACCCAGGACCGCGCGGCCGGCAAGGCCCACCTGGACCGTCTGCCGCTCTTCATGCCGATGGACCTGGCGACGCCCGTGCCCGAGCCGCGGAACCCCGTGGAGGCGGGCCTGGCCGACCTGTGGGCCCGCACCGTGCCCGCGATGTCCCTCGACTGGCGCCGCCGCTTCGCGCTGTCGACGGAGCATCTGCTCAACGAGTCGATGTGGGAGCTGTCCAACATCAACGAAGGGCGGATCGCCAACCCCGTCGAGTACATCGAGATGCGCCGCAAGGTGGGCGGCGCCCCCTGGTCGGCGGGGCTCATCGAGTACGCGACCGCCGAAGTGCCCGCCGCCGTGGCCGAGTCGAGGCCGCTGCGCGTCCTCATGGAGACGTTCGCCGACGGCGTCCACCTCAGGAACGACCTGTTCTCGTACCAGCGCGAGGTCCAGGAGGAGGGCGAGCTCAGCAATGGAGTGCTCGTTCTGGAGACCTTCTTCGACTGCACCACCCAGGAGGCCGCCGACACCGTCAACGACGTCCTGACCTCACGGCTGCACCAGTTCGAGCACACCGCGGTCACCGAAGTGCCCGCCCTCGCCCTGGAGAAGGGCCTCACGCCGCCCGAGGTCGCCGCCGTCGCCGCGTACACCAGGGGGCTGCAGGACTGGCAGTCCGGCGGCCACGCCTGGCATCTGCGCTCCAGCCGCTACATGAACGAGGGGGCGCTGGACTCCTCCCCGCTGTCCGGGCCGACGGGCATCGGGACGTCCGGCGCGGACGTGGGCGCGCTGCTCGCGTCCGCCGGGGCGGAACGCCTGCGGGCCTTCACGCACGTGCCCTTCCAGAAGGTGGGCCCGTCCCGGATCCCCGACCTCTACATGCCGTTCCCGTTGCGGCTCAACCCCGGTCTGGACGCCGCGCGCGAGCAGCTCGTCGGCTGGTCGCACGCCATGGGCATCCTCTCGGAGGGCGTCTGGGACGAGGACAAACTCGCCGCGAACGACCTCCCGCTGTGCTCCGCGGGGCTTGACCCGGACGGCACTCAGGAGGCCCTCGACCTCAGCTCGCAGTGGCTGGCCTGGGGCACGTACGGAGACGACTACTACCCCCTGGTCTTCGGCCACCGGCGCGACCTCGCCGCGGCGCGGCTCAGCACGGAGCGGCTCGTCGCGTGCATGCCTCTGGAGGGGGAGCCGGCGCAGGTGCCCGCGAACGCCATGGAGCGCGGCCTCGTCGACCTCTGGGTGCGCACGACCCGCGCGATGACGGACGAGCAGCGCGAGCCGCTGCGGCACGCCGTACGGATCATGGTGGAGAGCTGGGTGTGGGAGGTCTTCAACCAGCTGCACAACCGCGTCCCCGACCCCGTCGACTACCTGGAGATGCGCCGTGCCACCTTCGGCTCCGACCTCACCCTGAGCCTGTGCCGGATGGGCCACGGCCCCTCCGTGCCGCCCGAGATCTACCGCAGCGGCCCCGTGCGCTCCCTGGAGAACGCGGCGATCGACTACGGCATGCTCGTGAACGACATCTTCTCGTACCAGAAGGAGATCGAGTACGAGGGCGAGATCCACAACGGCATCCTGGTGGTGCAGAACTTCTTCGGCTGCGACTACGCCGACGGCCTGCGCGTCATCCACGACTTGACCACGCAGCGCATGCAGCAGTTCGAGCACGTCGCCGCGCACGAATTCCCCGCCCTGTACGAGGACTTCGGGCTGTCCCGGGAGGCGCGGACGGCGCTGGACGGTTACGTCGAGGACCTGCGGAACTGGATGGCCGGCATCGTGAACTGGCACCGGGGCTGCCGGCGTTACGGCGCGGCGGACCTGGCCCGGCGCGCCCACGGTTTCGTGCCCGACCAGATGCCGAGGGTCCCCGCAGGGATCACCCCTTCGGATGGTTTCATCCGGAATGCTGGGTTCGTGGAACTTCGCTGAGGCGCCGGGAGTCATCTGAAGTGAAGGCGGCCGCTGACCCGGCCGCGACACGGGGGAAGAACACGGGGGTGTTCGATCGTGACCGAGATCATCGACCGCATCACGGAACAACTGGCGGAGGAAGGGGCGGCGGCCAATGCGTCCGCCGTCCGGGCGCCCGCAGCCGGGGCGTCCGCGGCTCAGACGTCCGCGCCCCAGGCATCCGCGACCAACGCGCCCGCCGAGGGCGAACTGACGCCGTTCGTCGCGCCGTTGACGGTGCCGCCCGTCCTGCGGCCCGACTCCGCGGACGTGCGCGAGGAGACGGAGATCGCGCTGCGGCCGACCTGGGTGCGCCTGCACCCGCAGCTCCCGCCGACCCTGATGTGGGGGTACGACGGCTGCGTGCCGGGACCCACCATCGAGGTGCGGCGCGGGCAGCGGATCCGTGTCGCCTGGACCAACCGCATCCCGCGCGGCGAGTATCCCGTCACGGCCGTCGAGGTGCCGCTCGGCGACCCGCGGCGGGACCCGCCGCCCAGCACCGAGCCCGGCCGCGCGGGCGTCGAGCCCGACAAGGACGTGGCGGACCTGCCCGCCTGGGCGGTGACGCACCTGCACGGCGCGCAGACCGGCGGCGGCAACGACGGCTGGGCGGACAACGCCGTGGGATACGGCGACGCCCAGCTCTCCGAGTACCCGAACGACCACCAGGCGGTCCAGTGGTGGTACCACGACCACGCCATGAACATCACGCGGTGGAACGTGATGGCGGGCCTCTACGGCGCCTACCTGGTCCGTGACGACGAGGAGGGCGCCCTCCAACTCCCGTGCGGTGAGCGGGAGATCCCGCTGATCATCGCCGATCGCAACCTGGACACCGACGAGGGCGACGACCGGCTGAACGGCCGCCTCCTGCACAAGACCACCATCATCGACCCCAAGAACCCCGAGACGGGCAAGCCGGTCACGCTGCCCTTCACGGGCCCTTACACCACCGTCAACGGCCGCATCTGGCCGTACGCGGACGTGGACGCGGCGTGGTACCGCTTCCGGCTGCTCAACGCGTCGAACGCGCGCATCTACGACCTCGTGCTGATCGACGAGGACGACCAGCCCGTGCCCGGCGTCCTCCACCAGATCGGCAGCGACGGCGGACTCCTGCCGCGCCCGGTGCCGGTCGACTTCGAGGGCGCGCTCACCACCCTCACCGTCGCGCCCGCCGAGCGCATGGACCTGCTCATCGACTTCAGGGGGCTCGCCGGGCGGCGGCTGCGGCTGGTCAACAAGGGGCGGGACCAGGCACCCGGGGTGCCCGACGTGCCGGGGGACGTGCGCTACCCCCAGGTCATGGAGTTCCGGGTGGGCGAGTGCGGCGAGCCGGACGGATTCGAGCTGCCGGAGATCCTCTCGGGTTCGTTCCGCCCGCTCACGCACGACGTCGAGCACGGCCACCGGTTGATCGTGCTGACCCCGCCCGCCACCAAGGGTGGCGGCGGACACCCGGAGATCTGGGAGATGGCCCAGGTCGAGGAGCCGGTCGACCTCCAGGTCCCGACCGAGGGGATCATCCAGCTGCGCGGCGCGGACGGCAAGGTCACCACCTACCGCCGGATCGCCCGAACCTTCAACGACGGCCTGGGCATCACCATCGCCGAGGGCAGCCACGAACAGTGGAGCTTCCTGAACCTCGCCGTGAACCCGCCGGTGACCCACCCCATGCACATCCACCTGGCGGACTTCCAGCTCCTCGGCCGCGACACGTACGACGTCTCGGGCTTCGACGTCACGCTCGGCGGCACCCGCGCCCCGGTCGCCCCCGACCCGCGGCGGCCGATCCCCCTGGCCCCGAACGAGCACGGCTGGAAGGACGTCTTCCGGGTCCCCGGCGGGCAGATGCTGCGCGTCATGGGCCGGTTCGACGGGGCGTACGGCCGGTTCATGTACCACTGCCACTTCCTGGAGCACGAGGACATGGGCATGATGCGGCCCTTCGTCGTGATGCCGAAGGAGGCCCTGAAGTTCGACCACGGCGCGGGGCACGGCGGCCACGGGGGGCACGGGGGTTCGGCCGGCTAGGCGGTCACCAGCGCGTGCCGTACGGCGGCACGGGCCAGTGCGCGCACGACCGGGTGCGGTCGGGAGCCGTCGCCGGACAGTTCGGGCTGGAAGAGGGTGGCCAGGAAGAAGGGGTGGCCGGGGAGTTCGGCTATCCGCACCCGGCCTTCCTCGTCCTGACCGGTGAAGCGCAGGCCGTGCGCCCGCAGCGTGTCGAGGTGAGCGCCCGGGCCGTACGAGCAGTGGTAGCGCTCGACGGTCCGGTCGGCGCCGAGCACCGACTCGGCGAGGGAGCCCGGCGTGATCGTCACCGTGCCCTCGTGGCCGACCAGCGAGCAGGCGAGCGGCGCGATGAGCAGATCGTCGGCGTCGGGGTCGTTCTCGGCGTGCGCGACGCCGGTCAGTCCGCACACGTTCCGCGCGTACTCCAGGAGCGTGTGCTGGAAGCCGCCGCAGGTGCCGAGGAAGGGCACGCCGTCCTCGCGCGCCGTGCGGATCGCGGCCAGCGCGCCCGCCTCGCTGCGGTACGGGCTGCCCGGCACCACCCAGACCGCGTCGAAGCCGCGTACGGCGCCCGGCTCTTCGGCGTCCGTGGTCGGGATCCAGTACGCGTCGAGGACGAGATGGTCCTGGGCGGCGAGGGCGTCCAGGAGGAGGGGGATGCGGGTGTGGGCGGTCACGTTCGGCGAGCGGTCGCCGATCAGGGCGAGGCGGGCGGTGGGGGAGGGCGCATGCGGGGTCGTCGCGGGGGCGTGGGTCGTCATGCCTGTGATCCTGACCGCGCCCCGAGGTTCACGTCCAACGACGAAGTCTGCTCCCGCCATAAGCGTCTCTGATGGGGCCTCCATGAGCGTCTCTGATGGGGTGGGCGACCCTTGGGCCATGGACCCGCACCTCCTGCGCACGTACGTGACGGTGGCCCGCCTCGCCTCGTTCTCCGAGGCCGCCCGCGAGCTCGGCTACACCCAGTCCGCCGTCTCCCAGCACATCGCCGCCCTCGAACAGGACCTCGGCGCCGCCCTGTTGACCCGCCGCCCGGTGATGCCCACGCCGGCGGGCGTCCGCCTCCTGGAGCACGCGGCACCCCTGCTGCTGCGCCTGGACGCCGCCCGCGCCGAGGTCGTCCGCATGGCGGCCGCCGGTCCCGAGCAGACCCTGACGCTCGCCACCACGCCGACCGCCCTGACCCGGCGAGCGGTCCGGGCCCTGCCCGCGACGGGCGTCACCCTGACCGTGCTGCCCCGCGACGAGATCCCCGCCGCCGTCGCGACCGGCGCCGCCGACCTCGGCCTCGTCGACGGCCTCGCCGCGCCCAGCGACCCCCTGCGGCTGCCGGACGTCGCGCCGCTGACCGCGCGCGGCGTCGCCGAGGAACCCGTCTCCGTGCTGCTTCCCGAGCACCATCCGCTGAGCCGTCGGGCCGGCCTGCGCCTCGGTGATCTCGTCGACGCGCGGTGGCTCGACGCGCCGGGCACCGGTCTTCCGCTGCCCCAACTCCGCCCGGCCAATGGCACATCGGGGTTCCGGCCCGCGCTGCGCTACGACGGCACGGACCTGCGTACCCTCGCCGCGCTGGCCGCCGCGGGGCGCGGTCTCGCCCTGCTGCCCCGGTCCGCCGCCGAGGAGGCGCCCGGTACCGTCGCCGTGCCGCTGACCGCGCCCCGCGTGGTCCACCGCACCGAGCTCATATACGCCGGCGCCCTGCGCCGGCCCGCGGCGGTGCTGGCCGCACAGCTGGACGTCACCCGTTCGTGAGGCGTCGCCGCGGGGTGGCTCAGGGTAGGGCTGTGGCCGGAGGCGAGCCATGGATCAGACCACGTTGCGTCCCAAGCCGATGCCGGGGCGGCGCCCCGGCGGGCCGTCCGACCGGAACCAGAGCCAGGTTCAGGGCCAGGATCAGGGCCAGAACCCGGGTCAGGAGCAGGGCGTAGCCCCAGACGAACGTTCGGGCAAGCGGTCGGGTCGAGGCCGTCGTCCGCATGCCGCGCGCCGGCGCGGTCGCCGTCTGATGACGTTGCTGTCCGGGCTGCTCCTCGCGGCCGTCCTGGTCCTCGCGGGCGTCGGCCTCGGCACGGTGGGCGCCACCGTCATCGGCATGAGCAAGCTGGCCGAGATGCAGAAGGCGGCGGCGGGGCGGGGGCCGGGTGACCCCAAGGCGCCGGGTGCCCCGAACACCGGCCCGCACATCGCCCCAAACGCACCGGGCCCGCACATCGCCCCGCACGCCCCGGGAGCGTCCGTCGCCGGCCCCACCCCGCCGACGGCCACCGGGCCCACCGCCCCCGGCCCCGGCCCCCTTCCCGCGAAGCCCCAGGCCGCCCCCGCGCCGCACGCGGATCCCGTGGCCCCGGCCAGGACCGCCACCCTCGGCGTCGAGGCCGTCGACGCCCCCGGCGGCGCGGGCGCCCTGCTCGTAGGCGTGCACATCCCCGGCCCCGGGTACACCGCGGGCATGATCCGTGGCGACACCGTGCTCACCTTCGGCAAGCGGCACCTGGACTCGGCGGCCGAGCTCGCCACGGCGGTCCGTGCCGCCCGCCCCGGCAAGGAGGCCGTCCTGACGGTGCGCCATGCGAGCGGCGCCCGCCAGTCTCTGACGATCAGGCCGGGCATCGTGACATGACCCCGCTCGGCACGAGGCACCCACTCCCAGCCCCCCCCGAGATCCCCCGACAACCCGTTCGCGGTCGCCCCCCGCCAGGGGCAAGATGCAGGCGTAGCCAACAGGAGGTCCCCATGAGCCCCGCGCCCGCGTCCACCCCCGCGCCCGACCCCGTGCCCAGTCCCGCCGCCCCCGCGCCCTTCACCGCCGACGACTACCGCGCCCGCATGGAGCGGGCCGCCGCCCAGGCCGCGGAGGCGGGGCTCGCCGGGCTTCTCGTGGCCCCGGGGCCCGATCTCGTGTGGCTCACCGGCTACCGGCCCACCGCGGCGACCGAGCGCCTGACGATGCTCGTGCTCGCGGCCGGACAGGACCCCGTCCTCGTCGTGCCCACCCTGGAGGCGCCGGACGCCGAGCGTGCCGCGGGTGCGCCCGCGCTCACGCTGCGGGACTGGACCGACGGCAAGGACCCGTACGCCGTCACCGCCCCGCTCCTCGACGCCTCCGGACGTTTCGGGGTGAGCGACAACGCCTGGGCGATGCATCTGCTCGGCTTCCAGCGCACGCTGCCCGGCACCTCCTACGTGTCCCTCACCGAGGGGCTGCCGATGCTCCGCGCCGTCAAGGACGACGCCGAGCTGGAGCGCCTCGCCGCGGCGGGGGCCGCTGCCGACGCCACGTACGAGGAGATCCAGAAGGTCCGCTTCGCCGGGCGCAAGGAGACGGACGTCGCCGCCGATCTCGCCGACCTGCTACGGCAGTTCGGGCACTCCCAGGTCGACTTCACCGTCGTCGGATCGGGCCCCAACGGCGCCAATCCGCACCACGAGGCGGGCGGGCGGGTCATCGAGCACGGCGACATGGTCGTCCTCGACTTCGGCGGCCTGCTGCACGGCTACGGCTCGGACACCTCCCGCACGGTGCACGTCGGCGAGCCGACGGCGGAGGAGCAGCGCGTGCACGACGTGGTGCGCGAGGCGCAGGCGGCGGGGTGTGCGGCGGTGCGGCCCGGCGCCGCCTGCCAGGACGTCGACCGCGCGGCCCGCGCGGTGATCACGGAGTTCGGCTACGGGGAGCGGTTCATCCACCGCACCGGCCACGGCATCGGCGTCACCACCCACGAACCGCCGTACATGATCGAGGGCGAGGAGCAGCCGCTGGTGCCCGGCATGTGCTTCTCCGTGGAGCCCGGCATCTATCTGCCCGGCCGCTTCGGGGTGCGCATCGAGGACATCGTGACCGTCACCGAGGAGGGCGGGCGGCGGCTGAACACCACCGCCCGCGAGATGGCCGTCGTCGACTGACGCTACGACGCCGCCAGGATCACGCACGACTCCGCGGGCACCCGCACCACCCCGTCCGCCCCGGGCGCGGCGACCGGCTCCCACGCGGCGAGCACGCGCGCGTGGCGCCCGTCGAGCGGCAGCACGACGGGCTCCGCGCCGAGGTTCACCGCGATCCGCAGGTCCCCGCGCCGGAACGCGAACCAGTGCGCCTCCTCGTCGAACGCGACCCGCACCGCCGCCAGATCGGGGTCGGTCAGGTCACCGCGGGTGCGCCGCAGGGCGATCAGCTCGCGGTACCAGGCGAGCAGGCGCGCGTGGTGGCCGGACCCGGGCTCGGACCAGTCGAGGCAGGAGCGGTCCCGGGTGCCGTGGTCCTGCGGGTCGGGGATGTCCTCCTCGGCCCAGCCGTGCGCCGCGAACTCCCGCCGCCTGCCCCGGCGTACGGCATCGGCGAGCTCGGGGTCGGTGTGGTCGGTGAAGAACTGCCAGGGCGTCGACGCGCCCCACTCCTCGCCCATGAACAGCATCGGCGTGAACGGGCCGGTGAGGGTGAGCGCGGCCGCGCAGGCGAGCAGGCCGGGGGAGAGGTCGGCCGAAAGCCGGTCCCCCTGCGCGCGGTTGCCGATCTGGTCGTGCGTCTGGCTGTACCCGAGGAAGCGGTACGCGGGCGTCCGCGCGCGGTCGACGGGGCGGCCGTGGGCGCGGCCCCGGAACGTCGAGTACGTCCCGTCGTGGAAGAACGCCCGGGTCATCGTCTTGGCGAGCGCGGCCAGCGGGGCGCGTGCGAAGTCCTCGTAGTACCCCTGCGCCTCACCGGTGAGCGCGGTGTGCAGCGCGTGGTGGAAGTCGTCGTTCCATTGCGCGTGCAGACCGAGACCGCCGCTCGCGCGCGGGGTGACGGTGCGCGGGTCTCCGAGGTCGGACTCGGCGATCAGGGACAGGGGCCTGCCGAGTTCGTCCGCCAGCGCGTCGACGGCCGTGGAGAGTTCCTCAAGGAAGTGGCACGCGCGCGTGTCCGCCAGCGCGTGCACCGCGTCGAGCCGCAGCCCGTCGAGCCGGTAGTCGCGCAGCCAGGCCAGTGCGCTGCCGAGCAGATATGCCCGTACGTCGTCCGAGCCGGGCGCGTCCAGGTTGACCGCGGCGCCCCAGGGCGTCTGATGGGTCTCCGTGAAGTAGGGGCCGAAGGCGGGCAGGTAGTTGCCGGACGGGCCGAGGTGGTTGTGGACCACGTCCAGGACGACACCGAGGCCGTGCGCGTGCGCCGCGTCGACAAATCGCTTCAACGCCTCCGGCCCGCCGTACGGTTCGTGCACCGCCCACAGCGACACCCCCTCGTACCCCCAGCCGTGCCGCCCGGGGAAGGGGCACAGCGGCATCAGCTCCACGTGGGTGACGCCGAGGTCCGCGAGGTGTCCGAGCCGGCCGGCCGCCGCGTCGAGGGTGCCCTCGCGCGTGTACGTGCCCACGTGCAGCTCGTACAGGACGGCGTCCCGCACCCCGCGCCCGGGCCAGGGCGTGCGCCACGCGTACCGGCCGTGGTCGACGACCGCGCTGAGCCCGTCGGGGCCGTCGGGCTGACGCCGCGAGCGCGGGTCGGGCAGGACGGGACCGCCGTCCACCGAGAAGCCGTACCGCGTCCCGTCCTCGGCCGGGGCCTCGCCCGACCACCATCCCGCGCGGTCGCCGTCGCGCTCCAGCGCGTGCGTCGCGCCCGCACACTCCAGTACGACCCGCTCGGCCTCCGGCGCCCACACTTCGAACCTCACCGACGGTTCCCCTTCGTCCGCTGTCCGCCACATCCGCTGTCCGCACCCGTGCGTCCCATGGTGCGTCAGAAACCGGCTGTGCGTGCGGGAAGCGGCCGATCGGGCCCCGTCCCCGCCCTCCTGGACACCCGGGGCGCGATTGCCGGACAATCGCCTGGTGACATCCTCTTTCGAGTTCTCCACGTACCCCGCGAGGGTGACGGACGTCGAGCGGGACCGGGCGTTGGACGCACTCAAGGAGGGCGCGGCCGCGGGCAGGCTCTCCCACGACACGTTCGTGCGGCGCATGGAGCTGGTGCTCGCCGCCCGCAGGCCCGACGAGCTGGCCGTGCTCACCGCGGACCTGCGGACCGAGGGCCGCTGGACGCGCCGGGTGCTCGACGGCGTCGGCGCGGTCTCCGGGTTCACGATGAAGCTGCGCAGGGCCTGGCAGGCCGAGCGGCTCCCGAAGCTGCTGCTGCCCTCGCCCGACGGCCTCTACCCGCTGCGGATAGGCCGCGACCCCGCCAACGGCCTGCGGCTCAGCCACGACACGGTCTCCCGGGTGCACGCCGAGCTGTGCCGGCAGGGCGGCATGTGGGTGCTGCGCGACCTCGGCTCCACCAACGGCACGTCCGTCAACGGCCGCAGGGTGACCGGCGCCGCCCTCGTCCAGGACGGTGACCTCGTGAGCTTCGGCCGGATGTCGTTCCGCCTCGCCACAAGCTGAGTCACCGCCCCGCGCGGTCGCCGTCGCCCGGTACGCGCGCGTGCAGCGCGGCCGCGACCGTCGTCCGGGACTGATGCTCCACCTGGTCCTCCAGGGGCACCCAGCGCGCCCTGAACCGTTCCGCGAACGCCTCGCTCCACTGGGTCACCAGGCGTTCCAGGCGCGGCGCCGCCCGGTCGCCGGCCGCGTCGAGCACCCGCAGCAGCATCGCGGCCGACCGCAGCGGCAGCCGCCTGCCGAAGGCGTCGACGCTGCCGATGTACGCCATCGACGTGCCCGCGGGCGGCAGCCGCCCCCAGTCGTCGGCGAGCCCCGGCACCAGGGCGAGCGCCCAGCACGCCGCCCGCAGCAGCGGCCCCTCGGCGTGCGGCAGCCGGGGCAGCGCGTCAGCGAGGATCTCCTCCACGAGCCGCGCGTCCCGCCGCAGCCGCCGCGCCAGCGCCCGCATCGCCCGGACCGGCGCCGGGTGCACGGCCGGGTCGTCGACGAGGTCGCTCGCCCACATGGGCACCTCGACGATCGCGGTGCGCCCGCCGTAGCGGTGGGTGCGGTGCCAGGTGGTGAGCCGGGCGTCCTCGGGCAGGCTCGGGTACGCCGCTCGCGCGCCGGGTTCCGGCAGTACGTGGACGCCGGGGCCCGAGACCGGCCAGCCGGCCGCGTCCGACGCCCCCGTCTCCACCGGAATGTGCAACTCCGCCGCCGACTTGGCGAACGGCTCCGCGAGCCCGGGGATGTCCTTGGTCAACTGCACCCAGCTGCCGCCGAGGTCGGTGGCGTGCAGGGACACCTGCAGATACGGCCGGAGTTCGTCGATGACGGCGGTCAGCGCGCGCGTCTCGGGCGGCAGCCGGTCCGGCGGCAGCACGGAGGGCGACCACTCGGGCTGCTCGGGCCCGGCCGGGCGGAAGAAGTTCCGGTGGTACTCCAGGAGCGTGCGGGGCGCGGGCGTGCGGTGCAGGCTCGCGCCGTCCGGATCCGCGCAGAGCAGGAAGTGCCAGGAGGCGGCGGCGCGCAGCCGCGGATCGCGCAGCGTCCACTCGGCGAGGTGCAGCAGCGTGGAGCCGCCGGCCGGCTCGTTGGCGTGCGCCCCCGCGACGACGAGGACCGCCCGCGGCGAGCGCCCCACGGAGAGCAGGTGCAACGGCCGCCCCGCGCGCGACATGCCCACTTCGCGCAGGGTGCTCAGTTCGGGCCGGTGGGCCGCCAACTGAGAGGCGGCAAGGACGAGTTCAGGAACGCTGGGATAGTGCCGCACCGCCGGTTGGCCCCCCGTCCCGGTCCACCACTGAGGCAATCGCAGTACGCCACGCCCCGGAGAAGGTGTCAAGAACACCTCAGGGCGCCGGCGCCCCACCTTCCGTCACCCGTACGGGCGTACGCGGACTGCGACGCGGGCCTCCCGGTGGTCCGCTGAACACACCCGCGCGGCCGTTCGCCGCGCCGAAGCACAGGTCGGAGCCCGTGGTGCGCTGCCCGTCCGTCCCGTCCGACGGCCCGATACCGGCCGCGGAACCGGCCCCGTCCGCGGCCCCCGCGGAGCCTCCCGCGCAGCCCTCGCCCGGTCGGTGCACGCCGGCCGCAGGGGGCGGTCCCACCCCGGTCACGGCGTCCCGGGCGCCGTGCGAGCCCGCCGCGTCCGCCGGTCGGCGCCGAGAGGGGCCGCCGAGTCCCGTGTCGCCTGCGGGGCCTCCGAGTCCCGTGTGGCCTGCGGGGCCCCCGAGTCCCGTATCGCCCGCAATGGCGCCGAGTCCCGTGTCGCCCGCAATGGCGCCGAGTCTCGTGTCGCCCGCGGTGGCGCGCGACCCGTACCCCGTCTTCCGCGTCCTGCGCGAGCGGTACCCCGTGGTGCGCGACGAGCTCCTCGGCGCGTGGCTGGTCAGCCGGTACGGCGACGTGCGCGGCGCGCTGGCCCGGCCGTGGCTCGTGGCGCTGCCACCGGGCCGCACCCTCAGCCACATGGAGGGCGCCACGCACCGCGCGCACCGCGCCCTGCTCGAACCGGGCCTGCGCGGCGACGCGCTGGCCGCCCTGGCCGCGGGGGCCTCGCGCACCGCCCATGTGCTCGCCCACCGCATCGCCGCCCGCCAAGAGGCCGACCTCGTCGCCGAGTTCTGCCGGTGGCTGCCGGCCGCAGCCGTGGTCACCGCGCTCGGCCTGCCGCCCGAGGACGCCGCGTACGTCCAGAGGTGGTGCCGGGGCGGCCTCACCCACCTCGCGGGCCACCACCACGAGCTGGACGCCCGCCTGCGGCCCCATCTGGTACGCCGCCGCACCCGCCCCGGCGACGACCTGCTCTCCGTGCTGTGCGCCGCCGAGGTCGGGGGCCGCCCGCTGTCCGACGGGACCGTGACCGGGATCGTCGGCGCGCTGCTCGGCGGGGGAGGCGACGCCACCGCCCTGGCGCTCGCCTCCTTCCTCGCCAACCTCCTGGAGCACCCGGGCCAACTCGCGCTGGTCCGCGAGCGGCCCGAGCTGATCCCCGCGGCCTGGGCGGAGTCCCTGCGCCGCGACCCGCCCGCCCCCGTCGTGCTGCGCCGCGCGGTCCGCCCGGTCGTCGTGGCGGGCACGCCGCTGCCGGCCGGGGCGGTCGTGGCCTGCCTGGTCGGCGCCGCGGGCCGCGACCCCGCGCGGTTCGCCGACCCGGACCGCTACGACGTCCTCCGCACGGACCCGGGCCACCTCGCGACCGGCACCGGGCGCCACGCGTGCCTCGGCGCCGAACTCGCCCGCCACATCGCCGAGTACGGGCTGCGCGCCCTGCTCGACGCCCTGCCCGGGATGGCCCTGGCACCGGGGTTCAGGCCGGAGCCGCGGGGGCTGCTGACCCGCGGCCCGCGGACCCTACTGGTACGTCCCGGGTGAGTCACATGGGCCGCTCGCCCTGAGCCACCGGCACCCGTTCCAGGAGCGCCACGGGGGACGAGGCGAAAAGCTCCGCCACGCGCGCGTGCCCCTCGAACTCCCGCTCAGGGGCGAGCAGATCGGACCACCGGCCCGCCGGAAGCGCCAGTTCCGTGTCGCGCCAGCCGCCCGCGTCGGCGAGCCGCAGGGACAGCCGCGTCGCCGCCGCCACGACCTCGCCGGACCGGGTGAACGCCACACAGTGCGCGGCGCCGGGACCCTCCGCGGCCAACGGCTCGTACGTCGCCGTGCCCCCGAACACCTCCGGGCGCCGCCCGCGCAGCCACAGCGCCGCCGAGGTGAGGGCCAGCTTCTCCGCCGAGAGGTCCCGGTGCTCCGGGTGCGGGTCGAGCCGCTCCAGGGCGTCCGGCTCGAAGCGCGCGGGCCGCCGGTTGTCCGGATCGACGAGGGCGCGGTACTCGACCTCCGAGCCCTGGTAGACGTCGGGCACCCCCGGCATCGTCAGCTGCAGGAGCGCCGCCCCCAGGACGTTCGCCCGCACGTGCGGGCCGAGCTCGCGCGCGAGGGCCGCCACCGCGTCCTGCGGCGGGCCGCACGGCCCCGCCGTCACGAAGGCGGCCACCGCCTTCTCGTACGCCTCGTCGGGCTCGGTCCAGCTGGTGTGCAGGCCCGCCTCGCGCACGTGCTTCAGGAGCGCGTTCCGCAGCCGCGTCTCGTCGGGGGGACCGAAGCCGACCGCCGTCTGCCAGGCCGCCCAGGCCAGCTGGGGGTCGGGCGCGCCGGTGCCGCCCGCCCGCGCGGTGCGCTCGGTCACCTCGACGAGCAGGTCGGCCCACCGGTCGGGGCACTGGGTCAGGACGGAGATGCCCGCCCGCACGTCGGCGCTGCGCTTGGTGTCGTGGGTCGTCAGGACCGTCCCCGAGTAGGGCCAGTCGCGCTGCACGCGCGCGCAGTACGCGTGGAACTCCTCGACCGGCACCGCGGGCCGCTCGGGCGCGCCGCCCACCTCCGCCGCCGACAGGAGCGGCGCGTGCCGGTAGAACGCGGTGTCCTCGACGGCCTTGGCGCGCAGCGCGGACGCGGTCTGCGCGAACCGCACCCGGAACTCCGCCATGCCCTCCCGCGCGGACCGGGACCGCGCCGCGCCGAGCCGTCCGAGGGCCAGGTCCCGTACGACGTCGACCGCGCCGGCCTCCTCGGGCACGGAGAAGGCCGCCCTGGCCTCCTCGGCCGCCTCAGGGGTGAGGACCGACTCGGGGGCGTCGCCCCCGGAGACGTACGGCCGGTAGACGGGGAGCCGCACGAGCAGCTCACGGAGCGCGGTGCGCAGGGTCCACGGGGCGTGGTCGCGCAGGGCGGGCTCGGCCGCGCAGACCGCGGCGGCCACGCGTGTGAGCCGGTCGACCTCGGCGGCCAGCTCGTGCGTGACGACCTTGTACGCGGCGCGCCGCACCGTGGCGTCCCAGTCGCCGCCCCGGTCCGCGGGGGCCGCCGCGAAGCGCCGGTACTGGCCGAGGAGTTCACCGGCGCCCGCCGGGTCGGCGAAGACGCCGTCGAGGTGGCGCAGCGCGTCGTAGCCGGTGGTGCCCGCCACGGGCCAGGCTGCGGGCAGGTGTTCGCCGTCGGCGAGGATCTTCTCCACCACCGTCCAGCGTCCGCCGGTCGCCTCGTGCAGCCGCCGGAGGTAGGCGCCGGGGTCCGCGAGGCCGTCGGGGTGGTCGATCCTGAGGCCCTCGACGACGCCCTCGTCCAGCAGCCGCAGGATCGTGGCGTGGGTGGCCTCGAAGACGTCCGGTTCCTCGACGCGCACGCCGATGAGGTCCGAGATGGTGAAGAAGCGCCGGTAGTTGAGTTCCGTACGGGCGAGGCGCCACCAGGCGGGGCGGTACCACTGCGCGTCGAGGAGCTCGGGGAGCGGCAGCTTCTCCGTGCCGTCCCGCAGGGGGAACTCGTGTTCGTGGTAGCGCAGGGTGGTCCCGTCGACGTGGAAGTGCGCGAGCTCGTCGCCGAGCCTGCCGCCGAGGACGGGCAGCAGGACCCGCCCGTCGCCCGCCTGCCAGTCGATGTCGAACCAGTGTGCGTACGGCGACGCGGGGCCCTCGCGCAGCACCTCCCAGAGCGCGCGGTTGTGCCGGGGGACGGCCGCCATGTGGTTCGGCACGATGTCCACGACGAGGCCGAGCCCGGCGCCGCGGGCGGTGCGGGAGAGCGACCGCAGCCCCTCCTCGCCGCCCAGCTCCGCGCGCACGCGCGCGTGGTCCACCACGTCGTAACCGTGCGTCGACCCGGGGACCGCCTCCAGCACCGGCGACAGGTGCAGATGCGAGACACCGAGGGAGGCCAGGTGGGGGACGGCCGCCTCGGCGGCGGCGAAGGGGAAGTCCGGCTGCAGCTGGAGGCGGTAGGTGGCGGTGGGCGGCGGCGGGACCGCGACCCCGTGGCGTTCCGGCGTCATACGCGTCATGTGAACGTACGTACCCCCGTCGAGGGCTTTCGTGTCATCGACTCATGCGTGTGCGCGCCACCGCGTCGTTAGCGTCGGACGATGGCTCAGAACAGTCGGGACGCGTACCGCACGGTGCTTCGCATGACGGGGCCGCTGCTGGCCGTGGTGTCCTTCTTCGGCAGGCTGCCCGTGGCGATGATCCAGTTCGGCAGCGTGCTCCTGGTGACCGAGACGAGCGGATCGCTGGCCACCGGCGGGATCGTCGCCTGCGCGCTGGCGCTCGGCCAGGTGACGCTCGGCCCGTTCGTCGGCCGGCTCGCCGACCGGCGGGGCCAGCGGCCCGTCGTCCTCGTCTTCTCGCTGCTCAACGCCGTGGCGATCGCCGCGTACACCCTGGGCGCCGTCGCCGACCTGCCCACGCCCGCCCTCGTCGTCCTGGGCGTCCTCGCGGGCGCGACGATCCCGGGCATCGGCCCGCTGGCCAGGGCGCGCGTCGTCCCGCTGGTCCGCGCCAAGGGCGGCGACGATCGGCTCGCGAGCACCGTCCTGTCCCTGGAGAGCACCATGGACGAGCTGTCCTTCGTGCTCGGGCCCGCCCTGGTGGGCCTCGCGTCGGTGGCGGGCCGTCCGGCGTACGCGTTCGGGCTCGCCGCGCTCCTGGTCGCCTGCTGCGGCACCGCCTTCGCACTCCACCCGACCGGCCGTACGGCCGCGGTGACCGACCCGACGGTGACCGGCCACGCGGTGACCGACGCGCCCGTACGCGCGCGGGGCGGACGTCCGCGGCTGCCGCGCTCGGTGTACGTGGTGCGGGTCGGCCTGCTCTTCCTGGGCGTGCTGCTCGGCGCCTGTGGGGCGGGGATCACCGCGCTCACCGAGGAGTTGGGGCAGCCGGGACAGGCCGGACTGGTCTACGCGGCGATGGGCGTCATGAGCGCCGTGGTGGGCCTCTCCATGGCCGCGGTGCCCGAGCGGTTCGGGCTGCTCGCGCGGTGGCGGGTGGCGACGGCCGCCGCGACGCTCCTGTCGCTGCCCCTGGTGTGGACCGACAGCCTGGTGGGCCTCTACGTAGTGGTCACTCTCTTCGGTGCGGTCTACGCCCCGAACCTCATCACGGGCTTCGCGCTGACGGAGCGCGCCGTGCCCACGCGGCGGCTGGCCGAGGGCATGACCTTCGCGGCGAGCGCCTTCGTCGGCGGCCAGGCGGTGACGCTCGCGGTGGCCGGGCGCCTCGCGGAGTCGCACGGCGCGGGGGCGGCCTTCGCCCTCGGCAGCGCGGCCGCGGCGGTGGCGTTCGTGGTGGCCCTGATCGCCCGCCACGAGACACCCCGCCACGAGACACCCCACCACGAGACACCCCGCCAGGAGCCGGGCGAGGGCGGGACGCCGCACAGCGCCCCGCCCGTCGCCACGGCCCCCGCTCAGCCGCCCCGCGCCGCCGTCACGCCGGACGCTGCAGCACCGTGAGGCTCCGGTCCGCCAGGGTGAGCCGGTCGCCGGCCCGCACCTTCGGGCCGCCGCCCACCGGCACCCCCTCCTCCAGCGCCGTGTCGACGACGATCTGCCACTGCCGGCCGTGGTTGACCGGCACCACGAACTCCGTGGGCTCCGGCGACGCGTTGAACAGCAGCAGGAACGAGTCGTCGGAGATCCGCTCACCGCGCGGGCTCGGCTCCGAGATGGCGTTGCCGTTCATGAACACGCTGAGCGCCCGCGCCTGCGAGGAGTCCCAGTCGCTCTGCTCCATCTCGGTGCCCTCGGGCGTGAACCATGCGATGTCGGACAGTTCGTCGCGGGTGCCCTGCACCGGGCGCCCGTGGAAGAACCGGCGCCTGCGGAAGACCGGATGGTCGCGCCGCAGCATCGCCATGGTGCGGGTGAAGGCGAGCAGCGAGTTCTCGCCGTCCGGCCAGCGCACCCAGGCCAGTTCGTTGTCCTGGCAGTAGGCGTTGTTGTTGCCCTTCTGGGTGCGCGCGAACTCATCCCCGTGGCTGAGCATCGGCACGCCCTGGGAGAGCATCAGGGTGGCGATGAAGTTGCGCATCTGCCGGGCCCGCAGGGCCAGGACGCCCTCGTCCTCCGTCTCGCCCTCGGCCCCGCAGTTCCACGACCGGTTGTGGCTCTCGCCGTCCCGGTTGTCCTCGCCGTTGGCCTCGTTGCGCTTCTCGTTGTACGAGACGAGATCGTGCAGCGTGAACCCGTCGTGGCAGGTGGTGAAGTTGATGGACGCCAGGGGACGCCGGCCGTCGTCCTGGTAGAGGTCGGACGAGCCGGTGAGCCGGGACGCGAACTCCGCCAGGGTGCGCGGCTCGCCCCGCCACAGATCGCGCACCGTGTCGCGGTACATGCCGTTCCACTCGGTCCACAGCGGCGGGAAGTTGCCCACTTGGTAGCCGCCCTCGCCGACGTCCCAGGGCTCGGCGATCAGCTTCACCTGGCTGACCACCGGGTCCTGCTGCACGAGGTCGAAGAACGACGAGAGCCGGTCCACCTCGTGGAACTGCCGCGCCAGCGTCGCCGCGAGATCGAAGCGGAACCCGTCCACATGCATGTCCGTCACCCAGTGCCGCAGCGAATCCATGATCATCTGCAGCACGTGCGGCGAGCGCATCAGGAGGGAGTTGCCGGTCCCCGTGGTGTCCATGTAGTAGCGGGGATCGTCCGTCAGGCGGTAGTACGAGGCGTTGTCGAGGCCCTTGTAGGAGAGCGTCGGGCCCAGGTGGTTGCCCTCGGCCGTGTGGTTGTAGACGACGTCGAGGATCACCTCGATGTTCGCCTCGTGCAGCGCCTTCACGGCCTGCTTGAACTCCAGGACCTGCTCGCCCCGGTCGCCCCAGGAGGCGTACGCGTTGTGCGGGGCGAAGAAGCCGATGGTGTTGTAGCCCCAGTAGTTGTTGAGGCCCATGTCCACCAGGCGGTGGTCGTTCACGAACTGGTGCACCGGCATCAACTCCAGCGCCGTGACCCCCAGTTCCGAGAGGTGCTCGACGATCGCCGGGTGGCCGAGCGCCGCGTACGAACCACGCAGCTCGTCCGGGAGGTCCGGATGCAGCATGGTCAGGCCCTTCACATGGGCCTCGTAGATCACCGTCTCGTGGTACGGCGTGCGCGGCGGGCGGTCGTCGCCCCAGTCGAAGTACGGGTTGACCACGACCGACGTCATCATGTGCGGCGCCGAGTCCAGGTCGTTGCGCGCGTCGGGCTCGTCGAAGTGGTAGCCGTACACCTCCTCCCCCCAGTCGATGCGCCCGCTGACCGCGCGCGCGTACGGATCGAGCAGCAGCTTCGCGGAGTTGCAACGGTGCCCCTGCTCCGGTGCGTAGGGGCCGTGCACCCGGAAGCCGTAGCGCTGTCCCGGCATGATGCCGGGCAGATACGCGTGCCGCACAAACGCGTCGGACTCGCGCAGCTCGATGGCTGTCTCCGAGCCGTCGTCGTGCAGCAGACACAGCTCCACGCGCTCTGCGGCCTCGGAGAAGACCGCGAAATTGGTACCGGCTCCGTCGTACGTGGCACCTAAGGGATACGCCTGCCCAGGCCAGACCTGCATGTATACGACTCTTCCACTCACGCCCCCTCGACTCGGGGCCACTTTGGCCAGAGTCTGCCCGAAAGTGGGGCAACCACCCCGGAGTTGTACCCGTCTAACCGTCCGACCACATACTCGGCATGCCCCGCGGTGGGGCGCCAGGGGAGTAGGGGGAGTAAGTGCGAGAGACAGTCAGACGCCATCTGGGGAAGGTGGTGGCGGGCGCGGCGGTCGCGGCGGCCGCCACCGCCGTGCTGGTGGGCGTCGCTCTGCCGGGATCGGGGTCGGGCGGCTCGGGGGACCGCCAGGCCAACGCCGCGGCGGCACAACAGGACGCCGTGGCCAAGGACGGCGTCGTGGAGGCGGCGCCCGACGAGGGCAAAAGCGGAGTCGGCAGCGACCCGCTGACCGACGCCGAGATAGCCCGCGCGGAGAAGGCATCGGTTTCGGGCCAGATGCGCTCCAGCGCCCGGGACGTCGAAGGGGACCGCGGCCCGCAGCTGCTGTCCACCAACCTCAGCGAGCCGGAGCCGGCCGACAGCGGCGCCGCGCCGCCGCGCCGGGCCGAGGTCGTCTACTACGACTACAAGAAGGACGCGGTCATCACCAAGACCGTCGACCTGAAGTCCGGCACGGTGGCCGACACCGTCACCACGCGGAACGTCCAGCCGCCGCCCAGCCAGGAGGAGCTCGCCGAGGGCGCCAGGCTGCTGATCGCCGACCCGCTCGGCAAGGGCCTGAAGCAGGACTTCAAGCACGCCACGGGCAAGGCGCTGACCGGCCCGGGACAGCTGCAGCTGAGCGGCATGGTCTTCCGCAAGGAGACCGTGAAGCGCGTGCCGTCCGACCTCACCCAGTGCGGCGAGCACCGGTGTCTGCAGGTCGTCACCAAGGTCAAGAACGGTCCGTGGATCGACACCCGGGCCCTCGTCGTCGACCTGAGCACCCGCACCGTGGGCCGCCTCGGCTGATCCGGCCGCCCGCGCACGACACCACACACCAGCTTCTCCTCGTACGAGGGAGTTCACTCCGCAATGCACGTCAACAGAGTCTCGCGCGCCCGCAGACGAGCCGTCACGGCCCTCGCGGTCCCCGCGCTCCTCGGCGGCGTCATGGCCGTCGCCCCGTCCGCGTCCGCCACGCCCCAGGCACCGCCCGCCGCTCCCGCGGCCGCGGCCGACTGCAGTGACGCCTACAAGATCGAGCAGACCGTCGACGGCGGCACGACCTGGCGCATGTGCTGGCACTACAACACGCTCTCCGGGCTGATCCTCGACAAGATCAGCTACCAGCCGAAGGGCGAGCCGAAGCCGATACCCGTGCTGACCAGCGCGCGCCTCGCCCAGGTGCACGTCCCCTACGACGACGGCCAGGCCGAGTACGACGACGTCACCGGCACCGACTTCGGCCAGGCGCTGCAGAACCTCAACCCGGGCGAGTGTCCCGGCGGCACCATCAAGACCGTCAAGGTCCCGCACCGGGGCGACGTCAAGGGCCTGTGCGCCACCACGCGCGCGCGTGGGCACGCGTACCGCCTCAACGACGACGCCTCCACCGGCGGCAACGGCAAGCTCTACACCGGCCAGGGCAAGGACCTGCTCGTCTACACGGTGAACAAGGCCTCCTGGTACGAGTACATCACCGAGTGGCGGTTCTCCTCCGACGGCACCATCACGTCCAACGTCGGCGCGACCGGCAGCCTCTCGCCGTACGACTACGACGGCGGCGACAGCCGCGGCTGGCCCATCGGCAAGGGCGACCAGGCCAAGGCCGAGAGCCACGCCCACAACGTCTTCTGGCGGCTCAACTTCGGCCTGGACGGCTCCCCGAAGGCCAAGGTCGAGCAGTACGACTCCAAGGTCACCCCGCCCACCGGCGACGGCAGCCCCACCACGAAGACCACCCGCACCAAGGTCACCAAGGAGCTCACCGGCGACCACAAGGACATGCGCTGGTGGCGCGTGGTCAGCAACACCGGCAAGAACAAGGACGGCCACCCGCGCTCGTACGAGATCGTGCCCGGCCCCAGCAACAAGCACGCCGGCCGCGAGTTCACCAAGCACGACGTGTACTTCACCCAGTACAAGGCGTGCGAGCAGTACGCGAGCAACAACCCGGGGTGCCCGAACGGCACACCGACCAGTGTCGACAAGTGGGTGAACGGCCAGGCGATGGACCACCCCGTCACCTGGGTGCACATCGGCTTCCACCACATCGCGCGGGACGAGGACCAGCAGCCCATGCCGGTCCACTGGCAGGGCTTCTCGCTGGCCGCGCGTGATGTCACCGCCATGAGCCCGCTCACTCCGCAGGACCTCGCCGACCAGAACGGCCAGCCGCCGCTGGGCGGTTGAGAAAACACCCGGCCCATCGGGCTGCACCGCCCGCCGCTCCCGGAGTACCCTTCCTTGATCGTTGACTGGGGGAGAGTCCGGGGGCGGAAGGCGGTGCGCGGGTGAGCTCGGGTGGTCGGGAGCTGCCCCCTGGTGACGACGGTCACGAGGGGAGCTCCGCCGACGTACCTCCCGGAGCGGTGTCTCTGGCGCGGCCGATGGAGATGGGATCTCAGATCGGACCCGAACTGGACTGGGACGCCGACGCCTGGCGTGAGGTCCGTACGCGCGCACAGCGTGCCGGGCGGGCCTACATCTGGCTGAATCTGGTGGAACAGCGGCTGCGCGCGGTCGTGGCCGCCGTCCTGCGTCCCGTCTACGAGCCGGTGCACGCCGACGACTGGGTGGTCGCGGCCGCGGGCCCGGCCGGGCAGGAGTGGGTCCAGCGGGCCGTCGCCGTGCGCGAGGTGAGCCGCCGCAAGGGCTATCTCCTCGACCCGGCCGACGACAACGTCCTCAGCTTCCTCACGCTGCCGCAGCTGCGCGAGCTGATGGTGCAGCACTGGCCGTGCTTCGAGCCGTACCTGGACGACCGGCGCGACGTGGAGCTGGCCCTGGACGAGCTGGAGGTCACCCGGAACGTCGTCTCCCGCAACCGCGCCCTGTCCCAGGCGGTCCTCGCCCAGGCCGAGCGGGCCTCGGCCCGGCTCCTCGACATGCTCGGCTCCGGCACCGACACGCCCTCCGCGCGGCGGCTGCCCGTCGACGCCGTGGAGGACCTGGTCGGCGACCGGTACGCGGACGTGGTGGGCGTGCACCCGGACCGGGTGCGGCTCCTGCGGCAGTTCCCCGCCGAGGACATCTTCGGCGGCGCCCGCCGCCTCGACGCGATCGGGATAGGCCTCAACCTCCTGGTGCAGAACTTCTCCGGGCGCCGCCTGGTCCGGCTCGCCGAGTCCGGGTGCCGGGTGCGGCTGCTCTTCATCAACCCGGCGAGCAGCGCGGTCAAGCGCCGGGAGCGGGAACTGGGGCTCAAGAAGGGCGAGTTGAGCCGCTCCGTGGAGATGAACATCCTGCACATGCGCCGGGTCAGGGCGCGCCTTCGCGACCCGGACGCCTTCGAGATCCAGGTCTTCGACGAGACGCCGCGCTTCACCGCCTATCTGGTCGACGGGGACGGCGCGGACGGCATCGCGGTCGTCCAGTCGTACCTGCGCGGGACGCGCGGGATGGAGGCGCCGGTGCTCGTGCTGCGGGGCGGCAGCCGGGTGGTCAAGTCGGGCGATCCGGGCGAGGGCGGGCTTTTCACGACATACCGCGAGGAGTTCGAACTGGCCTGGGCGGACTCGCGCCCGGTCTCCTGACCGGCTCCGGAGGCCACGGCCGGATTGTCAGTGGCGCGTGGGATCGTGGTGGTCATTGGGGGAAAGCACCACGAAGAAGGGGGCGGGCCATGGGCTGGCACCAAGAGCTGCTGATCGGTTTCGACCTGGAGACCACGGGGACGGACCCGAGCGACGCGCGCATCGTCAGCGGCGCGGTGATCGAGGTCAAGGCCGGCGAGACGCTCGGCCACCGCACCTGGCTGGCGGATCCGGGCGTCCCGATCCCCGCCGATGCGGTCGCCGTGCACGGCATCACCGACGAGCGGGCGGCCGCCGAGGGCCGGCCCGCCGCCGAGGTGGCGGACGCGCTCGCGGACGTCCTCACCTCGTACTGGCAGGCGGGCGTCCCGGTCGTGGCGTACAACGCGGTCTTCGACCTGAGCCTGCTCTCCGCGGAGCTGCGCCGGCACGGACTGCCGTCACTGCGCGCCCGCCTGGGCGGCGCCGACCCCGCCCCGGTGATCGATCCGTACACCATCGACCGCTCCGTGGACCGTTACCGCAGGGGCAAGCGGAACCTGGAGGCGGTCTGCACGGAGTACGGCGTGGCCCTGGAGTCGGCCCATGACGCCGCGTCCGACGCCCAGGCGGCGGCCCGGCTCGCCGGAGCGATAGCCGACCGCCACCCGAAGGTCGCCTCCCTCGGCCCGGCGGAGCTGCACCGCCGTCAGATCGAGTGGTACGCGGCCTGGGCGGCGGACTTCCAGAACTTCCTGCGCAAGAAGGGGAACGCGGAGGCGGTGGTGGACGGGGTGTGGCCGCTCAGGCCCCAGTGAGCGCGGGCCGTCGGACGGCGGCGGCGGAATCGGAAGGTGGCCCTCAGAAGGGGTACCACCGGACCGCCGTGTCACCGTCCCGCAGGGACGCCACGCGGCGCCGGAACTCCGCCAGTGCCTTGGGGTTGGACGGCGCGTGCTGGGCGACCCACGCGCAGCTGGCCGTCTCCCGGGCGCCCCGCAACACCGCGCACCCCTCCCACTCCCGCACATCCCACCCGTAGACCGACACGAACCCGTCGTACGCCTCGGGCGCGAGCCCGTACCGGTCGCGGGAGAGCGCCATGACGACCAGGTCGTGCTCGCGCAGATCGGCGGAGAAGGTCTCCAGGTCGACGAGGACCGGGCCGTCCGGGCCGATCAGGACGTTGCGGGGGAGCGCGTCGCCGTGGATGGGGCCCGGCGCGAGGTGCGGGGTCAGCGCGGCCGCGGCCGCCGCGAACCCGTCCCTGCGCGTCCGCAGATACTCCGCGTCCGCCGGGTCGACGGCGTCGCCCGCGAGCCGCAGCCACCGCTCCACGCCGCCGAGCAGTTCGCGGCGCGGCAGTGCGAAGGAAGGGGAGTCCAGTGCGTGCACCTGGCGGATCAGCGCGGCGAGATCGCGCGGCTCGGCGGGGCGTACGGCCTCCGGGAGCCGGTGCCAGAGCGTCACCGGGTGGCCGTCGACCAGCCGGGCCTCGGACTCGGCGGCCCGCACCGCGGGGACGCCGGCGTTCTCCAGCCAGTCGGCGACGGCCAGTTCGCGCCGTGCCCGGGCGAGGAGTTCGGGGGCGGCACGGCCGACCTTGACGACGAGGTCGTCGAGGGCGAACACCGCGTTCTCGCCGAGGGCCAGCAACCGCGCCCCGCCCGCCGGAACCGTCAGCTCCGCCGCCTCCAGCACGTCCCGCGCCCGTGCCTCATCCATCCCGTGCCTCCCGCACCTGGTGCCCTGTTCGGCCGACAGTCTCCCATTCGCACAGGCCAACCGGCGTGCGTGGGCGCCCGGCTGCTTGACGTATCAGGAGCACATCAGCACGATGACGGAGGCCGCCCGGGCGGCCGCATCCCAACCGTGCCGCCCGAAGGAGCCGATTCTGTGACTGTGGCGACCGCGACGAAGCGGTCAGCGAGAGGCGGGCCGGGCCGCGGAGCCGCGGACCACGGCGCGTGGTTCCTCGTGCTGCCCGCGCTGATCCCGATCCTCGTCCTCAGCGTCGGACCGCTGCTCTACGGCATCGCGCTGGCCTTCACCGACTCCCAGTCGGGCCGCACCCGGCCCACCCAGTGGGTCGGCGCCCTCAACTTCCAGGACCTGCTGCACGACACGCTCTTCTGGGACTCGTTCCGGATCGGGCTGATCTGGGCGTTCGGCGTCACCGTGCCGCAGTTCCTGCTCGCGCTCGGCCTCGCGCTGCTGCTCAACCAGGAGCTGCGTTTCCGCTGGCTGGCGCGGGCGCTGGCGATCATCCCGTGGGCCATGCCCGAGGTCGTCGTCGGCATCATGTGGCGGCTCGTCTACCACCCGGACGCGGGCGTCCTGAACGAGACCCTCGGCAACCTCGGGCTCGGCGACGGCAAGGACTGGCTGACCGGCACGGGCACCGCGCTCCTCGCGGTGATCGTCGTCGGGGTGTGGGCCGGCATGCCGCAGACCACCGTCGCGCTCCTCGCCGGACTGCAGAACACCCCGCGCGAGCTGCACGAGGCCGCCGCGATGGACGGCGCGGGCGCCTGGCGGCGCTTTCGCACCGTCACCTGGCCCGCGATCAAACCGGTCGCGCTCGCCATCACGGCGCTCAACTTCATCTGGAACTTCAACTCCTTCGCCCTGGTCTACGTGCTCACCCAGGGCGGTCCCGGCGGCCGCACCCGCCTGCCCATGCTCTTCGCCTACGAAGAGGCCTTCCGCTACGGCCAGTTCGGCTACGCGGCGGCGATGGGCTGTGTCATGGTCGCAGTGATCTCGGTGATCCTCGCCGTCTACCTCGTAGGGCGTCTGAAGGGAGGCGACGAGGCATGATGCGCACGAAGAAGTCGACGCGCGCCGCGCAGTACCTGGCGCTCGCCGGCTATCTCGTCTTCCTCGCCTTCCCGTTCCTCTGGCTGATCTCCACGGCCTTCAAGCCCGCGCGGGAACTGGGCAGCCTGCACCCGACCTGGATCCCCGAGGACCCGACGCTGGAGAACTTCCGGCAGGCCTTCGACGAGCAACCGCTCCTGCGGGCCGCCGGCAACTCCCTGATCGCCGCCCTCAGCGCCGCCCTGATCGCGGTCGTCATCGCGACCCCCATGGCCTACGTCATCGCCCGGCACCGCAGCCGCGTCGCGAAGGCCGCGACGGGCTGGGTGGTGATCAGCCAGGCGTTCCCGTTCGTCCTCATCATCATTCCGCTCTTCCTGGTCCTGAAGAACCTGCACCTGATCAACTCGCTGGTCGGCCTGATCCTGGTGTACGTGGTGTGGTCGCTGCCGTTCGCGCTGTGGATGCTCGTCGGGTACGTCCGCGCGGTCCCCGCCGAGCTGGAGGAGGCCGCGGCGGTGGACGGCGCGAGCAAGGCGCGCACCTTCGTCTCGGTCGTCGCGCCGCTGCTCGCGCCCGGCATCGTGGCCACCGTGATGTTCTCCTTCATCACCGCGTGGAACGAGTTCTTCTTCGCCCTCGTCCTGCTCAAGACCCCGGAGAAGCAGACCTTGCCGGTCATCCTCAACCGTTTCATCGGCACGGAGGGCGTCGCCGACCTCGGTCCGCTCGCCGCCGCCGTGTTCCTCGCCACCATCCCCTCGCTGGTCATCTTCGCGATCATCCAGAAGCGGATCACCGGCGGCATGCTGGCCGGGGCGGTGAAGGCCTGATGCGTACGCGCCCCCGCCTGGTGACCGCCGCGGCCGCGGCCCTCGTCCTGCTGGTCGCCGGCTGCAGCGGCGACTCCGGCGACGACGACGGAAGGATCACCCTCCAGTTCCAGTCGCTGGCCTGGCAGAAGGAGTCCGTCGACGCCAACAAGAAACTCGTCGCGGAGTGGAACGCCACCCACCCCGACGTCAAGGTCGAGTTCATCCAGGGCAGTTGGGACAGCGTCCACGACCAGCTGCTCACCTCCTTCGAGGGCGGCGAGGCGCCGGACATCATCCACGACGCCTCGGACGACCTCGCCGACTTCGCGTACGGCGGGTATCTCGCGGACATCGGCGACCTGCTCCCGGAGCGCCTGAAGTCCGACATCCCGGGGCGGAGCTGGCAGACGGCCACGTTCGACGACGGGATCTACGGCGTGCCGTTCCTCCAGGAGCCGCGCGTCCTGATCGCCAACGCGACGTGGCTGAAGAAGTCGGGGGTGCGCGTCCCGACGCCCGAGAAGCCGTGGAGCTGGCCGGAGTTCCGTACCGTCGCCAAGGAGCTCGGTGACGGCGAGGACGGGAAGTACGGCGTCGCCTGGCCGCTCAAGGAGCCGGTCTCCGCGACGCTCAACCTCTCGATGTCGGCCGGCGGCCGGATGTTCCACCGGGACGCGGACGGCAAGGTCGACGTGCGCTTCGACGCGGCCGACCAGGTCATGCCGCGCACGGTCCACGACCAGGTCAACACCGACAAGAGCGCGTCGGGCAGCACGCTCGGCATGGGCGGCGCCGACACCCTGCCCGGCTTCTTCGGCGGCAAGTACGCGATGGTCCCGCTCGGCTTCTCGTACCGCCAGCAGATCGTCCAGCAGGCACCCAAGGGCTTCGACTGGCAGGTGCTTCCGGCGCCGGCCGGCGAGGACGGGCCCACCCAGGGCGTCAGCCCGCAGACCCTGTCCGTCGCCGAGGACAGCCCGCACAAGAAGGAGGCCGTCGAGTTCATCGACTTCTTCCTGCGGCCGAAGAACATGGTGAAGCTCGCGCGCGGCGACTGGATGCTGCCGACCGGCAAGGAGGCGCTGAAGGACCCGGCCCTGCGCACCGACAAGGACGACTGGGCGGTGGGCACCGCCCTCGCCGCGCACCTGCGCCCGGCCCCCGCGCAGACCGTGCGGGGCTACCCGGAGTGGAAGGACAAGGTCGCGACCCCGGCGCTGCAGGAGTACTACAGCGGCGCGATCGACCTCGACGAGCTGCGCGAACGGCTGGTGAAGGACGGCAACCTGGTGCTCGCGCGGTACCAGCGGTAGAGCTCCGCACCCGGGCTGCTCACGCGGGCCCTTCTGGTTCGTGCGTGATCAGGTCCCCCGGCCGGCACTCCAGGACGTCGCAGATCCTCGACAGGGTCGAGAAGCGGATGGCCTTGGCCCGCCCGTTCTTGAGCACGGAGAGGTTCACGACGGTGATGCCGACCCGCGCGGACAGCTCGGTCAGGGTCATGCCGCGCTCGGCGAGCAGCCGGTCGAGGTGGATCCGGATCGCGTGGGGCTCCTCATCGGGCATCAGATGGTCCCTTCGAGGTCCTCTCGCATGCGCACACCCTCGCGCATGACCTTACCCATGACGACCGCGGCGAGACCCGCGAGGACCAGCACCATCGACCCGGCTACCTCCGGCCCGGAGCCCACCGTCGGCGCCATGCTCCCGACGAGCCAGGACCGGGACCAGCCGACGACGAGGCCGCACAGCGGCGTGCCCACGGTGACGAACCAGCCGAGCAGGGAGAGCCGGTACGCGACCGCCTCCGTGAACGGGCCCTGCCGCAGCACGGTCTTCAGGAGTACGGAGAAGAGCAGCAGCGCGAGGGCGCCGAACAGCAGCAGGGGTACCGCGTCCCCGAGTTCGGCGATCCGCTGGCCCATGGAGGGGTCGTCCTGGCAGAGCCGGGTGGTGCTGCCGGTGGCCGTCACTCCGTGGGCGACGGGCAGGCGGTCGGCCAGGGTGGCGTTGGCCCAGAATTCCGTCTTCACGCAGACGGCCCCGTCGTCGAGCAGGTGCGTGACCGCCTTGCCGAGGCCCGCGAGCCCGCAGAGCACCGCCAGGGCGAAGGTGAGCGAGGCCAGGGTCCTCGTGAGCCGGGTGTCCATGATGTTCCCCCCCATCGTTTTTCGATATGCCCACCGTAGGCGAGCATATCGATATTCGACAAGTCGGGTCCTGATTCGCCCCTGGGTTCGTCGGCCGCCGCGTGGTGGCGTCAGACCGCCACCGACTCCTCCATCTCCTCTTCCTCGGCGGCCAGTTCGGCGCCGCCGCCGGTGCCGTGGGCCCGCTCCGCTGCGGAGTCCCGCCCCTCTCCGGACTCCCGCCGGCGCCGCTCCCACAGCCCCGCGACACCGACGGCCAGGAGCCCGACGAGCAGCCAGCCGGCCAGCGTCCAGACGTGCGGGGCGAGCCCGTGGCCGCCGAAGTAGAGGTGGCTGCGGATGCCCTCGACGAAGCCCGCGCCGTTCCAGAACGCGTGCAGGGAGCCGAAGAAGCCGTTCTGCAGCTCGGGCCGGAAGAGGCCGCCGGACGTCGTGAAGTTGAGCATCACGAAGAGGACCATCATGGCCAGCGTCGTCCACCGCTTCAGGAAGGTGTGCAGTCCGACGCCGACGAAGAGGATGCCGGCCGCGTACAGCCACGCCATGGCCCACACGCCCCACAGGCCCTGGTGGACCAGGTGGAAGATCGGTCCCGCGAGCGCCGCCCCGATCAGGCTGACGGCGAAGGACACCCCGACGACGAGACCCGCCCTGGCCCGCATCCGCAGCCCCGCGCCCGCCGCACCGAGCACCGCCACCGACGCGTAACTGCCGATGCTCACGGCGACGAGCAGGAAGAAGAGGCCCTGTCCCGTGGGGTCGTCGCCGACCGGCGGCGCCACGTCGGTGACCTTCAGCGGCGCGCCCTGTTCCGCCGCGACCGGCGTGAAGATCTTCTGGGCGGCGGTCGCGCTCATGTCGGACCCGGCGGTGGCGACGATCAGCTCGGGTGCCTTCGCGTCCGGCACGAAGGCACCGGCGATGTCCTGCGCCTTGAGCGCGTCGACGGCCTGCGCGCGCGAGGGGAGGGTGCGCACGTCCAGGGCGTCGCCCGCCTTGTCCTTGACGGTCTGGGCGAGGACCTGGGTCTGCGGACCCGCCCCGACGACGGCGATCGGCATGTCGTTCGGTGCGGGCGTGACGAAGGCGCCCATGTAGGCGAGGCCCATGCCGAGGCACATCAGCAGGGACGTGACGAGGTGGAGCAGCACGTGACGCAGGGCGTCACGCGGGCCGGCGGCGGGTTCCGCGGGGGCGGACATGGGGTACTCCGGGGGTTCGAGAGGTGGGCGGACCGGCCTTCGGGGCGGCGTCCACCGAGATGGTTGGCATATACAACTCTTTTCAATGTTGTACTGTACAACCATTCCGGACGAGGGAGAAATCGTGAGCGATCGAAGCGGGCCCCGGCCCGCGGAGCGGGACGTCGTCGTCGACGTCATCCAGCGGGAGATGACCGCGTTCGCCCGGCGGGCGCGCGCCACCGCCGCCCGGATGCACCCCGAGCTCTCGCTGGTGTCCTTCACGCTGCTCAGCCACCTGGAGGACCAGGGAGGCTGCCGGGCCACGGACCTGGCCGCGCACTACACGCTCGACAAGTCGACGATCAGCCGCCAGGTGGGCGCGCTGGAGAAGGCCGGCCTGGTCGAACGACGGCGGGATCTGGCCGATCACCGGGTGCACGTGCTGCACCTCACCGATCGGGGCAACGAGGTCCTGGCCCAGGTCGGTGACGCCCGTCGCGTCGCTTTCCGTGATCGGCTCGGGGGGTGGAGTGAGGAGGACCTGACGCGCTTCGCCGGATACCTGCTGCGCTACAACGAGGCGGCCGAGGCCGGGGAGAGCGCGGTTTCGGGGGAAAAGTAGCCGGCCGCCCGAGGAGGGCAGGGGTCGTGGGCCGAACGGCTGCCCGAAGGGGCACCAAGTAACGCTCAGTGACGCGTTTAGGTAACGTCCCGGTCATTGCATAACGCTCAGGTAACGCACCATCAAGCTGAGAGAGCCATTGACTCGTCCTGAAAGGGTGACCGTTACCCCCGGCCAAAGGTTGCACGGGCCAGATCTTGTTCCTTGGGCGAAGCCCTCCCTAGCGTGAGATGAACTTTCGCCGAACGCCAGGAAGTTGACCCCCATGCGCCGAGACATACCGCCCCTCGCCGAGGTGCGCCGCATCACCGAGAAGAAGCGCGACGCGTGGTGGACCGTGTTGCTCGTCGATCCGGTCGCCACGCCGCTCGTGCGGTTCACCGCGATGCGGACGCGGGTCACGCCCAACCAGATCACCTGGGGAGCGTTCCTTCTCGGCCTCGGCTCGGCGGCGTGCTTCGCCCTCGGGGACTGGAAGTGGCTCGCGCTCGGCGCGGTCGTCTACCACTTCAGCTTCATCTTCGACTGCATGGACGGCAAGCTCGCCCGCCTCACCGGGCAGGGCTCCGTCTTCGGCGCGTGGCTGGACTTCGTCTTCGACCGGATCCGCGTCATGGTCTGCGGCGTCGCCCTGATGTGGGGCCAGTACGACCGCACCGGCGACACCCTCTACATCTGGCTCGCGCTCGCCGTCGTCGCGCTCGACACCCTGCGCTACATCAACTCGCTGGAGATCTTCAAGATCCGGCACACCATGCGCAAGCAGATCAAGGCCCGCATGCGGGCCGCGCGCCGCGCGCAGAACCAGGCCGAGCTCGCCTTCATGGAGGACCTGCTCCGGGACAACCCGTCGGCGGACATCGAGCAGGACCTGCAGCGGGCCGCGGGCGAGGCGCCGTACGCGCAGCCGGGCGAGGTCGACGAGGTGCTGGAAGGGGCGGCGGTCGAGGGCGAGCCCGCCCCGGCCCCCAAGCCGCAGGTGATCGACCTGCACCAGGAGTTCCGCCGGAAGTTCCCCGCGTATCTGCGGGCCCGTTCCTTCCTGCTGCGCCACCGCATCCGCGCGCACCTGGTGAGCGGCATCGAATTCCAGATGGGCGTTTTCATGATTGGCCCGCTCTTCGACGTGGTGATGCCCGCGACGATCGTCTCCGGCGCGCTCCTTCTGGTCTTCGAACTCGCCATCATCTACAAACTGTTGCTTTCGACCCGGGATTTCACCCGGACCATCGACTCCTTCGAGGCGGAGCAGCAGGTCGTCACCGCGGCCTGAGCGACGCAGCACGCACCACGGGGCGGGCCGGAATTCTCCGGCCCGCCCCGTGGTGCGTGTGGGGCACAAGATGCTTGCTGTTACCGGGAGTTGGGGGGTTTGTGGGGCAGGATGTCCACTTCCGGTGCGACAGATCCGGTTTGTTATTACGGAACCTTGTTGAACAAGTCACAGCTGTATGTAGGTATTGATCTGCGCCCGTCAATCAGACAGGGTTTCGTCCCAACACCCGGAGATCTTCCGGCCGTCAAGGGACGTCGCAAGGAACTTGTTGCCGCGGCGAACCTTCGGCGGAACAGCTGAATACCCCCCACATCCCCCCACATTCACCACGAGGAGACCCCTCTTCATGGCAACTCACAAGCGTGCCCGCACGGTGAAGCTCACCGCGGCGATAGCCACCGCCGCGACCGCGGTCGGCGTGACCGTCTTCGCCACCTCCTTCGCCGGTGCGGCCACCCCCGCCGAGGGCAAGGTCTTCGGCGCCGACGCCAAGGGCGCCGTCGCAGGCAGCTACATCGTGATGCTCGACGAGAAGGCCGACAAGGACACCAAGTCCGACCTGGCCGAGGAGTACGGCGGCGCGCTCAAGCGCAACTACTCCTCCGCCATCAACGGCTTCTCCGCCAAGGGCCTGAGTGAGACCGAGGCCAAGCGCCTCGCCGCCGACCCGGCCGTCGGCAAGGTCGTCCAGTCGAAGAAGTTCTCCATCGACGCCACCCAGGACAACCCGCCGTCCTGGGGCCTGGACCGCATCGACCAGGCGGACACCGCCGGCGACAAGAAGTACACCTACCCCGACGCCGCCGGTGAGGGCGCCACCGCGTACGTCATCGACACCGGTGTCCGGGTCAGCCACAAGGACTTCGGCGGCCGCGCCACCTCCGGCTTCGACGCCATCGACAACGACGACAACGCCGACGACGGCAACGGCCACGGCACGCACGTCGCCGGCACCATCGCCGGTGAGGCGCACGGCGTCGCCAAGAAGGCGAAGATCGTCGCCGTCCGCGTCCTGGACGACCAGGGCTCCGGCACCACCGAGCAGGTCGTCGCGGGCATCGACTGGGTCACCAAGAACCACAAGGGCCCCTCCGTCGCCAACATGAGCCTCGGCGGCGGCGCGGACGAAGCCCTCGACGCGGCGGTCCAGAAGGCCATCGACGCGGGCGTCACCTTCGCGGTGGCCGCGGGCAACGAGTCGACCGACGCCTCGAAGGGCTCCCCGGCCCGCGTGAAGGACGCCATCACCGTCGCCTCCTCCACCAAGGACGACGAGCAGTCGGACTTCTCCAACTACGGCTCCGTCGTGGACATCTACGCCCCCGGCTCGGACATCACGTCCGACTGGAACACCGGCGACGACGCCACGAACACCATCTCCGGTACGTCGATGGCCACCCCGCACGTCGTGGGCGCCGCCGCCGTCTACGTCGCGGGCCACCCGGACGCCAAGCCCGCGGACGTCGCCAAGGCGCTGACCGACGGCGCCACCCCGGACAAGATCTCCAACCCGAGCGAGGGCACGCCCAACAAGCTCCTGAAGGTCGTCGAGTAGTCCTCGCGACCCGCTGAGCCGCGGCCGTCGTGCCCACCCCCACGGGGCACGACGGCCGCTTTATCGTGTCCGCATGGCGATCAAGACATACGCGGCGCTGCTGCGCGGCATCAATGTGGGCGGCCACAAGAAGGTGCCGATGGCCCAGCTGCGGACCCTCCTGGAAGGCCTCGGCCACGGCGGCGTGCGGACGTATCTGCAGAGCGGCAACGCCGTCTTCACCGCGGCCCACGGCGACGAGGAGTCGCTGGCCGCCGAGGTGCGGGCGGCGATCGAGGAGAGCTTCGGCTTCGCCGTCGACGTGCTGGTGCGCGACGGCGCCTATCTGCGGGCGGTGGTGGACGCCTGCCCGTTCCCCGCCGCCGACCTGGCGGCGAAGCAGCTGCACGCCACCTACTTCTCCGCCCCCGTCGACCCCGACCGCTTCGCCTCCCTCGACCAAGAGGCGTATCTGCCCGAGGAGTTCAGGCTAGGCGACCGCGTCCTCTACCTGTACGCACCCGACGGACTCGGACGCTCCAAACTCGCCGAGCAGCTGGCCAGGCCCGGCCTGAACAAGGGCATCGTCGCCACCAGCCGCAACTGGAACACCGTCACCCGGCTCGTGGAGATGACCCGTGACTGACCGCGCGCCCACGGACCCCACCCGCACCCCCGCCGTCGATGCGGCCGTCGAGGGCGAACTGCGCCTCCTCGACCCCGAGGTGCGGGCCTCGCCCGAGCTCTTCGGGGCGCTCCTGCACCCGGAGTTCACCGAGATCGGCGCCTCCGGCAGGCGATGGGACCGCGCCTCGATCGTCGAGGTCCTCACGGCGGACCCCGTCGGCCGCCCCACCACGACCTCCCGGATGCGGGGCGTCCAGCTCGCCGACGACCTGGTCCAGCTGACCTTCGACACGGACGACAACGGCCGCCGCGCGCACCGCAGTTCGCTGTGGCGGCGTACCGAGGACGGCTGGCGGCTCTGGTTCCATCAGGGCACGCTCTTCCACGACGACTGACGTTCCTGGTCAGCGGGGCCCCGATGTGCGAGGCTCGGACCCGTGCGCTACATCATCATCGGAGCAGGGGCGGTCGGCGGCAGCGTGGGCGGACGGCTCGCCGAGGCCGGACACGACGTGGTGCTCGTCGCGCGAGGCGCTCACGCGGCGGCACTGCGCAGCGGCGGACTGCGCCTGCACACCCCCGAGGGCATCGGCGTCCACCGCGTCCCCGTCGTCGAACACCCCGAGGAACTGGGGGAGTTGCGCGCCGACGACGTGCTGTTCCTGGCCGTCAAGACGCAGGACGTGGTGGCGGCCCTGGACGCCTGGGGCGGCCGCCCGGTGGCCGGCGGCGGCACGGCGGCCGAGACCCTCCCGCTGGTCTGCGCGCAGAACGGCGTCGAGAGCGAACGCATCGCACTGCGCCGCTTCCGGCACGTGTACGGCGTCTGCGTCTGGCTGCCCGCCTCCCACACGGAACCGGGCGCGGTCTCCGCGCCCTGCGCCCCCTGGACCGGCATCCTGCACCTGGGCCGCTACCCGGCGGGCACCGACGAGACCGCGGCCCGGATCGCCGCCGACCTGGAGAAGTCCCGGATCCTCGCCCCCGTCGTCCCCGACGTGCTGCGCTGGAAGTACGCGAAGCTCCTGTCCAACCTGGCCAACGCCGTCGAGGCGGCCACCGGGCCGCTCACCGACGAACGGGCCAAGGACCTGTACGCGCGGGCCCGCGCCGAGGGCGAGGCCGCCTTCACCGCGGCCGGGATCGCCTGGGCGGACGAGGCGGAGCAGCGGAAGGCCCGCGGCGACCGCATCCGCCTCCTGCCCCTCGACGGCTCCCCGCGCGGCGGAGGCTCCTCCTGGCAGAGCCTGGACCGCGGCACGGGCAGCATCGAGGCCGACTACCTCAACGGCGAGATCTCCCTGCTCGGACGGGTGCACGGGGTCCCGACCCCGGTGAACGACGCCCTGCGGCGGGTGGCGAACACCCTCGCGCGCGAGCGCAGGCCCGCCGGTTCCATGACGGTGGCGGAACTGGCACGCGAGGTCGACGCGAGCCCTCACGAGCGTCCCTGAACACCCGCGTCGGCGCCTGACGCCCCGTGCCGGAGGCTCAGCCCCCGGTGGGCGGCGTGGGCAGCCGTGAGGTGAGCTGCAGGGTGATCCGGCCGTTCTCCTCGGTGATCTGGCGGCCCTGCGTGTACCCGAGGCGCTTGAGTACGGAGAGGGAGGGCGCGTTCTCCGAGTCCACGGTCGCGTGCACCTCGCTCAGGCCCAGGGTCTCGTGCCCGTACGAGGTGAGCAGCCGCGCGAGCTCGGTGCCGAGCCCGAGGCCCCAGCTGGCCCGGTTCAGGCCGTAGACGATCTCGTGGCCGTCGAGCCAGGACTCGGGGGAGGGCTTGACCTCGGCGTGCCCGACATAGCGCCCCTCGTGCCGGACGGCCCAGACGGGGAAGCGTTCCTCCGCGTAGATCAGGGTGAATATCCGGCCGAACAGGGCGCGGTCCTCCGCCGCGCTCTGCATGCCGTCGCCGAACCAGCGGCCCACCGGTTCGTCCTGGAAGAGCGCGACGAAGTCCGCCTCGTCGGCGGCGACGTAGGGCGAGAGGACAAGGCGTTCGGACCGCAGTTCGGGAGTCATCCGCGTGACGGTAAAGGGGCGGCACCTCCCGCGGCAAGCGTTTTCACGGTGAGGGTGCCCATCGCCGCGCCGAGCGCCGTTCACCGCGCCGAGCGCCGTTCACCGTGCCGTCGCCGTTCGCCGTGCTGGTCCCGGTCGGTCCGTCTCACCCCACCGGACGCGGCAGCCCGATGGGATTGGGGAACGGCAGCAGGCGGGAGTCGACGATGCGGCGGGAGGCCGGTTCCAGGGCGGCGAGGAGCTCGTCCACCTCGCCCTTGGACAGCGGGCGCAGCAGCCGTTCCGCGAGGCGGTCCGTGTCGTCCTCGATCAACTCCCGCTCGGTGACACCGCTTTCGGTGACTCGGCCGGACGCGTCGAGCAGCCCGGCGGCGCGCATTCGGTCCGCGGACACCGCCCACTCCTCCTCGCTCCAGCCCCGGTCCTGCCGGATCGCGGCCGGATCCACCCGGTCGGTCGCGGCGGCCAGGACGAGGCTCTCGCAGGCGTCCAGGCCGTGATCGGCGAGCACCGCCACATGCGCGTCGCCCCGGAACTCCCGGATACAGGTGGCGAGGTGCCACAGCCGCTCCACCGGGTCCGCGCGGCGCGCCAGATCGCGGTTGGCGGCGAACAGCGGGCGGGCGAGCGCGGGCGCGTCCGCGACCATGGCCGTCAGCGGCTCGTTCACGGCGGCCGCCAACGCGTCGACGGAGGGCACCAGTTGGCGCAGGGCGGCGGCCGTCAGCCGGGCACGTTCCTCCACGACCCGGTCGGGCGAGGCGTACTCCCAGGCCGAGGGCAGGGCCCTGGCCACCATGGCCGGGGCGAAGACACCGAGTGCCGCGGACGCAACTCCCGGGCCCACCCGGCCCATCGGAGCGGTGCGGGCGGCGAAGTACCCCATCCAGAAGCCTTTGAGGCCCACCGCCCGGCCGAGGCCGCGGCAGCGCTCCTCGAAGTAGACCACCGCGTGCAGGGGTTCGGTCCGCAGCCACAGTGTGCGGGTTCGGCTCGGGGTCATGAACCCACAAGCTAGGCCAGTGCGGGAATCCGCGCCAGGGGAGCAACGGGGCAGGTGCCAGGCGCATACGCCTCGTCATAGCGCCGTACGAGGAGCCGGGCCACCTCAGGGGCCGGGCCGAGCACGTCCGCGAGCAGGTCCGCGCCGGCCGCGCCCCGCGCGATGCGGTCCGGCAGGAAGCCCGGGGCGAGGACGTAGGGCGCGACGGCCACCCGCCGCACCCCGGCGGTGGCCCGCAGTGCCCGCACGGCGTCCTCCGTGCGGGGCAGTGAGGCGGAGGCGAACGCAGGCCGCACGGCGCACCAACCGGTGTGCCGCCACTCCCGCGCGATGTCAGCGATCACTGCGATCGCCTCCGGGTCGGACGACCCCGCCGAGGCCAGCACGACCCCGGTCGAGGACTTGTCGGCGGGGTCGAGCCCCGCCTCGTACAGCCGCCGCTCCAGGGCGGACAGGAGCAGCGGCGACGGGCCGAGGACCGCGGCCTGGGTGACGCGGAGCCGGGCCGGCGCCGCGCGCAGCACCGCCGGGATGTCCGACTTGGCGTGGAAGGCGCGGGTCAGCAGCAGCGGCAGCGCCACCACGTCCCGTACCCCCTCGGCGTCGAGGCGCTCCAACACCCCCGAAACGGTGGGGGCGTTGAAGTCCAGGAAAGCGGTCTCCACCCGCAGCCCCGGACGCAGCGCGCGCACCCGGCGCACCAGGGCGCGCACGGTCGCGGCGTGCCGCGGATCGCGGCTGCCGTGGGCGACGACGAGGAGGACGGGACGGCTCGCGGCGGGGCGGTGCGGGGTGTGCACGGTGGTTCAGCTCCTCACCAGGAGGCCGCGGCTGCGCAGGACGCGCCGCTCGAGCGGGCTGAAGATGAGCAGATCGATGGCGATGCCGACGATCAGGATGAGGAAGATGGCGAGGAAGACCATCGGCATGGAGCTGGCGTTGCGGCCGTTCTCCAGGAGCTTGCCGAGGCCCACGCCGAGGTCGGGCGAGGACGCGATGATCTCCGCGGCCATCAGCGAGCGCCAGGAGAACGCCCAGCCCTGTTTGAGGCCCGCGAGATAGCCGGGCAGCGCCGCGGGCAGCACGATGTGCCAGGTGTGCCGCATCCCGGTCGCGCCGAGCGTGCGGCCCGCGCGCAGGAACAGCGGCGGCACCTGGTCGACGCCCGCGACCAGCCCGTTGGCGATGGACGGCACGGCGCCGAGCAGGATCACCGCGTACATCATCCGGTTGTCCAGGCCCAGCCAGATCACCGCCGGCGGCACCCAGGCCACGGACGGCAGCGACTGCAGACCGGAGAGGATCGGGCCGATCGCGGCCCTGATGAAGCGCACCCGCGCGACGATCAGGCCGAGCGGCGTGCCGATCACCAGGGCGAGCAGGAAGCCGAGCAGCCCGCGCGAGACGGAGGTCCAGATGTAGTCGAGGAGCGTGCCCTGCAGCCAGGCCTCGCGGACCTCGTCCCAGACCGCGGACGGCGGCGGCAGCTTGGTCGGGTCGTCCACGACGCCGAAGGAGACCAGCGCCTGCCAGACCAGCAGGACCAGCAGGACGGCGGTGACCGGCGGCAGCACCTTCTGGACCAGGACCTCGCGGACGGGCGGCCGGGTGGGGCCCGCGTGCGTCTCCAGCGCGTCGAGGCCCGCCTCCAGACCGGCGAGGTCCTGGCCGTCCCCGGCCTCCTTGGCCGGTTGTGCCGACGTGTCAGTGCTGGCCATGGCGGCGGATCTCCCCACGCAGTTGTTCGGTGATCTCGACGGACAGTTCCGCCACGGCGGTGTCCTCGATGCGGCGCGGGTGGTCGATGTCGACCCGCCACTCGTGCGCCACCCGGCCGGGGCGCGACGAGAGGAGCACGACGCGCTGGGCGAGGCGCACGGCCTCGCGGACGTTGTGCGTGACGAAGAGGACGGAGACGTCCGTCTCGCGCCAGATCCGGGTCAGCTCGTCGTGCAGCACGTCACGGGTGATCGCGTCGAGCGCCGCGAACGGCTCGTCCATCAGGAGCAGCCGGCTGTCCTGGGCGAGCGCGCGGGCCAGCGCGACGCGCTGGCGCATGCCGCCGGACAGCTCGTGCACGCGCTTGCCGTACGCGCCCTGCAGCCGGACGAGTTCGAGCAGTTCCTCGGCCTTCGGGCGGCGCTCCGGCTTCGGCACGCCGCGCAGCTTGAGGGCCAGTTCGATGTTCTTGCCCGCGGTCAGCCACGGGAAGAGCGCGTGCTCCTGGAACATCAGGGCGGGCCTGCCGTCCGTCGCGATGGCGCCCGCGGACGGCTTGTCGAGCCCGGCGACCAGATTGAGCAGCGTCGACTTGCCGCATCCCGAGGCGCCCAGGAGGGTGACGAACTCGCCGGGCGCGACGTCGAGCGTGATGTCGTCCAGGACCAGCTGGGGCCCGGCGGGGCCGTTGAAGGACTTCGAGACGTGCTCGATGCGTGCGGCGTGCGCGGCCGTGGTGCGGATGTCCTCCGCGGCCTTGGCGAGGGTGGTTGCCATGGTCGTCACCTCCTGGGAACTCGGCTGGATCCGGGGTTACTTGACGCCGAGGCCGGCGTCGTCGACCGGGGACTTCCCCGCGGCCTTGAGGACCTTGTTCAACGGGCGCAGGTCGTAGATGCCCTTGAGGTCGGGCTTGTCCAGGAGGCCGGCCTTGACCGCGTGGTCCGCCTCCGCGTCGAGGGTGGCGGCCAGCGGGTCGTCGGTGGTCGTGATGGACTTCCACGCCGGGTCGAGCACCTCGGCGGGCAGCGGCTTGCCGGCGTCGGCCTTCAGCCGGGCGTTGGCGGCGGCCTTGGCCCTCGCCGGGTTCTTCGCGATCCACGCGTTGGTCTTCACCGAGCCGCGCAGCACGGCCTCGACGACCTTCGGGTGCTCCTTCAGGAACTCCTGCCGCACGATGATGTTGGTGATCACGAACTTCTTGTCCGGCCACAGGTCGGCCTCGTCGAGCAGCACCTTGCCGCCCTGCGCGACCAGCTTGGACGCGGTCGGCTCCGGCACCCAGGCGCCGTCCAGGGAACCGGACTTGTAGGCGTCCGGGGTGATCTTGTTGTCGGTGCGGAGCACCGACACGTCCCCCTTGCCGCTCTGCGCGTCGACGTCCCAGCCCTTCTCGGCGATCCAGTTGAGGAAGGCCACGTCCTGGGTGTTGCCGAGCTGCGGCGTCGCGATCTTCTTGCCCTTGACGTCGTCCAGGGACTTGATCCTGTCGGGGTTCACCACCAGCTTCACGCCGCCGGAGGCCGAACCGCCGATGATCCGCAGGTTCTTGCCCTGCGACTTGGTGTACCCGTTGATGGCGGGGGACGGGCCGATCCAGCCGATGTCGATCGAGCCGGCGTTGAGCGCCTCGATCTCCGAGGGGCCCGCGTTGAACTGGGAGTACTTCGCCTCAGTGCCGCCGAGTTCCTTCTGGAACAGGCCTTCCTGGTTGCCCACCAGGGCGGTGGCGTGGGTGAGGTTCGGGAAGTACCCGATCTTCACGCTGTCCAGGCCGTCGATCTTCTCGGCACCGGCGGCGACCTTGGAGCCGTCGTCCGTGTCGTCGGACGCGGAGCCGTAGCCGCAGGCGCTCAGCGCGAGGGCCAGCAGGGGCAGGGCCGCCAGGGCGGCGAGTCGGGTACGTGAAGCAGGCACGGGAGGTGGTCCCCTCGTTGGCCCGGTCGCACGCCGTCAGGTCGTGGCCGGGAGGTCGGCAGGTCTTCGTCTTCGCGGGTGTCGTACGGGCAGGGCGTGGGCGCGCGTGCGGTGTGCGTGCGCGGCCCACGCCGGAGGCGTCACCTCACACATCGCGCGACCCCGCCCTGTCCGCTGCCGAGGGCGCCGCTGCCGATGCGGCCGCCCTCCTTCGCGAACGTCGCGTAAATGTCGACGTAACCCATGTCAGAAGTCCCAGCCCTCGTCGTCCGCGGCGGCGCCCGCCTGCGCGGCGTCGTCGGCGGAGGCGGCGAACGCGTCGCCCGCCATGCCGGCCGCGAGCGTCGTGCCGTCCACCGGGTCGATCAGCAGGAAGGAACCGGTGCGGCGCGAGTCGGCGTACGCGTCGAGCGCGAGCGGCTCGGCGGTGCGGACCTTCACGCGGCCGATGTCGTTGGCGACGAGCTGACCGGGCTCCGGGTGCTGGGAGAGGTCGTCGAGGGTGAGCCGCGAGGGGATCTCCTTGACGATCGCCTTGACCGTACGGGTGGTGTGCTTGAGCAGCACCCGCTGGCCGACGGTGAGGGCGGAGTCCGCGACGTGGCAGACCGTGGCCTCGACGTCCTGCGTGGTCGGCGGGGTGTCGCCGCTCGGCACGATCAGGTCGCCGCGCGAGATGTCGATGTCGTCCGCCAGGAGCAGGGTGACGGACTGCGGCGTCCAGGCCACGTCCACCGGCTTGCCGAGCAGGTCGATCCCGGCGATCTTCGAGGTGCGGCCGGAGGGCAGCACCGTCACGGACTGGCCGACGCGGAAGGTGCCGGCCGCGATCTGGCCCGCGTAACCCCGGTAGTCGGGGTGCTCGGGCGTCTGCGGGCGGATCACGTACTGCACGGGCAGCCGCGCGTGGCAGGAGGCGAGGTCGTGGCTGACCGGGACGGTCTCCAGGTGTTCCAGGACGGTGGGGCCGCCGTACCAGTCCATGTTGGAGGAGGCCTCGACCACGTTGTCGCCGGCCAGCGCCGAGATCGGGATGGCGGTGATCTCGGGGACGCCCAGCTCGCCCGCGTAGGCGGTGAACTCCTCGGCGATGGCGGCGAAGACGCTCTCCCGGTAGTCGACGAGGTCCATCTTGTTGACGGCGAGGACGACGTGCGGGACGCGCAGCAGGGCGGCGACCGCGGCGTGCCGGCGGGTCTGTTCGATGACGCCGTTGCGGGCGTCGACGAGGACCACGGCGAGGTCCGCGGTGGAGGCGCCGGTGACCATGTTGCGGGTGTACTGCACATGGCCGGGGGTGTCGGCGAGGATGAACCGGCGCCGGGGGGTGGCGAAGTAGCGGTACGCGACGTCGATGGTGATGCCCTGCTCCCGCTCGGCGCGCAGGCCGTCGGTGAGCAGCGCGAGGTCGGGGGCGTCCTGGCCGCGGTCCTGCGAGACCCGCTCCACCGCCTCCAGCTGGTCGGTGAGGACCGACTTGGAGTCGTGCAGGAGGCGGCCCACCAGGGTGGACTTGCCGTCGTCGACGGAACCGGCGGTGGCGAACCGCAGCAGGGTGGTGGCCGAGAGCTGCTCGGTGGAGAGCGGCTGGACCGGCTCGGTGGTGCTGTTGCTCATGGTTAGAAGTACCCCTCGCGCTTGCGGTCTTCCATCGCGGCCTCGGACATCTTGTCGTCGGCGCGGGTGGCGCCGCGCTCGGTCAGCCGGGAGGCGGCGATCTCGGTGATGACGGCGTCCAGCGTCGTGGCGTCGGAGTCGACGGCGCCGGTGCAGGACATGTCGCCCACGGTCCGGTAGCGCACCAGGCGCCGTTCGACGCTCTCGCCCTCCTTGGGCCCGCCCCAGTCGCCGGCGGTGAGCCACATCCCCGAGCGCCGGAAGACGTCGCGCTCGTGGGCGAAGTAGATCTGCGGCAGGTCGATGTCCTCGCGGGCGATGTACTGCCAGACGTCCAGCTCGGTCCAGTTGGAGAGCGGGAAGACGCGCACGTGCTCGCCGGGGGCGTGCCGGCCGTTGTAGAGCTGCCACAGCTCGGGGCGCTGGCGGCGCGGGTCCCACTGGGAGAACTCGTCGCGCAGCGAGAAGACCCGCTCCTTGGCGCGCGCCTTCTCCTCGTCGCGGCGTCCGCCGCCGAAGACGGCGTCGAACCGCTCGCTCTGGATCTTCTCGGTGAGCGGTACGGTCTGCAGCGGGTTGCGGGTGCCGTCGGGGCGTTCGCGCAGCTTGCCGGCGTCGATGTACTCCTGCACGGAGGCGACGTGCAGCCGCAGCCCGTGCTCGGCGACGACGCGGTCGCGGTACTCGATGACCTCGGGGAAGTTGTGCCCGGTGTCCACGTGGAGCAGCGAGAAGGGGATCGCCGCGGGGGCGAAGGCCTTCAGCGCCAGGTGCAGCATGAGGATGGAGTCCTTGCCGCCGGAGAAGAGGATCACCGGCCGCTCGAACTCCCCCGCCACCTCACGGAAGATGTGCACCGCCTCGGACTCCAGGGCGTCCAGGTGGCTGAGCGCGTACGGGCTGTCCGTCTCCTCGGAGACGCCTGCGACGGTCGTCATGCGAGACCCCTCTCGGTGAGCAGCGCGTGGAGGGCTGCCGCTGACTCCTGCACGGTCTGGTCCTGCGACTCGATGCGCAGATCGGGCGACGCGGGCGCCTCGTACGGGTCGTCGACACCGGTCAGACCGGATATCTCGCCCGCCGCCTGCTTGGCGTACAGACCCTTCACATCGCGTACGGAGCACACCTCGACCGGCGTCGCGACGTGCACCTCCAGGTATCCGGTCCCGGCCGCCTGGTGGCGCTTGCGGACCGCCTCACGGCTGTCGGCGAACGGCGCGATGACCGGCACCAGGGCCAACACCCCGTTGCGGGCGAGGAGTTCGGCGACGAAACCGATGCGCTGCACATTGGTGTGCCGGTCCTCGCGGCTGAAGCCCAGGCCCGCCGAGAGGAACTCGCGGATCTCGTCGCCGTCGAGCACCTCGACCCGGCGGCCCTCGGCGCGCAGCCGGCCCGCGAGCTCGTACGCGATGGTGGTCTTGCCCGCGCTCGGCAGGCCGGTGAGCCAGACGGTGGCTCCGGTGGTCACGTGGTTCTCCCGGGGTTCTTGCTGCGGTGTCTCGTGCGGCGCGGTCATCCGTGGATCCCGCACTCGGTCTTGGCGTTCCCGGCCCAGCGGCCGGCCCGCGCGTCCTCGCCCGCCAGCAGGCGGCGGGTGCAGGGGGCGCAGCCCACCGAGCCGTAGCCGTCCATCAGGAGCGGGTTGGTGAGCACGCCGTGCTCGGTGACGTAGGCGTCGACGTCGTCCTGCGTCCAGCGCGCGATCGGCGAGATCTTGATCTTGCGGCGCTTCTCGTCCCAGCCGACGACCGGGGTGTTCGCCCGGGTCGGCGACTCGTCGCGGCGCAGTCCGGTGGCCCAGGCGACGTACCCCTTGAGGCCGTCCTCCAGGGGCTGCACCTTGCGCAGGGCGCAGCACAGGTCGGGGTTGCGGTCGTGCAGCTTCGGGCCGTGCTCGGCGTCCTGCTCGGCCACGGTCTGCCGCGGGGTCAGGGTGATGACGTTGACGTCCATCACGGCCTCGACGGCGTCGCGGGTGCCGATGGTCTCGGGGAAGTGGTAGCCGGTGTCGAGGAAGACGACGTCGACGCCGGGCATGGCCCGCGCGGCGAGGTGGGCGACCACCGCGTCCTCCATCGAGGAGGTCACGCAGAACCGCCGGCCGAAGGTGTCGGCGGCCCACTGGAGGATCTCCAGGGCGGAGGCGTCCTCCAGCTCGCGGCCCGCCTGCTCGGCGAGGTCCTTCAACGCCTCGTCGGTGAACCGCTGCTGGTCCTGAGCAGTCGTCATATCTGGTCCCCTCCACCGCTGGTGTGCCGAACGCCCCGGGCGAGCAGCCCGAGGAACTTCAGCTGAAAGGCGCGGTTGCAGGCCGCGCATTCCCAGGCGCCGTGACCGGCCTCGTTCGGGCGCAGGTCCTCGTCGCCGCAGTAGGGGCAGTGGAACGGGGCGGCACGCTCGGTCACTTGAGGGCCTCCTCGGACGCGCGGGCCGTCCAGGTCGCGAACCGCTCGCCGTCCTCGCGCTCGTCCTGGAAGTGCCGCAGGACGCGCTCGATGTAGTCGGGGAGTTCGGTGGCGGTGACCTTGAGGCCGCGGACCTTGCGGCCGAAGCCGGCGTCGAGGCCGAGGGCGCCGCCCAGGTGCACCTGGTAGCCCTCCACCTGGTTGCCGTCGTCGTCCAGGACGAGCTGGCCCTTGAGGCCGATGTCGGCGACCTGGATGCGGGCGCAGGCGTTCGGGCAGCCGTTGATGTTGATGGTGATCGGCTCGTCGAACTCCGGGATGCGGCGCTCCAGTTCGTCGATGAGCGAGGCGCCGCGCGCCTTGGTCTCGACGATGGCGAGCTTGCAGAACTCGATGCCGGTGCAGGCCATGGTGCCGCGCCGGAACGGCGAGGCGTTGACCCGCAGGTCGAGCGCCTCCAGGGCGGAGACGAGCGAGTCGACCTGGTCCTGCTCGACGTCGAGCACGATCATCTTCTGCTCGGCGGTGGTGCGCAGCCGCCCCGAGCCGTGCGCCTCGGCGACCTCGGCGATCTTGGTGAGGGTGGCGCCGTCCACGCGTCCGACGCGGGGGGCGAATCCCACGTAGAAGCGGCCGTCCTTCTGCCGGTGGACGCCGAGGTGGTCGCGCCAGGTGCCCGGGGGCTGCTCGGGCGCGGGTCCGTCGACGAGCTTGCGCCGCAGGTACTCGTCCTGAAGGACCTGCCGGAACTTCTCCGGGCCCCAGTCGGCGACGAGGAACTTCAGGCGGGCGCGGTTGCGCAGCCTGCGGTAGCCGTAGTCGCGGAAGATGCCGATCACGCCGCCGAACACGTCCGGCACCTCGTCGAGCGGCACCCAGGCGCCCAGGCGCACGCCCAGCTTGGGGTTGGTGGACAGGCCGCCGCCCACCCACAGGTCGAAGCCGGGGCCGTGCTCGGGGTGGTTCACGCCGACGAAGGCGACGTCGTTGATCTCGTGCGCGACGTCCAGCTGCGGCGATCCGGAGATCGCGGTCTTGAACTTGCGCGGCAGGTTGGAGAAGTCGGGGTTGCCGATGAAGCGGCGCTGTATCTCGTCGATGGCGGGGGAGCCGTCGATGATCTCGTTCTCGGCGACACCGGCGACGGGCGAGCCGAGGATGACGCGGGGGGTGTCACCGCAGGCCTCGGTCGTCGAGAGCCCGACGCCCTCCAGGCGCCGCCAGATCTCGGGGACGTCCTCGATGCGGATCCAGTGGTACTGGATGTTCTGCCGGTCGGTGAGGTCGGCGGTGCCGCGCGCGAACTCCTGCGAGACCTCGCCGATGACGCGCAGCTGCTCGGTGGTCAGCCGGCCTCCGTCGACGCGCACCCGGAGCATGAAGTACTCGTCGTCCAGCTCCTCCGGCTCCAGGACCGCGGTCTTGCCGCCGTCGATGCCGGGCTTGCGCTGGGTGTACAGGCCCCACCAGCGCATCCGTCCGCGCAGGTCGTTGGGGTCGATGGAGTCGAATCCACGCTTCGAATAGATCGTCTCAATGCGTGTCCGCACATTGAGACCGTCGTCGTCCTTCTTGAACTGCTCGTTCCCGTTGAGCGGCGTGAAGTGACCAACGGCCCACTGGCCCTCGCCGCGGTGACGGCTCACCTTGCGGCGGGGCGTTGCTGGGGCAGGCTTTTCTGGCGTGGCGGCCATAGTCGTACTTCCTTCGGGGCAGCGGGAATGCGGCTCTGACCTGCGGGGATGGGCACATGCGGAAATGTGCGCGCGGCGCTGCGCAGGGAGGGGAGCAGGAAAGATCAGAGATCAGGGATGCGGCGGTGCTGAGTCGATCAGCGAGCCGGACACATGGCGCTGGACATGCGGCCGAGATCGACGTGACGTCGACTCACCAAGGCTGTTCCAGTGCGATCCATGCCGGAAGCGTGTCATGGGACTTTCGACCCAGTCCAGCATTATCCAGCATGCGGACACCCTTGTCCCGCATCATGGACAAGGGTGTCGTCGGTCACACGGCGCGGGGCACCGCGAGGCGCGCGCGAGGGGTGCGCGCGAGGGGTGCGCGCGAGGGGTGCGCGCGCGAGGCGTGCGGTGTCAGTCGCGCGCGGCTCCCGGCCACGGGCCCGGCGCGGGCACGTCCGCCTCCTGGTCCACCTTGGTGTCGAAGAGCGTGAAGCCGCGCCGCAGGTAGTTGTCCATCGCGTGCTCGCCGTCCTTGGAGCAGGTGTGCAGCCAGACCCGCTCGGTCGGCGCGAGCCCCGGCCACCGCTCGGCCAGGTCCCAGGCGCGCGCCACGCCCACCGACAGCAGATGGCCGCCGATGCGCCGCCCCCGGAAGGCCGGGAGCAGCCCGAAGTAGACGATCTCCACGACGCCCTCCGCCGCGTCCCCCTGCTCGCCGCGCGCGGCCAGCTCCACATATCCGGCGGGCGTGCCCCTGTCGTACGCGACCCAGGTCTCCACGCCCGGCCGGTCCAGCAGCTTCTGCCACTCGGCGTAGGTGAGGGAGAGCCGGTCGGTCCAGCGGATGTCCCCGCCGACGGACGCGTACAGGAACCGGCTGAACTCGGGCGAGGGCACCTCCGCGCGGGCGATCGTGAGGTCGCCGTCGGGCGCGGCGGCCGGCAGCAGGTCCCGGGGGGACGTCTGTTCGAGGGACCAAGTGGTGACAGTGATGCTCATGGGGCTCAGCGAACCACGGGCCGGTGGCCGCGCCGAGTCCGGGCCCCGCTCAGGGCTCCGCCCCCTGCCGCGCCGCGCGCACCGTCGGCGCCGTCGAGTGGGGCAGCAGGTCCGCCGATCGCTCCGGCATGATCACGTCGACGTCGACGTCCTCGGGGAAGCGGTAGGGGCGGTGGGCGAGCAGTCCGCCCAGATAGCGTCGTACGCGGGAGAGTTCCGCGCGGACCGTCACCGTGCGCGCAGGGTCGCCGAACATGTCCTCGGCGAGGTCCGACGCGGTGCGCCCGGCGCGGGAGGTGCAGAGCAGATAGAGCAGCTCGGCGTGGCGCGGGCTCAGGTCGTGGGTCCAGTCCCGGGCGCCGCCGAGCACCGAGAGCGTCCACCGGCGCGGGCGGCTCACGTCCAGGACGAGCCGGGTCGCGGTGACCGGCTGCGGCGTGCCACCGGGATCGTCCGGACGCAGCAGCCAGCCGCCGGGCAACGGCTCCACCAGGCAGGGCCCCAGCGAGGGCAGCCAGGTGCGGCCCGCCGCCAGGGACTTGGGCAGCGCGAGACGGTCGACCGGCGGCATGCCCGTCACCGCGGCCGTCCAGCCGTGCGCGTCGACCGCGCACGCCCGCCCGTCGAGCCGGGCGAGGACCGGGGCCGCCACCGCGCGCAGCCGGTCCAGGGCCGTCACGTGCCGGTCCCGCAGCCGCGCCTCGGCGAGCTTGGCCACCGAGTCGACCAGGGCCACCATGGCGGGATGGACGGTCTGCAGCGGACCGCTCACGTCGACCACCCCCAGCAGCCTCCCGTCGCGCGGATCGGTCACCGGCGCGCCCGTGCACGTCCACGCGTGGTGGGTCTGCACGAAGTGCTCGGCGGAGAAGACCTGCACGGGACGGCGCACCACCAGCGAGGTGCCGACGCCGTTGGTGCCGACGACGCCCTCCGACCAGTCCGCGCCCAGCTCGAACCCGAGCGCGTCCGCCCGGCGCAGCACCGCGGCGCTGCCCTCGCGCCACAGCACCCGCCCGTCGGCGTCGCAGACGACCATGATGTGCTGCGCCGCGTCCGCCACCGAGACCAGGATGTCGCGCAGGTCGGGCAGGACGTCCGCGAGCGGCGAGGCCCTGCGCCGCTCCGCCACCTCCTCCTCGCCGAGCGGCCTGGCCCGCACGTCGTGGTCCGGGTCGACCCCGCCGAGCAGCATCCGCCCCCACGAGTCGCCGATCACGGGGCGCGGCAGGAGGTGCGGCCGCCGCCCGGAGAGGGCGGCGTCGCGCACCCCCTTCAGGAGCCGCGCGGCCTGTGCTTGGTCCATGGCGGATATCCGCGCGAGGTCGATCGTCGGCGGGGCGTTCATGGCCACGGGGTCCTTTCCGGCCAGACCGGTGCGGGGGGCAGGGGTCCATCGTGGCGGGAACATGCCGTGGGTGTGAACGGCGTGCCCCGGAGAGGGAGCACTGTCATCGCACTGTCCGCTCCCGCGCCGACAACGAGGCTGCGCGCCGGTCCATCACTCGAATGGGCGTACGTTACGGGCTTCGGCCCCGGCAGAACAGGTGGGAACGCGCGGGCGGGCGGACGATGACCAGGGGGTCCGGCACGTCTGCGAGGTGGTCGCTGTGCAGATCAGAGCGGTGGTATCGGAATTCCTCGGAACGTTGCTCCTCGTCTTCTTCGCCGTGGGGTCGGCGGTGCTCGGCGCGGAGTTCATCGGCACGCTCGGCATCGCGCTGGCGTTCGGGTTCGTGCTGCTGGCCCTCGCGTACACCCTCGGCCCGATCTCCGGCTGTCACGTCAATCCGGCGGTGACGCTCGGCATGCTCGTCGCGCGTCGCATCGACGGCCGCACCGCCGTCACGTACTGGATCGCGCAGTTCCTCGGCGGCATCGCGGGCGCGGCCCTGCTCTTCCTGCTCGCCAAGCAGGTGCCGGGCCTGAAGACGAGCGGGACGTTCGGCAGCAACGGCTACGACGACCGCTCCGATGTCGGCATCAATCTGGGCGGCGCCTTCCTCACGGAAGTGGTCCTGACCTTCCTCCTCGTCTTCGTCGTCCTCGGCGTGACGCACCGGGTGGCGGTGACCGGCTTCGACGGACTGCCGATCGGCATCGCGCTGGCCGTCATCCACCTGGTCGGCATCCCGCTGACCGGCACCTCGGTCAACCCCGCCCGGAGCCTGGGCCCCGCCCTGTTCGCCGGGGGAGCCGCGCTCTCCCAACTGTGGCTGTTCATCGTGGCCCCCCTGGTGGGCGGCGTCATCGCGGCGCTCGTGCACCACGTGACCCACCCGGCGGGCGAGGAGCGGGTCATCGCCGACAAGGCCTCCGCCGCGTGACCCGGAGCCGCCCGCCGCGCTGACCTGCGCTACCGCTCGGGGACGGTGGCGCCGGTCGGCGGACGGGGGTTCAGGGCAGCTGCGGCACCCGGAACCTGCGCCGGTACTCGCCGGGCGTCGTGTTCAGGCGGCGCCGGAACGCCCGTACCAGCGTGTCCACCGTGCCGAAACCGCAGGCGGACGCGATCCGTTCGAGCGTGGCGTCCGAGGATTCCAGGTCGTGGCGTGCCTTCTCCACGCGCACCGACTCGATGTACGCGTGCGGGGTGACGCCCAGTTCGGTCTTGAACAGGCGCGTCAGATGCCGGTCGCTGACATGCGCGTACTCGGCGAGTTCGGTGACGGTCAGCGGCTCGGCGATGCGGCGCAGGATGTGGTGGCGCAGGTCCTCGATGCGCCGTGTCGTGGAGAGCTGGGTCAGCGGCACGCTGAACTGGCTCTGCCCACTGGGGCGTTTGAGGTACATCACCAGCTGGCGGGCCACCCGCAGCGCGACCGCCTCGCCGAGATCGTCGGCGATCAGTGCCAGCGAGAGGTCGAGGCAGGCGCTGATGCCGGCCCCGGTCCATACGTTGTCCGCACGGATGAAGATCGGGTCGGCGTCGACCTCCACCGCCGGGTGGTCGGCCGCCAGTCGCTGCGCGGTCGACCAGTGCGTGGTCGCCCGCTTGCCGTCCAGCAACCCCGCCGCGGCGAGCAGATGGGCGCCCACGCACACGGAGGTGATCCGGTGCGAACGCGCGGCGAGCACCTTCACCCACGCGACGAGGCCCGGGTCGACGAGCGGGTGCACGCGGCGCTCCTCGTCCACCTCCACGGCGCCGGGCACCAGCAGGGTGTCGATGCTGCGGCGCGCGGCCTCCTCGAAGGTGAGGTCGGGCAGGATGCGCACGCCCGCCCCCGTGGTGACCGGGTCCATGCACGCGGCGGCGAGCACGACCTGGTAGCCCGCCGCCTCGTCCGTCTCGCGCAGGGCGAGGGAGAACACCTCGGGCGGCCCGGTGACGTCGAGCAGGTCGACGCCCTCGAAGAGCACGATGACGATGAGCCGTCGGGCGGCGGTGTCCGGCACGGAACGCTCCCTGGTCAGCCGGGCTGCGGGTATGTCTGGGCCTGTCTGGAGCATGCCCCGGGCCATGTCCGGATCTGCAGGTTACATGTCATTGCCGACGCTCCCGCCCGGTCCTAGCGTGAGAGACACAGCGCGGCGGACCACCGCGAACTGCACCTCTCCCACGGATCACCGAAGGCGGTACACCCATGTCCCGAACGACGCTGCGCGAACTCAACGGCTTCGACCAGGAGCCCGCGAAGCTGGCCGACTCGACGCTGATCCTGATCGACTTCCAGAACACCTACACCCAGGGCGTCATGGAACTCGACGGCTGGGAGGAGTCCCTGGACGCCGCCGCGCAGCTGCTGGAGCGGGCCCGCGAGGCCGGCACCCGCGTCGTGCATGTCATCAACGACGGCGGCGAGGGCACCCCGTACGACATCCGTGCCGAGATCGGCGCCATCCACCCCAAGGTCGCCCCCCTGGAGGGCGAGCCGGTCGTCGTCAAGCAGGTCCCGAACGCCTTCGTGGGCACCGACCTGGCCGGCCACCTCACCGAGGGCCAGGACGTCGTCATCGCGGGCTGGATGACCCACATGTGCGTGGCGTTCACCGCCCAGGGCGCCTTCCTCAACGGCAACCGTCCCACCGTCGTCGCCGACGCCACCGCGACCCGCTCGCTCCCGGTCGCGGGCACCGACATCGACGCCCGCCAGGTGCAGGACGGCGCGCTCGCCACCATCGCCGACCTGTACGGGGTCGTGGTTCCCACCCACAAGGAGATCGTCCGATGAGGACCACGCTGCTCCGTTCGGCCGCCGCCCTGGGCGCCGCCGCCGTGCTCGCCACCACCATGACCGCCTGCGGCGGCAGCTCCGAGGCCGCCACCCGCACCGACGGCCGCGACCGGCGCCACGAGACGAACCACGCCAAGGACACCACGACGCTGCGGCAGTTGATGAAGCTGGACGAGACGCCCGCGAAGCTGTCCGACGCGACGCTGGTCCTCGTCGACTACCAGAACGTCTACACCGGCGGCACGATGGAGCTCACCGGCTGGCGCGAGGCGGTCAGGAACACCAGGACCCTCCTGGAGCGGGCCCGCAAGGTGCACACGCCCGTCATCCACATCGTGGAAAAGGGCTACGACCTCACGTCGAAGGCCGGCCAGATCATCCCGGCACTCAAGCCGGCCAAGGGAGAAACCGTCGTCGAAAAGGCCGTCCCCAACGGCTTCCACGACACCGACCTCGCCGCCCAGCTCAAGAAGACCGGCCGCAAGAACGTCATCATCTCCGGCTTCATGACCCACATGTGCACCCTCTTCACCACCGAGGGCGCCGTCTACCACGGCTACCACCCGACCGTGATCGGCGACGCCTCGGCCACCCGCCCGCTCCCGGTCAACGGCAACCCCCGCGGCATCCCCGCCCGACAGGTGCACGAGTCCGCCCTCGCCACGATCCAGGACCGCTTCGGCGTCGTGGTCCCCAAGCAGCGCGACCTCAAGTAGCCGCGACCGGCTCCCGGGCCGGTCAGGCCGACCCGGTGGCCCGTTGCAACCTCTTGCAACTCTGGCCAAGGGCCGGGCGCTGTCCGAGGGTGGACAGCGCACCGCCCGTGCGGTGTTCTCGCTCCTCAGGGGGCCCGAGAGGCGGGGGTGGTGCCGTGTCGGCGCAGCACCACCCCCGTCCCGGCGGACGGGCGCCGGGCTAGACCGACACCGCGGTTCGCGCCACCACGGCGGCCAGGTCCAGACTGTGCGGCAGTGTGCCGAACGCCGCGCCCCAGTCCCCGCCGAGCCGCGAGGCGCAGAACGCGTCGGCCACCTCCGGTGGCGCGTACCGCACGAGCAGCGACCCCTGGAGCACCAGCGCCATCCGCTCCACCAGCCGCCGCGCCCGGCCCTCGATGCCGTCCAGATCGGCCAGTTCGGTCAGCAGGTTCTTGATCGCGCCGTCCAGGCGGTGGTCGGCGCCGCGAGCCCGGCCGACCTCCTGCAGGAACGCGTTGAGCGCCTGTGGTTCGCGCTGCAGCGCCCGCAGCACGTCGAGGGCCTGGACGTTGCCCGAGCCCTCCCAGATGGAGTTGAGCGGCGCCTCGCGCAGCAGCCGCGGCATGCCGGACTCCTCCACGTAGCCGTTGCCGCCCAGGCACTCCAGGGCCTCGCCGACCATCGGCGTACAGCGCTTGGTCACCCAGTACTTCGCGGCCGGCACCGCGAGCCGCAGGAACGCCCGCTCCTGCTCGCTCCCGTCGTCGTACGCCGCCGCGAGCCGCAGCGCCAGTGTCGTCGCCGCCTCGGACTCCAGGGCCAGATCGGCCAGTACGTTGCGCATCAGCGGCTTGTCGATCAGCTTGCCGCCGAACGCCTCCCGGTACGTGGCGTGGTGCACCGCCTGCACCACGGCCTGCCGCATCAGCGCCGCGGACCCGATCACACAGTCGAGCCGGGTCGCCGCCACCATCTCGATGATGGTGCGCACCCCGCGCCCCTCGTCGCCCACCCGGCGCGCCCACGTCCCGTCGAACTCGACCTCGCTCGACGCGTTGGACTTGTTGCCCAGCTTGTCCTTGAGGCGCTGGATGGCGAAGACGTTGCGCGTGCCGTCCTCCAGGACCCGCGGCACCAGGAAGCAGGTCAGCCCCTGCTCGGCCTGGGCGAGCACCAGGAACCCGTCCGACATGGGCGCCGAGCAGAACCACTTGTGGCCGGTGAGCGTGTACGTCCCGTCCTCGGCGAGGGCCTGCGCGCGCGTCGTGTTGGCCCGCACGTCGCTGCCGCCCTGCTTCTCCGTCATCCCCATCCCGAAGAGGACGCCGGCCTTCTGCGACGCCGGGCGCAGCCCCTCGTCGTAGACCGTCGAGGTGAGCCGCGGCTCCCACTCGGCGGCGAGTTCCGGGTCGGCGCGCAGGGCGGGCACCGCGGCGTGCGTCATCGAGACCGGGCAGCCGTGCCCCCCTTCGGCCTGCGTCCACACCAGGAAGCCCGCGGCCCGCCGCAGATGTCCGCCGGGCCGCGACCAGGCCGCGGTCAGCCCGCCGGACACGGCCTTACCGAGCAGCCGGTGCCACGCCGGGTGGAAGTCGACCTCGTCGATCCGGTTCCCGTAGCGGTCATGGGTGAGCAGGACGGGAGGGTGCGCGTTGGCCTGCTCGCCCCACCTCTGGGCCTGCGCGGACCCCGCCGAGCGGCCGAGCAGGGAGAGCTCCTCGGATGCGGAATCGAGGAGCGCCGGATCCAGGTGCCGCTCGACGCCCTCCACGAGGGCGCGGTCGGACGCGAATACGTCATATCCCACCAGGGGCGGAGCCTGGTTGGTCACTGTGTGGGTGCTGGCTGCCATGCCGCTACGGTAAGGAGGTGCACCAGGCAAAAGAAACACCCGGGCGGCCGTCGGGCCGTTGGAAACGGGCCCGCGCTCTCTACCGGAACGTCTCCAAGCGCAGGACCGCCTGGCTGCTGCTCAAGGACACCGTCAACTCGTGCGTCGAGTACCGCATCCTGGGGCTCGCGGCCGAGGCGGCGTTCTTCACGCTGCTCTCCGTGCCGCCGCTGCTGCTCAGCCTGATCGGGCTGCTCGCCTACGTGGACCGGTGGACGGGCGCGGACACCATCGCCAGCCTCCAGAACAACATCCTGGAGGCGTCCCGCACGGTCCTCTCCGACAAGGGCGTCAGGCAGATCGCGGAGCCGATACTGGACGACGTGCTGCGGGTCGGCCGGCCCGACGTCATCTCCATCGGCTTCGTCTTCGCCCTGTGGTCCGGCTCGCGCGCGGTGAACGTCTTCATCGACACCATCACCGTGATGTACGGCCTGGACGGCGTGCGCGGCATCGTCAAGACCCGGATGCTCGCCTTCGGCCTGTTCATCGTGGCGCTGCTGATCGGCTCGGTCGCGCTGCCGCTGATGGTGGCGGGCCCGGACGCGGTGGTGAACCTGCTGCCGGGCTCCACGACGGTCGTCCAGATCCTCTACTGGCCGGTCGTCGTGATCCTCTCCGTGGTCTTCCTGACCACGCTGTACCACGTGTCCGTGCCGGTGCGTTCGCCGTGGGTGGAGGACATGCCGGGCGCGCTGATCGCGCTCGCCATGTGGGTGCTCGGCAGCTTCCTGCTCCGCATCTACCTCACCAGCACCGTGGAGGGGCCCACCATCTACGGCTCGCTGGCGGCCCCGGTCGCCGTGCTGCTGTGGATCGGTGTGTCGGCGTTCGCGGTCCTGGTGGGCGCGGCCGTCAACGCCGCGATCGACCGGGTCTGGCCGTCCGTCGCCACGGCGGCGGCCCGTGCCGCCAACGACCGGATAAGGGAGGCGCAGGCCGCGGAGGTGGTGGCCCGCGCGGCCGCCGCCCGGGAGGCGCTCGCGGACCTCGACGATCCCGACGACCCCGAGATGCCCTCCGAGTTCCCCGAGCGCTGGTCGCGCTTCCTGCCGCCGGACGACGTGTCGTCCCGGCTGCGGACCCCCGCGAAGCCCACGAAGCAGGCCAAGCACGCGAAGCGGAACGGGACGGGGCGCGGCGGGAGCAGCGGAAACAGCGGAAACAGCCCCTCCGGCGAGTGAACAGCGGGGCCCGGGGGAAACAGCCCCTCCGGCGATTGAGGAGCGGGGTCCGGGGCAGAGCCCCGAGACCTCGCCCCGGGGGCCCGCCCCTACCTCTTCCAGGTGCCCGCCTCGGCCTGCTCCCTGACGAAGTCGGCGAAGTCTCTGGGGTCCCGGCCCAGTACCTCCCGTACCCCCTCGGAGAGCTCGCCGTTGCGGCCGTCGAGGTTCGTCTCGAAGAGGTCGACCAGGAACTCCACCTCCTGTGCCGGTATCCCGAATTCCGCGAGGGCCGCCCCGTAGTCGCGGGCCGACACCGGCACGTACGCGATCTCCCGCCCCGCGGCCACCGCGACCTCCGCCACCGCCTGCCGGAACGTCAGCAGCCGGGGACCGGTGAGGTCGAGGGTCCGGCCCGCGAACCGGTCGCCGCCGGTCAGCGCCGCCACCACCACGTCCGCGATGTCCCGCGCGTCGATGAACGGTTCGAGGACCTCACCGGCCGGGAACACCAGCTCCCCGCCGCGCATCCCGTCCAGGAGCGGCCCCTCGCTGAGGTTCTGCGCGAACCACGCGGCCCGCACGACCGTCCACCGCGCCCCCGCCTCCCGTACCGCCTGCTCCGTCGCGTGCGCCTGGGGTTCGCCGCGCGCCGAGAGCAGCGTGAGCCGCCGCACGCCGAGCTCGACCGCGAGCCGGGCGAACGCGCCGACCGTCTCGGCCGCGCCCGGCGCACCGACGTCCGGCAGATACGCGAGGTGCGCCGCGTCCGCGCCCCGCAGGGCCCCCGCCCAGGTCGACCGGTCCGCCCAGTCGAACCGCACCGCGCCCGACCGCGAGGCCGCCCGCACCGCAAGCCCCGCCGCCTCGGCGGACTCCACCACCCTGCGCCCGACCCGCCCGGTCGCGCCCGTCACCAGCACCGTCATGTTCGTCGTCATGGCTTCAGTGAAGCGGCCCGCAGATCACCGGACCATCGCCGAGAGACTCAGCGCCATACGTGTGCGTCTACGCTGCCGCCATGGACGTACTGGCAGGTCTCCTGGAGGGCCCCCGCGCGCGCGGCGCGTTCATGATCCGCGCCCTGTTCGACCCGCCCTGGTCCGTCCGGATCGCCGACGAGGCACCTCTGTCGGTCATGGTCATGGTCCGCGGCACCGCCTGGATCGTCCCCGAGAACGGGGCACCCGCCCAGCGGATCCGCCCCGGCGACCTCGCCATCGCCCGCGGCCCCGACCACTACACCTGCGCCGACGAGCCCGCCACGGCGCCGTTCGCCGAGATCAGGCCGGGCGAGCGGTGCGTGCCGCTGGACGGGGCGCCGGTCGCCCGCTACCGCGACCTCGGCCTGCGCTCCTGGGGCGAGTCGCCCGCCGGCTCGGTGGAGATGCTGATCGGCACCTACCAGATGCGGGGCGAGATCACCGGACGGCTCCTCGACGCGCTGCCCCCGCTGCTCGTCCTGCCCGGCGACGTGTGGGAGTGCCCGCTCACGCCGATGGTCGCGGCGGAGATGGACCGGGACGAGCCCGGTCAGGCCGTCGTCCTCGACCGGCTCCTCGACCTCCTCCTGATCGCCGCGCTGCGCGCCTGGTTCTCCCGCCCGGAGGCCGCCGCGCCCGCCTGGTACCGGGCGATGGGCGACCCGGTCGTCGGCCGCGCGCTGCGGCTGCTCCAGGACGATCCGGCCCACCCGTGGACCATCGCGGAGCTGGCCGCCCGGGCGGGCGTCTCGCGGGCCGCGCTGGCCCGGCGGTTCGCGGAGCTGGTGGGGGAGCCCCCGATGACGTACCTGACCAACTGGCGGCTCGCGCTCGCCGCGGACCTGCTGCGCGACAGCGAGCTGACCATCGGCTCGATAGCCCGCCGGGTCGGGTACGGCAGCGCGTTCGCGCTGTCCGGCGCCTTCAAGCGGGTGTACGGGGTCAGCCCGCAGGACCACCGCACGCGCGCGGCGTAGCCTTTTCCCATGGCGGCCCACGAGAGTCCGCAGGCGCCCGGGACCGGCGGGAGCGGCGGCTACCGGGAGCGGCCCGCCCGGCTGCCCGGCGCGGTCGTGTGGACCCGCGGGGCCACCGGCGCCGCCGACGGCGCCCGGCCGGTGCTGCCCGACGGGTGCATGGACCTGCTGTGGACCCGGGGCCGGCTCTTCGTCGCGGGCCCGGACACCCGCGCGTACCTGCCGGACACCACCGGACCCGGCACCGCCTACGTCGGCATCCGCTTCTACCCCGGCACCGCGCCCGCCCTGCTCGGCGTGCCCGCGCACGAACTGCGCGACCGCCGCGTGGAGTTGGCCGACCTGTGGACCGCGTCCCTGGCCCGCCGACTCACCGGCCGGGTGGACGGCGCCCGCGATCCGATGGCCGCCCTGGAGGAGCTCGCGCTGGAGCGGGCCGCCGACACCGACCCGCCCGACCCGCTCATCGCCGAGGTCGTCGGCGCGCTGCGCGCGGGCCGCCCGGTCGCCCGGACCGCGGCGGACGTCGGGGTCAACGCCCGTATGCTGCACCGCCGTTCGCTCCAGGCCTTCGGGTACGGGGCCAAGACGCTGGCCCGCGTCCTGCGGCTGCAGCGGGCGCTCGCGCTGGCCCGCGACGGGCTGCCGTACGCGCAGACCGCGGCCGTCGCGGGCTACGCCGACCAGGCCCATCTCGCCCGGGACGTCAAGGAGTTCACCGGCCTTCCGCTGGGCGCGCTACTGGGCGGGGGCTGACCCCAGCGGAGCGAAGAGGTCGACGCCGTTGCCGTCCGGGTCGAGCACGACGGCGTACCGCTGGCCCCAGGGCGCGTCGAACGGCTTGAGCTCACTCGCGTACCCGGCGGCCGTCAGGTCCTCGTACACGGCGTCGACGCCGGCGGCCGAGTCGCAGTGGAAGGCGAGCCCGATCCGGCCCTCGCCGGAGGGTGCCCGCCAGCCCGGGTGGAAGGACCGGACGGTCTCCTCGGTGTCGAAGGCGATGCGCAGCCCGCCGGGAAGCTCGGCCTCCACGTGCGGCGCGCTCTCGGAGCCCTCGGGGAACTCCAGGCCGAGCCTGCGGTAGAAGGCGAGCGAGGCGGCCAGGTCGGAGACGACGAGACCGATCAGGTCGAAGCGGGGCGTGGGTGATGTCGGTGTGCTGTTCATGTCCGGCAGCGTAGGCAGCGGCCCGGCGCCCGGTCTTGAAGGAAACGGACACCGGCCCCGTCGACGCGTGTGGGTGACGGCCTACGGCAGTCGGTTGACGGACGTCTAGGTTCCGCTCGGCCTCGACCAGCGGGAACGCGAAACGGTGGCCGAGGGCCGCTGTCCCGACTGTCACGCCCCCTGATTCCCCGCTACGTTGGAAGGCATGGACTATCCCGGCGACAACCGGCTCGCGGCGGCCGTGGTGGCGCACCGCGGGCGCGTGCTGCTCGTGCGGCGCAGCGAGACGGAGCGGTTCCTGCCCGGTGTGTGGGGCGTACCGTGCGGCAAGCTGGAGCCGGACGAGAGCTCCCGGGACGGCGTCCTCAGAGAGCTCAAGGAAGAGACGGGACTGCTCGGACAGGTGCTCCGCAAGGTCGGCGAGTCCTCCTTCGTCAGCACCTACCGAGGGCACGAGGTGAAGAACTGGCAGGACAACTTCCTCGTCCGCCCCCTCACCTTCGACGTGGCGCTGCCGCTGCCCGACCAACGGCACCGCTGGCTCGCCCCCGCCGAGCTCGGCGAGGTCGAGATCGACGACTACAACCGCGAGATCGTCCGGCAGGCCTTCGGCTGACCACCGGCCGCTGACTGGTGACCACTGACCGCTGATCGCCGGCCGGCGCCGTCAGCCGAGCAGCTCGGACAGCGCCGAGAGCTCCGCCAGGTAGTCCCGCACCTCCAGCGGCTTCTTCGCCACCGCCCGCCCGGCCAGGTCCGTGTGGGCCGCCTCCGTGCCGGGCCCGGCGAACACGTCCGTGTACCGCCGCCGCCCCGCCCCCGTCTCCAGGAACAGCGTGACCGTCGTGCCGGGCGACGCGCACCAGGCGCGGTGCAGGACGTGCGGCGGCAGCGCGTACCCGCTCCCCGCCGCGTACCGCGCGGTCTGGGTCAGCCGCAGCCGGGCCGCGCCCGCGGGCTCCAGGAGCCAGTCCGCCTCCTCACCCGCGAGGGACTCCCGGTACCAGGACGTGTCGAGCCCCTCCGCCGCGACGGGATCCACGGACTCGTACAGCTCCATGCCGAGCGCGCCGCGCACCACGCACGAGGCCAGCGGCGAGCGGTGGTTGTGGATGTCCTCCTGCGTGCCGCGGCCGGGATGCCACACGTGGGCGCGGAGCATGTGCCGCGGCCCGCCGTCGATCAGCAGCAGCTTGTCGAAGCCGAGCACGTGCCGGTACGAGAGGAGCGCGCACCCCGAGGGGTCGCCCGCGCCCGTCGCCAGCTCACGGATGAGCGGCAACAGGAGCCCCGGCGTGGCCAGTTCGGTGACGGCCGCGCGGGCGGCCCGCACCAGCTCGTCCCCGGTCGGCCCGTCCAGCCGCTCCGCGAGGAGCCGCCTGGCGTCGTGGACGTGCCGACCAGCCAATGCACTCTCCCCCTCGTCCGCGCCCGCCGCAGCGCCGGGGGCTCACCCACCCGGCTGATACATCCATACGGCATGTGCCCGCAGCGCCGAAAGGCCTTGATAGGTCATCCACAGCGGGGAGGCGAGATCGACCCCGTCCCACGTCCAGATCCCGTTCTCCTGCTGCCGCCACACCGAGGCGGCGGCGCCCGCCAGCGTCTCCTGCCAGACCGCCTCGCGCTCCTCGTCGGCGGCGACCGCCGGGGCGTCGGGGGTGAGCAGCGCCCGGACCACCCAGGCCGCCGCGAAGTGCCGTACGGACAGCACCTCGTGGCGCGACGCGTCGACCGGGTGCGGGCGGCGCACCGTCTCGTGGCCGCTCTCCAGGTCCTCGCAGCCGTCGTGCGCGGGCCCCGGGCAGGAGAGCAGCCAGCGGATGCCCTCCTCGCGGGTGGCGCGGGCGTTGGCGTCCTCGCCGAGCACCCGTGCCGCGCGGTCCAGGGCGACCACGGCCTGCGCGGTGTGCACCGCCGACGGGGGCACCGCCCTGCCGCGCGGCGGCGTGAGCCGGGAGCTCCAGCAGCGTCGGTGGCCGCGCGCCGGATCGGTGACGGCGCCGTCGACGAGCGCGTCGCGCAGCAGCGGCAGTGCGGGCGATTCGGGCGCGGCCCGCAGCAGGCCGCGCAGCACGGTGGTGACCACGTGGGTCAACTCCGTTCCGGCGGGCTCCAGTTCGCGGCTGAACCGTTCGGTGCAGCGTTCCGCCTCGGCGGCGAGCAGGCGCGGGTCGGCGCCCGCCCGTGCGAGCGCGCCGAGCACCAGGCCCGTCACCTCGGGGCGCCCCACCGCGCCCTGCGAGCGGGCCGCCCAGCCGCCCTCGGGCAGCCGCAGCCGCCAGAGCGTCTCCACCAGTTCGGAGGCGCGCAACCGGCCGTCGGGCATGCCGAGTTCGAGGACGGTGTGCAGCCCGTACGCGGTGCCGGTCGGGGTGGGCCGCACCGGCGCCGGCTGCTCGTCGAGGGCGTGCGGCCAGCCGACGAGACGGCCCCGCAGCGGGTCGTCGAAGACCGTCAGGCGGTCGACGAGGGTGGCGTACGTGGCGGCGGAGAGCCCTGGCAGCGGCGCCGGCGCCGGCGCCGGGGCCCCCGCGCCCGGCGCCGTGGCGCGCCCCCGCGGGCGACGGGGCGAGGGCACGCCGTCCAGGCCACCGCCCTCGCCGTCCACCCCGCCGTCCGTCGTCCCGTCGTCCGTTCCGTCGCCCACCGCCGACCTGGCCCGCAGCAGCGCGCCGGCCAGCCACGCGGAGATGCCCGTACCGAGGCCGCTGACCACGGCGAGCGAATAGCGGGCCGTGTCGCCGAAGAGCCCGTCGGGGAGCAGGCCCACCAGGGCCTGGAACACGGCGTAGCCCACGGCGACGGGCCCGAGCCGGCCGAGCCACGCCACCACCCGCCCGGCCGGTGGTCCGGGCGGCGGCGCGGGCGGCCCGGGGGGCCCGGCGGGGTCTGTGCTTCCGCGCAGGGGTGCTGTAGGCATGACCTTCACTTACCCATATGACACGTGTGACGAAAGGGAGTGAGCACCGTGCCCGGTCCGGAACCGACAGCGGATCTCACCGGCTGAACAAGTCCCCGTTCACCGGGGCGGGTCTCACGCACGATGTCCATGAGAAGGGGACAGGCCCCGGCGCGGTCCCGGTTCCCGAAATCCCCGGGGTGCACCCGGGAGTGCGGGGTCTGCGAACGTGACTCATCGCGGCGGCTCACCACCCCGGCGGGCCGACCCGGGGCGCCTCACCCGGCGGCGGGGGAGAAGACGCAGGCGAACGACGTCGTGCCGGTGGCGCGCAGTTCGTACGGGGGCAGGACGCCGGGGCCGCACGAACCGGAACCGATGCCGTGCCGGGCCGCGTCGAGGTTGACCCAGACGGTGTCGCCGGCCACCAGGTCGGTGCGGTGCCGGGCCGCGTCGAGCTGTTCGGTCGTCCAGCGCCGCGCGGTGAAGGCCGGGTGGTCGTCGCTCGCGACGCGCACGCCGCCGACCTCGGCCCACCGGACGTCCGCGCGCGCCCCGTTCTCCTGCGGGCGCACGTACGGGGTCTGCAGGGCCGCGATGTCCGACTCCCACACGCCGATCCGGGAGGCGGCCGCGGTGTCGGGGTAGGCCTCGCCGGGCCCGCCGCCGAACCACCGCACCCGGTCACCCGCGCCCGGCAGCCCGAAGCGGATCCCGATGCGGGGCAGCGGCACCGGCCAGTCGCCCTCCGGTGTCACGGTCATCCGCAGCAGCAGCTCGATGCCGTTCGACGCCCACCGGTACTCCGTGCGCAGCGCCAGGTCGCTCGCCGCCGGCGCGACCCGGGTACGGACGGTGAGCCCCTCGGCGCTCGTCTCGACGGCGTCGACGCGGTGCAGCATCCGGTCGAGGCCGAGGGTGCGCCAGCGGGTGGCGAGGGCGGGCTCGGGGTGCCAGGGCATGCCGTTGTCGTTGTCGGTGGGCGCCCGCCACACGTCGAGCCGCAGCTCCCGGATCTCGCGGCCGTGGAAGGTCCGGAGCGCGCCGGTGCGGGCGTCGAACGTCGCGGCGCCGAGGGTGATCCGCCGCCCGTCGGTGTCGCGCACCGGCACGGCGCCGCCGGGCACCGGCAGCATCATGCCGGATGCGACGGGCAGTTGGGCCCACGCCACCTCGTGCCCCCGCGCCGCCCACGCGGTGTCGTCGGCGAGCACCGCCCGCACCGTCCACTGGGTCTCGGCGTCCGGGTCCCGGCGGGGCGGGGGCGGCAGCTTCACCTGCGTACGCCCGCCGGGTCCGACCGGCCCCACCGCGAGGACGCCGTCCGCCACGGTCCTGCCGTCCTTCTCGAACGACCAGGTGAAGGCGAGGTGGGAGAGGTCGGCGACGTCGTGGAGGTTGGTGATCCCGACCGTTCCGCCCGGCCCGTCGCCGTCGATGCGGACCGGTTCGATCACCTTCTTGTACTCGACGAGTCCGGGGGACGGCGTCCGGTCGGGGAAGAGCAGGCCGTCGCAGACGAAGTTCCCGTCGTGCGGCCGCTCGCCGAAGTCGCCGCCGTACGCGAAGCCGTACGCGGGGTGCGCGATGCCGTGGTCGATCCACTCCCAGACGAAGCCGCCCTGCAGCCGGTCGTACGTCTCGAAGAGCCGCTGGTACTCGCCGAGGCCGCCCGGCCCGTTGCCCATGGCGTGCGCGTACTCGCAGAGGATGAAGGGGAGTTGGGCGCGCTCGGGCGGCCCGTCGTCCGCGCCGCGACCGATGCGTTCGACCTCGGCGTGATCGGCGTACATACGCGAGTAGACGTCGGTGTCCTTGCACGTCGGGTCGCCCTCGTAGTGGAGCAGGCGGCTGTCGTCGCGGGCGCGGATCCACGCGGCCATGGCGCTCAGGCCGCTTCCTGTCCCGCACTCGTTGCCGAGCGACCAGAGGACGACCGAGGCGTGGTTCTTGTCGCGCTCGACCATCCGGGCCGCGCGGTCCAGGAGGGCGGGCGTCCAGCGGTCGTCGTCGACGGGGTTGCCGCGCCATCCGACCGCGGTGAACCCGTGCGTCTCCAGGTCGCACTCGTCGATCACCCACAGGCCGAGCTCGTCGCAGAGGTCGAGGAAGGCGGGGTGGGGAGGGTAGTGGCTGGTGCGGACCGCGTTGATGTTGTGACGCTTCATCAGCAGGACGTCGGCGCGCATGGTTTCGGGATCCAGGGCGCGGCCCGTCTCCGGGTGGAACTCGTGGCGGTTGACGCCCCGGAAGAGGATCGGGCGGCCGTTCACCGTGATGCGGCCGTCCCGCAGGGCGACCGTGCGGAAGCCGACGCGGAGCGGGATCCGCTCGCCGGGGGTGGCCAGCGTCGCGTCGTACAGGCGCGGGGTCTCCGCCGTCCACGGCTCCACGGGCAGGGTGACCGGTTCGCCGGTGGGCACGTCGACGCCCAACTCGGGTACGGTGACGCGTCCTTGGACGTCGGAGTCGACGCGCAGTGTGCCCGTCCCCGTGCGGTGGTCGTACCCGGCGTGCACGAAGAAGTCGCGGGCGCAGCCCTCGGGCCGGTGCAGCAGCGTGACGTCGCGGAAGATGCCCGGCAGCCACCACTGGTCCTGGTCCTCCAGGTACGAGCCCGCGGACCACTGGTGGACGCGGACCGCGAGGACGTTGCGCTCGGGCCGCAGCAGCGCGCCGACGGCGAACTCGTGCGGCAGCCGGGAGCCCTTGAAGTCGCCGAGCTCCGTGCCGTTGAGCCAGACGCGGGCGCAGGACTCGACGCCGTCGAAGCGCAGCACGGCCTCGCCGTCGCGCGGCCAGTCGGCCGGCAGGTCGAAAATGCGCCGATGGTCGCCGGTGGGGTTCTCGGTGGGTACGCGGGGCGGATCGACCGGGAACGGGTAGAGCTGGTTGGTGTAGTGGGGCGCGCCGTGGCCCTGCAGCACCCAGTGGCCGGGGACCGCGATCTCGCCCCAGCCGCCGCGGGCGCCGTCGTCGTACCCGTCGGCGGCGAAGGTCTCGTCCTCGGTGTCGGCGGCGGGGGAGAGGCGGAAGCGCCAGCGGCCGTTGAGGGAGAGCGTGGCGGCGTCCGACGCCGCGTACCACGCGCGGGGCGGAAGGCCGCCGGTGCCGGGGGACACGTCCTCGTGGTGGGGAAGCTCCATGGGTTCCATCAGACAGGGCGGGGGCTCGGGCGCGCCATCGTCGCGGGAGGGGAGCCGTTGGATTCTTCGGGGCGGGCTTGGACGGGATGGGGCGGGTGCTGCGGATTCCGTACGATGGCGACCGTGTTTCGGCGGATTCAGTTGAACCATGGAGTCCGTCACGCGGTATCGGTAACTTGTCGTGGTGTGAACGAACGACATGAACAGCCGCCGAACGCGCGGGGGCCGGCCGGCGAAGCTGCCAGTGCCAGTGCCAGTGCCAGTGCCAGTGCCAGCGCCAGTGCCGGTCCCGCCGCGCTCCCCGCCACCCTGCCCGTCACCGACCGCACCCGCCACCGCCGCCTGCGCGAGCAGGGCAGTCTGGCGCGCGCCGACCTGGAGGCGATCCTCGACGCGGGCTTCGTCTGCCACCTCGGCGTCGTCGTCGACGGCCACCCGATGGTCGTGCCCACGGTCTACGGCCGCGACGACGCCTGGCTCTACCTGCACGGCTCCGTCGCGAGCCGCAGCCTGGCGGCCGATCCCGAGGCGTCCGTCTGCGTCACCGTCACGCACGTCGACGGGCTGATACTCGCCCGTTCCGTGTTCGAGCACGGCGTCGCGTACCGCAGCGTGATGATCCACGGGGTGCCGCGCCCGGTGACCGACCCCGAGGAGAAGCTGCGCGGCCTGCGCCTGCTCACCGAGCACGCGGCGCCCGGCCAGTGGGACTACGCGCGCCGTCCGAGCCGCAAGGAGCTCGCCGCGACCACCCTGCTCGCCCTCTCCCTCACGGAGGCCTCGGTCAAGGTGGCGGACGGGCCGCCGGAGGACGGCGACGGCCCGGACGCCGGACTCGGCGTGTGGGCCGGGAACCTGCCGCTCACCGCCACATGGGGCGCGCCGGTGCCGGACCCGCTGCTGCCCGCCGGGATCGCGCCGCCGCCGCACATCGCGGGGCGGAGCGGGACACGGCAGGGGTGCGAAGACCGGCTCTGAGGTGTCCCGCGCCCGGCGCGTGCGACGCTCAGGGCAGTCGGGGCGTCTCGCAGCCGTGGGTCCGCGCCGAGTGCCGCGCGAACTGCGCGAGCGCGGCCCGCTCGTACGCCCGGTCGGCCGCGGACGGCTTCGTGCGGCGCTCCTCGTACGTACGGGACCTGTCCCGGTTCCACGCCGCGTCGTCCCGCACCGTGAACAGCGCCCGGCCGCTCCCGTCCCGGCAGACCGCGCTCGCCCACTGGCCCCCGCCCTCCAGCCGCCCGGCCGGCGCCTCGCCGGGACCCGGCTTCTCGCTGTACCGGCCGTAGCGCTGTGCGTAGGCGCGGCGTTCGGCCTCCGCGTACGGGCCGTAGGACGCGACGAGGTGGTAGCCGCGCACCCCGAACGGCGTACCGGGGCCCGGCAGTTCGGGCCGCTCGCCCGCCACGACGCACACCTCGACGGGACCGCCCGCGCTTCGGCTCTCCCAGGCCCGGGAGATCTGGCGGGCCCGGCCGGGCACACCCCGGCAGGTCCCGGACGCGTCGGCGAGCGGCACGCTCTCGTCGACGTTCACCGGCAGCGCCACGGAGCGCGGCGGAGAGCCCAACTCGGCGTCGCAGCCCCACTTCTGTGCCGCCTTCGCGGCGGTCGCGGTGGCGATCCGCGCGAAGGCCGTGCGGCGCTTCGGGTCGTCCAGCGTGACGTCGTCGTCCTTCGCGTCGACGGTGACGAGCAGCCCGCCTCGACCGCGGGCGCAGTCGAGGAGCGTCACCGCGGTCGCCGCACCGGCGCGGGTGCCGGTGCCGGGCCGGTCCGTGAGGCTCTCGCCGGTCGTGAACAGGCCCCGCCAGCCGCCGCCGAGCCCCACGGGCGGCAGCTCGGGCGACAGCCGGGGGTACAACGGGTCCTCGTCCGGGCCGACTTCCTCGCGCCGGTCGCTCCCGGTGACGTCACCGTCGCGCCGCGGCACGCGCTGCACGGTCACCTCGACCTCGGCCTCGTTCGTGCCGCCGCCCGCCACGCGCACGCCGTCCCCGGTGACGTCGCAGGTGACCGTGCGGACCCGGCCGCCCTCCCCGCCCCGTCGCGCCGCCCGCAGGTCGACGCGGCCGGGACCGGACGCGTACGGCCCGTCCCCGAGCACGTCCCGCATCTCGCGCGAGGGCAGTACGCCGTCGCAGGCCTCGTCGAGCACCTGTTGCGCGGCGCGGCGTTCGCGCGGGCCGCCCCACCAGTAGTAGCCGCCCGCGACCAGGGCCAGGGCGACGAGCGCCGCGAGGGACGACAGGGCCACGCGCCCCGTCCTCGTCCGCCAGCTCAGTCCCGCTCGCGCCACTGAGCCACCTCTCCCACAATCTTCGTCCGGCCGCAGTGCGAGCGCCGGGGCCACCCGTCGGGCGCCGCCAGATAGCGGTCGAGCACCGCGCGCGCCCGGCCCGAGAGGCGCTTCTGGTCCTTCGGTTCCAGCACGACGTGGCCCTTCTCCAGCCCGCGGTCGAAGTCGAGCGCGGGGGTCACCGTCACGCGGTGGTACGTCGGCCCCGCCACGCACTCCGACCTGGCCCACAGGGTGAGCTGCGGGTCGTCGCCCGACTCCTCGACCGTCACCGGCTTCTCGTACGAGGCCGGCGCCCCGGGGTCGGGCGCCGAGCCGTCCTGCGCGTACGCCTCGTACGCGCCGCGCGCGAGCACACCCGACCAGCTCTGCGCGTCCGCCGCCCGCACCGTGAGGTGGCCGGGGGAGCCCGCGGTGTCGTCCCACTGTCCGCCGCACGCGCCGGAGCGCCGGTTGTACACCGTCTCGTTCCCGGTGAACCGCCACCTGCCCGGCGTCAGCCGCAGCGCCTTCGGCGCGAGCCAGGCGCAGAGCTCCGGCGTCTTCGCGGGGGCGTGGCCGGGCTCGGTGCGCAGCGGCTCGCCGCCACAACCCTGCTTGCGCGTCACCCAGTTGGTCACCTTCGCCGCCGTCCGTGCCGCGGCGAGCCGGTCGGCCTTCGGCACGTCGTACGCGTCGCCGTCGGTCGGCAGCTGCACGGACACGAGCAGGTCCCGAACCGTCCCGCCACGCCCGTGCAGCCCCTTCGGGCAGTCGACGAGCAGGGAGGCCGACACCGCGCTGTCGTCCCACCGCCCCGCGGTGCCGACACCGCCCACCGCACCCGCCGGAAGGGGCAGGCCGAAGTCGCCGCTCAGGGGGTCGGGGTCGGTACGGCCGCGCACCGGCTCGGCCCGCACCCGGGCCCGTACGCCCGAGGCCGCGCCGTCACCCTCCCAGGCCAGCGTGCAGTCGAGCAGTGCACGGCTCTCCCCGCCGGGCCGCAGCAGCGTCCCGAACGCGTCGAGTACGGCCCGCTCGTCGTCCGGCACGGACGCGTACAGCTCCTCCCGGAACAGGCCCGCGCAGCCCCGCGCCACCAAGGCCCGGTTGGCGTCGAGCCGGTCCTCGCGCTCCTCGGCCCGCGACACGGCGACCCAGGCCACCGACGCCGCCGCCAGCAGGGCCACCACCAGTGCGGCCGCCGCCCAGGTGCGCTTTCGCGGCCGACGCGGCGCGCCCGTTACGGGCATGGCGCTCCCCTTCCCCCGTGCACGGCACCATGATCGGAGTGGACGGTATCAATCCGTCCGGACGCGACCGGGGCCCGGGACCCTTGTCGGCGGTGGGGGCGTTTGCTTGACTCCGCTCGCCGAACGCCCGCGGAACGCCACGTACGTCGCCGTTGGAGGCCGCCATGGAGATCACCCGCAGACGCCTGCTGACCGCCCTCTCGGCCACCGGTCTCCTCGCGGTCGTCCCGGTCGTCCCGCTCTTCACGGCGGGTCCCGCGGGCCGGGCGGGCGCCGCCGCCTTCGCCGCCGCGTCCGCCGAGGGCCGCGCCCGGCTGCTCGCCAACACCGTGGCCGTCTTCGCCGGGACCACCGCCTCCAACTCCCGCCCGGAGGCGGCCGCCAAGGTCGCCGCCGTGGAGAAGACCGCGCGGGCAGGGCTGAAGGCGATGGACGACGCGCGCGAGGGCGAGCTCTTCGCCGGCCTGGTCCTCGGCGCCGACGAGGCCAACCTGAACACCGCCTACCGCCGCCTGTACGAGATCGCCCTCGCCACCCGCACCCCGGGCACCGCCCCGGACCTGTACGGCGCCACGGCCGTGCAGCGCCGCGTCCTCGACGGCCTGGCATGGCTGCACGAGCGGTACTACGGCGACCAGGCGAAGGGCTACTACGGCAACTGGTTCCACTGGGAGATCGGCATCTCCCAGCACATCAGCAAGACTCTCGTCCTGCTCGCCGAGGAGACCGCCGCCCACCGCCCTGGGCTCATCGCCACCTACGTCGCCTCGATGGACGCCTACCTGCGCAACGGCACCGGCGGCGACGTGAACCTCGACTCGCGCTTCCACACCGGCGCCAACCTCGCCGACATCACCACCAACCGGATCCTGCAGGGCGCCCTCCTGGGCGAGCCGGGCGAGGCCCGCATCCGCAAGGCGCTCACCGACCAGCTGACGGTCTTCGCCACCATCGACCCCTACCACCTCAACCACCAGGTGACGGACGGGCATTACGCGGACGGCTCGTTCATCCAGCACGCCTCCGTCGCCTACACCGGCTCGTACGGCAAGGGGCTGCTCACCCGCGTCGTACAGACCCTCAAGATCCTCGACGGCACGGGCTTCGCGCACGGCGAGCAGCTCGTGCCCACGGTGTCCGGCTGGGTGAGGAACGGATTCGCCCCGCTGATCTTCGAGGGCTGGATGATGGAGATCGTCAAGGGCCGGGCGGTGTCGCGCCCCGACTCCGGGTACGCCGACGTGGCGGTGGTCGTCGAGGCCGTCGTCGACCTCTCCTCGCTCGCCACGGGCACCGAGGCCGCGGCCCTGAAGAGCTACGTCAAACACGTCCGGGCCACCTCGCGCGCGCCCCTGGACCCGGCGCGCTTCGTCTCGCCGGTCAGCGTCGTGCGCTACGCCGACATCGTGGGGGACGCGGCGGTGCCGCCCGCCGACCTCAACCCCGCCGCGCGCAGCGTCGCCTTCAACGCCATGGACCGCACCGTGCACCGCAGGCCGGGCTACGCCTTCGCCCTCGCGCGCAGCTCCGCGCGGATCAGCAAGTACGAGTACATGAGCGGCGAGAACCTCATGCCCTGGTTCCAGGGCGACGGGGCGCACTACCTCTACCTCGCGGGACAGGACCAGACGCAGGCGTACGGCGTCGACTACTTCACCACCGTCTCGCCGTACGGCCTCGCGGGCGTCACCGCACCGGTCGAACACCGGGGCACCGTACCGGAGTTGTACGGCACGCCCTACTACGACAACCCCGACCACCCGCTGCACTTCACGTCGTCATCCGAGTCGCAGAACACCTACGTCTACTTCCCGTGCGGCACCACCCGCCACTCCGGCGGCGCCGTCCTCGGCGCGTACGGCGCCGCGGGGATGGTGCAGTCCGACGACGTGGCGTACCGCGACCGGCGGCTGCTGCCCGACGACTTCGTGACCTACCGGAACGCGAGGGCGACGAAGTCGTGGTTCCTGCTGGACGACGAGATCGTGGTGCTCGCCGCCGACGTCGGCGACCCGGCGGGCCGGGCCGTCACCACCACCGTCGACGCCCGCACCGCAGCCCCCGACGACCACATCACCCTCACCGGGCTGCGCCGCGACGGCCGCCCCTGGACCGGCCCCGGCACCGCCGCCCTGCGCTGGCTGCGCTACGCCAACGCCACCCGGGGCACCGCCGTGGGCTATCTGTTCCTCGAAGGGCCGCCGGTGCGGGTCACCCTGGACGAGGTCACCCGCAGCCGCCGGGTCGTGCGCACCGCCAACCCCGATACGCAGGTGACCCGTTCGGTCCTCGGCGTCACCCTCGACGGGGCCGCGGGCGCCCGCCCCGCCCGGCTCGCGTACGCGCTGCTGCCGAACGCCGACGACGCCCGGCTGCGGGCCCACCGCCACGGGCCGCTCACGGTCCTCGCCAATTCGGCCCACGTGCAGGCCATCGGCCATGCCGGGCTCGGCCTGACGGCGGCCAACACCTTCACGCGGGGCTGGCACGGGGCCGCGGGCCTGCGCGTGCACGGCCCCGCCTCGGTCATCGTCCGCCGCGGCCGGTCGGGCGCGCCGCTCTCGCTCGCGGTGTCCGACCCGACGATGGACCGGGACACCGTGACGGTGCAGCTCCGGGGCCGCCCGCTGCGGAAGGTCACCGCGGATCCGGGGGTCCGGGTGGACCGGGTGCCGGGCGGCACCCGCGTCGAGGTCGACACGCACCACGCGTACGGCAGGAGCTTCACGGCCACGCTGGACCACTGAAACCCCTGCCTGCGTAAGGTGGCTGACGGCCGATCAGGCGGCCCCGTCCTCCTCGACGCTGATGGCCTGCACCGGGCACGCCCGCGCGGCTTCCCGTACCAGGGGATCGCCGCCGCCGTCCCGGCGGCCGGGCAGCACCTCGCTGAAGCCGTCGTCGTCCTGGGTGAAGACGCTCGGCGCGGTGAGCGCGCACATGCCGGCGCCCACGCACCGGTCCTTCTCGACATGGATCATCGTGTTCGCCACGGTCGACTCCTCCCGACTGCTGCTCGAATGTTTCCCGTGTGGCCCAACACCTACCAGGTGACCGGGAGTTCGAGCATGCCCTGGATCGTGTCGCCGGGCTTGAACGGGATCTCCTGGGCGGGGACGGCGAGTCGCAGCCCCGGCAGCCGTTCGAAGAGCGTGCCGAGCGCGATCTCCATCTCGGCGCGCGCGAGGTTCTGGCCCAGGCACTGGTGGATGCCGAAGCCGAAGGCCACGTGGTGCCGGTTCGGGCGGTGCCAGTCCAGCTCCTCGGGGGTCTCGTAGGTGGCGTCGTCGCGGTTGATGAGGGAGGTGGAGAAGACGACGCCGTCGTCGGCGCGGATGGTGCTCCCGGCGAACTCGATGTCCTCCGTGGCCACCCTCAGCAGGCCGTCCGCGATGGACAGGAAGCGCAGCAACTCCTCGACGGCGGCGGGCATCAGGGGCGGGTCGGCGCGCAGTCCCGCACGCAGTTCGGCGAGCCGCTCGGGGTGCTGGAGCAGGGCGAACGTCCCCAGCGAGATCATGTTCGCGGTGGTCTCGTGCCCGGCGATCAGCAGGATCGAGGCCAGCCGGACCAGCTCCTCCCGGTCGACGGCGCCGGAGGCGAGCTGCTGCTGGATGAGCTCGTCGAGGAGCCCGTCACCGGGGTTCCGGCGCTTGCGGTCGATCAACGCGTAGAAGTACGCGTCCAGTTCGTCGCGCGCCTGCCGGCTGTCGTCGGAGGTCGGGCCGCGCAGCAGACGGCGTGACTGCTCCTCGAAGAACTCGTGGTCGGCGTAGGGCACGCCGAGCAGGGCGCAGATCACCATGGACGGGACGGGCAGCGCGAAGGCGCCGACCAGCTCGGCGGGCGGACCCTGTTCGATCATCGCGTCCAGGAGCCCGTCGACCGTCTGCTGGATGCGCGGGCGCATGGCCGCGATGCGTTTGACGGAGAAGCTGGGGATCAGCATCCGGCGCTGGGTGTTGTGTTCCGGGTCGTCGACGCCGAGCAGCGCGATGCGGCGGTCGTTGAGCCCGGCGAAGCGTTCGGTGGGCGCGGGGAACGCCTCGTGCCGGCGGTCCGAGGAGAGGCGCGGGTCGATGAGCAGCTCGCGCGCCTCCTTCTGCCCAGTGACCACCCACACGGAGCGGCCGTCGAAGAGGCTGACGCGGGAGAGCGGCCGGGTCTCGCGGAGGGGGGCGTAGGCGGTCGGCGGGTGGTAGGGACAGGTGCGGTCCTGGGGGAAGGCGACGGTCTCCGTCGCTTCCGTCGCTTCCATTGACTCCGTCATGGATCTACCTCGCAAGCGCAGTTCTTCGCTTATCTCCCTTCCCATTGGATGCCTGAGGCATCTATTTCGTCCACCGCAAGACCGGCCAGTTCCCGGCCCCCCGGCATCTGTCCGGAATCACCCCCTCCACGCAACCTGCCTGCGTCTATGGCTCTGGGGGAGGGGCGCGGGGCTGGTGGGGGGCCGGTGCGGGCCGTTGCGGGCCGGTGTGGGGTCCGTTCGGGGCGGGGGGCGTTCTCCGGCACCCCGCCCGGAGGCCGCGTCGTGCCACCCGTACGGGGGTTGCGGGTCCCTGATGGGGTCGGTTTACGGGCACGGTTTCCGGCCTCCGTGTACCGGATTCGGCCGACCGGGCCCCATGCGAGGATCCGGGGGACCGGTGCCGCAGCCGCGTCGGCTGCGGCTGTTGCCGCCCTTGTTGTTGACGCCACCGTGGAGGAAGCACATGTTCGCGACACCGCTGGGCGAGGGGGCCGAGCTGCGGCCGCTGGAGCCGTGGCAGGCCGAGGAGTTCCTCGCCCACATGGACCGCGGCCGCGCCCACATAGGCCGCTTCGTCGGGCTGCCCGACATCACGTCCGATCTGGGATCGGCGCGCGCGTGGCTCCAGCTGTACGCGGACAAGGCCGCGGCCGACACGGGCCGCCTGTACGGGATCCGCCTCGACGGACGGCTCGTCGGGGGCGTGCTCCTGCGGGCCTTCGACGCGTCGGCGGGCACGTGCGAGGCGGGCTGCTGGCTGGAACCGTCCGCCACGGGGCGCGGCCTGGTCACCGCCGCGGTACGGACCGTCATCGACTGGGCGATCGACACGCGAGGCATGCATCGCGTGGAGTGGCGCGTGGCCCCGGCGAACACGCCGAGCGTGAACGTGGCGAAACGCCTGGGAATGACCCGCGAGGGCCTCCACCGCGAGGACGACCCGTACCGCGGGGTGCGGCAGGACACGGAGGTGTGGGCGGTGCTGGCGCCGGAGTGGCGGGCGGTGCGCGCGGCGGGGCCGGAGACCGGGGCGACCACGGACGGTTGAGCCTTTGCGGGCCGCCGCGTCTCGCGGTGTCGTACGGGCCGGTCCTGGCGGAGGGAGGCGGCGCGCGGGTGGGGGCGTCGTGGAAAAAGCCGTGGCGCTTCGGGTCGGGGCGTCGCTAGGGTTTGCGTGTTCCCGGATCGCCGTACGGCGGTCCGGGTCGGCCGAGCAGGAGTTGGAGGTGTGACCGATGGCTGTCGCTGCGATGGGCACTGCCCGCATCCGGAAGTTCATCAAGTCCACCTCCGTGGCCTCCGGCTGACCTGACTCACTTCCCGCGCCGATCTGCGCGGACGCCGGGGCCACCCTGTGAAGGGTCACCCCTTGTCTTCCTCGTCTTCCTCTTCCTCTCCCTCCTCTCCCTCCTCTCCTTCCTCTTCCGCGCATCCCCTCGCCCCGTACGGCTGGGACGCGGGCTGGGAGGCCGAGTTCGCCTCGTACGCCGCACAAGGCCTGGTTGCCGGACGTGTCGTCCGGGTCGACCGGGGGCAGTGCGATGTCCTCACCGCCGACGGGACCGTGCGCGCCGACACCGAGTTCGTCACGCCGCGGGACCCGCTGAAGGTCGTCTGCACCGGCGACTGGGTCGCCGTGGATCCGGAGGGTGGCGATCCGCGGTACGTGCAGGCGTACTTGCCGCGGCGTACGTCCTTCGTGCGCTCCACCTCGTCCAAGCGGTCCGAGGGGCAGATCCTCGCCGCCAACGTCGACCACTCGATCATCGCGGTCCCGCTCGCCGCGGAGCTCGACCTCGCCCGCATCGAGCGGTTCCTCGCGCTCGGCTGGGAGTCGGGCGGGCAGCCCGTCGTCGTGCTCACCAAGGCCGACCTCGTGCCGGACGCCGTCACCCTCGGCCATCTCGTCGAGGACGTGGAGACCGCGGCGCCCGGGGTGCAGGTGCTGCCGGTCAGCGCCACGTCCGGGGACGGCGTCGACGTCCTCGCCGCCGTCGTCTCCGGCGGTACGTCGGTCCTGCTCGGGCAGTCCGGCGCCGGCAAGTCCACGCTGGCCAACGCGCTGGCCGGGGCCGACGTCATGGAGGTCCAGGCGATCCGTGACGTCGACGGCAAGGGCCGGCACACCACGACGACCCGCAACCTCATCCCGCTGCCCGGCGGCGGGGTCCTCATCGACACGCCGGGGCTGCGCGGGGTCGGTCTGTGGGACGCCGAGAGCGGCGTCGGACAGGTGTTCTCCGAGATCGAGGAGCTGGCGGAGCGGTGCCGGTTCCACGATTGCGCGCACGGGGCGGAGCCGGGTTGCGCGGTGCTCGCCGCCGTCGAGGACGGCACGCTGGCCGAACGCCGCCTCGACAGCTACCGCAAGCTGATCCGCGAGAACCAGCGCATCGTCGCCAAGACGGACGCACGGGCTCGCGCGGAGATGCGGAGGCAGTGGCGGTTGCGGGGGGCGGAGGGGCGGGCGGCGCTTGATCTCAAGCGGGGGCGCGTGCGCTGAGCTTGGGCGGTTTGGGGTTCGGGGGCCGGGGGTGGGTGGGGGTCTGCGGGTTTGGTGTGGCTGAGTGCGCCGGTCCCCGCGCCCCTTGGGGGCCTGCGGCCCCGCGTCCCCCTTCGGGGCCTGCGGCCCCCGCCCCGTCCCTCCCCCGCCGTGGGCCTCAGTTCCTGGTCAGGTCCGTGAGTGCGGTGTGCAGTGTCGCCAGTAGGCGGTTCATCTGTTCCGGGCCGTAGGTCCAGCTGTCGTATTCGTTCTGGACGAGCAGGCGGCCGCCGAAGCTGGCGACGCCTATCTTGGGCGGCATGCCCGGCGCGTTGGCCGTTCCGCCGAAGCGGAGCAGCTCCACGTCGTCGGGTACCGGGTGGGCCGGGATCCGGCCGACGTTGGAGATGCCGTAGCTGACGACCGGTACGGGCATCGCGATGCCCCGCGCACCCGCTCTGAGCGCGGCGAGCAGGAAGCGCTCGGGGTCGCGCCGGGACAGGGCGGCCGCGACCTGGTCGGCCACCTCCCGGCCGACGGTCTCCGGCCGGGCGTCGTGGCTCATGGACAGCGTGGTCTGGAGCCCGGTGATGCAGTTGAGCACGGTGCTCAGGGGCAGCTCGGGCGTCAGCCGGGTGCGCAGGTCGACACCGTGTCCGCAGGTTAGCGTCAACGGGCCCTCCTCCGGGGCCAGTTGTGCGCGTACGGCCGTCAGTACCAGCCCCGTGACGAGACTGTTGACGGTCACCCCGCGGGCCCGGGCCGCCGCGACGACCGCGTCGGTGGTCTCCTCGGCGAACTCCAGCCGTTCCACGACGAAGCGGCGGGACACGGCCGGGCGGTCCGGGCGGCCCACGCCCTCGGTGGGCAGGACGGCGGGCTTGACGTCGCCCGTCCCCTGCGCGACGGCCTCGATCAGGGCGTCGAGTTCGGCGTCCGGGATGCTGCCGGCCAGGCGGGTGTCGATGGCCGCGGACAGTTCCTCGCGTTGCTCGACCACGGGATCCGCGCCGGCCGCCAAGGCGGTGTAGTACCGCCAGAATTCATCGAGCAGAGCGAAGGCCGACCGGCCGTCGGCCACGCCGTGATGGACGCCGAGCACCACCTGGCTGCGCTCGCCGTCGGAGAGCAGCCAGGCGTGCACCAGGCTCTCGGTCCAGTCGGGCCGCGAGTTGATGAGCTCGGCGTAGGTCTCCTCCACGCCGTCGAGGACGGTGAGCGGCGGATCGACCCGGGCCCGGGCCCGCAGCAGCAGGCCCTCCTCGCTGGCCACCACCTCGCAGCGCAGGATCGCGTGACGGTCGGTGAGCAGGCCGAGGGCCCGCCGCATCAGCCCGGGGTCCAGCCGTCCGCGTACAAGCGACTCGACGAACTCGGGCATGTCGTACAGGGGGAGGGCGGCCGCCCCCAGATCCACGAAGTAGATGCTCTCGAAGGGGGATATCGGGCGCTGACGCGTCATGGTGTGAGGTTCTCCGATGTCGGTGGGCCAGGGTGCGGCTTCTGCCCCTGCGGGGTCCGCGGGGCGGTGCCGAGGCGGTGCAGGGCGGCGTCGAACTGCTCGGGCCGGAGCGCGGGGGCGGGCAGCGGCCGGGCCGCCGCGGGGCGCAGGCCGTCCAGCAGCAGGGCCAGATGGCGACGCCAGTTGCCGGGTACGGCGGATACGGCGCGGCCGAGCGCGGCCAGCAGGAACAGCAGGTCCTCGACGGTCAGGTCGTCCCGGACGGTCTGCTGCTCCTGGCCGCGCCGCAGCAGGGCCTCGAGCGTGCGGTGGTTCTCCTCGCGCAGCGCGTCGAGTGTGGGGACCCCCTGGATCGCGGTGGTCAGGAGGTCGCCCGCGCCGCGGTCGGCGGCCAGCAGCGTGAAGACACGGTCGAGGTACGAGGTGAGGCCGTCCCAGGCGTCGGGGCTGTCCCGGACCTCGTGGGCCACGCGCAGGATCGGGACGAGCGCGTCGTGGAAGACCGTCTCGATCAGTTCGGTGCGGTGGCTGAAGTGCCGGTAGAGGGTGGCGTTGCCGACCCCGGCCCGGCGTGCGATGTCGTCCAGCGGAGCGTCCACGCCGCGCTCGGCGTAGACCTCCCGCGCGGTGGCGATCAGCATGTCGCGATTGCGTCGGGCGTCCTTGCGCCGTGGGCCCCGCGGGGGCTCGCTGTCGACCATGGGCCGCACCCTAACACCAACCGTGGACCGCTCCCCGTTTCCGCTGCTAGGGTCGGGCCGTCAACCGGGGAGTTGCCCCCGGTTCGCTGTGTACGATCCGCTCGGAGCGAGGAACGCAGGTGCACGTGACCGGTTTTGATGATCTGTCAGCGCTCGGCCAGGATTTCGTGGACAACCCCTATCCGGTCTACGAGCGGATGCGCGCTCAGGGCCCGGTGCACCGGGTGCGGACCGACGCCTCGGGGGAGTTCTGGCTCGTCCTCGGCCATGCGGAGGGCAGGGCCGCGCTGACCGATCCGCGGCTGTCCAACGACATCCGGCACTCGGCCGCCTGGGAGGACGACGGCGGCAACTCCATCGGGCTGAACATGGTGCAGACGGATCCCCCGCAGCACACCCGGCTGCGCGGGCTGGTGGCCAGGAACTTCACCCCCGGCCGCATCGAGGCGCTGCGACCCAAGGTCCAGCGCATAGCGGACGAACTCGTCGACGCCATGCTGCCGTTGGGGCGCGTCGACCTGGTCGAGGCGTTCGCGCTGCCCCTGCCGCTCGCCGTCATCTGCGAACTGCTCGGGGTGCCCGAGAACTACCGCAAGACCTTCCACGACTGGTACTTGGAGAGCACCGACTTCACCCGGCCCGAGACCGCGGCGGCCGCCGCCCAGGCCATGACGGGCTACCTCGCCGAACTCATCGCCGTCAAGCAGCGCGAGCCCGGCGACGACCTGCTGAGCGCGCTCGCCGGGAGCATGGGCGAAGAGGAGGACAGGCTCTCCTTCGAAGAGATGCTCGGCATGGCGTTCCTGCTGCTGGTCGCCGGCTACGAGACGGCGGCCAACCTGCTGTCCAGCGGCACGCTGGCCCTGCTGCGCCACCCGGACCAGCTCGCCGCCCTGCGCGCCGACCCCTCGCTCCTCGACAACGCCGTGGAGGAGATGCTCCGTTACGAGGGGCCGGTGGAGACCACGGCGTTCCGGTACGCCAAGGAGACCTTCGAGTTCGGCGGCACGACGATCGAGGCCGGGGAGTCGGTGGCCGTGGTGACGGCCTTTGCCTCGCGCGACCCCCGGCGCTTCGACGCGCCCGACCGCTTCGACATCCGCCGGGACGCCCGCGGCCACATGGCCTTCGGCTACGGCATACACCACTGCCTGGGCGCGTCACTGGGCCGGATGCAGGGTGTCATCGCCTTCCGCACCCTGCTGGAACGGTGCCCGGGACTGGCCCTGGACACCGAACCCGAGGCGCTCTCCTGGCGCCCCAGCATGATGCTGCGCGGCCTGCACCAGCTGCCCGTGACCTTCGGCTGACCGAGCCGGCTGCCCCGGCCCGCCCCGGCCGGGGCTCCGTCAGCGACGCTCCGGGACCATGGGCAGCGGCCCGGCGGTCAGGCTCATCTCCGCGCGGGGCGTCACCGTGGTGCCCGCCACCGGCCGCAGCCGCCATCGGGAGGCGAGCGCGGCCAGCGCCAGGGTCGCCTCGGTCATCCCGAAGACATCGCCGATGCACTTGCGGCTGCCCGCGCCGAACGGCAGATACGACCCGCGCGTGACCTCCTTGGCCCGCTCGGGGAGCCACCGGTCCGGGTCGAAGGCGTCCGGGCGCGGGAAGAACTCCGCGATGCGGTGGATGACGTACGGACTGATCAACAGGTCCGTCCCGGCGGGCAGCCGGTGGCCGGCCAGTTCGGTGGACTCAGTGGTCATCCTCGTGTACATCCAAGCCGGCGGGTAGAGCCGCAGGGTCTCGGTGAAGATCCGCTGGGTGTGCGCCAGCCGCGGCACGTCGGCGTACTCCGGAACACGGCCACCCAGCACCTCGTCGACTTCGGCGTGCAGCTGCGCCTCGGCCTCGGGGTGTGTCGCCAGCAGGTGCCAGGCCCAGGTCAGGGCGCTCGCCGTGGTCTCCACCCCGGCCAGCAGGAGCGTCATCACCTGGTCGTGGACCTCCTGGTCGGACAGCGCGCCGCCGTCCTCCTCGTCCCGCGCGGCCAGCAGGGCCGACAGCAGATCACCGCGGTCCTTGCCCGAGCGCCGGTAGTCCCCGACGATGCCGGCGATGAGGCGGTGCAGCCGACCGAGCGCCGCGTCGAACTCCCGGTTGGCGGGGAGCGGCAGTCTGGCCAGCAGACCGGTGGGGTCCATCGCGCGGCGGAAGGCACCGCGCACCATGACGGGCAGGCTGCGCTGGATCTCGGAGACGGAGTGCGGCGCCATCTCCGTCGAGAACAGCGCACGGGCCGTCACCCGTGCGGTCAGCGCCTGCATCGCGTCCGCCACGTCCAGCGGCCGGCCCGCACGCCAGCTCTCCGCCTGCGCCCCGCACTCCTCCTGCATCACCACGGCGTACGTCGCCATGCGCGCGGTGTGGAAGGCCGGCTGGACCAGGCGGCGCTGACGGCGGTGGTCGGCCCAGTCGGAGGTGATGAGCCCGTTGCCCAGGATGGGGCGGGCCTTCTCCTTGACCGGCCCCCCGGTGTCATAGACCCGGGCGTTGCGCAGCACCTGCTGCACCAGCTCCGGGTGGCAGGGCAGATACGCGGGCTTGCTGCCCAGCCGCAGCTCCACCAGGTCGCCCATGCGCGGCATCGAACCCAGGAACTCAAGCGGGCGGCGCGCGAGTTGCAGGGCGTGGCCCGCCAACGGAAGCCCGCCCGGCGCCTTGGCGATCCGCCAACTGCGGCTGGTCTGCTCGGAATCGGTCTTCATGCCGGGTGTGCCTCCAGAAGCGGTAGGGGTGACGGGAGCGAGCGGACCGTCGCCGGTCAGCGGCGCTCCAGGACCATGGGCAGCGGGCCGGCTTCGAGGGTGGCCTTCGGCTCCGGGCGCAGCGTGCTGCCGGGCGCCGGGCGCAGCCGCCAGCGCGCGGCGACGGTGGCGACGATCAGGGCGGTCTCGGTCAGCGCGAGGATGTCGCCGATGCACTTGTGGCTGCCCGCGCCGAAGGGAAGGAGCGCCCCGCGCGGCACCTGCGCGGCGCGTTCGCCGTCCCATCGGTCGGCGTCGAAGGTCTCGGGATCGGGGAACAGGTCGGGGTTGTGGTGCAGGGCGTAGGCGCTGTAGAGGATCATCGTTCCGGAGGGGATGGTCCGGCCGCCGAGTTCCACGTCCTGCGCGGCGACCCGCATCGCCATCCACGACGGCGGATAGAGGCGAAGCGCCTCCGTGATCACATTGCGGATGAACGGGAACGCGGGCAGGTCCTCGTGGACGGGGGTGCGCCCGCCGAGCGCCGCGTCCACCTCGGCGTGCACGCGCTTCTCCACCTCGGGCAACGTGCCCATCAGGTGGAAGACGAAGGCCAGGGTGGAGGCGGTGGTCTCGCTGCCGGCGACGAGGAAGGTGACGACCTGGTCGAGGAGTGCGGCGTCATCGAGCTTCTCCCCGGTCTCTGGGTGCTCCGCCCGCAGCAGGGTGGAGAGCAGGTCGCCGTGGTCCTCGTTGGACCGCCGCCGTACGGCGATCATGTCGGCCACGATCTCCCGAAGCCGCACGTTGGCGTGGTCGTAGGCACGGTTTCCCGGTGTGGGCAGCTTCTCCATGACGCCCAGCGGGGCGACCGTGCGTTTGTAGATGCCGTGCGAGACGGTCCGCAGGCACTGCCGGGCCTCCTCGACGGTGGCCTCGTCGAGGCCGGTGGAGAAGAGGGTGCGCGCGGCGACCCGCATGAGCAGGGCGTGCATGGCGTCGCTGATGTCCCGGGTCTCCCCGTCCCGCCAGCCGTCGGTGACGGTGCGGGTGTCCGCGGCGACCGCCGTCGTGTAGGTGGCGACCTTCGCCTTGTGGAACGCGGGCTGGATCAGCCGCCGTTGGAAGCGGTGCTCCTCGCCGCGCGACACCGACAGGCTGTTGCCGAGGAGCTGGCGTGCCTTGTCGAAGACGCCGCCCTTGTCGAACAGGCCCGGGTTGAGCAGGACGTGCCGGACCAGCTCGGGGTGGGCGGCGAGGTAGGCGCGCGAGGGGCCGAGCCGGACCTCGACGAGGTCGCCGTGGGCGGGGAGCGAGGCGAGGAATTCCAGCGGCCGGCGCCACAGGGCGGGCACGTGTCCCAGCAGGGGCAGGGCGCCGGGCGCGGTACCGGTGCGCCAACTCCGGTCCGTCACGGATGTCTTCGAGGGGGGCATGCCGATGTCCCTACTGGATGAGTGAGTTGACGTCGTTGACCGGAGCTTGGTAGCGCCGGTCCCGGGTGGTCCACACGAAGTTGCCCTGGATGAGGTCGAGCAGGACGTCCCGGGTGATGTCGTCGAACGCCCGTATGCACTCCAGGTCCTCGGCCATGTCGGCGAGGCGGTCCCGGAAGAAGCGCCGGAAGTCGGCCTCGTCCGTCATGTCGCACAGGTGGAAGCAGTTGGTCGTCTGGCCGAGGGCGCGCTCGCGGTCGTAGGAGTAGAAGTCGTTGACGATGGCCAGACCGCGGGTGGTCATACGGGCGGCGAGGCCCGTCTTGGCGTGCTCGGTCAGCGCCCGGTGGCGGTAGATCGGGTACGACATCCGCATCCAGAAGTCGACCCCGACGTCGGTGACGCGGAAGCGGAAGTACTGTTCGGGGGAGGTGCGGCAGAGCACCTTGCGCAGCTCGGTGTCGCGGAACATGTTGTCGCTGGTGACGAAGGCCCGGGCGCCCTCGTAGGCGAACTCGGCGTCCTCGGGGGAGTAGTACCGCTCGCACACCGCGCGCAACTGCGGCAGGAAGAGGTCGAAGTCGTGCAGGGCGGTGTCCATGTCGTCCCACACGAACGTGACGCAGTTGAGCACGCAGACGGCCTTGAAGGCTTCCATGTCCTTGATGTGGCGGGCACTTTGGGACCAGCGCACGACGTCCATGTAGGAGATCCACCGCTTGTCCGAGACGGCCTTGCCCAGCGGTGCGACCGCGCGGTTGCAGGCGTCGATGACCTCGCGCAGCTCCGCGTCCGTCATCGGCACCTTCTGGGCCTCGTACCCCACGTACCGGTCGAGGAGGGCGGCGAAGTGTCCGGTGCTCTCCTGCCAGTAGCGTGCGGTGCCCGCGGGAGCGGTGGGTACGGTCAGATCCGCGGTCATGAGTTCCTCCTGGTGGCCGTGGTGGCGAGGTATTTGAGGGCGGTCACCGCGTCGGCGGTGAAGGGAGCGACGTCCAGGGCTTCGACGGCCTGCCGGCGACGGTCGTCGATCATGCGCTCCACGGTGTCCCGGGCCCCGGTGGACGCGAAGAGCGCGCGGACCTCCTCGGCGCCGGCCTCGTCCAGGGACGGGTCGCCGATCAGGGTCCGCAGCCGGGCGCGCTGCACCGGGTCGGCCGCGCGCAGGGCGAGCGCGACCAGCGTGGTGTTCTTGCCGGCCCGCAGGTCGTCCAGACGGGACTTGCCGGTCTCACGGACGTCGCCGTACACCCCGAGCAGGTCGTCGCGGAGCTGGAAGGCCTCGCCGAGGGGCAGGGCGAACGCCGTGCACGCCGCGAGCGCCCGGGCGTCGGCGCCCGCGAGGGCGGCGCCGATGTGCAGAGGCCGTTCGACGGTGTACTTGGCGGTCTTGTAGCGGTTGACGGTGAGGGTGGCGTCGACGTCGTCGGTCAGCTCACCGGTGGCCTGGAGGTCCAGATACTGGCCCAGCATCACCTCGGTGCGCATCTCGGTGAGGAGCGGCATCACGGCGGCCGACTGCGCGGGGGTCAGGCCCGCCGTGTGCAGCAGCTCGTCCGACCATGTGAAGGCGAGGTCGCCCAGGAGTATCGCGGCGCCCAGCCCGAATCGCTCGGCACGGTCGTTTCCGTGCCGTCCGGCCAGGACCCGGTGAAGAGTGGGACGGCCGCGTCGGGTGTCGCTGTCATCCATGACGTCGTCATGGATGAGGGCGAATGCGTGAAACATCTCAAGGGACGCCGCGACGCGCAGGACTGACGCCGGAACGCCTTCACCGCAAATGGCCTGCCAGCCCATCACGGTCAATACCGGACGGATTCTCTTTCCGCCGGCCATGAAATCCTCGAGCAATTGCACGATGCGGGTCACCCGGAGATCGCCCGGAGTTTTTTTCCGGCTCTCCAGGAAGTGCATCAGAATGTCGTCGACGGAGCTCTTGGTGAAACTGTGGTCGAGTACATCGGGAGATATCGTCTGGGTGCTCATGTTTCTGCGCTTCATCCCCACTCGTTGGACCAGTGCAACCGGCTGCGAGGCCACGACGGCATGCGCGCGGATACGACGCGATTGGATTCCGGACGCGTCGTGCACACACAGGGAAATGCCGTACGGATGTGGTCACGCGCAGGGCACTGTGGAAAACCGCCGGGCGGTGCGGCGGACGGGAGGTCGGGCCGGCGTCAGGAGGAGAGGTCGACGCGGAGTTCGCTGAGCCCGCGGATGTTGACCTGGGGGCGCCAGACGACGTCCTCGCCGCTCGGCCTGATGTCGCGGTGGCGGCGCAGCAGTTCGGTGAAGACGAGCTTGGCCTCGATCTTCGCCAGCTGGGCGCCGATGCAGTAGTGCGGGCCGCCGCCGAAGGACAGCGGGCGCACGTCGGGCCGGCGCAGGTCGAGGCGGTCCGGGTCCGGGTAGCGCAGCGGATCGCGGTTGGCCGCGCCGAGCAGGATCATCACCTTGGAACCGCTTGGGATCGTCCTGCCCCCGACCTCGGTGTCGGCGGTCGTGATCCGTGCCACCAGCTGGATGGGCGCGTCGTAGCGCAACAGTTCGTCGACGCCGTCCTCGATGAGGCCGGGGTCCTCGCGCAGGGCGCGCAGCTGGTCGGGGTGGCGCAGCAGGGCCAGCATGCCGTTGCCGATGAGGTTCACGGTGGTCTCGTGGCCACCCATGAAGAACATCATGACGTTGGCGACGATCTCCTCGTCGGAGAGCCTCTCGCCGTCGAACTCCGCCCGCAGCAGCCGGGACAGGATGTCGTCGCGCGGGTCCGCGCGCCGCTTCGCCAGATGGTCGGCGACATAGGCGCCGAATTCCTCGGCCGCGCCGTTCATGGCCCGGCGAGTGCTCTCGTCGACACCCGGGTCGATGACGTGGCCCAGGGCATCGGTCCACTTCCTGCACAGGTCGCGGTCCTCGACGGGAAGGCCGCCCAGGCCGCAGAAGACGGTCACCGGAACCAGCGCCGCGAGTGATCCGATCAGGTCGACGTCCCGGCCGTCGCCCATGTCGTCCATGATCCGGTTGACGATTTCGCCGATCCGGGGCGTCAACTCGCGGATCGCTTTGGCGGTGAACAGTGGATTGGCCAGCCCGCGCAGCCGACGGTGGGCCGCGCCGTCCCGCATGAGCATCCAACTGCGGGTGGCCCGCACGATCGGGCTGTCCTGCCCGCCTCGTTGGGCGGCCCATTTGGGGTCCCGGGGGTATTCACTGCTCAATCCGGGATTTCGGATGAGCGAAGCGACGGCCTCGTGTCCCGACACCACCCAATGTCCGTACGGTGTCCGGTGGACCGGTTCCACATCCCGAAGTCTTTTGTAGAGCGGGTACGGGTCGGTCCGCAATCGTGGGTCACGCGCATTGAACAAAGGTTCACTGCCCGTTGGTTCCATGCCTGTCTCCCCCATGAAAATCGGCAAGCAGGGTCGCAGGCCGCACCGGCAGCCCTGGACCCGATGGTTGAATACTAGGCACAGTGCGACCGCACATGACAAGGTCTTTCGGTCTGGACAGGGTCCTCAACTCCGTATTAGCGTCGCGGTCGTTGGTTCAGACACCGATCAGACCTACGGGGGGAAGACACGGTGCGGCGCACTGTTTTCCAGGACGAGCACGAGACGTTCCGCGCGGTGGTGCGGAACCTAATCGAGACTGAGGTCGTACCCGCATATCCCGACTGGGAGGCGGCCGGTCGGGTACCGCGTGACTTCTATCGCAGACTGGGAAAATTGGGCATTTTCGGGTTCGGTATCCCGGAGGAGTTCGGCGGGCGCGGCGAAACGGGCTTCAAGTTCAACGCCGTCATCGCGGAGGAGTGCGCACGGGCCGGTGTCACCTTCGGCGCCGCCAGCGCCCATCTCGCCCTGCCCGCCACCCTGGTGCGGTACACGACCCGCGAGCAGAAGGAGCGTTGGCTGCCCGGGTTCGTCACCGGTGAGCTGATGACGGCCATCGCCATCACGGAGCCGGAGACCGGCTCCGACGTCGCCGGGCTGCGCACGACCGCCGCGCTGTCCGAGGACGGCACCCACTATGTGCTCAATGGGTCCAAGGCCTATGTCTCCGGAGGCGCGCAGGCCGACCTGGTGCTCGTCGTCTGCCGGACCTCCACGGACGAGGCGGACCGGCGCGGAGGCATGTCGCTGGTCGCCGTGGACACCCGGGCTCCCGGCGTGCGGGTCGAGCCCGAGACGCCCACGCTCGGTCTGCGGTCCACCGACATCGTCACGATGACGTTCAGCGACGTGCGGGTCTCGGTCGGCGACGTGGTGGGCGGGCTCGGTGACGGCTTCGCCTGTCTGACGGACATCTTCCCGCAGGAACGCCTGGGCATCGCCGTCGGCGCGTACGCGCAGGCCGCCGCCGCGGTCCACCTCACCACCGAGTACGTGCGCGGGCGCGTCGCCTTCGGCAAGCCGGTCGCCGCCTTCCAGAACACCAAGTTCGTGCTCGCCGACTGCAAGGTCACGGTGAACGCGCTCCAGGCGGTCGTCGACCAGGCCCTGGAGGCCTTCGACGCGGGGGAGCTGACCGCGGAGGAGGCAGCCGCCACCAAGCTGTACTGCACGGAGGCGGCGCCCCGAGTGCTCGACGCGTGTCTGCAACTGCACGGCGGCTTCGGCTTCACCACGGACAGCCCGGTCGCCCGGCTCTACGCCGACAACCGGGCGAGCCGGATCTTCGGCGGCACCAGCGAGATCATGCGCACCATCGTCGCCAAGTCGATGGGGATCTGAGCGAATCCTGCTGGGTCCCGGGTCCCAGAGCCCGGGACCCGGGACCCGGGACCCGGGACCCGGGTGCCGGGGGCCGCAGACCACGGACCGAGCGTTGTGTCCGAATTCCGCCAGCCGGTCCCCGGTCCCGCGCCCACAATGGTCGTGTGATCGATGAAGAGACCAGGTACGAAGCCGTGCGCAGCAGGGACGCTCGGTTTGATGGGGAGTTCTTCTTCGCCGTCCGGACCACCGGCATCTACTGCCGGCCCAGCTGTCCCGCCGTCACGCCCAAGCGCGCGAACGTCCGCTACTACACCACCGCGGCCGCCGCCCAGACCTCCGGATTCCGGGCCTGCCGGCGGTGCAGGCCGGACGCCGTCCCCGGCTCCGCCGACTGGAACGTGCGTGCCGACGTCGTCGGCCGCGCCATGCGCATGATCGGCGACGGCGTCGTCGACCGCGAGGGCGTGCCCGGCCTCGCCGTACGGCTCGGTTACAGCGCCCGGCAGGTGCAGCGCCAGCTCACCGCCGAGCTCGGCGCGGGCCCGGTCGCCCTGGCCCGCGCCCAGCGCGCCCACACCGCCCGCGTCCTCCTGCAGACCACCGACCTGCCGGTCACCGAGATCGCCTTCGCCGCCGGATTCGCCAGCGTCCGGCAGTTCAACGACACCATCAAGACGGTGTACGCGCTCACGCCCACCGCCCTGCGCGCCGCCGCCCCCCGACGCGGCACCGCCCGCCCCACGCCCGCCGCCGGCATCCCGCTGCGCCTGGCCCACCGCGGCCCCTACCGCGCCGATGCCGTCTTCGACCTGCTCGCCGACGAGGCCGTCACCGGGATCGAGGAGGTCGGCGGTGAGCGCGGCGCCCGCACGTACCGGCGTACGCTCCGGCTGCCGTACGGCACCGGCATCGTGGCCGTCGAAGAGGCGCACCACGACTCCGCGACGGCGCCCGGCGGCGGATCGAGCACCGAGGCCGTGCACCGGGGCGGCTGGCTCGACGCCCGGCTGCACCTGACCGATCTGCGCGACCTCACCACCGCCGTCCAGCGGCTGCGCCGGCTCTTCGACCTCGACGCCGACCCGTACGCCGTGGACGAGCGGCTCGGCGCCGATCCCCGGCTCGCCCCGCTCGTCGCCGCCCGGCCGGGCCTCCGCTCGCCCGGCGCCGCCGACCCGGACGAGTTCGCGATGCGCGCCCTCGTCGGCCGCGCGGGGGCCGCACGGCTCGTGGCGCGGTACGGCAAGGTGCTCGACGCCGCGTGCGGGACGCTCACCCACGTCTTCCCCGCCCCGGCCGACCTGGCCGCCGAACCCGGCACCCCGGGCGCCCTTGCCTCGGCGCTCGCCGACGGCTCCCTGCGCCTCGACGCGGGGGCGGACCGCGACGACGCGGAGGCGGCGCTCCGCGCCCTGCCCGGCCTGGACGCGCGGACCGTCGCCGTCATCCGCATGCGGGCCCTCGGCGACCCCGACGTGGCCCTGCCCGGCGAGCCGGAGGCGGCCGTCGACGCCTGGCGCCCCTGGCGCTCGTACGCCCTGCGCCACCTGGCTTGGCGGCCGCCCGCCGACAGCTGATCGCCCAGGTCCGTGCGGCCCCCGTGCGGCCCGTCCAGATCTAAGAGGCCCTCTCATCCCCGTACGGCAGACTGCGGCACCTCACCCGACAGGAGCGACACGTGGAGGTGCCCATGGTGCGCGTCTCGCGTCACGTCCGCGCACGGATCCGCCGAGCCGTCGTCGCCGTCTGCGCGGTGTCCGTGCTGGCCGGGACCACCGGGGCCGCCTTCCCCTCCGGCCGGCGGCAGCCTCCCGCGGTCGTCCGCGAGGCCCCCGCACCGCACGATCCCGCAAGCGGCACCCACAAGCTCATCCGGGACCAGATCGACATCGACCTGGACGACGAGGAGCGGCGCCGGATCGCCGAGCGATGAGCCCGCCCGCCCGCACCCTCACCCGGGGCGGACCTCTCAACCCCAGACCAGCGCCCCCAGCCACGCCCCCACGATCAACAGGCACGCGAACAGCTCCGTCAGCACGCTGCTCCCGCCCATCCGCATCGCGTTCCGCGTCGACGCCGCCGCCTCACCGTGCCGGCCGAGCCGCAGCCGCTCGCCCGCGTAGATGCCGCCGACGAAGCCGGGGATCGCGCCGATCACCGGCACCACGCAGAAGCCGAGCAGCGCGCCGGCCCCGGCGCAGACCGCCATCCGCGGCGTGGCGCCGCTCTCCCGCAGCCGGCGGGGCGGCAGCTGCCAGCGGACGGCCTGGGCCGCGAGGAGCACCAGGGTCGCGCCGACGAGGATGCCCCAGGCCAGGCCGTTCGGGTCGTACAGGGTCCACCAGAGGACCGCGGCCCACACCAGCCACGAGCCGGGCACTCCGGGTACCAGCACTCCGCACAGGCCGAGCAGCATGACCACCCCGACCAGCAGGAGTTCCCACGCTCCCATCTGTCCAGCCTGCACCAGACGCGACGAAACCGCAGGTCAGGTCAGTCCTGAGGCGGCCTTGCGGTCCGCGAGACCCACTCGCGCTCGTACGCGTGCCAGCCCAGCTGGAGCCGGGTCGTGACGCCCGTCAGCTCCATCAGGCGCTTCACCCGGCGCTGCACCGTGCGCAGCCCCAGGTCGAGCTGTTTGGCGACGCTCGCGTCCGTCAGGCCCGCCAGGAGCAGGGAGAGGATCTCCAGGTCCGTGCCGTCCGGGCCCTCGGGGGCGACCTCGCGGGGCGCGCCGCCGGCCTCGCCGATGCGCAGCGGAAGCGCCTGGGACCAGACCGCCTCGAAGAGGCCCGACAGCGATTCGAGCAGGCCGCTGGCGTGCACGACGAGCGCGGCGGGCTCGGCCGTGCGCGAGGTCAGCGGCACCATCGCGAGCGTGCCGTCGGCGATCACCAGCTTGGTCGGTACGCGGTCGACCACCCGCACCTGCTCGTCGCGGCCGATCGCCGTCGACAGCTCGACGAGGCCCGTCGGCAGGTCGAGGACGGCACGCTCGACGACCACGCGGTAGCGCACCCCGCGGCCCGTCGCCTGCTCCTCGGCGCTGTTCTCCGTGCCGGTGATCGCCACGGGGCTGCCGGTCACCAGGGCGCACACCTCGTCGCCCGCGCCCAGCTGCAGCTGGAGGAAGCGCTGCGAGACCGCGGCCGCCCCGGTGACCACCTCGACCAGGTCGTGGACCGCCGGTTCGGCGGCCTGCGCGCGGTACTCCTCGGCGAGCAGCGTGGCCGCGAGTTCGGCCTTCTCCAGCTCGTGGCGCTGCTGGGCGAGGAGCGCGCCGAGCGCGACCCCGGGCGGCGCCGCCACCCAGCGGCCGGTCCGGCCGGAGGCCTGCGCGGCCAGGCCGTGCCGCTCCAGGCGGCGCAGGGTCCGCTCGGTCTCCGGCTCGCCGAGGGTGAGCCTGCGCGCGAGGTCGGCGACGTCGGCGGCGCCCACCGACACCAGCGCCCGATACGCCGACTCGTGCGTCTCGTCCAGACCGATCGCTGCCAGCATGCGGCGACGTCCCTCCCCAGGCTCCGTTTCCGAAAAGGCTCTGCTCGGACGGTGTCGTGGCGGGAAAGAGCCACGGCGTAAACCCGCCCCAGGACATCATCCCCGCACCACCCGTCTCTCTGCCAAGGTGACGCCACCGCAGCACCAACCGCGTCCGGTCATGCGGCCTTTGGGCACCATCGGCCCGTGGTTCCGCGTGCCCGCCGACCGTCAACACTGGGGAGAGCGATGCGCCCGATATCGCGTACGGCATGGGGGGCGGCGTCCGCCGTCGTCCTCGCCGTCACCGCGGCCGTCCCGTCCGTGGCCGAGCCACATCCGTCGTCGGAGCGGCCTCCGTTGGCGGGGAGCGTGCCGCAGGGCGCCGCGCGCGGCGGGGGCGGCTCCGTGGTCACCCTCGTCACCGGCGACCGGGTCCTCGTGACCTCGGACGGCGAGGGGAGATCGGGCGCCGTCGCGCTGCCCGGCGCCGACGGCACCGCGCCGCTGATCCAGACGCGGCAGTCCGGCAAGGACCTGTACGTCTACCCCGAGGGTGCCGAACACGCCCTCGCCGAGGGCCTCGTGGACGAGGAACTGTTCAACGTCACCGGGCTCGTCCGCCAGGGCTACGACGACGCGCACACCAAGCAGCTCCCGCTCATCGCCGTGTACGACACGTCGGTCGACGTCGCGCGCAAGGTGCCCGCCACCCCGCGCGGCGCCACGCGCGGACTCGTCCTCGACCCCGTCGACGGCGTCGCCCTGAAGGCCGATAAGAAGAAGGCCGCGGCGTTCTGGGCGGACATCACGTCACCCAGGTCGCGCGCCGCGGCCGACGTCAAGAAGCTCTGGCTTGACGCCAAGGTCGAGGCCACCCTCGACCGGTCGACCAAGCAGGTGCACGCCCCCGAGGCGTGGGCCGCCAGCTACGACGGCAAGGGCACCAAGGTCGCCGTGCTCGACACCGGGGTGGACGCCGAGCACCCCGACCTCAAGGGCCGCGTCGGCGCGACGAAGAACTTCACCGACTCGCCGGACGGCGAGGACCGCCAGGGCCACGGCACCCACACCACCTCCACCGTCGGCGGCTCCGGCGCGGCGAGCGACGGCAAGAAGAAGGGCGTCGCGCCCGGCACCGAACTGCTGCACGGCAAGGTCCTCAACGACAGCGGTTCCGGCGCCACTTCGTGGATCATCGCGGGCATGGGGTGGGCCGTCGACCAGAAGGCCGACGTCGTCTCGATGAGCCTCGGCAACCCGGCGCAGACCGACTGCACCGACCCGATGAGCACCGCGACCGAGGAGCTCGCGCGGTCCGCGAAGGACACCCTCTTCGTCGTCGCGGCGGGCAACACCGGACCGTCCCTCAACTCTGTCTCCTCGCCCGGCTGCGCGCCCGGTGTCCTGACCGTCGGCGCCGTCGACCGCGACGACACCACGGCCTCCTTCTCCAGCCGCGGCCCCGCGTACGGCTCGCACACGCTCAAGCCGGAGATCGCCGCCCCCGGCGTCGGCATCTCCGCCGCGGCGGCCGGCGGGCGCGGCGTCTACGCGTACCAGTCCATGAGCGGTACGTCGATGGCGACCCCGCACGTCGCGGGCGCCGCCGCCCTCGTCAAACAGCGCCACCCCGGCTGGAGCGCCCAGCAGATCAAGGCGGCCCTCGTCTCGTCCGCGGACAGCGGCGTTCCCGGCGACGCGCGCGAGACCGGCGGCGGACGGCTCGACGCCAAGGCCGCGATCGACCAGCAGGTGCTCGGCTCGCCCGCCGTGCGGGGCGGCAGCTTCGGCTGGCCGCAGGACACCTCCGACCGCACCACGGTCGACGTCCCCTACACCAACACCACGGACAAGACGGTGAAGTTGAAGCTGTCGGTGGCGGGAGTGACCGGCAACGACGGCTCGGCCGTGGGCTCCGAAGTGGCGCGGCTCGGCAAGCGTTCCGTGACGCTCCCGGCCGGCGCCACCGTCCAGGTGCCGCTCGAGCTCAGCCCCGACGCGGACCTCAAGCGTGCCCAGTACGGCGACATCACGGGCCGCGTGCTCGCCGAGACCGCCGGCGGCGGGGGTCGCGTCTCCACGCCCTTCTCGCTCTACGTGCAGCCGGAGACCGTCAGCCTCCGCGTGAAGCTCGTCGACCGCAACGGCAAGCCCGCCGACGGGGCGTCGTCCGTGGACCTCATCGGCACGGACACGGCGACCGGCGAGCGGCGCTTCAACGAGGGCGCCAACGACCAGACGTACCAAGTGCGCCCCGGCGCCTACTTCTTGACGGGGTTCATCGCCACGCCCGACGCACACGGCGACGGCAAGCTCGTCGACTCCCTCGCCCATCTCGCCCGCCCCCAGGTCGAGATCAAGAAGGACACGACGATCACGCTCGACGCCCGCACGGCGCACCGCCTGAAGGTCCGCACCGACAAGGCCTCCGAAGTGCGCGGCGCCACCCTCGCCTTCACGCGCGGCTGGGGCAAGGACCACTGGCTGCACGCGGGCACCGCCGCGGGGCCGCGCACCGTCCGCGCCTACTACCAGTCCGTCGAGGGCAAGCCGTCCCAGGGCACCTTCGAGTCCGGCAGCTACTGGCGGGCCGCCGCGCCGCAGATCTCCCGGCTCGCCGTCGCGGGCGGCCCGGCGCTGCACCCGGTGACGGCGTCGACCGGCTCCGCCAACCTGGACGGCACCGGGCGCGCGGTCCTCGTCGACGCGAAGTCCGGCACCCCCGACGAGCTCGCCGCCGCCGGGGTCAAGGGCAAGATCGCCCTCGTCGAGGTCCCGGACAGCGGTGACGCCGCGGGCGTGGCGAACGACGCGGAGAAGGCGGGCGCCGTCGCGGTCGTCGCCCACCGCAAGGCCGCCGGCCGCTGGTACCCCGCCGCGGGCTTCGTCGGCTCCCCGCTGCCCGTCCTCGGCCTGCCCACCGCGGAGGCGGACGCCCTGCTCGCCCGACTCCACTCGGGGCAGGTCCAGTTGACGTGGAAGGCGACGGCCAAGAGCCCCTACGTCTACAACCTGGCGTTCCCCGAGACCGGCCAGATCCGCGACGACCGCACCTACCGGGTGCGGGACAAAAACCTCGCCGCGAACAAGGCGACGTACCGGGCGATGGGGGAGGCCACGGACTACGTGGACCTGCCGTCGGCCGTCCGCCCCAGCGGCGTCGAGGTCTACTTCGCCGACCTGGCGTCCGTCCCGGCACCAGGCAAGCGCACCGAGTACTACTCGACCGGCACGACCGGCTGGGGCCACCAGGTCTCCAGCAGCTTCCCGTACGGCGAGTTCATGATCGACCCGGTGCGTACGTACGAGAAGGGCGAACGGCGCGCGGAGACCTGGTACGACGGGGTCCTCGTGCCCGGCACCCCCCGGGACGCCGCGGGTGATCCCGCCCTCGCCGGGGAGCGGCAGGGCAACCTGATCGGGGTCGCGCCCGGTTTCTGGTCGGACGCCGAACACGCGGGCATCCAGGGCAGCTTCGGCGACATCGGTTCCGTGCAGCTCAAGCGGAACGGCGAGATCGTGGGCGATTCGGGCTGGCCGTCCGGGATGTTCACGGTGCCGGCGGAGGACTCCGCGTACGAACTGACCCTCACCACGCAGAAGATCGGCTCCCGCGTGTGGCACCGGTCGACGGGGACGGAGACGACCTGGTCGTTCCGCTCGCACCTGGACGAGGACGTCTACTCGCAGGGCATCCCGATGCTGTTCCCCACCTACCGGCTCCCGGAGGACGGCCGCAAGACGCTGCCCGCCAAGGACGGTCTGCGGATTGAACTCGGCGCCACCGGGCACGCGGGCTACGAGCCGGGCCCGCTCACGAAGGCGGAGCTGTCGTACTCGTACGACGAGGGCACGACGTGGCAGGCGGCCACCACCGCCGAGCACGACGGCACATGGCGCGCGACCGTGGACCACGCGGGCGCCTCCGGCAAACAGGTCTGGCTCAAGTCCCGGCTGACGGACGCCCACGGGAACTCCGTCACTCAGACCGTGGCCCGCGCCTACGACGTGCGGTAGTCACACCGGCCCCGCCGGGCGGTCCTCCTGTGGGGGGTGGGCCCGCCCGGCGGTCTCCGTGATGGCCGGAATTTCCGGAAGAACCGTTTTCGTACGGGCCTCGCGGTGGAAAATTAGGGGCATGAGCCAGCAGGGGGAGAGGCCCACCGATCGCGACGACGACTGGTGGGGACAGCTGTACGACGACGCGGCGCCGGACACGGGGCCCGCGGCCGCGCGGGACACCCTGGACGACAGATTCGCCTCGGCGGCGGACACGGTCGGGTGCCCCGCGCCGAACGTCCCCCTCCCTCCGCCCCGCCGGGAGGGGGCGCCAGGGGGGCGGGACGCGGACCCCTCGCCGGGAGCTGAACGGGACGCCTCGCCGGGAGCTGAGCGGAAGCCCTCGCCGGGAGCTGAGCCGCCCGAGCCTTCGGTGGCGTCGGCGGGGCGCACGGGGTCCACATCCCCGCACGTACCGGGCCCGGTGAGTGGGCAGCCCTGGCCGCCGGCAGCCCCGGAGGCAGGGCCCTCCGAGCCGGGTTCGGCGTCGACGCCACCCCGAGGGTCGGATCCGGCGGGTGGGGAGCCGGGTTCGGCGGGCGCGGTTGAGGCTGAGGCTTCCGCGACGTCCGAGCCTCCGGACCCGCCCCAGGCCCCAGCCCCCGCCGCGCGCCCACCCCGGCCCCCGCAGGCACCCTCACCCCCCGCCCCCGGCAGGGAAACCCCCACCTTCACCGCCCCGCCACCCTGGGCGCCGCCCCCCTCCGCCCCCGGCGGACCCGTGTCCTTCCCCACCGGAGGTCCGCGTACCGGCGGGTCCGCCCCTCCGCCTCCGGACGTCCCCGTCCCCGCCCCCGTCGACCCTCACATCCCCTACGTCGGCGACGGGCCCCCCACCTACGAGGCCGAGCCCACCGAGTTGCCTGTCACGGATCCCGACGACCTCGGGGATCTCGTCGCCGACACCGTGCTCGACGGGGCGCGGTACGGGAGCAGTACGCTGCGGGCCGCCTCCGTGCGCGGGGATTCCGCCCGGTATCGGGGCGAGCCCCGGCGCGACTCCCTGCTCACCGCCCGGTTCGGGAGCGGCGAGGACGCCCTCGTCCTCGTCGCCATGGCCACCGGCGCCCGCGCGACCCCAGGAGCGCACCGCGCCGCCGCCGAGGTGTGCCAGTGGATCGGCCGGGCCGTGGGCCGCAGCCACCGGCGGCTCGCCGAGGACCTCAGGGCGGCCCGGCGCGGCGACCTGAAGTCGGGGCTGCACCGGCTCACCGACCGCAGCCTCGGCAAGCTCCGCGCCCGCGCCGCCGACCTGGGCCTGGAGCCGGAGGAGTACGCCGCGTCGCTGCGCTGCCTGCTCCTGCCGGCCGACCCCCGCTGCCGTACCCGCGTCTTCTTCGGCGTCGGCGGAGGCGGACTCTTCCGGCTGCGCGACGGTGCCTGGCAGGACATCGAGCCCCGCGTGGCCGAGGCCACCGGCGACGCCGTGGTGGGCTTCGGCTCGCCGCCCGACCGGCTCCCCGAGGACGACCACCTCACCATGGACCTCGGGATCAGCACCCCGCCCAGCCCGTACGAACCCGCGCCCGCGCCGCCCCGCGAGCCGTTCCGCTTCCGGGCCTCCGTCGCCCGCCCGGGTGACGCCCTCGTCCTGTGCAGCGGCGGCCTCGCCGAACCGCTGCGCGGCGAGCCCGAGCTGGCCGAACACCTCACCCGCAGATGGGAGAAGAGCGGTCCGCCGGGGCTCGCCGCCTTCCTGGCCGACATCCAGGTCAGGGTCAAGGGGTACGCCGACGACCGCACCGCCGCCGCGGTCTGGGAGGCATGACCGCCGCACCTGTGACTTCATGGAACCGGTGACTCCACGGACCCACGGGTCACACGGGGTGAGCCACGGTTCACCGGCGTCGAGAGGTGCGTACAGCATGGCCAAGCAGAACGTCGCCGAGCAGTTCGTCGACATCGTCGTCCGCGCGGGCGTCAAGCGCCTGTACGGAGTCGTCGGCGACAGCCTCAACCCGGTCGTGGACGCCATCCGCCGCACCAAGGGGATCGACTGGATCCAGGTGCGGCACGAGGAGACCGCCGCCTTCGCGGCCGGCGCCGAGGCTCAGATCACCGGGAAGCTGGCCGCCTGCGCGGGCTCCTGCGGCCCCGGCAACCTGCACCTGATCAACGGCCTCTACGACGCGCACCGCTCGATGGCCCCGGTCCTCGCCCTCGCCGCGCAGATCCCGTCGAGCGAGATCGGGCTCGGGTTCTTCCAGGAGACCCATCCGGACCAGCTGTTCCGCGAGTGCAGCCACTACAGCGAGATGATCTCCACGCCGAAGCAGATGCCGCGGCTCCTGCACACCGCCATCCAGCACGCCGTCGGCCGGAGCGGCGTCAGCGTCGTGTCGCTGCCCGGCGACGTCGCGGCCGAGCCGGCCCCGGAGAAGGCCGCCGAGACCGCCCTGGTCACCTCACGGCCCTCCGTGCGCCCCGGCGAGGCGGAGATCGAGCGGCTAGCCGCCATGATCGACGAGGCGGACAAGGTCACGCTCTTCTGCGGCAGCGGCACGGCGGGCGCACACGCCGAGGTGATGGAGTTCGCCGAGAAGATCAAGTCCCCGGTGGGCCACGCGCTGCGCGGCAAGGAGTGGATCCAGTACGACAACCCGTACGACGTGGGCATGAGCGGCCTGCTCGGCTACGGCGCCGCGTACGAGGCCACCCACGAGTGCGATCTGCTGATCCTGCTCGGCACGGACTTCCCGTACACCGCCTTCCTGCCCGACGACGTGAAGATCGCGCAGGTGGACGTGCGGCCGGAGAACCTCGGGCGGCGCTCCAAGCTGGACCTCGCGGTCTGGGGCGACGTGCGCGAGACGCTGCGCGGTCTGACCCCGCGGGTCACGCCGAAGACGAACCGCAAGTTCCTCGACAAGATGCTCAAGAAGCACGCGGACGCCCTCGAAGGGGTCGTGAAGGCGTACACGCGCAAGGTCGACAAGCACGTCCCGATCCACCCCGAGTACGTCGCCTCCGTCCTCGACGAACTCGCCGCGGACGATGCCGTGTTCACCATTGACACCGGTATGTGCAATGTCTGGGGAGCCCGCTACCTCACGCCCAACGGCAGGCGCCGCATCATCGGCTCCTTCAGTCACGGCTCGATGGCGAACGCCCTGCCGCAGGCGATCGGCGCCCAGTTCACCGACCGCAAGCGTCAGGTCGTCTCCATGTCGGGCGACGGCGGCTTCTCGATGCTGATGGGCGACTTCCTCACCCTCGTCCAGTACGACCTGCCGGTGAAGGTCGTCCTGTTCAACAACTCCTCTTTGGGCATGGTGGAGTTGGAGATGCTCGTCGCCGGTCTCCCCTCGTACGGCACGGGCAACCACAACCCGGACTTCGCCGCCGTCGCCCGCGCCGCGGGTGCCTACGGCGTCCGCGTGGAGAAGCCGAAGCAGCTCGCGGGCGCCCTCAAGGACGCCTTCGCGCACAAGGGCCCCGCCCTCGTCGACATCGTCACCGACCCGAACGCCCTCTCCATCCCGCCCAAGATCAGCTCGGACATGGTGACCGGCTTCGCCCTCTCCGCCAGCAAGATCGTGCTCGACGGCGGGGTGGGCCGGATGCTGCAGATGGCGCGCTCCAACCTGCGGAACGTGCCGAGGCCGTGACACCGGCCCCGGCATCCGCCCGGGTCAGGCGGGCCGCACCCGCAGCGTGACGATCTGGAACGGCCGCAGCGCCAGCGCGAGTCCGGCCTCGCCGGTCTCCGCCTCGTGCAGCGGCCGCTCCAGGAGGTCGGTCACCTCCGCGCGGGCCACCGGGAACGACGTGCCGAGCACGGCCGCCGCCCGCCCGCCGCGCGACTCGTAGAGACGTACGACGACGTCGCCGCTGCGGTCGTCGGCGAGCTTCACCGACTCGACGGTGACGGCCGGGTGGTCGACGCTCACCAGCGACGGCAGAACGGGCGCGTCGGCCACCCGCAGCGGCAGATTGAGCGCGAGCCCCTCCGCGACGGCGTCGCCGGTGTCCGCCCCGGGCAGCAGCGCGTACGTGAAGCGGTGCGTGCCCTGGTCGGTCTCCGGGTCCGGGCTGTGCGGGGCCCGCAGCAGGGTCAGCCGCACGGTGGTGCCGAGCGTGCCGTCGTGCTCGGTGCGCGTCACGTCGTGGCCGTACGTGGAGTCGTTGAGCAGCGCCACGCCGTACCCCTCCTCGGCCACCCGCAGCCAGCGGTGCGCGCAGATCTCGTAACGCGCCGCGTCCCAGCCGGTGTTGGCGTGCGTCGGCCGGTGCACATGCCCGAACTGGATCTCGGCGGCGGACCGTTCGGCGTGCACGTCCAGCGGGAAAGCGGCCTTGAGGACCTTCTCCGACTCGTGCCAGTCGACGTCCGTGACGACGTCCACACGCCGGCTGCCCGCCGCGAGCCGGATCTCCTGGGTGATCCGCGACTGCCCGAAGGCCCGCACCACGCGCACCGCGACCCGCAGCGGCCCGTCCTCGACGAGCTCGACGGACTCGGCGTCGGTGAGGTCGGTGTGCCGGCGCCGGTAGTGCCGGTCCAGGTCCCAGGCGTCGTAGTGCGTGGGGTGGTCGGGGTGCAGCTGGAGGAGGTTGGCGGGGGCCGCGAGGACCTCGCGTCCGGCGTCCAGGTCCGTCACGGAGGTGAGGAGTCCCGCGGCGTCGACGGTGACGCTCAGATGCTCGTTGGTGAGCAGGATGGTGTCGCCGGTGGTGTGCGCCACCGCGCCGGCGCCCGCGTCCCGCGCGGCGTCCAGGCTTCGGGTGCCGAGCGCGGGGACGTCGACGCGCACCAGCGTCCCGTCGCCCGCGTCGACGACCTCGCTGCGGGCGTAGGGCGAGGCGTTCAGCGCGGCGGGCCCGCCCGCGCCGAGCGACCGGACGGCCGCCGCGGTCAGCTCGTCGAGCTCGGCGAGGACCCGCTCGTACGTCTCGCGCGCCTCCCGGTGCACCCAGGCGATCGACGAGCCCGGCAGGATGTCGTGGAACTGGTGCAGGAGCACCGTCTTCCACAGCCGGTCCAGGGTGTCGTACGGATAGACGTACGCCGGGTCACGCACCGCGGCCGCCGTGCACCACAACTCCGCCTCGCGCAGGGCGTGTTCGCTGCGCCGGTTGCCGCGCTTGGTCGCCGCCTGGGTGGTGTAGGTCGCGCGGTGCAGCTCCAGGTACAGCTCGCCCGACCAGACGGGCGCCTGCGCCCCGTACTCCTCCTCGGCCGCCGCGAAGAACGCCGACGGCTTCTCGATCTCGACGCGTGGCGACCCCTCCAGGGAGCGCAGCCGCCGGGCCCGCTCCATCATCTCGCGGGTGGGCCCGCCCCCGCCGTCGCCCCAGCCGAACGGCACCAGGGAGCGCGACGCCCGGCCCTTGTCGGCGAAGTTCCGCTCGGCGTGCGCGAGTTCGGCGCCGTGGAACTGGGAGTTGTAGGTGTCCACGGGCGGGAAGTGGGTGAAGACGCGGGTGCCGTCGATGCCCTCCCACCAGAAGGTGTGGTGCGGCATCTTGTTGGACTGGTTCCAGCTCAGCTTCTGGGTGAGGAACCAGCGCACCCCCGCGAGCTTCGCCAGCTGCGGGAAGGCGGCCGTGTACCCGAAGGAGTCCGGCAGCCAGATCTCCTCCGTCTCGACCCCGAGCTCCTCGCGGAAGAACCGCATGCCGTGCGTGATCTGCCGGGCCAGCGCCTCGCCGCCCGGCATGTTGGCGTCCGACTCGACCCACATCGAGCCCACCGGCGCCCAGTTGCCGTCCGCCACCGCCTTCTTGATGCGCTCCCAGATGTGCGGCTGGTGCTCCTTCACCCAGGCGTACTGCTGGGCCTGCGAACAGGCGAAGACCAGCTCCGGATACTCCTCGGCCAGCGCCGTCACATTGGCGAAGGTGCGCGACGCCTTGCGCACCGTCTCGCGCAGCGGCCACAGCCACGCCGAGTCGATGTGCGCGTGGCCGGCCGCCGAGACGCGGTGCGCGCTGGCGTGGGCGGGGCGCGCGAGGACGTCGGCGAGTTCGGCGCGGGCCGCGGCGGCGGTGCCGGAGACGTCGTGCAGATCGAGCGCGTCGAGCATGTCCTCCAGGGCGCGCAGGATCTCGTGGCGACGCGGACGGTCGGCGTCCAGTTCGCGCATGAGCTCGGAGAGGACCTCGATATCCAGGGTCAGCTGCCATACGTCCTCGTCCAGTACGGCGAGATCGGCAGACGCGAATCGGTAGATCGGGCTATTGCCTGCGGTCAGTACGTCGCCGAGCCGCGTCGGCACGAAGTCGTGCAGAACGGCAGGATTCGCCGCCGCCTCCAGGAGCAGGTGCACGTCCTCGCCGCCCCGGGCGGGGGAGGCCACCGGGATATGCCGGTTGCGGGGGTGAATCCCCTTCAGGGGTACGCCCGACGCGTCGTACACCAGGCCCTCCGCCTGGAAGCCGGGTCCCTCCTCGCTGAAGCCCGGGTCGATGACCACCTCGACCCGCCGCCCGCTCCACTCCTCGGGCACCTGTCCTTGAAGCCGGAACCAGCTGGTGGACCAGGGGTTTCCCCATGCGGTGCCGGTCTCGAAGGGCTCGTACGCCGCATCGAGGGCGGTCGCGACGGGCACCGGCTCGCCCGGCGCGTGCCAGACGGAGAGGGTCAGCGGGGTACGCCGCGCGTACTGGGCGGGGCGGATGAACTGGCGCAGCGCGCGCTCCAGGCGGCCTTCCACCAGCAGTCGGTCGTCGTGCACTCGGGCTCCTCGGGAGGCTCGGAGGTGGGGCTCTCCGCTTCACTTCCCCCGGATCCGTGGGTGCACCCCCCGCCATTGGTTGACGATTCGACAAGCGTGCCGCCCCCGGCGAAGGGCATGCATCCCGTGAAGTTGTTCGAGCAAGGGGGCAGAGACATCGCTTGGTGGGCGGGGGTCATGACGAGCCAGTCACGGGCGGGAGGCTCCGGGAGCATCGGGGCCACCCCGCAAAAGGAACGGGACGAGAGAACCGGCGCGGCACGCGGCGGCCCCGACGGCGGGCGGTTCACGCGCCGGCTCGGCAGGTCGGATCTGCGCGCGGTGTCCGAGGTCAGGAAGGACCTGAGGGAGTTCCTGCGGCCCTGGGGGAAGCCGGGACGGGCCGAGACGGCCGAACTGCTCACCAGCGAACTGGTCACCAACGCGCTGGTGCACACCGATCACGACGCGTTCGTCACCGCGACCGTGGGCCCGCGCGGTCTGCGCGTCGAGGTGCGGGACTTCGCGGGGAGCCGCCCCGAGCCGCGGGTACCGGACGCCGACAGCGGTACGAACGGCCGGGGCCTGGTCCTCGTGCAGGCCCTCGCCGACGCGTGGGGCGTGCGGGCGCACGGGGTGGGAAAGGTGGTGTGGTTCGAACTCGACGGCGGCGGCACGGCGTGAGCCCTGCCGCCGCCCTCGGGTGACGGGACGGTCCTCTCGGGTGACGAGGCGGTCCTGGCGCGGTCAGCCGAACTGCTGCTCCAGGTCCTTCAGCTTCCGCTCCAGCGAGTCGAGCCGGGGCAGCGCCTGCGTGTCGTCCTCGGCCGTCAGGTCGACGGTGAGGGGGGCGACGGGTTCGGTGCCGTCAGGGCCGTTCCTGACGGCCTGGAGGGAGGGTCGGGAGCGCAGGGGCAACTGGTCCTGCGCCGGTATGGCAGGGTCCGCGCCGACCTGCGCGGACCCGGCGCCCGACGCGACGGCCGGCACCTCCACCTGACGGCCGCCGCCGCGGCCCTGCCAGGTGCGGTGGCCCCGGCTGAGCGCCTTGAGCTGCGCCCGCTCCAGCTTCTCCTGGTCACGCCTGCGCAGCCGGGTGCGCTCCTTCTCGCGCCGGTCCTCCCGCACCTCCTCGACGGCCTCGTCCAGCGTGCGGACGCCTTCGAGGAGCATCAGCGACCAGGCGCCGAAGGTCTCCCGGGGCGCGCGCAGCCACCGCACGATGCGGATCTGCGGCAGCGGACGCGGCACGAGACCCTGCTCGCGCAGCGCCGCACGGCGGGTCTGCTTGAGCGCGCGGTCGAAGAGCACCGCGGCCGACAGCGACATGCCCGCGAAGAAGTGCGGGGCCCCGGCGTGGTTCAACCCCCTGGGCGCGTGCACCCAGTTGAACCAGGCGGCCGCGCCCGCGAACGTCCACACCAGCAGCCGCGAGCCGAGCGCCGCGTCGCCGTGGCTGGCCTCGCGTACGGCGAGGACGGAGCAGAACATCGCCGCCCCGTCGAGGCCGAACGGCACCAGGTACTCCCAGCCGCCGGAGAGGCTGAGGTTCTGCTGCCCGAAGCCGACCAGGCCGTGGAACGACAGCGCCGCGGCGACGGCCGCGCAGCAGAACAGCAGCACATAGGAGGCGGTTCCGTAGACGGCTTCCTTGCGTCTGCGGCGTTCCTCGCTGCGCTCCCACGAGTCGTCGCTCGCGGTCCCCTTGGCCGTCTTGTCGTGGCCTCGCTTGCCGCGCATGAGCACCGCCACCGCCACCAGCATGCCCAGGAGCAGGACGCTGCCGGGAAGCAGCCAGTCCAGCGATATGTCGGTCAGTCTCATCTGGGGGTCCCTTGCATTGCGGTAGGGCGTAACGGGCGCCATATTGACCCAACCTCGAAGACCCGCAGGGGGTTTCGGGGCAAGAGACAGCGATGGGGGTGCAAGGGAGCGTGCAGGGCGCACTTTTGCTCGAACTCACAGAGGAACGCCGGGCGTTGAGTTCGATTAATCGTGCGCTGCGTGAACCGGGTGCGTGAACCGGCCGCGTAGACCCGCTGCCGAACCGGTCAGGACTGCTGCTGTTGCTGGAAGAACGCGGCGATCATGTCCTGGACCGGGCCCTCCCCGGGCTCGGGCGCGGGGCCGTCGGGCCCTCCGAAGGTGGCGGCCTCCGCGCTGCGCGGGAACATGGCCTCCTCGTACGCGGCGAGGGCGGTCTCGACGTCGTCGGGGTGGGCGGCGAGCGCCGCGCCGAGTTCGGCGCCGTCGTGCATGGCGACGTTGGCCCCCTCGCCGTTCGGGATCGAAAGGTGGGCGGCGTCGCCGATCAGGGTCACCCCCGGCACCCGCGCCCAGCGGTGCCCGATCGGCAGGGCGTAGAGGCGGCGCAGGGTGGGCGCGCCGTCGGCGTCGGTGATCAGCGAGACGAGTTCGGGTGCCCAGCCGTCGAACTCGCGGGCGATCCGCGCGGCGGCCGCGGCGCCGTCGCCGAAGTCGATGTCGTCGAACCAGTCCTCCGGGCGGGTCAGTCCCACGTAGGCGTGCAGGGTGTCGTCCCGTTCCCGGTGGGCGAAGATCTCCCGGTCCGGCGCGAACGCCAGCATCGATCCGCCGCCGACGGTCTTCGCGACGGCCGGGCGCCGGGTGTCGGAGCCGAACAGGTAGGTCTCGACGACGGACTTGCCGCTGTACGCGGGGGTGGCGGAGGTCAGCAGCGGCCGCACCCGGGACCAGGCGCCGTCCGCGCCGACGAGCAGGCCGGTGGTGACGGTGGTGCCGTCGGCGAAGGTCACCTCGTGGCGGCCGTCGCCGAGACCGCGGGCGCCGGTCACCTTCCGGCCCCACCGGACGGTGCCGGGCGGCAGCGAGTCGAGCAGCAGCTGCCGCAGTTCGCCGCGGAGCACCTCGGGGCGGCCGCCGGTGCCGTCGTCGGCCTCGTCGAGCAGGACGGTCCCGTCCGAGGCGAGGATCCGCACGGCCTGGCGGCCCTCCAGGACGAGTTCGCGGAACCCGTCCATCAAGTCAGCGGCCCGCAGGGCGAGTTGGCCGTTGTAGTCGTGGATGTCGAGCATGCCGCCCTGGGCACGCGAGGCGGGGGAGGGCTCCGCCTCGTACACCGCGGCCGGTATGCCGTGCAGGTGCAGGACACGGGCGAGTGTGAGGCCGCCGAGTCCGGCGCCGATGATCGTGAAGTCATGCGTCATGAGGGCTTCCTTCCTGACCGTGGCCCCCGGGGCGGGCACGCGGCGGGTCACGCCGGGCGCGCCGCGCCGGTGGGCCGGGGCGATGCGAGGCCGGGTCCGGCGGCGTTGCCGCCCGGCTCCGACCTGTTCCAATCTCCCGGGGCCCGGCGACAGATGACCTACAGACCACCGACAGCGGAGGACGGCACCGACAGGTGTCCGACAGGGGGGCAGCTCAGCGGGGGCGGGCACCTCGGCCGACCGCTCTGTGCTGGACCACCCATCGGTGGCGGCCGGAGCGGTTCGATGGCCGGGTCGACCGGGCCGGCGGGGGAAACCGGCCGGGTGGGGGAAGGAACCCGACGTCTCAGCTCGCCGCCGCGCCCGCACTCAGGCGCGCGACGCGCTCCGCGTCGCAGGTGCGCGGGCAGGTGACGCACGTGTCGTCGGGGCGCAGCGTGTAGAACATGCAGCAGCTCGCCCGGTCCCGGGTCGGCAGCGCCTCGCCGTCGGGCCCCGTCAGCTCCCGGAAGCCGGCCGTGCCGACGTACGGCTTGGTGGCGCCCGGCAGCAGCCGCTCCAGCTCCGTCACCGCGCGCTCCTCCTCGCCGAAGAGGTGGGCGACGTACCAGAGGCCCTCGACGATCTCGTCCGTGGCGAGGCTCCACAGTGCGCGCGAGCGGCGCCGCATCCGGGGGCCGAACGCGTCGAGGAGCGGCCCGAGGTGCTCGGCGACCGCGGCCCGCACCTCCGCGCGCAGCGCCTCCTCGTCCGGCACCACCCGGGCGCCGGGCAGCGCGGCGGCCGGGTCGCCGGGAAGGCACGCGAAAGAGTCCGTACGTACCGCCATCCGGCCCAGCGTGCGCTGGAAGGAGACGTCGGCGACCGCGAAGCGTGGGACGCGGCGGTGCAGGAACCAGGGGACCGTGATGAGCAGCGTGGCCGGCCAGGCGTACCGGTGCAGCCCGAAGCTCGCGACCACGTCCGGCCGCGCCTGCGTCCCGTAGTCCTTCAGGACCTGGGCGTTGTCCCAGGCCAGGAACGCGTCGAGGTCGGCCCCGCCCTCCGCGAGCCGGGCGGCGGAGACCCAGCCGCCGCCCTCGGGGGTCCGTTCCCCGGGTGCGAGCTCGGTGACGCGCAGTCCGGAGTACACCTCGGAGAGGCGGGCATAGGAGTCCGCTACGGCACTGGGGGCGCCCAGGGCGGGTGCGGCCAAGGTGGGAACGGACATGCGGAGGACCACCGAATCGCGATCGATAGAAGGTAAGCCTTACCTTACCCGACGTGATCGAGGTTTCAACTCCGGTCGTGGCCGCCTATGGTGCCTCTCGGACCTTTCGAGCGAGCACAGGCACAGGCAGGAACGGACGTCGTGGAGCAGACCGGAGCACGCGCGGGGGAGCCCCCGGCATCCTCGCCAGGGGAGCCCCTGGCGGGCGAGTCCCCGGCCGGCGAGTCCCCGGCGGGGGCGGCGCGCGTCCGGGTGCCGGGACAGGCGACGGGCGAGTCGCGCGGGCGCGGCGCCGCCCGGCCCGAGCGCACGCACGCCGTGCCGGCGCCCCGCCGCCCGGTCCGCCGCAGCTCCGTGCGCGGCCAGATACTCGCCGCCCTGCGGCACGCCCTCGTCGGCGGCGAGCTCGCGCCCGGCGAGGTGTACTCGGCGCCGGCCCTCGCCGAGCGTTTCGGCGTCTCCGCGACCCCCGTGCGCGAGGCCATGCAGCAGCTGGCCGTCGAGGGCGCGGTCGAGGTGGTCCCCAACCGCGGGTTCCGGATCGCCGAGCGCAGCACGCGCGAGCTGGCGGAGCTGGCCGAGGTGCGGGCCCTCCTTGAGGTGCCGGTGATGCTGCGCCTGGCCCGCACGGTGCCCGTGGAGCGCTGGGCCGCCCTGCGGCCGCTGGCCGAGGCCACCGCGACCGCGGCGGCGGGCGGCGACCTCGCGCGCTACGCCGAGTCCGACCGCGCCTTCCACGGCGCGGTCCTCTCCCTCTCCGGCAACCAGCAGCTGGTGCAGGTCGCGGACGACCTGCACCGGCGCTCGCAGTGGCCCCTGGTCAGCGGCCCCGTCGCGGGCCGCAGGGCCGACCTCCTCGCGGACGCCGCCGAGCACATGGCCCTCCTCGAAGCCCTCACGGCCCAGGAGCTCGACGTGGTCGCGTCTCTGGTCAAGGAGCACTTCACCGGCTCCGAGAGCTGAACCTCGCAGCAAGGACCCGTGTCGGAGGTCCCGTTTCGAACCCGTCGTACGGGGTGACACGCGGGGCCCGGGGCCGGTGACATCGCCGGGTGACGACCCGGACCGAGAGGAGCAGGGCATGTCCATGGACGGTCGATGCGCGGTGGTGACCGGCGCGGGCAGCGGTCTCGGTCGCGCCATCGCGCGGCGTCTGGCGGCGGACGGCGCGCGCGTCGTGGTCGCGGGCGACAAGGAAGGGCCGCTGGAGCGGACGGTGGAGCTGATCGAGGGCGACGGCGGTGCGGCGGTCGCGGTGCGCTGCGACGTCACCCGCGAGGAGGACGTGGCCGCCCTGGCGCGCCGGGCCGTGGAGCGGTTCGGGCGGCTCGACGTGCTGGTGAACAACGCGGGGATGGAGTTCGCCAAGCGCGTGGAGGACACCACGGTCGCGGAGTGGGACCGGCTGATGGACGTCAACCTCAAGGGTGTCTTCCTCTGTGCCAAGCACGCGCTGCCCGCGATGCGCGACGGCGGTGGCGGCGTCATCGTCAACGTCGCGTCCGAACTCGCGCTGGTGGGTTCGGAGGCGGTCGCGGCCTACTCGGCGTCCAAGGCGGGGGTCCTCCAGCTGACCCGGGCGCTCGCCGTCGACCACGCGGGCGACGGGGTCCGGGTCAACACCCTCAGCCCCGGCGTGATCCTCACCGACCTGCTGCAGACGGCCCTGGACTCGACGGGCGACGCCGACAAGCGGCGCAGGGAGTTCGAGGAACGCACCCTGCTGGGCCGGCTCGGCACCCCGGAAGAGGCCGCGGAGGCGGCGCTGTTCCTCGCCTCGGACCGCTCCTCGTACATGACCGGCGCCAATCTCGTCCTCGACGGCGGCTGGACCGCCCACTGACGAGCGCCGCGGGCGCCCCGGTGACGAACAGGGCGCCCGCGGGCGGGAGTGCAGGCCGCGCTACCGGAAGCCGCGCCGCCGCCAGGAGTCAGACCGCGGCGGCCGGCGGTTGCAGATGGTGGGCGAGCCAGGACGGTACGCCGCCCAGGAGGCGGAAGAGCCGGGTGGCCTCGGCGCGCAGCCGGGTGGCCTCCGGCTCCGTCTCCGTCTCCGCGAGCGCGGCGAGCGCGGGCGCCGTGCCGACCAGGTAGCCGAGCTCCTCGCGGATGCGCAGGGACTCGGCGAAGCCGTGCCGCGCCTCCGCCAACTCGCCGTCGCGCAGGGCGAGTCCGGCCAGGTGGCGCCAGGTGAAGGAGAGAAGCAGCGGGTCGGAGTGGGCGGTGGCACCCGCGTGCGCCCTGCGGTACGCCGCCTTCGCGGACTGCGGCGAGTCGGAGATGTGCTCCGCGATCAGGCCCCTGCGGAAGTCCAGGAGCGGACGTCCGGGGGCGTTGGGGGCGAGCAGCGCGGCCGCCCTGCCGAGCGCCGTACGCGCCTCGTCGGCCCGGTCCCGTACCCCCAACACGGTGGACGCGTACGCCAGTTGGCCGCGCTCACAGGCGGCGGCACCGCGGTCGTCGTCGTCCTCGGCGATCGCCTCCGCGGTCCGCAGGCCGTCCTCGGCCTCGCCCCAGCCGTCCCCCGTGAACAGGCACCGCTCGACGAGGAGCGCCGTCCGCTGGAGTGCCGCAGCGGCCCCCGCCCGCGAGGCGAGCAGCGCTGCGGCGTCGGTCCAGCAGCCGCGTGAGCGCAGCCGCCATACCGCGGTCTGGAGTGGATCGTGCTCTGCGGTCGTTCCGGTACCAGACATGGCGGTATGCGCCACGTTGCCCTCCCCGAGCACACCATTGAGCTGTTGAGTCGTGGGCGAATCTCAGCATGGATCGCGGCGCCGGGCCAAGAGGCCGGGTGAAAGAATTCACAAAGGGCGGGCAAGGAAACGAGCCGGGGCCGGCCTGCGTCCTAGTGCCGCTGGCCGGCCCCTCGTCGCATTCCCTCAGCTCATGCGCAGCGCGAGGAAGAAGTCGAGCTTGTCCTCCAGGCGCGAGAGGTCACGGCCCGTCAACTGCTCGATGCGGCCCACCCGGTAGCGCAACGTGTTGACGTGCAGGTGCAGCCGGGCGGCGCAGCGCGTCCACGACCCGTCGCAGTCGAGGAACGCCTCCAGGGTCGGGATGAGTTCGGCCCGGTGCCGCGAGTCGTACTCGCGCAGCGGGTCCAGGAGCCGCGCGGTGAACGCCCGGCGCACGTCGTCCGGGACGAAGGGCAGCAGCAGCACGTGCGAGGCCAGCTCCTGGTGGCCGGCCGCGCAGACCCGGCCGGGGCGCGCCGCGGCGACCCGGCGGGCGTGCCGCGCCTCCTCCAGGGCGCCGCGCAGCCCCTCCGCCGAGTGCACGGACGCGCTGACGCCCAGGGTGAGCCTGCCGTCGCCGTCCAGGCCCGCGGCGAGCGGGTCGTGGACGGAGGCGAGCAGCGCGTCCGCGATCAGGCCCGTGTCCGCGCCGTCGTGCTCGCCGGAGACCGCGGGCAGCGGCACCAGCGCGATGGCCTCGTCGCCGGTGTGCGCGACCGCGATCCGGTCGGAGGGCTCGGGGCCCGCCGAGAGCGGGTCGACGAGGATCTCCTCCAGGAGCGACTGGGCGACCGGGCCGCCGTCGATCTCGCCGCCCTCCCACTCCACCCGGGCCACCACGACCTGCCAGTGCGGTGCCGTGCCGAGGCCGGGCAGCAGCACCGGGGCGGCGACGCGCAGCCGGGCCGCGATCTCCGCGGGCGCCGCGCCCGTCTGCACCAGCTCAAGGACCTCCTGGGCGAGCCGGCGCCGCACGGTGCGCGACGCGTCGCGCCGGTCCCGCTCCACCGCGATCAGCTGCGTCACGCCCTGCAGCAGGTCGAGCCGCTCCTCGGGCCAGTCGCCCGCGTCGGCCTCCACGGCGAGCACCCAGTCGGAGAGCACCGACTCGCGCACATCGCGCGAGGCGCCGGCTGTTCCGCGCCCACTGGTCCGAACGGGGAACAGCGAGTACGTGACCGAGTCCACCGTCACGCGGTGCGGGCCCCGTCGGCCGGTCCTGACGGCCGCCAGGTGCTCCCCGGCGAGGCGTGCGCAGAGCGGTCCGGGCAGGGCGGTGCCCGCCGCGGCCGACCCGGCGATGACCCGGCCCGCGGGCGAGAGGACCCAGGCCCGCAGGTCCAGGTCGGTGCCGAGCAGGTCGAGGACGACGTCGGGGCCGCCGCCCGCCGGGCCCGAGGTCATCAGGCGGCGGTGCCGGTCGACGACCGCGGCCAGGTCCCCTGCGCGCTCGCCGGAGACCTGCCGCACCACGTGCTCGGTGATGGTCGCGAAGGCCACCGACTCGTTGACCGCGAAGAGCGGCAGCCGGTGCCGGGCGCAGGCCTGCACGATGTCGTCGGGGATGTCGCCGAGCTCGGCCTCGCCGGCGGCCAGCGCCGCGACCCCGGCGCTCGCGAGGATCCGTACGAAGGGTTCGGTGTCCGAGGCGTCGTGGCGCCAGGCGAGGCCGGTGAGGACCAGCTCGCCGCCTGCCAGATAGCGGCTCGGGTCCCGCAGGTCCGTGGTCATCACACCGCGCACGGTGCGATCGAGCTCGTCCTCGCCGCCGAGCAGCCGCAGGCCCAGCGCGTCGGTGTCCAGGAGTGCGCGCAGCCGCATGGTGAGTCGCCCGCCGATCTGTCTCGAATGGTGTGTACAAACATGTGCGCTCTGTAACGCCGGGGCCCTGCGCCGCAGCGTGGCTCCGGGTTTCGGGGGGAACCCGCGAGGCTCCCGGGGCCCGTTCTTCATACGAATCTACAAGACGCGCGGCTTGGCCAGCCAACTCCTTCATGGTTTCGGTGACTGACCCCATCGGACGAGCGAGCGGTGTACTTGCCCCACTCCGCGTTAACAGCACATGAACGAGCAGTCGAGGGACCAACGGCCCGAGTGGCTTGAACGGAATCCCTGAATCGGAATCCCTGAGTACGGATTTTCCGGTCCCTCGAAGCGAAAGACCCTCGACACGAAGAAGAGAGCCTCATGGACTTCCTTCGCCCCGCCAGCTGGGAGGAGGCGCTCGCCGCCAAGGCCGAGCACCCCACGGCTGTGCCGATTGCGGGTGGCACCGACGTGATGGTCGAGATCAACTTCGACCACCGCCGTCCGGAATACCTGCTTGACCTCAACCGCATCGTCGAGCTGCGCGAGTGGGAGGTGGGCGAGGAGACGGTCCGGCTCGGTGCCTCCGTGCCGTACACCCAGATCATGGAGGAGCTGCGCACCGAGCTCCCCGGTCTGGCGCTCGCCTCGCACACCGTGGCCTCCCCGCAGATCCGCAACCGCGGCGGCGTCGGCGGCAACCTGGGCACCGCGTCCCCCGCGGGCGACGCCCACCCGGCCCTGCTGGCCGCCGACTGCGAGGTCGAGGTGGAGTCCGTGCGGGGCTCCCGCCTGATCCCGATCGACGCGTTCTACACCGGCGTGAAGCGCAACGCGCTCGCCGAGGACGAGCTCATCAAGGCCGTCCACATCAAGAAGGCGGACGGCCCGCAGCAGTACTCCAAGGTCGGCACCCGCAACGCGATGGTCATCGCGGTGTGCGCCTTCGGCATCGCGCTGCACCCCGAGACCCGGACCGTGCGGACCGGCATCGGCTCCGCCGCCCCGACCCCCATCCGGGCGAGGGCGGCCGAGGAGTTCCTGAACGCGGCGCTCGAAGAGGGCGGCTTCTGGGACAGCAAGAAGATCATCACCCCCTCGATCGCCAAGCAGTTCGCGGAGCTCGCCTCCGGTGCCGCCAACCCGATCGACGACGTACGAGGCACGGCGAACTACCGCCGGCACGCCGTCGGGATCATGGCCCGCCGGACGCTCGGCTGGACCTGGGAGTCGTACCGCGGCACGGGCCGCAGCACTGAGGGAGTCGCATAATGCGCGTGAACTTCAAGGTCAACGGCCGTCAGCAGGAAGCCGACGACGTATGGGAGGGCGAGTCCCTGCTCTACGTGCTGCGCGAGCGCATGGGGCTCCCCGGCTCCAAGAACGCCTGCGAGCAGGGCGAGTGCGGCTCCTGCACCGTCCGCCTTGACGGCGTGCCGGTCTGTTCGTGTCTGGTCGCGGCGGGTCAGGTGGAGGGCCGCGAGGTCACCACCGTCGAGGGCCTCGCCGACTACGCCCGGCACCGTGAGAACGCACACCCGGGCGGCGGCTGCGCCTCCGGCGCGTGCGGCACCTCGATCCAGGACGCCAAGGCGTGGCAGGCCAACCCGGAGAAGGGCGCCACCGACTCGCAGACCGGCGAGGGCGGCGAGCTCTCCCCGATCCAGCAGGCGTTCATCGACGCCGGCGCCGTCCAGTGCGGCTTCTGCACCCCCGGCCTGCTCGTCGCGGCCGACGAGATGCTGGAGCGCAACCCGCAGCCGTCCGACGCCGACATCCGCGAGGCGCTCTCCGGCAACCTCTGCCGCTGCACCGGTTACGAGAAGATCCTTGACGCGGTCCGCCTCGCGGCCGCGCGCCAGTCCGAGGGGGTCTGACGCCATGGGAACCACAGGTACACCCACCAAGATCACGCAGGGTTCCAAGACCAAGGGCGGCATCGGCGAGTCGACGCTGCGCCCCGACGGCACCCTGAAGGTCACCGGCGAGTTCGCGTACTCCTCGGACATGTGGCACGAGGACATGCTCTGGGGCCACACCCTGCGCTCGACCGTCGCACACGCCGAGATCGTCTCCATCGACGTCTCGGAGGCGCTCGCGCAGTCCGGCGTCTACGCGGTGATGACCTACGACGACCTGCCGGCCGAGATGAAGCACTACGGCCTGGAGATCCAGGACACCCCGGTCCTCGCGCACAAGAAGGTCCGCCACCACGGCGAGCCGGTGGCCATCGTGGCCGCCGACCACCCGGAGACCGCGCGCCGCGCCGCCGCCAAGATCAAGATCGAGTACCGCGAGCTGCCGCTCATCACCGACGAGGCGTCGGCGACCGCTCCGGACGCCGTCCTGGTCCACGAGGGCCGCGACGACCACCACATCGGCCACGTGCCGCACCCGAACATCGTGCACCGCCAGCCGATCATCCGCGGCAACGCCGACGAGGCCGCGAAGAAGGCCGACTTCATCGTCAAGGGCGAGTACACCTTCGGCATGCAGGACCAGGCCTTCCTCGGCCCGGAGTCCGGCCTCGCGGTGCCCTCCGAGGACGGCGGCGTCGAGCTGTACGTCGCCACCCAGTGGCTGCACTCCGACCTCGGCCAGATCGCCCCCGTCCTCGGCCTGCCCGAGGAGAAGGTGCGCATGACGCTCTCCGGCGTCGGCGGTGCCTTCGGCGGCCGCGAGGACATCTCGATGCAGATCCACGCCTGCCTCCTCGCGCTGCGCACCGGCAAGCCGGTCAAGATCGTCTACAACCGGTTCGAGTCCTTCTTCGGCCACGTCCACCGCCACCCGGCGAAGCTCTACTACGAGCACGGCGCCACCAAGGACGGCAAGCTCACGCATATGAAGTGCAAGATCGTCCTGGACGGCGGCGCCTACGCGTCGGCCTCCCCGGCGGTCGTGGGCAACGCCTCGTCCCTGTCGGTCGGCCCGTACGTGATCGACGACGTCGACATCGAGGCCATCGCCCTCTACTCGAACAACCCGCCCTGCGGCGCCATGCGCGGCTTCGGCGCGGTCCAGGCGTGCTTCGCCTACGAGGCCCAGATGGACAAGCTCGCCGACAAGGTGGGCATGGACCGGGTCGAGTTCCGCAGGCTCAACGCCATGGAGCAGGGCACGATCATGCCGACCGGGCAGCCGGTCGACTCGCCGGCCCCGGTCGCCGAGATCCTGCGCCGCATCAAGGCCCGCCCGCTGCCGCCCGAGCGCCAGTGGGAGTCCAGCGAGGGCGCCGACGTGCGCCAGCTGCCGGGCGGCCTGTCCAACACCACGCACGGCGAGGGCGTCGTACGCGGTGTGGGCTACGCGGTCGGCATCAAGAACGTCGGCTTCTCCGAGGGCTTCGACGACTACTCCACCGCCAAGGTGCGCATGGAGGTCATCAACGGCGAGCCCGTCGCCACCGTTCACACGGCGATGGCCGAGGTCGGCCAGGGCGGCGTCACCGTCCACGCGCAGATCGCCCGCACCGAGCTGGGCGTCACCCAGGTGACGATCCACCCGGCCGACACCCAGGTGGGCAGTGCCGGCTCGACGTCCGCGTCGCGTCAGACGTACGTCACCGGTGGCGCGGTCAAGAACTCCTGCGAGCTCGTCCGCGAGAAGGTCCTGGAGATCGGCCGCCGCAAGTTCGGCACCTACCACCCGGCGTGGGCCACCGCCGAACTCCTCCTGGAGGGCGGCAAGGTCGTCACCGACGGCGGCGAGGTCCTCGGCGACCTGGTCGACGTCCTGGAGGGCGAGACGGTCGAGATCGAGGCCGAGTGGCGCCACCGCCCCACCGAGGCCTTCGACCTGCGTACCGGCCAGGGCAACGGCCACGTGCAGTACTCCTTCGCCGCGCACCGCGCGGTCGTGGAGGTCGACACCGAGCTCGGCCTGGTCAAGGTCATCGAACTGGCCTGCGCCCAGGACGTCGGCAAGGCGCTCAACCCGCTGTCCGTGATCGGCCAGATCCAGGGTGGCACCACCCAGGGCCTGGGCGTCGCGGTCATGGAGGAGATCATCGTCGACCCCAAGACCGCCAAGGTCAGGAACCCCTCCTTCACGGACTACCTGATCCCCACCATCCTCGACACCCCGACCATCCCGGTCGACGTGCTCGAACTCGCCGACCCGAACGCGCCGTACGGCCTGCGCGGACTCGGCGAGGCCCCGACCCTGTCGTCCACCCCGGCCGTCCTCGCGGCGATCCGGAACGCGACGGGTCTGGAGCTCAACAAGACGCCGGTACGGCCCGAGCACCTCACCGGAACGTGATCCCGCACTGAGGGATCCGATCCCCCCGCTCGGGGATCCGCTCGCTCCGATCCCCCGCTCAGGGATCAGTACAGCTCTCCGAGCGGTGTGTGCCTCCCAGGAACGTCACACTTCCGACGCCCACACCGCTCGGAGCCCCAGCTCCCCCTCTCGTCGAGGGAGACGTCGTTCGTCTCGGGCCGTCCCCCGGGTCGTGCAGCCAACGCACCATCCCAAATCCCGCAATCCAGCGGGTGCCCCTGTGAACCTTGGGAGTAGGCACCATGACCCAGTCGTCAGTGGAGCCCAAGACCACCGCAGAGGACGCGGGCCCCGGCTCACGCGTCCCGGCCGGAAGGTCTTGGCTCGACCGGTACTTTCACATATCCCGGCGGGGATCCACGGTCGCGCGCGAGGTGCGCGGCGGTATCACCACCTTCATGGCGATGGCGTACATCGTCCTGCTCAACCCCGTCCTGCTGTCCGGCAAGGACGTGGCGGGCGACACCATGGGCCAGAAGGCCCTGATCACCGCGACGGCGCTCGCCGCGGCGGTCACCACGCTCCTGATGGGGTTCGTCGGCAAGGTGCCCCTGGCGCTCGCCGCCGGGCTCTCCGTGTCCGGCGTGATCTCCTCGCAGGTCGCCCCCGAGATGACCTGGCCGCAGGCCATGGGCATGTGCGTCATGTACGGCGCCGTGATCATGCTCCTGGTGGTCACCGGGCTGCGCGAGATGATCATGAACGCGATCCCGCTCGCCCTCAAGCACGGCATCACCATGGGCATCGGGCTCTTCATCGCCATCATCGGCCTGGTCAAGGGCGGCTTCGTGCACCCCGGCAAGGCCACCCCGCTCTCGCTCGGCCCCGCAGGTGAACTCTCCGGCTGGCCCGTGCTGCTCTTCGCCGGCACCCTGCTCCTGATCTTCATGCTGCAGGCGCGCAACACCCCGGGCGCGATCCTGATCGGCATCGTCACCGGCACCGTCGTCGCCGTCGCACTCAACGCGTTCGACGTCATCGACCCCAAGCAGTGGGCGAACGGCGCCCCCGAACTGCACGGCAGCGCGGTCTCCTCGCCCGACTTCTCCCTCCTCGGCGACGTCGAGTTCGGCGGCTGGGGCGAGGTCGGCGCGATGACCGTCGGCATGATCGTCTTCACCCTGGTCCTGGCCGGCTTCTTCGACGCGATGGCCACCATCATCGGCGTCGGCACCGAGGCCAACCTCGCCGACGAGAAGGGCCGCATGCCCGGCCTGTCGAAGGCGCTGTTCATCGACGGCGCCGGCGGCGCCATCGGCGGCGTGGCGGGCGGCTCCGGCCAGACCGTCTTCGTCGAGTCCGCGACCGGCGTCGGCGAAGGCGCCCGTACGGGCCTCTCCTCGGTGATCACCGGCCTGTTCTTCGCGGCCTGTCTCTTCTTCACGCCGGTCACGGCGATCGTGCCCCAGGAGGTCGCGTCCGCCGCGCTCGTCGTCATCGGAGCGATGATGATGATGAATGCCCGGCACGTCGACTGGGCCGACCGCGCCACCGCCATCCCGGTCTTCCTGACCGTCGTGCTCATGCCCTTCACGTACACCATCACCACCGGTGTCGCGGCGGGCGTCATCTCCTGGGTCGCCATCAAGATCGCCCAGGGCAAGGCCCGCGAGATCGGGGCCTTCATGTGGGGCCTGACGCTCGTCTTCATCATCTATTTCGCGCTCAACCCCATCGAGAGCTGGCTGGGCGTCCACTGAGGCGCCGTGCCCTCCGCACACCCGTAGAGCCTTGAGGAGGCCGAGATGCTGGACATCGCCGACGAGCTGAGCCGGTGGGTCGAGCAAGGACGTGACTTCGCCGTCGCCACCGTGGTGGCCGTCGGCGGGAGCGCACCCCGGCAACCGGGCGCCGCGCTCGCCGTCGACAGCGAGGGCACGGCGATCGGCTCGGTCTCCGGCGGATGTGTGGAGGGCGCCGTCTACGAACTCTGCCAACAGGCGCTGGAGGACGGCGAGACCGTCCTGCAGACCTTCGGCTACAGCGACGAGGACGCCTTCGCCGTGGGTCTGACCTGCGGCGGCATCATCGACATCCTCGTCACCCCGGTCCGCGCGGACGCCCCGGCCAGGCCGGTGTTCGCCGCCGCCCTGACCGCCGCGTCCGCGGGGGAGGCGGCGGCGGTCGCGCGGGTCACCTCCGGGCCCGCCGATCTCCTCGGGCGCGCCCTCCTCATCCGTGCGTCGGACGAGGAGGGGACGTACGAGGGTGGCCTCGGCGGCCACCCGGAGCTGGACCGCACGGTGGCGGCGGAGGCGCGCGCCCTGCTCGACGCGGGGCGCACCGCGACCGTGGAGATCGGCGAGGACGGATCGCGGTGCGGGCAGCCGCTGGTCGTGCTCGTCGAGTCGAGCGTCCCGCCGCCCCGCATGATCGTCTTCGGCGCGATCGACTTCGCGTCGGCGCTGGTCAGCATCGGAAAGTTCCTCGGCTACCGCGTGACCGTGTGCGACGCGCGGCCCGTCTTCGCGACGGCGACGCGCTTCCCCGACGCCGACGAGATCGTCGTCGAGTGGCCGCACCGCTACCTGGAGAGCACCGAGGTCGACGGCCGCACCGTGCTGTGCGTGCTGACCCACGACGCCAAGTTCGACGTGCCGCTGCTGCGGCTCGCGCTGCGGCTGCCGGTCGCCTACGTCGGCGCGATGGGTTCGCGCCGCACACACCAGGACCGCAACCAGCGCCTGCGTGAGGTGGGCGTCACGGAACTGGAACTGACCCGGCTGCGCTCCCCGATCGGCCTCGACCTGGGCGCGCGCACGCCCGAGGAGACGGCCCTGTCCATCGCGGCAGAGATCGTCGCCCACCGACGCGGCGGCAGCGGCGTCTCCCTGACCGGGGCGCACACGCCCATCCACCACGACGGAACGCGGTCCCCTTCGGGGCGGATCGGGTCGGTGGCTTGAGGGGGTTGGGGGGCGGGATCAGGCGGGGGGCCGCCGGGACCAGGCGGCCAGCCGGCAGGCCCGCAGCGCTCGTCGGTTTCCCTCCTGCCAGGGGGCGGTCGTCGTGCGGTGCCGGTCGGGGCGGGGTGGTTGTCCGACGGGGTCGGCTGTGCGCGTCGCGCGGGTCCGGCCCGCGGAGTCGGCTGTGCGCGCGGAGTCGGCCGGCTGGCGGCCCTCGCAGGGGCCCGTGCTGCCCGAGCCGGCCGCGGTCGTCGATGTGGTGCAGCCCCGCAAGCCGCAGGCTCAGCCCCGCGTGGCGCGGCGATGGGCCAGCCTCGCCCCGGGGCTCGTACGTCTCCGCGTCAGGTGCCGCCGCCCGGTGCAGGTCCGGTTGCGAGGAGGCGCTCCGCGGCGTGGGCGAACATGCGGCGGGCCACTGACGCCAGTGCCCCGTCGCAGAGCGCGGGCAGCCACCGTACGCGGAGGTCTTGGGGCCAGACGACGGTGCAGTCCGCCCCGGGGACCGGCCCGCCGGGCTCGTCGGCTTCCGCGTCAGGCGCGGCTGTTACGTGCGCGGTCCGGTCGCGATGAGGCGGTCTGCGGCGTGGGCGAACATGCGGCGGGCCACTGACGCCAGTGCCCCGTCGCAGAGCGCGGGCAGCCACCGTACGCGGAGGTCCTCGCGCCACACGACGGTGCAGCCCGACCCGGTGGACGCGGGGTAGACCTCGATCTCGGCCCAGCCCGTCACGAACGTCGCCCGCTTCTCCAGGCGGCACCGCCCCGGTGCGGTGCCGTCCGGCGGGCACCATTCCACGACCTCCATCACGTCGTCGAAGCCGACGGGGCCGAGCGCGCTGCGCGCGACGAAGACCGTGCCCACGTGGCTGGGCGGGGGAGTGCGGACGGTGACGCGGGTCAGCGGGACCACGTCGCCGTGCCGCTCCCAGGTGGTCAGCCGCCGCCAGACCTCGTCGGCGGGCAGGGACACGTCTCGGGTGATCTGGAAGATGGCCACGGCGTCGAGCCTGCCAGGCCGGCCCGTGGGCCTGCCAGGTCGGCGCGCGGACGGCCGCCTCCGCCGGGTCCCGGTGACCGTGGCTTTCGGGTCCCGAGGTGTGGGCGCGGGCGGGGGTGGGAAGGTCACGCTCGTCGTCCGCCCGCGGACCAGGCCGGCCGGGCACGCCGGCCTCCGCGCGACGACCATCAGTCGGCTCACCCCCCCCTCACCCCACCCCGAGGAGAGTCGCCATGCGGACCGGCAGCGTCACGGCAGCGGGGCCGGGTGCGTAACGTCTGGCCGTCCGCGCGGAGGAACTCGGCTTCGACAGTTTCTGGGTGTACGACACGCCCATGCTGCACGGCGACCCATTCGTGACGCTCGCCCTCTGCGCCAACGCCACCCACCGGATCAGCCTCGGCATCGGCGTGACGTCCCCCGCACTGCGCTCGGCGCCCGCCGCCGCGGCGGCCATCGGCAGCCTCAACTCCCTCGCCCCCGGCCGCATCGTGTGCGGGGTCGGCACCGGCAACACGGCCCGCCGGACGCTCGGCATGCGCCCCACGAAGACGGCGGACCTGGAGTCGTTCACGGCGGCCCTGCGCGATCTCACACCGACCCCAGGTTCCACCAGACGCTCTACCGCGACTACCTGGGCCGACTCGCCCCCGAGGACCGCGACCTCATCGTGCCGTCCCTGGTGGACAGGTTCGGCCTGGTCGGAACGAGGGGCGAACTCACCGCGTGTATCAACGATTTGGAGAAGTCGGGGGTCGACGAGCTGATCATCCAGCCCGTCGTGGACCCGGAGGCCGAGATGGCCGAGTTCGCGGGGCTGCTCACCTGACACATCGCGGGGCTCGGCCACGGGGGCAGGGTCCCGTGACGGCAAAGCCCCGTGACGGCTGGACCTAGCGGTAGACCTTGCCCGGCTCCGCCTTGCCCGGCGCGAGCAGTTGCGGCACCGTCACGAAGACGTAGCCACGCTTTTTCAGCTCGTCGATGACGCCGGGGACGGCCGGCACGGTCCCCTTGTAGATGTCGTGGAGCAGGATGATGCCGTCCCGCTTCGTCTGGTCGAGGACCCGCTTCTGGATCAGCTTGGAGTCATTGGTCGTGTAGTCCTTGGCCGTGACGGTCCACAGGACCTCCGAGAGGCCGAGCTCCTTGGAGAGCTTGTTGACGTCGTCGTTGGTGCGGCCCTGCGGCGGCCGCATCAGCGTCGGCTTCTTGCCTATGAGCTTCTGTATCGCCTTGTTGGGGCGCTCCAGCTCCTCGCGCGCCTCCGAGGCGTCGACCTTCGTCAGGATCTTGTGCGACCAGGTGTGGCTGGCGACCTCGTGGCCCTCGGCGTCCATCTGCTTCACGAGCTCGGGGTACTTCTCGATGTGGTTCTTGCCGAGCGTGAAGAACGTGGCGTGGACCTGCTTCTCCTTGAGGATCTTGAGCAGCCTGGGCGTGTTCTCGCTGGGGCCCGCGTCGAAGGTCAGCGCCACGCACTTCGCCTTGCGGCAGTCGACGGCACCCGTCTTCCCCTGGTCGGCCGCCTTCACGGCAGCCGCCGCGTTGCGCACGGTGCTGGGCGAGGTGGTGTGGAGCTGTGTACACCCCGTCATCACGAGGGTGAGGGCCGCCCCCGTCGCGAGGGCGGAGGCGGTACGACGGAACCTCTTGGGCGATCGCGTCATCTTGCTGCCAGAAGGGCTGTTCAAAGCGGGCATGCCAGCACTATACACAGCATGTATACACGTGGTTTATAGCGGTCCGCTCACCCTCACTCCGGCTTGATCGTCCGGTCACTTTCCGTGTTCGACGGCCGGGTGGTGGCCGGCTACGTACGGTCAGGTGACCCCCGGCTGCGTACGGCCAGGCGATGGCCGGCTACGTACGGCGAGGTGGCGGCCCGCGACGCGGGTCCCGCGACGTGGGCCCCACGCCGTCACCCCCACCTCAGCGGACCCGCCCCCACCAGTCGGCGCCCGCCAGCAAAAGCGGGCCCGCCGTCTCGGCCAGGCTCAGGACGGCGCGCCGCCCCGCCGCCCGCCACAGGGGGCGGTCCCGCGCCTCGGGGGCCGCGTCCCGCTCCGCCGGAGCCCGGCCCTCCGTCGCCTCGCCGTCCCCCCGAACCTCGCCTCGGTCGTCTCGCACGCCAACCTCCTCCGCTCCAGGGCGCGTTGCCCTCGACCGCACCTGGTGTGCGGCCGGTGACCTCACCTTCGGGCCGTACGGCGCCGTGACCCCGTACTCCCGGGTGAACCGGGCGAGCGGCGCACTATCCTGCTGGTCAGCGCCCCTGCGGGCCGCCGCCCGGATCGCCTGTTCCGGGGGGAACGGGCAGGGCGGACAGGGAGGGGCGGACGGCAGGGGGTGGTCGCCGACGGGGGAGGGCGCGGAGGGATGGGCACGGCAAAACACAGGCTCTGGTTCCAGCTGCGCGAACTGCACGAGCGCGCGAGGGCGGCCCGGCGCGCCCAGGGGCTGCCCGACTCGCAGGCCGCGATGGAGCGGGAGCTCAGGGCCCGTGACCCGGCGGGCGCGCGGGGCTTCTCCGGCAAGCGGATCAGTGACTGGGTGCCCGCCGAGGCGTCGCGCCTGGCCATTCCCCAGGCGCGGAACGACGACCGTGTCGTCGCGCTCGCCGGCCTCTGGGCCGAGTGGGCCGGCGAGCCCGCGCCCGGACGCGGACTGCGCGACCTGCTGGACGAGGCGCGCGAGGAGCAGGCGCGCGAGCGGTTGTGGGAGGAGCGGGGGGACGGGGGCGCGCGGCCGTCGACCCGCGACCATCCGACGGTACGGGACGTCACCCCCTGGCACCTTGAGGTCCGCCGCGCCCAGCATCCCGGCGCCCCCGACCCGACCGCCGAACCCCTCACCCCGTACCTCATCCGCGACCACGACCACGCCCTGCGTGCCCACCTCAAGTCCGCGCTCCACGGCGGGACTTCGGTGCTCGGCGTGCTGACCGGTGACTCGTCGACCGGGAAGACGCGGGCTCTGTACGAGGCGGTCCTGGACGTCGCCCCGGACCACCGCCTGCTGCGGCCGACGACTGCCCGCGCCCTCCTCGCCCAGCTGGCCGACGGCGAGATCGGCGACGGATGCGTGCTTTGGCTCAACGAGCTCCAGCGGATCCTGCACGACCGCGAAGGGGACGACGCCGCCTCGGAGTTGGCCGCGGCCCTCCAGGAGCGCGTCGGCATCGTCGCCGTCGCGGCGCTCTGGGAGGACCCGTACTGGCGCGAGTTCACCGCACAGGGGCGGCCCGGCGACCCGTCACGGCATACCCGGACCCTGCTGACCGGTCCGCACGCCCGGCGCTTCCGGGCGCCCCGCACGCTGACCGACACCGAACGCGCCCGATGGCGCCAACTGGCCCTCGACCACGGGGACGTCCGCCTCCACTCGGCCGGACGCGCGGGCGCGGCGGACGGGCAGGTCGTCCAGCACCTGAGCGGCGGGCCCGAGCTGCTGGCCGACTATCGGAGCGGACCCGGCGGCCACTTCACCCCGCGCGAGCACGCCCTGGTCACCGCCGCGCTCGACGCCCGCCGCCTCGGCCACCAGGCGCCGCCCTCCGCGTCCCTCCTTGCCGCAGCGGCCGACGGCACCCTCGCCCCGTACGACCGGGCGTCCACCGCGGACTGGGCCGGCCCCGAACTGGACGCGCTGGCGGGCGCCGTACGCGGGGACGGTGTGCGCCGCACCCTCGTACCGCTGAGCGCGGTGCGGGAGTTCGCCGGCGCGCCGCCGCGCTACGAACCCGCCGACTACCTAGTCCAGCACGCCGGCCCCGCCCACCGGAGCCCCGCGGGCTCCACGGCGCTGTGGGAGGCACTCGTCCGGCATACGGCCGACCTCGAGGATCTGCACCGGCTACAAGGTGCGGCCTGGCGGCGCGGCCTGATCGGATACGCCCTGCGCCTTGACCGGCGCGCGGCGCTCGCCGGCGCCCCGGACGCGTGCACGCGCGTCGTCGAGCGCATGGCCGGGCACCCCGACGCCGCACAGGCCGCCGCGTGGGCGGCGTCGGCCCACCCGCACCCGTCCTACGGCGACGCGACCGCCCGCCTCCTCACCGCCCTGCACAGGTCGGGGTCCCCGGCGGCGGTGGCCACCCTCGCCCGGCGCACCGTCGCGGCGACCGACCCCACGGACGTCAGGGCCCTCGCCGAACTCACGCGGCTCCTGGCCGGATACGGCGTACCGGACGAAGTCGTCGCACCCCTCGTCGACTCCCTGGTGGCCCAGGTGGACCGGGTCGACCCCGATGCCGTCATCTGGGTGCTGCGGGAGCTGGCCGACTCGCCCGCCCACCGGGCCGTCGAACCGCTCGCCCACCACGCGGCCGCCCACGCCACGCTGACGAACGGCTGGAATGCAGCGCACAGTTGGCGTTTGGGGCAGCTCCTGCGCGTGCTGAAGGAGGTCGGAGCGAGCGACGCGCTGGACACCCTCGTGGCCCGCGTCGTGGCCTCCGCCGAGCACGGACAGCCCGATGAACTCCCCGGGCTCATCGACGTGTTGCTGCAAGTCGGCGCCGAACACGCCGCCCGCACCCTTCTCGCCCGCAACCCCGCCGCCCGGATCGCCCTCACCGAGGCCGACGTCGTCCTACGGCTGCTCCACGTGCTCCGCGAGGCCGGTGACGACGACGGCGTACGCACCCTGCTCGACCGCTCACCCGGCCGGCACGTCGACGTGGTCGGCCCGGACCTCTACGACATCGGAACGCTCCTCTGCCGGCTGCTCACCGAGCTTCAAGGCCTGGGCGCGGTGGGGGAGTTCGCGCTGCTCGCCGAGCGCGTGGCGGCGGGAGTCGACGTGGAGGGCCCGGACGAGGTGGCGGCGTTCCTCGACCTGTTCCACACCGCCGGCCGGACGGACTGCGCACGCCGGCTGCTGGCCCGCGCCCCGATGTCCGGCATCGACTACTACGACCCGGCGGAACTGCGCCCGCTTCTGCACGTGTTGCTCGGTACCGGCGCGACGGCGGAGTTCGACGCGCTGGCGGCCTGTGTCGCCCGCGACGTGGAGATCACCAATCCGGACTTCGTCGACGAGGTCGTCCAGGTGCTGTGGGAGGCGGGCGAGGACCGGGGGATCGCCCCGCTGACGGAGCGGGCGCTCGCCCATCGGCCGTGCGAGGAGATGGTCTTCCTGACCGGCTCGTTGCGCCGGGCCGGAGCGGCGGAGGCCGGCGCACGGCTTGCCCGGCACATCGCCGAGCACGTCGAGAACCCGGACGTGAACACCATGGACCTGGTCCTGTGGGCGCTGCTGCGGGCCGACGCGCCCGACGCCGTGCGCGTCCTGCTCGGCCGCGGACTCCTGGACCGTCTCGACGTGACCGACCACAAGGACTGGTACACCCCCGCAGACCTCATCGAGACCCTGTGCGAGCTGGGGGAGACCGAGGCGGCGGCGTCGATCGCCGGACAGGCCGTCGCCACGATCGAACTCACCGACACCCACGACGTCGGCCAACTCGTCGCCACCCTCACCGCCCACGACCTGACCGGCCCGCGCGGGGACCTCGTCCGGCGCGCGGCCACGGGCGCCGCCCTGACCCACATGAACAGCGTCGCCCGGCTGATCGAGGCGTTCCTCGCGGCCGGCGAGACCGACGCGGTCGACGTGCTGCTGCGCCGCGACCCCCTCGCACACGTCGACCGGGGCGGGGCCACGGACTCCTGCCACCTGGCGCTCGTGACGGCCCTGCGCAAGGCCGGGTCGCCGCGGGCCGACGAGTTCGCGCGGTGGTCCCGTGCGGCCGGCCGCCTCCCCGACGAGCCCCGCCTGCCGTACGGCTCGGACCTCGACGGCAACCCCGTATCCCCGTGGACGTGGGACCACATCGTCGTAGCGGACCGGCATCTGACGTAACGCCAGGACCACCACCGGAGCACGGTGCCGGACCTGGTGCTGGAGGCGAGAGGGCCGGCGGCTCGCACGACGGCCCCCCGTCACGACGCCGCGCTACGCCGAAGTCCGTCGGGGGAGACCGGGTCCGGTGAAGTCGTGATAATCGCTGGATTCGACGTCGGTCCGACCTCTACCTTCGCACGGTGAACCACTATGCGATGTCAGCCGAGGATGCACTCGCGCTTCTGAAGCGGCTCCACGCCCACGGCGTAGACGCGTGTGTGGGTGGTGGGTGGAGCGTGGATGCACTGCTCGGGAAGCAGACGAGAGATCATTCCGACCTCGATCTATGGGTGCCGGCCGCACACCTTGACCCGCTGTTCGTCGCGTTCGGGGAGGCCGGCGTCGACCGGATCCTCCCGTGGCCTGGTGACAGGCCGTGGAACTTCGTCCTGCACGACGGCGCAGGGTTGCGGGTCGACTTGCACCTCTACGAGTCGCTTGCGGATGGATCGCTGCACTACGGATCCGTGGTGGATGGTGCTGTCTTTCCGGCCGAAGCACTCGCCGGACACGGTTTCATCGCCGGGACCGCTGTGCGTTGCGAGTCGGCCGAGTGGGCGGTGCGCTGCCATACGGGATACCCGGCTCGTGATGTCGACCGCCACGATGTCCCCTTGCTGTGCCGGAAGTTCGGGATCCCGCTGCCTGAGAGTTTCGAGCCCCGCCCGCCGAGCCGGCCCTGACGCTTGCGGTTCGCGGCCTGATCCCCGGGTTGCGGGATGACTGCTCGGATCCCGCGCCGTCACAGGTGGCGGCGGATCGCCCGCGACGAGTAGGCCTCGTCGGCCAGGACCACGTCGGGGTGATTCTGGGCCGTCCGGTCTGTCCGGGCACGAAGGCGAGTGGCCGGCAGCGGCTGTCGACCCACTCGAGGTCACCCTCGGCATCGGCCTGGGCCAACAGTGCGGTGAAGACCTTCTCCCACGTCCCGTCGACCATCCACGTCCCGTCGACCGCCCACATCCGCAGCCGGTTGTGAGCACCCTTCCACGACCCGAAGCGCTCCGGCAGCAGCGGCTCGATCCGCGCCCACTGCACGTCGCTCCCCCATAATGTGCAGACGCGAGGAGGAAACCCTCCGCCCCACGAGGAGGAAGATGTCATCGTCCCGCCGGCCTCGCGCCGCGCTCGCCATGTCGGGCAGGGCGGCCGAGGCCGTTCTGGAGCCGCACGTCCTCGCCACCCTCGCCGAGCTCACCGACCTCGAACCGCCGCCCGTAATCGACGACTTCGGTAGCGAGCGGACCCGTGCCGTGCTCGCCGACGTCGAGCTCCTCGTCACCGGATGGGGCTGCCCGCCGCTCACCGCCGAGGTGCTCGCGGGCGCCCCGCGGTTGCGCGCCGTCGTCCACACGGCCGGCTCCATCCGCGCCCACGTCACCGACGCGTGCTGGGCGCGCGGCATCCAGGTGTCGTCCGCCGCCGCGGCCAACGCGCTGCCCGTCGCCGAGTACACCCTCGCGATGATCCTGCTCACCGGAAAGCAAGTCCTGGAGAGCGCCCGCGACTTCCGCGTCACCCGCACCGAGGTGGACTGGCTGCGCACGCCTCGCGACGTCGGCAACTACCGCCGCACCGTGGGCATCCTCTCCGCCTCGCTGATCGGCCGCCGCGTCATCGAACTGCTGCGCCCGCACGATCTGCGGGTGCTCCTGCACGACCCGTACGTCACCGAGGAAGAGGCCGCCGCACTCGGCGCCGAACTCGTGTCGCTCGCCGAACTCTTCGCCCACAGCGACACGGTGAGCGTGCACACGCCGCTGCTGCCCGCCACCCACGGCCTGGTCGGCCCCGATCTGCTCGCGTCCATGCGGCCCGGCGCCGTGCTCATCAACACCGCCCGCGGCGCCGTCGTCGACCAGGACGCGCTCACCGAAGCCGTCACGGCGGGCCGCGTCCGTTCGGTGCTCGACGTGACCGACCCCGAAGTCCTGCCGCAGGACCACCCGTTGTGGGAGAGCGACCACGCCCTCCTCACCCCGCACATCGCGGGCTCCCAGGGCAACGAGTGGCGGCGCCTGGCCGAACGCGCCGTCGACGAGGTCCGCCGCTGGGCTGCAGGCGACGGCTTCGCCCACCCGGTGCCGTACGACCGACTGGCGTACCTCGCCTGAACCGACGCGCGGCCTCACCGACGCGGGCTAGCGCGCTTCCGCTGCCGCCGACGGCCGGGCGCCGAGCCCGTACCCAGGCTCCGCGCGCCCACCTCCCCGTCCCCCCCCGTACCGTCTCAGCGCCCGAAGCCACGGTCCCGGTCGTGCTGCAGCAGCACCCGCACCAGCTGCCACACGGCGGCCGCGCCGCCCAGTGCGCCGCCGCTCCAGCGCAACGCCTTGTCGACGCCTCCCGGCAGCTCCCAGATCAGAGCGGGCGCCTGCACGGCGCCGAAGACGAGGAGGCCGATGACCGACGCGCTCACGAGCGCGAAGACGATCTCGACGGTCATCGCGTCCTTCTCCCAGCGCGACTCGCGTCCCTTGTCCATGGACGGAGTTTCGCACAGCGGCTCGCGGAGGCTCGGTCGCGGCTGAGGGGCCTCTCCATCCCCGCCGGGGAAATCTGGCCGAATACCCCCTTGTGTCCGCACCTTGGGGGCCTGTTTCACGCGAGGGTAAGGTTAGGCTAACCTCGCCTCGTGCATGAAGGTCAGGCAGGTGAAGAGACGGGCGCGAACCCGAGCCCCCCGGGCCAGGAGCTGTCACGCCCCCCGGGCCAGGAGCCGTCGCGCCCCCCAGGCCACGAACTGTCCGCCACGGGCGTCACCGTGGCGTACGACGGCGTCGACGTCGTACACGACGCCTCGATGACGCTGCGACCCGGCGACGTCACCGTCCTCGTGGGGCCCAACGGCAGCGGGAAGTCGACGCTCCTGCGCACCCTCGCGCGGCTGCAGCGCGCCCGTACCGCCTCGCTCGTCATCGACGGCACGACCGACGGACTCGCGCTCGGCCCCCGCGAGTTCTCCCGCCACGTCGCCCTGCTCACCCAGGGCCGCCCCACCCCCAGCGGACTGACGGTGCGGGACGTCGTCGAGTTCGGGCGCTACCCGCACCGGGGGCGATGGGGCAAGGCCGACCCGGGCGGCCGGGCCGCGGTGGACCGCGCGCTCGCGCTGACCGGCGTGACGGAGCTCGCCGAGCGCGGCGCCGAGCACCTGTCCGGCGGGCAGCTCCAGCGCGTCTGGCTCGCCGGCTGCCTCGCCCAGGAGACGGGCGTGCTCCTGCTCGACGAACCCACCAACCACCTCGACCTGCGCTACCAGGTCGAACTCCTCGACCTCATGCGGGACCTGGCGGACGACCACGGCATCGCCGTCGGCGCCGTCCTGCACGACCTCGACCAGGCCGCGGCCGTCGCCGACCGGATCCTCCTGCTCCGCGCGGGACGGATCGTCGCGCACGGCACACCAGAGGACGTCCTGACCCCGGAGCTGCTCACCGACACGTACGGCATCCGCGTCGACGTCGACACCGACCCCCTCACCGGCCGCCTGCGCACCCGCGCCGTCGGCCGCCACCACTCGCGAAGCGAAAGGCTCAGCGCCACCTCATGAGACGCCTCCTGTTCACCGCGGCGGCCACCACCGCCGCGGCCCTCGCCCTGTCCGCCTGCGGAACCACCGAGCCCGCCGCCGACGACGCCAAGAAGAGCGCCGGTTCCCTCACCCTCACCGACGGCACCGGCACCAAGGTGCACCTCGACGGGCCCGCCCAGAAGGTCGTCGGCACCGAGTGGAACGCCGTCGAGAGCCTGATATCCCTGGGCGTCCAGCCGACCGGCGTCGCCGACGTCAAGGGCTACAAGACGTGGGACACCGCGGCCCCGTTGACGAACGACCCCACCGACGTCGGCACCCGCGGCGAGCCGAGCATGGACACCCTCGCGTCCCTCAAGCCCGACCTCATCGTCGCCACCACCGACCTGCCCGCCGCGGCCGTGAAGCAGATGCGCAGGATCGCCCCGGTCCTCAACCTGCGTCCCGCCGACGCCGAGGACCCGATCGGCCAGATGACCGAGAACCTCGACCTCCTCGCCAAGGCCACCGGCACCACCGAGCGGGCCGGCCAGCTGAAGAAGGACTTCGAGGCGAAGCTCGCCGACGGCAGGAAGAAGCTCGCCGCCGCCGGACACGACGGCACGAAGTTCGCCTTCGCCGACGGGTACGTGACCGGCAACCAGACCTCGATCCGCCCGTACACCAGCGGCTCGCTCCTCGGCGCCGTCAACGAGAAGCTCGGCCTCGAGAACGACTGGAAGGTCAAGGGCGACAAGGCGTACGGCCTCGGCGCCACCGACGTCGAGGGCCTCACCAAGCTCGACGACGACGTGCGGTTCGCGTACATCGGCAACGACGGCGACAAGGGCAGCAACCCGTTCTCCGGCGTCCTGAAGAAGGACAAGGTGTGGACGTCGCTGCCGTTCGTGAAGCAGGGCAACGTGCACCGGCTGCCGGACGGCATCTGGATGTTCGGCGGCACCGAGTCGATGAAGCAGTATGTCGACTCCGTCGTCGCGGCGCTGAAGAAGTAACCCCATGGCCGTCACCGCGACCCCCACCGCCGCCCGCCCGCCGGCCACCGCGTCCCGCACGGGGGCGACCGCGGTGACGGCCGCCCTCGTCCTCCTCGTCGCCGCCCTCGCCGTAGTCGACATCACCCAGGGCACCGCCTCCGCCGTCGGCCCCTCCCAGGTGTGGAAGGCGCTCACCGGACGGGCCGACACCGCCGACGCGTCCGTCGTCGTCGCCTCCCGGCTGCCGCGCATGACGGCGGGGCTGCTCGTCGGCGCCGTACTCGGCACGGCGGGCGCCGCGCTGCAGGCCGTCAGCCGCAACGTCCTCGCCTCGCCCGACACCCTCGCCGTCAACGCGGGCTCCTACCTCGCCCTCGGCCTGGCCGCCACCACCGGCCTCTCGCTGCCCGTGCTCGCCTCATCGGGCGTGGCGTTCGCCGGCGGCCTCGGGGCGGCGGCCGTCGTCCTCGGGCTCTCCGGTCCCGGCGCGGGCGCCGTCCGCCTCGTCCTCGCCGGCAGCGCCCTCACCTTCGGGCTCACCGCCGTCACCGAGGGCCTGCTGCTGCTCTTCCCGCAGCAGACCGAGGGCCTCTACAAGTGGAACCAGGGCGGCATCGCGCAGAACGGCTTCGACGGCGTCCTGCAGATGGCGCCGGTCGCCCTGCTGGGCCTGGCCGGGCTGATCGTCCTGGCCCGCCGCGTCGACGCCCTCGCTCTCGGCGACGACGCCGCGCGCGGTGTCGGGGTCCCGGTCCGCGCCACCCGCGTCCTCGCTGTCGTCCTCGCCGCCCTGCTCTCGACGGCCGCCGTCACCCTCGCCGGACCCATCGGCTTCGTGGGCCTGTGCGCGCCCGCCCTCGTACGCCCGCTCGCCCGCAGGTTCCGCGCGTTCACGCGGTCCCGCGCGCGGTTGCCGTTCGCGGGCCTCACCGGCGCGGCCCTGGTGCTCGGCTCCGACGTGCTGCTGCGCGCCGTCGTGCCCTCGGACACCGCGGTCGCCGTACCGACCGGCGTCGTCACCAGCCTGGTCGGCGCCGTCTTCCTCGTCGTCATGGCCGCGCGGGCGCGGGACACGGGAGGAGCCGCCCCGGCCGAGCGGCTGCGCCTCCGCAGCAGGACGGTCTTCGTCGTCACGGCCGCCGTCCTGGTGACGGTACTGGTGGGCCTGACGATCGCCGCCGTGCTGACCGGCGACAGCAAGCTGCTCCTCGGCGACGTGGTCAACTGGGCGCAGGGAAGGGCCGGCCGAACCGTCTCGTTCGTCCTCGACACCCGCGTCCCGCGCGTCCTCGCCGCCCTGCTCGCGGGCGCCGCCCTCGCCCTCGCGGGCACCCTCATCCAGGCGGTGACCCGCAATCCGCTCGCCGACCCGGGGATCCTCGGCGTGACGAACGGCGCCGCGGTGGGCGCGGTGCTGCTCGTGACGACGGTGCCCCTGGCCGGCTCCTGGAGCGTCGCCGCCGGCGCCTTCGCGGGCGCCGCCGCTGCCGCGCTCATCGTCTTCGGCCTCGCGGCCCGTGGCGGGTTCCGGCAGAACCGGCTCGTCCTCGTCGGCTTCGGCGTCGCCACCGGGTCGGCGGCCGTCGTCAGCCTGCTGATCATCCTCACCGACCCGTTCAACGCGACGAAGGCGCTCACCTGGCTCACCGGTTCCACCTACGGCCGGACCCTGCCCGACGTGACACCCCTCGCCGTCGTCCTCGCCGCGGGCCTCGCCGTCGCGGTGGCGCGGCGCACCGAACTCGACATCGTGTCGCTCGACGAGGACACCCCGAAACTGCTCGGCCTGCGGCTCAGCCGCGGCCGCCTCGGCTTCCTCGTCCTCAGCGTGCTGCTCAGCGCCACGGCGGTGGCCGCGGCCGGCACGATCGGCTTCGTCGGGCTCGTCGCACCGCACGCGGCGAGGGCCCTGGTGGGCCGCCGTCACGTCCGGGTGGTGCCGGTCGCGGTGCTCCTCGGGGCGATCCTCGTGTGCGCGGCGGATCTGGTGGGCCGGACGGTGATCGCACCGGCACAGCTCGGCGCCGGGCTGATGACGGCGGTGATCGGAACGCCGTACTTCCTCTATCTGCTGGTACGCGGTCGACGGTGAGCCTGGGCGTACGAGGTCGGCCGTGACCCTGCGGCGTACGCGGTCGATGGTGAGGTGGCCCTTTACGGGCTGGTACGTCAGGCGGGCGTCGGGCAGGGCACCCGTTCGAGGCGCTCGCGCAGCGTGCCGGCGAACTCCTCGGCCCGGCCCAGCTGTTTGCGCAGGTCGGCGACGCACTCGGCGGTGAGCTGTTCGAAGTGGCGTACGCGTACCAGGAGCGCCTCGAGCTCGGCGCCTTCCGGCGGTTCGGGCGCGTCGAGCCGGTCGGCGGCGTGCAGCAGGTCCCGCATCTGGTCGAGGGTGAAACCGAGCGGCTTCATGCGCCGGACCACCATCAGCCGTGCGACATCCCTCTCGGTGTAGAGCCGGAAACCGCCCTGGGAACAGGCGGAGGGGGTGACCAGACCGGTGTCCTCGTAGTACCGGATGGTGCGCAACGACAGCTCGGTCCGTGCGGCGACCTCGCCGATCTGCATGTGCTCACTGCTCACGCGGACGCCCTTCCGTATCCGTTGCCGAAGCCACGAACGGCCTCGTCTCCCGCTGGGGCCGAGGCCGGCCGACGATGATCCCTCCCGTAACGTTAGGTAGACTAAGTGATCGTCGGGGTGGATCGCGTGATGCCGCGCCCATGATCGGGACGGTTACTCCGTTTCCCGATGCCGCGCCCGACGGTCGTGTCGGGGTCGCCGCCGCCCCCGCCCCCGTACTCTTCCCGGCCGTGTCCGGCGAGGACCGACGCCTGCAGGAGTGAGCGTGCGCATGCCCCCGACGCCGAGCGCCGCCGCCTGCCCGCCGTGACCCTCCGCTTCGAGATCTGTTGTTCGTGAGCGGTGCGCCCGCCCGTCCGCGGACCGCGCCGCCGCTGATCTTCCGCCCGCCGCAGCGGGCTCCGCGGATCGCCGCCCGGTCTTCCGCACTGTTCCGCACGTCCCCCCGGTGACCCCGAGTCCAGGCGCCACCGCCGGTGCCGTGCCCGAGCACGACAGGTTCCGCTTCTCTTGTCCTCCTCCGTACTGTCCCCGGCCGCGCGGCTGCGCGCGCTGCGCCCCGACTGGCTGAACGACCCGAGGGTCTGGCGCACCGAGATCCTCGGCGGCCTGGTGGTCGCGCTCGCGCTGATCCCCGAGGCGATCTCGTTCTCGATCATCGCCGACGTCGATCCCGCGATCGGCCTCTTCGCGTCGTTCACGATGGCCGTGACGATCTCGATCGTCGGCGGCCGCCGCGCCATGATCTCCGCCGCGACCGGCGCCGTCGCCCTGGTCATCGCCCCGCTCAACCGCGAGCATGGCCTGGGCTACCTGGTGGCCGCGGTGATCCTGGCCGGTGTCTTCCAGATCGTCCTCGGCGCGCTCGGCGTCGCGAAGCTGATGCGGTTCGTCCCGCGCAGCGTGATGGTCGGTTTCGTCAACGCCCTGGCGATCCTGATCTTCATGGCGCAGGTCCCCGAGACGCACGACGTGCCCTGGCCCGTCTATCCGCTGATCATCGGCGGGCTCGCGCTCATGGTCTTCTTCCCGAAGGTCACGAAGGTGGTCCCGGCGCCGCTCGTCTCCATCGTCGTCCTGACCGCCATCACGCTCGCCGCCGGGATCGCGGTGCCGACCGTCGGCGACAAGGGCGACCTGCCGTCCTCGCTGCCGGTGCCGGGCCTGCCCGACGTGCCGTTCACGCTCGACACCCTCACCACCATCGCCCCCTACGCCCTCGCGATGGCGCTGGTCGGCCTGATGGAGTCGCTGATGACGGCGAAGCTCGTCGACGACATCACCGACACCCGCTCCTCCAAGACCCGCGAGTCCATCGGGCAGGGCATCGCCAACATCGTCACCGGCTTCTTCGGCGGCATGGGCGGCTGCGCCATGATCGGCCAGACGATGATCAACGTACGGGTGTCCGGCGCCCGCACCCGCCTCTCGACGTTCCTGGCGGGCTCCTTCCTGATGGTGCTCTGCATCGTCTTCGGCCCGGTGGTCTCGGACATCCCGATGGCCGCCCTGGTCGCCGTGATGGTGATGGTGTCCTTCGCGACCTTCGACTGGCACTCCATCGCCCCGAAGACCCTGAAGCGGCTGCCCGCCGGGGAGATCGCCGTCATGGTGATCACCGTCGCGGTCGTGGTCGCCACGCACAACCTCGCGATCGGCGTCGTCGTCGGCACGGTCACCGCGATGGTCGTCTTCGCCCGCCGCGTCGCCCACCTCGCCGACGTCACGGCGGTCGTCGATCCCGACGGCACGCAGGTCGTGTACGCGGTCACCGGCGCGCTCTTCTTCGCCTCCTCCAACGACCTCGTCCACCGCTTCGACTACGCCGGCGACCCCGACAAGGTCGTCATCGACCTGACCTCGGCGCACATCTGGGACGCGTCCTCGGTCGCGGCACTCGACGCGATCACCGGCAAGTACGCACAGCGCGGGAAGAACGTCGAGATCATCGGCCTGAACGAACACAGCGCCAAGATGCACGGGGCGCTGAGCGGGGAGCTGAAGGTCTGACGGCCGTCTCTCGGTACGGCACAACTGGTGGGCCCGTACGGGGGGTTGGGGCCAGACCCCTACGGGGCATTCCAGGGTCTTGCCGGATACCGGTCGGCGTCCGCGGCGGGCGAAGATCGAGACCGGACGAGGCGAGGGGGCGGTCACCGTGGTGGAGAGTCACGCGGCGAGTGAGGGGCACGGTCACGGGTGGCGGCGCGGCCGGCGACGACGACGGCGGTCGCTGTTACGTGGCGGACGGCCGTCTTTGGTCTGGGGCGCGGCGCTCGCGGTGATGGTCGGTGCGGTCGGCATCGGGGGTGCGGGGGCAGCAGCGGGGGCAGCCGGGGCAGCGGGTGTGGGGCCGGTGCCGGGGCCGCCGGCGGGTGCGGGCTCACGCATCGCGTGGCAGCCGTGCGAGCAGGACGCGTCGGCGGAGTGCGGCGCGCTGTCGGTGCCGGTGAACTGGGCGAAGCCGGACGGGGAGCGGTTCGATCTCCGGCTGGCCCGGCGCACGGCCACCGATCCCGGTGCGCGGGTCGGCTCCATGGTGTTCGGCCCCGGCGGACCCGGGGACTCGGGCGTGGAGCGGATTGTGGGCAAGGGCAACATGACCCGGTTCAGCGACAGACTCCGCAGCCGCTTCGACATCGTCAGCTTCGACCCGCGCGGGGTGGGCCTGAGCAACCCGGTGCGCTGCTCGCAGCAGCTCCTCGACCGCCGCCCGCCGACGGTCATCAAGGACCAGGCCGCCTTCGACGCCACGGTGAAGTACAACCGCGAGCTGCGCGCGGACTGCCGGAAGAACACCGAGCACGGCCTCTTCGACCACGTGGACACCCTCAGCATGGTCAAGGACCTCGACGCGATCAGAGCGGCGCTGGGCGAGCGGACCCTGACCTTCCACGGCAGTTCGTACGGCACGCTGCTCGGCGAGCAGTACGCGGAGCAGCACCCGAAGCGGGTCCGCGCCCTGGTCCTGGAGTCGGTGGTCGACCACAGCCTGGGCACGCGCGAGTTCCTCACCACCCAGGCGGCAACGCTGCAGGACTCCTTCGACGAGTTCGTGGCGTGGTGCGACCGGTCCGAGGACTGCGCACTGCACGGCTCGGACGTACGGGCACTCTGGACCGACCTTCTGGCCGGAGCCGAGCGCGGAGACCTGTCGGAGGACGGCACGGCGCTGGCGCCATTTGATCTCAACGTCCTGGTGATGAAGCGGCTGTACGACCCCGAGTGGCGGAAGCTCGCGGAGTTCCTGCACGGCCTGAGCGAGGACGGAAACGGCAACAAGGGTACGAGGACGGCCGGGGGCACGGGACAGAGCGCGGCGGCGAGCGCGGGACCGAAACGGAGCGCGGCGGCGAGCACGGGACCGAACAAGCCCGCGAGCAGGGGAGCCGAACCCAGCCTGGGGAGCAACCCGTTCGAGATCTTCTGCCAGGACTGGCGGCTCCCGGTGCGCGACTACCAGGAGTACGCACGGGGGTTGCGCCGCGTCGCCAGGACGGCGCCGGACATGCGATACCCCCGGGCCCTGATGTCCGTCTCGGCCTGCCTCGGCGCACCGCGGCCCGACAACCCGCAACACCGACTGAAGGTGCGGAACACCCGCCCCATACTCCTGACCAACTCGATCCACGATCCGGCGACCGGTTACAGCTGGGCCACCTCCGTCGCCCGCCAACTGGGTCGCCACGCCGTCCTGCACACCTACGAGGGCTGGGGCCACGGCACCTACAGCAGCAGCCCCTGCGCCCAGCGGACGGTCGACGACTACCTCATCGAGTCGAAGGTCCCGGCCCGCGGGGCGACCTGCCCGGCCGTGGAGCCGACCGGATGAGGAGAACACCGGATGAGGGGTCAGACGCCCGCGGTGTCGCGCCGGGTGAAGCGGTGCCACCAGTGGTGCCGGCGGGGGTGGACGGCACGGCCGAGGCGCCGGCCCAGGAACAGATAGCCGAGCAGGGCCCCCGCCGTGTTGAGGATGACGTCGTCGATGTCGAAGGTGCGCCCGGTCACGAACGCGCCTTGGGCCAGCTCGACGAGCACCATGGTCACCGCGGTGGCCAGACCCACCCGGATGAGGCCACGGGTGCGCGGCAGCACCACGGGCAGCAGAAGCCCGAAGGGCACGCCCAACAGGATGTTCCCGCCGAGCTGCTTGACCGTGTCACGGAACGCGGGCTCCGAGAGATAGTCGCCGATGGAGTCACCGGGGGTGAAGTTGCTGTGGGTCAGCGCCTCGGAGGCCGCCGACGGCTCCAGCGTCAGCCGGGCGAGCACCACGCCGAACGCGACCATGCCGGCGAACGCCACCAGCATGGTCGCCACCCGGGCCAGCGGCGACAGGGGCGCGGCCCGCGAGGGCGTCGTCCGGGGAGGTGGGGTCCGGTCGAGCCGCTCGTCGGCGGTCTTGGAACGCCCCGTCGCGGAACGCCTGCCATAGCCATAGGGACGCGCCGTCGTGGGACGCGCTGACTTGGAGCGACGTATTCGTGCCATCAGTGCCTCCAGGAAGGGCCATGCCCATCGGCCGGTTGATGGCGGCGTCGTCCGATGACCGCCGGAGGGCCGCCGGGCCGGGTCACGTCGGTTCGGTGCGGCCGAACAGGCCCGCGTGCCCGGGCGGGAGCTGGGTGAGGATGCGGCGCAGCAGTGCGTCGTCCGCGGTCCCGGCGAGCGTGCCGAGTACGGCGGTGACGGCGCGGCGTGCTTCGGCCGGGTCGTCGCCGGTCCGCGCGGCCACGGCGTCGACGAACTCCAAGGGGGTGAGCGGCTCGCTGGCGGGCTCGGCCTCGGCCAGCACAGGACCGCACTGTTCGGGGAGCAGACGGGCGAGGTCGGTGCGGTCGTCGCCCACCAGATGGGCGCCCAGTATGGCCAGGACGTTCTCGACGGCGCCCGCCGCCTCCTGACGACTGGTGAAGTCTCCGCGCTCCTGCACCTGATCGAGCAGTGCTTCCAGGGATGTGCCCATGCCGACTCCGTACTCCGTGCCTCTAGGGTCCGGTTCTTGCTCCGGTTACCCGAGCGGGCCGACCTGATGCCTGCGGTACGCCCCATGCGCGGCGAGGCTCACCGCACGGCGGCTCGCGCGCGGTCCATCTCCACCGTGAACTGCGCCCCGGCGAGCAGCGCCAGATTGGACACCCACAACCAGACGAGGAAGACGACGACGCCGGCGAGGGAGCCGTACAGCTTGCCGTAGGTGCCGAACCAGGAGGCGTACAGCGTGAACAGACCCGAGGAGAGCAGCCAGAGCACTGCGGCGAGGAGCCCGCCGGGCAGGATGTGGTGCCAGTCGCGGGCCTCGGGCGGTGCGTTCCGGAACAGGACGAGGACGAGCAGCAGCACGAGGCAGACCAGGGCCGGCCATTTCAGGACGGCCCAGGCGGTCTGCCCCGCGTCACCGAGCCCGATGCGCTGCCCCACGCTCTCGGCGAAGGGCCCGCTGACGACGAGCAGCAGCGCGCTGGCGAGCAGCAACGCGAGCAGCGACACCGCGGTCATCAGTACGCGGTGGCCCTTGCGCCAGACGGGCCGGGTGTCCTCGACGTCGTGCATGGCGTGCAGCGCGCGCCGGAACACGGCCGCGTAACTGGAGGCGGACCACAGCGCGCTGACCCCTCCGGCGATCACCACGGTGAGGGCCGCGGAGCGCGCGTCGGCCATCTCGCTGAGTGCCGAGTGCAGGGAACGTCCCGACTCCGCGGGCGCCCAGTCGGTGACCTCGGCGATGAGCGCCTGAGTGGTGGCGGGGCTGACCAGGCTGATGAGGCTGACGCTGACGAGCATGGCCGGGAGGAGGGCGAGTATCGCGTAGTACGTCAGGGCCGCCGCCCAGTCCGACACGTCGTCGTCCCACATCGCGACGGGGGTGCGGCGCAGCGCGGTACGCCGCAGGGCCCAGGTCGACGGGGAGTCGGAGGTGGCCTCGGTCTCGTCCGCGGGGGAGGAGCCCGGCCCGCGGCCGTGCGGGAGTTGGAGGGGGACGCCGTGCACGGGGGGCGTGGGACTGTCCATGGGGGCTGCTCCTTCGTGCAGGTCGGCGGCGGGGCTGCCACCTCTTGTTCCCTTGTTCCCGGGTTCTCTTGTCCGTGTTCCCCTGTTTGACCCGCGGCACGGGGTGGCGTGACGCGCTCGCCGCGACGTGAACCCGGAGGTGCGCGGGAAGACGGCGCGGGAAGACAAGAAGCCCCGGACTCCGCGTACGGAGTCCAGGGCTCGTGTGGAGCGCTGGGCAGGCCTTGCACCTGCATTTCCCCGCAGGAAGCGGGGCGTCTTTCCTTGGACGACCAACGCCGGTCCCCTGGCCGGAAGCCCGGCGCGAGGAGGCAAGATTGATCTTAGACCATCGAGGCCGGTGCTCCATAACGCCGACGGCCCGGACCGAGGTTGCCGGTTGCCTCCCTGCCCCGGCGGGGAGAATGAGTGGATGCTGATCACCGCGGACCGAGTCCTGACAGGTACGGGTACGAACACGGGCACGGGCGAAGGCGCGGGCACAAGCGCGCGCACGGACACCGGCTCCGGCTGGGACATGGGTGCGTGCGTGGAGAACGGGGCCGTGCTCATCGACGGCGGGAAGATCGCGGCCGTCGGCACGCACGACGAGATCCGTCGCGTGGCGGAGCCGGGCGTCAGGCACATCGCCCACACCGGCACGCTCATGCCGGGCCTCATCGACTCGCACGTCCACCTGATCTTCGACGGCTCCACCGACCCGGTGGCCGGCCTGCGCGACACCGACGAGGTCCTGCTCGACCAGATGCGCGGCCGCGCCGAGGAGTTGCTGCGTGCCGGGGTGACGACGGCCCGTGATCTCGGCGACCGAAACGGCCTCGCCTTCCGCGTCGCCGCCGAGACCGCGGACGGACGACGGGCAGGACCGCGCATCCTCGCGGCCGGCACCCCGGCGACACCGCCCGGCGGCCACTGCCACTTCCTCGGCGGCGAGGTCGCCGGTGAGCAGCAGGTGCGCGACCTGGTGCGGCGCAACGCCGACGCGGGCGCCGCCGTCATCAAGGTCATGACCAGCGGGGGAGGGCTGACCAAGGACGGCCCGCGCAGTTGGCAGAGCCAGTTCTCCCGCGAGGAGCTGCACGCCCTGGTCGACGAGGCGCACGCCGCCGGACTCCCGGTCGCCGCGCACGCGCACGGCGCGGACGCCATCGCCGAGGCGGTCCGGGCGGGGGTGCAGACCCTGGAGCACTGCACGTGGATGACGGAGAGCGGCTTCGACCTCCGCGCCGACGTCCTGCGACGCATCGTCGACGAGGACATCGCGGTCGGCCTCACCGTCTCGCCGCACTGGCGGATGCTGCCGCAGGTGTTCGGCGAGGAACGCGCGGCCACCATGTTCGACCAGATCCGGCAGATGGCCGACGCCGGGGCGAACCTCCTCCTCGGCACGGACGCGGGCGTCCAGCGCACCGGCTTCGACGGCTTGCCCGGCGCGCTCTCCTTCTACGCCCACATCGGCATCCCGAACGCCCGCATCCTCGCCATGGCCACCCACCGCGCCGCCCGCACCCTCGGCCTGGCCGACGTCACCGGCCGCATCGCCCCCGGCCTCAGCGCCGACCTGCTCCTCGTCGACGGCGACCCGCTGGCGGACCTGGAGGCGTTGAGGAAGGTGCGCACGGTGGTGGCCGCGGGGCGCGTTTGGGGTGAGTGAGCCGGTTTGCCCCGCGTCCCGCGCGCGTGGCCGCAGTGGGTCCCACGGTTCAGGGGCGCTGCGTCCGGGCGGCCGATGCCATGCGCTGGACGGCCTCCGTGAGGAGTTCCGGGGAGGTGGCCAGGTTCAGGCGGGCAAAACCGGCGCCGCCGGTGCCGAAGTCGGGGCCGGGGCTCAGGGCCACGCGGCCCCGCTCCAGGAAGATGGCCGTGGGATCGTCGCCGAGGCCGAGTCCGCGGCAGTCCAGCCAGGCGAGATAGGTGCCCTGGCCGGGGCGGTGTCGTACGGCGGGCAGGTGTTCACGCAGCAGTTCGCCCAGGAGGCGGCGGTTCTCGTCCACTCCGGCCAGGAGCGCGTCGAGCCAGGCGCCGCCCTCCCGCAGGGCCGCGGTGTGGGCGATGATGCCGAGGTGGCTGGGGCCGTGGCTGACCTCCTCGGGGAGGCGGGCCAAGTCGTCCGCGGACGCCGGTCCCGCGACGGCGATGGCCGCCTTGAGGCCGGCCAGATTCCAGGCCTTGGACGCGGACAGGAGCGCCAGGCCGTCCTCGGCGCCCGGCATGCTCAGATACGGGGTGAACCGGGTGCCCTCGGCCACGATCGGGGCGTGGATCTCGTCGACCACGACGCGGACGCCGTACTGCCGCGCCAACCGGGCGACTTCGGCGAGCTCGGCGGCGGTGTGCACGGTGCCGGTGGGGTTGTGCGGGCTGCAGAGCAGATACACCGGGCGTCCGCCACGGGCGACGGCCGCACCGAAGGCATCCTTCAGGCCGGCGAAGTCGATCCGGCCCTCCGCGTTGAGGGGTGCCTCGACGACCGGCCGGTTGTCGCTGCGTACGAACAGGTAGAACGGCTGATACACAGGGCAGTTGACCACGACGGGGTCACCGGGTCCGGAGACCAGCTTCAGCATCTCCATGACGCCGAGCATCACATCGGGGACGATCGCCGTGCGGGCGACGTCCAGACCGTCCCAGTCCCAGCGCCGCGCGGCGAACTCCGCGAAGGCCTCGGCGTAGCCGGTCCCCGCCGGATACCCCGTGTCCCCGCGCTCCACCGCCTCCCGGATCGCCCGCGCCACGGGCTCGGCGAGCGGCACGTCCATCTCCGCCACCCACAGCGGCAGGACGTCGGCCGGATAGGCCCGCCACTTCATGCTCGTACGCTCCCGCAACTGCTCCAGGGAGAGTTGTCGCAGTGGATTGCCGGGGACGGTTCGGTCGCGGGACGCGGCGGGGTCGGGGTGGTGCGGCGAGTGCTCCGTGGACTCCATGGAGGGGAGCGTAGGCAGGGAAGGCGGCCCCGGGCGGGTAATCCGGTGGAATCCGGCGCCGCTCGTATTCCACACTTGAGTGCAGGCGGTTACGGGGGATTCGCGCTCCGGGGCGTGAGTTCACACCCGCCAACTCCCCTCTAACAGAGCCCTATTGGCCTGCCACCCCTGCCCCGTCGACAAGTGAAGGAGGAACACTGTGTCGAAGCCCGTGCGTGTTGAATACGTTCTTTCCAAGCCCAATACGCCCTCGTGGTGGAAGAGGAACCGGCACCTGGTCCTGCTCGTCGTGGGCCTGCTGGTCGGCGCGTGGCTCGTGGACGGCCACGACAGCACCGCCGCGCATCCTCCCGAACGCCCGAGACCGGTCCACTCGACCGTGTCCGACGCCGGCCACGACGAGCGCTGACGGGTCAAGTCCCGCCCTGCGCCCGCCTCATGAGCGTCCACCTCATGAGGCGGGTGCTCATGGAGTGGCGCACAGCAGGACCAGTGAACCCTCGTAGGCCGCGCGGCCGCGGAGGTGGCCGAAGGCCTCGTCCCACGCGCCCGAGCCGAGGGCCCGGCGCAAGGAGGTGTCGAAGTCCTGGCGGGCCCGGTCGTCGATGAAGCTCCAGGCGGAGCAGGCCTGGCGGGCCGCGGGGTCGAGGAGGAGTTCGGGGCGTCCGTAGTACGCCTCGTTGAAGTCGTCCGTGCAGTCCAGGGGGATCGGGACCGGCTGCACGGTGACGTCGCCGCCGAGTGCGGCCGCGAGCCGGTCCAGGGGCGGGTGGTGGCGGGCCTCGGTCTCCAGGACGTCCGGTGCGTACTCGTAGAGCCAGAAGTCGCACACGCGTGCGGGGTCACAGGTCAGTACGGCGACGGGGCCGCGCGTCACACGGCGCATCTCGCGCAGCCCGGCCTCGACGTCGGCCCACTGGTGGACGCTGAAGAGGGTCATCGCCGCGTCGAACTGCCCGTCGGCGAAGGGGAGGTCCTCGGCCACGGCGTCGACGGCGGTGGCGAGTCGTGCGGGGCGGCGGGCGCGCATGGCCGGAGAGGGCTCGACCGCGGTGATCGTGTGCGCCGCGTTCTCGTACGAGCCCGTGCCCGCGCCGACGTTGAGGACGCTGCGGGCGTCACCGAGGGCCTGCGCGATGACGTGCGCGATGCGCTCGTCGGGGCGGCGCCGGGCACCGGAACCCGGTGCGGCCGGCCCGATACCGGCACCTGCGGTGCCGGCGGCTGCGACGGTGCCGTCGTGGGTGCGCATGACCATGGGGGACCTCGCCTTCCGGGCCTGGCCGGGGCGACGGCATCCGCACCCCGAACGACGACATCCATCTTGCATCTGCGGCGCCGGAACGCATAGGTGCCTTGCTGATGCTTGGGTGATCGGCCAAAAAGGGAGGCATCCGCCGCCCGGGGTTTGGATGATCGGAGGTGTCGGCCTCGACCCCGCCCCGAACCCGGTGCGTCAGTCCCCGGGCTCGTCGAGATGGTCGCCGGGCTCGTCGAGGTAATGCCGGTCGATCTCTGCCCGGTAGCTGGGGTCGGTGACGCGCAGGTCCCTGTCGAAGCGTGGCGCGGCCTTGATGTGCTCCTTCGTACGGGGCACGTGCAGGGTCCGGTTGCCGTGGTCGACCTGCGCGACGACCCAGAGGGGGAGCAGGACCTTTTTGCTCAGCAACGCGCCGCCCGTGTCGACGACGAGGTGGTCGGGCGCCACTTCCTCGGCGGTGGGGTCGACTTCTCCGATCGAGCCGTCGCTCGCTTCCACCTCGTACCCGACGAGGTCGGCGGGGGAGACGCCCCGGTTCGGGGTTCCGGCGTCCTGGAGGCTGTCGGTCATCGCTCTGATCCTCTCCGTCGCGAGCGGCATCCGTGTCTCGTGCGGTGTGTGCGTCGCGTGTCTCGTGTGGTGCGTGTGGTGCGTGTGTTGTTTGTGTCGTGCGTGTCGCTTGTCGGCGGTGGGTGTGCCGCGCCGGCCAGCGGTGAGGACCACATGTCCGCGCGGGCCGCGATGAAACCTTGACCCGGGGTCATGTCAAGGGGGCGCTGTTGACGCGGAGTTGACGTTCAGGGGGACGGGTGCGGTGCGGCCGGGCGGGGTCCAGCGGGGGTCGAGACGTTGCGGGACCTTCACATGTCGGGACCCGTGAAGGCGGGCGAGCGGGGCAGCCGAAGAGGGACGCCGCGGGGAGGTTGCCGCAGATGTTAGTTGTCGCGCTGTTGTTGTTGCCGGTCATGGGACTGCTGCTGATCGGGATGGACCGGGTCGAGGACCGGTTGAACGGAGATGGATCACCACCTTCCGGCCGCCATCGACGCCACCTGCGCCTCGTCTCCTCGCAGGAACGTTTGGGCCGCCGGGGACCGGCGACGGAGACCCGCCGCGACGAAGCGGCGTGAGGTCGGCGGCGGGAGGATTCCGCCCGCTGATCCACGGGTGAGGGGTGCGTCGCCCACGGGGGTGAGGGTGCGTCGCCCACGGATGGGGGCGCGTCGGTGACGCCGCTCGTCGCCATCGAGGCCAACGGCGACCGTCCGCCCACCAACGAATCCCCGCACGCACGCACGCACCCGCTCCCCCCTCCCGCCCCCACCCGATGTGACGCCGACTCAAATGTTTCCGTGGTCCTCGTTCGCGGCGGTACAGTCCGGCGAAGTCGGAACGGTGACCAGGGGAGGGGCCGACGTGCTGGAAGTGGTGGCGCTGAGTGCGCTGACCGCGTTTCTCACCGCCGCGGGGAACGGCGCCGCGGGCGAGATGGGCAAACAACTGCTGCTCTCCACCGGAGCGTTGGCGCGCAGGACCATGGGGCGGGAAGCGCCGCAGCCGACGGGGCCCGAAGGATGGCAGGAGTTGGCCGGCCAGGTGCACGCGCGGTTGGGCGACGACCCCCGGCGGGCGGAGGAGTGGGCCCTGCTCGTCCGCAGCGCCCCGGAGCAGAGCCCGACCCTGGCCCCGGCCCGCGGACTGCCGCCCGCCACACGGAACTTCACCAACCGTCAGCAGGTCCTGCGGCAGCTGAAACGGGAGGCCACCCGCCCCTCCGCCGGCCGGCCGCGCGTCGCCCTGCTCCACGGGGCGCCGGGCATCGGCACCACCGCGGTGGCCCTGCGCCTGGGCGCCGAGCTCCACGCCCACTTCCCCGACGGCCAGTTCTACGTCGACCTGCGGGACGCGCCGGGCGGACACGGCCCGGAACCCGCCACCGTACTGCTGCTCCTGCTGAGGCAGATGGGCGTCACCTCCGAGCAGACGCCGCCCACCGCCTCGGGCCGCGAGGAGCTCTACCGGCGGCTCACCGCGGGCCGCCGGGCCCTGGTCGTCGTCGACCACGCCTCGTCCGTGGCCCAGGTCCGCCACCTCGTCCCGGCCACGCCCGACGTCTTCCTGTTGGTGGTCGTGTCCGGCCGGCCCTTCGCCCTGGAGGCCGAACGCGTACCCGTCCCCGCCCTGACCGACCGCTACGCCGTGCAGATGCTGCGGAAGGTGGCCGGACGGGACGGCGTCGAGCGCGCCAAGACGCGCATGCCCCGGCTGTTAGAGCACTGCGCGGGCAACGCCTTCGCGCTCAAGACCGAGGCGCTGGGCCTGCTGGCCGAGGAAGCGCGGGAGGCGCAAGAGGCGCGGGAGGCGGAAGAGGCCGAGGCGGCGCTGCGGGGCGGGGGTCCGGGAGCGGACCCGGTGCGTCACGCGGCCCGGCAGGCCTGCGACCGGCTCGGCCCGACGGCTGCTCGGCTCGTCCGGCTGACGGCACTGGGTGGCTGGACCTCCGTCGACGCTCACCTCGCGGCCGCGGCCGCCGACGTACCGCCCGAGGAAGCGGACCGCATGCTCCAGGCGGCCGCCGACCTCCAGCTCGTCGAGCCCCTGTCCGACGGCCGCTACCGCTTCCGCCCGGAGGTGGGGCGGTACTTGGCCGACACCGCGGCCCCGGAGCACGGCGTTCCCGAGTGCTCCGCCGCCGTGGCACGCGTACTGGACGCACTCCTGAACCGTGCCCTGCACGCGGCCCACGCGGCGCTGCCCCAGAGCTGGCGCACCGAGCCCGCACCGCCGGCCGGAACCCCGTACCGGGACGAGGCCGAGGGCGTCGCGGCGCTGGCGGCCGAGGTGGGCAACCTGGTCCGCGCGGTGTCCCTGGCGGAGGAGTACCAGCACGTCACGACCGCGCTGCGGCTGGCCCGCGCCCTGTGGCCGCTGCAGCTGAAGGTGGGCCACTGGGACGAGGTGCTGCCCGCGCTGCGCACGGCGGCACGGTGCGCCGACGAGCACGAGCCGCGCTCCCGCACGGCGGCGGGCCTCCACTTCCAGCTCGGCCACTGCCTGGGCGAGCTCAAGCGGTGGGAGGAGGCAGGACGCGCGGCGCAGGCCGCCGTGGAGAGCGAGCGCGCGGCGGGCCACCTGCGCGGCGAGGCGTCCTCCGTCGAACTGCAGGGCCTGCTGAACCTCTACGCGTGGCGGTTCGAGCCCGCGTACGAGAGGTTCGTCGCGGCCGAACGCATCTACCGGCGGATCGACGCCGGCCAGGAGGGCGCGGCAGACGTGCCGCGCGCCCTGGCGCTGGCCGAACGCCATCAAGGGCGTGCGCTGCGGGGCATGGGGCGGACGGCGGAGGCGCGACGCCTTCTGGAGTCCGCGGCGGAGTTCTTCAAGGAGCGGGGTGAGGCTTACAACCAGGCCCGCGCGCTCACGGATCTGGCCGAGACGCTCGTCGAGTCGGGCGAGCGGACCGAGGCGCTGACGAAGATCACCGAGGCGGAGTCCCTGCTCACCCCGGCAGCCACTCCGCACCTGCGGTATCTCGCGGGGGTGCGGCAGCGCTGTGAGGGTGCGGGCTAGGAGCTGTCCGGCCGATCATGTGTCGGTCCCGTGCTCGGCGTCTGCCGCCGGCCGTTCAGGCCCCGACTGAGGGGCTTCCATCGGGAAGTGGACCGGGCTGAGCAGGTATTGCGTGCGCTCGGGACTCGGCCGGTTGGCAAGTTTCGGCGCGATGGCCGCGCGCAACTCACCGATCAGTTCCTCCAGTTCACCCGGGCTGAGCCAGAGTGCATGCTGGCGGTACCCCACTTGGTCGGCCACGGGGTCAGCCGTGTCACGGTCGATATAGGCGGTGAACTCGGCCAGCAGGGCGGTCATCGCGGTGGCGAAGGCCCGCCGGTGGTCCTCCGGGGTGAGCGTGCGGACCACGTCGGGGCCGATCACGGCCCGGTCCTGCCGCAGCCGGTAGCGCCGTTGCACCGCGCCGCGCACCCTGTGCTCGTCGGCCACCTCCAGGAGCCCGCCGCCCACCAGGAGATCGATGTGCCGGTAGACGGTGGCTTTGGAGGCTTCCGGGATGCGCGCGCAGAGCTGAGTGGTCGTCAGCAGCCTTCCACCGCCCATCGCGTGCACGATCCGCAGCCGGATGGGGTGGGCGAGCAGGTCCAGGGAGTCCATGCCCAACCTTCTCATAGCTGCTACCTTTCTCAAGTATGAGAATAGATGAGGGTGGGGCCCTGGAGGTGGCACGACGCTTCGCCGCGCTGCTGCGGGCGGAGCGGTTCAGTGAATCGGTGGGGCTGTTCGCGCCCCCGCTGCGGGCCGCGGTCTCCGCCGAGGCACTACGGCTCGCCTGGACGGCCGAGGCTGCCGGACAAGGTGGCGTCACGGCGATCGGGGAGCCGGTGACCGAGGCCGGGGAGGCCGACCCGGTGCGCGTGCGCATACCAGTGACCTGTATCGACGGCAGATTCGTCGTGGTCACGTCGGTCGGCGACGACGGTCTGCTGCAGGGATTGCGACTCGATGCGCACGGCGGTGCCGAGTGGCGGCCGCCGCACTACGCGGATGGGGACCGTTTCACCGAGCGGGACGTTCTGCTCGGTGACGGGCCGCTCGCAGTCCCCGGCACGCTCACCCTGCCCGCCGGCCGCGGACCGTGGCCCGCTGTGGTGCTGCTCGGCGGCGGCGGCGCATTCGACCGGGACGGGAGCAGCGGCCCGAACAAGCCCCTGAAGGACCTCGCCTGGGGACTCGCCTCCCGGCAGGTGGCCGTGCTGCGCTTCGACAAGGTGACCTTCGCGCACCCGGATCGGCTGCCGTCGGACTTCACGATGGCCGATGAGTACCTGCCCCACGCGCTCGCCGCCGTCCGACTGCTCCGCCAGCAGCCCGAGGTGGCGCCGGACCGGATCCACCTCCTCGGCCACAGCATGGGCGGCAAGGTGGCGCCCCGCATCGCCGCCGCCGAACCGTCGATCGCGGGACTGGTGATGCTGGCCGCGGACACCCAGCCGATGCACGAGGCGGCCGTCCGGGTGGCCCGCCACCTCGCGGAGCTCGCCCCGGGGCCGAGCGCGGACGAGATGGTGTCGACGCTGGTCCGGCAGGCCGCCTCGGTGGCGGACCCCGCTCTCACGCCTGACACTCCGTCGAGGCTGCTCCCGTTGGGCTTCTCCGCCGCATACTGGCTCGATCTGCGTGCCTACGACCCGGTGACCACGGCCGCTCAACTGGCCTGTCCGATGCTGATCCTTCAGGGCGGCAGGGACTACCAGGTGACTGTCGCCGACGATCTGACGGGTTGGCAGCGCGCCTTGGCGGGCCGGCCCGAGGTGACGATCCGGATCCACGAGGACGCCAACCACCTCTTCTTTGCCGGCAGCGGCCGATCCACCCCGGCCGAGTACGCGCGGCCAGGACACGTGGACCCCGCGGTGGTGGAGGAGATCGCGACCTGGCTGGCGCGCCGGTAGGGAGAGCGACCCCTGGGCGGCGAGGGGAACGCGACGGTCTCACGGATGCCGAGTGGGAACGGCTACGGCCGCATCGGCCGGACAGTTCCTAGACGTCCCGTCGGAGAGGCCCCCGTCGGAGAGGCCCTGTCCCTCCGTCGGACGGGGCCGGGAAGGGGTCCACGGTCACCGGGTGGATGCCGCCCGCCACGCGCACGCGGAGCGTGACGCCGCCCGGTGGCACGCTGCCGCCCGCCGTCAGCCATGCGTACAGCGACGAGGCGTACGCCGCCGGATCGGCGTCCGCACCCGGCCCCGCGGACAGCTGGAACAGGCCGTGCTCCCGGCTGCGCACGGTGCAGACGTCCGGGCCGCCGACGTACGCGGCTACCGAGCAGTGCGCGTGCCGCTGCAGCACCTCGGCCGCCCACACCTCCGGCCCGCCGAGACGCGGGTCGTCCGGGGCACCGTCGCCCACGATCACGTCGGCCGACTCCAGGGTGCCCGGGTCCCGGGTCTGCTCGTGCACGGCGAGGTGTACGTCGCCGTCCGCGTCGTAGGCGAGTTCGGTGGACCGCTCGATCACGACGTCCGCGCCGTCGACCCGCGTGAGCACGCGGAGGGGAGCGGTGCGGCGCGGCGGGTCGTACGGGGGGAGGGGCAGCGGTTCCAGCAGGGCGGGGGAGGCCGGCTCGGGGAGGTCCATCAGCGCGTAGAAGTGACGGCGCAGGAGCGCTGCCGAGGAGCCGGGGGACGAGGTGACGAACTCGGCCGGGGCGGCGGGGGACGTGGTGGGGTTCATGGCAGAGCTGGTGGGTGCGGCGAGTCGACGGTGTCCGGCGAAGAGCTGTTCCACCTGTGCGCGCAACGGGCCGTGCGGATCGATCCGCGGTGCGTCCCGGACGAACGCGGCGAGCGGCGTCTCGGGGTCAAGGCGCTGCTCGCCGGTGGCGGCCAGTGATACGGGGAGGCCCAGGGCGGCCGCGTAGTAGGAGACGGCACCGAAGTCGCCGATCACCGCGTCGGCCGCCAGCAGGGCCTGCCGCCACGCGTGGGCCGGGTCGATCAGGGTCAGCCCGGCGCGGCGGGCCCGGTCCAGCCAGGCGCGGACCTGGCCGGGGCCGTGTCCGTACCAGATGTTCGGGTGCAGGACGGCGGCGAACCGGTAGTCGTCGGCCGGCAACTCGGCGGTGAGGCGAGGGAGGAGGCCGGGGAAGAGGTCGTCACGGTCACCGCTGTTGTCGTTACGGCCGCCGTCGCCGCTGCCGCTGCCGAAGAATCCCTCGGGGTTCCAGGTGGAGTTCAGGACGATGAGTCGCTGGCCTCGCCGTACGCCCAGGGCGCGCCGGAAGCGGTCGCGGTAGGGGCGCGCGGCGAGCATGCGGTCGAAGCAGGGGTCGCCGGCCAGTACGGAGACGTCGACCGCCTCGGGGCACACGCGCCACAGCCGTTCCAGCTGTTCCGGGTGCGACAGGACGAGCCCGTCCATGAACGGTTTGCCGTCCGCGAGGAGCCACTCCGCCGAGAGACCGAACGTAGGCTCCCGGCTCCCGGCTCCCGGCTCCCGGCTCCCGGCTCCCGGCTCCCGGCTCCCGGCTCCCGGCTCCCGGCTCCCGGCTCCCGGCTCCCGGCTGGGGCAGTTTCTTAGTATACCCCACCCCATGTGAGATAATCGTCAACTTGCCCTGGAGAGAAGCGATTTGGCCGCCGAAGCTGGCGGAGACCGCGAGATCCACCGGCGTCGCGAGCGCCTGCTCCCACGGCAGCACGGGCAGCCCCAACTCGGCGAAGAGCTCGTCGATTCCGCCCTGAAAGGCGGAGGACCCCGTCGAGGTGACCAGGAGCTGCACCCGGAAGTCGTCGTGGAACAGCGGCAGCACGTCCAGCAGGCGGCCCGCGGCGGTGACGTTGTGGACCACCAGCAGGACCCGCCGCTGCGCCGTGCGGCTGGTCCACCGTGCGGACCCGGCCCCGACGGGGACACGTATCGGCAGAGGTTCAGCCCGCACTGCTGTCCCTTCCGAGTCTGGCCTGGGTTCCCGAGTCCGGCCCGGGTCTGGTGGATGCCATCGAGCGATCACCCTAACGGCATGGCGATGTCACTCACGCGTCACGCCCGCGCGGAGCGACCCCCAAGTGTGCCCGTGCCGCCCTTGCTCCGGACGCGGTCGGTGTAGTCGGCTGACACGCATGGGCAAGAAGAGCATGGCTGTGATGACCGCCGCCCTCGTCGCGGGGTCCCTTCTGACGGGCGTACCGAACGCGGGTGCGCGGGCCGCCGGGCACGGTGGCGACGACGCGTCGCCGCCGACCGGCTTACCTCGGGTGGCGGGCGTCGACCTCGACACCGTGACGATCCCGGAACTGCAGGCGCGGATGGGAAAGGGTTCGCTGACCTCGGCGGCGCTGACCCGGGCGTATCTGCGACGGATCAAGGAGATCGATCCCAAGATCCACGCGGTGCTGCGGACGAGCCCGACGGCCCTGCGTGAGGCGGCCGCCAGCGACGTCCGGCACCGGCGCGGCAAGTCCCTCGGGCCGCTGGACGGCATTCCCGTCCTGCTCAAGGACAACGTGGACACCCGTGACATGCCGACGACGGCCGGGTCGCTCGCCCTCGCGGGGAGCCCGCCCCGCAGCGACGCCCCGCTGGTGACCCGGCTGCGCGAGGCCGGTGCGGTGATCCTCGGCAAGACCAACCTGTCCGAGTGGGCCAACTTCCGCGCCGTGAAGCCGACTTCGGGCTGGTCGGCGGTGGGCGGGCAGACCAACAATCCGTACGTCCTGGACCGCAACCCGTGCGGTTCGTCCGCCGGCTCCGCCGCCGCGCTCGCCGCGTCGCTGTCGCAGGTGGCGATCGGCACCGAGACGGACGGCTCCATCGTGTGCCCGGCCGGGATGAACGGCGTCGTCGGCCACAAGCCCAGCCTCGGCCTGGTCAGCCAGTCGGGCGTGGTGCCGATCTCCGCCGAACAGGACACGGCCGGGCCCATGGCGCGCAACGTCATCGACACGGCGCTCACGCTCGCGGTGCTGAGCGGCGACAAGAGCGCGCGAGCCGACGGGGCTGGCGTGACCGGAGTTGCCGGTCCGGGGGCGTCTATGGGGGCGGGCTTCGGTGGTGATCTGCGGGGCAAGCGCATCGGCCTGTGGCGGCTGCCGTCCCTCGGCCCCGAGGTCGACGCGGTGATGACCCGTACGGCGAAGAAGCTGCGCATGGCCGGGGCGACGGTCGTCGAGGTGACGCCCCCGTACCAGGCGCGGCTCGCCGAACTCGAATTCCCCGCGCTGCTCAGCGAGTTCCACCGGGACATCGACGCCTACCTCGGATCGCGCAAGGGGCCCAAGGATCTCGCCGGGCTGATCGAGTTCAACCGCACCCACGCGGAGGAGCGGACCTGCTTCGCGGGCCAGGAGCTCTTCGAGCAGGCCCTCGCCGCGCCGCCGACCACCGACCCCAAGTACCGTGCGATGCGCGCCGAGTTGAAGGACCTGTCGCGCCGTTCGATCGACGAGACCATGACGGCTCACCGCCTGGACGCCATCGCCGCGCCCACGAATCCGCCCGCGTGGACGACCGATTGCGCGCGCGGCGACAACGACGTCATCCCGTCCTCGACCCCGGCGGCGGTCGCCGGATACCCGTCCCTCTCGGTCCCGGCGGGAACCGTGGACGAACTGCCGGTCGGCCTGCTCATGATGGCGGGCAACCGCCAAGACGCCGATCTGCTGTCCCTGGGGGCGGTGGTGGAACACCGCCTGAAGGCCTGGCGCGCACCGCGCTATCTGCCGACGGCGGGGCAGGGCGCGCAGCGCTGATATGGATGACCGGCTGAAGCTCGCGGTGACGCGGTGACGCGGTGGCGTGGTGGCGTGGTGACGCGGGCCGCTGGGGGCGCCCTCCCTGGACGAGAAGGCGCCCCCACCCACGGCGTTCGCGGCCGGCGTCACCCGTGCAGCTCGGCGTAATGCGCGCGCAGCAGATCGGCGCCCCAGTCGTGGCGGATGTGCCGCCACACCGAGTGGGCGTGGTTGCCGCCGTCCTGGGTGTTGTCGTACTCGATGAGGTAGTCCGGGGCCCGGACGCAGTAATAGTGACGGTCGCCGGGTGCGCGGCCACCGGCCCAGGCGAAGGAGAGGGCGTCGAGCCCGTGCGCGAGGGTGTCGGACCAGCACTCCTCGGCGTACGCGGCGGGCGCGCGGTCGAGGTAACGCCGCACCAGGCGTTCGAGCAGCCACTGTTGATGGGGCGTCATGTCACCGTGGGACAGGCCGGCCGGCAGCAGGTCCGGGTCGGCGAACGGGTCGTCGCGGGTCAGGATGTCGTCCGGAGGTGCGGCGGCGAAGACGGCTTCGCGCTCTCGTCCGACGCTCAGGTCCGTGACCAGTTCCCGGGCCAAGTCCTCCTCCAGGCCGAGGAGTCGGCGGCCGGTCTGCGGGCCCTGCTCGATGCGGGCCGGTTCCGCACCGATGAAGTGCGGGGTCACGCGGATGCCTGCGGGCGTGACGAGTACGTGTACGGCGAGGTGGTGGCCGTTCATCCGCCAGCTCCAGGGGGCGTCGCCGTCCGGGTCGCCCAGCAGGCGCAGCCAGTAGCGGTCGCCGCCCGTGCCGCCCGCCAACGCGCGACGGTGGCGTTCCACTTCGATGGCCCCACGGGCCAGTTCGGCCCCGGCGGCGCCCTGTGCCGCGACCAGCAGTGCGTCGACGGCCTCGCGCTGCGGCCCGGTGAACCCCTCGGTCGAGAGACCAGGCCGCGACCCCGGCAGGTACGTCCACTCCCGCAGCTCGGGCGCGTCGAGCCGAGCGGGCCCCGCGCACAGCTCACGCACCTGCTCCGGATCGAGCACGGCCACCAGCGCACGAACGGCGTCCCGCATCCCGTCGGCGCCCCCTCGTTCCCGAACCGACCCCATCCGCAACTCCTCCCGCTGCCCACCGCACGCCTACGTTCCGCCACGTCGACGTCCACGATCCCCGAAATGGGCCTACGCGGCACGTAGCCGCGTCGGCCAGGACCGGTCGGCTGCCGGGCCAGCCGTCGTACGTCACCGCGTGACGCGGGCCTCGATGCCGTCGAGCAGGAAGTCGAGGCCCATGCGGAAGGTGTGGTCGGCGTCCAGGTGTGCGGCGTCGCGGACCACCGTGGACAGGGCGGGGAAACGGCCGGTGGCGAAGGTTCGTTCCAGGTAGGGCCCGAGTGAGGACTGCCAGTGCCGCTCGTCCATCCCGGTCGCCCGTTCGGCGCGACGCTCGGCGATCTCGCGGCGCACCGCGCCGATAACGTACGCGTCGACAGCGGTGACCACCGGCATGACGTCGTCCACCGCCACGCCGTCCAGCGCTGCCATCACGGCCTCGCCCCTGGCCAGCGCGTGCGGGCCTAGCTGCGGTCGCCCGCCGAGCAGGTCGGCGAGCCATTCGTGCTCGTGAACGGCCTGCCGGGTGGATTCCGCGAGGGACCGGAGCACCTCGCGCCTGCCCTTCCCGGCCGGCCGGATCTCCGCATGGATGGCGTCGACCATCAGGTCGAGCAACTCCTCCTTGCTGTCGATGTACCCGTACAGCCGCATCGGCCCGACACCCAACGCGGCCGCGACCTTGCGCACCGACACCGCGTCGAGCCCGTCCGCGTCGGCCAACCGGATCGCCGCCCGCACGATGCGCTCGCGGTCCAACGGGGCCGGAGCGGGTCGATACGGCGGTTCCGGCCTCTCCCACACCAACATGGCGCCCACCATACAGAGCATCGAGCGATACAGTGTATTGAGCTGTACGCCGTATCGAGGCGGTACGGCAGCGCAGCGCCAAGGAGGGGGAACACCATGCGCGAGTCCAGCCCTGCCCCGAATCCCGACCCCAACCCCAACGCCCGAGCCCTGACCAACCGCAACCCCACCCCCATCGCCATCGTCGGCGCCGGGCTCGGCGGCTTGGCCCTGGCCCGTGTGCTGCACGTACACGGCATCGACGCCGTCGTGTACGAACGCGAGACGTCGCGTCACGCGCGCGGCCAGGGCGGCATGCTCGACATCCACTCCGGTCAACGCGCCCTGCGCGAGGCCGGTTTGCTCGACCGGTTCCACGCGATCGCCCGTGGCGAGGGCCAGGACATGCGGCTCCTCGAGCCGGACGGCACGCTGTTGCTCCAGGAGGACACACCTGACGACGCCCCGCTCGACCGCCCCGAAGTCGACCGCGCCGATCTGCGCGACCTGCTCCTGGACTCCCTTCCCGATGGCACCGTGCGCTGGGGGCACGCGTTCGCCTCCGCCGACGTCGACAACGGCGTGCTGCACTTCGCCGACGGCAGCAGCGCGACGTACGGCCTGCTGGTCGGCGCGGACGGCGCGCAGTCCCGGGTCCGTACGCTGCTTACCGACGCACGCCCGGCCCACATCGGCCAGAACGTGGTCGAGATCGGCATCCCCGACGTCGACCGCACGCACCCCGACCTCGCGGCGATGGTGGGGCGCGGCAACTACTGGGTGCTCGGCGACGGCCGGTCCCTGGCGGCGCAGCGCAACGGTGACGGCCGCGTGCGGATCGGCCTCAGCTTCTACGGGACCGCCGAGGACTGGTTCGCCACCAGCGCGATCCCGTTCGACGACCCGGCCGCCGCGCGGGCGCGGCTGATCGAGCTGCTCCCCGGCTGGCACCCGCGGTTCACCGCGCTCATCGCGGCCTGCGACGACACGGTCGTACCGCGGCCGATCACCACGCTTCCGGCCGGCCTGACCTGGCCGTCGAGGCTGGACGTCACCCTGCTCGGCGACGCCGCACACCTGATGCCGCCGGTGGGGGAGGGCGCGAACATGGCCCTGCTCGACGGCGCCGAGCTCGCTCTCGCGCTGGTCGCACACCGGGACGTCGCCGCCGCCGTCAAGGTGTACGAGGCCGAGATGTTCGCCCGCACCAGCGCCGCCGCCCGGACCTCCGCGGCCCTACAGGAATTGCTGATGGCGCCGGACGCGGCGCGAAAGATGCTCGCGTTCTTCCAGCCCGGCTGACGCGGCGTCACGGGGGGCCTCGCTGGGGGGGGGCGGTGTCCCATGTCACCGAACCTTGAGCGTGTGTCACCGAAGGTTGATCGCTACCGGCATCCCTATCAGGGCGTTGGAGGAGATACGCCCGATGGTCAGACAGCGCGCAGCCGCGGCCTCTGGAGAGCTTCCGGCTCCTCAACAGGGGTGTCGGAGGTGGCTTCTGCCGCCTGCTCTGCCGTGTCCTCGGCCGCGGAGCGGAACTTCGTCTTGAGGTGCGGCGTCACCTTCATGGTGGCGACGGTGAGCGCACTGCCCGCTACTGCGGAGACCGCGGCAAGCCCGGCGACGGCTCGTCTCCCGTCGAGCAGGTCCGCGTGGCCGACCAAGTTCCGGGCGCCGTCGCGCAGGAGCGTGCTGTACCCGCCGCTCACCGAGTTCGACAGGGCTGTCCCGACCGCGCGCTTCACCAGCATCAGTTCCCAGACCGAGCCACCCCAGCGAATGTTCATGAGACCACTGTAGGAGGCTCGGGGGAGAAGAAGCGGCGGTTTTGCCCGTATCTCCTCTGCTCACCTATCAGCTCATGTTCTTGGCCACCCCGTCCTGGGCTGCGGCAATCTCTTCCTCAGCCGACTCGGTGACATCCACCTCCTCCAGGCGGGCCAGAGTTCCGTAAGGGCCCCTTCGATGGCACAGGACAGGCGGTGCTGAGGTCGGGTAGCTAGGGGCGCCTCCTACGTACGGGAAACGTACGGGCTAACCCAGCGCGAGCATCGCCTCGGTGACCTCGCCGATCGCCCCGTCGGGGATCGTCGTGGCGGCCTCTTCGAGGACGAGCAGCCGGGCGCCGGGGATCTCGCGCGCGATCGCCTCGCCGTTGCCGACGGGGAAGAATCGGTTGCGGCGGCCGTGCACCACGAGTGTGGGGACGTCGGTCTCCGGCAGGCGCTCGCGCCATCGGGGCGTGCAGTCGAGTCGGGAGAACACCATGCCCATCTGGTTGGCCATCTGTACGGCGGGTTCGGTGCCGGGCGTACGGTCCCAGACGCGCGCGGCGGTGGCGCGCGCGTCGACGGGGTCGTCGCCGAGGAGTTCCGCCCCGGCGGCGGTGAACTCCGCGACCGCCGCGCGGTCGGCCCAGTCGGGCATCGGCTGCGCGAAGAGCTTGCTCATCGTCGCCTGGTCATGGTCGGGGAGGTCGTCGTCGGGCGGGCCGGGGGCCACCGCGCGGGTACCGACCAGGGTGAGCGCCGAGAACGCGTCCGGGTGGTCGAGCGCGGCCACCTGGGCGACCATCCCGCCGACGCCGATCCCCGCGAGGTGCGCGGGCGCCCCACCGAGCGCGTCCGCGAGGGCCGCCGCGTCGGCTGCGAGGTCCCGCAGCGTGTAGGCGGGCGCCTCCGGACCCGTGGTCGTCGACTCCCCGCTGTCGCGCAGGTCGTAGCGGACCACATGGCGCCCGCCGGCGGCGAGGCGCGCGCAGAGCGCGTCGGGCCACGAAAGCATCGTGGTCCCGCCCACGAGCAGGACGAGCGGCGCGTCCTCGGCACCGAAGGACTCGGTGCCCAGGGCGATGTCATTGGCTTTGATGATGCGCGTCATACCAGGACAGACCCGAGTCGGCGCCGGAACTCATCGCTCACCCATCACCGCTCACGGGGGTATGGGGGTACGGGGAGAGCGCCCCGCCGGTCACGGTCAAGATCCGCCGGGTCACGGGTCTGTCCCAGCGGGCGACGAGCGCGTACGAGTGTGGAACTGGCTCGCGCATCACGGGAACCGTCGTCCCGGGCGGGCTTGCGGTGTGCGCTAGGCACGGTGGGTCGCACCCGCGTTCGAGCCCTGTGTTCCAAGGCCGGGCGGGGGCCGAGCGGGCGTGCGGCGAAGGTGTGACGGAGGCGGGGCGCAGGGGCGGGGTGCTGGTGGCGGGCCGACGGTGGTGCTCGGCGTGCCTGGCCGTGCGTGTAACAGGAATGTCTTGGTGGGGAGTTGGGCGGAACGGCCCTCCCGGCCGGACCGCTCCTGCAGGTCAGCAACGCTCGCTCGTACCGACTCGCACCGGCCCGACCGAGCGGCGGCGCCCCGCCGAGACCACGTAAGACCAGCAACAACCACGTAAGACCAGTAGTAACCACGCAAGACCACGGCAAGACCCCACAGACCACGGCAAGACCCCCCAACCCCCAAGACGACCAAGACTGAGACTGAGGAAATCCGATGCGTGTTCGTAAGCTCACCACCTTCGCCGCCCTGGCCGTCGCCGCGAGCCTGTCGCTCACGGCCTGCAACGGCGATGACGTGACGGCGGACGGCGACGCCTCGTCCGCGAGCGCCGGATCCTCGTCGGGCGGCGGTTCGGACCAGGGCGGCGGCCAGGACTCGGCCGGCAAGGGTTCGGGCGGGCAGGACTCCACCGGGAAGGACTCCGGTGGCCAGGCCTCGGCGGGCGCGGGCAGCGGCTCCGGTTCGAACGCCAAGTCCGGTGCTTGCCACACCGACGACCTGAACATCACCGCGTCAGACACGACCATCGATGGTGACGACAAGGGCTCGGTCGCGGTGACGTTCGAGAACGGCGGGGCGGACTGCACGCTGGCCGCGTACGCGGGCATCGACCTGAAGACCAGCGAGGGGAACCTGTCCGCCAAGCGCTCGGGCCAGCAGGCCCAGCCGATGACCCTCAAGAACGGCAAGTCGGTGTCGTTCAACATCAGTTACCCGATGAACGAGTCGGGCGGTTCCGGCGTCAAGATCACCGGCCTTGTGGTGACCCCGCCCAACGAGACGAAGTCGTTCTCCCTGGAGTGGCCGGGCGCCGCCACGCTGCCCGTCACGGAGGGCGGCGGCTCCTCGGTCGAGGTCGGCCCGATCGGCAGCGCGGGCCAAGGCGGCGCGAGCTGACCCGTACGCGTAACCGACCTGCCCAACTCCCCCACCCTCCCCGCCGACGTTGCTTCTTCGCCCCCGTCCCAGTCCTTGTCCCTGTCCCGTCCCTCTCCCCGTCACTTCAGCGGGCCGGGAGATCAACGGACCGGAAGATCAACGGGCCGGGAGATCGGCGGCGAGGAAGGGAGCCAGGAGCGCGAGCAACGCGTCGGGGCGGTCGAGGGGGATGATGTGGCCGCAGTCCTCAAGGCGGTGAGCGACCAAGTCATCGGTGATGGGGCAGAGTTGGCGCTCCAGCCCGGTGCCGACGGGATGGGAGCCGACGGCCATGGTGGGCATGGTCAGCCGAGCAGTTGCGACGGCCTCCTGGATCTGCCGCGCGCTGGTGGGCAGGGCCCGGTAGTAGGAGAACGCGCAGCGCAGCGCCTCGGTTCCGGTGTACGCGTGGACGAAGGCCGCACGAATGTCGTCGGGCATGCCGCGCCCGAGGGTCCCCGAATCCAGGAACCACTCGATGTACGCGGCCTCGTTGCCGGCCAGGACGCTCTCGGCGAGACCGGGCACGGCATGAAAGCCGAACCACCACGGGGCGCCGCCCGCGAGGGCCTGCTCCGCTCCGGGCAGCCGGCCGAGCAGCGCCTCCATCACGACGAGGCGCCGGACGCGGGCGGGCCGGCGCAGCGCGAGCAGGACGGCGGGGGCGGTGCCCGCATCGATGCCGACCACCGCCGCCGACGGTTCGTCGAGGGCGTCGAGCAGCCCTTCGGCGTCGGCGGCGAGGGTTCCGGCGTCGTAACCCTCGACGGCACGTGTACTGGCGCCGAGGCCGCGCAGGTCCGGGGCGATCACCCGGTACCGCCCGGACAGCGGGCCCATGATGTGGCTCCAGAGCCGCCAGGTGTGCGGGAAGCCGTGCAGCAGGAGGACCGTGGGTCCGTCCCCGGCGATGGCGACATTGAGCTGGACGCCGTTCGTCGTGATGCGACGCAGGTGGTGTGCGGTGGTGGCGGGCACGGTAGCTCTCACGGCAGCTCCTCCAAGTGGTTACCATTGGTGACCACTTGGCGATAGGTAACTGTCATACCGCTTCCTAGACGGCACTTTCAGGGAAGGAGGTGAGCTCCAGGTGACCACCCGAGGGTCCGAGGCCGGAGCCACAGCCAGGGCGGGGGCCGCCGCTCGCGGAAGACGCGGCGATCTCTTCGATCCCCTGTGTCCGACACGCCAGTTGCTGGACCGCATCGGAACGAAATGGACGTCCATGGCCGTCAAGACGCTCGCCTACGCCGCACCGGACGAGGTGCGCTTCGCCGAGCTGAGACGCCGGATGCCGGGCGTCTCGCAGAAGATGCTGTCCGTGACGCTGCGCAGCCTGACCCGCGACGGACTGGTGTCGCGCCGGGTCGAACCCGCCGTACCGCCACGGGTCTTCTACCGACTCACCGGACTCGGCTCGTCCCTGGAAGTCGCGCTCGCGGGCCTGCGGACGTGGGCGGAGGAGCACATGCCCGAGATCGACCGCGCCAACGAAACGGCCGACCAAGAGGCCGAGGAGAGGTACTAGCCGGCGCCCTTCCGGTCTCGTACTGGCGGTGGGGTCTCTGCGACGTTGATCCGTAACCGGGCCACCGGTCCGTCCGGCTATCTTCCTTGCATTTCGTTGAGCCCGGCAGCCGGGGCGCAGATCGTGGACGCATCGCTCGTGGCGCAGCGCGCGGATCGCGTTGCCGTGGAAGGGAGAGCCGGATGCGTGGCGCGGAAGGGCTCGAAGAGGGGTGCGAGAGACGCGAGTTGAGATATGCGAGGCCTGCGGCAGAGGCCCACGGTGCTCATCCCTCGCGGTGGACGTCGTGGTGGGAGAGCGCGCGGGGTGCCTTGGTGGCGGTGAAGGTACTGGTACTGCCCGCTTGGCGTCAATGCGGTTGCCCGCTCCGCTTACTGCGGGTCGAGTAGTTTGAAACTACTGCTCATCCACATGTCGTCCCGCCGCGCGACGTCAGCGGCAGCGGGCACCCCGTGAACCGTGGTGCTCCAGAGGTCGGGCTACCGGACGAGCGGCCAGGAGAGCGGGCTTCTCGGCCTGCGCGAGATCTTCGACGAACGACCGGATCTGGTACTGCTCGACCTCGGCCTGCCTGACATCAACGGCATCGAGGTCCTACGCCGGCTGCGGGTGGTCAGCGACATCCCTGTGATCATCCTGACGGCGCGTGCGGACATCAACACGCGCGTGATCGGCCTGACCACAGGAGCCGACGACTACTTGGCCAAGCCCTGCGCCACCCCGGAACTGCTGGCGCGCATGGACCGCGTCCTGCACCGCCATCGCTCGGCCAAAGGGCTCGCGGATCAGGTGTACGACGACGGACTGCTCTACCTCGACCCCCTCAAGTACGAAGTCCTGGTCGCGGGCACGCCGTTGCACCTGACCGCCAGGAAATGCCGGCTGCTGCATGTGTTTGGTGCGTAACGGAGGAACCGTCCAGCCCATGGACACGCTGCTCGCAGCAGTCGGAAGCGGCGACGCCCGCCATGACAGAACGATGGTGACGCTCGCGATGTCCAGGATCCGCCTCAAGCTCCACGCCACGGCGCTGGGGAGCGCCTCGATCGTCTCGGCCCGCGGTGTGGGCTACCTCTACAGACCGCCCACCACCCCGCCTCAGACCGCCGCACGGCCCGAGAGCCCCGCCTCGTCCGGGAGCTACGGCCACGCAGCCGGCGTACTGAACATCCTCGACCAACGCCCCGGCACTCCTCCTCCCACCCGGCGGTGACCTCCACGGGCCCCGCTACCAACTCCCACCCCTACCAACTCCCACCCCTACCAACTCCCACCCCCTAGGTCGTGTCCGCAATGTGGTGGCGTCGTTGGTCTGTTCGTGGTGCGTCGTCATGAGCTGACTGATCAAGCGTGGGCGGTGATCGAGCCGTTG